>NZ_LTAZ01000004.1 GCF_001593955.1 Halalkalicoccus paucihalophilus | reverse complement strand
CTCCTCGCCCCCTCCTTGCCCCCCTTCCTCCTCGTTTTCCCCGTCCTCTTCGGACTGACCGGGGACACCGGTCTCGTCACCGACGTCGGTACAGCCGGCGACGAGCGCGGTACTTGCGGCTGCCGCTGTGAGGAACGTTCGTCGTTGCATACTCGCCCGAGTCGTCCGCGGGACAAGTACTCAGCGGTCGTCCGCGACCGTCGCTCGGCGGAGCGGTTTAGTATCGAGTCACTGTACGAACAGGTATGGCATCGACCCTCTCGTTCGACGATCTGCTCGCGGACGGGTTCGTCATCGGCGCGATCCTGTTCTGTTGGTGGACCGTCGCCCTGATCGTAACGCTGCCCGCACTCGCGCTCGGAAGTTTCCTGCTCGCCGACGCGCTGCGATGGCTCGCGATCTTACTCATGGTGACCGGCGCGGGAAACGCCCTCGTCTACGCGATCGCACGGGGAGTCGCCCTCTCGGAGGAGGCTCGCTTCCAGTAGCGCGAAAAACGGGTCCGTCGGTTGTTATCGCGTTCGAGTAGCGATGCGTACGTCGTCGACCCGCAGGAGGTCCTCGGTGAGACCCTCGCCCTCGCAGTCGTCGTTCGGGCAGGCGTAGTGCCAGCCGTCGCGGGTCGCCCGCCGTTCGGCGAAGCGGTCCCCGCAGACACGACAGAACAGCTGTCCCGCCGAACACGTATCGCGATGGAGCGACAGCGCGACTTCGGTCCGGAAGGTCCGCTTGCAGTTACGGCACGTATACATATCAGATCCTACTCACACGTCAGACATAGCTGTACTGGTTTCAGTCGGGTTGTTGAGACGTCTGAGCCGCCACCGTGGCGTGCACCCCCGAACGTTACTCCTGTCCAAGGATTCCGCGGTGGGTCATCAGTTCGGGATCGAGGACCTCCTCTACTTCGTCCTCGTCGAGATAGCCCTTCTCGACGACGACCTCCCGGACCGTCTTTCCCTCCTTCAGAGCTGTTTTTGCGGCATCGGATGCCTTGTCGTAGCCGATGTGGGGGTTGAGCGCGGTCGCGAGCGCCATCGACTGTTCGACCTGCCGTTCGCAGTGTTCGGCGTTGGCCTCGAGTTTGGCGACAAAGCGCTCGCCGAACGCCTCGGCAGCGTTCGCGATCATGCTGGCTGATTCGAGGAAGGTATGCGCGAGGACGGGCTTGTAGAGGTTCAAGTCGAGTTCGCCGCGTGCACCGCCGGTCGAGACAGTCGCGTCGTTGCCGACGACCTGTTTGTGGACCTGATTGACCGATTCGGCCACGACGGGATTGATCTTCCCGGGCATGATCGAGGAACCGGGCTGGTTCTCGGGCTGTTCGAGTTCGCCCAGCCCGTTTCGTGGGCCCGATGCCAGCAGGCGCATGTCGTTTGCCATCTTGTTCATCGACCCCGCGACGACCCGAAGCGCACCGTGGGCCTCGACCATTGCGTCGTGGGCGGCCTGGGCTTCGAAGTGGTTGTCGGCCTCCACGAAGTCGATCCCCGTCTCCTCGCTGATGTATTCGGCCGCGCGCTCGGGGAACTCCTCATGGGTGTTCAAACCGGTGCCGACGGCGGTCCCGCCGAGTGCGAGTTCCGCGAGGTGGGCGCGGACGGCCTTTACGCGCACGCGCCCCTTCTCGATCTGGGTCCGGTACCCCGAGAACTCCTGGCCCAGCGTCACGGGCGTGGCGTCCTGTAGGTGGGTGCGCCCGGTTTTGACGATGTCCGCGAACTCCTCTTCTTTCTCGGCGAGTTCCTCCTCGAGGGTTTCGAGTGCGGGCAGGACGTCCTTCTCGACGCCTTCGAGCGCCGAGACGTGCATCGTCGTCGGAATCACGTCGTTGCTCGACTGGCCGTAGTTGACGTGATCGTTCGGGTGAACGTCACGCGAGCCGATCTCACCCCCTCGAATCTCGGTCGCGCGGTTGGCGATCACCTCGTTCGCGTTCATGTTCGAGGAAGTGCCCGATCCCGTCTGGAAGACGTCGACGGGGAACTGATCGTCGTGCTGGCCCGCGATCACCTCGTCTGCGGCCTCGATGATCGCTTCTGCGGTGTCCTCCTCGACGAGGTCGAGATCGCGGTTGGCCTCGGCGGCGGCCTTCTTGACGATCCCGAGCGCGCGGATGAACCTTCGGGAGAAGGTGATCCCCGAGATCGGGAAGTTCTCCACTGCACGTTGGGTCTGTGCGCCCCAGTAGGCGTCTTCCGGAACCTCGATCTCTCCGAGACTGTCCTCCTCGATTCGAACGTCCTCGCTCATATCTGGCCCCTCGCGGGCCGGGCGGTAAAACCTACTGGAACGGTGGTCGACCCCGCCCGATCACCGGAACGTAGTCGGGATTCAATAACGATCTTCCCAGCCAGTAGTCGTGTGTCGGTTCTGAACTGTTTGTCGAAAATCAGCGTACTGAATCGATTCAGAAGGCATAATTCTAGCTTGTTATTCGATAATGAAAAATTCTCGAAACGATTAAGTGGGCTGACTACGCTCGTACGAACGCATCTACAGGACTAACCATGAGTAATAAACAATCGAAGACGATTCCGAGACGGGCGTATCTGAAGGGAGCCGGAGCGATGGGTGCGATCGGCGTTGCGGGACTGTCCGGCTGTCTGAGCGGCGGCGAGGGGGGATCGGGCGGTGGCGGGGACGGTAACACGCTCGAGATCCTCCACGGATGGACGGGCGGGGACGGCAAGGAGGCGGCCGACGCCCTCTTCGGCGCGTTCGAGGAGGAGTATCCCGACATCGACCTCGACGAGAACCCGATCGGCGGCGGGGGCAACCAGACCCTCGATCAGACGGTCGCGAACCGGCTCCAGAGCAACGACCCGCCGAGTTCCTTCGCCGGTTGGCCCGGTGCCAACCTCCAGCAGTACGAGGGCGTCCTCGGCGACATCGAGGAGGATGTTTGGAACGAGGCGAACCTGAAGGACGCCCACGCTCCGGAGGCCGTCGAGGCATGTCAGTTCGACGATGGGTTCTCCGCGGTCCCGATCGGTTCCCATCGGATGAACGACCTCTTTTACAACGTCGAGGTCGTCGAGCAGGCCGGCGTCGATCCGAGTTCGCTCACCGACGTGAACGCGTTGATCGACGCGTTCGACGCCGTCAACACCCAGACCGAGGCCACGCCGTTTGCGATGTCGCTCGCCCCGTGGAGCATCCTCCAGACGTGGGCAGTCACGATGCTTGGCACGCAGGGATTCGAGGCCTACACGAACTTCATCGAAGGAAACGGTGACGAAGCGGCCGTTCGCGCGACCTTCGAGACGCTCGGGCAGATGCTCGAAAACTACATCAACGCCGACGCCGCATCCGTCGACTTCACCGAGGTCAACCAGCGCATCATGAGCGGCGATGCGGCGTTCATCCACCAGGGCAACTGGGTCGCCGGCGCGTACATCAACGAAGGACTGGAGTACGGCACCGAGTGGGACGCCGTCCGATTCCCCGGTACCGACGGGATGTACGGCCTGCACATCGACTCGTTCATCTACCCGGGCGAGAACCCGAGTCCCGAGGAGACCGCCACCTTCATGCGCTTTGCCGGCGGCGAGACGGCACAGGTCCAGTTCAACCAGTACAAAGGCTCGATCCCGACCCGTCAGGAGGTGCCGACCGACGAGTTCAACGCCTACCTCACGGATACGATCGAGGACTTCCAGAACGCCACCGAAAAACCCCCGACGCTGGCCCACGGACTCGCGGTCCCTCAGAGCACGCAGTCGGAACTCGAGGGAGTTCTCAACCAGAACTTCGCGGATCCCTTCGACGTCGACGCGGCGACCCAAGGGTTCATGGACACCGTCTAATCACGACACTGTATGAAACGTGTTCTAGCGTTTTTGCGGCGCAGACGGGATGAGAGCCGCGCGCGGACGGACGGAGGGTCGACCGAAAGCAGATCGACGGCCAGACGCTGGCTCGACAACGACTTCGTCCGCTCGGCGCCGTTCTGGGGGCCGCCGTTCCTGCTCATGGGCTTTTTCGTCTATGCGGCGATCGGCTGGAACTTCCTGCTTTCATTGACCGATTATACGGGCTTCGGCGGGGCCGACTACAGCAGCCTCGACTTCGAGAACTACCGGCGATTGTTCGAGGACCCGGCGATCTGGGAGGCGACCAGAAACACGTTCGTTCTGCTGGTCGTCTTTACGATCACGTGTCTGCTCATCGGACTCGGACTCGCGATCCTGCTCGACCGGCAGGTCCGATTCGGGCGGGGTTTCCGGACGATCTACCTGCTCCCCTTTGCCCTCTCGTTCATCGTCACCGCGCAGTTCTGGCGGTGGATGTACAACGTCAACGACGGGATCGTCAACCAGTTCGTCGGGATCTTCGGAATCGGCCCGTACAACTGGCTCGGGAACCCCCAGATCGTGCTGGGCGCGGTGATCTTCGCGCTCGTCTGGCAGTTCAGCGGCTATACGATGGTCATCTATCTAGCCGCGCTCCGGTCGATCCCGACCGACCAGTACGAGGCGTCGCGGGTCGATGGGGCCAGTACGCTTCGGATGTATCGCCGCGTGATCATCCCGCAGTTACGGCCCGCAATGGTCAGCGCCTCGGTCACGCTGGTGCTGTTCGCGCTCAAGGCCTTCGACTTCCTGTATGCGGTCTTCGGGGGCTATCGCCCCAGACAGGGTGCGGACATCCTCGCGACCAAGATGGTCCGTGAGGCATTCGGCCAGTCCCAATGGGCCTACGGGTCGGCGATCGCGATCGCACTGTTCGTGCTGTCGCTCGCGGTGATCGCGCCGTATCTGTACAACCAGTACACACGAGGAAACCTATGAGCGAACGATCCGTCTCGGTCGGCGATGAAACGAGCGACGAAACGACGACGGCGTTCGATCTCCGCAGGATCGGGCTGTACGCGACGATGCTCGGGCTGGTCGTCTTCTACCTGCTCCCGATCGAGTCGGGGCTGGTGACCTCGATCAAGACCTCGGAGGCGCTCATCAACACCCAACCGTTTGCCCCGCCGGGTCCGGCAGGTGTCACCCTCGAGAAGTGGCAGTTCGCGTTCGATACCCTCTGGTCCGGGATGATAAACAGTATGCTGTTTACGATCCCCGCGACGCTCCTCTGTGCGGTCCTCGGGAGCATGGCCGCCTACGGGCTGACGCTCGTCGACTGGCGCGGCCAAGTCGCGGTGTTCGCGCTGTTCATCGCGGGGATCTTCATCCCTTATCAGGCGGTCATCGTCCCGCTGACCCAGTTCTGGTCGCAGTACGCGATGCTCGAGATGCGTCTCGGGCTGCTACTGTCGGCACGGAGCGCGACGCTCCTCGAACTCATCATTACGCACACCGCCTACGGGATTCCGATCTGTACGCTGCTGTTTCGCTCCCAGTACAAGACGATGTCCTGGGAGATGATCGAGGCGGCCAGACTCGACGGCGCGACCGTCTGGCGCATCTACAAGCGGATCGTGCTGCCGCTGTCGATCCCGATGTTCGCGGTCGTGTTCATCTTCCAGTTCACGCAGATCTGGAACGAGTTCCTCTTCTCGCTGACTATCATCGGGAGCGTCAGCGACCCCGCCGCCTCGGCGACGCTGATCCTCTCGGGGCTGGGCGAGGCGCTCGAAGGCGTCGACTACCCGCTGCGGATGGCCGGCGCGTTCATCACGGCGCTCCCGACGCTGGTGGTCTATCTCCTCTTTGCCGACGAGTTCGCGGAGGGGGTAGAGGTATGATCGCCCGACGACTGCAACTAGCAACACGGAGGTTCTGACTATGGCTCACACCAAACTCGATACGGTAACGAAAGTGTTCACGGAGGACGACGGCAGCGAGATAATCGCCGTCGACGAGGTATCGATCGACATCGACGACGGCGAATTCCTCGTCCTCGTCGGTCCGTCGGGCTGTGGCAAGTCGACGACGCTACGGATGATCGCCGGTCTCGAGTCGATCACGTCGGGCACGATCTCTCTCGACGACCGGGTGATAAACAACATCCCGGCCAAGGACAGGGACATCGCGATGGTGTTCCAGTCGTACGCACTCTACCCGCACATGACCGTTCGGGAGAACATGTCGTTCGGGCTCGAGGAGTCGACGGACATGGGCGACGACGAGATCCGAACACGCGTCGAGGAGACCGCCGAGATGATGGGGATCGAACGGCTGCTCGAACGCAAACCGGGCGAGCTCTCGGGTGGCCAACAACAGCGGGTCGCGCTCGGGCGGTCGATCGTGCGCGATCCGGCGGTGTTCCTGATGGACGAACCCCTCTCGAACCTCGACGCGAAGCTTCGCTCCTCGATGCGAACGGAGCTCCAGCGCATCCAGGACGAACTCGGCGTGACGACGGTCTACGTCACGCACGACCAGACCGAGGCGATGACAATGGGCGATCGGATCGCCATCCTCGACGGCGGCGTCCTCCAGCAGGTCGCGACGCCGCTCGAGTGTTACCATCGTCCGGAAAACCAGTTCGTCGCGGGCTTCATCGGCGATCCGTCGATGAACTTCTTCGATATGCGCCTCGAAGGCGAGCGTCTCGCCGGCGAGGGCTTCGAGTATCCGCTCTCGTCGGACATCACGGGGAAACTCGACGACTCTCCCGTCGTTCTCGGGATCCGCCCCGAGGACATCGAACTGATCGACGGGACGGGAGGCGACCACGAGTACGCCGCCGAGGTACTCGTCGTCGAGCCGATGGGCAACGAGAACAACGTCCACTTGCGAATCGGCGACACACGATTTATCGCCACCGTCAACGGGATGCGCCGGATCACAGAGGGCGAAACCGTCACGATTCGGCTGCCCGAGAAGGCGATCCACGTCTTCGACCGGGAGACTGGCGAGGCGTTACACAACCGCCGGCTCGACGAGGAACTGGCCGAACCGCCGGTATAGCCGGCCTACCAACGATAGCGCTACTGTGATTCGTACTCCGCGGGCGTGTAGGTCTTCAGTTCGAGGGCGTGGATGTCCGTTGTCATGTGCTCGCCGAGCGCGTCGTAGACGAGCTGGTGCTGTTGTACCAACGGTTTGCCCTCGAAGGCGGGCGAGACGACGACCGCCGCGAGGTGGTCCTCGTCGTGGACCCCTCTGGGTTGGGTGACCGTCGCCCGTGCGTCCTCGATTTCCTCCTCGATCAGTTCGGCGACGTCCTCGGCGTTCATACGCTCCGTTGTGAGCCGGAGGGGCAAAACGGTTTCAGGTCCACTGATCCAACCCCGTTTGCGTGACCGACTCCTCGATGCGCTCGAACCCGCGGGCGACCTCCTCGGCAGGGATCTCCCAGTCGTCCGTGACGAACTCTTGGGCGGTTTCGATATCGGGCGAGAGCGTCGTGTCGAACTCGTAATCGTCGGTCACGTCGGGATCGAGGAACAGCTCTCGAACCGCCTCCACGCTCCCGATCGCGGCGTCCCGTGAGTCTAGTACCGAGAGGAGATCCCCGTGTTCGTGGATCGCTTTGACCGCCGTTTTCGGCCCCATTCCGTGGACACCCTCGTTGAAGTCGGTCCCACAGAGGATCCCCACGTCGACCAGCTGCTCGTAGGTGAGGTCGTGGGCCGCGAGCGTGGCCTCGAGGTCCATACACTCGGGGTCGCCCTTGCTGGTGAGCTGACGGAGCGTCAGCGGCGAGCCGAACAACAGCGCGTCGTAGTCCTCAGTGCCGGCATAATCCACGTCGCCCGCTTTGGCCATGTGGGCGGCCTGGGCCTCGCCCTCGGCGGGGGCCTCGACGTACGGCACGTCGAGCAGGTCGAGCAGTTCCCGCGTGGTGCGTTGGATGGCGTCGGTCAGGCGCTGGGTGCGCGCTTCGAGGCGGGCGGCCTCGATCCCGTCGCCCCGGTCGCGTGCGGCCCGCGCCTTGGCCGCGGCGCGCTCCTTTGCGGCGCGTCGCTCGCTCACCTCGCCCTCCTTGAGGTCGGTGACGACGCCGTCGAAGACGAACACGGGGACGAGATCGTTCTCGAAGAACTTCGGGAGTCCCTGAACGATCCCCATCAGGTTCGCGACCTCGGTGCCGCCTTCGGTGGTGTAGATCCCGCTCGCGGTCCACTTGACGGTCGTCGTCAGATACCGGTAGAGCCAGTTGTGGGCGTCGATCGCGACGACAGACCCCGACAGCTCCTCGAACCGGATCGGCTCGATGGCCGCGAGGTCCCTGAGTGCTGCGTTTCCCATTGGGATCGGTTGGGTCGCACCCGGTTTCAAGCTACGGATACGCTGTCTGTAGGGAAACGACAACACTTAATCGCCAGGCCCCGTCGAACCGGTATATGGTCGGACGGGGGAAGCTATGGCCGGGTCGCCGGGGGGCGACCCTGATCGGAGTCGTACTGCTCGTGGTCATTACAAGCGGCGTCGTCGCCGGAGTGCAGGGCCAGCCGAACGTCAGCGTCTTCGCGCCCGAGAACACTGTCTCGCCCGGCGAGACGACGCAGATCGAACTCCAGTTGATGAACAACGGGACGATCGAGGAGGGAAGCGAGGGCATCGAAATCATCACTCAGCAGGGTGACCGCCAGCGCGTCCAGACGGCGCGCAACGTGACCGTCGAGGCCGAGGCCGACGGCCCGCCCTTCGAGGTCGAGACCGCGACGGTCCCGGTGGGAAGCCTCCCGGAGGGGACGAGCGGGCCGATCCCGATCACGCTGTCGGTCAACGAGGACGCCCCGGCGAGCACCTATCAGCTCACGGTGACCGTCGAGTACGTCTACACGAGTCAGGTCGAGGACGGCGAGGAGACGGTCGTCTCCGAGACGATCACTGAGGAGGTACCCATCGTGATCGAGGAGAGCGCCCGCTTCGACGTCGAGGACACGAGAAGCGACCTCGAGGTCGGCAGCGACGGCGAGGTGACGGGCACCGTCGAGAACGTCGGCAGCGGGGACGCCGAGAACGCCGTCCTCCGGCTGGCAAACGAGTCGGGCACGCTCGGGTTCGCCGAGCGGGAGTACGCGCTGGGCGACCTCGAACCCGGCGAGAGCGCCGAGTTCGCGTTCGACGCCGACGTGAGCGCGGAGGCGAGCGCGGGCGACCGACAGCTCGATTTCGTCGTCGCCTACCAGGACGAGCAGGGCAACGACCGCGAAGCGACGACGAGCACGCAGGTGAGTGTCGCCCCCGAGAGCGAGAGGTTCAGCGTCGAACCGCTCAACGCGAGCGTCGAAAGCGGAGGGAGTGAGACGGTCGAACTCGAAGTCACCAACGAGGGCGAGGAGGACGTGAGCAACCTCAACGCACAGCTCTTCGCCGACAGTCCGCTCTCGGTCGAGACCGATCAGGCCTACGCCCCCGAACTGCCCGCCGGCGAGTCGGTCGTCCTCACCTTCGACGTGAACGCGGAGAGCGACGTCGCAGGGACCTACCCGGTCGACATCGACTTCAGCTACGACGACGGCGATGGCGACACCCAGCTCTCCGAGCAGTATCAGGTCCCCGTCGAGGTGACCGAACCGGCCGACGACGGCTTCGGCGGCTGGACGCTCGGTGCGGCCGGCCTCGCGCTGGCCGTCATCGGACTGGCGGTCGGAATCCGCCGGTTCGCGTAGATGTCGCGCCACGAGCGCGCCGTCGAGCGACTCGGCGAGGTGATCACCGAGCGGCCGGGAGCCGTCGTGCTGGCCTTTCTCGCGGTCACGCTCCTGTTTGCGGGCGGGCTCGGGGAAACCGGTACCGAAGCGGGGACCGGCCAGTTCACCGAGGACGTCCCCGCACAGCAGGCCTTCGAGGACGTCCAGGACCGCTTCGGTCCGCGCGGCGAGTCCGCCGATACGGCCTCGACACAGCTCATCCAACGGGGTGAGAACGTCCTAGCCCGCGAGGAGCTCATACGAATGCTCGCGCTCCAGGAGTCGGTCCTCGACCGCGAGGAGCTGCGTGCGACCGAGGCGAACAGCGCCGCGGCGATCGTCGCCCGGACGATCGATCCCGAGGCCGATACGACCGCCGACCAGCGCGCAACCCTCGAGGCGGCGAGCGACCGCGAGGTCCGCGAGGCGGTGCGGGCGAACGCCGACAATCCCGCCTTTACTGGACAACTGAGCGAGGACTTCAACACGGAGTCGGCGACCGCCTCGGCGACCATCGGCACCGTCACCCACGAGCTTCCCGGCGGCGTTTCGGAGACGACCGGCAACGACGCGAACAGCCCGATGACGCCGATCCAGCAGGAGATCGAGACGATAGCCGAGCGAAGCGACGGCCAATTCCAGGTGTTCGGCAGCGGTATCGTCTCCGCGGAGTTCCAGACGATCATCGAGGACTCGCTGCTGATCGTCGTGCCCGCGGCCGTCGTGTTGCTGTTGTTCTTCCTGATCGTCGCCTACCGCGACCCGATCGACCTGGCGATCGGGCTGCTCGCGCTCTCGATGACGGTCGTCTGGACGTTCGGGTTCATGGGACTCGCGGGGATCCCCTTCTCGCAGATGCTGATCTCGGTGCCGGTTCTGCTGTTGGCGGTAGGAATCGACTTCGGGATCCACATCATCAACCGCTACCGCGAGGAACGCTCCGCGACGGCCTCCGTCACGGCGGCCATGGAGCGGACCACCGACCAACTGCTGGTCGCGTTCGTGCTCGTGATCGGTACTACTGTGGTCGGATTCGGCGCGAACTACACGAGTTCGCTCCCGCCGATCCGGAATTTCGGGCTGGTGTCGGCGCTGGGGATCGCCTTTACGTTCCTCATCTTCGGGATCTTCATGCCCGCGCTGAAGGTGCTCACCGACCGCTGGCGCGAGGATACCCTTATTCCGGAGTTCAGTTCCGAGCCACTGGGCGAGGAGGACTCGGCGCTCGGGCGCGTCCTGCCGGTCGGGGTCGTAATCGCCAGACGGGCCCCGATCGCGTTCCTGCTCGTGACGCTCGTGGCCGCCGGCGCGATGGGGGCCTACGGGAGCGAGGTCGACACCTCATTCAGCGACGAGGACTTCCTCCCGCCGGAGGAGCAGCCGGGCTACATCGAGTACCTCCCCGCCGAACTCCAGCCTGCCGAACCGCAGGTCACGGGCACGATGAACTACCTGGAGGAGACGTTCCCGCAGGGTCAGGAGGGGACGGTGGTCGTCTCCCTCGAAGGGCAACTCCGGGAGGACTACGCGCTCGAATCGATCCACCGGGCCGGCGAGGATCCCCCCGAAACGGTGATCCGCGACGGGCGATACGCCGATTCCCAGAGCATCATCACCGTCATCGAGCAGTACGCCGCCCAGAACCCGGAGTTCGCCGCGCTGGTCGAGCGAAACGACCGCAACGGCAACGGGGTGCCCGATCAGAACCTCGAATTGATTTACGACGAACTCTACGCCTCGCCCTACGAGGACCAGGCCCGTCAGTACATCACCGAGGACTATCGGGCGGCCCAGGTCCAGTACGCAGTCGAGGGCGACGCCGCCCAGGAGGCGGTCGGCGAGGACGCCCGCGAACTGGCCGATCGCCACCGGCTGGACGCGACCGCGACGGGCGAGACCCTCGTCTTCGAGGCGGTCTCGGACGTGATCTTCGAGTCGGCCCTCCGGAGTCTCGTGCTCGCGCTCGCGGCGACGGGGGTGTTTCTGGTTGCGGGCTACTGGGTCGTCGCCCGCCGGCCGTCGCTCGGCGTCGTCAACCTGTTCCCGATCGCCGTCGCGATCGCGGCGCTCGCGGGGACGATGCGCTATGCGGGGATCCCGTTCAACGCCTTGACCGCGACGATCCTCTCGGTGTCGATCGGGCTGGGCGTCGACTACACCGTCCATGTCGTCCACCGATTCGTCGACGAACTCGACGCCGGGGCCGATACCCTCGCGGCGCTCGATCGAACCGTTCGGGGGACCGGCGGCGCGCTCACGGGGAGCATGCTCACCACCGTGGCCGGGATGGGCGTGCTGGTGCTCGCGATCACGCCGATCCTCGGGCAGTTCGGCCTGTTGCTCTCGATCTCGATCCTCTATGCCTATCTGGCGTCGCTCCTCGTGTTGCCCTCGGCGCTGGTGGTCTGGGCGCGCGTCGCCTGATTCGAAACCCTTACTCTCCATCCACGGGTTCTCCCCGTATGAGCGAACAGTCCGTCGACGCCGAGGAGGTGCGCCACGTCGCCGCGCTCGCGCGGGTCGACCTCGATGAGTCCGAAATCGAGGCCTTCGCCGAACAGTTCGGCGAGATCCTCGACGCCTTCGAGACCCTCGATGAGGTGCCCGAGATCGAGCGCGAGGACGACCTCGAGAACGTGATGCGGGCCGACGAGGTGCGCGAAAGCCTGAGTCAGGAGGAGGCGCTCCGGAACGCCCCCGAGAGCGAGAACGGCTACTTCAAGGGGCCGAGCGTTTCATGAGCGAGTCCTCGATCTTCATCACCGAGGAGCGAATCGAGGGCGAGGACGAGGGTCCCCTCGCGGGCGAGACGGTCGCCGTCAAGGACAACATCAGCACGGCGGGCGTGCGCACGACCTGCGGATCCGAGATGCTCGCGGAGTACGTCCCGCCCTACGACGCGACGGTGATCGAGCGCCTGACGGGCGCTGGCGCGACGATCGTCGGCAAGACGAACATGGACGAGTTCGGCATGGGCTCGACGACCGAGACCTCGGCGTTCGGTCCCGCGCCCAATCCCGCTGCCGAGGGGCGCGTTCCGGGCGGCTCCTCGGGAGGAAGCGCCGCCGCGGTCGCCGCCGGCGAGGCCGACTACGCGCTTGGAACCGACACGGGCGGATCAGTTAGAAACCCGGCGGCCTTCTGTGGCGTCGTCGGGATCAAACCGACCTACGGGCTGGTCTCGCGGTACGGGCTGGTCGCGTACGCCAACTCCTTGGAGCAGATCGGGCCGCTTGCCCCCACCGTGGAGGACGCCGCCAGAGTGCTCGATGCCATCTCGGGACCCGACGACCGGGACGCGACGACCCGCTGCGAAGGCGCTGATAGCGACTACGCGAGCGCCGCCGACGGCGACATAGAGGGGCTCTCGATCGGGATCCCGACCGAACTCGTCGAGGGGGCCGACGAGGGCGTCAGGGAGGCCTTCTGGGACGCGATTTCCGACCTCGAATCGGAGGGGGCGAGCTACCACGAGGTGAGCCTCCCCTCGATCGAGCACGCCGTCGCCGCCTACTACGTGATCGCGATGTCGGAGGCGTCCTCGAACCTCGCGCGCTTCGACGGGGTGCGCTATGGCCCCGTCACGGAGTCGGGCGGTAACTGGAACGAGGCGTTCGCGGCCGTCCGCGAGCAGGGTTTCGGCGAGGAGGTCAAACGCCGGATCCTGTTGGGGACCTACGCGCTCTCGGCGGGCTACCACGACAAATACTACAAGAAGGCACAGGACGCCCGCGCGTGGGTTGCACGGGACTTCGAGGAAGCGTTCGAGGAGGCGGACGTCCTCGCCAGCCCGACGATGCCGGTTCCGCCCTTCGAGGTCGGCGAGAGCTTAGAGGACCCCCTCCAGATGTACCTCGCCGATGCGAACACGGTTCCCGTGAACCTCGCGAACCTCCCGGCGATCTCGGTTCCAGCAGGCGAAACCGAGGGTCTCCCCGTGGGAGTGCAACTCATCGGGCCGACGTTCGGCGAGAAGCGAATCATCCGCGCCGCGAGCGCGCTCGAATAGCTTGTATTACTGGCGGCCATACATCGTTCGAGCTGCTCGCTGGCCCGAGGGTGCGAGAACCGTCACACAGGTACGGCCGACAGTGTCACTCCTTCGGGGAGAGCTTCCCCGCGAAGGTCTGGAATTCGATGGTGTCGTCGGGAATGTAGAACGTGTCGGTCGCGAACTCGTAGACGTTCTCGGGCGTCTCGGCGTTCCAGACGATGTAGCCGAACTCGTCTTCGACGAGCTGTTCGTCTATCGTCATCGAGGACTCTCCGGAACTGAACTCCGAAAACAGGTCCTCGAACAGCCCTTCGATCTCCCTTAGTCCTCTGAAGGTCCCCATGTTGGTGACGACGACCGACTCGTCGGTGTAGTCCTCCATGGTCCCCTCGATGTCCTGTTCACCGAACGTCTCCAAGTGATGGTCGAGAACGGATTCTGTGGTGCTCATAGCGATCTCCATCCCCCTGTCGCTTTCGATCACGTCACGGAGATGAAACGAGGTTCAGCACGAACGACAATAAACGTTGGCTAACTTTCGTACGCGAGGTTCATGATCCACTGGGAGAAGGCGTCGCTGTTGGCGTCGATCTCCTCCTCGCCGATAAACGGCGAGAGCATGTCCCCGGCCATCAGCAACGAGAAGTCCAGATCGCGGGCCGCGGGGGTGAGCAGGTAGGTGTTGTGGCCGTTGTAGACGGTGTCGTGGCGCTCGATCAGGTCGGCCTCCGCGAGTTTCTCGACGATCCGGCTGCCCTTTCGTGAGGAGACGTCGAGTTCCTTCCAGAAGTCGCTCTGGTGGATTCCCCCGCTCCGGCGGACGAGTTCGAGTCCGGCGCGTTCGTCCTCCGACAGCTCGGCTTCGAGTTCGGCGGCGCTCATACCCAAACAACGCCGCCCGACGCCTTTAACGTTGACCGTCCGCGACCGGGAGGGTCATGAGTCGCCTGCCCGTAGGCCGGCCCATGACCCCCGAGGAACTCCGCGCCGAGACGCCCGGTTTCGAGAACTGTACCTACCTCAACACCGGCGCGAGCGGCCCCAGCCCGCGCCGCGTGGTCGAGGCTGCGACCGGATTCCTCGAACACCACGAGTACGAATCGCCGAACGAGGAGGGGATGTACGCCGCCGCGGACGCGGTCTACACGGACGCCCGCGAGGCGGTCGCGGACCTGCTGAACACCGACGAGCGACGGGTGGCACTGACCCAGAGCACGACCGACGGAATCAACCGGATCGCGAGCGCGGTCGACTTCGAGCCCGGGGACGTCGTGGTCCGGACGGACCTCGAACACTCGGCCGGAATCCTGCCGTGGCAGCGCCTCGCGGACCTCCACGACCTCGAAATTCGAGTCCTCGAGACACACGACGGGAGAATAGACCCCGACGAGTACGCCGAGGCGGTTTCTGACGCTCGGCTGGTCTGTTTCAGCGCGCTCACGTGGACCCACGGGACGCGCCTGCCCGTGCGCGAGTTGGTCGAGATCGCCCACGACGCCGGCGCGCGGGTGCTGGTCGACGCCGTCCAGATGCCGGGACAGGCCGATCTCGACGTCGAGGCGTGGGGCGCGGACGCGGTCGCGGCCGCCGGACACAAGTGGCTACTCGGAACGTGGGGTGCCGGTTTCCTCGCCGTCTCGCCCGAATTTCTCGCGGATCTCGAACCGCGCTCGGTGGGCTATCGCAGCGTGGCCGAACCCGACGCCGACGAATACGCTTTCCACGAGGGCGCGCGCCGTCTGGAGATCGGCACGACCAACCCCGCGTCCTACGCCGCGCTCGTCGAGGCCATCCGCACGATGGACGAACTGGGCTACGACCGGATCGAGTCCCGGATCGCCGAGTTGACCGACCGGCTCAAGGCGGGGCTCGGCGAGGAGCGTTTGTTGAGCCCTCGGGAGTACAAGAGCGGGTTGGTAACGTTCGCCGACGGAAATCCCGAGGAAACCGTCGGACGACTCGCCGAGAGCGGGGTTCGAGTGCGGACGCTTCCCGGTGGCGAGTCGATCCGCGCGTCAGTCCACGCGATCAACACCGAGGCCGATATCGAGGCGCTACTCGGGGCGCTCTGAGCGCTCCGAGAGGATCTCGCGGACGGCCCCGCGGTCGACGGTTCCCGACGCCGTGCGGGGCAGTTCGTCGGAAACGGCGACCGTCTTCGGGTGCTTATACTCCGCGAGTCGACCCTCGCAGAACTCCTGAACCTCCGCGGCGCTCGCCTCCCCGACGACCAGCGCACAGACGCGCTCGCCCCACTCGGGGTCGGGCAGGCCGACGACTGCGCAGTCCTCGACCCGAGGATGAGAACGCAGGACACGGGCGACCTCGGCAGGGTGGACGTTCTCGCCGCCGGTGATGATCGCGTCGTCGATCCGGCCGAGCACCCGGACCGAGCCGTCGGGATCGACGCTTCCGAGATCGCCGGTGTGAAAGCCGTGTGGCCCGAAAACCCGCTCGTTCGTCTCCGGGTCGTCGTGGTACCCTTGCATTACTGTCGGCCCCGAGACGACGAGCTCGCCGGGTTCACCCGTCGGAAGCGGTTCGTTCCCGTCGATCGCTCGAATGCGGGTACAGGCGAGCGGTCGTCCGGCCCGCTCGGGGTTCGCGAAGGCCTCCTCGGGCCGGGCGGTCGCGACCTGCGAGGCCGTCTCGGTCATCCCGTAAGTCGGGTGGATCGGGACCCCGCGGCGCTCGCATCGGGCGATCAGTTCCGGCCGAGTCGGCGCACCCCCCGTGAGGACGAACCGGAGCGATTCGGGGAGATCGCCCGAGTCGAGCAGTCGAGAGAGCATCGTCGGCACCACGGAGACGCCCGTGGCGTCGCGTTCGTGGAGGTCGGCGAGCGCCCGCTCCGCGTCGAACCCGCCTCTTCCAGCGAGGACGACGCAGGTCCCGTAGATCGCCGAGCGGACGATCGGCGCGAGTCCGCCCATGTGGTAGCCCGCAAGCGGGTCGTACCAGCGATCCGTCGGGAGTACGCCGAGACGAAACGCCGAGGCGACGGCACTGGAAAGGAGGTTTCGACCCGTGAGGACGACCGCCTTGGGCTCGCCGGTCGTCCCCGAGGTGAAGAGCATCGTCCGGGGCCTGTCGAGCAATTGCTCCTCGGCGACGAACTCGGCGACCGGTTCATCGTCGAGCGTCGAAAGCGACCGAACGGGGGCAGTAGCGACCGTCCGTGCCCGTTTCGCGTGGGGTTCTCCGGCGACGAGCGCCGCGAGGTCGACCCTCTGAACCTGCTCTCGAAGCCCCGACTCGGAGAGACGGGTGTTAAACGGGATCAGTACCACGCCGATCCGCCATGCCGCGTGGACGAGGCGGACGAACTCGGGGGCAGTGTCCGCGAGCACGCCGAGTTGATCGCCCGGCCGCAGACCGAGCGACCACAGTCGACCTGCACGCCACTCGACCGCCCGGTCGAGGTCGGCATAGGTCCACTTATTGCCCGACTCGGCGTCGATCACCGCGGTCGAGTCGGGAACCGCGTGGCGCTGGTACGAAACCGGGTCACGCATCGAACGCACCCCCAGCCCACGGGCCGTCGGTCCCGAGTCCCGGCCCCGTCGGAACCGGGATCGTCCCGTCGCGGACCGGCGCGGGGTCGGGCGCGAGGTCCTCGGCGAGCATATCCGCCGTTGCGAGCCCGCAGGCGCGCTCGAGGTCGAGTGCCGCGGCGGCGTGGACTGCCGCCGTGCGGGCGATCACGGCGTCGATCGTCGTCGTGACGACCACGTCCCCGAGTCGCCGGCCCAGTTCGACGACCCGATCGATCCCGCCGAGCGCCATCGGCTTCAGGACGAAAGTGTCGGCGACGTCTGCGAGCGCCTCGATCTTCGCCACCGTGCGCCCGGCGAGCGACTCGTCCAGTGCGATCGGCACCGGCGAGGAAAGCTCGCGGTGGCCCGCGAGATCGTCGGCTACGAGGGGCTGTTCGACGTACTCGAGATCGTACTCGGCCAGTTCGTCGAGCGCACGAGCGGCCTCTTCGCGACTCCACCCGCCGTTTGCGTCGAGACGTATCGCGGGCCCGGAACCGACCGCCTCGCGGATCACGCGAACTCGTTCGACGTCTTCGACTACGGACCGCGCGCCGACCTTGCATTTGACGGTTTCGAAGCCGTTCTCGACGGCCTCTCGGGCCGCGTTGGCGCTCTCCTCTGGGGAGGCGTCGCCGACCGTCGCGTTGACCGCTACGGTCTCGGCCCGACCGTCGCCCAGCAGGCGGGAGAGCGAAACCCCCTCGTCACGGGCGTCGCGATCCGCGAGCGAGAGCGAGAGGCCGTGGCGTGCGGCCGGGCGGTCCTCGAGGTTCCCGATGACGGCTTCCGGATCATCGATTCCGGCGAGGGCTTCCCGGCATTCCTCGAGCGATTCGGTCCAGCCCGGGAGCGGGGTAGCCTCCCCGACGCCGTCGTCGATCCGGACCGCGAACCCCTCCCGACGAGCGATCTCTCCTGACGCGGTCGAGAGCGGCGTTTCGAGGGGCAGGGAGAACTCTTCGAGCCTCATCCGATCACCAACCCGATCGCGAAGAGCGCGGCGAAGGCCGCAAGCAGTTTTCCCGTCTGTTCGAGCGCCGGATTCAACGCCTCGCCGGAGGTCTCCGTGAACAGCGTCCGAACCAACAGTGCCGCGTAGGGGACGGTAAGATACGGGAGAAGAATGGGAAGGCCGAAGTCCGTCGCGAGGAACCACAGCGGCGTGAGATACGCGAGTGCAAACAGCGCGGCGTACTCGGCCCTGCTGAATCGGTAGCCGAGCATCACCGCGAGGGTGCGCTTGCCGGTCTCGCGATCGGTCTCGCGGTCCCGGACGTTGTTGACCACGAGGATCGTGGTCGCGAGCGCGGCGACGGGGAGGCTGGCGACGACCGCCTCGACGGTGACCGTCCCGGGGGGGAGCCAGAGCGGGAACGGCCCGGCGAGGACGGCGGCAGCCTGCACGTAGTAGGTCCCGGTGACGGCGACCAGCCCGAAGAAGACGAACACGAAGAGGTCGCCGAGCCCGCGGTAGCCGTAGGGGTAGGGGCCACCGGTGTAGGCGATCCCCGAGGCGACGCTCGCGAGGCCGACGACGAGGATCGGGACGCCACCGACGTAGACGAGGTACGTTCCCACGAGGATCGCGAGCGCGAAGGTGAGGACCATCGCTCGTTTGACCTCGCCGGGCTCGATTAGGCCCGACTGAGTGACGCGGGTAAATCCCTCCCGGTCGTCGGTGTCGGCGCCCTTGATCGCGTCGTAGTAGTCGTTCGCGAAGTTCGTCCCGATCTGGATCAGCGTCGCACCCACGAACGCCGCGAGCGCCGGTAGAAGGGAAAATACGCCGTCCTCGAACGCGAGTCCGACCCCGACGAGAATCGGTGCTGCGGCCACCGGAAGCGTCTGCGGACGGGCGGCCATCAGCCACGCCTGCCGTCGGGAGACATCGACCGTACTCATTGCTCGGGAGATGGGACGGGCGGCGCATAGCGCCTGTGGTTCGTCCCGCTACCGGGGAAACTATTTGTCATTTGAGAACAAATACCACGTATGAAATACACGCTCGCGGAGGCGCGGTCGTCGCCAGTAGCGCTGACGGTGTTTCTGGTTGGACTGGCGGTGTTCCTGTTCGCGATCGTCGTCGGCCCGAGCGGTTCGTGGGGCGCGCCGATGGGATCACCGAAGTGGCTGCTCGGCGCCGCCTTCGCCGCTCTCGCCGTCGTCCTCGGCGTCCGTTCGTGGCTCCGATCCGGGTAGCGTCGGTTTCAGGATCGGGGCACGTACACCTAACCCGTCGCGGGTCGAACGGTCCGCATGGCCCGCGTACCCTACGTCGAACGCGAGGACGTCCCCAAAGAACACCGCGACCTGCTCGTCTCCTCGCTGCAGGACCGCCCGCTACACGTCTACCGCGCGCTCGGCAACAATCCGGAAGTGCTCGCCGGCCTGCAGGGCTTCCTCTCCTCGCTCTGGAGCGACAGCGGCCTCAGCGACCGCCGCCGGGAGCTCGTGATCCTCTCGGTGACACGCGAAATCGGAAACGAGTACGAGTTCCACCAGCACGTGAACATCGCCCGCGGCGTCGGGATTGACGACGGAACCATCGCCGCGGTTTCGAGGGGTGAGTTCGACGACCTCGACGACGAGGAGGCGACCCTGCTTCGCTACGCGCTCGCGGTCGTCGGCGGGGAGGTCGAAGACCGGGACCACGACGCCATCACCGACCACTACGACGAGTCGGCGGTAGTCGGGGTCGCGGCGCTCGCGGAGGGCTATACCGCCCTCGGGGGGATCATCGATGCGCTTGGCGTCGAACTCGAAGAGGAATTCGTCGGGTGGGATCCGACCGCCGAGTCCGAGTGACTCAGTAGTGCCACGGGTACTCATCGAAGTCGGGGTCACGCTTCTCGAGGAAGGCGTCGCGACCCTCCTGGGCCTCGTCGGTCATGTACCCCAGTCGGGTCGCCTCGCCGGCGAAGACCTGCTGGCCAACCATCCCGTCGTCGACGGCGTTGAACCCGAACTTGAGCATGCGGATCGCGGTCGGACTCTTCGAGGTGATCGCCTCGGCCCATTCGAGAGCGACATTCTCCAACTCTTCGTGGGTGACCGCCTCATTCGCCATCCCCATCTCCACGGCTTCTTCGGCGGAGTAGGTCTTCCCGAGGAAGAATATCTCGCGGGCCTTCTTCTGGCCGACCTGCCGGGCTAAGTAGGCGGAGCCGAATCCGGCGTCGAAACTCGCTACGTCGGGGTCGGTCTGGAGGAACTTCGCGTGCTCCTCGCTCGCGAGTGTCATGTCACAGATGACGTGCAGGGAGTGGCCGCCCCCGACCGCCCAGCCCGGGACGACTGCGATCACGGGTTTGGGCATGAAGCGGATGAGGCGCTGGACTTCGAGGATGTGGAGCCGTCCTGCCTTCGCCTCGCGGACGTCGGCCGAATCCGCGGTGTCGGCCTCGTCGTCGCCGCGGTACTCGTAGCCCGAGCCGCCCCGAACCGACTGGTCGCCGCCGGAACAAAAGGCCCAGCCGCCGTCTTTCGAGGAAGGACCGTTGCCGGTCAGGAGGACACAGCCCACGTCGGTCTGCTTGCGGGCGTGATCCAGCGCGCGATAGAGTTCGTCGACGGTGCCGGGCCGGAAGGCGTTACGCAGTTCGGGACGGTCGAAGGCGATCCGGACCGCCCCTGCCTCGTGCGCGCGGTGGTAGGTGACGTCGTCGAAGTCGTTTTCGACGGGGTCCCAGCGCTCGGGATCGAAAATCTCGGAAACCATGCGCGCCGGTACGCGACCAGCCGCCAAAAGCGCCCGTCATCCGAGGCGCTCGCGAACCCGCTCGTGGATTTCCTCGCGCCGGCGGTGGCTCGCCTCGCCGTCGACGACGACTTCGATGACATGCGTCCCCGGACTCGAAAGCGAACCCTCGTAGGCGTCCTCGAACCCCGCAAGCGAGTCGGTTCGAACGAACTCGAACCCGTAGAGGTCGGCAGTCGGCGCGAAGTCGAGTCCGTGGGGCGTCTTGAACTGGCCGGTAAACGGCGGGTCGAACCCCTCGATGGGCAGCATGTGGAAGATACCGCCGCCGTCGTTGTTGATGAGGACGACCGTGGCGTCGACCCCACACCGCGAGAGCGCGAGCAGGCCGTTCATATCGTGATAGTACGCGAGATCGCCGGTGACGAGAACGAGCGGGTCGTCGGTGGCGCTGCCCGCTCCGAGCGCACTGCTCGTGATCCCGTCGATCCCGCTGGCGCCGCGATTCCCGAGGACGGTGAGATCTGCCTCGCGGGGCCGGCCGAAGCGGTCGGCGTCCCGGACCGGCATTGAGTTCGAGACGAACACCGTCGCGGGATCGGGCGCCTTCCGGAAGACGCGTTCGAGGACCGCACCCTCGAAGATGCGATCCGTTTCCCCGTCGATCAGACTCCAGTACCGTTCCTCGACCTCCGCGAACCGTGCTCGCCACGCGCCGGGTTCCGGGGAGTCGAGATCCGCGGCGAGCGCGCGAGCGAATTCGGTTCCGTCCGCGGCGACGAGGTCCGTCGCCGTGAACGTCGCTTCGTGCCACTCCCCCGCGGGATCGACGAGGACCTGCCGGGCGTCGGCGTCTCGAAGGTACTCGCGGAGCGTCTTGGAAGTCGGCGAGGCCCCGAGCCGAAGCACCAGATCGGGGTCGAGCGGGTCGACAGCGGCGAGCCACGAGTCGTAGCCACCGCAGACCGTGGCCTCGCCGGGACCGAAGCGCACCCCCGAGAGAGGGTCGGCGAGGATCGGAAATCCGGTCGCACTGGCGAGCGCTCGGATCGCCTTACCGTCGAGACGGTCGGAGGGGCCGGTAACGATCAGGCCGCGCTCGGCGTCTTCGATCGCCTCGCTCAACCGCCGGCGGTCGGTCTCGGAAAGCGTCTGGCGGCCCGGCGTGACCGCGACGAACGGTCCATTTCGTCCCTCGGCGGCAAGCGGATGGCGGTCGGCGAGGTCCGCGGGTACGTCGTCCTCAACCTCGATGGGTTCGAGCGGTTTGGCGAACGGGGCGTTCAGGTGGACCGGTCCCGCCGGCGTGCCCGTACTCTCGGCGAGCGCCCGGCAGACAGTGGTTCGAAGCGAGCGGAGCCGGCGGGCCTCGGGGGCGGGTTCGGGGAGTTCACGGTACCACCGGACGGAGTCGCCGTAGAGCTTCGCCTGGTCGATCGTCTGGTTTGCACCCGAGTCACGTAGCTCGGCGGGTCGATCCGCGGTGAGAACGAGCATCGGAACCCGTGACTGGGAGGCCTCGATCACCGCGGGGTGGAAGTTCGCGGCGGCGGTCCCGGAGGTGCAGACCAGCGGCGTCGGTTCTCCCGTTCGCTTCGCGCGCCCGAGGGCGTAGAAGGCCGCCGAGTGCTCGTCGAGATGCGAGTGGACCGTAATGGAGTCGTGAGTGGCGAAAGCCACCGTCAGCGGTGTCGACCGGCTGCCCGGTGCGAGACAGACGTCCTCGACTCCCGCCTTGTGGAGTTCGTCGACGACGACCCGGCCCCACAGTGTCGCGCGGTTCGGTGCGCTCATTCGGCGGCGAGCGCGTCGAGGATCGCACGGTATTTCAGCTGTACTTCCTCCCACTCCTCGTCGGGATCCGAATCGGCGACGATCCCGTTGCCCGCAAACAGGGTAACGAGGTCGTCGCTCGCGACCCCCGAGCGGATCGCGACCGCGAACTCGCCGTTCCCGTCGGCATCGAACCACCCGACAGGGGCGGCATACCAGCCCCGCTCGAACGTCTCGGTCCCGCGGATCGTCTCCCATGCCTCTTCCGGTGGGAGGCCACCGACCGCGGGCGTGGGGTGGAGCGCCTCGACGATCGAAAGGACGTGCTCGTCGTCCGTGAGTTCGGCTCTGATGGGGGTCCGGAGGTGCTGGATCGTCGCGAGCTTCCGGACGGTCTGTTCTGCGACGCGGACCTCCCCCAGTGGTTCGAGCTGCTCGCGAATGGTGTCGACAACCACACCCTGTTCGTGCTGGATCTTCTCGCTTTCGAGCAGCGAGGTCATCAGCTCGTGGTCCTCCTCGGGGCTCTCCCCGCGTGCGGCCGACCCCGCGAGCGCCTCCGTCTCGACCTGTCGTCCTGAAAGCGAAACCAACCGTTCGGGTGGCGCGCCGAAGAAACTCGCCGATTCAGTGGGTTCGATCAGGAACCGATAGCACTCGGGGTAGGTCCGCCGGAGGCGTTCGAGCACGTCCGGAATCGCGATTGCGGTCTCGAGTTCGACCTCGAGTGCCTGTGCGAGGACGACCTTGCGGAGGTCGCCCGCGGCGATGCGGTCGGTCGCAGCACGCACCTGGCGGGTCCACTCCTCGCGTGGAGTGGTGCGGGTCGTCGAGGCGATACCGGGCGGGGCGGCGCTCGGCTGCATCGCCGGATGGGCCGTGAGCGCCGAGCGGACGCGGTCGAGTTCGGCTTCGACCGCCTCGGAATCGGCGTCGGGGTCGTATCGAGAGACCGTGAGCCATGTCGTCTCGTCGGTTCGCGTGAGCTGAACCCGGGGAACGACGAACTCGGCGGCGGGAAACCCCTCCCACGGCGGGGCCGGTTCGTGGCCGGCATGGAAGGCGAACCCGCCGAACGCCCGCGGACGGGCGGGCGAGGGGAGATCGGCGTCCGGGGCGGAGAACAGCCGACCTGCACCCTCACGGAGGGCGTCGAACCGATCGGGACCCGCGGCGCGAAGGCGGGCTGCCGCACCGCCGCCGACGATCTCGAGGCCATCGGGGGCGGCCCAGTGGATCCGGGGGGGATCGTGGGCGGCGAGAAACGAACGGTAGGAGAGATCCGCCAGTTCACGGGCCCGGCTCACGAGGGTCCCACCCTCGCCGTCGGGAGCCGCGATCACCGAACTATCACGGTGTGAGACGGTCATTACCCGTTCTCGGGGTCCCGTCCCCTTCAGCGTACCTATCCCGCGGAAGACACCATGTTTCCGGTGAAATACACCGGGTATCCGGTGAATTCCGGATCGGCTGTCCGAAACGGACGGTCCGCGCGAGTCGCTACTGCCCGTCGACGAGGACGTCCCGGACCACGGTCGAGTCCTCTAGTAACCGGTGTTTCGTGTAACTGCCCTCGGCGCTGCCGCCGCTGTGGCGGGACTGCTCGATGATGTCGAGAAACGCGTGTTCCTTCAAGAGGTCACGGACCCGCCGCAGGGAGAGGGTTTCGGTCCCCTCCTGTCTGCAGATCTCCTCGTAGACATCGTAGATCGCGGTGGTACGAAAGCCGTCGGCCCCCGAATCGTTGAGCGAGAGAATCGTCAGCGCGTGGAGCACGTATCGCGAGTGGGGCGTCGACCCGCGGATGAGTTCCCGGAAGCGGTCCGTCTCGGCGCGTTTTCTCGCGTCGGTGACGAATCCCTCCTGCACCCGTTCGGCACCCGTAGACTGGGCGATCTCGCCGGCGTACCGGAGGATGTCGATCGCCTTGCGGGCGTCGCCGTGTTCGCGTGCGGCCAGCGCCGCCGCACGGGGAATTACGCCGCCGTCGAGGACTCCCTCGCGGAAGGCGTCGCGACGGGCCTCCATGATCTCGCCCAGTTGGGAGGCGTCGTAGGGTGGGAAGACGAACTCGCGTTCACAGAGGCTCGATTTGACACGCTCGTCCATGCGGTCTTTGTACCGGATCTTGTTGCTGATCCCGACGACGCCGATCTTGCAGTCGGTGAGCTTGCCCGCTTCGCCCGCCCGCGAAAGCTGCATGAGGATCGCGTCGTCCGCGAGCTTGTCGATCTCGTCCAAGATGATGAGCACGACATCGTAGCACGCATCGAGGATGCGCCAGAGGCGCTTGTAGTAGGTCGCGGTGCTGATCCCCTTATCGGGGACGTTGATCTCCGTGCGCTCGGGACGGTTGAAGCTGCTCGCGATCGTCTGAACCGCCTGCGTCTCGGTGGTGTCCTGTGCGCAGTCGACGTACGCGAAGGCGGCGGTGACACCCTCGCCCATCGCGGCGTCGACGAGCCGCTGGGAGACGTGTTTCGCACACAGCGATTTGCCGGTGCCGGTCTTGCCGTAGATGAGGATGTTGCTCGGGCTCTGCCCGAAGATCGCCGGGTTGACCGCGTTGGCCAGTAACTTGATCTCCTCGTCGCGCCCGACGATCCGTCCCTCCTCGGGGAGGTGGTTGATCTCCAACAACTCCTTGTTGACAAAGATGGGGTCATCGCGAATGAACAACTCGTCCGTCTCGACCATACACCCACACCACGTTTCCGGTGAAATAGCGCTTGCGTTTCGGTCGGACACACACACCGGGTTTCCGGTGAAACGCGGTGAGACGGACGGTGTACTCCAAACGAAACGAAGGTTGTCCGAAGGGGAGACGTGAATCCGTAGTCGAAACGAGGGACCCGCACTCTGCTGATCGATCCTCATCGGATCGAAAACACCAGTGAAGAGGGACTGGCACCCATCGCACGTTGGATCAACTGGAGAGAAAGACGATCACAGATCGCCTGTTATTTAATTCGACGAATCAATCAATGGACGGTAACGCACGTATCGTATATAGTTCTATATACTCGAATTAGTCATTTGTTTCCAGCTATTTTGTTCACCGGATCCGACAGGATACCCGAAAGTCCGGTTCGATGTCCCGGTATGTTCGCTCGCCCACCGGTCTCCTCCTCGCCCGTTTCACCGGAAACCCGGTGTGTGTGCGTACCGTCGTCACCCCTTTACGAGGACCGAGACCGAGTGCGGGTCAGCTGTAGCGCTCCTCGTTCCACGGGTCGGCGGTGTTCGAATACCCGCGTTTCTCCCAGAACCCCCGCTGCGGTTCGGTGAGGAACTCGATCCCGTCGACCCACTTCGCCCCCTTGTATGCGTACTTGTGTGGCGTTACGACGCGAAGCGGCCCGCCGTGCTCCTTCGGGAGCACCTCACCGTCGAACTCCCACGCGAACAACACCTCATCGCGCATACAGTCCTCGAGCGGGAGGTTCGTCGTGTAGCCGTCGAGCGCGGAGAACATGACGTGGACCGCCTCCTCGCTCACGCCCGCCAGTTCCGCGAGCGTGGGGAACGACACGCCAGTGAACGAACAGTCGAACTTGCTCCAGCCGGTCACGCAGTGAAAGTCCTGCTTCTGGGTCGTCCGCGGGAGGTCCCTGAACTCCTCCCACGAGAGGGCGAGGTCGTCCTTAACGGCACCCGTGACAGTGAACTCCCAGGAGTCGGGGTCGAGCGTCGGGACCGAGCCCTTTGAGAGGACGGGAAACGCCTCGGTTTCGCGCTGACCCGGCGGAAGACGCTCGTCGCCGAACTCCCGGTAGAGGTCGGTGACGTCGGTCGTACTCATGGATGGAGGAAGTCGACCGACGTACGTATGTTTGCCGGAACATCCTCCGCCCGCGAACCGATGTTTTCCCATCCGGAGATTTCCTTTCCGATTCCGGCATGATTTATCCCGCCAGAGTTAAATACGCCTCTATCGAACCCCCCGATATTCCGATGCCCAAAGTAGAAATCACCGTCCCCGAGCACCTCGAAATGCAGATCGCACAGATGGTCGATCAGGGTGAGTTCGCGACCCGTGAAGAGGCCATAGAGGACCTGCTCTCGGCGGGGCTGAAAGCCTACAAGACGAGCGGACCACAGATGGACGACGAACCCGCACTCGAGGACGACGGGATGATGGGACACGACGACGAGTACGTCTTCTAGTCTCGGGCCCAACGCGGCGGCCGCGAGAAACTACCCGTGTCATCAACTGACCCGGGAAATTCTTAACACGCCGACCGCCATACCGATAGGTACGATGCACAAAGACGAGCTTCTGGAGCTACACGATCAAATGGTCACCATCATGGAGTACTTCAAACGCCAGGAGGACGTCGACGAGAGCCTCTTTAGCCCCTACGACCAGCTCGACGTCGATCCCTCACACGTCCACAAATCCAAGAGCGAACACAAACACGCCGTGTTCGTCCTCGGCAACGCGCTCGCAAACGCCATGAGCAACGACGAGTTCTCGAGTGCAGGCCGGATCGGAAAACGCATGGCGGAACTCGCCGACGACGCCGAGCGCAAGATTTGATCAGTTTTCGAATTGACTCAATAAGTGTGTGTTAGAACCGTCTCTCTACAGCCGAGGAGGCGATCCGCTCGGAGCTACTCGGGATGGCCCGCGCGGGAGCGACGTGACGATATCGCGGCACACGGGCTATCACCGCTGTCTGGTCGGGATGCACGACGGGACGTTACGCGTCGCCGTTCCGGAACTCTAACTCTCGACTTCGGCGATGCCGTCGATCTTCATTCCTTCGAGCGTGCCGATCGTTTCGTCGAGTTTCCCGTCGAGTTCGGAGACGAACTCCTCGGTTCGCTCGGTAGTGATCGCTCCTTGACTGGAGGGCTCGATGAGGTTCTCCTCTTCGAGGACGCGAAGCGAGTAGCGGACTTTGTGGTGCGGGTAGCCGGTCTCGTTCGACATCTTCACGATTCCGATGGGCTCGTTCTCGATGACCATCTTCAGGACCTGAAGGTGTCGTTCCAGCATATCGACTTCTTTCTCAAGCCGGTCTATCATGGCATTTGTTAACTTGTCGTTCGTACTTTTAAAAGTTGCTGTCGGCCCGCCGGGTTGCCGAGGTCGGTCGAACGATTGGCACGGGGCTGATTAACACTTGCGATCGGGACCGCACGGATCGCAATCGGTATGGAGGTCGGTCTGAAACCCCCCGGTATGACCGTAACGATCGTGGGTTCCCAGTTGGGCGACGAGGGCAAGGGCGGCGTCGTCGACCTCTACGGCGACGAGGTAGACGTCGTCGCACGGTACCAGGGCGGGGACAACGCCGGCCACACCGTCGTGTTCGGCGAGGAGGAGTACAAACTCTCGCTCGTTCCGAGCGGCGCGATCCGTGGGAAGGTCGGCGTGCTCGGAAACGGCTGTGTCGTCAACCCCGAGACCCTCTTTGCGGAGATCGACGGCCTTCGCGAGCGCGGGCTCGATCCCGACGTGCGAGTCGCCGAACGCGCTCACGTCATCCTGCCGTATCACCGGGTCCTCGACGGGATCGAGGAGACGGCGAAAGAGGACTCGGACCTCGATGCCGGCACCACCGGCAGGGGAATCGGCCCGACCTACGAGGACAAGATCGGCCGTCGGGGGATCCGGATCGGCGACCTGCTCGATCCCGACTCGCTTCGAACCAAACTCGAATACGTCGTTCCCCAAAAGCGCGCGCTCGCCGAGGACGTCTTCGGAGCCACGACCGACGAGGCCTTCGACATCGGGAGCCTCTACGAACAGTACCGCCGCTACGGCGAACGGCTCGCCGAGGAGGAGATGACCGTCAACGCCGGCGGGTTCCTCACTGAGCGAATCGAGGCCGGCGAGAACGTCATGTTCGAGGGCGCACAGGGGACCTCGATCGACATCGACCACGGCGACTACCCCTACGTGACCTCCTCGAACCCCACCGCGGGCTACGCCGCGACCGGCACCGGCGTCGGCCCGACGGTGGTCGGGCGCGGCGAGGTCATCGGGATCGTCAAGGCGTATCTCACGCGCGTGGGAACCGGCGAGTTGCCTACCGAACTCGGTTCGGTCGAGGGTCAGACGCCGGAGGACGGCGGCCGCCCCGAGATGGCCGACCTCGCGACCGAGATCAGGGACGAGGGCGGCGAGTACGGCACCGTCACCGGCCGGCCGCGCCGCGTCGGCTGGCTCGACGTGCCGATGATCCGCCACGCCGCCCGCGTCAGCGGCTTTACCGGCCTCGCGATCAACCACATCGACGTGCTCGCGGGGATGGACGAGGTCGAGGTCGGACACTCCTACGACCTCGACGGCGAGGAGATCCTGACGATGCCCCCGACGAGCAAGCAGTGGGCGCGCTGTGAGGTCAATTACCGACGGTTCGACGGTTGGCCGGAGGCCGACTGGGAAGCCGTCGCAGCGGAGGGCTACGACGCGATCCCCGAGAACGCCCGTACCTATCTCGAGTACATCAGCGACGAACTCGACACACCGATTTACGCCGTCGGCGTCGGCCCCGGCCGCGAGCAGACGGTGATCGTCGAGACGCCCTTCGCCTGACGACACATACAGTTATCACGACGGCTCCGGAACTGTTCGTGTATGGAGAGGTCGGATTCCGGGGAGGTCGACCGAGAGATCGAACGGCTGGTGGGGGAGATCGATTCCGGAAGCGAGTACGACCGGCGGGCCGAGGAGTTCCTCGAACTCGAAGCGACGTTACAGCAAGTCGAGGGGACGGAAGGCTCCGCGAGCGAGACGCGGACAACCGGGGCGGTGACGGCCGCCCGGCGGATTTCGGTCGTCGACGTTCCCGATACCTATCCCGAAGCGATCGGAACGCCGGCGGCGCTGGCACTCGACCTCCGACTCGATTCCGGGCGCGAGACGACGGTGTACGCCGAGTGGCCCGAAGTGTTCACCGTCGAGACACCGCTCGCCCGACTGCTCGCGAGCCTCGATCTCTCGCCCGACTCTTTCGCGGATCTCAACGGCTCGGAGGTTCCCGTCCAACGGCTCGGTGGCCGATACGTTCTGGACATCCCCGCGTCGACTACGACGGACCGATCACACAGGTGGGTCTACGCGATTGTCGCCTGTCTCGCCGCGTGGGGACTCGTCTGGCTGGCGAATCCCCACGGGGGACTCATTCTTCTGGCGTGGACGCTGTTGCCCGTCGTGACCTACTTCGACCTGATGTACGTCCGCGAGGCGGGCAACTGGAGCCCGCGGCGGTATCTCTGGCCGCTTCTCATGGTGATCTGGGTCGTCAACGTCCCCGCCGCGCTGGTCTACCTCTACAGGCGGGTGCGCGCCCTCGGTCCGTTCTGGCGCTGATTTCTCACTCCTCGGTTCCCAACCGCCAGAGCGCCCGGTAGAGCGTCCAGCAGTCCACGCCGTGTTCCTCGGCGACCGCTCGACACGTATCGAGGAACCTGCGGTACTCCTCCACCGAGAGCGAGTCGGGGTACGAATCGGCGAGTTCTCCAGCCCGGGAGAGCACACCCCACGTTCGCCCGTCGACGGCCACATAGCGGTCGGGATCGATGAACTGGAGGAATGCGCTCGCGACGCCGACGTCGACGCCCTCCAACTCGGTCAGGCGTTCGATCCGTTCGGCGAGATCGGCGGCGTTCGCGGCGTCGATGACGGCCTCGCGGACCGCGCCGCGCTCGTTCTCGCCGAACCGCGCCTCGCCCTCGCGGTGTTCACGGTCGGGGTATGCTCCGAGATAGCGCCGGTAGTACCACTGGACGACCCACTCGGCGTCGCGAAAGCCGAACTCGCCCCCGGCGAACGCCGTCGGATACGTCTCGATCGCCTCCTGTTCGACCGGGTACAGCGGTTCCTCTTCGACGTAGGCCGCCGCCTCCTCCTCGATTACCGAGCGAGTGAGTGTCATAGTCCTGTTTCGAGGGGGGATACCCTCAACGTTCGCCCCGAAACCGTGTTTCGTTACGTATCACTCGATGGGACACACGCAGGCGTTAAGTGAATGGTACACCTTTACACGATCGATGATCAACTACCGAGGGAGGAAGAACGATGGCATCTGAGGAGCAACAACCGGTCAAGACGATCTGTCCGTACTGTGGCGTCGGCTGTGGCATTCAGGTCAACCCCGGCGAGGAACCCGGCGACATGCGCTTTATGCCGTGGGGCGAGGCGCCGGTCAACGAGGGGAAGATCTGCATCAAGGGCGGCGCGGCGACGCAGGTCGTAAACCACGAAGACCGGCTTACCGACCCGCTGATCAAGGAGGACGGGGAGTTCCGCGAGGCCACCTGGGAGGAGGCCTACGAACTGATCGTCTCGGAGATGGAACGCATCCGCGAGGAGTACGGCCCCGACGCGATGGGCTTCTATGGGTCGTCGAAGACGATGAACGAGGAGAACTACCTCCTCCAGAAGCTCGCACGCCGGTACGGGACGAACAACGTCGACAACTGCACGCGGATGTGTCACGCCTCGACCGTCTGGGCACTACGAACGAGTCTGGGCGCGGGCGCGATGACCAACAGCATGGCCGACCTCCGCGAGGAGGCCGACGTCTTCTGGATCCACGGGGCCAATCCCGGCGAACAGCACCCGATCGCCAATAGCGTCTACTTCCGGCAGGCGGTGCTCGAGGGCGCGACAGTCATCCAGGTCGACCCCCACGCCAACAAGACGACGCGGTCGTTCAAGATCGACGAGACCGACCGCCACATGCACCTGCAGGTCGAACCCGGAACGGACATTCCACTGTTGAACGTCGTCATCAAGACGATTTTGGAGAAGCACGAGGAGAACCCGGAGGAGGGGTGGATCGACGAGGCGTTCATCGAGGAGCGCACCGAGGGATTCGACCACTTAAAGGAGACCCTCGATGGTTTCGACAAGGAGGCTGCAGCCGAGGAGTGCGGTGTGTCCCTCGAAGACATCGAACTCGCCGCCGAGAAGTACGCCTCCGCCGACAGCGCCGCCATCTTCACGGGAATGGGGATGAGCCAGCACGCCTGCGGCGTCGACAACGTTCAAAACGAGATCAACCTCGCGCTGATCACGGGCAACCTCGGGCGGCCGGGTACGGGAGTGAACCCGCTTCGTGGCCAGAACAACGTTCAGGGGACCTGTGACGTCGGCGCGATGCCGAACGTCCTGCCCGGCTACCAGCTGGTTGACGACGACGAAGCCAGGAAGAGCGTCGAGGAGGTCTGGGGCTTCGACGTGCCCGCGGAGCCGGGGCTGACGAACGTTGAGATCTCCCACGAGTTCGGCGAGTCGGTCAAGGGGCTGTACGTCATGGGCGAGAACCCCGTGATGAGCGAGCCCGATTCCAACGACGTCGCAGAGCGGATCCAGGAACTGGAGTTCATCGTCGCACAGGACATCTTCATGACCGAGACCGCGAAGTACGCCGACGTAATCCTGCCGGCGACGACGTGGGCCGAGCGCGGCGGCACGGTCACCAACACGGACCGGCGGGTTCAGCGGATGCGCCCCGTCGCGAAAGTCCACGAAAACACGAAACACGACCTCGAGATCGTCTCCGAGATCGGAACCCGGCTGTTCGGCGAGGACGGCGGCTTCGACTTCGAGGACCCCGAGGAGGTCTTCGAGGAGCTTCGGCTCGTGTGTCCGAGCTACCACGGGATGACCTACGAGGCGCTCGGCGAGGAGGGGATCCAGTGGCCCTGCTACGAGGAGGGCGACGAGGGAGATCAGTACCTCTACGAGGAGCACTTCGACACCGAGAGCGGGCTGGGCCACATCGAGGGGGTGAGCCACACCCCGCCGGCCGAGACGCCCGACGAGGAGTACCCGCTGATCCTCACCACCGCCCGACTGGAGGAACACTACAACACGGGAACGATGAGCCGCCGGTCGCCGACGCTCAACCGCCAGCACCCCGAGAACTTCGTCGACATCCACCCGAACGACGCCGAGCGCTACGGCATCGAGGACGGCGAGCAGGTGACGATCCGCTCGCGCCGGGGCGAGATCACCGTCGAGGCGCAGGTCACCGAGGACATCAAGGAGGGCTCGATCTGGACGACGCCCCACTTCGCCGCGGCCTCGGCCAACCGACTGACGAACGACGTGCTCGATGAGCGCGCGAAGATCCCCGAGTACAAGGCCGCCGCCGCCGAGATCGAAGTCGGCATCGAGCCCACGGACGACGCACCGGCGGACGACTGATCGGGCGCGGCTGCCTCCTTCCCGATTCGATCCCCGACAGCTATGTCCCTCGCGGGTCGGCTATCGGTATGAACGTCTATCGCACCCACGAGGGACTGCACCACGCGTTTCGGGACGTCCTGAACTTCTATTATCCCGACTGCATCGACGTTCGTACCGGCGGCTACGTCGCCCAGCTCGACGAACGGGAGGGATACGTCTACGACTCGCGAAGCAAGCACCTCGTCGCGACCGCCCGCGCGGTCAACAACTTCTCCCTGGGTACCCTCGCCGACGGACCTGAGTGGTGTCGCACGGCCGCCGAACACGGCCTGCGATTCCTCTCGACGGTTCACTGGGATCCCGAACAGAGGGGCTACGACTGGCTGCTCGACGGGCGCGTGCCAGTAGACCGAACGCGCTACTGCTACGGCCACGCGTTCGCGCTGCTTGCGGGTGCGCGGGCCCACCAGGCAGAGATTCCCGGCGGGCGAGAGGAACTCGATCGAGTCTTCGAGGTTCTGGAGGAACGTTTCTTCGAGCCCGACCACGGGCTGTATGCCGACCGGGCCTCGCCCGACTGGTCGGAGCTCTCGTCCTATCGCGGGGCGAACGCGAACATGCACACCCTCGAGGCACTACTGGCCGCGGGCGAGGTTACAGGAGAGGAACACTTCTTCGACCGAGCCTACACGGTCGCCGAGCGCTTCGCCCGCGAACTCGCCGCGGAGACCGACGGCCTGCTGTGGGAGCACTACACCGACTCGTGGGCACACGACCTCTCGTACAACGAAGACGAACCGGACCATCAGTTCCGCCCGCCGGGCTACCAGCCGGGGCATCACGCCGAGTGGGCGAAGCTGCTCTGTCTGCTCGCCGAGCATCGCGAGGAGAAGTGGCTTCTCACGCGCGCGATGGAGCTGTTCGACGCCGCGATGGATCTGGGTTGGGACGATCAGTATGAAGGGCTCTACTACACGGTCGAGAGCTCGGGAAAACCGATCGTCGACGACAAATACGGCTGGGCCCACGCCGAGGCGATCGGCGCGAGCGCGCTGTTGGCCCGGCACGACACCACGTATCTGGAGTGGTACGACCGGCTCTGGGAGTACGCCACCACCCATCTGATCAATCCCCGATACGGCAACTGGTACGAGCGACTCACCCGCGAGGGCGAACTGCCCGAGCCGGATCACGGGCCCGAGGTGGAGCCGGGCTACCACCCGATCACCAACTGTTGGCTCGCGATGGAGCGTCTCGACCGTGAGGAGGGTACGCTCATGGCTGGCGAGTAGCCCGTCGAGCGCGACACGCTTTTACTCGGTCCGCCGGTTGGTCACGTATGACGGAACCGATACCGGTGACGGTCGTCAGCGGCTCGCTCGGTGCCGGGAAGACGACGCTGGTGAACCACGTCCTGACGAACCGCGAGGGATACGAGGTGGCGGTGATCGTTAACGACATGGGCGAGGTCAACGTCGACGCGGACCTAATCGCGCGGGAGGGAAACGAGGAAGGGATCGTCGACCTCTCGAACGGCTGTATCTGTTGTGAGTTGCGCGAGGACTTGCTGACCGAGGCGACTCGACTGGCCGACTCCCGGCAGTTCGACTACCTGCTGGTGGAGTCGTCGGGGATCAGCGAGCCGATCCCCGTCGCCCGGACCTTCACCGGGGGCGGGGGAGGCGGTGCGGACGACGGGGACGCTCCCGAGGGCTTTCGCCTCGACACCACAGTATCAGTGATCGACGCCGCGGAGTTCGAGCGGGCGTTCGACGCGGGCGAGATCCCCGAGGCAGAGGGGGAAGAATCCGACCGCCCGCTGACCGAGCTGCTGATCGACCAGATCGAGTTCTGCGACCTCCTGCTTCTCAACAAGACGGACCTGGTCGAGGAAGGAAAGCTCGACGAGATCGAGGCCGTGATCGAACGCCTCCAGCCGCGCGCGGGGATCGTCCGGACGGCCCACTCGAAGATCGATCCCGGGCGGGTGCTCGGAACCGAACGGTTCGACCTGCAGGAGGCCCAGCGTCACGTCGGCTGGAAGCGCGAACTCGCCGGCGTGGAACACGGTCACACGCACCCTGCTGAAGAACTCGGCGTCGAGTCGTTCGTCTACCGCCAGAAACGCCCGTTCCACCCCGAGCGCCTCGACGAGGCATTCGAGTCGCTCTCGGGGATCGTTCGGGCGAAAGGGATCTTCCGGCTGGGCGGGCGCGAGCAAGTGATGGGCTTTAACCTCGCCGGGGAGTCGATCAAGGCGGGGCCGATCGGCGAGTGGCATCCCGAGGACGAACGGCGGACCGAACTCGTCTTCATCGGGACGGAGCTCGACGAGGCGGGGATCAGGAAAACGCTCGACGATGCGGTGTTAACTGACGAGGAGCGCGAATCGGGGCTGGCGGGCGTTTCCGACCCGTTTCCGCCCTAATCGTCGGTGTCGAACTGCTCGCGCAGGTCGTCCCAGGACTCGTGAAAGCCGTAGTTCTCCGCCCGCTTTCGGCTACCCTGATAGGTGGCATCGTACTGGAGGAGCCGATCCCATCCCTCGTGGGTGTTGTAGCCACAGTACTTGCACATGAACCCCTTTTGAGCGCCCGCGAGTATAACGGTTGCCGCGCGACCCGGCCCGGAGCGACAGGGAGAGGTCCGTAGAGAGCCACTAGACAGCATGGACGAACCGAACCGGTCGGTTGGAGTCGGCGAGGACGTACTCCTCGGTCGGTGTGAGCGCTGTGAGTGGTCCGTCACCGCCGGCTCGCACTCGGCGGTCGTCGTGGCCTATCAGGACCACCTGCGCGAGCGCCATCCCGAGGCGTGGCTCCGCGGGTAGCGTTCGAAAAAATAGCTGCTGTCGTTACGCCGACGGACTCAGGGTTCGAGAAGGACTTTCGTGACGCCCTCCTCGCGGTTGTCGAACGCCTCGTACATCTCGGGGGCTTCGTCGAGCCCGACACGATGGGAGACGATCCAGCTGGGATCGGCGCGGCCCTCGATGATCAGGTCACGGAGGGCGCGGTTGTACTGCTTGACGTTACACTGGCCGGTGCCACACTTCAGGCCCTTCTCGAAGAACTTCCCGAAGTCGATTCCCAACCTCCCCTGTGCGGCCATCTCGTCGGGCGCACCGGGATCCGAGGGGACGTAGAGTCCGGGGATCCCGAGCTCGCCGGTCGGACGAACGACTTGAATCAACTGATTGAGGACCACGGCGGGGTTCTCCCTCGCCGGGTCGTAGGCGTCGTCCGAGGGGTCGGTCTCGGGGTCGATCGCCTGATACCCGACGGCATCGACGCCTTTGTCGACCATGCCACCGTGTTCGTTCTTGATCTGCTCGACCGGATCCGAGTCCTCGAAGTTGATCGGGATCGCCCCGCAGTTCTCCTCGACCGCGTCGAGTCGGCTCGGCACCCGGTCGACAGTGTAGATCTCGGCGGCACCCTTGATGTGGGCGCTGTAGGCGGCCATCGCACCGACGGGGCCGGCCCCGAAGATCGCGACCGATTCCCCCGGTTGGAGGTTCGCGAGTTCGGTACCGTGCCAGCCCGTCGGGAAGATATCGGCCAGAAGCGAAAACGAGTCCTCGTGCTCGTCGCCCTCGGGGAGCTTCAGCGCGTTGAAGTCCGCGTATGGAACCCGCAGCCGTTCCGCCTGTCCGCCCTTATACGGCCCCATTGCGACGTAGCCGTAGGCCCCGCCCGCGAAACCGGGGTTGACGTTCGTACAGAAGCCCGTGTAGCCCGACTCGCAGTTCTGACAGAATCCACAGGCGACGTTGAAGGGCAGGACGATCCGGTCGCCCTCTTCCAGAGTGCTTACGCCCTCCCCCACTTCGTCGACGATCCCCATGTTCTCGTGGCCGAAGACGATCCCCGGCTCGGCGTCGGTACGCCCCTCGTACATGTGGAGGTCCGACCCGCAGATACACGTCGTCGTGATGTCGATCACCACGTCGTTCGGGTGTTCGATCTCGGGTTCGTCCACTTCCTCTACCGCCACGTCGTGCGGTCCCTGATAGACCACGGCATTCATTGACATTGACTGTCCCGACTAGCGGGTGGACGGCGAGGGGCATAATCATGATTGTTAACTAACTACTATTAGCTAACAACTGTCGACCGGGGGACCACAACCGGTAACCGAGCGGATGCGGTAGAGCGGCTATGGAGCTTACGGAGGCGTTGCCGTCCGAGGGGCTAACCTGCGTCGTCGGAGCGGGGGGGAAGAAGACGACGCTCTATGCACTCGCGAATGCGCTGGACCGGGCGGTCGTCACCGCCACGGTCAGAATTCCGATCTTCGATCCACACGTCGGGCGCATCGTCGTTACCGACGATCCAGCGAGCGTGATCGACCGAAACGACGAGTGGCCGCTGGGCGTCGTGCCCGAACGCGAGTTCGAGGACCGCTATCGGGGGTACAATCGCGGGGTCATCGAGGAACTCGCCCGGAAGACGGAGGTACCCGTTCTCGTGAAGGCCGACGGGGCACGTATGCGCGAGTTCAAGGCGCCCGACGACCGGGAGCCACAGCTTCCACAAAATACGGACACCGTCCTCCCGATCGCGAGCGTCCACGCCGTCGGCGAGCCCTTCACGGAGGGCGTCGTCCACCGGCCCGAACGCGTCGCCGCCATCGCGGGGATCGACCTCGGCGAGGAGATCACGCCGGAAGCGGTTGCAGCGGTACTCGCGAGTCCCGACGGCGGGTTGAAGGACGTTCCCGACGACGCGACCGTGATCCCGGTGTTGAACAAAGTCGACGACGGCGAGGACGAGGCGGTGGCCCGCGAGATCGCCCGCGGGATCCACGAGCGGGCCGACGTCGAGCGGGTGGTGCTCGCGCGGATGGCCGAGAGCGAGGTCGTGGACGTCATCTGAACCGTTCGGCCGCCCGCTCGAACTCCTCTCGGGTGTTCAGGTTCTCGAAGGTGTCGAGGGTAGCGTATTCGAGGACCTCCGTCTCGTCGATCACGACGTAGTTCAGGTGCTCCAGCGGAGCGATCACCTTCCGCTCGCCCGCCGCGAGCGCGCGCTCGCAGGCGTCGGCCATCGCGTCGGCACGGTAGACGGCGTGGGTGGTCTGAAACCAGCCGTCGCCCACTCGAGGGACCGCGGCGTCGTGACCACGGGCGCGCGAGAAGAGACGGGAGACGAGCGCGGGTTCGACGAAGGGCATGTCGCAGGCCGCGACGAAGGCATACTCGCTTTCGGTGGCCCGGAGCCCCGTCCGGATCCCCGCCATCGGACCCTCGTCGGGGTCGGGGTCCTCGGCGATCTCCACGGGGTTGGGATAGTCCCCGAACGCCTCCTCGACGGCCGCGGTCTGGTCGTCCCGGCAGTTCACGACCAATCGGTCGGTCACGCCTTCGAGGCGGTCGCCGACCCGGCGGATCATCGGCGTGCCGGCGAGGTCGGCGGTCGCCTTGTCCACCTCGCCGAAGCGGGTCGAGCGGCCGCCGGCGAGGACGACGCCGTCTGGCATACCCGGGGGTTATCGCGCAGCGACATAGTTCGCTCGGCGCGAACCCGTCATACTTTTCCCACCCGCAACCCTCGGTCGAGCCATGTACGCCGCAGGTGAGGGTCGATGAAGGAGTCGCTGATGGAGATCGTCTGCTGTCCGATCGACAAGGCGGACCTCGAACTCGACGTCGAGGAGCGCGACGGCGAGGAGATCGTCTCGGGAACGCTGACCTGTACGGAGTGTGGCGAGGTCTACCCGATCGAGGACGGCATCCCGAACCTCCTGCCGCCGGACATGCGCGAGGACGCGACGGCGTAGAAGACCGTGGTCCGGACGCTGCCCGTCGACATCAACCGTCGGTCGGTCCACTCGATCGAGCCCCAACTCCGGGAGTTCGAAACCAGCGAGAGCTTCGCGATCGAACTCACGAACCACGGCTCGGCGACCCACGTCCACCTCAACGTCGACGACGGCCTCGCCGACGCGATCTCGCTCGACGGCGGCAACCACTTCGTCGAGGCCGGACGCACCCGCCGGATCGAGGCCACGGTCGACCAGCGGAGCCGCCCGGTCAGCGGCCGCCTGAAGATCGTCACCGGCTACGGCGCCGAGACGGCGGTGATCGACGTCTCGCTGATCCCGCCCGAGGAGACCCCCGAAAAGGAACCCGTCGAGGTCGACGAGCGCCTCTCGAAGCCACAGCCACGCCAGCGCGATCCGCCCGCCCAGCAACCCGAGACGGGCGTTCCCGCGCGGGCGCTCGCTGCGGGCGCACTCGTCGTCCTCGCGCTGTTGTTCGTCGTGATCGGCTCGCTGATCGCGGGCAATCCCGCGGTGATCCTCGGCGTCGGGATCGTCCTCGTGGCGATTGCCGCCGCGGCCGCGCTGCTCTATAGCTCCTGATCCTCGGGATACGTCGGCGTGCCCGACAGTCCCTCCTCGGTCATCCGTCGTGCCCGGAGGTACCGTGCCCGATACCGGTTGGCCCCCTCGTTCATGTCGGCCTCGCGGATCTCCTCGGTTCTCCCCTCCGCGACCGCGTCGATGATCTCCTCGACCTGTTCCTTCTCGGTGGGCGTGAGCTCGAACTCGTACCGTCGGGTCTCTTCGCGTCCGAGCGTGACGAACTTCCGGGCGGCGGTGATGAACAGCGAACACGGCTCCCGACAGGGGAACTCGCCGTCGCCCCGCTCGACGTCGAGGTCAATTTCCTCGTCCTCGTCCCACATCCGGCGCTTGAGACACTGTGAGTCGACACAGCAGGTCTCGGCGGCGGCTTCGATCTCTTCGACCGAGAGTTGGGAGACGATCTCGTAGATGCCCGACTGGCGCTCGGCCGTCTCACGGAAATGCGTGACGTCGAGTTCGCCCTCGCGCTCGCGGTGCCAGTTCGCGACCGTCGCGGGATAGACGAAGTCGACCGTGCGAACGAGGTCCTCCCCACTGAGATCGGGGTATTCCCAGCCGGTCGGCAGGGTCGGCGCGGTCGAGAGGGGGCGATACCGCCCCCGATCGTCGTACTTGACGAGTCCGCGCGCGTCGAGCGGGTCCTCGTAGCCCTCGAGATCCGTGTTATCGGCGTCGTCGACGTGCCGGAGCGCGTAGCGGCGTTTGCCGTCTTCCCCCAGTTCGGCGGTGATCCGAAGCTGACCCCAGCTCCGTGAGACGCCCGTCGAGAGCGCCTCGTAGCGCTCGCTCACGTCGCGCTCGTCGGCGCGTTCGACCCACCGCAGGAAGTCGTAGCGCGCACCCCCCGTGCCGACCACCCGCGTCCAGTAGTACCAGTTCGAGACGAGCCACGGGTTCGCCTCGGCGAACTCCCTGAGTCCGGCCTCCTCGACCGCTCTGGATTCACCGACGATCCCGACCGTGTACGGGCCGTTCCCCGAAACCGAGAGCCCGTCGAACTCGATGCCATCGGACGCGCTCGCGACGAGCGCGTCGAGCTGTGGCGCGTTCATCAGTCGTCCGCGACCCCCTCGGGTTCGCTCTGAGTCCAGTCGTCAACCCCGCGTACGTCCGCTCCGGCCTCGGCGGCGCGTTCGAGCAACACGTCGGCCATCAGCGACTCGGTGCCGACCGCGCCGGAGTACCAGATCCGCTGTCCATCGACTTCCGTGGGGATCTCATAGCCCGTCCGGTAGTCGTCGGTCAGCCCCATGTCCTCGGGGATGTCCTCCTGTGTGTGAAAGCCGTCGGCGACGAAGAGGGGAACGACGACGACGTCCGGGCTCTCGAAGAACTCGGTGACGTCGTCGACCTCGGGCTCCTCGTCCATGAACAGCGCCTTCACCTCGTCGAAGCGACCCGACTCACGGATCCGATCGGCGTGGTACTGGATCGCCTTCGCGCTGTTCTCGTTTCGCTCGGTTCCGTGGCCGACGATCGCGAGCCCGAAGCCCGCTCCCATGTCGGACTCCCCGGTGATCGACTCGGCGCGCCGGACGATCACGTCGCTCATCGAGTCGTGGGTGCCCGCAGGTCCACAGTAGTGGACCGTCTTTTCGACGTCCGTCGCACGCGAGGTCGCGTAGGTGGCGCTGACGCCGTCCTCGGAGTCCCACGCCGAGACGTCCCAGCCTTCGAGTCGGAGTTCGCGGGGGATCACCCGCTCGGTGAAGTATCCCTCGCTGATGAAGAGCGGAACGACGTAGACCTCGTCGCTTTCGAGGGTTCTGAGCACCTCCCGGAACGAGGGTTCCTCCTTCCAGAAGGCCTCGCGCACCTCGTCGAAGACCCCCGTCTCGCGGATCGTATCGGCGTGCGAGAAGGTGGGTGTCGACGAGCCAGGATTGAGGTGCGACCCGTGGCCGACGATGACGAGTGCCTGCATACTCGATCTAGCGACGGCACGGCCATAGGGCTTACTCCCGGTCGGCCCTTCTGGCCGTCACTCCCGACCGCGCAAATCCCGAAAGATCCCCTGTACCAGCCGCTGATCGCCCAGTTCCAGCGTCGTGGCGTTGATCTCGACGGGGATCTCGTGGCCTTCGGCGTGGAGCACCGACAGCTCTCGCTTGTCGCGGATCACGCCGCTCGATCCGGCGTGCTCCTCGAAGACGTCTCGATAGTATTCGCGGTCGTCCTCGGGGTGCAGTTCCGTCTGGTGGAGCCCCTCGAGTTCCTCGCGCGGGCGACCGAACAGTTCCTCGGCGGCGGTGTTGACCTCGAGGAGGACGCCGGTTTCGGCATCCACGACGAGGATCGCGTCGGGTGCCGCCTCAAGGAGTTTCTCGTAGCCCTCACGGGTCGCAACGAGCGACTGTTCGAGGCGGCGTTGTTCGACCGCGCCGCGAACGCGGTTCGCGAGCAGTTCGAACCCCTCGAGCCCGCCTCCCTTCGAGACGTAGTCGGTTACGCCCGCCGAGATGGCCTCGCTGGCGACCGTCTCGCTGCCCTGACCGGTGAAGAGGACGAACGGGAGGTCCGAGTCGTGTTCGCGAACGCGCTCGAGCAGTTCGACGCCCGTAAGCTGTGGCATCCGGTAATCGCTGACGACACACTCGATCCCGTCGTCTTCGAGACGGTCGAGCACCGCCGTCGGATCGGTCGTCTGCCTGAACTGGAGAGCGGGATCGATCTCCGAGACGGACGTCTCAGTGAGCCGCAAGAACGCCTCGTCGTCGTCGACGTGGAGGACGCGGATCGGCCCCTCCGCCGGTCGCACCGACTTCATTCCCTCATGATGCACGTTTCTCCACAATAGGTGTTTATACCCGTCGGGCGCGGACAGCTGTGGCGATCCGCTCACGGAGCCGACCGACGGGTTGAAAGGCGCGCCCGGCGATCTATCGGGTGATGCTGTCCGTGACGAACACGCTCTCAGGCGAGCGCGAGGCGTTCGAACCGACGGACGAGGAGGTACTGCTGTACGTCTGTGGGCTGACGGTCTCGGACGACGCCCACCTCGGACACGCCCGGGTGTGGGTCCACGCCGACGTGATCCACCGCTGGCTCGAACACGAGGGCTACCCGGTGCGCCACGTCGAGAACTTCACCGACGTCAACGAGAAGATCGCCTCCCGGATCGGCGAGGACGAGTTAGGCGACTCCGAACTCGCGGTGGCGCGTCGCTTCATCGAGGGGACGATCGCCGACATGCGCGGGTTGAACCTGAAGCGGGCGACGGTCTACCCCCGCGTCTCCGAACACATCCCCGAGATCATCGCACTGATCGAGCGGCTGATCGGGGCGGGCCACGCCTACGAGACCGACGGATCGGTATACTTCGACGTCACGAGTTTCGAGGAGTACGGGAAGCTCTCGAACCAGCGCCTCGAGGATCTCGAAGCCCAGGGAGATCCCGATGAACGGGGCGAGAAACGCCATCCGGCGGATTTCGCGCTCTGGAAAGCGGGCGGCGTTTCTGAGAGCGCCATCCGCGAACACGAGAAGGTCGACCACGACCGTCCCCCCGAAGGCGAGACGTGGGACTCGCCGTGGGGCGAGGGACGCCCGGGCTGGCACATCGAGTGTTCGGCGATGGCGATGACACACCTCGACGAGACCATCGACATCCACGTCGGCGGGCACGACCTCGTCTTCCCGCACCACGAAAACGAGATCGCCCAGAGCGAGGCCGCCACCGGCGAGCGCTTCGCGAAGTACTGGCTCCATACCGGCCTGCTCGAGACGAAAGGCGAGAAGATGAGTTCGAGCCTGGGCAACTTCTTTACCGTTTCGGCGGCGCTCGAGGAGTTCGGGCAGAACGTGCTGCGCTCCTTTTACCTCTCGACGGAATACGACTCGAATCAGACGTTCTCCGAGGAGGCGATAGCCGAGGCCGAAGAGCGATTCGAGCGCCTCGAACGCGCATACGAACGGGCGACCGAAGCGGCCGACAGCCCCGATGCCCGGACGAAAGTCGAGGACGAGGACCTCCGGGAGGCCGTCTCCGAGGCCCGTGAGGAGTTCACGCGGGCGATGAACGACGATTTCAGTGTCCGACCGGCGATGGCCGCGCTCCTCTCGCTGGCGAACGCGGTCAACCGCCACGTCGATACCCACGACGAGTACGACTACCGGGGGTTGCGACGGGCCATCGAGACGGTCGAGGAACTGGGCGAGGGTGTCTTCGGGCTGTCGTTCGTCTCGGAAGGCGAGGGACGGGTCGATATCGCGGACGAACTCGTCGAACTCGTCCTGCGCGTGCGCGAGGACGAACGCGAGGCCGGCAACTACGAGCGCGCCGACGAACTGCGCGACGACCTCGAAGCGCTCGGGGTGACGGTGGAGGACGAAGGAGACGGGACGACCTACCGGTTGTAGAAATATACAACGCTAGACACTTATTTTATCTGGAATATTATGAGAAGGTATGAACTACACACGGCGGGCGTTCGGCGCGGGCGTGCTGGCGGGGCTGGCCGGGACGGCCGGCTGTCTCGGGTTCGTTCGCGGTGAGGACGCGCTGGCGTTCGAGGCGGTCGGCGTCCGTCCAAGCGATGGGACGCTTGCGGAGACGGGCTATCGACACACGAGCACCGAGACGGAACCGCTCTCCGAGACGATCGAGATCGGTAATACGACCCGGGAGCTCGAACTGGAGAACGTCGTCGTCGAGTGCGACAGGGGCGTCGATCTGGGCGTGTTGGGAACGGTCCGGGCGGCGACGTTCATCGCCTTCGCGGCGCCACAGTTCGAGGTCCTCGGTCGGACCTTCCATCCCGGCGAGCGCGTCGATCCCCGCCGGATCGCGACGGAGCTCGGGTCGAACTACGACGACCTCTCGATCGGCGAGGAAGTAGCGCAGTGGGAACTGACCGTCTTCGACGAGACGGCGGACGTCTCGACGTTCGAGGGACGGGCGGCGGTGGGCGGAACGGAACTCGACGTCCACGCGCACGTCGGGACCGCGACCAACGACGAGGACTTCGTGATCTTTGTCGGGGCCCATCCGCGTCGGCTCAAGGGCGAACGGACACGCGTTGCGACGCTCGCCGAATCGCTCGCCCCGCTCGAGTGAGCCCACGGCGTTTAATGCGATTCGATCACGATTTCCCGACAGTGATGGTGCTCACCCGCCGCGGCCTCTGTTCGCTCGCCGCCCTCGCGTTCGCGGGGAGCGGCGGCTGTCTCGACGTTCTGAACGGGGAGCCGGCGAGGTTCGTCGCCCCGCCCGCCCCGGTCGCGGACGAGACCCTCGGGGAGACAGGATACGAACTCGGTACCACGGACGAGCGGGTGGAGACGCGGACGTTCGAGGTGGCGGGTCAGAGCCGCGAAGTCGAAGTCGTCAATCGGGTGATCGAGTATCACAGGCCGATCGACATGGGACCGCTCGGCGAGGCCCGAGGGGCCGTCTTCGCGACGCTCTGTACGCCCGCCGTCTCGGTGCTCGGCCGGACTTTCAACCCCGTCGAGGACATGACCAATCGTGAGATCGCAGCGGAGGCCCAATCGCAGTACGAGGAGCTCTCGATCGGGCCGGAGATCGATCGCCGGCCCGTTCGGATCCTCGGGGAAGAACTCGCCCTTTCGACGTTCGAGGGCGAGGCGACGTTCATGGGCGTCGGCATCGACGTGTTCGTCCATACCGCACTCGCGGAGGGCGAAGAGGAGTTCGTCGTCGTCTTCGGGATCTATCCACGCGTCCTTCCGGGCGAAGAGGAAGCGATCGTCGCGCTCGCCGAAGGGGTACGGATCGACGAGTGAGACGCAACGACGGCCGCTACCCGATGCGCCACCGGAGCAACCTTTTTCGGGGCCGCCCGCGCACGTTCGTTGATGATTTACAATGATCGAGAGGCAATCTCGCGTGACGAGTTGACGTCCCTCCAGAGCGATCGCCTCCGCGAGACCGTCGCCTATGCGAGCGAGAACGTCCCGTTCTATCGCGAGCGGCTCGCGGACGCCGGTGTGAGTGCGGACGACATCGACTCCATCGAGGACGTCTCGCGGCTCCCGTTTACGACCAAGGAGGACCTACGCGAGACGTATCCCGACGGGATGTTCGCCGTTTCCGACGAGCGAATCCGCCGGATCCACGCTTCCTCGGGCACGACCGGGAAGTCGAAGATCGTCGCCTATACTGAGGGCGACCTCGACCTCTGGAGCGAGGTGATGGCCCGGTCGCTCGCGGCCGCCGGCGTCTCGCCCGGCGACACCGTCCAGAACGCCTACGGATACGGTCTCTTTACGGGTGGATTAGGTGTTCACTACGGCGTCGAACGCCTCGGCGGGACCGTCATCCCCATCGGCGGCGGTCAGACGCAACGCCAGATCGAACTGTTGGAAGACCTCGAAAGCGACGTCCTGACCTGTACCCCCTCCTATGCCCTGTATCTCGCCGAAACGGCACGTAAGTCGGGGGTCGATCCCCGTGAATTCGCACTCTCGACTGTGATCATCGGCGCGGAGCCTTGCACCCAACCGATGCGCGAAGAGATCGAAGCCGCCCTCAACGCGACCGTCGTCGACATCTACGGTCTCTCCGAGATCATCGGGCCGGGGGTCTCAAACGAGTGTCAGGAAGTACAGGACGGGCTCCACGTCTGGGAGGACCACTTCTATCCCGAGGTGGTCGATCCGAGGACCGGCGACCCCCTTCCGGCGGGCGAGGAGGGCGAACTCGTGCTCACAGCGCTGACCAAGGAGGCGCTGCCGATCATCCGGTATCGGACCGGCGACCTCACCACGCTACAGTACGGAGAGTGTGCGTGTGGGCGGACGATGGTCCGGATGGACAACGTCACCGGACGAGCGTACGACCTGCTGATCGTCCGTGGAGTCAACGTCTATCCGAGCCAGATCGAAAGCGTCGTGCTCGAGTTCGACGCGGTCGCACCCCACTATCGGATCGACCTCGAACGCGAGGGAGAACTCGACACCATCGGGATCACCGTCGAGATCGATGCCGGGTTCGACGGCGACCGCGAGGTCCTCGAAGAACGGATGCGCGAGCGACTCGAGAGCGTGCTCTCGCTCTCGCCGGATACGCTGGCGCTCGTCGAGGCGGGGGAGATCGAACGAACCGAAATCGGAAAGGTACGACGGGTCTACGACCATCGCTAATCCGCAGCACGGAAACCCCGCCGGTTGAGGCGGGGAGGCATCGGGTATCACTATCCCGTTGCTGGCGCGTACCAGCACTCGTTGGTACCGTCGAGAGCAATATACATATACAGGTGATAACGAGCGCGTCGTGACCCGAACTGGGGTCACGGAAGTCGCCCTCGTGTAAAGAGAGATCGCAGCGCCAGAGTGCGCAACGTCGACCGTCAATCGAGGTGTGACCTCTGGCATCGAAACCCACGACGCCCAGCATCATAGTAATTTCCCTTCGCTGAAACGAGGAACTAACGTGACTGGCGGACGTGTCCATTCGGTCGGAGTGGCCGGGAGAATCGACGATGGAGCCGATCGAGGATCCCCGATATGGTCGTCGAGACGACCGCTTCGGTCGGTTCCTTATTCGCGGTCGCTCCGCGAGGCGATGTCGCTCGGGGGCAACCAAACGAAACATGAGAGAAGCGGCCGGTGGCCGTTTCCGGACCGTGAGGATTGCCGTTCGAGCCGAACGACACCCCACGGTTCGCAGTACGCTACACGGGCGTCCGCGATTCGATAGAGGACACAGGTACTGATAGTTAAGCGGTGACCAAACCGCAAAAATCAACGCCGGTGTGTTGGACATCGATTATCGCTCACTCCACTCCATTTGATGGATGCTAACCCCGTGTTCGGCACGGGTGTGGACGAGCTATGTCCGCTTCTCGCTCCGGCGGTGGAGCCAGAGTGCACACCCGATTGCGACGATGCCTGCGGCGGCGCCGATCCCGAAGGCGACCCGATACCCCGTCATCGTGTACACGCGGGTTCCGTCGATATACTCGCCGGTCCAGTAGATATCGAGCGCCCATCCCATGAGGGTTGGAAACGAGGCCGCTCCGAAGAACGACGCCCCGTTGATGGTGCCCAGCGCGATACCGCTTGCTCTGTCGTCGTAGCGGCGCTGAATCATCGGATACGTCAGTACGAACGCACCCAACAGGCTTCCGAGGAGAAAGAACACGACTCCGACCAAGAGCAGCGGCGGGTCGCCGACCACAGCGACGAGTCCCACTGCGGACGTATGGACGACAGCGCCACAGACGATAACCTCGGTCCGACGGTCCGCCGTATCAGAGAGCCGTCCGAACGCCGGAGGGCCCACCACGGCACCGACGCCACCGAGTAACGTGATCGTCGATGCGGTCGTGACCGACACCCCATAGACCTGCACGACGTACGGAATCCCCCACAGACCCACGAGCGTCAGGTTCACGCCCCCGGTACAGTACAGCAGGACGGAGGCGGCCCACGTCCACCGGTCGGCGGTGACCCGACCGGTGAACTCGCGGATCTCCGCGATCGAGAGTCGCGACTGCTCCGGAACGTCCTCGATGGGGGGCAGTCCCGCGCGTTCGGCGGAGTCACGCACGAGCGCCACCGTCGCGCCCGCGACGAGGAGCCCGAACAGCCCGAGTCCGAGCAGCGTCGTTCGCCAACCGGCGAGCTCGACGGCGACGGCAAACGGCGTCGTCGCGAGGACGCCACCGATCCCGCCGACGGCGAAACTCACCCCGTTCATCGTCCCGAACTCCTCGACGCGATACCAGTTCGCACAGAAACGAAGCAGCGAGACGAAGATCGCGCTCCCGCCGAGTCCGATGAGGAGCCGACCGCCGAACGCGGACCCGTAGGTGGTCGCGAGCGCGAACCAGATCGCACCGAGGTTCATCACGACCGCTCCACCCGCGGCAGTGAGTCGGGGGCCGACGCGGTCGACGAGGATCCCCGTCGGGATCTGCATCAGTGCGTACACGAGGAAGAAGACCGCGTGGAGCGTGCCGAGTTGAGCGCCCGTGGTTCCGAGCGCATTCATCAACTCCCCCGAGATAACCGCCGTCGAGAGCCGGTAGACGTTCACCAGAAGAAATGCGAGTGCAAGGATCCCCCACAGTAGCCACCGACGACGGGACGGATCCAACCAGACGGACCGTATCGCTACCACAACCCGGTTTCCCACCGGGAGCTAATGAATCCGTGACATTCCACTCTCCGTGATCGGTGGGGCTCTCGTTATATCGTTGAACCCTCTGTTCGGTATAGCTCTCAAACGAGGAGTATCGAAGCCGGTGGCGGGGATTGTGAACCACGGTCGTTCCGCTCGCGTTCGCTCTATTCCCTGATTCACTCCCACCACGCGTGGCTCTTCAATCCTCGCTTCGTTCGATAGGAAGAGCCGGTGGAGGGATTTGAACCCTCGGCCTATTCCTTACGAAGGAATCGCTCTGCCAGCTGAGCTACACCGGCGGACGGGACTTGTACGCGTTCATAACTAACCGCCAAGACCGTTTTAAGGGTTGTGAATCACGCCGACCGCGTGAGGCGGACGTCGAGACAGACGTTCAGTTCGTGGGGAGCGTACGAACGCACGACGTGGCGCGTCTCGACGTCGACCGCGTAGCCCGCACCCTCGGCGACCTCGCGGATGGCTCGCTCGCCCGGTCCAAACGGGTCCTCGTCGTGTGCGATGTCGTAGTAGTGGAGCACGCACTCCTCGTTGGCGAGCGAGACGGCAGTGTCGAGGAACTCCTCGGCGCTGTGCGGGAGGTTCATCACGATCCGGTCGGACCAGCCGTCGTATTCCGCGTCCGCGACGATGTCGCGGACATCGCCAACAACGGCCGTCACCCGCTCGGCGACGTCGTTTCGCCCGGCGTTCTCGCGGAGGTACTCGACGGCCCGGTCGTTGATGTCGACACCCACTGCCTCCGCACCGCGGGCCGCCGCGGGGACCACGAACGGCCCGACCCCGGCGAACATATCGAAGACGTGCTCGTCCCCTCCTACTTGCTCGGTGACCCGATGGCGCTCGGTCGCGAGTCGCGGCGAGAAGTAGACCGCCGCGAGGTCCAGCGCGTACTCGAAGCCGTACTCGCGATGGACGGTCTCGGTACTCTCGCCTTCGAGTACCTCCCAGTCACGCACGCGTGTCTCGCCTTTCACCTTCGAGGCCTTGTTCAACACCGTCTCGACGGGCAGGTCCGACTCGACGACGGCACGGGCTATCCGCGCGGCGCGCTCGGGATCGTCCTCGTCGAGGATGACGATGTCGCCGAGACGCTCGTAGGAGGGGTCGAACCCGAGCAGGTCCGCGGGCGTCGTCTGGGTCTCGCGGTCGGGTGCTTCACGCTCGACGAGGGCGAATTCCTCGGGTACCGCCTCGGAGTCGATTACAGGAATGTAGAGCCAGCCGTCCTCGACGGTGATCTCGTAGCCGTCGGCGATCAGGTCCGCCTCCGCCAGTTCACGACGGGTCCTCTCGCCCTCGGCCCGCCGAACGCGGACGCAGGGAACCTCCATACCGAACCCAGCCGACCGACCGATTTACCGTTGGCGCTTCGATCGAACGCGTCGCTTAACCCGTCGGCTTTCCCAGATCGAGTATGCTCACGTTCATCGGCCTCGGCCTCTACGACGAGCGTTCGATCACCGTCGAAGGCCGCGACGCCCTCCAGGGCGCTGACCGGGCGTTCATGGAGCAGTACACCAGCCGACTGATCGGTACCGACGTCGAAACCCTCGAAGCCGAACACGGCATCGGGATCGAACTCCGAGATCGGGCGGGCGTCGAGCAGGACCCCGAGGAAATGCTCGCGGCCGCAGAATCCGAGGACGTCGCCTTCCTGGTCGTGGGCGACCCGATGGTCTCGACGACCCACGTCGACCTGCGGCTCCGGGCCGCAGACCGAGGAATCGACACTCGAATCGTCCACGGCACGACCGCCGAGGCCGCCGCCAGTTCGTTGACCGGCCTCCAGAACTACCGCTTCGGCCCCGCGACGACCCTGCCCTTTCCCTACGCCCACGGCGCCGAGGGTCTGCCCGCAAGCGTCACGAACACGATCGACGACAACCGCGATCGGGGTCTGCACACGCTCGTCTACCTCGATATAAAGCAGGAACGCGGGGACTACATGACCGCCGACATCGCCGCCGACCTGCTCTCGGAGGCCTACCCCGACACCCTCGCGGTCGCGGTCTGTCGCGCCGGTAGCCCCGACCCGGTCGTCGCGGCCGACGCCCTCTCGGAACTCGCCGAGCGGGAGTTCGGCGGGCCGCTGCACCTGCTGGTCGTGCCGGGCGACCTCCATCACATCGAGGCGGAGGCACTCCGGACGTTCGCGGACGCTCCGATAGAGCTCGCGCCGCTCGAATGAGGACCCCCTCTCGCTGGACGCCCGTCGCGCTGCTCGCGGGCGCGATCCTCGTCGCCTCGATCGTCCCGATCCCGGGCGCGGTTCCCGAGGAGGGCGGCGGGATCTCGACGAGTGCGGTGTTTCACTTCCTCGGCTACGCGACACTCGCTGCGCTGATCGGTGTCGCGCTTCTCGTCCGCCAGCCTCCGGTTCGTGGGTCGGGAACGGGGATCGCGAGTGCGAGCTCCTACGGCGTCCTGATCGAGTGTCTCCAGTACCCGATCGCCTATCGCACGTTCAGCTACCTCGATATGCTCGTCAACGCAGGGGGCGCGACCCTCGGCGCGCTCGTGTTGCTCTGTGTCCTCGCGGCACGCTCAGATGACCATCGTTAGCCCGCCGCCCAGCACCGCCAGCCCGCCGAGGACGACGCAGACGAACCAGAACGCCACCTCGTTGACGACCCGCATGATCGCGTCGATCATCGCGTAGCCGACGACCGCGCTCACGGCCAGCGCGACGAGTGCCTCCAGTCCTGTCGTCGGCAAACCGTCGTCCGCGAGGATCAACAGACCCGCCCCGATCCCGGCCGGAATGGAGAGCAAGAACGAGAGGCGAAACGCCGCGGGCCCCTCGTAGCCGCGGAACAGGAGGACGCTCGCGGTGGTTCCCGAGCGCGAGATCCCCGGAAGAATCGTCACGCCCTGGAACGCGCCAACGAGGATCGCGTCCACGAGCGAGGGGGTTCCCCGATCCCCCAGCGAGACGGCGTCGGTCGCCCGCTGGAGCAGGCCGGTCAAAACGAGCAGGAAGCCGATCAGCGCGACGAACGCCCCGCCGGTCAGGTCGCTCGCCAGATCGATCAGGGTAATGTAGATCGGGATCCCGACCAGCCCGGTCATCGCGGTCGCGACGATGATAAACGAGGTCTCGGCGTTGGCGTCAGCGAAGGCACGTCGGGGTCGCCAGCCGGGGGCGTTCGCGATCGCATCACGGATCGTCCCGCGGTAGTAGATCGTCGCCGAGAGCGTCGTCCCCATCTGGAGGAACAGCGCGAGTCGCACGGCGATGTCGGGGGCTGTCCCCAGCGCCGTGAGGAACAGCGAGAGGTTGCCCGAACTCGAGATGGGGAGCCACTCGACGAACCCCTGGACGACGCCGGCGGCGACGGCGACGAGGATCTCGCGAAGTGTCACTAGTTGCGGGCACTCATGATCTGATAAAAGGGATGACGGTTTGGGGTTCGACTTGTGCCCCGTTTGTCCGTCCGAACGCGCTTAGTTCGGGAACAACGAGTCGCTGTTCGGATCGCGCTCGATGATCTCGATCTCGTGGTCGTCCATGTCCTTCGTGAAGGCGTACTCGTTGTCACAGGACTCAGGATCGCGGTAGTCGGGGGCGTCCCGGGTCATCAGGTCGTCCCAGAACTCGTTCAGGTCATCGGCACGAACACAGAGATGGCCCCACGCGTCACCGAGGTCGTAGGTGTTGTCCCCGTAGTTGTAGGTGAGTTCGAGCGCCATCGACTCGTCGCTCGCGCCCTCGGGTTTCATGAAGTAGTTCGCGAAGGAGTCGGCCTCCCAGCGGCCCGTGTGTTCGTACTCGAACTTCCGGGTGTACCAGCCGAGCGCCTCGTCGGCGTCCTCGACGCGGATCATCGTGTGGTCGATCGACCAGAGCGCGCCCTGCTCGGGGTCGCGTTTTACGATCTCGATCTCGTGGCCGTCGGGGTCCTTCACGAAGGCGTACCGGCCGCCACACGAGTCGGGGTCCCGGTAGTCCTCGACGCCCTCGTCCATGAGCTGTTGGTAGTAGTCCTCGAGCTCGCCGTCGGGGACGCGAACCGCGATGTGGCCCCAGGCGTCACCCATCTCCTCGGGCCCGCCGTCGTGGTTGTGGGTGAGTTCGAGCATCGCGCCCTCCTCGCCCAGCTTCTCGGGACCCAGATAGACGTTGGTGAAGGTGTCCGCCTCCCAGCGGTCCTTCTCCTCGTAGCCCAGATGCTCGCCGTACCACTCGAGCGATTCCTCTAAGTCCGAGACGCGCATCATGACGTGGTCGAGTGTCGCTCCCATACCCGGGCCAACGCCTCCGGGGGCCAAAACAGTACCGAGAGCCGACGGATTTGCCGCCTATCGGGTTGCTACACGGCGACTCGCTGCGGGTCGGCCCGCCATGAGAGGCCGAACAATGCGAGCGCGACCGCCAACAGCGCCAGCGCCTCGATGTGTATACCCGTGACGACGACGGCGGCGAGCGCGAGCACGCTTCCGATTCCCAGCGCGACGGTTCGACGTGTCTCCGACGAGCGATAGCGAGCCAACAGGCGGAACGCGAGAAAGAGGAAAACGGCGCTCAGGGCGATCCCCGCGAGCACGTCGACGAGGTAATGAAGGCCGAGGGCGACCCGACAGAAGCCCACGATGGCGAGGATCCCCGTCGCGGCGGCGTACCGGCGTCGGCGAGTGCTCACCGGCAGTACCGTCGCGAGCGAGAGGTACGTCGCCGTCGAGATGACGGCGTGGCCGCTGGGAAAGCCGTAGCCGCTGGCGTAGCCGGTCAGCGAGTAGATGAGCTGAAACGGCACCCAGAGCGCTTCGAGCGCGACGAGCGGCTGGTCGGGACGGGGCAGCGCGAAGAGCTCCTTGGTGAACAACACCAGCGCGATCGCACCGATCACCAGTCCGCCGGCGGCGACGATCCGGTCTCGGTCGGTCCCGTCGTAGCGGACGGCAAGGACCACGAACAGCAGCGTCACGAACCAGATATCGCCCAGTTGGGTGAGCAACGCGACGACGATCGCGAACGAGTCGGGGATCGCCCCCTGAACGAGGTCGAACTCGCCGACGCCACGGGACATACACGAGGGTTCGTCCCGAGCCGTATAGGCACCTCGGTCGTCGTCGAGGCGGCATCTCGCGGCCTAACGACTCGCCGGGTCCGTCCCGCGGATCCGAATCGGTCCTCGTCCAACCGGTGGATCGCGCCGTCCGACCGGATTCCGACGAACAGCGCGGGGATCGGGCGGCGGCTCGCGATGGCCGGCACGATCGCCGGAAGGCGACAGGATCAAGAGGGATCCGAGGCCGCCAACCACGTCACGACCGTTCGAGAACCCCTCACAACAGCTCGCTCGTGCTCGGCGATTTATCGTCGGAGGATGAACTTCACGACGTCCTCGTCGGCGAGTTCGTGGTCGGTGCCGACCTGCTGTTCGTCGTGTTTTGCGCTCGGGCCCGAGACGCGTGCAAAGCGGAAGCGTTCCTTGAACTCCCCGCCGAGTTTCTCCATCGCGTCCTCGATGTCGCTGCCTTCTTTGAGGATCAACGGCTCCTCGTAGTCGATCCCGCGACCGGGCTTGTCCATGTAGATCCGGATCAGTCCGAGCGTATCCCAGATCCGCTCTTTGAGCCCCTCCAATCCCTTTTCTTCCTCGGCGGAGATGAACGTCACCTCCTCGGGGTCCAGATCGTGGGCCCGCAGGTCCTCGTTGACCGTCTCCAGATAGTCGCGGTCGATCAGGTCGGCCTTGTTGACGGTGACGATCGAGGGGAGATACACCCGGTTTTCCATGATCGAGTCGATCAGTCGGTCCACGTCGAGCTCCTCGCGAACCGTGACGTTCGCGTTGACGTAGCCGTGTTCCCGTAATACCTCCTTGATCACGTCCTTCGGGAGGCCCGGATCGCCGCTGGCTGTTACGCGGATCCCCCCGCGGCCCTTCTTTACGATCGAGAGGCTCGGCGGCTCGGTGTCCAGACGGACCTTGTTCGCGTAGAGCTCCTCGCTCAGGCGCTCGTACTGGTCGATCTCGAACACCGTGAGGACGTAGACGACGAGGTCCGCTGCCCGGACCACCGAGAGGACTTCCCGGCCGCCACCCCGCCCGCTCGCGGCACCTTCGATCAATCCCGGTACGTCCATGATCTGGATGTTCGCGCCCCGATACTGGAGCATTCCGGGGTTGACGTTCAGCGTGGTGAACTCGTAGGAACCGACCTCGCTTTCGGCGTTGGTAAGCGCGTTGAGCAGGGTGGATTTACCGACGCTCGGAAAGCCCACGAGCGCAACGGTGGCGTCGCCGGTCTTCTCGACGGCGTAGCCGCTGCCGCCGCCCGCGGAGGACTGGTTTTCGAGTTTCTCCTTCTTGTCCGCGAGTTTCGCCTTCAGCCGGCCGATGTGGGCTTCGGTCGACTTGTTGTATGGCGTCGAAGCGATCTCCTCCTCGATCGCCTCGATCTCTGCTTCCAGTCCCATCGTCCCCTACTCGCCGCTTCGAGCGAAAAACCCTTTCCGTTTACCGGACCCGAGTTCGGTACATTCATACTACCCGCCTATCTCGTTAAAAATGTACGATGCCAGACCCGTCACGGTTGCGAGATAGCACCCAGATCGTGGTCCCGCCGGCCGCGCTCGATGGCATCAGGGGTGATCTCGAGTCGAGATTCGCCGTGACGGTGTTCGACGAACGTCAGTCGGTGCGGATCATCGGGAGTCCGATCGAGATCAAGGACGTAAACACGTACCTCGCCCGGCACGGGATCTCCGTTCCCTGATCGGAATCGACCGACGAACAGCCACCCCCGTCTGGGAAACAGTCTCCTTTCGCGAGCGTCGGCGGGACCGGCCGAATCGAGCGTGTAAGCCAGTCACACGACCGCTGGCCGGAAGGCAAGTCTTAAACCCGATGCGACGGTTCCTCCGGGTATGGCTGGAACGATCGAAGCGCTCGTTCCGGGCGGCGAGGCCACCCCCGGCCCGCCGCTCGGTCCCGAGCTCGGACCCACCCCCGTAGACGTACAGGCCGTCGTCCAGGAGATCAACGACCAGACGGCGGCGTTCGACGGCACCGAAGTCCCCGTGACGATCACCTACGAGGACGACGGTTCCTTCGAGATCGACGTCGGCGTCCCGCCGACGGCGGCGCTGATCAAGGACGAGGCCGGTTTCGACACCGGCAGCGGCGAGCCCCAGAAGGACTTCGTCGCGGACCTCTCGGTCGACCAGGTCAAACAGATCGCAGAGCAGAAACTGCCCGACCTGCTGGCCTACGACCTGAAGGGCGCGGCAAAGGAGGTCGTCGGTACCTGTACCTCGCTCGGCGTCACTATCGAGGGGGAGAACCCACGCGAGTTCAAGCAGCGCCTCGACTCGGGCGAGTACGACGACGAGTTCGCCGAGGAAGTCGCGGCCTGATCCGGCGACAGTTTTACCCGCTATCCATGTGACATAGCAGTTGCTATGGCTGGAGAACTCGAACACGAAGCCGAACTGACTCGGGAGGAAGCCGCGACCTACTTCGAAGAGGTCGCCGACGGACTGCGATCCAACGAGGCGTTCACCGTGGTTCTGGGCGACGTCGAGGTCGATATCGACCCCGCGGAAACCGTCGAGTTCGAGGTCGAACTCGAGGACAGCGAGGACGAACGCGAGTTCGAGATCGAGATGGAATGGCCGCGAGGCGACGAGGAACTCGAGATCGACGCCGAGGAGTGATTCAGATCGCGAGCAGCAGGGTAGCGTAACCCGCAGCACCGAGTGCGAACGACCAGAATCGGCTCTCGCGTTCCTCGGGAAGCTCCTCTTTGATCGCATTGAGGACGACCGCGCCGCCCAGAAACCCGACCGGGACCGCGAGCGCGATCTCGCCGAGCGTTATCGCCGTTCCGAGACCCCATCCGAGGAGGACGCCGCCCGCGAGCAACCAGCGACCGATCCGGTGGTAACTCCTCGCGTGGTGGTGACGGAGCCCGTAGTCGTTGACGAGGAAGTGAAGCGCCATCGCCACGATGAACACCACTAGCGACTCGGTACCGGGGTCGATCCGGTGGACGAGGAGGTAGCCCACCAGACAGTTGTACAGCCCGAACGAGGCGACGTGGATCCAGAAGACCGGCTCGTCGACCGCCCGCTCACTCCGGCGCGAGCGTTGGGCGAGGCGTTCGAGCCCGTAGAACGTGGCGAAGCCGGCGAGGGCAACGAGATATACGTGGCGGTCGAGAAACCCAGCGAGCGGGTCCGCGGTCCCGAACGCGCGTTGGTGCTCGTTCAGTTCGGGCAGCATATGGACGAACACGTACGCGACCGAGACGCCACCGCCAAAGGAGAGCCAGCGGCTGCGTGGGATCCGGTCCAGACCGCGGAGCCGCCCGGCAAACAGGTGGACGGCCGCGAGACAGCACGCGGCGAGGAACGCGAGCGCCGACATACCGTCGATAGGGCGCTGTGGCGTAAGCGCCTTGTGCCGACGGCCGCTATCGCTTCGACGGGTTTAAGTCGCCCATTGCACTTCTCCCAACCGAGACAGGTGCAGCCTGTTTCACACCGTAGCAGACACGCAGTCGTACTACGGAGGTGAACGATGGCAGATCAGGATATAGAACAAGCAGTCGCTCGCGCACTCGAGGACGCCCCACAACGGAATTTCCGTGAGACGGTCGACCTCGCGATCAACCTGCGCGATCTCGATCTCAACGATCCGTCGAACCGCGTCGACGAGAGCGTCGTCCTTCCCTCGGGAACGGGACAGGACACGCGTATCGTCGTCTTCGCCGAGGGCGAAACCGCCGTCCGGGCCGAAACCGTCGCCGACGAGGTCTTCTCTAGCGATGACCTCGACGATCTGGGCGACGACCAGGACGCCGCGAAAGACCTCGCCGACAACACCGACTTCTTCATCGCCGAAGCCTCGATGATGCCCACCATTGGTGCATCGCTCGGGCAGGTGCTCGGCCCCCGCGGGAAGATGCCGACGCCGCTCCAGCCCGACGAGGACGTCGTCGAGACGATCAACCGGATGAAGAACACGGTGCAGGTCCGCAGCCGGGACCGACGAACGTTCCACGCGCTCGTCGGCACCGAGGAGATGTCCGCCGAGGAGATCGGCGACAACATCGACACGATCCTGCGCCGGCTGTACGGCGACCTAGAGAAGGGCCCGCTCAACATCGATTCGGTCTACGTCAAAACGACGATGGGACCGGCCGTCGAGGTGGCCTAAATGAGCACCACAGGAGCCGAAGGCGAACGCAAGACCGAGAACCTCCCCGAGTGGAAGCGCGAGGAGGTCGACGAGCTCGTCGAAATGCTCGATTCGTACGAGAGCGTCGGCGTCGTCAACATCGCCGGCATTCCGAGCCGCCAGCTCCAGAACATGCGCCGTGATCTCCACGGCAGTGCGGAGCTGCGGGTCAGCCGCAACACGCTGCTCACCCGTGCGCTCGAAGCGGTCGGCGACGGACTCGACGACCTCACCGAGCACGTCGCGGGACAGGTCGGCGTCATCGGGACGAACGACAACCCCTTCGGGCTGTACAAACAGCTCGAGGAGTCGAAATCGCCCGCGCCCATCGGTGCCGGCGAGGTCGCCCCGAACGACATCGTCATCCCCGAAGGGGATACGGGAGTCGACCCGGGACCGTTCGTCGGCGAACTCCAGCAGGTCGGTGCCGCCGCGCGGATCCAGGACGGCTCGATCCACGTCACCGAGGACTCGCAGGTCCTCTCGGAGGGCGAGGAGGTCTCACAGGACCTCTCGAACGTCCTCTCGGAGCTCGGCATCGAGCCAAAGGAGGTCGGACTCGACCTCCGATCCGTCTACAGCGAGGGCATCCTCTTCGATCCCGAGGATCTGGCGATCGACGTCGACGAGTACCGTGCGGACATCGAGGCCGCCGTCGCCGGCGCGCGGAACCTCTCGATCAACGCCGTCTACCCGACGGCCCAGACCGCACCCGCGCTGCTCTCGAAGGCGACCGGCGAGGCGAAGAGTATCGGCCTGTTCGCCGCCATCGAGAGCCCCGACCTCGCCGACGACCTCGTGAGCAAGGCCGACGCGCAGATGCGCGCGCTTGCCGCACAGATCGACGACGAGGAGGCACTTCCCGAGGAGCTCCGTGGCGTCGAAGCGCCCGAGCCCGATGAGGAGGCCGACGCGGACACGGACGAGCAAGAACAGGCTGACGAAAACGAGGCCGACGCCGAGCCCGACGACGACGATGACGACGACGATGACGCAGGTGGCGAAGGGCTCGGAGCGATGTTCGGATAACGAGGAGATACTTACAATGGAATACGTTTACGCAGCACTCATCCTGAACGAGACCGGCGAAGAGATCAACGAAGACAACCTGACCAGCGTCCTCGAGGCCGCTGGTACCGACGTCGAGGAGTCCCGAGTCAAGGCGCTCGTCGCTGCACTCGAGGACGTCGACATCGACGACGCCGTCGAACAGGCCGCCGCCGTCCCCGCCGCAGGCGGGGCCGCTGGTGGCGCTGCGGGCGGCGAGGCCGACGAGGCCGACGACGGCAGCGAGGAGGAAGCCGAGGAAGCCGAAGCGGAAGAGGAAGACGACGAGGACGATGACGCGGGTGGCGAGGGCCTCGGCCAGCTGTTCGGTTAGACGCCTCGACTACAGACTTCTCCGTTTATTTTCCGTCGAGAAGCGACCGCTGAAGTCGCTGTGTCGTTCCCGACGTTCAAATAGGATGCCGGGTTCAAGAGGCGCGTGGACCTCGGCGTCACCATCTCGACCGACCCCGCTCTCGCCCTATACGCGCTCACGTTCGTCCTCGGTGGCGCGCTATTGGGCACGCTGAGTGGTCTGACGCCGGGACTACACGCGAACAACTTCGCGTTGCTTCTGGCCGGGGCGGCACCTCTCGTACCGGGCCCACCGCTTTTGGTCGGCGCGGCGATGCTGTCTGCGGGCGTCGTCCACACCTTTCTGGACGTGGTGCCGGCGCTGGCACTTGGGGTCCCCGACGCCGAAATGGCGGTAGCAGCCCTGCCCGGCCATCGACTCGTGCTCGAAGGGAGAGGCTACGAAGCCCTGCGACTCTCGGCGATGGGCAGCGCACTGGCAGTGGTGTTCGCCGTGCCGCTTGCGGTCCCGATGACGTTCCTCATGATCAAGGCGTGGCCGACGCTCGCGGCGAACATGCCGCTCGTTTTGGGGACGGTCGTCGCGATCATGCTGCTAACCGAGAACTCCCTCTCGGGGTTCGCTGGCGGGGTGCTCGCCTTCGGGATCAGTGCCCTATTGGGGATGGCGACGCTCGATCTCGACCCCGCAGCACCGCTGTACGGCGACGTCCTCGCGCCGCTGTTCGCAGGGCTCTTCGGCGCACCGATTCTGATCGACGCGATGGGTGGCTCCGGCATCCCCGAGCAGACCGATAAGACCATCACGATCCCGCGGCGGGCGGTGCTGTTGCCGGCGGCGGCCGGGGCACTCGCGGGTGCAGTCGTCGGCTACCTGCCAGGCGTTTCGAGTGCGATCGCGGCCGTTCTCGCGCTGCTCGCGCTTCCGGGATCGAGCGGGGATAGGGGGTTCGTGATCGCGACCAGCGGGGTCAATACAGCCAACACGATCTTCGCGCTGTTCGCGCTGGTGGCGCTCGGCGCACCCCGAACCGGCGTACTCGTTGCGGTCGAACGCGCCGAGGTGCCGTTGAACCTTCCCGTGTTGCTTTCTGCCGTCGCCATCGCTGCCGCGATCGGGTTCGTCCTCGTGCTCGTCGTCGGCGACTGGTATCTCCGGGTCATCGGCACTGTCGACTACGCCAAACTCTGTGTCGTGGTTCTCACGCTGCTCGTGGTTCTGTCGTACGCTTTCGCGGGTGCGATCGGTATCGTCGTCTTCCTCGTGAGCGCGCTCGTCGGGTTCATTCCCGTACGGTTCGGTGCGAACCGCGTCCATCTGATGGGCGTGCTGATCGGTCCCATCGCGCTGTGGTACTACTGATCCCGAACGACAACGGTTAAAAGCGCCGCGGAGCAAGGACGGGGTATGAGTCAGTCCCAACAGAAGCGAGCACGAAAGTGCGTCTCGTGTGGGATCAACATCTCGGGGACCAACGCCGCCCGATTCGCATGTCCCGAGTGTGGTACCCAGATCTACCGCTGTGCGAAATGCCGCAAGCAGAGCAATCTGTATAAGTGTCCCGACTGCGGCTTTACGGGGCCATAACCATGGGGAAGGTCGCCGCGAAACTCAAGGTCATGCCCCAAAACCCCGAGATCGACCTCGACGAGCTTCAGGACCGACTGGAGGGATCGCTTCCCGAGGGCGCGAAGATCAACGGGTTCGAGCGCGATGACGTCGCGTTCGGGCTGGTCGCACTGCTCCCGACCGTGATCGTCCCCGACGATGCCGGCGGCACCGAAGCCGTCGAGGAGCGCTTCTCGGAGGTCGAGGGCGTCGAGAGCGTCGAAGTCGAGAACGTCGGTCGCATCTAACGAAAGCCCTCACAGCCGCTTGGCAGCGGCTGTTCGCCCTTTTCATTTCCAACCAGGTGCCGCCGAGTCGCGCCGTCCGGTCGGACGGCGCTCTCGGGGAACGCCTGCCCTTCCCCGTTCGATCGGTGGTCGCCCAGTCGGCGACCACCGATCGAGACCACCGTCCCACCGCGGACGGTCTTCAGTTCACGGCCGTGTCGATCGCCTGTTCGAGATCCGCGATCAGGTCCTCGCCGTTCTCGATGCCGACGCTCACCCGAATCAGACCGTCGGTCAGACCGGCCGCGATTCGCTCCTCGCGGGGGATCGCTGCGTGGGTCATCGGCGCGGGCTGTTCGATCAGGCTTTCGACGCCGCCGAGGCTCTCGGCGAGCGTGAACACCTCCGTCTCAGAGACCAGCGTGCTCGCCTGCTCCAAGGTGCCATCGAGTTCGAAACTGAGCATTCCGCCGAAGTCGTCCATCTGTTCGGCGGCGATCTCGTGGCCCGGATGCGATTCAAGCCCGGGGTAGAACACCTGGTCGACGTCGGCGTGGTCGTCAAGCCACTCCGCGACCGTCCGGGCGTTCTCGCAGTGACGGTCCATCCTCACTGGCAAGGTCTTCGTGCCCCGAAGAACCAGAAAACAGTCGAAGGGACCGGGCGTCGCGCCGACGGAGTTCTGGTAAAACCCCAGTCGTTCGTCGAGATCCGCGTCGTCGGTCACGAGCGCGCCGGCGACCACGTCCGAGTGTCCGCCGAGGTACTTTGTCAACGAGTGACAGACCACGTCGGCACCGAGGTCGAGCGGACGCTGGAGATAGGGGGTGGCGAACGTGTTGTCAATGGCACAGATCACGTCGTGTGCGTCGGCGATCTCGCTTGCGCCCTCGATGTCGACGATCGACATGAGGGGATTGGTTGGCGTTTCGAGCCAGAGGAGTTCGGTGTCCTCCCGAAACGCCGCCTCGATCTCGTCGAGGTCGGTCATGTCCACGAACGAGAACGCGATGTCGTACTCCTCGTAGACCTGCGTGAAGATGCGGTGGGTGCCGCCGTAGACGTCCTCGCCGGTCACGACGTGATCGCCCGATTCGAGCAGGTTCATCACGGTGTTGATCGCGCCCATCCCCGAGGAAAAGGCCCGACCGAACTCCCCGCCCTCAAGCGAGGCGAGGTTTTCCTCCAGATCCGTCCGGGTGGGGTTCCCAGTACGGGAGTACTCGTAGCCTCGGTGCTCGCCGGGGGCGTCCTGCACGTACGTGGAGTTGGCGTGAATGGGCGTCATGAGCGCGCCGGTCTCCTCGTCGGGGTCCTGTCCGGCGTGGATCGCGCGGGTCTCGATTCGCTGTTCGGTGGTCTTCGGGCCGTCCATACTTCCTGTCGCGCGGCCGAGCCGATTACTCTTGTCGTCGGACCGCGAGGGGATACGTACGGATCATACGATTTATAACCGTCACGGGGTAACTCGTCGGTACGACTATGCCGAGTTCAAACGGACCCCTCAACAGCACACGCAAGAAACTCTCGAACCACCCCCGCGAGCGCGGGACCTCCCCGCCACAGCGTGCCGTCGCCCGCTACGAGGAGGGCCAGCGCGTCCACCTCAAAATCGACCCGAGCGTTCCTGAAGGCCGGTTCCACCCCCGGTTCAACGGCCACACCGGCGTCGTCGCGGGTAAGCAGGGAACGGCCTACAAGGTCGAGATCACCGACGGCGGCAAGCGAAAGACGCTGATCGCAAAGCCCGCCCACCTGCGCGCCCAGGAATGACGATCTTCAGAGAGATACTCGACGAGGAGTATCTCACGGTCTCGGAGACGAAAGCACTGCTCGCGGACGTCGAGGCCGAGCGTGCCGCCGATCCCGACCGGGAGATGCGCTACGAACTCGCGCGTGCGATCGAGCACGTCAACACCTTCGCGGTCCTCTCGCCCGAGGACGCGAACGCGCTCGTTTCGGACCTCCGGGAACTCGAGAAGGTCGACGAGTCGACCGCCTACAAGATCGCCGACCTCCTGCCGCGGGATCGGGACGAACTCCGCTCGGTCTACGCCCAAGAGCGCTATTCGCTCTCGGGTGACGAACTCGACGAGATCCTGAACGTCGTCTCGCAGTACGCGTAGTCGGCCGACTCTTTAAGTGGCCGCTTCGCGTACAACCGCCATGAGCGAGAGCGACGCTACCCCCGTAGAGGACGCGATCGTCCTCGACTATCTCCCCCACGGCCGGGCGGACGACGACCGCCCGGGGTATCAGAAGCCGCCGATCGCGTTCGTCCTCGACAGCGAGCACTTTACCCTTCACGAGCTGACGCTCACCGACGACTCGGGGGTCAAGATCGGCGACCGGCTCGACATCACCTCCCCGCCCGAAGGTGTCGAACGGGTTCATGCCATCGACTACGAGGACCTCTCGAGCGGCGCGCGCTCGGAACTCGAATACGTCATCGAGGACCTCATCGAGGAGGAGGAAGACCGGTTCGTCTCCATCTACAACGACGCCCAGCCGATCACCCTTCGGCTCCACCAGCTCAACCTGTTACCGGGGATCGGCAAGAAGCTCAGGAACACGATCCTCGACGAGCGAAAACGCCGGCCTTTCGAGGACTTCGAGGACCTCGACGACCGCGTGACGGGGCTGCACGACCCGCAGGGCGTGCTCGCCGACCGCATCCTCGAGGAACTACGCGAGGACGAACTCAAATACCGGTTGTTCGTCCGCGAGCAATAGCGAAACGAGAGGTTTACGACGAGCGGTCGTCTACGCCCGGGAAATGAGAGATCCCGACGGACTGCTCGCGCGCGCCGGGGTTCGTGGCGATCCGAACGCCGACCAGCACTTCCTCGTCGACGACCGGGTGCTCGATCGGCTTCCGGAGTACGCTATCGGCATCGACGCGGATCTCGCCCACGTCCTCGAGATCGGAGCCGGCACCGGCGCGCTGACCGACAGGCTCTGTCGCGTCGCCGATCGCGTCACCGCGATCGAGCGCGACCGGGACCTCATCTCGTTTCTCCGCCGCGAGTTCGCAACCGAGATCGAAGACGGGCGTCTCACCGTGATCGAGGGCGACGCCCTCGACGTCGAGATTCCCGATTTCACGACCTGTATCTCAAACCTCCCGTACGGCGTTTCCAGCCGGATCGCGTTTCGCCTGTTCCCCAGAAAACGCCCGCTCGTCTTGATGTTTCAGCGGGAGTTCGCTGAACGGATGGTTGCCGATCCCGACACGCCCGAGTACGGTCGGCTCTCGGTTTCCGCACAACACTACGCCGACTGCGAGATCGTCGAGACCGTCCCCAAGGAGGCGTTTTCGCCACCACCGGCGGTCGAGAGTGCGGTCGTCCGGGCTCGCCCCAGAGACCCCGAGTACACCGTCTCGGACGAGGCCTTCTTTTTGCGGTTCGTCAAGGCGCTCTTTACCCAGCGGCGAAAGACCCTCAGGAACGCGATCCGCAACACGGGCCACATCTCCGGGCTCGAAGACCCCGACGCAGTCGTCGAGGCCGCCGACGAGGGGATGATGGGCCGGCGTGCAGGAACCCTCGCTCCGTCCGAGTTCGCCGCGCTCTGTGAGGTGGCGCTCGAACGGGGCGATCCGAAGTGAGCGAGCTACTCGCCGGATTGGACGTACTGGCCGAGCGCTACCCGACGGTTCCGATGCGAATCGTGATCACGTTTCTCGCGGTCGCGATCGTCTCGTTGGTGAGTTGGAGCGTCGCGCGCCTCCGTCGGTTCCCCGACGACGAGGTGCAATCTACCGTCGTCGATCTGGCCGGCTCGATCGCCATCGCCGGCTCGCTGCTCGGTGCGATCGCGGTCGTCATCGGGGTCTGGGGACAGGCCAACACCGTCGCGTTCGCGCTCGACCGGGCGAACGTCGACACCGCGACGTTCGGTCGCGTGCTGTTGACGGTCGGCCTGCTCGTCGGGACGTTCGTCTTCGTGCGCTTCCTCAAGGGGCTGATCAGCGAACTGCTCGGCGGCCACGAGACGGTCAGCGAACACCAACTCGAGGTAACCTACCGGCTCACGCAGGTCGGGAGCTACATCCTCGCCGTTCTCGTCGCCCTCGGGCTCTGGAGCGTCGACCTGAGCGGCTTGTTGATCGGGGCCGGCGTCCTCGGTGCGATCCTCGGGCTCGCGGCCCAACAGACGCTCGCGTCGATCTTCGCGGGGTTCGTCCTGATGTTCTCGCGCCCCTTCGAGATCGGCGACTGGGTCGAAATCGGCGATCAGGAGGGGATCGTCAGCGACATCACGATCGTCAGCACCCGGATCCAGACGTTCGACGGCGAGTACATGATCGTCCCGAACGACGAGGTGAGTTCCCAGACGATCAACAATCGCTCGAAGAAGGGGCGCTTGCGCCTTCGGGTCTCGGTCGGCGTCGACTACGACACCGATCTCGATCGGGCCGAGGCGGTCATCCGCGAGGCGATTTCCGACCTCGACGAACTCATGCGGGTTCCGACCCCGCAGGTCGTCGTTCGGGAGTTCGGTGACTCCTCGATCGACTTCGAGGTCCGGTTCTGGATCGACAAGCCGAGTGCACGCCGGCGCTGGCGGGCGAAACAGTCCGTTATCAAGGCAATCAACGCCGCGTTCGATCGCGAAGACATCTCGATCCCGTTTCCACAGCGCGCGCTCACGGACCGGAACGGAAGCCTCGGCCGGGTCGACGGCACCCGAACCACGCGAGAACGACACGGTGAGAGCGAGTCGTGACCCGCGATCTCGCCGACCGGCGCGGCGTCGAAACCGAGGTCTATGGGGCCGCCGAGGACTCGCGGCTGCTCGCCGAGGCCGCCGTCGAAGCGGTCGAACCCGGCTGGACCGTACTGGACTGTGGCACCGGATCGGGCTACGTCGGCGACCGTCTCGCAGAAACGCGCGCGCGCGTGATCGCCTCCGATCTCAATCCCCATGCCTGCGAGCGGGCTCGCGATCGGGGACTCGAAGCGGTTCGCGGGGACCTCCTGGCCCCCTTCCGCCCGGGCGTCTTCGACGCCGTGGCATTCAATCCGCCCTACCTTCCGACCGATCCCGAAAACGAGTGGGACGACTGGATGGAGGTCGCCCTCTCGGGCGGCGAGTCCGGGCGCGCGGTGATCGAACCGTTCCTCGATTCGGTCAGCTGCGCCCTCGCACCCGGTGGGATCGTCCTTTTGCTCGTAAGCAGCCTCACCGGCTTCGAGACGCTCCTCGAGTACGCCGAAAACAGGGGATTCGAGGCGAGCGTCGTCGCCGAGGAGTCGTTCCCCTTCGAGACGCTGTCGGTGCTGAGACTGGTCCGATAGAAGGTGTATTACTCTCAAGCATCAACCAGAATAAGAAATATTAAACAGTCGCATTACCTACGACGGGTACATGAGTATCGTCACGACTACACCGGGGCTGTATCCCCTTCCCGATTGGGGGAAGGACTCGCTGTCGAGTCTCAAGGGTCACCAGAAGGGGGACCTGATCGGGGGCGACGAGGGAGAGGAGATCACGACGACATACGACGAGATCCGCGAGGAGTTCCTCACGGATCAGCGCGAGGCCGGACTCGACCGCGCCGTCGAGGGCCAAGCGCGCTGGGACGACATGCTCGCCCACCCGCTCGCGGTCCACGAGAACGTCGAGACCCGCGGGATCGTCCGCTACTACGACAACAACAACTTCTACCGCGATCCCGTCGTGACCGGCGAACTCACCGCCAACGGCGATATCGCGCGCGAACTCCAAGCCACAAGCGAGCACACCGACTCGCTGCAGGCCGTCCTGCCGGGGCCGTACTCGCTCGCGGACCTCGCGAGCAACGAACACTACCGGGAGGGCGACTTTCTGGACGCGATCGCCGATTTCCTCGCGGGCGAGATCGGATCGTTCCCGGCCCACGAGACCCTGTTCCTGCTCGAACCCTCGCTCGTCGAAACCCCGCCGGGCGACGGTGAGGACGAACGGGCGAGCGAGGCGATCGACCGCGTGGCCGCGGCGACCGACGCCGAGGTCGTCGTCCACACCTACTGGGGTGCCTTGGAGGAGAAGGTCCACGCCCACCTGCTCGACGCCGACGTCGACGCCGTGGGCTACGACTTCGTCAGCGACGTCGAGGACAACCTGTACAACATCCAAGAGTACGGCACGAAGGACTCGATCGCGCTGGGCCTGCTTGACGGACAGAATACACTGGTAGAAAGCCCCGATACGATCGCAGAACGCATCGACTGGATCGGCGAGCGTCTGCCCGCCGAGGAGTTCGAGACCACCTACGTGAGTACCAATACCGAGCTGTTCTATCTGCCCGAGAACAAATATAAAGAAAAACTCGCGGCGCTCGGTGAGGTCGCCGCCCGCGAGGAGGTGACGGCATGAGCGCAATCGCAACGGAGTTGCTCCCTGCTCACACTCGACACCGGAGGTGTCTCGCATGAGTACTCGAGAACAGTTCCGCCGGCCCGACCACGACAACGAGACGTTCATCATGACCACGGTGGTGGGAAGCTACCCCAAACCCAAGTGGCTCCACCGAGTCCGGGACCTCTGGGAGGACGAGGAAGCGAACTTCGACGATGAGGACTGGGCGGAGGCGACCGACGACGCCGCCCGCGTCATCACCGACGAACACGAGCGGGCAGGACTGGACGTGCTCGTCGACGGAGAGGTCCGCAGAAACGAGATGGTGGAGTTCTTCGCCCACCGGATCGACGGCTACGAGTTCAACGGGCCCGTGAAGGTCTGGGGGCACAACTACTTCGACAAACCCTCGGTGGTCAGCGAGGTCACCTACGACGAGAACTGGCTGGTCGACGAGTACGAGTTCGCCGCCGACCTCACCGACAGGCCGGTCAAGGTCCCCATCACGGGTCCCTACACGCTCGCGAACTGGTCGTTCAACGAGGCCTACGACACCGAGGAGGAACTGGCCTACGATCTGGCCGATCTGGTCAACGAGGAGATCCAAAAGCTCGTCGACGCCGGAGCCCGATACATCCAGATCGACGAGCCCGCGCTGGCGACCACGCCAGACGACCACGCCATCGTCGGCGAGTGTCTCGAACGCATCGCCGAGGAGGTCCACGAGGACGTCTACCTCGGACTGCACGTCTGTTACGGCGACTACTCCAGAATCTACCCCGAGATCCTCGACTATCCAGTGGATGAGTACGATCTGGAACTCGCAAACGGCGACTACGAACAGCTCGAGGTCTTCAAGGAGCACGACTTTACTGGCAACCTCGCTCTCGGGGTCACGGACGTCCACGTCGCCGAGGTCGAGTCAGTCGCCGAAATCAAGGAGAACATCAAAAAGGGCCTCGAGGTCGTGCCCGCCGACCGCTTGACAGTCTCGCCGGACTGTGGGCTAAAGCTCCTACCCCGAGATGTGGCTTACGAGAAGATGGCGAACATGGTGCGGGCCGCCCGCGAGGTCGAAGCCGAGATCGACAACGGCGAGATCGAGGTCGCGCGCACGCCCGCAAGCGCCGACTGAACCGTTTCAGTCCCTACCGTTCCCGTGGCCGATCCGATCCACGAGACGGGCGCCAGGGATCGATTCGACGCCGGCCTCGCCTACGCCGTTGGACGCGGCTGGGACTGGACGCAGGCGCTCGCGCTGGCAAACGCCTGTGCGTCGTACTACGTCGATACCGGCCGAAGCACCGACCGGACGTCGCTTTCAGCGTGGCTGTGATCGGGTGACTCGGCGGTGATCTTCGGGGGCCTTACCAACAGTTAAGAAGGTCTGTACGCCCCTTCTAGGCGATTCGATGACCGTACCAACGCTTGCGCTGCCGAGCGGCGATCAGATTCCGACCGTTGGCCTTGGAACGTGGGATATCGGGGGCGAAACCGTCGAGGAGTCCGTGCGTTCGGCCCTCGACGCCGGCTACAGGCATATCGACACCGCCGAGGGCTACATGAACGAGTCCGAGATCGGGAACGCACTGGCCGACTACGACCGCGAAGACGTCTTTCTCACTTCGAAGGTACTCCCCTCGAACCTCGCGTACGAATCCGTCATCGAGGCCTGCGAGGCCTCGCTGGACCGGCTCGGGACCGACTACCTCGATCTGTACTTAATTCACTGGCCCAACCCCGCGATCTCGCTACGTGAGACCCTGAACGGGATGGCGCGGCTTCACGAGCGCGGGTTGGTCCGCAACGTCGGCGTCTCGAACTTCAGCGCCTACCAGCTCAGCGCCGCCCACCACGTCTCTGAGGTCCCCATCGCCGTCAACCAGATCGAGTTCCACCCCTGGTTCCAACGGCCCGGCCTCGTCGAGTACTGCCGGGAGACCGGGACGGTGGTCGAGGCCGCCGCGCCGCTCGCTCGGACGGGGGTCTTCGACGACGAGACGATTCAGGAACTCGCCGAGAAGTACGACACCTCGCCCGCCCAGGTCGCCCTCCGCTGGGCGATCGAAAACGAGGTCCCCGTCCTACCCAAGTCCTCCTCCCCGGAGCACGTCCGCGAGAACCTCTCGGTCCTCGACTGGGAACTCGACGACGAGGACCGCCGCCGGATCGACGAACTCGACCGCGACCGGCCCTGTTACGACACCGGAGCGAGGGACTGGTCCGGCGACGTCTACGGGATCTCGCAGTGAAACGGAGAAAACGGTCTCTTGACGCGAGCGAAACGGCCTACTCGTAGAGCCAGGTCTCGTCGACGCGCTCATAGTCGAGCAGCTCGTCGTCGTCGAAGAACAGCTCGATCTCGCGCTCGGCGGACCCCGCTTCAGTGTCCGATCCGTGGATGACGTTGCGACCCAGATCCAGCCCGAAGTCACCGCGGATGGTGCCGGGCGCCGATTCGGCGGGGTCGGTCTCGCCCATCATGGTCCGTACCTGCGCCACTGCGTCCTGGCCCTCCCAGACCATCGCGAAGACCGGGCCGGAGGTGATGAACTCGACGAGCCCCTCGAAGAAGGGCTTGCCCTCGTGTTCGCCATAGTGCTCGTGGGCGAGTTCCTCGTCGATCCGCATGAACTTCCCGCCGACGAGCTTCAGACCGCGCTCCTCGAACCGCGAGACGATCTCGCCGATCAAACCACGCTGCACGCCGTCGGGCTTGACCATCACGAAGGTGCGCTCCTGATCGCTCATTCTTCGAGGTCCTCCTCGGAGTCATCGACGGTTTCGGCCTGCTCTGCGCCGTCGTCGTCCTCGGTATCGACCGTGGCTTCCTCCTCGGTGGCGGCGACCTCGCTGCCCTCGTCGGCGGCGTCGGCGGCGGTCGCTTCCGTGTCCGCTGCGGCCTTCTCGGCGGCGCGCGCACGCCCCTCCTTCTCGGCGCGGCCCGCGGCGGTCCACTCCAGGTCGCGCGCTTCCCGTCCGAGGAAGTAGTTCTTCTCCGCCTTCGAGTCGACGAAGTTGAGCACGGTGCCGTCGGTCCGGACGAACATGACGCCCGTACCGGGTTCGATCTCCTCGCCGGTGTAATCGCAGGTGCGTGTCTCGACCATTATTGACCCCCGATGGAGTCGGCCTCCCGGGCGGTCTCGCGAAGCTGAAGGATGTCACCCTCGCGGACCGGACCCAGGACGTTTCGCGTGATGATGCGCCCCTGGTTCTCGCCTTCGCGGATGCGGCATTTGACCTGCATGGCTTCGCCGTGCATCCCCGTTTTGCCGACGACCTCGATGACCTCGGCGGACGTGGATCCGTCAGTCGTCTCTTCTGTGCTCATCCTCTCTCACCTCAGCGAAGGTCCTCGACCTTCTTTCCGATGTCCTCGACCTCGCTTTCGGCCTCGCCGGCGTCCGTGATCGCGGCGGCGGCGCTCCCGACCTCGAGACCGGCGGCGTGCCCGACGTCGTCCTGTGTCTCGACGAAGACGAAGGGGATTCCCTTCTCGTCGGCGAGCTCCGGGAGGTGCAGCACGATCTCCTCGGGCTGGACGTCCTCGGCGATGACGACGAGTGAGGCGTTGCCCCGCTCGATGGCTTTGGTCGTTTCGTTCGTTCCTTTCTTTACCGAACCCGTGTCTCGGGCGACCTCGAGGGCCTCGAGGGCGTCCTCTTGAAGGTCGGCCGGGACGTCGAAGTTGACGTATACTGGCATTGTAATCTCCTCCTGCACGCGGGCTCTCGCTCCCCTGCCTGCATAGATCCTAAACGGCTAGGAGCGTCATGACCCCGCGCAGGCTGTACACCGGAGTAGCGCACCACCCCATAAAAGCGTGTTCAAACGGTAGAGGGCGTGCGAGCCCGGCACACGGAAATTCCCACAAGACGTTTGTAATTGAAATAAAAACTCGACTCGCCGAATGGTCACCGATCGATCCGCGGGCCCGCACCCCTCTCGGTGGGCTCGTCGTCGCCGCACTCGCCGACAGCCTATTCATCGGAAACGTCCTCCTGTCACTCTTCGTTACCGATATCGTGCTCGTGGCGTGGTGGGTCTACCTATTCGCCCGCCTGGTGTTTGCCGTCGAGCGCTACGTGGACCGCCGGTAGCGACGAGGGGCAACGGCCATACGGCCCCGTTTCCAAGCCGGGACATGGACCTACCCGCGGTCGCTACCCGCCTCCTCAGGGAGGCCCGGGAGACGAACGAACGGCGACTGCTCGTGCTGGCCGGCGACCGCGAACGCGGATTCGACGCCCTCCGGGGAGTTCTCGATGCCCTTCCCGTCCCGGTAACCGACACTACCCTCGTTGGCGATCGTGAGAGCCTTCCCTGCGAGCAACTCGATCCGAAACGGACCGGCGAACTGCTCGGAACCACCCGCGAGGTCGTCGTCTACGACGCCCACGACCGCTTCGAGCCGAACGCGCTCGGGCGACTCACGGGCGTCGTCGACGGCGGCGGGCTGTTGATCCTGCTCGCACCCGACTTCGATAGTTGGCCCGACCGGCGCGACGGGTTCGACGCGAGCCTCGCGGTCCCACCGTTCGAGGAACGCGACGTGACCGGACGCTTTCGCGAGCGCATCGTCGCGCTTCTCCTAGTGCACCCCGGGATCGCTATCGCGAACGTCGACTCCGGCGAAACCGAACGCGACGGCTTGACTCGCCCAGCGCCGCGTCACGAACGCGCCCCGGTTTCGATCCCCGACGACCGGAAGTTCCCACGGGCGGCCTACGAAGCCTGCCTGACGGGCGACCAGGCCGCGGCGCTCTCCGCGCTCGAAGCCCTCCGCGAGGACGGCCGCGCGGTCGTGATCGAAGCCGACCGCGGGCGTGGCAAGTCGAGTGCCGCCGGCCTCGCGGCGGGCGCGCTGGCGGCCGAGGGCGAGGACGTGCTCGTGACCGCCCCCGACGCCCGAAACGCTGCCGAGGTGTTCGCACGCGCCCGCGAACTGCTCGAGGGATCGCTCGAACGCGACGAGAAGTACGACCTCGAAACCACTGCGGGCGGGAGGGTTCGTTTCGTTCGACCGCTCGATATCGTAGAGGAGGAATCGGACGTGCTGCTCGTCGACGAGGCGGCGGCCCTGCCGGTTCGCGTCCTCGAACGCTGTCTCGGGATCGACCGGGTCGCCTTCACCACCACGATCCACGGCTACGAGGGAGCAGGTCGAGGGTTTTCCGTGCGCTTTCGCGACCGTCTAGAGGGGAGCGACCACGAGGTTCGTTCCACGAACATGGTCGACCCCATCCGCTACGCCGCGGGCGATCCCGTCGAGGTGTGGGCGTTCCGCGCGTTGTTGCTCGATGCGCGACCGCCGGCAGCACAACTGGTCACCGACGCGACACCCGAGACGACCGTCTATCGACGGCTTTCGAAGTCGGCCCTCGCGGCCGACGAGGGCCTGCTTCGAGAGGTCTTCGGCCTGCTCGTCACGGCTCACTACCGGACCGAGCCCAACGACTTGGCGAGGCTTCTCGACGCGCCCAACCTCTCGGTGCGCGCACTGACCCACGACGGCCACGTCACGAGCGTCGCACTGCTGGCCCGCGAGGGTGGCCTCTCCGCCGAAACCCGACGAGAGCTCTACGACGGCGGCCGGATCCGCGGGAACATGATCCCCGACCTACTGACGAGCCAGTTGCGCGACGAGCGGGCTGGCGAGCCGGTCGGCTGGCGGGTGCTCAGGATCGCCACCCACGATGCGGTTCGTTCGATCGGCCTTGGCTCCCGCCTGCTTTCGGAGATTCGCTGGGAGTTCGACGATGAGGTCGATTGGCTCGGCGTCGGCTACGGCGCGACGCCCGAACTCCTCGACTTCTGGACGGAAAACAGCTTCTCGACGGTTCACCTCTCGACGACGCGAAACGACGCCAGCGGCGAATACTCGGCGGTCATGCTCGCGCCGACGAGCGATTCTGGATACGACCTCCACGATCGCCACGCCGCGTGGTTCGCCGACCGGATCGAAGGAACACTTTCGGACCCCCTCGACGACATCGATCCCGACGTGGTCCGTGCCGCGCTCGGCTCCGTCGATACTGTCGTCGATCCCGATCTCACGGAGCGCGACTGGATCCACGTCGCGAGTGCGGCCTACGGTCCCGGGGCCTTCGATATCGCGCCGGGGAGCTTTCGCCCGCTCGCCGTCTCGCACCTGATCGACGGCGAGGCGCCGCTTACCGACCGAGGGGAACGCCTGCTCGTCCGAAAGGTCCTGCAGGGCCACCCGTGGGACGAGGTCGCCGAGGAGTTGGGGTTCGTCTCGACGCGGATGTGTATGCGCGAACTCGGCGGGAGCTTCAAGCCGTTGGTCGACGAGTACGGATCAGAGGCGGCACTCGCGCAGAAACGCCGCTACAGCGATGACTGATATCCGAATCTGTGCCGAAAACGGTTGCAAACGTTCGGGAGCGGTCAGACTCCACGTCCCGTGGGCCGACGACCGGGTGGTCTGTACCGCCCACGCCCGGGTGCTCGTCCAGCAAGAGGGCGTCGTCGCCGAACCCCTCGATGACGTCGACTGGACGTGATCAGGGGTGAGCGAAGTACGCCACCGATTCGACGTCGGCGTGCTCGTCGACCCTCGCGAAGCCGATCCGCTCGAACTGCACCATCTCATCCGCTTCCGTGTCGGCGAACTCGGGTTCGGCCCGTCCCTCGCTATCCCCGTCCATCGTCCGCAGTCGGACGGGGACGCTCCCTTCCTCGGGCACCCAGTGGATCACGTCGACACCCCCCTCGCGCACGGCGTCGATGTCGTCGCCGGTGAACGCGAACCCCTCATCCGAGTAGCGCACGCACCCGAGCCCCTTGAGCCAGATGCGCTCGCCCTCCCCGGGGAGATCCACGGGTTCGACAAGGACGGCGTCCTCGACGGGAATCTCGCGCGTGCCACGCTCCTCGTGGTCGGGATGGCGGGGCGGTTCGGCCGCGTCAGGACCGTCGCCCGACAGGTCGATCCGCTTGCCGTCTCGGACGAGGAAGTACCGATCGGAGCCGTCGTCGATTCGTTCCCTGTTTTTGGCGTAGACGGTGCTCATCGCCAGATCCACGTCGGTGGTCGAGGTGCCCAGTTCGATCATCGCTTCCGTGAGTGCCTCGCCGTGGATCCCGCGCCGGCGCACGCTCGCGATCGTCGGGGCGCGGGGGTCGTCCCATCCGTCGAGTTCGCCCGTCTCGATCAGCTCCTTGATCCGCGAGGTGCTCATCTTCACGTCGTAAGCGTCGATCTGGACGTGGCCCCAGTGAATCACCTCCGGGTACTCCCAGCCGAAGTACTCGTAGAGGAAGCGCTGGCGCTTCGCGGAGTCCTGCAGGTCGATTCCCCGAACGATGTGGGTGATCCCCGTGAGGTGGTCGTCGACGCCGGACTGGAAGTCGAGCATCGGCCAGCAGCGGTACTCGGCGGCCTCCTCGCGGGGGTGCGGGCGGTCGATCATCCGGAAGGCTACCCAGTCCCGCAACGCGGGGTTCTTGTGGGTGATGTCGGTACGAACTCTGAGGACGATCTCGCCGGCGTCGTACTCGCCGTCGACCATCGCCTCGAACTCGTCCATACTTTCCTCGACCCCCTTCTCACGGTGCGGACAGGCCTCGCCCGAGTTCTTCAGCTCCGAGAACGTCTCCGCGGGACAGGTGCAGGTGTAGGCCCCATCCTTCTCGATCAGCCCTCTCGCATACTCGTAGTAGGTCTCAACTCGATCGCTCGCGCGGATGACCTCGTCGGCCTCGAACCCGAGATATTCGATAGCGTCGAGAATCGCGTCGTAGGCGTCGAGATCCGGACGTTTGGTCTCGGGGTCGGTGTCGTCGAACCGACAGAGCATCGAGCCGTCGTAGCGCTCTTTGTACGTGCCGATCACCGCGGGCATCCGGGCGTGGCCGAGGTGCCACGGCCCGTTCGGGTTCGGGGCACAGCGCATCCGGATCTCGTCGTACTCCTCTGCGTTGGGCAGATCGGGCAGGACGTGCTCGTCCTCCTCCTCGTCGGCCTCCAGTTCCTCGAGCAGGTCGGGTGCGAGATTAGCCAGTCGTTCGTGGCGTTCCTCGGACCCGAGATCGTTGACCCGCCCGGCGATCGGGGCGGCGATGCCGGGGATCTCGTCGCCGTGTGGCCGGAACTCGGGGTTCTCGCCCATGAGCGGACCCATAATCGCGCCCACGTCGGCCTCCCCGTCGTGTTTGACGGCGTTCATCAGCGCGTGCTTTTCGGCCTCCCGTTCGATCCGCTCTCGCAGCTCCTGGTCCATTACCGGGTGGTTCGCGCGAGTGGGTGAAAAGAAAACTGATCGGGGCTGGGGACCTAGTAGCCGCGCTCGATCAGGAAGTCGGCGATCGATTCGAGCTGGGCACGGGCCTCGTTGTCCGGGAGGACGGCGAGTTCTTCTTTACCCTCGCGGACAAGCGACTCGGCCTTCTCTCGGGCGTACTCGATGCTGCCGGCGGATTCGAGCGTCGAAACGGCGTCGTCGATCTCGCCCTCGGTGACGGCGTCGACGCTGTCAGTCTCGATCAGCGAGTCGACGTTGATACCCGCCTCGCGGGCGTGGAGCGTGATCAGCGTCCGTTTGCCTTCCACGAGGTCGCTCCCGCGCTGTTTGCCAAGCGTCTCGCTGGGAACGGTCAGATCGAGCACGTCGTCTTGGATCTGGAACGCCGTCCCGGCGTTCAGTCCGTAGCGGTAGAGCGCGTCGACGGTCTCTTGATCGGCCCCCAGCAGGATGGCCGGAACGCTCGACGACGCCCCGTAGAGCACGGCGGTCTTGAGTTCGACCATCTCGAGGTACTCCTCCCGAGTGACGTCGCCTCGCGACTCGAAGTCGACGTCGAGCGACTGTCCCTCACAGATCCTCGTACAGGTACGAGCCAGCGTGCGCACGGCCCGGAGACCTCGTTCCGGTGCTGCACCGCTCTCGAGCATGATCTCGAAGGCCTTCGAGTAGAGCGTATCGCCGGCGAGGATCGCGGTCTCGAGGTCGTACTCGCGGTGGACCGCCGGGACGCCCCGTCGGAGGTCGTCGTCGTCCATGATGTCGTCGTGGATCAGCGTAAACGACTGGATGGTCTCGATCGACACCGCCGCACGCATCACGTCGATCGTCTCCGGCGCTCGCGGCTGGCCGCTCGCGTCGTTCGCGGAACCACGTTCCGCGCTCCCGTCGAGCGTCGGGAACTCGCGGTAGTTCGTCGAGAGCGGTTCGACGTCACCGAGCGCCTCGGCGACCAACAGCAAGACCGCCGGTCGGAGGCGTTTCCCGCCCGCCTTCAGTAGGTATCGCGACGCCTCGTAGAGCCGTTCGGGCCGGACGATCGGTAGCTCCTCGTCGATCGCCTCGTTGACCCGCTCGCGGCGCTCGGTCACCGCCTCGGTCACCGACCGTGCCTCTGAGTGGGTCATGCTACTCGACCAGCTGGATGACGTTCCCGTTGTGCGTGACGTGAAGGTCACGACCGAGTTCGTAACCCTGACCCTGTGCGAGGTCGACGTAGCCCGAGTAGCCTTTCATGTTCTGGTGAGCTGGGATGACGTGTTGGGGCTGGAGGGCATCCAGCATCTCGTAGTGGCCTTCCTGACAGAGGTGACCCGAGACGTGAATCTCGTCGTAGATTCGCGCACCCTGCATCCGCAGCAGGTTCTCCGATTGGTAGCGCTGGCCCTCGTTGGTCGGCTCCGGGATGACGCGGGCCGAAAAGAGCACTTTGTCGCCGTCGTCGAGCTGGTAGGGCGTCTCGCCCCGTCCCATCCGGGTGAGCATCGCGCGCGGTTCGCCCTGGTGGCCCGTGACGATGGGCAGGAAGTTCTCCTTGCCCTCGTTCATGATGCGCTTGAAGGTGCGGTCGACCGATTTCCGGTGGCCGAACATCCCCACCTCGTCGGGGAAGTCGATGAAGCCGAGTCGTTCCGCCGTTCCGGAGTACTTCTCCATCGACCGGCCGAGGAGAATGGGCGTGCGGTCGATGTCCTGGGCGAACTCGACGAGCGACTTCACGCGAGCGATGTGACTGGAGAACGTGGTCGCGACGATCCCGCCGTCGTAGTCCTCGATGCTCGTCATGACGTCCTTCAGGTGGCGGCGTGCGACCGCCTCGCTGGGGGTTCGACCCTTCTTGTTCGCGTTGGTGCAGTCCTCGATGTAACACAGCACGCCCTCGCCCTCGCGGCCGATCTCGCGAAAGCGCTCCATGTCGATCGGATCGCCGATCACGGGCGTGTGGTCCATGCGCTTGTCGAGCCCGTAGACGATCGCACCCTCGGGGGTATGCAGGACGGGGTTGATCGCGTCGATGATCGAGTGTGTGACGTTGACGAACTCGAGTTCGAGGCCGTTGCCGATCTCCATCGAGGATCCGGCCTCCATCTTCTGGAGGTCGTTCTCGACCATGAACTTGTTCTCGTCCTGGATCTCCTGTTTTACGAGTTCGATCGTGAACGGGGTAGCGACGATCGGCGCGTCGTAGCGGTGGGCGAGCTTGCTGAGCGCGCCGATGTGGTCGAGGTGACCGTGGGTCGGGACGATCGCCTGCACGTCACCCTCGATGTCGGACATCACACGATCGTCGGGGATCGCGCCCATGTCGATCAGATCGAGGCTGTGCATCTTTTCGGTCTGTACGTTGTCGTGGATGAGGACCTTCGACAGGTTGAGCCCCATGTCGAAGATGACGACGTCGTCGCCAGCGCGGACGGCGGTCATCTGCCGTCCGACTTCCTCGTAGCCGCCGATTGTTGCGATTTCGATTTCCATAGTTGGATGTATAGCCGCTCGCCTGATGGCGAACGCGCTCATTGAAAACCGCGGACGCTCCCGGCACCGCATCACCGTGAGTCGACAGGTCCCGAACGCTTTCGAGTTCCCGCATGCGGCAACGGCCGCATTACCCGCGGGTTTCGTTACGCGGCGCTACGCGACCCGTCCGTATAAACTACGTGGGTTCCGATTCGGATCCGCGTCTTAGGGTGCTCGTCCGACCGCCAATGATCCGGTGGTCCCCTCGAACCAACGCGTCGCCGCCTCCCGGTCGCCGCCGACGTCCTCGACGACGAACGCCGTCTCCGGCCACCACGTCCCGCGGCGTTCGAGCCGTAGTCGCTCATCGCCGCGTTCGGCCGTCTCGATCCGCGAGCGGGAGACGAATCATGCCGACGCGCGCGCCACCGTCCTGGCGGATCAGCCCGCCGTCGACCAGCCGGTAGGTCCGCGGACGTCTCGCACCTAAAACCCCAGAAAACAGCGCCGAGAAGCCCAATCCCATCACGAACGAACGAGACACGGACGGAACACTGACCAGCCACACTCCGACGATCAACACCACGCCGAGGACCCCGAACAGGGCCGCTCGCCGTCGGCGCGTCCGGGCGGTCGGACGCACCCGCAGGTGGACGACCCGCTCCGATTGCTCCTCGTAGTGGCGCGCTTGGGCGTTCGTGACGCTTGCGTACAGTGCGACCCCTGCCATCGACCAGCACAGGAGTATCCACGTCAATGGGTCGACCGGCGAAACGAACGCCACGCCGGGAACGTACACGCTCACGAGGAAGATTACGAGCGGAACCGCCGCGAGGACGGCGTGCAGGCGCCGATCCGCCAGCGCGACCGCCGGACGCGGGTGAAGTCGACCCAGAAACGCCACCAGCCCGACGCTGCCGGCGACGACGACGAGGGCGAGCGGGCCGCTCAACGGCACACTGTCGAACGTCAGAACGAACAGCGACAGCGCGAGGAGATACGCGCTCGCCGAGACGACGCCCCATCCCGGTGTCCGTACCATGAGGAATACATCTCCGATAGCCGATAAAAACGTTCCGGCAGGCTCAGTCGATGCGCGTCCCTGCCGATCCGTCCGCGAGGAACGCTTCGAGGGCGTCCGGCCCGAAGACCGAGGCCGGGACGTCGAGATTCAGCAGCGCCCGCACTTTCGCGGCCATCCCGCCGGTGACGTCCGTCGACTCGCTTCCCCCGAGATACGCCTCGACCTCGTCATAGCTCCCGATCCGGGGGATAACCGCGCCCGTGTCGTCAAGGACGCCCGGAACCGTCGAACACAGCCCTACCCCGTCGGCGTCCAGTCCCTCCGCGAGCGCGACGACGAGTTCGTCGCCGCTGATGATCGTCGCGCCCTTTTCCCGCTGGGTGATCACGTCGCCGTACGTCACCGGGACGAACCCCTCGGCGAGTGTCGTCTCGATCCCGTCGAGCGGGAGCCCGAGGGTTCCGTCTCGGGACCGGTAGGCGAGCGAGAACGGATCGACGGGCACTGCGGGGACGTCCTCGGCACCGAGGGCCCCCAGTACATGCCCGTTCAACCGTTCCATCGAGGCGTGGATCTCCCGAACCGCCGCCGCGTCGTGAGTTCCCTCGGTCCGCGAGACGCCGTGTTTCGCCGCGTAGCGGTGGCCGAAGCTCCCCGCACCGTGGACGACGACGAAGTCCTCGTGACCAGCGAGGGTTTCCGCGAGGGACGCGAGTCGTTCCTCGTCGACCGTCTCTTCGCGGTCCTTCTCGGTGATCACCGAGCCCCCGAGCTTGAGAACGATCACGCGAGGCACACCCCCTCGTCGTCGAGTTCGGCCCGAAAGCCCTCCTCACACCCCGGCGTAAACCTGAGTGCGGTCTCGGTCTCCTCGGTCTCGTCGAGCGCGACGATACAGCCCCCGCCGCCCGCGCCCGTCAGCTTCGCACCGTGGGCGCCCGCGTCGCGGGCCGCCCAGACCATCCGGTCGAGCGACCGCGAGGAGACCCCAAGCGCCGAGAGTAGGCCATGGTTGAAATCCATCAGTGTTCCCAGTTCCTCGATATCGCCCTCCGCGAGCGCGCGCTCGCCCTGCCGGACGATGTCGCCGACCGTCTCGACCGTATCGGCTGCGAAGGGGTAGCGCTCGCGCAGTTTTCGAACTCCCGAAACGAGTTCGCCCGTGTTTCCCGCACCGCCGTCGAAGCCGATGACGAAGGGGAGGTCCGGCGACTCGATCGCCCGGCAGTCCTCGCCCTCGACCCGGACCGCCCCGCCGGTAGCAGAACAGAACGTATCGGCCCGCGAGGCCTGGCCCTCCTGGACCTCGTGCTCCGCGCGATAGGCCCGGTCGGCGATCTCCTCCGTACTCAGCTCGACGCCCAGTTCGCGGGTCGCGGCCTCGATGCCCGCGACGACGACGGCGGCCGAGGAGCCGAGTCCCGCCCCCAGCGGGATCTCGCTCTCGATGGTGATGTCGAAGCCCGCCTCGGGCGTGTCCGCCGCCTCGCGGGCCTGCGAGACCGCGGCGTCGACGTAGCCCATCGCCGCCCGGATCAGTCCCGGCGAGACGTCGACGTCGGGCGCCGTGTCGGTCTCGCCGCTGTACTCGACGGTGAAGCCGTCGAGCGAGAGGTCCTCGGCGTGGACCCGGAGCCGGCTGTCCGCACGGCGTTCGGCGGTGACCCACGCCCGGCGCGAGATCGCACACGGGACCGCGGGCTCGCCGTAGACGACGGCGTGCTCGCCGAAGAGATACACCTTCCCCGGTGCGCTTGCGGTGGTCATACCGAACCCTGATCCACGACGCGGTTTATAGCTACAGGTTCGATCGTTCCTCGTCGCGCCGGCTGTAAAAATATCAAATTCCGATAGGTTTTTGTTAGTTGACGTAAGGGTTGTACCGTGAACGTACTCGTCACCGGCGGGGCCGGGTTCATCGGCAGCCACCTGACCGACGCGCTCGTTTCCGACCACGAGGTCACCGTCCTCGACGACTTTTCCAGCGGGCATCGATCGAACCTCCACCCGGCAGCGGGTGTCGTCGAGGGCGATATCCGCGATGCGGAAGTCCTAGAGGATGCCGCCGCGGACGCGGACGTAATCTTCCATCAGGCGGCAAGCGTCAGCGTCGACCGTTCGATCGAGGATCCGGAGTACAGCCACGCCGTCAACGTCGACGCGACCCTCTCGCTTCTGGAGGCCGCCCGGAAACACGACGCCCGCTGTGTCCTCGCATCGAGCGCGGCGATCTACGGCCAGCCCGAGTCGGTACCGATCCCCGAATCGGCCCCGAAAACGCCCGAATCGCCCTACGGCATCGAGAAACTGAGTATCGACCAGTACGCCCGCGTCTACAACGACCTCTACGACCTGCCGACGGTCGTCCTCAGGTACTTCAACGCCTACGGCCCGCGCCAGACCGCCGGCGATTATAGTGGTGTTATCAGCGTCTTCCTCGATCAGGCCCGTACCGGCGAACCGATCACGGTCCACGGCGACGGCTCCCAGACCCGGGATTTCGTCCACGTCTCGGACATCGTCCGGGCGAACCTGTTGGCGATGGAAACGGAGTACGTCGGCGAGGCGTACAACGTCGGGACGGGGGAGACGACGACAATCGACGACCTCGCGCGAACCGTTCGGGACGTCACGGGATCGGACTCGGAGGTCGTCTACACCGAGGGCCGCGATGGCGACATCGACAGAAGCCGTGCCGAGATCGAAAAGGCCCGCGAACACCTCGGGTACGAACCGACGGTCGCGCTCGAAGACGGACTCCGGACGTTGGTGGACGGTCGGCTGGCACCCTGAATCGGCAACGCCAGTCTATTTATAGGAAGGAGTTGGATTCCGAACACGATGCGAGTCATCAGGGTGACAGATGCGGATCGATGGGAGGGGTTCGTGGAGGACAACGGAGGACCGGTGTTCGACGGCTGGGCGTGGGGGGCGCTGTGTGAGGCGTGTGGCCATCGGACCTATCGCTTCGCCGTCGAAGAAGACGGGGACCTGCTCGCCTGCGTACCTCTCGTCTACATGAGGAGTCGTCTGTTCGGCGACCAACTGGTCTCGATGCCTTACAGCGCGTACGGATCGGTCGTGAGCAGAGAGGACGCCCCCGAGGCGGCGACCGACCTCTTGCTCGAACCCGTCCGCGACCTCGCCGACGAACTCGGCGTGGATTTCGTCAGCCTCCGGGGACGGGACCTCGGCGACCCGCCGGGATTCGAGAAGCAAAACCGCTTCGTTACGTTCGACATCTCCCTGTCGGGCGGTTCGGAGGCGGTATGGGACTCGCTCGACGGCTCGAACCGTACGCACGTCCGCAAGGCCCGAAAGGAGGGCGTCGAGTACGAGAGAGCGACCTCGAAAGCGGACCTGCGGCGGTACTACGACCTGTACCTGCGAAACATGCGTGACTTCGGGAGTCCGCCACACTCGTTTTCGTTTTTCACGCAGTTGTGGGACGACCTCGGCGATCACATGACCGTCGAACTGGCGCTGAAGGACGACCGCCTGATCAACGGCCAGATCCGATTTCTCTACGGCGATCGGTGTTTCGACTGGGGCGGGATCACCGACTACGAGTATCGTGACCTGCAGGGCGGGAGCTTCCTTCTGTGGAACGGGATCGAGGACGCCTGCGAGTCGGGCTGCTCGACGTACACGTTGGGACGGACCCGGGAGGGAACCGGCGTCTATAGCTTCAAGAAGAGTTGGGGCGGTGAGAAGGTGTGGTTCGACGACTATCACTCCTTCCCCGATGCCTCGACGACGCTCCCGGACCCAGACGACGAGAAGTACGATCGCCTCAAGGACGTTTGGGAGCGCCTGCCGTTGAAGGTGACCGAACTGATCGGCCCGCCGATCCGCCGGAACATCAGCCTCTGATCAGCGTTCGTCGAGAACCGACTCGTAGAGGTCGAGGTGGACCTCCGCGATCGAATCCCACGAGAGGCGTTCGCCCTCCGCGGCGCTGTTCTCGGCCATCCGCGCGCGTTTCTCGGGATTTTCGAGCAGATCGATGATCGCGTCGGCGAGCGTCTCGGGGTCCTTCGGAGGAACGATTGTCCCAGCACCGGACTCGCCGACCTGTCTCGGGAAGTCGCCCGCCGAGGAGGCGACCACCGGCTTGCCGAAGGCAAAGGCGGTCGCGAGCGCGCCGCTGTGACCCTTCGTTCCGCCCTTCTGCTGGCGATACGGGACCGCAACGAGCGCGGCCCGCGAGAAGAACTCCCCTACTGTTTCGTTCGGGATGAAGTAGTCGTGGACCTCGAAATTCTCGGGATACCGATCGATGACCGTCCGTGAGCGTTTTCCGAGCCGGCCGTTGCCGGCGATGACGAGGGTGACGTCGGGGATCCGCTCGCGGACGATAGAGACGGCCTTCACCAGCGTGTCGATCCCCTTCGCGGGGATGATGTTGCCGAAAAAGAGGACGGTGTGGTCCTCTTCAGGGTGCTTCTCGTAGTCGTAGTCGCCGAACATGTCGTTGACGCCGTGGGGGATGACCGAGATCGACTCCGGATCGGGGACTCGCTCCCGAAGCACCCGCCGCTGGTTCTCGGTGTGGACGATCGAGCGCCGAACGTCGAGATCGGGGATCAGCGTATCGACGAGTTCCTCGAGGGCGTCCGGCGGCCGGGAGATCGGGAACCGCTCGATCGGCACCTCGTGATACGTTACCACGAATGGATAGCGCTCGTCCAGCCGATAGCGCTTCGCATAGAACTTCACCTGCGGGAACAGGTCCGTGGGATCGTGGACGACGTCGGGATCGACCGCCTCGATCAGTCGGAGGTTCTTATAGGAGGCGAGCGCCGACAGGTTACGCCGGACGTCGAAGTTGAACTTGCGAAGTTCGGGCAGCGAGATGTTCATCGACTCGAAGGCGTTGAGTACCCGCACGTCCTCGGAGAAGACGTCGTCGGCGGTGGTCTCGGTGGGTTTGAGCACCGTCACGTCGGCGTGCTTTGCGACCGCGTTCGCGAGTTGGGCGGCATAATGGGGGAGCCCCCCGCTGTTCTGCGAGAGGACGTACGCGATTTTCATCACCGGATCTACACTGCGCCGATAATTATATCCTTCTGACGGATTCGCACACCACTCGGTGTTAATTGAGCGATTGGCCGACGGGATTCACAGCGCCGTCTCCGGATCTCGTCTGGCGGTCGGTTCAGCGGTCGGATCCGAACAACACGTCGACGAGATAGAACACGGTGCTTCCGATCAGTCCGACGACCGGCAGCGGGGAGACACCGATCTGGAGCGATCGGACGAAGTAGCTCATCGCCCGCCGGTACTCCCCGTCCTTGTGGAGGTAGTAGCCCATCGCGAAGTACATCTGCCGGTAGAAGACGTAGGTGAAGGGGCTGACCTCGGGGACGCGCTCGCTGGCGAACGAGACGTACTTCTTGCCCTCGGTCAGGTAGTGGGTGGCGTTGATCCGGTCCGCGGACAGACTCGTCTCGTGATACCGGACGGTGAACGTCTCGCGACAGAGACAGACGCCCGCCTGCGCGGCTTCGAGCGCGAAGAGGTGATCCTCCCACCGCTCGAGGTCCTCCTCGAAGCGTACCTCGACCTGCTCGGTGTCCAGCAGGATCGAGGACATGACCTCGTTGAGGTCGCCGACGAACAGTTCGTAGAAGAAGTCGTCGCGAGACATCGAGGGATCGCCGTCGAGACAGAGTCCTGCACCCGTCCGTTCCATCCGTCTCAGTTGTCGTTGCAGTTTGTCGGGCTTCCACAGGTCGTCGGCGTCGAGAAAGGCGACGTAGCGCGTGTCGGCGCGCTCGAGACCCCGATTGCGCGTCGTCGCCGGTCCACGTCCCTCGGGGTCCTCGACGACGAGCGTTTCCGTCGGAACCGACTGACGGTCGATCGATCGCTTCGCCTCCTCCAGCATCCGTTCGGGCGTGTGTGACGCGCTGTAGGGGACGATGACCGAAACCGTCGGATCCGGGCCGGTAGATGACATGTCTCTGATATCAGAACGGACGCACTTGACTATTGCGTAGAGGAACGAACGTCGTCCTCAACCGCCGGATTCGGTGACGTCTACCCAGACGTAGGTGCTGCGGTAGGCGTTCTCCTCGCTCGGCGACTCGGGGGGGTCCCCGACGTACAACAGGTAGGTGAGTCGCAGGTTCTGGCCCGACTGGTCGGGGCTGACGACGTGTTCAGTCTCGACGGTCTCGCCGTCCTCCAGCGAGAGCTCGAACCGATCGAGTTCCGTCGCCGACTGGACGGTCAGCTGAGAGCCCTCCGTCTCGACCTCCTGGAGTTGGACGACGACGGTGTAGGTGGTCGCCGTTCCCTCCTGGTTCCCGATGCCGACGATCAGGGGCTGTTGTTGGCCGGCAGTGAGTTCGGTCGGATACTCCTCCGAAACGGGATCGCCGTCCTCCTCGTGAAGCAGATACAGTTCGGTGTAACCCTCCTCTTGGACCGGGACCATCGCGTACGCAGCGCTACTGATGACCAGCAGTACGACGAATCCGAACGCGACCGTCGAGAGCAGGTCCCCGCCGGACCGCCCCGATCCGAACGGGTTGAGGAGATCGACCCACACCGTGGCCGGCCGGCCGAACCGCTCGGACGGAGAAAGCGCCATCCGCCGGATCACTGCGACGATCAGGAGCGCGGCCGTCACTAGAGCCAGAATCCGTATCGCCGCCGTGGTGCCCCCGGTGACGGACGTCGCGACCAACCCTCCGGCGACGGCCCCGAGGAGACCACCGCTGGCGGCGATCGAGAGTGCGAACCGTTCGAGACGGGTGATTCGACCGTCCGAGCCCCCTCGGCGTGTGTGGGCCGTTTCGGCGGTGTCCGTGTCCGTATCCGCGCTCGGAAACAGCGCGGCGATGAGGGCGTATCCCGGTACGAATCCGACGAAAACCGCGCGCACTGCGGTTGCAAAGAGGGAGTCCTCGATCACGGGGAACGTCGTCACGATGACGAGGGCCACGACCAGTCCGACGACGACCAAGTCGGCAGGGACTTGCCGGAACGACGAGAAGGTGGCAGACTCGTCGACGGTGTCTTGCATCGTCCGAACGTACTGCCGCAATTGATATAAACGTGACAGTTCCTACGGTCGTTCGATCCGTTAATTCATCCAACGGGCTTTCCGACAGTGACAGCCGGATTCGCCGTCGAACGCCGTCGTAGAGCCGTGTGACGCAATAACGAGTTTCGTGATAGATCGAATCGACCGACCGGACAGTCCCGAACGGATCACTAAGACAACATATTTACACCGTCGAGACGAAACCGCGGGCATGAAACACGGGGAGGCACTGACGAACGAGCAGGTCGAACGCCTCGTCGATCGACGGGTCGAGGAACGGCTGGTCGAACTGATGGAGGGGTCGGGTCGAGTTCCCGACGCGATCCGCGAGGGCGTTTCGCGACGGGAGGCGATGGCGATGGCGGCCGGCGGCGTCGCGGGATACGGTATCTCGACGCTCGTCGGTCCGAGCGGGTCAGGGGGCGGAACGATCGTCGGCGAGGACGATGGGGAGGACGGTGAAACCTCCGCGGCGGACCTCCAGCGCGCCCTCGAGGAGTCGTCGGTGGTGCGCATCGCCGGCGAGATCGACGTGAGCGGGGAAATCCCGATCAGGATCCCCCAGAACACGATCCTCTGTGGCGACGGCGTCTACCGACAGGCGCTGGACGCCATCGGCGGCGACGGCCTGCGCGCCGCCGACGAGGGACCGATCGTCGAGGTGGCGGGCAACGACACCCAGATCACCGGTCTCGCTCTGGTCAACACTGCCGACGGCGGCGACGCGATCCGGATGACCGGCTACACCGGGCGGGTCTCGCATACGGATCTCTATGCGGGGCGCTACGGGATCAACTGTAATCCGAACGAGACGACGACCGAACCGCGGCTCAACTTCAATCGCGTCCTCTCGACGACCGGTGCGGACGGCGAGAGCGTCGGTATCCGTATCGAGAACATGAACGACGCGAAGGTCATCAACAACATCGTCGCGGGGTTCGACACCGAGATCGTCGTCAACCAGGAGAGCGCGATCGTCTCGCTGAACCACACCTACACCCATCCGGCGTCGGATTCGGCCGTCGGCATCCGGATCGGTGCTCCCGCGGTTCGCGTCGTGAACAACCGGATCGAGGGGGAATCCAATCGGGCGGGGATCGAGATCACGGCCAGCGAGCGGTCGATCGTCTCCCAGAACCTCGTTCAGGTCCCGTCGGGCGCCGACGGGATCCGTCTCGACATCGGCTCGGAACTCGCAAACAGTTTCCTCGCGTATAACCAAATCGAGGGGTTCTCCTCGGACGATCCCGCCGGTACGGCCGTCGCCGCACCGGGCGTCGAGGCGTTCTACCGCTCGGTCGTCGGCCCGAACGCCGCCCGCTATTTCGACGCGGAGGGATTGACTGGCGTCGTCGAGGCGGCAGGGGCCGGCGGGACACCAAGCGCGAATCGGTACTTCACCTACCAACCCGTCGAGAACATCGACGACGACAGCCTCTGGATGAAAGCCCGCCAAGGGATGTACCGAATCGCCTGATTCGGATCAGGCCCCGTCGCGTCCGAACTCCCGTGTCTCGGTGCCGTCGTAGCGGAACACGTCGGCCTCGCCGCTCGTGTAGACCTTGTTCGTCGAGCGCTCGATCGCCGCTCGTTCCGATTCCGTGAGGTAGTACTGCGGTGGCTCCCCGTCGTAGGCCGCGGCGTCGACGACGGCGCGTGCACGGACGTAGACGTATCCCTCAGAGAACTCGATTCCGGGCTTCCAGTCGACCTTGATCTGTATCACGCTCGCATCGGAGTACGACTCCGGAACGATCCCTCGGAACATCTCGCCGGTGTAGCTGTCGGTGTAGACGACCGGGGCATCGGTGCTGGTGTCGTCGATCCACTCGCCGCCGTCGATCTCCGCGTCGGTGTACGCGAGCGAGTGGGTGTCCTTATCGAGGGCGATGTCGGAGGTGACGGGTGCGCCGACCGCGTTGTAGGCGACGCCCGTATTGAGCAACAGGAGGAGCGCCAACACCCCCAGAATCGGCCGCCAAACTGGTATGTCGATGTCGCGGATCGCGCCGGCGAGCCCCACGAGCGCGAGCGCGCCGACCGGCATGAACGGGGCCAACACGACGAGAACGATCTGATACATCCGGTCGGCGCCCAGATTGCCCGTGACGAAGTAGGACGCGCCGAGAAACATCAACATGGGTACTGCGAGGGTCGCCAGTTTGATCGCTTCGGGTCGCTGTCGCCGGTCGGCCGAGAACAGCCCGACGAACGCCTGTGAGACGACGCCGATCCCGGCCAACGCCATGAGAACCATGTGAACGAGCAGGGTAAGCAGATACATGATACCGGATCCCTCCTCTACCGCGCTCGCGCCCGACCGGTGGGACGCCTCGCCCGAGAGGGCAGCGTAGAGTTCGGTCGGGATCCCCGCAAGAACGGTCGCGACGCTCTCGATCATCCCCGGGGTCGTAAGCGCGTACCACCCGATCGCCGTCCCGCCCAACGCGACCGCGTAGGTCCCGACGATCCCCCATCCGAGGTCCTCGCCCGAATACGCCTCGTAGATCCGACCGAGCACGTACGCGACCGCGAGCGAGATGACGACGATGTAGGTCGTGGTGTAGTGTGAGAAGACCAGCCCCAGCCCGAAGACGAACCCGATCCACTCCTTTCCGGGAAGTCGGTCCCGATCGGTGATCAACACCAGAAGGAGCAACACCACGAACAGTTGGGCGATGCGCGTCTTTCCCGGCGTCCCGTTGAACGCCCGGAAATATAACACGAAGAAGTACGCCCCAACGAGGGCCGCGTTCGCTCCGAAGGTGTCCTTGAACGCGTAGTAGACCCCGACCGGGACGAGGGCAAACAGCAGCGAGAAGAGCAGTTTGAACACGAGCGCCAGATCGATACCGGTCACGACCGAGTAGACGGCCGGAACGGCCCCGACGACGGGAATCGAGGAGTAGACGTCATCACCCAGCCCCGCCTCCCAGACGCCGTTTTCCAACAACAATTGGACGAAGAAGTAGTTCACCTGGATGTCCGATCCGACGACCGCGTTGGTGATCAGGTTGCGGTGGAGGAAGATCCCCGCCGCGACGGCGAACACGGCGAGCGGGTAGAGCTTCGGAGGGAGGGCGCTGATCGAAACGAGTACGACGACGGCCACAAGCAGGAGAAACACGTACATCAACCAGTTGCTCCCCGCGACGTTCATCCGGTGAGCGGCTATCGCTGCGAGCACCGGCAGGCAGAGCAGGAACGCGGCGATCTTGCCATCCCGTGGAGCGAGCGACGGAACCCGGAGGACGACACTTCGATCCCGCCAATACGACAGGACCGTTAACACGAGACAGACCGCGCTGACGGTGAGCGAAAGCGGGAGAAACGAGAGGGGATCGTCGATACCGAACAACGGGTACAGGAGGCTGACAACCATGCTCGTGGCGGCGAGAAACACCAGACTGAACCCGACGACGTAGAGGAGTACTTCGCCGACGTCGTCGATGCCGTGATCGACGAACAGGAGGAGGAGAAATCCCGGAGCGAGCGTCAGTAGTACGACTCCGAGAGCGTTCTGTACCAGTGAAAGCTCGATACCGAACGAGGCGGCTCCGACGACGGCCCAGAACGCGACGAGAAGGCTCCCCATCGACACGGCGACGGCCCGACAGGACAGTCGGATCTCGTGGATCGTCCCGGACCCGCCACCGAACGCTTCCGGATCCGCCATCGAGCGTGCACCCCGAAACGATCCCCCCCCGGAGGTCATATCCGTAACGATCAGTCAGACACGTATAACTATAACGGAATTAACATCACGTCACCGCGGGTGGACAGGCGGCCCTCGCGCCAGTAACCCCTTCGATCGGTGTCTCGAGGATCGGAGACTTCGGTAGCCATCTGTAGACTACTCGAGAGGTGTCGCTCATGAGGAGTCCGAGAGCGATTTCGGGGGCCGGAGAAACGATACGAGTACCCGTACGCCGGGCACGACAACCTGTCGTCGGAGCGAAGGGATGACGGCCGAGAACGACAGATAGCTCGCGACCCCGACACCGACACAGATCGCGAGCAAGGCGATCCCCTCGAAGGGAAGGGCCGTACGGACCCCCCAGACGACCAGCCCCATCGCCGCCGCACTGACCGTCGACCACGCGACGAGTCGGTACGGCACACGCAGGGTGATGTTCTGGGAGAGATAGCGGCCGTTGAGGAGCGTCTGAACGATCGCTGCGGTCGTGGTCGCGATCGCCGCACCCAGCAGTCCGACGGTGAGCACGAGCGCGACGTTGAGCACGAGGTTGATCGCGATCGTCACCACGACCGCCCGTGCAACGAGATCGACCCGGTCGATGCCACGAAGCGTGCTACCCAGTACGTCGTTGACCGACTGGAAGACCTTCTCGATCATCAACACCACGAGGACGCCCGCCGCAATGGTGTACTCCGAACCGAAGACGGTCGCTAGGACCTCGTAGTTAAGCACGAACACCCCGACGAACGCGGGGATCGAGAGGAACAGCGCGACCCCGATTGCCTCCGGGACGACCGCCTCGATCCGATCGACGGCCGCCTCGGAACTCCACTGGCTCATCTGGGGGAACAGCGTGATCGAGAGGGTCTTGCTGACCAGCAACACCAACAGCGTCACCTCCCAGGCGACCTCGTAGGCCCCGACGTCCGCGTAGGTCAGAAACAGCCCGATGATCGCGACGTCCATCCACTGGTAGACCTGCCCGCTGACCGACGAGAGGAAGTAGTACTTCGCGTAGTCGTACAGCGACCACGCCGAGAGTTCGGCCGGCCGGCCGACGCGCGTCTCGAGTTTGACGAACGCCCAGCAGGCCGCCGTCGTCGATCCGAGGATGAGCCCGTAGATCAGGCCCTCGACCCCGTAGCCGGCCCACACGAACGCCAGCCCGCTCGTGACCCAGACCGCCTCGCGGGCGAACTCGATGATGGCCGTCTCTCCGACGCGGAGCTCGCCCCGGACCGCCTGGATGAACAGGTCCGCGAACTCCTGGATCACCAGCGCGATCACGAGGTAGATCGCGAACTCGCCGCCGAGGTACCCGTTGAGGTACGGCCGGACCAGCAGAATCAGCCCGGCCGCCCCGGCGACGGTCACGAGTTTCACCGCGATCGCGGTCGCCAGCATCGTCCCCGGCTGTTGGCCCTCGCTCAGGCGCTTTTCGAGCGCGCCGCGAACCCCGAAGTCCGCGACGATGGTCGTCAGCCCGAGCACCGTCTGAAACAGGAAGAAGATCCCGATCTGTGTCGGTCCCAACTCGCGGGCGAACACCGTGATGCCGGCGAAGAACACGACCGCGTTGCCCCCCTTCGCGAGAAAGACCTTCAACGCCGAGCGGGAGATATCCATTCGGTGGCTCTATGACGCCTGCGGTTATATACTTCCAGATCGATTACAGGTCCGAGCCGGATGATTTTAGTGACGAATGAACTGGCACCCGGTGTCGGACACGAACGGGCGTCGGTGGGTGATCAGTCCGGCTGTATGATCAGCGGTACGCGGAGACGACATCGGAGAGGAGTTCGCGACATGGCCCACGAAGCGAGCCATGCGTACCGACGTCCGCGGTCAGCGAGAGGAGGTAGAACAGCGGGAGCCCGGAGTAGGTGTTCGAGTCGCCGTACGCCGACGGGCCGATCGTTTGCGCGTACTCGGCCATGATTCGACCCCCGGTTCCCCGACCGTCCATCATCTCGACGAACAGCCGATGGAGCGGCGTGTTGTACTGGTGAATGACGAACGGTCTGAAGAAATCGTCGATCACGTAGTCCTCCCGGATGTCCTCCCAATCGAGGAGGTACACCGCGTCGTTGATGAAGACGTTCCCGGCGTGGAGGTCGCCGTGGATCGACCCACGATGGAGGACCGGCGGTAACTCGAGTTCGTCGAGGAGCGCCAGCCCGCTCCGGACGGGTTCGGTCGTTTCGGTTCCGGCCGTCAACTCCGCTTCGAGTGTCCGAACCGCGGTGGCGGTCTCGACCCGGTGGCGGTCGGTCTCGTAGAGGGCAGTGAGCTGTTCGAGGGCGTCGAGCAGTAGATCCCACTCCGTTATCGGATCCGCGAGTTCCCGTCCGTCGAGGTACTCCTTGATGACGTACGGGTACTCGGGGTCGTCCTCGACGATCGGTGCCGTGTTGATCGAGTCGGGAAGTTGCTTTCGCCGTTCGATCTCACGCTGGAGTTTCGCCTGATCGTCGGTGGCGATCGTGTACACTCGACCGCGATCCAACCCCAGCATCGTAATCCGGTCGCCGATGACCGCGACGTCGAACGGATCCTCGACTGGGACGGAGAGGGTCTCCGAACGAAGTATCGGTACGAACGGGAGGAGTTCCGGGATCGAGGCGACGATCTCGATCGCGAGCACTCCAAGACGGCTCTTCCAGTCGTCGCCGGCGAGGCGATCTACGAGCCACTCGATCGCTCGGGATTCCGGTCGAAACGCGTAGGTGATGTAGTTCCCCGTGTCGAGAACCAGATACGTCTCCCCCCTGCACGAGCCCCCTCGGTGTTCGTAGAACGCCTCGATCAGATCCATCGGATCGGATGGTGTAGCGCTCACCGTCTCGATACTGCTCATTAGGTACCTGTAGGTATATGTGGATATATATAATTGCAGGAATAGTGAGACGTTTCATTTCGTATCGAATCGTTCATCTCGAAAGAGAACCGGAACGATGACGAAGAATACCGTCTAGAGCGGTCGAGCGGTGACTTCGTCGATCATCCGTTGCCATCGCCGATCCCCGTTAATCAATGATTTAACCGCTGATAGATCGTGCTGACGCATGATCGTGATCCGCGAGAGGGTGAACGGTGCGGTGAAGTCGACGATGTCCGATCCGATGACCGTCGTCGCGGTTTCGTAGCCCGCCTCTCGAACTAGATCGGTAACAGTGTCGTCGAACGCACCGTAGGGATAGGCGAAACTCGTCGGCTTCTCGCCGGTGATCGCCGCGATCGCGTCCCGCGACTCCGCGATCTCCCGGCGGGCCGTCCGACGATCGACGGCGGTCAGGTCGGGATGCGTCATCGTGTGTGCACCGATCTCGTGGCCGCGTGCTACGAGGGCCGAAACGTCCCCGCGATCCATGACTCGTGCCCCCTCGAAGGGCTCCCCGAAGAGGCCGGGAACGAGGTAGTGAGTCGCCGGCACGCCGTACTCCTCGAGAACCGGAAGCGCGTTCTCGACCGTCGAACGAAGCCCGTCGTCGAAGGTCACTACCGCCGGGTTCGACGGGAGCGTGCCGTCCCGCCACCGACTCACCGCCCCGTGTAGAGTGAAAAGGTCGAACGTCCGGGAGAGCCACTCGATCTGTCGGCGAAAGCACGCCGGGGTGACCCCCCACGGTCCGCCCGACTCCGTCACGCCGTGGTAGAGGACGATCGGACACCGTACGCCGTCGGGCCGATACAGTCCCGTGAGCGTCGCCCGAAACGCTCGATCCACGAGCCGCCGCCCTCCCTCTCCGCCGATCATATCGATGCCCACGGCCATCACCGACGTAACCCTGTCGGCCCAACGACATCCGCGACCGCCTCTGCACTCCGGGGCGGTGATCGACCTATCCAATTACACATATGTAAAAAGAGTTATATTATTTCGCGTGTTCACTTCGAGCGATGGAACTGGTGTATCTCGTCACGCAGAACACGGGGGGGTTCCCGCACTACGCGGCCGAACTCGCGAACGCGACGGCACGACACGCCGACGTGACGGTGCTCAAACCCACCGAGACCACCGCCGACGACGTCTTCTCCGAGGACGTTCGCGTCATCGACGCGTTCGAACCGATCTCGCTCTCCCTTCCCGACCTATACGACTACGAGTTCAACGTCCGTGAGAACCTCCGGGCGATGTGGTCGTATCGCTCGCTCGAGCGGGTTCACGACATCGATCCCGATATCGTTCACGATCCAACCGGCTTCTTCCCGTACGTGAAGTTCTTCGCCGGGCGGTACGATCTCGATCGCTACCCGCTAGTCGTCACGCGCCACGAGGTTTCGGCGACCCGGTTTCCGATCACCCGGCCGCCGGTTCTCGCGGAACGCCTCGCGGGGGCGCTCGTCCCGGAAGTCGACCTCGCGAAGACGGTCGTTCACACGCGAAGCCAGCACGAAGCCCTCCTCGAGCAGTCATTCGAGGAGTCGGAGCTGGCGGTCATCCCCCATGGAACCTACGACTTCTTCTCGGAGTACGATTACGAGGAACGACCCGAGGAACGACACACGCTGCTGTTTTTCGGCAACGTCATCCCCTCGAAGGGGCTCGACACCCTCGCGGAGGCGGTCGTCCTCGCGAGCGAGGAACTCCCGGACATCGAACTCGTCGTCGCCGGCTCGGGAAGCCTCTCGGCGCGGACGGCGAGGATCATCGCGACCCACGGCGAGCACTTCGAGGTCCACAACGAGTTCGTTCCGAACGATCGCGTCGGCGAACTCTTCTCGCGGGCCGCCCTCGCGGTGATGCCCTATCACTCCGAGGGCGGGATGAAGGGCCACAGCGGCGCGCTCGCGACCGCCTTCTCTTTCGCCACGCCGGTCGTCACCTCCTCGATCGGGGACTTCCCGAGGCTCGTCGAGCGATCGGGAAGCGGGCTGGTCGTTCCCCCGAAAAACGCGGCCCGTCTGGCGAACGCCATCGTCGCCGTCCTCGAGAACGACGATCTGCGCGCGGAGTTCGCGAAGAACAGCGAGAGACAGGCAAAGCGGTTCTCGTGGGAGGCCGTCGGGAAACGCCACCTCGACCTCTACGAGTCGATCCTCGACGCCCGTTAGTCGATCTCACCCGACAGCCGGTCGGCGAGACCGGACGCCGCCGCCGCGAGTTCCTCCGACGCGCCCCCACCGGTCGCCCGCCTCGACGATCCGCCCGCCCCGCCGCCCGCGACGGCCGTCAGTTCAGCGGCCAAGTCGGTAGCGTCGAGGTCGGCCATCGCATCGCCGACGGTCACGACGAAGGTGTGATCGGGCTCGGTCGTGACGATCGTCACACCCTCGTTGTACTCGGGAGCGTATTTTGCGAGCGCGCGAGCCTCGTCCGCGTCGCCCTCGATCGTGATCGCGAGCGCCCGCGGACCGTCCATCTCGGCCGTTCGGGCCTGCCACCAGCGTTCGGCCCATCGACTGGTGAGCGATCCCACTTCGCTTTTCGCGGTGTCCCGTTCCTTTTCGGCGGCCGCGATTCGCTCCCGAAGGGACTCGATCGCCACCGGGAGTTCATCCGGCGCCACGCCCGCCTGCTGTGCAGCCGTTTCGAGCGTTCGCCTCGCCTCGGTCTGTCGCTCGTCGATCGCCTCGTCGCGAGCACTGCTTACCGCGAGTCCCTCGCGGATCGTTCGTGTTCTGTGCCACCAGTAGAGGTTCGAGGCGGCCGTAACGAATGCACCGGTTACGACCGCGAGCAGGGTGTTCGTTCTCATTCGTGTATCCACCACTTGAGCCACGGACCGAGCGTCCGGTTGGTGACCAGCGGCGCGAACGCGCGTGCCACCGGAGCGATTCGTTTGTACTCGTCGATCGACGCCACCCCGGTCCGTCCGGGCGGGTAAACGAGACTCGTCAACTGTGTCTCCGCGCCGCCGAACTGTGTCTTGAACTCGTGAACGTTCGAGCCACGCTCGTTTCGGCCGAAGTCGACGACCGACGCATCGCCCTCACAGGCCCGACGGATAATCTCGGCGTACAACAGGTCGTTGGGTTTGTAGTCCCACACCTCGGGCGTCGAGGCGTTGCTCCAGATCAGACAGCGGTCGTCGTATTCGAACGCGAGCAAGCCGGCGATCACCTCTCCGTCGTAGTTCGCACACAGGAGCGTTACGCTCTCGGTGAGTTTCTCCATGAGGGCCGCGAAGAACGCGGCGGGAAACGGCGGGCTACCCAGCCGACGCATCGTCCGGAGATAGAGCGGGTAGTACGGATCGATGGAGTCGGCTTCGCTGACGGTCACGCCGGATTCGCGAGCCTTGCGGACGTTCCGGCGAGCACCGCTCGCAAACGAGTCGTCCCAGACTGCCTCGAATGGACGATCGACACCGAGTTGGAGGCAAATCCCCGTCTCGACGCCGCCGAAGCCAGCCGCGCTGTAGCCGGTCGTTTCGGTCCAGTCGGATTCCTTGAGGATCAGCGTCTCGAACGGTGGGATCGCATCGGCCAACGCGGCGAGTATCGGTTCGCTCTCGTCGTCGAGCAGCGGGAACCCGTACTCCCCGAACGGGGTCGTCACGGTCGTCCCGAACACGGCGGGGACCTCGAACCCGGGAACGGCGGCGACGGTTCGATCCCGGTCGGTAACCAGTCGATATCGCGGCGTGTAGCCGAACGCCGATTCGACCGCCCGTTTCCAGCCGAGAGTATGAAACACCGTCGCGTTCGCCCGGTTCTCGACGAACCGTTCCCACTCGGTGTCGTCGGCCTTTCGGAGCGCGTACTCAGTGGTCATAGAGCTCCATCACCCGTTTACAGGTCGTAAACTCGTGAGCAGCCAAGAGCTCTCCGAGTTTCTCGCGTGCCCGATCGAGACCGTGAAAGCTGATGAACCGTTTGTGTGCGGGCACGCCATCGACCCGGACCTCGGGGTTGAACTCCCAGGGATGAAAGTAGATGGTGGCGGGAATCCCTCGTCGGTTGAGGTTCGAGATCCCGCGCGAGAGTAGCCACCTCGGTAGAATCCGACCGTAGAACCCGCCAGCAGTCGGAATCCGGACTCGGGGATGGAACACTGCCAACGGGAGTTCGAACAGGTCGTCGGTATCGCTGGGGGAGGCGTCGATGAACGGACGGCGGCGATCGACCCAGTAGGGGGACACCGGTGCACCGTTGACACCGTACATCGGCGTTTTGACTGGAAACACGCTCGAATCGTACCGATACCCCGTCTCGAGAAGCGCGTCGAACGCCCAGCGGGTTCGTGGCGTAACCGAGAAGTTGGGCGCACGAAACCCCGTCGGCCGTCGACCGATCGCCGTCTCGATCGCGTCGGCGCTCGCGTCGAGTTCCTCCGTGAACGCTTCCGGCGTGAGTTCGAACAGCGGGGTGTGCGTCTGACCGTGGGAGGCGATCTCGTGGCCGGCGTCCGCGACCCGCTCGATCAGTTCCGGATACTCGCGGGCCACGTCGCCGACCACGAAGAACGTCGCAGCCGTCTCGTGCTCGTCGAGGACATCGAGGACGATTTCGACGGACGTTTCGATCCGATCGATCGGATCGTCCACCTCGTCGCGCAACAGCGTTGCGGTGTACCAGTGTTCGAGGTCGAACGAGATGACGTTCGCGAACCCACCAGCTAGCGCGTCCCGCGTACTCCGACTCATGTGCGTGAAACTACCGCCCGAACCGTACTTTATTATCACCATCGTAACATCTGTCCCGGCGTTCGAACGTGACTATCCCGACCGGGCCGGGAGAAACACGTCGAACGGAGCCGAAAAAGCCGTTCATTCATCCTATCGGTCCCTAAAGCACTCGACTCCCACGAAACCGGTTCGGTAGAACGCGATTAATGATCCCGATAAAAACGTATTGGATGATTTATTCAGGTCCAGAGGGAAGAACGAAGCAGTCGTACGGATACTATTATCTGCTTTTCGATACTTTCAAGGAGTGGAGAATAACCGCGGCGATACAGGCGAAGAAACCACCGAAGCAGAACAACGCGGAGAGGGCCGTAAGGACGAACGATAACGACCCCGTCGCGAGGAAGACGGAGACGAGCCAGTAGAGACCACTGATACCTAAAACGAGACTCAAAACCCCCGGCGTTCCGAGGCTGATCAACGGATGTGTGTTCTGAACGGTCGTGGAGATGTTGTTCACGAGGTTGTAGCCGTGGGAGATCGGGTCGTGGCTACTCGCGTTCGCGACGTCGTACCGGACCCTGATTCCGACCTCCTCGATCCCGTATCCCCGCTGATGGGCGTGATAGAGGATATCAGTACTGGCGTTCATCTGACTTCCGATCGTCTCGTCGTCGGCCAATCCCGCGATCGCACGCCGGTTGTAGGCTCGAAAACCGCTCTGTGTGTCGGAGATCCGTTTACTCGGGTGAAACGCCCCGATACTCATGTTCGTGAGCGTGTTGACGACGAACAGTCCGAGTCGCCGGTATCGGGGAATATCGGCAGCCGCACCGTCGACGAATCGGCTTCCGATGACGATCTCCGCGTCGGCCTCACGCTGTGCCGCAACGAGTCGCGGAATATCGGCCGGATCGTGCTGATCGTCGGCATCGAGGATCACGAGATGTCTCGCGTCCTGCCTGTCAGCGGCACGAAAGAGCGTTTTGAGCGCCGCTCCGTAACCGCGGTTGTACTCGTGTTCGATGACGTCCGCACCTGCCTCGCGGGCCAGAAGCGCGGTGTCGTCACGGCTCCCGTCGTCGACGACGAGCACACGATCGCCGTATTTCTCGGCCGCCTCGACGACGTGTTCAATCGATCCCGCTTCGTTGTACGCGGGGATCCCGATGACGATCGAGGGCCGTTGACGGACGGCGCTCGTCGGAACCGCCTCGACGGCGAAACCGGTACCCTCAGTGAGCTCCGTCTCGCTTTGCGCGTAGTCGATCGCGGAAAAATCGGACGACTGATAGATCAATCCCGGATAGCCAGCCGTCCGTGCGGCGACCGCCAACGTCGAGACCAGCGACTCCCGATCGGTATCGGCGTGATCCGGATAGACGATCCGTGCGTCGAGCATCCGTGCGAGATCGACCGCTTCCGGTTCGGTCTCCTCGCCATGGGTCACCAGAACGTCGTAGCCCTGTCGAGTCGCTTGGAGGATCGTTCGGGTCAGCTCGGCCTCGTTCTCTCGAGTTGCGATCAGACCGATCGCCGGTTTCGAGTGTTCCGTCTTGTAGATCTCCTTTTCGGGGGTGTACTGCGACATCGTTAGCCCCCGGCAGTTGTCCGACCGATCGAATCGGTGGCTCGTTCCCCGAAACTGCGTGTTAGACACCTCTCTGTCCGTGAGATCGTCTGTTCCCCTTCCTGCGGTATATAGCCCTGACTCATATATCCCACCCCTGGCTGACTAGCCGTCAGACAGGTCAAGACGATGAGCGAAGGGCTATTAGTTAATTGGCAAATATGTTTTCGTAATTGGGTGGTTAATCGATACGTTGAACGTTTAATCAGTCCGATTGCCCTAACAGCACCGATAGCGGATCGTTCATCGAGTCGGAGAGTCGAAGTCCTCTCCGCATCCGGTTCGGACGATAGACGGGTAATTACGAGCCGTTAAATCCGGCCGTCGATGGGAATTCGTCCCCTCTCTCTAGCGTGTTCTAGCGGAACCCCAACGGGCAACGGGACTGATCGGAAAAACAATAGTAATTCGAACCGATCACTATCAGAACTTCGACCGTTCCGAATCTCGCTATCGGTCATGTCCGGAACCGCCGTACGGCTCGTTCGAGCGATTCAGAGATCACGGAAAACGGAGACGTCTACGGATGGTTCACGGGCGCTTCGTCTCCCTCGTCTGGCAAAACGGGTTACGATCGGCTGACGGGTGATCTCTCAGTTAAAAAACCGGTCGCTAGATCCCGCTCTCGAAGTCTTCGAGCGCGTAGACCGTATCGGCACCGCGCCGATCAAGCGTCTCGTTGGCCAGTAGCCAGTAGACGACCGACAGCGCCTTGCGGCCCTTGTTGTTCGTCGGGATCACGAGGTCGACGTTGCTCGTCGAGTTGTTCGAGTCACACATCGCGATCACGGGGATACCGACCGTGATCGCCTCCGTCACGGCCTGCGCGTCGCCGATCGGGTCGGTCACCACGAGCACGTCGGGTTCGATGTAGCCATCGTACTTCGGGTTGGTCAGCGTGCCGGGGATGAACCGTCCGGTCCGGGCGCGCGCGCCGATCGTCTCGGCGAACTTCTCGGCCGGGAACCGGCCGTACTGCCGGGAGGAGGTCACCAGCACCTGCTCGGGGTCGTAGTTCGAGAGGAAGTCCGCAGCGGTGCGGATGCGCTCGTCGGTTTTCGAGATGTCCAGCACGTACAGTCCATCCGTGCGCACGCGGTGGATGAACCGCTCCATGTCCTGGGTCTTCTGCTGGGTCCCGATGTGGGCCCCCGCGCCGAGGTACTCCTCGACCGGAATGAGGAGGTCTGCCTCGTCGTCGGGCATGACGTCCTCGTCGAGCGACGGTCCGGCTGGGTCCTCCTCTGTGTCTGGTTCGGCCTCGGCCTCCTCGGTGTCGGCGTCGGCGGTCGGTTCCTCGGTCTCAGCTCTGACGTCCTCGTCGGGATCGACCTCGGGGTTCCCGCCCGCTTCGGGTTCGGGTTCCTCGTCGATCTCCTCCTCGGCCGCGTCGAGCCCGTCTTGGTTTGGTTCGTTGCTCATAATGCGTCCTCCGCGATGCGGATGAGTTCGTTGAGTTTGGCGGTTCGCTCGCCGCCGGCCGCGCCCGTCTTGATGAAGGGGGCGTCTGTCGCTACGGCGAGGTGTGCGATCGTGGTGTCCTCGGTCTCGCCCGAACGGTGCGAGACGACCGGCTCGATGCCGTTTCGCGTCGCGAGTTCGATCGCGTCGAAGGCGTCCGTCAGCGTGCCGATCTGGTTGGGCTTGATCAGGATCGAGTTGGCCGATCCCTGCTCGATCCCCTGCGAGAGACGCTCGGTGTTGGTGACGAACAGGTCGTCCCCACAGATGAGTGTCTGCTCGCCGACTTTCTCGGTCAGGTCGGCAAACGCCTCGAAGTCGTTCTCGTCGAGGGGGTCCTCGACGTAGACCAGATCGTACTCGGAGACGAGCTCCGCGATGTAGTCGATCTGCTCCTCCGTCGAGCGCGTCCGGTCGCTGTAGACGTACTCCTCGTCCTCTTCGTCGTACATCTCGGCGGCCGCGACGTCGAGTCCGAAACCGATCTCGAAGCCGACTTCCCCACTGACCGTCTCGGTCGCCTCGGCCACGATCTCGAAGGCTTCCTCGTCATCCACGGAGGGCGCCCACGCACCCTCGTCGCCCTTTCCTGCTGGAATCGAGCGCTCGGCGAGGATATCGTGGATCTCGCCGTGGACCGCGGCGTTGGCGAACACCGCGTCGGTCACGCTCGGCGCGCCGACCGGTGCCGAGAGGAACTCCTGGATGTCCGTGGCGTCGGCGGCGTGTTCGCCCCCGCCGACGACGTTTCCGAGCGGTATGGGGAAGTTCTCCCCCCGGAACGCCCCCCCTAAATGCTGATACAGCGGCGCGCCGAGCATGTCCGCGCCGGCTTTGGCGGCGGCCATGCTGATCGCAACCGCGGAGTTCGCGCCGATCTCCGAGAAGTCGTCGGTACCGTCGGCGGCGTGAAGCGCCGCGTCGACGCTCCGCTGATCGCCGGCGTACACTTCGTCGACGAGTCGGGGCACTGCCCGTTCGCGGGCGGCGGCGATCGCTTCCTCGGGGGCGAGTTCGATCGCCTCGTGTTCGCCCGTACTCGCGCCGCTCGGGGCGGCCCCGCGGCCGAACCCGCCGCTCTCGGTGAGCACGTCGGCCTCGACGGTACCGTTGCCACGCGAATCGAGGATCCGACGCAGCCTGACGTCGACGATCTGCGTCATTGTCCACCCCGCCGGACGGTGAAGGGAAGCGCCCCCGCGTCGTACTCCTCGGCGGCGATCAGGATCGGCTCCGATTGATCCGTTTCGACCAACACGGGCGCACCGTAGGACACCTGCAGCGCTCTCGCGCCGAGGATGCGGGCCTTCTCGTACCGGCTGAACTGTTGGTTCGTCATTGGTAGGGTGCGACCACGTCGACGAGGTCGGTGTGCGAGACGAGCATCCGGCGACAGCAGTGACGCGAGACGCCTAGGTCGTCGAGCACCTCGGCTGGGTCCTCCCCCTCGTCGACGCGGGCCGTAAAGGCCTCCCAGTGCTCGCCGACGACGTTACCACACGTGAAACACCGGACTGGTACCATCATGGGTGAATCACCTAGCGGTAGGACTTCTGGTAGCGCGCCCGCGCACCGGGCCCGCCCCACTTCTTCGGTTCGGACTGGCGCACGTCGTTCACTAGCAGGGAGCGGTCGAACTCCATGTACGCGTCGCGCAGTTCGGCGTCGTTTCGGAACTCGACCAGTCCGCGCGCGATCGCGGTCCGGACCGCGTCGGCCTGGCCGTTGTAGCCGCCGCCCTGGACGTCGACGTCGATGTCGACGCCGTCTCGGATGTCGCCGACGATACGAAACGGTTCGAGCATCTTCAGGCGGGCGATCTCCGGTTCGACCAGCTCGACGGGCTGGGAGTTGATACGAACGCGTCCCTCGCCGTCTTGGACGGTGGCACGCGCGATGGCCGTTTTCTTCTTCCCGCTAGTGTTCGTTACCATGTGACGTTTGCCCCCAGGTTCTCGCTTACTTCGCCCAACTGGACGAACTTGATGTGCGAAAGGCGATCCAGCGACGTTCCCTCTAAGACCTCCGCGTCGCGGTCGTGGGGGTTGCCGACGTAGACGCGGACGTTCTCGAACGCCTCGCGGCCGCGGGTCGTCTTGTACGGGATCATCCCACGGATCGCGCGTTTCATGAGACCGTCGGGTCGTTTGGGATAGTACGGACCGCGGTCGCTTCCGACCTCGGCTCGCTTCTGGTAGACGCTCATGATGTCATCATCGTTGCCCGTGATGACGGCCGATTCGGCGTTCACGACGGCCACACGCTGGCCCGAGAGGGCCGCTTCCGCGACCTGACTCGCGACGCGTCCGAGGATGCAATCGCGGGCGTCGACGACGAGGTCGGCCTCGAACTCGGCGACGCTCATGCGATCACCCTCACGTTGCTGCCGTCCGGGTTCTGTTCGATGGCCTCTTCGAGCTGCACGACCTGGCCATCGGCCTGTTCGATCTTCGTCTCGGCGGTCCCCGAAAAGGAGACGGCCGCGACGGTGACGTTCTTTTGCAACACACCGCTTCCGAGAACCTTACCGGGTACGACGACGGTCTCGTCTTCGGTCGCGTACCGTTCGATGCGACCGAGGTTGACCTCGGCGTGGGTCCGGCGTGGTTTCTCGAGGCGGTCTGCGATGTCGCTCCACACGTCGGCACCCGAATCGCGGGAGACCGACTTGCATTCGGCGATGAGACTGGTGAGCCTCGGATTGGTCTTACTCATAGTTCCTCCTGAGTGTAGTGGTGGTGCGGAAAAGTCGGTGCGGAGTGCAGGGAGCAGGATTTGAACCTGCGGACTCCTACGAGACAGCGCCCTGAACGCTGCGCCGTTGGCCAGACTTGGCTATCCCTGCGCGCAGTCTGCTGTAGTTTCTGCCCCGTAAAACCCCTTTCGGTTACCCACCGCTGGCCAAAGCGGTCGCTCTCCGCGAAAGCGAACGCCGGGGGGTGGGTGGCGGGACACATACGATGCTATAGTGCGACGGCGTCTTCGAGTTCGCGGGCGCGATCACCGAGCGATGCGGCGGCCCGGTCGACCAGTTCTTCGACCGGCATCGAGCCGTCGGTCTCGACGTGGAAGACGAACGCGCCGGGGACGTCCTCGACGCGCAGTTCCTTGCCGGGATACCGCTCGGTCAGATCGTGGTCGAACTCGCTGGTCGGAACGAGTTCGCCCTCTTCGGTCTCGATGACGCCACGGACGATGTTTGCCTCCTCCTCGGCGAACTCTCCGCGGTCGCCCTCGACGATCACGCGCTGGAGATGTCTGTAGCCGACCGCGACCCCACCCTGATGTTTGGCGTGGTCGCGTCCGACGTCCAGCACCGCGTCGGCCTCGATTTCGAGGCGTTGTCCCTCCTTGAGGTCGATAATGGGCACGTTCTGCTCTGCGGGCTCGACCTGTTCGTCCGAACTCACGAGGTCGCCCGAGTAGGCGGTTGCGGGCCCCTCGACGTCGAGTGCGAGGGTCACTTCCTCGCCGAATTCGTAGTCGTCGGGCGTCGACAGCGGGACGAGCCCGAGTCGGAGTGCGAGCTGTTCGTTGAACATCACCGAGGAGTTCTCGATGAATCGGACCGAATCGATCGCCAAGGTTGGGACGTCCGCGATCATCGCCCGGCGGATGCCGTTTGCGAACGCGGGCGTCGCGCCCCGAACGAGGAACCGCGCGCTGCGGTCGTCGCGTTCGATGACCTCGACGTCGAAATCGTCCTCCATGCTAGAACCCGCTGTTTTTGGGGGCGCGACAGCCGTCGTGCGGGATCGGCGTGACGTCCTCGATGCGTCCGATCTCCAGACCGGCGCGCGCGAGCGCACGGATCGTCGCCTGTGCACCGGGACCCGGGTTCTGCTGGCGGTTCCCGCCTGGTCCGCGGACGCGGACGTGGACGCCCTCGATACCAGCATCGAGGACCTCTTGGGCGACGGTTTCGGCCATCTGCATCGCCGCATAGGGCGAGGCCTCGTCGCGGTTCTGTTTCACGACCGTGCCGCCCGAGGATTTGGCGATCGTTTCGGCGCCGGTCTGGTCGGTGATCGTGATGACCGTGTTGTTAAACGAAGCGTGGACGTGTGCGACGCCCCACTTGCTGTCTCCTGATTCGCTCATCTATTGTTCCTCCGCGCGTTCGGGGTGTAGTTCGTCCGCGAGCGGGCTGTTCTCGTCGAAGCTCACCGAGTCCTCCTCGGTGGTGGGTACCATATACGAGGGGACCGTCACCCGCTGGTTCTCGACCGTGACGTGGCCGTGCGTGATGAACTGGCGGGCCTGCTTTGGCGTGTTACCGACGCCCTTGCGATAGGCGACGGTCTGGAGGCGCCGTTCGAGCAGGTCGGTGACCTCGAGCGACAGGACGTCGTCGAGGCCTTCCTCGGTGCCGAGGATGCCGATGCGCTGGAGCCGGGAGAGGAACTCCCCGCCCTCGCTTGCGGCGTCGTCGGCGTCGCCCTGCGCCTGGCCCAGCAGTCTGCGGGCCTCCCGGCGGAACGAGCGCAGCTCGGACTGGGCGCGCCAGAGCTCCTCCTTGTTCTTCAGGCCATAGCGCCCCACAAGCGAGTGCTCGCTGGCGATGCGCTCGCCCTGGAAGGGGTGGTTCGGCGTCTCGTAGAACTTGGTGTTGCTACCGAGCGCCATTACTCTTCACCACCCTCTTCTGCCTCTTCCTTGATGGCCTCGACGTTCACGCCGATGGTCCCCTCCGAGCGTCCGGTCGAACGGGTACGCTGGCCGCGGACTTTCTGGCCGCGCTGGTGGCGCACGCCGCGGTAGGCGCTGATCATCTGCAGGCGGTTGATGTCCTGCCGGCGGGTAAGATCGAGGTCGTTACCCGTCTCGTGGGTGACCTCGCCGCTGTAGTAGCCCTGGTGGTTCGCGAGCCACTCGGGGTTGTTCTCGGCGAAGCCCTCGACTTCCTCGACGATGGCGTCGATCTCGTCGTCGTCGAGTCGCCCGAACGTCGCGGTACGCGAAATACCGGTGTTCTGGGCGATGATTCTGGCCGCTCTTCGGCCGATACCGTTCATCTCGCTCAGTGATCGTTCGACGGACTTCGTCCCATCGAGGTCGGTCTGCCCGATGCGAACGAAGTATTGGAGGTCCTCGTCGTCCTCCTGTCCGTCCTGTTGTTCTGGGTCTTCTGCACTCATGTGTCTCTGTACGGGGGTCTTTCCGGCCGCATCCGTTGCGGTGGTGGACTACCAGATACGACTGGTAGTGTAGCGTCGTGGCGGGGATTCGAACCCCGGAGGCTGAACGCCACAGAGTTAGCAACCCTGCGCCTTAGGCCGCTTGGCTACCACGACACCGTGATCTGTACTGTCGCCCTTCCGGACTCGGGACCCGTTGCCCCTGCAGTGTATGCATCCGCACCTATCCCGCTCGGATACTTAAGGCCACCGGATCACCCCGAAGTGAGCGAGCCGAGCACCGCGTCGGCGTCGGCGAGATACGTCTCGAACACCCGCTCGCCGTGAGCCCACGAGAGATGCTGGCGCTTGTAGGGGTTCGGCGTGAAGAAGTGCCCCCGTTCGCGCATCCCGCGGGCGAACTCCGCGAACCGCTCCTCGTCTAGTCCGAGCACGTCCTCGTAGTTCCGTGGCTCCCCGGTGACGCCGAACTGCGGCGAGAAGACGCTGCCGTAGCCCACGGCCCGCCCCTCGATTCCGTGATCCGCCAACAACCCTTCGAGCCCCTCACGGTAGCGCTCGCCGAGTGCCGAGATCTCCTCGACGACGGGCTCCGTTTCGAGTAATCGTAGCGTCTCGCGGGCCGCCGCAAGTCCCACTGGATGGCCCGAGTACGTGCCGCTGATCACGACTCCCGATGTGTTGTCGCCGCCCGCTTGCGCCATGAGGTTTTCCCGGCCACAGACCGCCGCGATCGGGTAGCCGTTGCCCATCGCCTTCGCCAAGCAGGTGAGATCCGGCGTCACGCCGAACTCGTGTTGCATCCCGCGTGCGGAGTGGCGAAAGCCGGTGATCACCTCGTCGAAGATCAGGGGCACGTCATTTTCGGCCGTGACCTCTCGAAGGGTCTCGAGGAACCCCTCCTCGGGCAGCAGACAGCCCACCGAGTGGGGGATCGGCTCGCAGATCACCGCCGCGACGTCGTCGAACTCCTCGAAGGCGTCTTCGAGCGCCCCGGGGTCGTTGAAGGGCAGAACCTCGGTGTGTTCGACCGCTTCCGGGAGCATCCCGTCCGATTCGGGATGTCGTTTCCCGACCCGTTCCTGCGGGGGATAGACGCTCACGTCCACGTAGTCGTGCCAGCCGTGATAACAGCCCTCGAACTTGATGACGCGGTCGTTGCCCGTATAGGCGCGTGCGAGCCGGATCGCGTGATAGGTCGCCTCGGTACCGCTGTTACAGAAGTTCACCTGCTCGGCACTGGGAACCAGATCGACGAGGCGTTCCGCGACCTCCACTTCGAGGGGCGTGGTCGCTGTCCCGTAGAGCACGCCCTCGTCGATCGTGTTGGTTACAGCCTCGTCGACCGGAGGATGGCCGTGGCCCAGTACGATCGGCCCGAACGCGAGGTGGTAGTCGGTGAACACCTCACCATCGACCGCTTCGAGTGTCGCACCCGCCGCACCCGAGAACGCGATCTCGCCGAAGTCGTACGCCTGTGCCCGCAACCCGGTCTGTGCGCCGCCCGGTATCACCGCGCGGGCGCGCGAAACGACCGAACGGTTCGTCACGTCGTCTCCCATATCGGGGCCACTTCGCGAGCCATCGTAATACTATGGTCCGGCCGGAACTATACCGACGGCGGCCCAACGGACGCTATGGAGATCGGAATCGTCGGAGCGGGCGTTGCCGGGATCGGCGTCGCGTACGGACTTCGCGGAGCCGACGTCGAGGTGACGCTCCTCGAGAAGAACCGAGAAGTGGGCGGCCGGGCCGCAACCCGATTCGAGAACGGGTGTACCTACGATTACGGTGCGAACTACGTCACGCCCGACCCCGACTTAGAGGCGTTCATGCGGGAGACCGGAGGCGACCTCGTCGAGATAGAGGAACCCGTCTGGACGTTCGATTCGGTGGGAACTATCGAACCGGGTGAGGCCCGCGACCGGCCCGCACTCACCTACGAGGGAGGGATCGCCGAGTTCGCGAGGCGCGTTCTCTCACGGGCCGATGCGACCCTCGAAACCGAGACCCGTGTCGAGTCGATCACCCGCGACGGCGAGCGCTGGCGGGCCGAGTGCGAGGGGAGGGTCCACGGGTTCGACGCGCTCGTGATGACGCCGCCGGCTCCACAGACCGCCGCTCTCCTCTCGAACGCCGACTGGGACGACCCGTTCCGCGAGGAACTCGTAGCGAGCATCGAGGCGGTTCCCTATCGAACGATCCTCTCCGTCGTCCTTCGGTACCCCTTCGAGATCGACCGACCCTACTACGCGCTGGTCAACACCGACCGGGACCACGAGATCGGCTGGCTCTCGCGCGAGGAGTGCAAGAGGGGACACGTACCCGACGGCGAGTCGCTGCTCGTGGTTCAGATGGCCCCCGAGTGGTCGCTCGAACGTTACGGGGAACCCGACGGATCGATCGCGGAGGCGGCCGCAGGGCTCGTCGCCGACCTGCTCGACGGCCCTCGACTCGGAACGCCGGCTTGGACGGACTGTGGGCGGTGGCGACACGCGCTTCCCGACGACGAGGTCGACACCGATGTGCTAGAACGCGTGGCCGAGTCGTCGTTGTTCTTCGCTGGCGACTGGGTCGCCGGGGACGGTCGGGTAGCCGCCGCCTTCGGGAACGGGTGTGAACTCGGGTGGCGATTAGCGGAGTCGGGAGACGAGCCCCTCCAAGTGGTCGATCCCGACGACGGCGACGATCGGTCCCGATAGCTCGCAGAGCGCCTTGGCCATACACTCCTCACAGATGGCGTCACGGTGAGCTACGTGAGGCGGTGAAAAGGCCGTTGCAGACCGCGCCATCGAGACGTACGAGCGTTCGTCGGCGGCCAACTCCACGAGTCCCGCAGCGGGATCACAGTCGTAGGTGAAGGGGCGTTCACCCTCGAGTTCCAACCGTCGGCCGATCGCGGTGGCGGCGAGCCGACACCGAAACGCGCGCTTGCTCGCAGTTCGAACGCTTTCGTACAGCCGTTCGAGCGTCCCGGAATCGAGATGCTCGCGCTCGATATATCGGTAAAACGCACGCGAAAACCCGCTGCTAGGGCCGTCGATCCCGACGATCGACGCGGTGCTCGCACGGATAGCAGCACTCATCTCACCGCCCGCGTTCGACGGGAACTCGGCGTCCGTCGCATAGGTACGATATAGTGGGATCGCAAGCGGTGGGAGTTCGAGCGCCAGCGTTTCGGGGCCCGAATCACGAATCACCGCCTCGACCCGCGCGACGCTCGCGGGGTGGTCGTGGACGACACCGACGAGGGTGAGCTCCGGCAGCGTTCGGACGTATTCGGGGTTCGGGAGGGACGAGAGAGTAGTCGACACGGCTTCTCGATAGTAACGAGCCCGGTCCCGGAGGTATAATTCAGCGAACCGAGGGGTAACTCCGACGGATCACCGGTCGGTGAGGTATTGCTCGACGCGTCCCGTGAACGCGCCGTCTCCGCTACGGGAACTTCCGATTGTCCGGATAGAAGGAAAGCGGGACGCGTCGACGTTTACGCGTCGACGTAGTCGTCGTTGATCTCCCAACCGCCGTTCCCGTCGCGAACCATGTATTCGCCGTAGAAGGGCACGCGGTTTTCGACGGTCTCGCGGAACGTCTCGCGGATCTCGTCCCTGCTCATCTCGCCCATCGGTCGGAGGTCGTCGTTGCGGTTCAGACACCCTTTCAGGTACCCCTCGTGAGTCACTCGAACCCGGTGGCAGTTCGCACAGAACTCGGGGTTCTCGACGGGGTCGACGATCTCGACCATCCCGCCGTCGAAGTCGCCCGCCGGAACGGTACCTCCGTCGCTCGCGACGTCCTTGCCGATCCAGTAGCGCGCGCGGTGGTGCATCTCGCGGCGTTCGACCCGATCGGCCTGCTCTTCGAGCCAGCCGTGGACCCGCTCGATGTCGATGTTCCACTCGGGGTGGCCCGCGAGTTCGGGCATGTACTGGATGAGCTGGAGCTGGAGGCCGTCGTTTTCGACGACGTGATCGACCATCTCGGGGACGTAGCCCGCGGTGTGCTCGAAGACGACCATGTTGAGTTTGACCGGATCGAGACCCGCATCGAGCGCCGCGTGGACCCCCTCGATCACCCGGTCGTACGCGCCGCTTTTGGTGATCTCGGCGAACTCCGTCGGGTCCAGCGCGTCCTGTGAGACGTTGACCCGATCCAAGCCTGCCTCGACGAGCCCCTCGGCGCGACCGGGGAGGAACGTGCCGTTGGTGGTCATCGAGACCTCCATCTCCTCTGGGGTACGTCGAATGATCTCCTCCAAGTCGTCACGGAGCATCGGCTCCCCGCCCGTGAATTTTACCTTTCCGACCCCGAACTCTGTCGCGACTTCGAGAAAACGAACCACGTCGTCGGTAGACATCTCGTCGTCCTGTGGATCCATTGGACCGCGCGTATCGCCCAGCCCCTCGTTGTGGCAGTACACACAGTCGAAGTTACAGCGATCGGTCAGAGAGATACGAACCCCCGTGACCTCCCGTCCGAAGTCGTCGGCGAGGACACTCATGGTTCCCCGTACCAATCGGAGGGACTTAAGATAGTGGTTGGAGATACCGACCACGTAACCGCTACTGGTTACCAGAGGTACGCGACCAGAAGGGTGAGAAAGCACAGCATGAACGCGGCGGCCAGCGCGCCGACGACGTTCATCGCGCCCGCGGTGGCGACGAAGAGTAAGAGCAAATAGAGGACGGTGATTCCGAAGCCGAGCCCCGCGATCGGGCCGGTCTCGCCCGCGATCCCAACCCTGTCGTCGAACCGGCGATTCGGGTCCTCGGCTCGCCACTCGCCGTCGACCCGTTCGAGGACGATCTCCTCGCCCTCGATTCCCCCGAGGCTACTCGGACTGTAGCCCAGATCCTCGATTACGCGCGCGAACTTGAAGCGGTCGCTCCACGGAATCGGCTTCTCGAACTCCTCGACGGCGTAGGCGTCGTGGGGAAGACGGTACCACAGACGAATCGTCTCGGCGTCCTGATCGACGACCGTTTCGATCCGCGCGCGCAGCCGTCGATCGTCGATCGATCGGAGTTGGATCCGACCGAGTTCGTCGGCGAGGGCGTCGGCGTCGGACGCCGCCGTGGCGACCCCGTCGGCCGGCTGTGCTGTCGTCGTTCGGCCGCTGATGTCGTGTTCGTGCGGGTCCATTATCTCCCCCTCCCATCGTGGGATATCTACACACTACTTGGCCGACCGACATATGTATTGTGTCCGGGACTCGACCGTTCAGAAGCCTTATCGGCCCGAGAACGCCTACCACGACTATGGACGACAACGCTATCCTCGATCGACTGCGTCAGGTTGAGGATCCCGATCTCGGCGGCGATATCGTCTCGCTGGGTCTCGTCAACGACGTCTCGGTCGACCCCGAGCGGATCTCGATTTCGCTCGCGCTCGGTGCGCCGTACTCGCCGACCGAGACGGGGATCGCCGCCGATGTCCGCGAAGCGCTCTCCGATCTCGACCGGGAGATCGACCTCTCGGCACACGTCGAGTCGGGGCTCTCGGCGGACGAGCAGGTCCTCCCGAACGTCGAGAACGTCATCGCCGTCTCCTCGGGGAAGGGCGGCGTCGGCAAATCGACCGTCGCGGTCAACCTCGCGGCCGGCCTCTCCCAACTCGGCGCACGCGTCGGGCTGTTCGACGCCGACATCTACGGGCCGAACGTCCCGCGGATGGTCGACGCCGACCAGCGCCCGCAGGCCACCGAGGAGGAGAAGATCATCCCGCCCGAGAAGTTCGGGATGAAGCTCATGAGCATGGACTTTCTGGTAGGTAAAGACGACCCCGTGATCTGGCGGGGGCCGATGGTCCACAAGGTCCTCACGCAACTCTGGGAGGACGTCGAGTGGGGCCACCTCGATTACATGGTCGTCGACCTCCCGCCCGGGACCGGTGACGCCCAGCTCACCCTGCTTCAAAGTGTCCCCGTCACTGGCGCGGTGATCGTCACCACCCCCCAGGAGGTCGCGCTCGACGACGCTAACAAGGGCCTGCGGATGTTCGGCCGTCACGACACCGTCGTGCTGGGGATCGCGGAGAACATGAGCGGCTTCGTCTGTCCGGACTGTGGCAGCGAACACGAGATCTTCGGGAAAGGAGGCGGCAAGGCGTTCGCCGCCGAGAACGAACTCCCCTATCTGGGTGGGATCCCGCTCGATCCCTCCGTTCGAACCGGGGGCGACGAGGGCAAACCCATCGTCCTCGATTCGGACAGCGAGACGGGCGACGCCTTTCGGGTGCTGACCGAGAACGTCGCGAACAACGTCGGGGTGACGAAGCGCCAACGGCAGAGCCAGAAATGAGCGATTTCGAGGATCGCGACCCGGACCCCGAGCGCGTCCGATTGCTCCGAGAGACTGCAGACGATCTGCGGAGTGAAAGCTCCGAAAGCAAGCAGTTGGCAGCGATCCTCTACCGGGTGAGCGACCTGTACAACGCCGACGAGGAGACGGATCCCCAGGAGATCTACATCGCCGTGCGCAACATCCTGAACGTCAAGGAGAGCGGCGGTCTGGGGCGGTAGACGGGACGACAAGACGTTTCCCTGCAGGTCGCTTGGTGCGGGACATGGACGCCAATCAACTCTCTTCGAGCAACCCCTTTGGGATGGACGAGGAGTGTACGAACTGTCCCGAACTCTGCGAAACTCGCGAGAAAGTCGCCCACGGCTACGGTGACGTCGGGGCCGAATTCCTCTTCGTGGGCGAACGACCCTCGCCGGGGGCCGACGGGACGGGTATCCCCTTCTTCGGCGACGACCGCGGCGAGGCCGTTCAGGACGTGTTGCGTGCGCTCGACTTTGCGGGTCAGGATCCGGGCGAGGAGCCCGAACTCGACAACGCCTACCTCACCCTGCTGACACGCTGTCGCCACCCCAAGCGACCGCCGACGGACGGGGAGATCGCGAACTGCGAGCCCTATCTGAACGCCGAGATCCGGATGATCAACCCCGAGATCCTCGTCCCCGTCGGCGAGCGCGCGCTGGCGGAGATCACGGCGGAGTACACGACGACGCCCACAGAGGAGTTCGACATCGAGGAGAATCACGCCACCGAGATCAGAGGCCGGGGATTCGAGATCGTGCCGACGGTCCACCCCGCGGAGGCGACCGACGAGCAGCGCGAGGCGTTCCTGCAGGCCTTCTCGGACCTGTTCGGCCGGGACTACCGCCAGACCAAGGGGCGGCAAGGGCGATAGGAGGTCACTCCGTCCCGAAGGAGGCGTCGTAGCGGGCATACCAGTGGGCGAAGAGGGCGAACGCGACGAGCGCGCCGACGAATACGCCGATGAAGCCGGCGACGGGACCAGCCATCGAGACGAGCGGTCCGCCGACGGCCCCGCCGACGACGTACATCAACGTGAGGACGGCGAACCCGAGGATGAACCTGGTGACGACGTTCCGCTCAACGGGGTTCCGCGGCATACATATATTATTATTTTCTGATATATAATCGTTCGGATCGGGGGCGTGGTGGCCTCGCTTCGCGGAAAAGCCGCAAAGCGAACGGGGGAAGGCTGGCGTCCCGAGCGAGCGATTTCGATCGAAATCGCTCGCAACGCGGCCTGGTGGTCTCGAAAATCGCGGAGCGATTTTCTGGACCCGAAAAGGGCGAGGACAGCGAGGCGCTACGCACCTCGAAACGCGAGCGGTAAAACCGCGAGCCCGGACTGCCAAGTCCGGCCGAGGGCTTTCGTTACCAGTAGGGCGTCCGTGGCTTCTTGTCCGCCAGGGTCCCGAAGCCGACCGCGGCCAGCACCACGAGAACCACTACGAGAAGCGTTCCGACCGCCCCTGTATCGGCGAGCGTGGTCGTCACGAGCGTCACGAGCGCTCCGACGGCGAGAACCCCCGTTCCGAGAAGGAGGGCAGCGATGGCAAACGAGTCTGCGTGCATGGCTCGTGAGTCGTGCTACCGCGCTATAAACGATCCGTCCGGTAGCTTATGATCTCCCGGCCCGTACCTATTCCCGATGGTCACCCGCGTTTCGGGATGGGGAGAATCGAATCGCCAGAGGTCACGATGATCCGGCGGCTGATCGGTGCGGTGTTTTCGCTGTTGAGCCTCGTGCTGTTCGTCGGACTCCTGCTCGGCTTGATCTGGTCCGCCTCGCTGATGGGGCTGGTCGATACGAGCGGGGTCGACTCGCCCGTCATCGAGGACGTTGTCGAACCGCCACAATGGTTCATCGACTCGCCGTTCGTCTGGGAGGTGCCCGCAGAGAGTCAGGGCGGCGAACCGCCCGAGGTGGACCCGAACGCCTCGCCGCCCGAGGGTGATCCAGGCACGACCTCCGCGGGCGACGTGACCTCCGACGAGGTCGAAGCCGAGATCCACACACAGGTCAACGAGATCCGCGCCGAACACGGCCTCTCCCAGTTGGAACACGACGACGAGATCGCCGCGATCGCCCGCACCCACAGCCAGGACATGAACGAGCGCGAGTACTTCAGCCACACCAACCCCGAGGGCGAGTCGCCCGCCGACCGCTTCGGGAACCTCTACCCCAGCGAGTGTCGTGCCGTCGGCGAGAACCTCGCGTACATCCAGACCGGCTTCGGATCCGGTGGCTCCGCCGAGGAGATCGCCGAACGGATCGTTCAGGGATGGATGGATTCCGAGGGCCACCGCGAGAACATCCTCCGTGAGGGCTGGGACACTGAGGGGATCGGCGTCTACATGGCCGACGGCCGGATCGACGCCACCCAGAACTTCTGTACGACGACCTGAGTCGGTACCCGCGGATTGAAGGCGGTCGCTGGCCGACTGGCGAGTATGACTACCGTCGCCGTGTTCGCGGACCCACCACGACCGGGACTCGTCCTACCGAACCTCGTCGAAACGACGCCGATATCGCCCGAGGAGGCCGCGGATCTCTACGGCGCGATGCTCGCGGACACGTGTCTCGCCGTCGAGCAAAGCGGCGGCGAGTTGCTGGTCAACTACCGGACCGAAGAACTCCTTCCGAACGAGTACAGCGGCGATCCCGAGGCCGAGATTCGGTCACTCCTCGACGGCGCCCTCGATGAATCACCCCGCATGGAGGAACAGGTCGGGTCGACCCATGCGGCACGCGTCGGCAACACCCTCACCTATCTGCTCGAAACCGAGGAGGTCGCCTCGGCGGCCGCCCTCTCGCCGACCGCACCGCTCTGTTTCCGAACCCATATCGACAGCGCGGCGATGAAACTCAGGAACAGCCCCGTCGTGCTCGGTCCCGCCACACTAGGACGGATCGCCTTTGCCGGCTTTACCGATCCGATCGATTTCGAGGGGGCCTACGACTCGCCCGCGGTCGAGACTCTCGCGTGGCGTGCCGGTGACGCCGGCCTCGAAACGGATTTCCTCCCGATGCTCCCGGTCGTCGAGACCGGATCGGACCTCACGACGGTCGTCTCGCTGATCCGGGCGCGCCGCGTCGCGGGACGGATCGTCCCGCCGAACACGACCGAGTGGATTGAGGGCGGTGGAATTCGCGTCGAGAGCGGCGAACTCGTATCGGACCGATAGGACTTAGAAGCCCGGCCGGGAAATCCGAACCGAGGTGGGGTGGCAGAGCGGCCCAATGCGCCTGCCTTGAGAGCAGGTGTCCGAGAGGACTCATGGGTTCAAATCCCATCCCCACCGCTTTTCCGCGAGCCACGAACGGCGAGCGTCGCGAGGACGCCGCACGTTACAGCAACAGGACCGCGGGAACGCTACCGGTGGTCGTCGCCCAGTAGAGGATCAGGAACTGGATCGCGTTGAATAGACCGTGGATCGTGGCGGGGACGACCAGGTTGCCGCTGTACTCGTAACTCACACCGAGGATGAGGCTCAAAACCACGTAGGTCACGAGCGTTGGAACCAGCCCCTCGCCGGTGAGGGAGGCGACGTGGGCAAAGGAGAAGATCACGCTGGCGATACCGATGCCGATGACGACGCCGAAGCGAAGCCGGAGCAGTTGCTGAATGACGCCCCGAAAGAGCAACTCCTCGCCGGGGCCCACGAGAAGGATCGATAGCGGAACCAGTACGAGGAGCAACTCGGGGTTCTGCGTGCCGAGTTCCTGGAGGCTGTGCTGTGCGGATTCGATCCCGAAGGTAGTCTGGACGACGTTCATTCCGATCAGCGCGACGAACAGCGAGATCAGTCCGACCGCGATCCAGATCACGTCCTGGAGGTCGGGCATCGAGAGCATTAGCAGGCCGAGTCCCTCCTCGCGGGTCGAGAGGTAAAACAGCGCGACAGAGCCGAAACCGAGCCCTTGAAGCGTGACGACGCCGACGACGATCTGGAGGACCGGGCTGGCGAAGACGTCGATCCCGATCGCACCGAGGAGCCCGGCGGCGACGAAGGTAAGGAGCGTTCCGATGGCGAAGCCCGCAACACCGATCAGGAGGACGGTCACGAGCGTCGTGGCGTAGTCGAGCGCGCTCGCATCCGTCGTTCGAGAACTCATTGAGGGGAGTTCGTACCGACATGCCTTTTCCCTGTCGTTCGAGGACGACACACAGTAACCTTTTTTCGCCCTTCGCGCTCATCCCGGGTATGGACTGGCCCCACGACCCCGACGGCGAGGAGGGAAGCGAAGGGATGCGCAAGTACGGCATGGCGATCTTCGCGAAGAAGGTCGACGAGGAGGGGGACTTCCCGCTTCGATTCGAGGACTTTCTCGCCGAGCACGGCGAGGACCCGATTCGAATCAACTCCGCGAAGGTCGTTCCCGCGCGGGAGATCTTGGAGGGTGTCGACACCGAAGAGGTCGCCGACATCGTCGAGTTTCACCGCGCGATCGGGCGTGCGATGCGCGAGGGAGGGTTCTGGGACTACCATCCCGTCGGTGTAAAGCCCGAACGGAAGCCGGCCTAGTCGTCGTACTCGATCAGCGGCGGTTCGGACTCGACCGTCGACGACCCGCTCATCTGTCGGTCGCGGGCCGCCGCGATCGCGTCCTCGAGGAGGTCGATCGCGACCGTGTTGGCCCCCTCGGGGATGACGAGATCCGCCCTTTTTTTCGTCGGTTCGACGAACTGCTCGTGCATCGGCTTGACCGTCGAGAGGTACTGCTCGATCACCCCTTCGAGACCCCGGCCTCGTTCGAGGACGTCCCGGCGGATCCGCCTGAGGATCCGCACGTCGGCGTCGGTCTCGACGTAGAGTCGGAGATCGAGCCGCTCCGTGATCGTCTCGTCGTAGAGCGCGAGGATCCCCTCGAGGACGATCACGTCGGTCGGCTCGACGCGCACGCGCTCGTCGGTACGGCTGTGGACCTCGAAGTCGTACTGTGGCATCTCGATGGGCTGGCCCGAAAGCAACCGATCGAGGTCAGCTCGGAGGAGCTCCCAGTCGAACGCCGAGGGGTGGTCGTAGTTGATCGTCTTCCGCTGGCCGAACAGGAGGTCGGAACGGTCCTCGTAGTAGTTATCGAGCGGGATATGGGTCACCGATCCGGGGGCCAATGTTGTTCGGTCATCGGACCGCTCGATATCGCCGCCGGAACCCGTCCGTGAGTCACTCGAGGGTCGATCGGGACTGCCGTCGAGAGCGTCGGTCACTTCCCGGGCGACCGTCGTCTTGCCCGCACCGGTACCCCCGGCGATGCCGAGGACGAACGAGGGGGTGCTCATCACCGGTGGTGACACGCCGGCAGATTTCAACGTCCCGGTTCGCTCCCGACCCCCCCGATTCGACCGATCGGAACGACCATGAGAATAGCACACACACGATCATAACTCTGCCGGGAACACACTTTAGATCACCTGTGTGAAACACCCTCATATGGTTGAAGATCTCACCGTCAGAGACGCGATGACCACGGCCTACGTGGGGGTGAGCGAATCGGACACGATCAGGGACGTCATCGACGTGATGGTCGAGGACGGCGATACGGGTATCGTCGTTCTCCGAGGGACTGAGGCCGTCGGCACCGTCACGGAACGGGATCTCCTGCGTGCGACGACCGGAACGATCCCGACCGACGCAAGCATCGCCTCCGTGATGTCCGGCCCCGATCCGAGCGTCGAGGCGGACGTCCCCCTCTCGGACGCCGCGAACCTCCTCTCGACGGAGGACGGACGACAACTGCTCGTGCGAAACGGCGATGGGATCGTCGGCGTCCTCACTCCACAGGACGTGATAACGGCCACGGCATCGCTCCTGTCCACACCGGAACGGGAGCCCGAGACATTCGCGGCCCCCGACGAGACCGAAATGGAGAACGCCGAGTACACCACACAGAGCGTCTGTGAGATCTGCGGCTCGCTCATGCCGGGCCTCGAATCGATCAACGGTCAGGCCGTCTGTTCGGACTGTCGGGAGGTCTGAGCGGCATCGGTCGGTTCTTTGTGCTCGCGTGACTCCGTCGAGTCGATGCGGATCGAACAACCGGAACTCGACGAGGCCGCCGTGATCGCGGACCTCTGGGTGGACCTCGCTCGTGGACAGCGTGCGTTCGGCTCACATTTGAAAAGCGAGGCCAACAGTGAACCGATCGGAGAGTCGATCGGTCGCCATATCGCCGACGGCAACCTCCTCGTCGCCCGCTCGGACGACGGGATCATCGGGTTCGTGATGTTCGCCGTCGAACGGCGGCTCTACGCCGTCGATACGACGCGCGGGGTCGTTCACAACCTCTTCGTCGTGCCGGACCGGCGCGGTACGGGGATCGGTACGATGCTGCTGGAGGAAGCCGAAGCCGCCATGCTCGAAAAGGGAGTTTCGGTGGTGGCACTGGAAGTGCTCGCCGAGAACGAGGACGCACAACGATTCTACGCCGAGCAGGGCTATCACTCCCACCGGATCGAACTCGAAAAACGAGTCGAAACGGATAACACCCCGTAGCGACAGCACACAGATGCGCCAGAGGAGCTTGGGCGGTTCAAGCACCCGACTTGTAATCGGGAGTTCGGGGGTTCAAATCCCCCCTCTGGCTTTCTGCGAGCGCAGTTACGCGCGAGCGAAAGCTGACGCGATTCGAATCAACGGGGTGTCTCGCTCCGACCGTGGTTCGAATCCACTCTCCGGCTCGTTGTGGACGAAAACGGGTTTCGATCGCCGTTAGAGTCCGGTTTTTCGGTTCGACTACGGGTCTCCTAACAGGCGATTAGTGTCTATATATCTATATGATGGTCGGCCGTAGCAGTAGTCGCTGGCACACCGCCAGCATGGTGAGGAGGAGTGTGGTACTCAGGTCGCCACTCGCCGCCCACCCCCGCTTGGTCTGCTGGCTGTACGATCCGTCTCCTGTTCAGGACGAGGGCGTCTCTCGTCCCCATCCACTACGCTCGCTTGAACTCCCTCTCGCTTCGAATCTACTTCGAAAAACCGATGCGGGAAATCAGTACAGCGTTACTGCGAGCGAGGAGCGAAGAGCCACTCGGTCACGAACAGCGCAACCGCCAACGGCACGACCAGCGTGATGAGCAACAGCGATGACACACGTATTCACCTCCATATCATGATATTATTGGATATTATAAAAATATATTTATTTTGATGTATGAATTATCGGATAGTTTCTTTGACCGGTGGGAAGTTCGTTCGATGGTCGTTTCGCCCGCGTTCGCGGGCTTTGCTCCCTGTCCGGATGCCTTCGTTTCCTCGCAGTCGTTCGCGTCCGCTCATGACACGCTACGGAAGGGGCGGGATTCGAACCACGCGAAGCCTGTTGCACGAAACCGTGCGTCGGCGCTCTACCACTGAGCCACCCTTCCCAATCAAAGGACGATGTTTGTGGACATGAAACCAGCGGTCAGCAGCCGGTTCGTATATAGGTCGCGCTCACGGAGGGTTCGCCATGCTCCTCAGCGGTACGGTCGTCGTCGACTCCTCGACGATCGTCGAAGACGGTGCGGTCGTCGTCGATGGCGATGAGATCGCCGCCGTCGGCCACGCGGTCGACCTCGTCGATCGGTATCCCGACCACGAGCGTCGAGCGTTCGACGTGCTCATGCCGGGACTCGTCGGCGCACACGTTCACTCGGTTCAGAGCCTCGGTCGAGGGATCGCCGACGACACCGCCCTCCTGGAGTGGCTCTACGAGTACGTCCTCCCGATGGAGGCGAACATGGACGCCGAGGCGATGGAGGTCGCAGCGCTGCTTGGCCATCTCGAACTGATCGAAAGCGGCGTCACGACCTGCATCGACCACCTCTCGGTCTCCCACGCGGACCGGGCGTTCGAGGCCGCCCGTGCGGTCGGGATTCGGGGGCTGTTCGGTAAGGTGTTGATGGACAGGGACGCTCCCGAGGGCCTGCGCGAGGACACCGACGCCGCACTCGACGAGAGCGAACGACTCCTCCGTCGCTACGACGGCGCGAACGACGGCCGGATTCACTATGCCCTCACACCACGGTTCGCGGTCTCCTGTACCGAGGCCTGTCTCCGCGGGGTCCGCGACCTCGCCGACGAGTACGGGGTTCGGATCCACGTCCACGCCAGCGAGAACCGCGAGGAGTGCACGGCGGTACGTGAGGAAACGGGAATGGAGAACGTCGAGTGGCTCGACGAAGTCGGCCTCACCGGTGATGACTGCGTACTCGCTCACTGCGTCCACACGAGCGAGCGGGAACGGGAGATCCTCGCCGAAACCGGGACCAACGTCGTCCACTGTCCCTCCTCGAACATGAAACTCGCGAGCGGAGTCGCCCCGATCGAAGAATACGTCGAGCGGGGGATCAACGTCGCACTCGGTAACGACGGCCCGCCGTGTAACAACACCCTCGATCCCTACACCGAGATGCGCCAAGCGAGCCTCCTGGGAAAGGTCGACTCGCTCGATCCGACCGCCCTCCCCGCAAAACGGGTCTTCGAGATGGCGACGGTCAACGGTGCTCGTGCGGCGGGATTCGACCTGGTCGGCGAACTCCGAGAGGGGTGGCGCGCCGATATCGTCGGCCTTTCGACGGAGCTGACACGGGCGACGCCGATCCACGACCTGCTTTCGCATCTCGTGTTCGCCGCCCACGGTGACGACGTCCGCTTTACGATGGTCGACGGTGAAGTCCTCTACGACGACGATGTGACGACTGTCGACGCCGAGGCAGTGAGAAAACGGGCCACCGAACTCGCGAAAACGATCGTCTGAACCTCAGTAACTCCGAACCTTCGGCTCGTAGGTCTTGTCCTCGCCCTCGAGGATCACGGGCTTGTACCAGAGTTCGGGCGTCCCGTCGTTCCACGACAGCAGCGTGTGTTTGAGCCACTTCTCGTCGCGGCGTTCCTGATACTCCTGACGCCAGTGGGCACCGCGGAACTCGTCGCGCGCGAGCGCGCCCAGCGTGATCGCCTCGGCGGTATCGATGAGGTTGCGCATCTCGATGGTCTGTTGGAGGTCGGTGTTGAACGTCCGCGAGGGATCGTCCACGTAGACGTCCTGATACTGTTCTCGCACCTCGCGGATGTCCCGGAGCGCCTGCTTGAGCCCCGCCTCGGTCCGGAAGACGTTGACGTTTTGCGTCATCGTCTTCTGGAGCTTCGCGCGGAGTTCGGCCTGCTGGACGCCCTCGTCTTTCTCCATCAGGTGGTCGATCCGTCGGTTCTCGGCCTCGAGCGCCCGCTCGACGACCTCGTTCGGTTCGGGAATGACGCCTGCGCCCTCGCCTCGTGGGTCACCACCGTCGGCGACCGCGTCCTCGTCGGTGTCGCCCGCGTGGATCGCCCCGGGCGCGACCGGGGTGTCGACCTCGCCGATCTCGGTGTCCTCGGTCCGGCCGGTCTCGATGATCGCCTCGCCGAGGTCGGTGCCGGCGGCGTGGCGGCCCGCACGGGCACCGAAGACGATGAGTTCGGGAAGCGCGTTACCCCCGAGTCGGTTCGAGCCGTGAACGGAGACGCAGGCACACTCGCCGACGGCATAGAGCCCCGAGACGAGCGTCTCGCCGTTCTCGTCGGTTTCGATCCCGCCCATCGCGTAGTGCTGGCCGGGTTTGACCGGCATCGGCTCGACCAGCCCGTCGACGCCCTCGAAATCGCCCGCGAGATGCAGGATGTTCTCCAGTCGGTCGATGATGCGCTCCTCGCCCAGATGACGCATATCGAGGTGGACATACTCGTCGTCGACGCCGCGGCCCTCGTTGACCTCGGTGAGTTCCGCGCGCGCGACCACGTCGCGGGAGGCCAGTTCGCCGTCGTTCGAGGCGTAGCCGTGCTCGAACATGAACCGCTCCCCGATGTCGTTGTAGAGGATCCCCCCCTCGCCACGGACCCCCTCGGAGATCAGTACACCCGTCGAGGGCAACGTGGTGGGGTGGAACTGGATGAACTCCATGTCCTCCATCGGGACACCTGCTCTATAGGCCATCGCGGGGCCGTCGCCGGTACAGGAGACGGCGTTGGTGGTGTGATCGAAGACCTGCCCGGGGCCGCCGGTCGCGAGGACGACGCCCTTTCGCGCCCGGAACCCGGCGACTTCGCCGGTTTGGACGTCGAAGGCGACGATCCCGTGACACTCGCGCTTTTCCGGGTCGGGGTCTTCCGTCACAGCCAGCCGGCTGACGTACCACTCGTCGTAGACCTGAATACCGCGTTTGACGACCTGCTGATAGAGGGTGTGAAGCAGGTGGTGGCCCGTTTCGGCCCCGGCGTAGGTGGTTCGGGGGAAGGACAGTCCGCCGAAGGGTCGCTGGGAGACCCTGCCGTCGTCCTCCCGCGAGAAGGGCATCCCCCAGTGTTCTAGCTGGATCGTCTCCTCGGGGCTGTCCTGACAGAGGGTCTCGATCGCGGGGGCGTCCCCCAGATAATCCGAGCCCTTCATCGTGTCGTAGGCGTGGTCCTGCCACGAGTCGCCGTCGCGCAGCGCAGCGTTGATGCCGCCCTCCGCCGCGCCGGTGTGGCTGCGAACGGGGTGGAGTTTCGTGACGATCGCCACGTCCGCGCCCTCCTCGTGGGCCGCGATCGCGGCCCGGAGGCCGGCACCGCCCGCGCCGACGACGAGTACATCGTGTTCGTGCATGATTGGTGATTTGAAGTGTGTCGTATTGAGGCTGTGGTCTGTGTTGCTGTGGTACTCGGGTTACCAGAACTTGAGGTTCTTCTTGACCGCTTCGCGTTTCAGTTCCTGGATGTGCTCGGTCAGCGGGATGTCCTTCGGGCAGACGTTCGTACAGGAGAACTGGGTCTGACACCGCCAGACGCCGTGTTCCTGTTCGATGATCCGAAGCCGGTGGTCCTGTATGTCCTCGCCCTCGCGTTCGTCCATCGCGAAGCGATAGGCCATGCTGATCGGCGCCGGACCGAGATACTGGTCGTCGCCCGCCGCGATATTACACGAGGACATACACGAGGCACACCAGATACACCGGGTCCCCATCTTGATCTTCTCCCTGTTTTCCCGGCTCTGGCGCTGTTCGTCGAGGTCGCCCTCGGGCAGGTCGTTTGTCTGGAAGTACGGCTCGACGGCTTCCATCTGCTCGTAAAACGAGTCCATGTCCACGACGAGGTCCTTGACGACCTCCTGGTGGGGAAGGGGCTCGATCCGAACGGGGGTGTCCAGTTCCGCGATCTGGGTCTGACAGCCCAGCCGCTGGCGGCCGTTGATGAAAAACGCGTCCGAGCCACAGATCGCCTGCCGACAGGAGTGTCGGAAGGTGAGCGAGGAGTCGTAGTGATCGCGCGCGTACATCACCGCGTCCAGCACGGTCATCCCCTTCTCGAAGGGCACGTGGAAGGTGTCGAAACGGGGTTCTTGCTTCTCGGCGACCTCCGGGTCGTAGCGAAAGACCTTGATCTCGACGGTCTCCTCGCGTTCTCTCGTGCGCTCGTCGCTCTCACGCTGGCTCTGTTCCTCTCGTGTCGCCTTCTCTTGGAGACGGCGGTCCTGATGGGGCGAGTGTGGTTTCGAATCGCCCGCGTCGACCTCCGCGCCCTCCTGTTCCTGTGTAGCGTGTGTGCTCATGTTAGAACGAAATCCCCGCGAATGCGTTTGCCGTTCGAATCCCCTGAACGATCAACAGCGCGCTCGCGACGACCAGTACCCACTTGACGGCCGTCTTCTGGGTGCCGTCGAGTCCCTGATTGACCAGCGCGTTGTAGACGCCGTTGACGCCGTGAAACGTCGCAGTGACGAGAAACGTCACCATCAGCGAGTAGTAACTCAGCGTCCCCATTCGATACTGGCTGCCCGCGAAGGTGATCTCCGAGGCGTGGTTCACGAAGTGAAGCAGGAAGAAGTGAAAGGCCAGTACGATGACCAGAAACGCCGCCGTCACGCGCTGGAGCAACCAGAGGGTACCGCCGGGTTTGAACGAGGAGTAGCGCTCGGCCATCTAGAACACCCCCTCGACGAACGTCGGGACGCTCGCGATGGCGATCACGCCCGTCAGAATCAATGCCGCGTAGAAACTCTTGTCCTGTGCTTCGAGGCCGACCCCGAGGTCGACCATCAGGAGCCGGACGCCGTTCAGGATGTGAAAGACCGCGACCGAGAGTAGTCCGACCTCGAGGACCCGAACGATGAACAGGCTCTCTAAGCTCTGGAGGGTCTCGGTGTAAACCCCGGTTCCGATGGTGGCCGTACTCAGGACGGCGATGTGCGTAAAGAGGTACCCCACGAGCACCCAGCCGGTGAACTTGTGGAAGATCCACGCCCACATGCCGGCGGTGAACTCCCGCCACCGGCCGAAATCCTCGATGAGACCGCGATTGTACGACTGACTCATTCCTGCTTGGGCCTTGGACTCATGGACTAAAGAGGTTACTACCTCACACGATCGGCCGACTCGATAGCGGTCGCGTCGGGCCTCGGAGGCTACGTACTCTTGACCGGGTGTTGGGACGAGACGATGTGTTCGATGGCTTCGTCGAGTTCGACGAGGTGGCACAGCGGGTTGCCCGGATAGACCACGGGGTTCTCGAGAACGCCGACGAGCAGCCCGGTAAACGGGGCCTCGACGACGTCCGTTTCGGTCATGAACGGGTTGGTAATCGTACAGATCGCCTCGTCCTCGTAGACGAGTGCTCCCCGTCGATGATGCATGTCGACGATCCCACCCGAGTCCGCCCGGATCCACGTCTTTTCGAGATCGTCTTGGATCACGGTTCGCCACCCCGGCCACCGGACCTGCTGTTTGGGCCGGAGTCCGTACTCGGCGAAGACGCTCTCGGTGCCCGACAGTGCCTCATCGATCAGGTCGCGCTGGAACTGGTGGGCCCCACCCATCTCGATCGTCACAGTGGGGATCCCGTCGTCACTGGCCTCCCGGCGGAGGGTTCCTTCGGGGCCTTCTCCGGCGATGATGACGTTCGAGGCGAAGGCGTTCGCGAGGCGCTCGACGGAGGGGTCCTCCATGTTCGCCCGGACGTGGAGCATGTTGTTCCGCCCGCGCGTCGAGGTGTGGAAGTCGAGCACGAAGTCGCCCGGTTCGATGAAGTTGCTGTAGATCCGATGGGCCATCCGCCGGGCGCTCGTTCCGGACTCGTAGCCGGGGAAGGATCGATTGAGGTCCCGGTCCAGAATCGGGAGGTATCGCTGCTGGGCGAGGAATCCGGGGACGTTCAACACGGGCAGACAGACGATCGTCCCGTGGAGGTCGCTGTGGTCCCACTCGTAGGCGACCGCGCGAACGACCTCGATCCCGTTCAGTTCGTCTCCGTGGGTCGCAGCAGTGAGACACGCGGTCGGCCCGTCGTGTTCGCCGTTGACGATCGTCACGGGGATCCTGATCGGGTCACCGAGGTAGGTCTCGCTGACGGTGTACCGGATGTTCGCCGTCTCACCGGGGGCGACGGTCCCCCCGTTGTAGGTAAACGGCGAGGGCGCGGGTGTCATGGGTGTCCCTGTGGTCCGAGCGTATAATAAGCCTCCCACGCGGCCGCATCGGCAACGTTTTTGCACCCGCCACGAGTTGTCGCTGGTATGGAATCCGGGAGCGTCCGTGTCGGGGTGCTGAGCCTGCACAGCAGCAAGGAGACGAAAGCCATCCTCAACGCCGTCGAGGACCTCGGCCACCACGGGGAGTGGATCCGACAAGAGAACACCGCGATCGAGATCGATTCCGAGGGGGTGCATCTCGAACCCGACGTCGACGTGATCGCCAACCGACTCCTGCTTTCGAACACCGGCCATCCGAGCGAGGAACTCGGACTCGCGACGACCTACGAGTCGCTTCGCCCGATGCTCAACAAACCACAGGCGACGCTCACGGCCCTCCACAAGTTCGCGACCGGCGTGAAACTCGCCGACGCCGGGGTCCCGGTGCCGGACGCGCTGCTCGCACTGGACAACCGCCGGCTCAACGAGGGAAGAGGCGAGTTCGGCGAGGAGGTCGTCTACAAGACCGCGATCGGCACCCACGGCGGCGGGACGTGGAAGATCGGCCCCGACGAGACGGTCAACCCGCGGGTCGGAAACCGACAGGCGTTCCTCCAGAAGCTCATCGAGCGCGACGGCGAACACCACCGCGACCTGCGCGTCTACGTCGTCGGCGACCGGATCATCGGCGCGATGAACCGCTACGCCCCCGAGAACGACTGGCGAACGAACGTCGCCCTCGGCGGGGACGTCGAGGACGCCAGTGACCGGCTTCCCGACGAGGTCATCGAGATGGCGACCGAAGCGGCCGACGTAGTGGGGCTGGACTACGCCGGCGTCGACCTCATCGAGGGCGAGGACGGCTGGTTCGTCCTCGAGGTCAACCCCACGGCGGGCTTCCGAGGGCTGTACAAGGCGTCGAACGTCAGTCCCGCGCCCTACATCGCACAGCTCGCGATCGAACTCGGCGGGGGCGAGGTCGACGAAGAACGCGTCGCGGACCTCTCGGCGACGCTCGACGACTCGCGGCCCGCCTCGATGCCACCCGAGGCCGAGCAAGTACGCAACGAAGCCGTCAGTATCGGTTACACCGAGGAGGTGCTGGTCAGCGGGACCAGCGGGAGCCAGACAGTCATCGCCAAATCGGACACCGGGGCCGCCCGCACGAGCATCGACACCGGACTGGCCGCCGAGATCGGCGCCGGCCCGATCAAGTCCATCACGCGCGTTCGCTCGGGAAGCTCGAAATCCAGCCGCTCGCGGCCGGTCGTCGACCTCGTTGTCGGCGTCAGCGGCAACCAGCACACCGTCACCGCGAGCATCGAAGACCGCAGCCACATGGACTATGCGCTGCTGTTGGGTCGGGACATCCTCGAGAACTACCAGGTCGACGTCCGCCGGCGCGCGGAGGCCGAAGACTACGACCCCGATAAAGAAGAAGAGGAAGAAGAAGAGCTCTAAGGCGGCTCAGTCGCTCTCGTAGGACGCCCAGACGTACTTCGTCCCCGCCGATCGGTACGGCCGCCAGGCGTCTGCGATCTCGCGCATCTCCGTTCGGGTGAGCGTTTCGCCGTCGTTGTACAGCTGTTCGATGCCGCGTCTGACCGCGAGATCCCCCAGCGGGAGGACGTCCTCGCGGTCGAGGACGAAAAGCAGGTACATCCGGGCGGTCCACTCGCCGATCCCGCGGATCCGTGTCAGTTCCTCGATGACCTCCTCGTCGGTGTGATCCGCGAGTCCCTCGCGGGTCAGATCGCGGTCGAGAAACGCCTCGGCGGCGTTGTTGACGTACTCCGCCTTTTGCTCGCCGAGTCCCGCGTCGGCGAGCGCTTCGTCGTCCGCCGTGAGGATCGCGTCGGGCGTGATCGGTCCGTCGAACAGTGCGTAGACTCGCTCTCTGACGGCGTTTGCGGCGGCCGTCGAGATCGACTGGTTGATCACCGAAACGACGAGACGCTCGAACTCCTCGTTCCACTCGGGCTCGGTGTAGGGGTCGTGTTTCTCGATCAGCCGCGCCATCACCGGGTCGCGTCGGAGGACGGCCATCGCATCGTCATCCATGGTCGGAATACAGCGTCGAGAACCCTGAGTGTGGCGTTCGGCTCCTCGGGTTCCCACGAGTCGTGGTTGCAACTACCTGTCACAGTATTAAGTGGACGGGTCACCAGTGATCGATCATGGCGGAGAATTCGAACCGACGCGACGGCCCGGAGAACCGATCCGCCGCGGACGCGGACGCGGACGCGACCAGCGATGCCACGGACGAGGAGTTCGGCAGGTCCGAGCGGGGCGCTGGAACCAGCCAAGGAGCGCGAGCCGACACGACGGGGTCGACCCTGACCGACGCCGAGGGGAAGACCGTCGTCGACTACGAGGGTAACACCGTCGGCCTCGTCGACGAAATCGAGGGCGAAACCCTGTATATCGAGCCTGATCCCGGGATCACCGACCGTATTTCGGCGACCCTCGGCCGGGCCGGCCGCTACGACGGGGACTGGCGGATCGAAACCGACCGGATCGATACCGTGACCGCGACGAGGTCGTCCTCGAGCACACCGAGGACGTCGATACAGGTGGCGACTCCGCCGCCGACACCGACGTAAGCGGGGCGAGCAGCGGGCCATAGCGGCCCCGATCGTCCCCTTTGCGGCTCTATCTCGAAATAATCTCTCGCATCTCCGCTCGTCCCACCAGCAGAAGCCCCGTATGGGCCGAACGGGGGACCGTCGATGGTCCCGACGGATCACGAATTTTCGACGAATAAACTAGCTACGGGTTGTTAACTACGGAGAGGGAAACGTTGAAACGGCTTCCAGTCACACTGTCGGTATGGAGATAGACGACGTCAACACCATAACGGTTCTCGGTGCCGGAAACATGGGCCACGGGATCGCGGAGGTCGCTGCGCTCGCGGGCTACGACGTGTATATGCGGGATATCAAAGAGGAGTTCGTGCAGAACGGCTACGAGGGGATCGAGTGGAGCCTCGGGAAGCTCGCGGAGAACGACCGGATCACACAAGAAGAGGCCGACGCGGCCCTCGCTCGAGTCACACCCGTCGTCGACGTCGAAGAAGCCGTCTCGGGAACCGACTTCCTCATCGAGGCGGTCCCCGAGCAGATGGAGATCAAAAAGGACGTCTACGAGGAAGTCGAGGGGTACGCTCCCGACGAGGCGATCTTCACGACCAACACCTCCTCGCTTTCGATCACCGAACTCTCGGAGGTCACCGAACGACCCGAGCGCTTTTGCGGGATGCACTTTTTCAACCCGCCGGTCCGGATGCAGTTAGTGGAGGTTATCACCGGCGAACACACGAGCGAGGAGCCCCTCGAACTGACAGAAGCGCTCGCCAAGGACTTCGGGAAGACCCCCGTGCGCGTCCACAAGGACGCCCCCGGCTTCATCGTCAACCGCGTGCTCGTTCCGCTGATGAACGAGGCCGCGTGGCTCGTCAGCGAGGACGAGGCGACGATCACCGAGGTCGACTCGACGACGAAGTTCGACATCGGCCACCCGATGGGCGCGTTCGAACTCGGCGACCAGGTCGGCAACGACGTGAGCTACCACGTCCTTCAGTACATGAACGAGGTGCTCGGCGAGGCCTACGAGCCCGCGCCGCTGCTCGCCGAGAAGGTCGAAAACGAGGAACTCGGGAAGAAGACCGGCAAGGGCTTTTACGACTACGAAGACGGTCCCGGTGCCGAAATCCCGGCCGACGAGGGCTCGGAGTTCGTCGAGGCACGCCTGCTCGCCTCGATGGCCAACGAGGTCGCAAAACTGATCGGCGGCGACATCGCCCCACCCGAATCGATCGACGAGGCGGTCATGCTTGGCGGCGGATGGCCCGACGGCCCCGTCAAACTCGTCGACGACTACGGACTCGGATCGCTTCTCGAAACCCTCGAGGCGGCGTACGAGGAGACGGGCCACGAGCGGTACCGGCCCGACGAGTACCTCAGAGAGCGCGTCGAGGCAGGCGGCTTCTACGACGCTGACGGCGACGCGGATGACTCGGAGGGCTACGAGTACGACACCATCGCGGTCGAGATCGACGACCGGGTCGGCCATCTCGCCATCGACCGGCCCCACCGGATGAACACGATTACGACCGACATGATCGAGGAGATAGACGACGCCCTCGACAAACTGACCGAGGACGAGGCGGTTCGTGCGATCCTCCTGACCGGCGCCGGCGATCGGGCGTTCTCGGCCGGGTTCGACGCGTCGACGGCAGCGGCCGGTAGCGGCCTCGAAGCCGCCGAACTGTCCCGTCGGGGCCAAGAAGTGTTCGGCCGCCTCGAAGCGGTCCCGAAACCCGTCCTCGCCGCGATCGACGGCTACTGTCTCGGCGGCGGGATGGAGCTCGCGGCTTGTGCGGACATGCGCCTCGCAAGCGAGCGCTCCCAGTTCGGACAGCCCGAACACAACCTCGGTCTCCTCCCCGGTTGGGGTGGAACCCAGCGCCTCCCGCGGATCGTCGGCGAGGGTCGCGCAAAGGAGATCATCTTCACGGCGGACAACGATTACGAGCCCGAGACGATGTACGACTACGGCTTCGTCAACGAGGTCGTTTCGACCGAGGAGTTCGAAGAGCGTGCTCGGGAACTCGCGCGTGATCTCGCGGGTGGCCCGCCGATCGCTCAGAAGCTCACGAAACGCGCGATGCTCGCCGGCCGCGGCGACGTCGACGCCGGTCTAGAGTTCGAAGCGAGCGCGTTCGGCCACCTCTTCACGACGGACGACCTCTGGGAGGGGCTCTCGGCGTTCCAGAGCGATCGGGATCCGGAGTTCGAGGGTAAATAAGCCGACGCGGAACGGAACGTTTAAACGAATCTGCCGGGAACGGTAGAATGCGCTCGGTTGGTGTAGTCCGGCCAATCATATTGGCCTTTCGAGCCGATGACCGGGGTTCAAATCCCCGACCGAGCACTCCGTTCCAGTAATTCTCTGCCACGGATAACTGAAAATCGTTCGATATAGCCAATAGTACCGAGACGGAGGGAAGGAAGAACGGCATACGAAAAGTGCCGACGATTGGAGGAACGAACCGAGGTCGACTCGACCGTGACAGCGGTTGAACCCACCAACTGCGCCGGACGAAACCGCGGCTCACTCAGCGATTGAGAAGGGATCGGACGGTGGAGAGGCCGAACGACGAACGGTCGTCGGAAACCGTGATGCGCTGATCGAGCGGAGCAGCGTCGAACTCCGCTTCGAGATACGGTTCGAAGAGGGCGGTCAGCGGGGTCGGAACGATCAGTCCACGCGATTGATTATACTCGATGACGCCGTAGTCGTCCAGTTTGGGGAGGTGTGACTGGTACAGCGCGATGTACACGCGCTGGCGTTGATTGGAGGTGAGCTGTTCGACGCTGGTCTCGTTCTCCCAGGCGGCGATCGCTTCCGCGACCGTACGCATGTTGAACTCCTCCTGTTCGGGATGAACGGCGAAGTACCGGAGTACTGCACGGCGGCGACCGTTCTGGAGGAGGTGGAACAGATCGTCCTTCGAAAGCGAGAGGTGGTCGTCAACCGTCTCAGCGGTGGCGTCTTCGGCGGGCGGCGTTTGGATACTCATGATGCCTACACAAATGTATGACATAAAGCATAATAAAAACAGAATATAGTTCAGCGACTTTTTGTCCTCCTAATCGACTCAAACGTGTCTCTAATCCGTTTTAGCGACATATTAATAACGTGATAGATAATATCGGCGGGGACGTCTCCAAAAATCCGAACGTGAAACGCTCTCCAGTGACAAATAATAGGTTCTCTTATAGGTAGTATCTACATCCGGTTCCTACCGACCGTCCGTTTACCTAGTACGTCGAAGCCAATAGAGACGATCTAGACCGCGAGTTCGCGGTTCGGGAATTCGGTGTGAACGGTATCACGAGTACTTCCGGAACGTGTTTAGTGAGGGGATAACCTCTGATGTCGTACTATCGGGAGGTGTATCGGTCGCCATCGAACGACTATCTCCCCCACAGCTGGTACCCACCAAGAGCAGCGATGATCACGAACAACGGAAGTACCCATATCCAGAGTTCGGCAACAGAACCAGCGACGAACGATCCTATCGTCAACAGGGCACCGAGGATCCCTATCGCGACGTAGACCAGTGGAAACCGGTCGCTCGTCTCGTGGGTTTGATCCATGTACGCTTCGACGTGGCCCGCCCGTTCGCGGAGTTCGACGTCCTTACTATCAGTATCGTAAGAGACGACACCCAATCCTTCGAGCTTCGGTAGATGTGTCTGATGAAGCGAGACGTAGACGCTTTGGCGGATGTTTCGCGGTGGCGGGTCTTCACCGCTCTCGAGGGCGGCGATATGTTCTGAAAGCTCCCTGATCGTCGCGCGTTCGTTGTGTTCCAAGAGAAATTCGATGACCGCCCGCCGTCGATCGTTTCTGAGGATATCGTGTATGTCACCTTCTTCCAGTACCGACGGCTCCTCGCTCATACTACCTCACATCGTCTCTCGGACGACCGATCTCCCATCATCCCCACTCGATCCACACCCGGAGATGTTATTATTGTTACGTATTTTTCCACTGGTGAGGAATCAAACATTAATATAACCGATATGTTCTCTAAGCACTGATTATCGCGTATAGTGACGTTCCGAAAGGATTAGGGTGCGATTTAGGTAATCGATGAGGAGTCTACGATCTGTCCAGCGCTCAGGCGAGCCACTCATCGGGCTTGGTATCGTAATCGATGTCGTCCGCCTCGATTGCAGCGGTTTGGTCGTCGTCCAACTCGCTCGTCTCGAACTCCATCCCGTCGTATCTGATCCGAATTCCCCGTTCGGTGGGTTCGGGTTCGCGGCTGCGTCGGCGAGCAACCTCGAGATCTTTCTCGGAGACCTCCTTGTGGATGGTCATGAGGTTCACCGGCCGGCCCCAGAGTTCGAACACCCGAGAGAGCGTCTGTTTCGCCTGTTCGATATCGAGGGCGACGCCGTTGTAGCGATGACCGAGCAACAACTCGTTTCGATTCGCGAAGTTACCGTCATGGACCTCAATGGTCGGTTTGCCGAAGTTCGTAAACTGCAACAGCAGTTTCTTCTTGACGTCTGTGGCGTCGGTGCTGGTCGCCCGGTAATCGCCCGTGGCGTGGGCGTATTCGTAGGTGAAGTAGTCGTGGCGGTCGACGAACTCCTGTGTGAGGAACTCGTCGATGAACGTTACGTCGTTGTGATTCGCCCTGATTTCGGCCATCCGCCTCCACCCCGCCGTTCGATCCACGTCCGCGATCGCCTCTTCGACGCTCCGGTAGACGGCGTCGTCGAGGACGTACCGTCCGATCCGCTCGAGATCCGTCTGGGTGATCTGCGGGAGGAGACCTCGGTTTTGTGGCTTTACGAGCGAGTAGTGGCGCTCTGCGAGTCCCTCGTAGGTGAGAACCTTCCAAGGATACCGATCCACGTCGATCTCGCCGGTTCGTGCAGACGAAAGCGCCTCGTGATCGACCGCGCTCCCGAGAGCCCCCAACTCGTCGAGTCGGTCGCTACTGATCCGGATCAGAGCATCTCGAGGTTCGAGGAGCTCTCGAACCCGGTCGAGATCGACGGCGTCGTGGAAGTTGCGCCACGTCACGCCGTCGACTCGGAGGAGTTTGTCGATCACTTCGCGCCTGTTCTCGGTGTTCTCGATGTACTCCCAGAGCTCCTTGCCGAGTTTGTAAGGATTCAGGCCGGGCGAGCCGAGCACTCGGGCTTGGTGATCGGCGTAGTCGATGAACTCCGATGCGTCGGCAAATCCCTCCTCACCCATCATCATCGACTCCCAGTAGGCCGCCCAGCCCTCGTTCATCACCTTCGTGATGCGTTGGGGAGCGAAGTAGTACGACTCCGTCCGGAGTGCATCGAGCACCTCCCGCTGCCACGGTTCCATCTCGCGGGCACGTTCTGCCTCGTCGTCGTACTGCTTTCCGTGTTCACGGAGGAACGCGAGCAGATCGGGATCGGGCGTTTCGGGGAACGACTGCGTAGAGCCGTCCTCGCGCTGGCGTTCGAGCCACTCCTCGTCGAACACCTCCCGTCTGACCGCCTCCGAGAGACCGAGTCCCTCGAGCGCTGTCTCGATGTCCTCGTGGTCGTGTTCGCTCTCGATCGTCCGCTGGCGGGCGAACACGCTGTGTTGATCGATGACGTCATCGATACAGAGCACGTTGTCGATCCAGCGTTCGACCTCGCTTCGTTCGACGTCGGTGTCTGCGATCGCCGACTCGACCGTCTTCGCGTGGCGTGCGAGCATCGCCGCCGCTTTCGGGCTGGATCCGGGCGCGTCACCCGTGAAGAGGCCGAACCAGCGGTTGTTCGCGAAGAAGTCGGCGTGTGCCTCGACGTGGGTAATCACGGCCTTCTGATCCGCCAGCGAGTTCGATTCCTGGAGGAAGGCGTTCGAGGGGTCGTCGTTGTTGACGAGTTCGAAGGCCTTCCCGCCGACGTACTGGTTCTGTTTTCGCTGGCGGTCGAACTTCATCCCCCAGCGCCAGTGTGGGTACCGTTCCTGAAAACCGTCGTAGGCGATCAGCTGGTTCATCTCGTCGTTGTCGACGATCCAGTAGTTCACCGGATACGGTTCGAGACCCAGCTTTCTCGCCAGTTCGTTGGCCTCCCGTACTGGCTCTTCGAGTTCGTTCGCGACGCGCTGGGCGTGGTAGTTCGTGGTCATGAGTCGTCCTCCGTGCTGAGTATCTCGTAGATCGCGCGTGTGACGTCGTCGGGTCCCGAGACGTACGCGACCGCGACGTTCTCCCGATCACCGAGTCGCCGCTCGACCTCCTCGGCGTGAGTCGCGTTGATCGCGCTGCCCGAGGGCTGGGTTTCGACGTAGGCGTGCAGGTTCGCGTCGATCCCCTCTATCAGCGGGAGCACGCGCTCTTCGGTGTCGTTCGAGGAGTTCTCCGAATCGCCCGCGGCGAAGACGTAGCGGTTCCACTCGCGCCACGGGTAGCGCTCTTCTAGGATCTCGGCGGCGAGTTCGTACGCCGAGGATATCTTGGTGCCGCCGCCCGATCGAATGCCGAAGAACTCCTCGCGTTCGACCTCCCAGGCGGTGGCGTCGTGGGCGATGTAGACGAACTCGGCGGTGTCGTACTTCCCGGTCAGGTACCAATCGAGCGGGGTGAAGGTGCGCTCGACGAGTTCGCGTTTGTCCTCGCGCATCGATCCCGAGACGTCGCGGATGTTGACCACGACGACGTTGTGTTGGGGTTTCGTGACGACTTCGGGGTACCGGTAGCGTTCGTCCTCCTTTCGGAAGGGGATATGGCCGATCCCTTCCCGACGGATCCGTTGGGTGAGCGGTTCGCGATCGACGTTCTCTTCCATCGCTTCGATGCTTGCCCACCGCCCGCGCTCGTCGTCGGGAATCGCGGCGAACGCGTCGTCGATCCACGCCTTCGAGACCGGAACGTTGCTCTCGCGGGCGTAGCTGAACGCCTCCTCGGGCGAGATCCCCTCGACACGGAGGAGTTCGCGGACGTACTCCTCGTCGAACTCCATCGAGAGCTTTCGCTTGAGCCCCTGTTTGAACAGGCGTTCGACGTCAAGCGTACTGTCCGGTCCCGTCCGCGTGCGGTCGGTCAGCTCGCCTTCCTCTTCGGTCTCGACCCTCTTTCCCTTCGGTTTGAGATCGAGGCCGAGCTTCTCGTCGAGTTCCTGGGCGAACTCCTCGGGGTCCATCTCGTAGTACTCGTGTTCGCCACCCTCCTCGCCGGCCTCGCCTTCGTCGCCGTCGCCGGGTTGGGGCTGGGGTTTGCCGACCGGATCGCCGGGTTCGGGCGTCCCGCCCTGTCCCTGCCCGACGCCACCTCGATCGAGGCGGTCGTAGGCGAACTCGGGCAGGGAAACGATCTTGATCGGGATGTGGATCTCCTCACTTCGTCCGAGATCCCCGTACTGGATGAACTCCGCGAGGTCCTGCCGGCGCTGTTCGCCCACCTCGCGGTAGCGTTCGAGGTCGTCCCTCAGTCCCATCGGTAGCTCACCTGTCCCATGACGTGCCGGCTCGTCAGTTCGGCCGACGCCGCCGAGTAGCCGAACTCCGAGACGAGGGTGTCGATCGTCCGCGCTTTGACCACCGCCGTCTCGGTGTTCGCCGGTGGATCATCCCACTGGTCGGGATCGAGGTCCTCGTAGACGCGGGCGGCGTCGCTCCAGCCGTGCGTCTCGAGGACGTCCCTGATCACGGGGATATCGAGCAGGTTCACCTCGTCGATCGCGAAGTCCTCGCTTCGGTTCTGCCACGCGTGGCGGTTCAGCGCCGTGATGATCCGCTCGCGTCGGAACGTCCTGACCGTCGGCATCGGCGTCGTTCCGTCGTACTCCTGTTCGCTGAACCGGCCGAGATGCTCGATCTCGAAGACCTTCATCTTCAACGGGCTTGGTTCGGTCTCGCCCTGCTCGGTTTCGACCGTGCCGTCGGTCGCCCACGCGTAGACGTGCTCGACGTACTCCTCGACGGTTTCGGCCTCGACGCGTTTTTCGTGCATGATCGCGTCGATCACGTCGGTCTCCTGCTGATCGAAGACGTGATTCTTGACCGAGACGAGACGATCCTCGAACTCCCGACGCTCGGCCCGCGAGAACATCGGTGCGTCGTGGAGCCGTTCGGCCATCGCGTTGAGCACGTCACGGGGCATGAGGACGTTTTCGACGGCCAGTTCGGGATGGCTCCGGTCGCGAGCGGTGTTGAGCAACTCCGCGATCACGTCGCGGGTGAAGGTGACCGGGATCCCGTGCGAACCGTCGCTCGCGTTCGGATCGAACTCGAAGTCGTCGGTTTCGACACGCTGATCGCCCTCGCGGAGATAGCCCCGATCGAACAGGAGCGCCTTCTCGACCAGCGAGAGCCCCTCGGGGAGGTCCTCGCGGTCCAACCGGGAGACGACGCTGTAGAGCGCCGCCGCCTCGACTGTGTGGGGCGCGAGTTCGCGTTCGCGTACCCGACCGCCGCGCTCCCCAACGCGGATTGAAAGCGGGGCCCGAACGCGTTCTCGCAGCTCTTCGCCATCGGTTCCCTCCCAGATCGCCGTTTCGCCGGCGAGTTCGCGGTGGATCAGCTCACACTCCAGTCGGAGGTTCGTTAGGTATCGGAACTCGTGTCGGTCGAGCCGGCGTTTGAGCGCCCGGAGCGGGTCCGCACCATTGCGGTCGGCGTGCTGGTTCAACTGCGCGTCGAGGTCGGGGTTCGAGATGATCAGCAGTTGAGTGTCGACATCCATCCCGATCGCCTTATCGAGCTTGACGTGGCGTTCGTCGGGCACGTTGAGCAGCTTCTGAAGCAGGTCGGCGTGCTGGGCGGCGTCCTCGACGATCGTCAGGAGGCCGTTTCCCTGTGAGAGGACCCCGTCGTAGCTGAACGCTTGCGGGTTCTTTCGCCCTCGAGAGTCGAGCTTCTGGAGCATGCCGGTCATCCAGCTTCCCACGAGGCGTTCTTTTGGTCGGCCGGCGTCCTCCGAGTGGAGCACGCCGATCCCTCGACCAACGTCCACGACGTAGTTCGTCACCCGCAGATGGCGGGGATCGGTCACCGCCGAGAACAGGTCGGCGACGCCCTCCCGACGGTAGCGCTTTTCGAGGTACTCGTAGGCCTCCCGACAGAAGGGGTCGAGGTTCGTCTCCGCACGGATCGGCGTGTGATCGCCGTATTCGGCGTCGAGGTCCTCGAGGATCGCCTCGCGGACGGGTTCGGGAAACACCGACAGCGGGTTCGACTGGACGGGACTCTGATACCAGCTGTCCTCGTCGACCGTCGGAATGTCCCCATAGGTCAGCCCGGGGGCGTCCTCGGCGCTCGCGATGTTCCACTCGACTGTGTAGCGTCGTCCTTCGGGCGTCTTCGAGTACTCGCGCAGCCCGTTGACCAGACACCGTTTGAGTTCGGACTTGCCCGTGGCGGTCGGCCCGTCGAACCAGATGATCTTCTCCTCCTTGCCGCGGCCCGCGGCGATCGAGCGCAGGTCGTCGACGAACTCGTTCAATACCTCGGTGTTGCCGAGGATCGCGTGCTCGCCGTCGTTGTGCGGGTCGTCGAAGAACCGGTAGCGATCGCGCTCTTCGCCCTCCTCGATCACGGTTCGCGTACCGGCGGCCTCGATCGCACCGAGGAGGTACTTCGAGGCGTGAGCGCCGATCGAGGGCTGGGCGAACAGCCGGTCGACGTACTCGGCGAGGCTCATAGGCTCCTCGTAGGCCGCATCGAGCTCGCGGTCGGCCTCCCGGACGTATTCGTTCCCGCTCATGTCTCGAGTTCGCTCTTTGCGACCTCCGCGCCGGCGAACTCCAGCAGCTCTATCGCGCCCTCTTGGGAGTAGCCCTGTTCGATCAGGGCGTCGACCCACGCGTTGCGCTCGTCGTCGTCGAGTTCGTTCGCGCTCACCAGCGCCGAGAAGTTGATGTTGTGTTTCTTGTCCTCCCAGAGTTTGCGTTCGAGCGCGCGGCGCAGGCGGTCGTTGTCCTGCGGGCTGAACGCCTCGCCCTCGCGCGCTCTTCTGGAGACCCAGTTCGAGACCTCCTGTCGGAAGTCGTCCTTCCTGTCCTCGGGGATCTCCAACTTCTCTTCGACAGCCCTGAGAAACGTCTCGTCGGGGTCCTGTTCGCGCCCGGTGAGGTCGTCGGGCACGGTGTCGTCGTCGATGTACGCCATCACGTGGTCCATGTACTTCTCTCCCTGACGCTGGATCTCGTCGATGTCGTAGGCCAGCGCGTGGCGCACGTCCTCGATGGCCCGCTCCTTGTACTCCTCGCGGACGAGTTCGAGATACCGGTGGTAGCGCTCGAAGTTCTCCTCGGGAATCGAGCCGTGATTTTCGAGGTTCTCTTCGAAGTGGGTGAACACGGCGAGCGGCGAGAGATACGACCGTCCTCGGTGCATCGAGTCCATGATCGCTTCGGCGATCTCGTCGCCGATGAACCGGGGCGAGACGCCGACCATCGCTTCTGCGATCTCGGCGTTGGATTCGCCCTCCTCGCGGAGCTTCTTCACGTCGATGTCGTCGCCGTCGCTCGACTCGCCGTTGTAGGCTTTCGCCTTCTGGACGATGTCGACAGCCTCGGTATCGGGCTCCTCGATCCGCGTCAGAACCCCGAACAGCCCCGCCATCTCCAGGGTGTGGGGCTCGACGTGGATGTCGGGGACGTCCGCGTTGTTGAGCAGTTTCCCGTAGATCTCCGATTCGGCGACGTACTCCAGCACGTACGGGAAGTCGATGCGCTTGGTCCGGTCGTTGAACGCCTCCATCGATTCGTCGCCCTTCTTCTCGCGGTACTCGGGCATGTTCGTGCGGCCGACGATCACTTGGTCGATATCGATCCGGGGGTTGTTCTTGGGCTTGATCGTCTGTTCCTGGGTCGCGTGCAGGAAGTCATAGAGGAACTCCCGCTGGAGTTTCAGCAGTTCCTCGCCCGAGAAGATCCCTCTGTTGGCGTTACAAAAGGCTCCCGAGTAGTCGAACGCCCGCGGATCCGACTCGCCATAGACGGCGATCTTCGAGTAGTTGACGTCGCCGGTGAGTTCGGTCTCGTCCTGATTTTTCTTGTCCTTGGGCTCGAAGGTCTCGATCGCCTGGCGCTTGTTCTCGTCGGCGATCAGTCGAACGACCTCGATGTGGTTTTCGAGCACAGTTTGAAGGTCGTCGTCGTAGTAGGCGAGCAGGCGATCCATGTAGAAACTCGACGCCGGGTCCAGGCTCTGCTCGTTGCGGATGGTGTAGGGCGCCTCGAGGCGCTCGTTGAGTTCGTCGATGACCTGCTGGCGCTGTTCGAGGGGCAGGAGGATCAGGGGGTCCTGGTTCATCGGCGACTGGACGACGTCGTCGGCGGGGTCCTGATCCGGGATCACGTCACAGAGGTTCGTCCACCGGAACGTGTACATCCGGCCTTCCTCGCGAGCGGTGTAGTCCTCGAAATATTTCCGGAGTTGGGCGTCGAACGCGGACTTCCCGGAGCCGACAGGACCCAAAAGCAGCTTGATCCGGCGGTCGGGACCCAGCCCGCGGGCCCCGCTTTTGACCTTGTTGACGAACTCGTGGATCGCTCGGTGGACGACTTCACCATAGAAGGTGTTCTCGCCGTCGCCGAGCGGGTCCTCGGAAGCGAGGAGGTACTCGACGGTTCCGGACCCCTCGTCGTAGTGCGTGCCGTAATAATCGAACATATCGGCGACGCGCTGGTGGGCGTTTCTCGTGATCTTCGGATCGTCGTGAACGGCCCCTAAGTACCACGCGAACGTCTTTGCGTCGCGCAGGTCGCTTGGAACCGTCTCTCTGTACTGCTGGCTGAGCGTTTCGAGGGTGTTGTCACCGGTCATGGTTGTTGTGGGTCGAGAGAGAGCAGAGAGACCGACGGATCCACGTCACCGACGAGATGGTGTCACACGCGACGACGAACCGCCCCGGCTGACTCGACGCGGGCCAGCATGGAGAGCGCACGCGATTGATGAGTGCTGTCATGGGACGGAAGGCCCTGCCAGCGCCCCGGTCGGAACTATCGGAAGGGGGACACGGACAGCGCGGGTCGTTCGGCGGGCGGACACCGATACTGTTTAATAATGGTGTGCTACGTTAACATAAATCTTTCTCCGGCAACGCTTGCGAAGTCGGCGAATCCGAGCGCACTTGTCGGGAGAACGCCAACGAGGGATATGGAGGAACCCCCGGGAGGATGGGTGTGCTGGAGCGACGAACCCGATCGACAGGTGTTCGTCTACCGACCGGACGTCTTCGATTCGCAGGCGTTTCCCGCCCCCTGTCTGCCGACGCTGTATCTGAGCAACGGTCCCCACAGAAACCGGCGACCCGAACAGCGCTCCAGAAATCCGGGCGATGAGTGGTATCTGACCTGTTATCTCGAACCCGACGTCGTCGTCGCGGAGAAGCGCTACGACGACCGTGCGAGCGCCGAGGAGGAGGCCGCCGAGTTCGCTCGGCGGTTCGCTGTGGGCGAGATCGACTACCGGGGCGCGTATCAGGTCCCCAGAGGGGAGTATCTCGATCGGCTCGACGAACTGACGGGGCGAGAGGCTTAACCCCCATCTGGGTCTACTGACGACAATGACCACACTCACGCTAATCGGAACGAGACTCGCCGAGGAGGGAACCGAGTTCGTCTATCACGGCGAGGCCGACGCCTGTGAGGGCTGTCCCTACCGGGGACAGTGTCTGAACCTCGTCGAAGGACGCAAGTACCGCGTCGAGAGCGTCCGGGAAAACGCCCAGACCCTCGAGTGTGGCGTCCACGATACGGGCGTCAACGCCGTCGAGGTCGAGCCTACGGGGATGAAAGCGAACGTCCCCTCGAAGGGGCTGTACGCCGGAAGTAAGGCGAGTCTGGCCGGCGAGTGTCCCTATACGGAGTGTCCGAGCCACGAACTCTGTGTACCCGACGGCGTCGAGTTCGGCGAGGAATACAGGGTCAGAGAGGTTGTCGGCGACCCACCGCACGACTACTGTATGCTGGATCGGGAGCTCACGACGGTGGAGTTCGCCCCGCCCGAGGAGTGATCGAGGCCGGTTGCCGGTGGACAGATACCGACGTTTGTGTGCATCCCTGTCGCGGCAGCATTAAACGGGTCTCGTCCGATCTCCGGGTATGTTCTCCTATACGTCGGGGATGGCGTCGCCGACCGAACTGCTCCCCCAAAAAGAGCGCGAACGACGCCTCGAGGAGGCGGGACACAACGTCTTCAACCTCGCGAGCGAGGACGTGTTCGTCGACCTCCTGACCGACAGCGGAACGGGAACGATGAGCGACGCCCAGTGGGCCGCCCTAATGGAGGCCGACGAGGCGTATGCGGGCAGCGAGAGCTTCAAAGCGCTGAAAAGCGCGATCTCCGAAGTGATGGGGTTCGATCGTGTGGTTCCGACCCATCAGGGCCGCGGCGCGGAGAACGTCCTTTATGGGTGTCTGATCGAGGACGGGGACGTCGTCCCGAACAACACCCACTTCGACACCACCCGAGCACACGTCGCCGAGAACGGCGGCGATCCCGTGGACTTCCCCGTCGAGGGGGCGGACGACCCCGACTCCGAGGAGGCGTTCAGGGGGAACCTCGACTCCAAGAAAGTCCGCGAACTCGCCGCCGATGTCGGCGCAGAGCGGATCCCGGCCGTGATACTCACGATCACGAACAACTCGGTAGCCGGTCAGCCCGTAAGCATGGGAAACATCGAGGAGACGCGTGAGCTCGCGGACGAACTCGACGCGACGTTCGTGATCGACGCCTGCCGCTTTGCGGAAAACGCCTTCTTCGTTCGCGAGCGAGAGGACGGTTACGCCGACCGTTCGACGGCGGAGATCGCCCGCGAGCAGCTCTCACACGCCGACGCGATCGTCATGAGCGGGAAGAAGGACGGCCTCGTCAACGCGGGTGGTTTCGTCGGGGTTCGCGACCCCGAGTTGTTCGAGCGCACAAAACAACGGGCGATCCTCTACGAGGGGTTTTCGACCTACGGCGGAATGGCCGGCCGGGACATGGCGGCGATGGCCGTCGGACTCCGGGAGGCCGTCACCGAGGAGTATCTCGGCGCACGGATCGGACAAGTACGTTCGCTCGGCGAACGACTCCGGCAGGAGGGTGTTCCGATCTATACCCCCGTCGGCGGGCACGCCGTCTACGTCGAGGCCGGCCGAGCGCTTTCTCATATTCCCGACGAGGAGTTCCCCGGACAGGCGCTGGTCTGCGAACTCTACCGCGAGGGCGCGGTTCGCGGTGTCGAACTCGGGAGTTTCGCCTTTCCCGACACCGATAGGCCGGAACTCGTCCGCCTCGCACTCCCCCGGCGGACCTACCACGACGAACACCTCGCCCACGTCGCCGAGACGGCCGCGGCGGTGGTGGATCGAAGCGAGGAAGTCCGTGGATTGGAGATCGTTTCCGAACCCGAAAACGAGGCCCTTCGACACTTCAGCGCCGAACTCAGACCAGTTTAGGGTCCCCTTTCGAGCGCCTCGACGTAGGTGTAGTCCTCCTCGCGGGCCTCCGGCTTTCGTCCGTCGAGAGCGATTCGCCAGCCCTCGATGGCGGCCGGACTCTCGAGGGCGTTCGTCAGTTTCGTGCGCACGTCCGTCACGTCGACGCCGTAGAAGTCCCGCGGGACGCCGTGGAGGTACTGAAGCGCGGTTTCGAACAGCGAGCGCATCCCTGCGTCATCGTGGAAGTCGACGTGTTTGTAGGTACCTGCGGCGACCTGCACCATCCCGTGGAGGAACTTGCTTTCGGTGTTCCCGCTGCCGTAATTGTACCACTCGTCTTCGAAGCAGTCGTGCGATTCGTGGTATGCGGCCGAATTGAACAGTCGCACGCCGTGGACCGTCGCCCGTCTGAGCGTTCCGTGTTCCCACCCGTTTGATGCCCCTCGATTCGGGTCCCAGCCGGCCGGCCTACCCGAAATCGGCGGCCCGACGGTGTCGTCTCGGGTGTGCTCGTCCATACGGAGCCATCAGCCCGAGGCCGCCTAACGGTTCGGGTAACTCAGTACACCGCCTCGCGGATCTCCTCTCGAAGGGTCTCGAATTCCGCGAGGTACTCCCGGCGTTCCTCGCGGAGTTCAGCGAGCTTTTCGTCGTATTCGTCGTGGTTCTCGTCGAGACGGAAGCGCTCGATCTCCATCCCCGGAACGTGTGTCGGCACTTCGAACCCGAGGGTCCCGTCATGTGCCCACTCGATCTCCTCGCGGGCGGCGGCGGTGAGAATCGCGATTGTGTCCTCGACGCCGATCCCCTCCGAGCCCACTGAACCGGTGTTCAGGACGAAACACTCGGCGTCGGTCTGACTCATGAGGTCGGCAAAACGGTTACCCTCCTCGCCCTCCGGCCCGACGATGAATGGGTTGGTACCGACGACGCGGATCGATTCTCCCGCGCGCTCGGGATCGCCCGCGCTGGTCTCGATCGACTCGCCGAGCATGAACGCCACTGCCGCCTGCTCGGGTGTGAGCCGTGCGATGGGCGGCATCAACGGGTTACGCGTGATGAAAAAGACTTGATCGGCGCGCTCACAGTCGATTTCGGGGGCGGCGCTCGGTAGGTCTTCTCGTCGAACTACCGCCCGGCCGTTGGTAGTCAGCGAGCCGTCGTCGAAGTCGATCGCTCCGTCCTCGGCGACGGCGACGTTCTCGAGGACCGCCTCGGGTTGGGTGGCGGCCCGATAGAGCGCAGGCTGTTCCTCGGCGTCGAGTCCGATCGTCTTGATGTAGAGGCCACCGCCCTCGCTTCCCGCGAGCGTATCGGGAAAGAGCGCACAGACGTCGTCCTGGAGCATGACCGCCGATTCGGGAGAGTCGAGCCAGCAGCCGTGACCTGTCAGCGTCGACTTCCCGGTGCCGGAAAGCCCGAGGAACGCCTGATACACCTCCGAGAGTCCGTCGTCGGTTTCGAGCGTGAGGCGCTTGGTCCCCGCGTGGAGTCCGAGACCGCCGCGTTGTTTCGCGCGATACATGAACAGTCGGAGGAACGACTTCTTTGCCTCTCCGGTGTAATCGCTGCCGAGAACGACGGTCACGCCCTCGTCGGGCAGGACGCGGATCGCGGTCTCCTCGGCGTCGGGGAGCTGAACGGTGTAGAAGTCCGGCTCCCGTCCCTCTGGAGCCGGATCGAGTAGCTTCACCCACGCGAGGGCGATACGGCCGTACTCCTTGGGAACGAACAGGCGACAGCAGTAGGCGTGTTCGGGGTGACGGCCGACCATCCGGTCGAGGCAGACCAGGTCCGTCGTCTCAGCGTGATCGAGCGCTCCTTCGACGAGGCGCCAATCCTCCTCGGTAAAGGCGTCGTCGACCGCGTTCTTCGTCCGATCGGCACTTCGGGACCGAAGGTCACTGACGTAGGCGGGGCTGCCGTACTCGGTCGTGGTTTCGAGCGGTTTCGAGAACTCACGGAGGGCCTCGAAACTCGGCTCGTAGGTGACCGTCCCCGAGTTCGGATCGGGGAAGGCCGAACGGGGATCGATCGACCGGATCGTCCCGACCGTCTCACCGGAGGTAGCGTCGCCGGACATATGTCCACTCTACGACCGCCACGGGTCTTAATTATACCGTGGCTACAAACCACATGGACACCTATTGTCAAAAAGTAACTCGAATTGAAGTACGAATTGTAACAGAGGTGGACGTGTGGTCGAATGTAGTGCCGTCGGTGATTCGGAATCTTTTAGCGGACGGCTAACGGAGGATGGCGTGCGTGCGAGGGTAGCCAAGCCCGGAAACGGCGGCGGACTCAAGATCCGCTCCTGTAGAGGTCCGTGGGTTCAAATCCCTCCCCTCGCACTCGAAAGAGTGCGGGAAGACGCTCTCGGAGCGCTCTTCCCTCGCAAAGTTCTCACCGGCGCCGAACGAGGAGCCGAAGGCTCCGCGACGATCGGATGCAAAAACCGATATCGACCGTTCGTATCGCTCAGTCCGCGGATGCAGGCCCCAACCGCTGGCGATGGTGGCAGTTGAGACACGGCCGGATACGAAGCGGCTTCCCACACGTCTGACAGTGCCATTCCGGGTATCGTCTGTTCATCGATCCCACGGTGTGACAGAGAACAACATGGGGTATATGTCTTTGGGTAGCTGTCACACGGATTTCCAGTCCGTTCATACCGATCGGGGCGCTCTACTCACCATGCCGACGCCGACTGATACGACCCTGTTGCTCGACGTAATGCTCGGCAAACTCGCGACCTATCTGCGGATGTGTGGCTACGATACCGTCTACGCGCTCGATCGCGGCGTCGAGACCGACGGACGAATTCGGGAACTCGCCGACGAGGAGGGGCGACGGTTGCTGACGCGGGACGTCGATCTCGGACACGACACGGACGGGGCGCTTGTCTTGCGAGGGCGGGAGATCGAAGAGCAACTCACGGAACTCCTCGAAGCGGGGTTCGTACTCGCCCTCGACGAGCCCGTGCGGTGTTCGGTCTGTAACGGGCGACTCCGCGAAGTCGGCGCGGACGAGCGGACGCCGCCGTTCGCCCCCTCACCTGCCGAGCAGCCGGTGTGGCGCTGTCGCGACTGTGGCCAACCGTTCTGGCGTGGGAGCCACTGGGACGACGTCGAGACGACCCTCGAATCGCTTCGATAAGGCGGGCGGGTCGAAACGTATCGGCACGACTAGACCGGAACCCTAAAAGTTCCCGCACGCACCCTCTGAAATATGGACGACGTTTCGGATCGTATCGACCCTGCACGGGCGTGGGTCGCCGTGGCACTGACGGTGCTTACCGCTCTCGTCGTCGGCGCTTTCGCGTTCCCCCGACAGGTCTACGACGGATTTCTCTGGCGATACTTCTGGGGCCCGGTCGTCGCGGACGGTACCGGAAGCGCCTGTGCACAGCGGATTGACGGGCGGACCGTCCTCGATGGCGACTGTCTGACTGGCATCGTCGCCGAACCCGGCTACACGACGGTATCGACGGTGAGTTACGCGATCGTGCTGGTGTTCGCGCTGCTCGGCGTCGTTTTCTTCCTCCGCCGGCTCGATATCGGGACCGGACAGGGCTTTTTCTTCGCGCTGTTCCCGTTCATGCTGTTCGGTGGCGCTCTACGAACCGTCGAGGACGCAAGCGTCGCCCTCCTCCGAACCACCGGAGAACCGGCGATCTCCTTCCCGCTGAGCGGCCTGTTCATCAGTCCGTTCATCTACTTTACGGTCTTCTTCGTCACACTCGCAGCGGTGCTCGTGAGCGTCGCGGCCGCGAGGGGAGACCTCGTCGAACGATACGAGTACCCGCTCGCCGCGATCGGGACGCTCGCGTTTACGGTCACGATCGGCTACCTGGGCTGGCTCGCCGCCTCGACTTCGGTTCTCGAGTTCCACCCGGCCGTCGCGGCCATCACGCTCGTCGGCGCGACGCTGGTGGCTGCCCTCGCCTGGATCGGAACCGAGCGGTTCGCCCCCGAGGTGAACGTCGCCACCGGTTACATGGGCGTTCTCGTCGTTTGGGGCCACACCGTCGACGGGATCGCGAACGTCCTCAGCCTCGACTGGGCGAGCGAACTCGGACTTCCGAGCTACACGCCGAAACACGTCGTCAACAGCGCGATCATCGAGGTTACGAGCGCGGTTCAACCCCCCTCGGTATCGGCGGCCATCGGAACCGCGTGGCCCTTCTTGCTCGTCAAGATCGGAGCCGCGCTGTTCGTCGTCTGGGTATTCAACGACGAGATCTTCGAGGAGAGCCCGCGCTACTCGATGTTACTGCTCGTTGCGATCCTCGCCGTGGGGCTCGGCCCCGGCACTCGCGACTTCCTGCGAGCGACGTTTGGTGTATAATTGAGAACTCTAGTATTGTCAATAATTGTATAGATTTAAGTAATCACATGTGGTATCTACGATGATGATAGGAGAACGGGGTCCGGAGAAAAAGCGCCACCTCCCGAAGTACAGTGGGGGATGTTATCGCGGTCGGATCGACGACTGTTGCTGGCTCTGTGTCAGCCGAGTGGTCACGGACCACCTACTCGGTTTCCTGCGGATCGGGACGAAACACGCTACCGCACAGACACACGAACTGATCGGCAATCACGTCGAGCTACCGATGGTACAGCGTGAGGGCGGGACCGAATGCATCGAGCACGTTTCGGGGGAGATCACCGACGTGTTCGACCTCGATGACGAGCCGAGCGTCTTCGCCGTCCAGTTGGAAAACGGTGAGCGCCTCGCACTGTCGGTCAAACACCTCAACTAGGGATAGGGGTGGGGATCCCGTTCGAGGCGTGGTTCGAACCCCATCGTGCGGGGAACCGTCTCCGCGCGCTCGCCGAAGACCGGCTTGCGGGTGAACAGCGGTTGGGCCTCGGGGACGACCACGCGTGTCGCCTCGAACCCGAGTTCGCGCACGTCAGTCGGCGTGATCCACGCCGCCGATGGCGTCAACCCGGCGTCGCTCACACGGGAGACGATCGCGTCGAGTTCTCCTGACGAGCCGAGCGTCTCGGCCCCGAGCGCGTTCGCATCCACCGTTCCCGAGGTATCGAGCAAGTCGCGTGCAGGGTCCGGAAAGGAGGCGTAGCGCCCGATCCAGCCCGATTCCTCGCCCGCAGCCTCGGGACCCATCGATCGGAGCTCCATCCAGTTCTGAAGGGCCTCACAGAGCGCGGATCGAGCGGCCGCCGTCGCGTCGAGATCGGCGTCCGATCCGAGTGCGAAGCGTGGCCACTCGTCCCCCCCTCTCCCTTCGCCTTCCCGATGGACAGCGACCGCCACGACCGGCACGTCGACGTCCTGAGTCACGAGGAGCGACGTCACCGAGAGCCCCTCACTCGCCGCCCGGCGCACGAGCATGCTGAAGGTATCGTCCTCGACGACGAGTCCGAGCGGCTCGAACGTTGAGTACCACGCGAGCATCGTCGCGTCGCGCTCGATTACCTCGTAGAGTCCGGACAGAAGCGCCTCATTGCGTGTGTTCCCGAGCCCCAGTCCGGTCGTGATCGACGGCCCGAAGCGTTTTTCGGGCGGCGGGAACTGAACGAACTCCGCTGGAAGCGACACCGACTCGCCGGTATCGAGGCGCTCGCCTGCAACCCACGGGATCTCGGCGCCGGTCGCGTCGACGCCGACGAACCGGTCGGGAGCGACTGCATCCTGCAGTTCGTCCGGGTGAGCGAACTCGAACCACTCGCTCCGATAGACGCCCGCACTGTAGCGTTCGAGCGCCTCGCCCAACGCCTTCATGTATGCCGTGTTCCAGTCGGCGGCGACGCCTGCCGCCTTGTTCGCCGCGCTCGCGTCACTGAACCCGTCGGTTTCACCTGTCGTCGCGAGGTAGTAGGGGACGGGAAACGACGCGAGTTCGCCGATCGACCGGACGATCCCGACCCGCTCGTCGACACCGCCTTCGGCGTGGGCGATCGCCTCCTCGACGGATCGACTTTCGTTCTCGTCGGTCGGTTCGGACGGGCGACCGCCACACCGCTCGCAGGTCGGAACGCCGAGAAACCGCCGCTCGGTGTACGGCAGTTCGATCACACGACCGAACAACCGACTCTCCTCGCCGCGAAGCGCGGTGACGATCCGCTGACCGGCGATCGCACCCGCGAGGCGTGCGAGAGCGGGATCGGGGTCGGGAGCACCCGCTGCAAGCTTGAACTCGCCGGACTCGATTCTGGTCCGTAGACAGCGATAACAGCCTACTTCCGGAGTGAACCCCGTGATCGACGCCTCGACACTCTCGATGGCGTAGCCGCCGATACCGCCGAGTTCGACGGCGATCCACGGTTCGTCGTGTGACTCGTCGACCTCCAAGAACGTGTCTGTACCGACCCGATCGACGACGACCGCGAGACGTGTGGAGAGCGTTTCGGGTGATCCCTGCCGTGTGTCGATACCGACGTCGTCGAGTGCGGCCGCTACTGCTTCGATCGCGGGACCCGAGCCGACGAGGCCGATGGGAACGTCCATACGTCGGCTCGGGTGAGAGAACGAATAAAACCGATCGGTCGCCGATCAGTTCAGCAGGTTCTGTGCGACGCTCGCGAGCTGGTCGGTGTTGGCTTCGCGCAGGCGTTCGTCACCGAACTTCAGTCGGAGGCGCGGTCGACCGACGTCGATCGGGACCTTCTCGGTGTCGATCAGGCCCATGTCTTCGAGGCGCGTCTTGGTCCGCGAGAACGTCGCCTTGCTCGCGATGCCGACGTCCTCACCCCACTTCGAGATGTCGTAGAGCAGGACCTCGTTTTTCGCGGCGATGAGCAGGCTGATCGTCACCTCGTCGAGACCGTCACCGTCGCCACGAGCGGTCTGCAGCGAGTTCAGAACGCCCGTGAAGTCGGCTTCGACCGGCTCGCCGATGTCGTCCGCGAGCGTAGATCGAACACGCGAGAGCGGCGGTGTGCGAAGCTTGAACTCCGCTGCGTCCTCCCACGCGGTCGCATACGAGTCGTGCGTGAGCGAGACGAACTCCTCGTCGTCGGTCGCCAGTCCTGCAACGGTGTCGCCGACGTTGATCAACGCGACGACCTCGTTCGGCGAGACCAGCAACGAGTTCTCGTTTCCGTTCTCGAGCGTCCGGAGTTCGAGACTATCGTCGTCGATCAAGTCCGCCGCATTGCTCGCGAGGATGAAGTCGCTCATCACGTCCTTCAGCGTCGATTCGTCTCCAAGCAACCGAATCCGCGGAAGCTCCGAGACACCGCCGGCGACGTCGATCAGTTCCTCGATCGCGTCCGCGGACGGATTCACTACGATCAGATCCTCGGAAGCGGACTCGAGGACCGTCCTGAGGATATCTTCGATGTTATCATCGAGTAAATTTGAGGCCATAGTTGTGGGTGCACAATGGTTTCACAACTATTTAATTATAACGGCCGAGAGACAGGGATATCACGATGACAACAAATACCATCATATCAGCCGACTTCATCCGTCTCGGTCCCGATTTCGATATATAGCGGTGGTTGACACCACACACGGTGGCGGTATCACTGCTGAGAACGGAGATGCGAGGCCAGATCCTCGGGCCAGAAGAACTGCCCGTCGTAGATGACCGGTGCGTCGGTCGACTCCACGACGGCGAGCAATGACGAACGGTCGAGCGTCGATTCGGTCGTCGTTCCGGTGAGATGCGGCGTATCCTCCCCGATCTCCCGCGGATAGTACCAACCGCCGGCCGTCCAGTTCGGAAGCACGTCGTACGTGACCGAAAAGCCCTCGTCGGTCGGCTCGGCGAGCAGCGTTCCGGGGTGACGATCACGCCGTCCACCGAGGACGTGTGTGCCGTCGCCGACGACCGCGTAGTTCTTGCCCATCATGATCTGTCGGCGCGCGAGGCTCATCGCCCGATCGATGCTAAAGCCGTAGACGAGCAGGCGAGCGAACGTCGTCCCGACGGTCGCGGCCTGTTCGTTGAGCACCTTCGAGAACGTCACCCCGCCGGCGACGCTGCCCCGTTCGACGAGCGCCTCTCCCTCGTAAAACGTGCCACAGGCGTTCAAGAAGAACGTCTGGGCGTTGCTCTCGGGAATCTCCTCGACCGAGAGGTTGCCGTCGGTACAGCGCAGTCCCTCCTTATCGCAGTGGCCGACGTAGTGGACGAACGCGCTCGGGCGCTGGAACACCGCCGAGAGTTCCTCACACGTGAGGTTTCGATGGGCGGTGACGTCGATCGGGAGGTCCGCCGCGTGGTCCTCGTAGATCCGGGCGACCTCGGCGTACTCCTCGCCCATCTCGGGATCGTTCTGGACCACGATGAAGGGGAGCCGTCCGTCGGTGTCGAGTCCCGACAGGCCGTTTTCGAACGCTTCCGTTCGGGCGTTGAACACGTCGATTGGGACCGTCTCGTCGAGCCAGGCGTGCGAGCGGGCGGGCCCGAGAACGGGCGTGACCGCGTCGATCGACACCGACTGCCTGTCTCCCCGCCGGTAGAAATCCGTCAACGACCGCCGGAGCAGCTCCTTTCCGTCGAGCGGGCGCGTCTCGGGCGGTTGGATCAGGCTGAGTCGATCGAGCGCGTACGGCAGCGCACGGGCGGCCTCGGACTCCGCGGGGAGGTACGTCGCGAGGTGCCACTCGGGGAGGTCGAGCGAATCCCCGTCGATATCGAGGTAGGCGGCGAGGCGTCGAACCGGATTCGCGAGGCTGTCGGGGTCCAGCCCGAGCGCGTTCGGATCGGGAAGGCCGGCGAGCGAGGGCCCCGCCTCCCGACAGCAACAATCGAGGTAGAACACCCGCCTGAGCACCGAGGCGACTACCTCGGGGAGGTCTCCCTCCAGACGGTGGGTCAGTCCCGGCGCGGTGATCGTCGGAACGGCACCCTCCTCGATGGAGACGCACGCCTGCAAGTAGTACGCGAGCGGCGAGACCGTAAGCACCGTCCCGAGGTCCGCGGGCACGCGCAGTTCGATGTCGGTTTCGGCGGTCGCGTTCGCGATCCGGTCGGGGATCGCGACGGTATCGGCGAACTCGATGCGTGAGGGGTGCCCGCGGAGCGCGGGAAGCGACTTCTCGACACCGGTCGTCTCGAAGCCGGCGTGGAGATGGGAGATCGCGTGTGCGAACCCGGCGGGCGTCGGTGGAATTTCGATCGTGAATTCGGGTCCCCTGAACTGGCTCTTGAACCCGAGCGTGACCGACTGGCGGTCGACGAAGGAGAGTTCGAACGAGCGTTCGGGTGCATGGATCGTCGCGGGGCCGTCGAACTGGACTGCGGTCTCGATCGGCGCGGCCACGTCCAGCAGGTAGGTGTCGGGCGGCAGGTCCGTCCGCCCGTCGCCGATCGAGGTGTGTGTGTTGCCATCAGTAAGGCTCGTGACCGTCGCGCGCGGCGTGCCGAACCCGAGTTTCGAGACCTGACCGGAAACTGTCGTATCGACCGGGCGAGGTAGCGTCCCGCCAGCGTAGAACTCCCCCCAATCGGGGGCCGCTATCTCGACGGCGGCGCGGCGATCCGACACCCGGAGTCCCGCCGCCGTAACCTCCCAGTCGATCATGTTGCGACATGAACTGATATCACTGATAGATAATAGGTCTGTCGGAGGAGGATAATGTTTAGTTAAACGACCACATATGGAGCGGTCCGGAGTCCCGCACCGATATGGGGTAGATTTTAGCCCGCGGTGATCAAGGCCTATCCATGGAGTACGACACCGTCCGCGAGACCGATCCCGAGATCGCAGACGCGCTCGAAGGGGAAGTCACACGACAACAGGAGGGCCTGCAGATGATCGCGAGCGAGAACCACGTCTCGCCCGCCGTCATGGAGGCCCAGAGCAGCGCGCTGACCAACAAGTACGCCGAGGGATACCCCGGCAAGCGCTACTACGCCGGCTGTGAGCACGCAGATACCGTCGAGGAACTCGCCATCGAGCGAGCCAAAGAGCTCTGGGGCGCCGAGCACGTCAACGTCCAGCCCCACAGCGGCTCGCAGGCTAACATGGGCGTCTATCTGGCCGTGCTCGAACCGGGCGATAAGATCCTCTCGCTGGACCTGACCCATGGCGGACACCTCTCGCACGGCCATCCGGCGAACTTCGCGGGCCAGCTGTTCGATGTTGAGCAGTACGAAGTCGACGCCGAGACGGGCTACATCGACTACGAGGGCCTCGCAGAGCAGGCAGAAGCGTTCGAACCGGACATGATCGTTTCGGGGTACTCGGCCTATCCCCGCGAGGTCGAGTGGGAGCGCATCCAAGCGGCGGCCGACGAGGTGGATGCGTACCATCTGGCGGACATCGCCCACATCACCGGCCTCGTCGCCGCGGGCGTACACGCCTCACCGGTCGGGACCGCCGACTTCGTCACCGGTAGCACCCACAAGACGATCCGCGCGGGCCGCGGCGGGATCATCATGTGCGAGGAGGAGCACGCGAGCGACGTGGATTCGGCCGTCTTCCCCGGCGCACAGGGCGGCCCACTGATGCACAACGTCGCGGGCAAGGCCGTCGGGTTCAAGGAGGCGCTCGAACCGGAGTTCGAGGAGTACGCACGGCAGGTCGTCGAGAACGCCGAGACCCTCGGCGAAACGCTGCAGGACCACGGCTTTTCGCTCGTCTCGGGCGGTACCGACACCCACCTCGTGCTCGTCGATCTCCGTGAATCGCATCCCGACACGACGGGTGGGGACGCAGAGGACGCACTCGAAGACGCCGGGATCGTGCTCAACGCGAACACCGTACCCGGGGAGACCCGAAGCGCGTTCAACCCCAGCGGCATTCGTGCGGGGACGCCCGCGATCACTACCCGCGGGTTCGGCGCAGAAGAGATGCAGGCGGTCGGCGACGCCATCGCCCGCGTCGTCGATAGCCACGACGACGAGACCGTGCGCAACGAAGTCCGCGAGGAGGTTCGCGCGCTCTGTCAGTCCCACCCGCTGTACGAGAAATAGACGCCCTCCGCGCGCTTATTTCTCTCGACGACGTACTACGTGGTATGACAACAACCACCAGCACTGCGGCTACGAACCGTGAGCGGATCGTCGAAACCGTTTCCGGGTGGCCCGGCGTCGAGACGGGACCCCACCGGTTCGGAGCGACCGAGTTCACCGTCGACGGCCGTGAGATCGGCCACATCCACGGCGGACGGGTGCTCGATATCAACTTCCCGAAGCGGATGAAAGAGCGACTGATAGCCGACGAGGAGACCGGCGAGCATCGTTTCGCCGGCGGGGGTTGGACGACCTACCGGATCACAACGGCCGGGGACGTCGACCACGCCCTCCGGCTGTGTCGCCTCTCGTATCTCTATCTCGTGTTGACGATGCGACACAGGCCCACCGGGAGCGCGATCCTCGCGGAACTCGATCTCGATACGGAGCTAGATGGACTGGATCCCGATCTCCGTGCGATGTTCGACCGAATGCGGCGATGAAAACGGGAGAAGGTTATCCGGCGTAGGAGCTCTCGCCGACGACTTCCACGAACTCGCCGTATCCGATGGAATCGTCGGGCTGGAACTCCCTGACGGCGACCCGAACGCGCTTGCCGACGTGTTCGGGGCCCGTATTCGAGACGTAGAGTCGGGTGTCCCCGACGAGCGCGATGGCGGCTTCCTCGCTGGGGTCGTACTCGGCGAGGAAGACGTTGACTTCCTTTCCGGGCTCGAGAACCGGATGCGTCGTTCGGAACGACCAGCCTCTGAAATACTTCGAGAGGAGGCTCATACACGTGCCACCTCCCCGGACTCGCGGTCGATCAGGTACTCCCGTCCGAAGCCGGTGATCGCCGCGAGGACGAACACCGCCACCAGCAGCCAGCCGTGGAAGACGAAGGGGACGACCTCGACGGGGTTGACGACGAGCGATTGATCGAACCACTCGTACTGGGCGGGAAGTTCCTGCATCGCCGTATATCCAACGAGGACGCCGCCAGACCACGGGAAGATGTAGCCAAGCGCCGCAGTTTGGGCGTCGAGGATGTTCGCGCGGCGATAGCCGTTGAGGTTGAACCGTTCTCCGATCTTCGAGATGTAGGGGCCGATGGCGACCTCGGCCGCCGTGTTGATCGTGATGATGGCGTTGATCAGCGCCGCCGAACCGACCATCGTGAGTTCGGCGTTTCTAACGTTCGTCGCGAGGTTCTCGAGCGACCAGTCGAGGATCGCCTGAAACGCCCCGCCGCGGATCATGATCTGTGCGGCGGCGATGATGAGCAAGACGAGGATCGAGAGGGCGAAAAACCCCGATGCACCGTCGATAATGCTCCCGGAGACGCCAACGGCCTCGGGGTCCTCGACGATCCGGAGGAACGGCAGAAAGGCGAGCGGTTCGGCCAGCGGCGCGTCGGCGGGCGCGTTAAACGAAACGATGTCGGCCACCGATGAGAGGCCCAACAGCAGGTTCGCGGCGACCGCGACGACGATCCCCCACGAGATCGCTTCGACGATATGTCGTCCGGAGATCGCGAGTACGAGCAACACGCCCATCGACAGCAGGTGAACGAGCCCGACGGGATCGCTCTGGGCGACGAGCAATTGCTGGGCGTCGCCGGCGACGTCGACACCGGAGAACGCACCACCGACGAGGACGTAGGCGATGGCCGCCGGGATCGCCGCCGCGAGCGCGTACTTGAACCGGGAGGCGACCACGCCGCCAATGTCCGAGTCCTGCGTGACCGCGCTGACGATGGTGGTGTCCGAGACCGGCGCGAGGTTGTCCCCGAAGATCGCCCCCGAGAGGATCGCCCCGAACATCACGACGGGGTTCGCCCCGAGCAGGACACCCGCCGGGAAAAACAGGGTGACGAACGCGACCGTCGAGCCGTAGCCCGTGCCGATCCCGGTCGTAAAGACCGCCGCAAGCACGAACGTCACTGCGGGAAAAAGCGCCGCGCCGACGCCCGCGACGTTCGCGAGCCAGATCAGCCCATCGACGAACCCGCCGTCCTGGAGCAACTGAGCGAACATCCCCGCCCAGATCCACGCGACGATCGCCGTCACCGCTACCGGTTGGGTCATTCCCTCGAAGATCGTGTTGGCGTAGGTCTTCCAATTACCCTTAACGAAGAACATCCCGACGATCAGCCCGATCAGCATCCCCGCGATCAGTCCCGCGGTGTCGGAGATCCGCCAGAGGGCGGTCTGGGCGATCGCCCAGACGATGAAAAACGCGATCGGAACCGCGCTCATGCCCCGCCCGCCGTAGAACTCGATCCGCGGGCCCTCCTCCTCACCGTCGCCGCCGAACCCGGTCATGACTTCCGGGTCTGTCGATTCGCTCATCTCACTCTCATCCCATTCACTGTATGGCTCAGAATCGGCCCATATAAACTTGACGTCTGTCATGCTCGGTCGACCCGACAGATCGAGGGTCGACGGGTTCGGCGGACGCGATCACTGACTGTGTTCGTACTCCTCGTAACTTCGAGTGGGATCGATCCGCGAGCCGACCCACGTCCCGAGAGCGATCCCGTAGACGGCGTGGCTCGCGTGAAACACCGTTTCGGCGTCGGATCCGAGGTCGATGTCGAGCAGCCGGTTCAGCATCACGCGCTCGCCGAAAACGGAGAGGGCGAGTCCGAAGACCGTCCCCCAGACGACCCCCTCGGTTTCGCTCGCGGACTCCGGGAGGTTCAGCCGCGGGTAGAGCAGGCCGAAGAGCGCGCCGAAGGAGATCCCGTAGAGGAAATGGAGAAGGATTCCCATCCCGGTGTACTCCTCGGGGTGGCCGTTCCCGACGTACTTCGCCCAGAAGTTCGCCGAGGGTGGTAAGGAACGAAGGATCGGTAATCGAAAGACGGTCATTACGACCGTCGCGAACGCCCCGCCCTGTGCGGCCCGGAACAGCGACCGGGCGACGTGAATCGGCCCCGTCCCGTCACCGTTCGCATCGGATTGGTTCATCCACCGACCGTTGGCCGTCCGGTTCCATAGTTCCCGACCCCGTTCGACCGACATATGCATATATATGTATATATGACGCAAGGAAACGTCCGAGATAAACATGAATCCGAGCGTTGAAGGCGACGGATCGCTCACCCCCAGTCATGACGACTATCATCGACGGGAACGCGGTCGCGAGCGAGATTCGGGACGACCTCGAGGGCGCCATCGAGACGCTCGCCGACCATGGGGTAACCCCCGGACTGGCGACCGTGCTCGTCGGCGACGATCCCGCGAGCCAAACGTATGTAAACATGAAACAGCGCGACTGCGAGGAGGTCGGTATCAATGGGATCCACGTCGACATCGCCGGCGACGCCTCGCCCGAAGAACTGTACGACACCATCGAGGACCTCAATGCCGATTCCGACGTACACGGCTATCTCGTTCAGGACCCCGTCCCCGAGCAGATCGACTACCGGGAGGTGCTCCGGCGGATCGACCCCCACAAGGACGTCGACGGCTTTCACCCCGAGAACGTGGGTCGACTCGTCGCGGGGAACGCCCAGTTCAAACCGTGTACGCCCCACGGGATCCAGAAGCTCTTTGCGGCATACGATATCGAAACCGAGGGCGCGGACGTAACGATCGTCGGCCGATCCGACATCGTCGGCAAACCGATGGCGAACCTGCTGATGCAGAAATCGGCGGACGGCAACGCCACCGTCACGGTCTGTCACTCCCGGACCGAGGACCTCGCGGCGAAGACGCGGGGCGCCGACATCGTCATCGCAGCCTGTGGCGTGACCGAACTGATCGACGGCTCGATGATCTCGGAGGGTGCGACGGTAATCGACGTCGGGATCAGCCGAGTCGAGGACGACTCCGAGAAGGGCTACGAACTCGTCGGCGATGTCGAGTTCGAGAGCGCGAAGGCGAAGGCGGCCGCGATCACTCCGGTCCCTGGCGGTGTCGGGCCGATGACGCGGGCGATGTTGCTCTACAACACGGTAAAAGCCGCGAGTGAGTACGAGGACGTCCCCGTCGAACTACCCTAACCGGTCGAGCCGGTCCTCCGCGCGCGCGAGTGCGACCTCGTCGTCCTCCTCGAGCGCGAACCCGAGATCGTGGGCGGCCTCGACGAGGCGCTCTGCGGTTCGCGGCTCGACGGTGCCGTCGAGCGCCTCGATCCGACGGACGTGGTCGTCGAGCCGACCGAGCGCACGCCGGACGGCAGGATCGGGGTCGTCGTTCGTGTCGAGCAGCGTCAGCAGGTCCTCTCGGTAGGTCGACACCGCCTTCGCATACGCGAGTCCGCGCGCGGACGCGAGCGAGTCGGGTACCGCCGAGGGCGACGGTCGTTCGCGCCCTAGTAGCGCGAGGAGATGCAGCTGTTCGGCGTTATCGGTGCCCGGATCCAACGCCCCCGACGACAGCGAGCGCTCGTAGGCTCCGATCGCGGCGGCCAGTTCGCTCGCGATCAGGTAGGTGTCGTCGAGGTCGCGAAGCGTTCCGCCGTCGATGAAGCCCCGTTTGCGGACGTAGCGCCGACAGCGCTCGGTCACTTCGCTTGCGACCTCGGCGAGCGGCCGCTCGTCGATCCCCTCGATCAGCGGGGCCAGATCGAGTTCCGCCGGGCTGTCGGTGTGGAGCTTTCGCTCCTCGCGGCCGACGCTCCTGAGGCTGCCACACTCCGGGCAGGCGACCTCGCCGGTCTCGTAGTACGACCAGCGTGTGCCACACTCAGTACATTCGCGCTCGCCTCTGATCTCCATACCGGTCGTTTAGGGTCCGGGGGTAAAACCCGTCCGCCCCGACGACCGCCGGCGGCGGGTGGTTTGATGTGACGGGCGATCGTAGCGGACGTATGCGCACGGAAGAGGAGATCCGCGAGCAGTACGAGTTCCTCGCCGAACAGCTCGAAAGCGAGGAGATGCGCCACGAGGGCGTCCGGGAGATGTTCACGTACTACAAGCGTGCGATCGGCTGGGTCCTCGAAGAGGAGTACATCTAAGCTGTCGGACTAGTGTCGGTAGGTTTAAGATGGCATAGCGTGATTGGTCATGTGACGCTTCGCTTTGGAGGGCCGAAGCGTCAGCGGGGACCAATTCAGGGCGGCAAGCAGTCACGCGGGGATTTTTCCTCCCCGCGTGGATTGCTTCCACGATGACCAACGTCCGTGAGCCGCAGCCAGTTCTCCCTCGAATCCGAACGGATCGATAGTGGCGACCGGCGGGTTCGCTCTGACGGGGACGGGCGTCCAGATATTTGCTCCAACTCCCAGTCAAAATTCCACACTAGCTGCTAGTCAATTAGTTGGGTATTCTTCAATCACATAGTAGATACTATACCTGTTCGACGTGCGAAAATCGATACACGGAGTTGCACTCCCCGACATGTTTATGAGAATCGCCCCCGATTTGTCAGCAAGGTATAGCCATGCATGACCTGACAGGCTTTCAGCGGGATCTACTCTACGTTATCGTGGGGGAGGAGGAACCACACGGACTGGCGATCAAGGAGGAACTCGAGGGGTACTACGAAAAGGAGATCCACCACGGGCGGCTCTATCCCAATCTCGATACGCTCGTCGACAAGGGACTCGTCGAGAAGGGCCAACGCGACCGGCGGACCAACTACTACACGCTCACCCGGAGGGGTCGACGGGAGATCGAGGCGCGCCGCGAGTGGGAGGCCCGCTACGTCGACCTCTGAAGCACAGCCGTTAACAGGGGCACTCCGAGTAGGGAGTTCGTGAACAGCGTCGGCCTCGTCGTCGAAGGGGATCTCCTCCGGATCGTCGTAGCCGGGGCGCTCGGGCTCTTCTTGGGGCTCGAACGCGAGTGGTCACACAAGTCCGCCGGGATCCGGACGTTCTCGTTGATCAGCCTGCTGGCGGCCGTCTTCACCGTCCTCGATCAGCCGCTGTTGCTGGCGGTCGGCGGGCTGTTCGTCGCCGTCCAAGGGCTGTTACTCGCCGTCCAAGGGCTTCTCGTCGAGGAGTCGGGCCTCTCGCTTACGACCAGCGTCTCGATGCTCGTCGCCTACGGCATCGGGGTGCTCGTGGGCACGGGCCGACTCATCGAGGGCGTGACCGTCGCGATCCTCTCCTCGCTGTTGCTCGTCTTGAAGCGGGAACTCCACAGCTTCGCATGGGGGCTCAGCCGCGAGGAACTGCGTTCGACCGCCGAGTTCGCCGTCCTCGCGTTCGTCGTCTACCCGCTCCTTCCCGCCGGGGACGTCCCGATCGCCGCGGCGGGCTTCGAGGTGGCGGTCGAACCGCGCGTGATCTGGCTGATGGTCGTCACGGTCGCGGGGATCGGCATCGTCAACTACGCGATCGTCAGCTCGTACGGAGGGCGAGGGATCGCCGTCACGGGCTTTTTCGGTGGACTGGCCTCCTCGACGGCCGTGGTCGGAACGATGCTGGATCACGTCCGCCAGCACCCGGCGGCCGCCTCCTATGCGGTGGCGGCGATCCTGCTCGCGGACGCCGCGATGGCCGTGCGCAACCTCGGGATCGCGCTCGCCTTCACCATCGATTCACCCCTCGTGGGAGCGATCGTCCCGCTGGCGGCGGTGGTGGTCGGAGCGGTCGTCATCGCCGCCGTCATCGCCGACTGGAGCGAGGAGGTCGAGATGGACTTAGTGAGCCCCTTCTCGCTTCGCAACGCGCTCGGGTTCGGCGCGATCTTCCTGCTGATCGTCGTCTCCGGGGCGCTCGCGGAGGCCCACCTCGGAACCGCCGGCTTCTACGCGACCGCGGTGCTCTCGGGACTCGTCTCTAGCGCCGGTGCGACGACGTCGGCGGTCGTCCTCTACCGGACCGGATCGCTCGACCACGACGTGGCGGTGATCGCTATCTTGTTGGCGACGGCTTCTAGCCTCGTGGTAAAGGCGGTGCTGGTCGCAGCGAGTTCCAACCGTGAATTCGCCCGACAGGTCGGTATCTGGACCGCCGTCCTGCTGGGAGTCGCCGGGGTGGCGACTGCAGCGGTGTTGCTCTGAGTACCGTGCAAATACTGTCGTGACCATAACGAATATTTTACGGCGTCGTACCGCCAGTTCGTCCTATGAACCGAGAGACGGCCGAGCCACACGTCGAGGAGATGCCCGGCGAGCGCGCCCGCGAGTGGGCCGCCCACCACCGCCGAACGGCCGCAAAAAGCACCTACGTCTACGATTTCGTCTGGGATATCACTGAAGAGGCCACGGGGCCGTTCTGTACCGATCTCGACGGGAACGTGCTGCTCGATTTCACGAGCCACGTCGCGGCCGCTCCGCTGGGCTATAACAACCCCCTGATCACGGATCGATTCCGCGAGTTCGACCTCCCCGACCCGACGAAGATCGCCGGCCAGGACTTCTACACTGGTTCGCCCGGGTCGCCCGAAAACCCCGAATTTCCGGGCCCGACACAGCTCATGGATCGGCTGGTCGAGATCACGAGCGAGTACGGGATGGATCGGGTATTCCTCTCGAACTCGGGGGCCGAGGCCGTCGAGAACGCGATCAAGATCTGTTACGACGCCTCGGGGGGAACCCGGGGAATTACCTTCGAGGGTGGGTTTCACGGCCGGACGCTGGGTGCGCTCAGCCTGAATCGCTCGAAATCGGTGCAACGAAAGGGCTATCCGGAGCTCTCGGGGATCACGGACGTTCAGTACTGTACGGATCGGACCTGTGCGCCCGAGACGTGCGAGTGTGGCTTCTTCCGGGGCGGGGGTTCGGCCCTCGCAGACAAACTCGACCCCGAGACGGGCCACCTGCCCGTGGAGGACCTCGCCTATCTCGTCATCGAACCCGTTCAGGGAGAGGGTGGCTATCGGATCCCGAGTGACGCGTTCGTAGAAGAGGTACAGCGGGTCTGTGAGGTCTACGACGTACTTCTGATCGCCGACGAGATCCAGACAGGGCTGGGTCGGACGGGGGAGATGTGGGGATCGGATCACTCCGCTCTCGAACCCGACGTGATCACGTGTGCGAAGGGGCTCCGGGTGGGCGCGACGGTCTCGCGCTCTGGGGTGTTTCCCGAGGAAGGTGCCAGGATCTCCTCGACGTGGGGCGGCGGCGACCTCCTCGCCGCGATGCAGGGGGCGCTGACGATCGACGCGATCCGCGAGGAGGACCTCGTGGGAAACGCCCGCGAGCGTGGCGAGCAGGCGAAGGAACTGCTCCGGGACGCCGACCCCGAGGGCGTCGTCGACGTTCGTGGGCGGGGATTGCTGATCGCCGTCGAGTTCGACACTAAGGAGCGCCGGGAGGCCGTCATTGAGGCGGCGCTCGAACAGGGGTTGCTCACGCTCGGGTGTGGACACGCGACCCTTCGGCTGTTGCCGCCGCTCGACGTGACCGAGCGCGAGATCGAACTCGGGATCGACCTCCTGCTGGAGGCGATCGCGGCGGTCGAAACGCGGTAGGGGGCTGGCGGCCGGTCGCGACCGCGAGTCGACGCCATCGGGAGAGATTTATTCCTGACGCCGTTACCGGGGGCATGGAGTCCCCGTTCGACGTCCTCTCGATCGATCCGGGTGCGGACGACGAGGAGATCGATCGCGCGTATCGACGACGGATACTGGAGGCTCACCCGGATCAGGGCGGTTCGATACGGGAGTTCCAGGCGGTCAGGGCGGCCTACGAGGAGGTCACGTCACATGCCTCACGCGAGCTCTCCGACCCCGAACACGTCGAGGGAGGTGAGAACGCCGACGAGGAGGACGGAGAGGACGCCCGCGTCGAGTATCTCAACTACGAGGTACTGGCCGATCACGGGTGGGACCTCGGGGACGAGGACCTCTTCGAGAAGGCCGCTGACGCCGATCTCGATACGGCGGACTACGGTCGGATCCTGGTCCACTCCGACGAGTCGATGCTGGAGGCCGCCGAGAACCGCGGGTTCGAGTGGCCCTATGCCTGTCGGGGCGGGGCGTGTGCGAACTGCGCGATCGCGCTCGCCGAGGGCGAACTGTCGATGCCGACCAACCACGTCCTTCCCCCGGAGATGCTCGATCGGGGCTTCAGGCTCTCGTGCAACGGCTCCCCGACCACCGACGAGATGCGGGTCGTCTACAACGTCAAACACCTGCCCGGCCTCGATGAACTCCGATTGCCCCCCAGACCGTTCGAACAGGCCTACTCCGACGACTGACGAGTCAATACGAACTACCGACATGAGTCTTCCCTGCGGAGGCGGCGGCCTCGATTCGCGGTCGCTGGCCGCGAATCGACGGGGGAAGGCTGGCCGGACATGGAAAGGGCGAAGCACGCACGCCAGTGCGTGCCGAGGGCGTTCGTTAGAACTGGTAGCGCCGTTCCTTGTCGTCAGATTGAGAGGGCGAGATCCCGCCGCTCATCTCCTCATAGGTCATCCCCGAGAGGTATTCGTCGTAGGTCACGTCGTAACCCTGCCGGAGGTGGAAGTCGAGCTGGCCGGTGTCGGTCGTCGACTGAAAGAGCAGGTGAACCGCCCGTCGGACGAGATCAGCAGTAGTTTCGGGACCGAGGGCGGCGCTCAGAAGGGAAAGTTCGTTCTTCGTCTGGCTGTCGAGCGAAACCAGGAGCTCGTCGTCGAGGTCGGCGTAGGTCGATTCGACGTCCGTAGTCAGTTCGTCGAGACTCATACCACCGATCCGGCCGGCGGCCGAATACGGGTTTCGACTCCGGCTATAGCTCCTGTCGGGTCGGACGGATCAGGAGCTCGTTGATATCGACGTGGGTCGGCTGAGTCACCGCAAAGCGGATCGAGCGGGCGATGTCCTCCGGCCGGAGCGGCTCCATCTCGTCCATCATCCCCTCGATCTGTTCCTTCTGATCCTCGTCGGGGATGTGTTCGGCGAGTTCGGTGTCGACCGCGCCGGGTTCGATCGTCGTGACCCGGATATCGCTGTCGGCGACCTCCTCGCGAAGCGCCTCCGAGAAGGCCGTGACGCCGAACTTCGAGGCGTTGTAGCCGCTCGATCCCGCGTACGCCTTCCGACCGGCGACCGACGAGAGGTTGACGATGTCGCCCGATCCCTGCTCTTGCATGTGACCGAGGGCGGCCTGCGAGGCGACCATCAGCCCCTGAACGTTGAGATCGAGCATCCGCTGCCAGTTCTCGGGGTCGGCCTCCGCGACCGGTTCGAGCAGCATGACGCCCGCGTTGTTTACGAGCACGTCGAGGGTGCCGAGTTCCTCGACGGTCTCCTCGACCATCTCACGGACCTGCTCCTCGTCGGTGGCGTCGGTCGGTACGACAAGCGCCTCGCCCCCGTCGGATTTTATCCCGTCCGCCAGCTCTTCGAGGCGCTCCTCGCGGCGGGCCGCCAGCGCGACGGCCGCCCCCTCCTCGGCGAGTGCGCGTGCGGTCGCCGCGCCGATACCCGAGGAGGCTCCTGTAACGAGTGCGACGTCGCCCTCAAGTGCGTCTGATACCATCGAGTGATCGGAGGTGCGTCGCACGGAAAGGCTACCGGGAGGCGACAACCCGCGCCGGATCCGACAGGCCGATCAGAGCCTGTGGTAGTCGTTCTTCAACGTCGCAAGGGTCGCGCCCAGAACGCCCAGTGCGATCGGGCCGACGAACAGCCCGACGAATCCCAGCGAGTAGATCCCGCCGAAGACGCCGATCAGGATCACGCCGGGGTTGAGCCGCGCCCGCGAGTCGATGACGACCGGGCGGACGTAGTTGTCGATCATGCTCACGACGACGACCCCGTAGACGAGCAAGAACAGGCCCGCATAGGGCTGCCCAACCAACACCAGGTAGATCCCGGCGGGTGCCCACACGAGGAACGCCCCGATCAACGGGAGGAGCGCGAGCAGGATCATCACGGCGGTCCAAAAGACAGGGCTTGGAGCCCCCGCGATCAGGAGCCCGATTCCGCCGGCCATCCCCTGGACGAACGCGACGAAGACGTGGCCGACGATGACCGCCCACGTGGTCGTGTCGATCCGACAGTAGAGCCGGTCGGTGACGTCCGGGGGCAACGGCGTCGCCTCCTTCAGCCACGAGACGAAACACGCGCCGTCCTTGAGCAGGTAATAGAGCAAAAAGAGCACGAGCGCGAGCCTGAACGAGGCCTTGAGCGCCGCCCCGAACAGTTCCGTAATGCCGTCGAACGAGAGCTCGAAGACGGTCTCGGCCCCGGTTCGGAGCCACCGCTCGAGGTCGACCGAGCGCCCGGTATACGCCGCGATGCGTCCCTCGATCTCCGCGATCTCGAGGCCGCTCTCGCCCGCCGCGATCGCCTCCACGTCCCGAACGAGTACGGCGAAAACGAGGACAAACGGGAACACGATGGTCGCCCCCGCGAACGCGATCAGGACGATCGGGGAGAGTCGTGGTCCGATCCGGGGGGCGAGCCGTGCGTGAAACGGGTGGAGGACGTACGCGAGGAGGACCGCCGCAAGCACGTACTCGAGGAACGGAAGCACGACGTACAGACCCAGCAGTCCCGAGAGCCCGACGAGGAGGAGGAGGAGAAACCCCTGCTGTTTGTTCATACTCATTAGTATATTCCAACAAACATATACTTTATTACATTATTGGAAGGGACGAATTGTGGTGAGCGGATCGCGGGGACTAAACCGGTGCGAGCCGTCTTCCGGGTGAATGAGTGGTGCGGATTCGTTGCCGACGGACCTCGACCGGGTACGCGAGTCACTGATCGCGTGGTACGAGTCGGACCACCGGGAGTTCCCGTGGCGACGGACCGACGACCCGTACGCGATTCTCGTCAGCGAGGTGATGAGCCAGCAGACGCAGTTGGGACGGGTCGAAGAGGCGTGGGAGGAGTTCCTCGAACGGTGGCCCGACCCCGAGACCCTCGCGGCGGCGGATCGCTCCGAGGTGGTCGGGTTCTGGACCGACCACCGGCTGGGCTACAACAACCGCGCGAAGTACCTCCACGAGGCGGCCCGCCAAGTGGGAGAGGAGTTCGGCGGGGAGTTCCCGACGGAGCCGGAGGAACTCCAGAAACTGCAGGGCGTCGGTCCCTACACCGCCAACGCGGTGGCGAGCTTCGCATTCAACAACGGCGAGGCGGTGGTCGATACGAACGTCAAGCGCGTGCTGTATCGGGCGTTCGACGTTCCCGACGACGATTCGGCCTTCGAGGAAACAGCAGGAAACCTCATGCCCGTCGGCGAGTCCCGGGTCTGGAACAACGCGATCATGGAACTGGGCGGGGTCGCGTGTCAGAAAACGCCGCGCTGTGAGGAAGCTGGATGCCCGTTTCGTGAGTGGTGTTCCGCGTACGCGACCGGCGATTTCACCGCGCCGGACGTGCCGACCCAGCCGACGTTCGAGGGGTCTCGGCGGCAGAAACGCGGGCGGGCGATTCGTGTGTTGAAGGAGTACGAGGAGCTGTCGCTCGACGAGTTGGGACCCCGCGTGCGGGTCGATTACGGCGGCGAGGACGGCGAACAGTGGCTCCGGGGACTGCTCGGGGACCTCGAATCCGATGGTCTGGTCGAGGTCGAGGGCGACCAAGTGCGACTCAGACGGTAGTTTTCCGTAGCAGATCGCCAAGGTGTTTCTCGCAGTACGACCCGTTGATTCCTCGAAAGCCCCCGTATTATCGTCCCGGTCGACGTATGTCGGGGATGGTGCTCGTGGACGACCCTGACGGAGAACGGACGGGATGACGGGTAACGAGGGATCACAATCGGAGTCGATCGTCGGCGTCGGAAGGGTCGGAGAGACCGCACGCCGACTCGATACCGAGCGGACGGTCGCCGAGCGGGTCCGGCTTCCCCGGAGGACGATCCGACGGCTCGTCGCCCTCGCGGGGGTGTATCTGATGGTCGTCCTCAGCCTCGTGTTCGTCCCGGAATCCATCGGTGGGACAGCAATTGTCGTGCTTCCACTGGTCGTTCTGCTGGCGTTTACGTTCGAATTGGTGGACTCGGCCGCGGGGATGGGTTTTGGCACCGCACTGGCGCCGGCGCTGTTCGCCCTGGGGTACGATCCGCTGCAAGTCGTTCCGGTCTTGCTCTTCTCGGAACTGTTCACCGGCCTCACCGCCGGCGTCGTCCACCACGAGATGGACAACGCGACCTTCTCGTTCCGGCCGATCAACGAGAGCACGAAACTGCTCGCTCTCCTTGCGGGGGTCGGAGGAATCGCCGGAGTCGTCTCGATCGTCCTCGTCTACGCCGCGCTCCCGGTGCCGGGGACGGTGATCGAACTCTACGTCGCTTTGCTGGTCATGGGAATGGGGCTGATCGGTCTCGTCCGCGCGCGTCTGCGTGTGAGCGCCGGATCACATCCCCGTCGACTCGTTGCGTTCGCGTTGTTAGCCGGGATCAACAAGGGAATCGGAGGTGGCGGGTACGGACCCGTGGTGACGCTCGGGCAGGTGCTCTCGGGCGTCTACGAGAAAAGCGCCGTCGCGGTCACCACGCTGGCCAAGGGGATCGTTTCGCTGGTCGGCGTGGTCGCATTCCTCCTGTTGCGTATCTACGGCGTCGGAGTGGATCTCTCGCTCCTCCCGTCGGTTTTCGTCGGCGGGATCGGCGCGGCGCTGGTTTCTCCGTATCTCGTCGGCGTCGTCCCGAACGCGGTGTGGCGCTACGTCATCCCGATCTACGCGATCGCGATCGGGGCGGGAGCGCTCGTGTTCGGTATCGGGGTCTGAGACACGGACCGCTTCCACCGACCGGACGGTAGACTTTCCCCGCCCTCGTCCCTACTCGGGACATGGCCAGTCCACCACACGTCGTCGCGATCACCGGGAGCCTCCGCGAGGGGAGTCACACGAGGACCGCGCTCCGCGAGGCGCTTTCGGGCGTCGAGGACGCCGGGGGGAGGGGCGACCTGCTCGACCTGCGCGAATACGACCTCCCGCCGCTGAACACCGACGACGAGGAGACCGAGGGCGTCGAAACGTTCACCGAACGGGTTAGGGAGGCCGACGCGATCCTGCTCGGGACGCCGATGTACCACGGTTCGTATTCGGGCGTGCTGAAGAACGCGCTGGATCACTGCGGGTTCGACGAGTTCGAGGACAAGACCGTCGGCTTGCTCGCGGTCTCCGGCGGGAGTTTCCCGATCACTGCCCTCGACCACCTCAGATCCGTCTGTCGGGCGCTCAACGCGTGGGTCCTTCCCCATCAGGCGGCCGTGCCCCGATCGAACAGTGCCTTCGAGAACGGCGAGTTCGTCGACGAGAAGACCGCAGAACGGGTTCGGATCCTCGGGGAGCGAGTGGTCAGGTATGCGAACATCGAACCGGATCCCGACTGTTTCGAGAGCGAACAGAACGTGGGCGCGGCCGACGACTGAGCCGGGAGATCGGAAAACCGTTGTACCCGGTCGTCCAAACCCGTAGTGGCTGAATCGAGGTGATCGACTGCGATCCGTTCGCCGACGAAATCGAGGACCTCGCCCACGGCGAAGATCCTACCATTCGGTCGAAGCCGAGGAGTCCTCCGAGGCGCGATGTCGCAACAGACATACCCTGCGTAGCGTCTAGTCGGGACGTGACACAGTGGGTAGAGAACCCGACCGGCGGGCGCGAACGCGGGCCCCGTGGGATCGCTCGCGCGTGGGTCGAGGTGCTCCTGCGCCCCCGACGGTTCTATCGGGTCGGGATCGCTCCGGGGGATCAAGCGCCAGGCCTCGTTTTCGCCGTGTGTGTGGTGACGGCCGCCTCCCTGCTTCGACTGGCCCTCGCGGGCGAGACGGTCGTCGGGTCGCCCTATCCGACGCTCGGGAATCAGCGCCTCCTCTCGGTCGCGCTCGTCTTCTCGGTGATCGCCGCACTCGTCGCTCCGCTCGTCTTGCATCTCACCGCGGCGCTTCAGACGTTCTTGTTGCTCCCGTTCGCCCCCGATCGGGCCGGGGTCAGCGAGACCGTACAGGTGATCGGCTACGCGACAGCACCCTGCGTTCTGGTCGGGGTTCCGATACCCGCCGTTCAGGCGCTCGCCACCGGATACGGGGCCGTCCTGTTCGTGATCGGTATCCACGAGATCCACTCGGTATCGCTCCCGTGGGCGACGGCACTCTGTGCGCTGCCGGCGGCGGCGGTGTTCGGGGTCGGATTCGGCGGGTTCGAGGCGATAGAGGCGTTACTTTCGACGGTGAGGTGAGGGGATCCGAACGGCCGGCTGAGCGACGTTTCGACAACCGTTTTAGTGCGGGACCACTCTGGCCTTCTAAATGGGTCAATGTATCATCTGCGGCACCTCGGTCGACGGGGTCGTCTGTCGTTCACACCAAGAGGACGTCGCCTTCCGATTCACGGGGAGCCGTCCGGACCAGCTCACCGCCGGTCGGTTTTACGAAGGGACCGTCGACGGGTTCGCCGATTTCGGCGTCTTCGTCGATATCGGCGACTCGGTCACCGGCTTGCTGCACCGAAGCGAACTCGACCGGCGTCTCGAGAGCCTCGACTGGGACGAGGGCGACACCGTCTACGTCCAGGTCACGGGCGTTCAGGACAACGGTAACATCGACCTCTCGTGGTCGATCCGGCAGTCGTCTCGGGAGTTCCGCGGCGAGGCCATCGACAGTCCGGAAGGGGACTATCTCCCCGGCAAAGAGGAGGAACCGGCTCCCGAGCATGAACCCGAACCCCGATCGGAACCCGAACCTGAACCCGAATCCCGCGACGACGGGGGGTCCGAACTGTCGACCAACGGCGGCACCGCGACCGTCGAATCCGAGTCAGCCACCCCCGAACCGATCGAGACGGGGCCGCCCGCACGGGTGACGGTCGAGGCCCTCGAGGAATCGATCGGCGAGCGCGTCAGTATCGAAGGGCGAGTCGTCGATATCCGCCAGACCGGCGGGCCGACGATCTTCGAGGTCCGCGACGAGTCCGGCGTCGCCGAATGCGCGGCGTTCAAGGAGGCCGGCGTCCGCGCGTATCCCGACATCGAGGGTGGAGATCTGATTCGATTGACCGGCGAGGTCGAGCGCCGTCGCGGCGGCATACAGGTCGAAACGGAGTCGCTGAAACCGCTCGCGGAGGCCGACGCCGACGCCGTCGTCACTCGACTCGACGACGCGCTCGAAGCCGAGGCCCATCCCGGCGAGGTCGAACCCCTCGCCGAGGACCCGGCGCTCGCCGGTCTCACCGACGCGATCGCCGACGCCGCCGGCGAGATCCGCCGGGCCGTCATCGAGTCCCGCCCGATCGTGCTCCGCCACACCGCGACCGCCGACGGCTATGTCGCCGGGGTGGCCATCGAGCGGGCCGTTCTCCCGCTGATTCGAGAACAACACGACCGCGACGACGCCCAGTATCACTACTTCGACCGCCAGCCCTTGGAGGGCGAGGACTACGATATGGGCGGCGCGACCAGCGACGTCACCCGGATGCTCGACAACCACGAGCGCCACGACGAGAAGCTCCCGCTGGTGGTGCTCGTCGACACCGGTAGTACCGCCGAATCACGCGACGGGATCGAGCTACTCGACGTCTACGACGTCTCCCGGCTCGTCATCGACGCCGATTCGGGCTTCGAGACGGCCGACCTCGTTGAGGGTGTCGTTCCCGACGAGGATTCAGTCACGACCACCGTTCTCGCTGCAAACGTCGCCTGTGGCGTCAACGACGTGCGCGAGGAGATCTCCCACCTGCCCGCGGTCAGCTACTGGGAGGAGGCCCCCGAGGCGTACACCGACCTCGCACGCGAGGCGGGCTACGACACCGATACCACCCGCGAGCTCCGGGAAGCCGTCGCGCTCGAGGCGTACTACCAGTCCTACGAGGACAAGCGCGAACTCATCGCCGATCTGCTCTTTGCCGGCGACGAGGAGGTACGGAGCCTCGCCTCGCACGTCAGCGAGCAGTTCCGTGCGAAGCTCGACGACGAACTCGATGCGGTGCGCCCGCACGTCGCGATCCGCGAGGAGAGTGACGTGACCGTCGCCGTCCTCGATACGGACGCCTTCACCCACCGCTTCGACTTCCCGCCGACGGCACTGTTGCTTGACGCGCTGTTCCGGGATCTGCGCGCCGAGTACGAGCGACTGGTCGTCGTCGGCCTCGACGAGGCCGACCTCCAGATCCGAAGCACCGAGGCGTTCGACGTCCGCGAATTCGGCAAGCGGGTCACAGAACGCGTGCCCGAGGGCGGCGTGCTCACCGCCGGCGTTCGTCGCGGTCGACTCTCCTTCTTGATCGGCGAGCGCGAGGCGGTCCGCGAGGCGGCCATCGAGGAAGCCGCCTCGCTCGCCGCGTAGGCCGATATCCTTATTCCGCAGAACCTCGGAGGATCCGACAACCGAATGAGTACCGACGCCGAACCAGCGGAATCCGAAGCGTTCGAGCGGACCTGCGAGGAGTTGGCACGGCGCGTTCTCGCCGGCGAAATAGAGCGCGAGGACGTCGAATCCGCCAAGCTCGAGGTCTGTTCGGAGTTCTCCTCGCCGAAGGTGCCGACCAACAGCGACATCCTCGCGAAAGCACCCGACGACCGCCGGGAGGAGGCCGAAGCAGTGCTTCGCAGGAAGCCCGTTCGCACGGCTTCGGGCGTCTCGCCCGTGGCGATCATGACCTCGCCACACATGTGTCCCCACGGGAAGTGTCTCTACTGTCCGGGCGGGCCCGCAAGCGAGTTCGACAGCGCCCAGAGCTACACCGGTCACGAGCCGGCGGCCGCCCGCGGGGTTCAGAACGATTACGACCCCTACGGGCAGGTCACGCTCCGGCTCGCCCAACTCAGAGAGATCGGCCATCCGGTCGACAAGGTCGAACTGATCCTGATGGGCGGGACCATGACCGCCCGTTCTCATGACTATCAGGAGCACTTCGTCAAGCGCGCTCTCGAAGCGATGAACGACTTCGACCGCGAGGACCCACCCGAGCCCGCTGAGGGCGAGAGCTTCGCTCAGAGCCACGAGGAATACGAGTTTTCGTACCTGGAGGACGTGATCGCCGAAAACGAGACGAACAGTGTGAGAAACATCGGGACGACCTTCGAGACCAAACCCGACTGGTGTGATCCCGAACAGATCGACCGGATGCTTCGGCTCGGGGGAACGAAGGTCGAGGTCGGCGTCCAGACCACCTACGAGCGGATCAATCGGGAAATGCACCGTGGTCACGGGGCACAGGCCAGCATCGACGCCAACCGTCGACTGCGCGACGCGGCGTTCAAAGTCGGTTTTCACATGATGCCCGGCCAGCCCGGCATGAGCCTCGACATGTGCCGGGAGGACTTCCGCCAACTGTTTTCGGACCCGAACTGGCGGCCCGACTACCTCAAGATCTATCCCAACCTCGTCGTCCGGGGCACCCGCACCTACGACCAGTGGCGCCGCGGGGAGTTCGAACCCCTGACCAACGAGCAGGCCGCCGAACTCGTCGCGGAGATCAAATCGATGTTGCCCAAATACGTCCGGCTTCAGCGCGTCCAACGGGACATCCCCGCGGACTTCATCGACGCGGGCGTCTGGAAGTCGAACCTCCGGCAACTGGCCCGAAAGCGCATGAGAGACCACGGCTGGACGTGTGACTGCATCCGTTGTCGGGAGGTCGGGATGAACGACGAGGAACCCGAGTCAGTCGAACTCGACGTCATGGAGTACGAGGCGGCGGGCGGAGTCGAGAAGTTCATCAGCTTCGAAGATCCCGAAAAGGACCTTCTCATAGGATTTTGCCGGCTGCGGTTCCCGGGTGAGACGGTCCGTCGAGAACTCGATAACGCCGCGTTGATCCGCGAACTCCACGTCTACGGCAACGAACTCGGCGTCGGGACGGCCAGCGACGCCGACTGGCAGCACAAGGGGTACGGCCGCCGCCTGATGGAAACCGCCGAGGACCTCGCACGCGAGGCGGGCTTCGGGAAGCTAAGCGTCATCTCGGGGATCGGCGCGCGCGAGTACTACCGAACCAAACTCGGCTATCATCAGGACGGTCCGTACGTCTCAAAGCGGTTATAGCGTTTTTAGTGCACTCACTGAGAGAATCTCAGTGGTGTCCAGCGGGACCATCGTCCCGCGTGACAGATCTTTGCGATCGGAGCGAGCAAAAGTGCGACCGGCCCGTACGTCTCGAAGCGGCTGTGAGCGGTTTTTGATTGGATTCAGCGTCGAAATCGGACCGCCGCGACCGGGAAACCGGCGAACGTTGACCGACATTTCGAAGACGGGGAATTTCGAGATGTCGATATATCCGATAAGATGGTCTAAACGTGCAAATTTTAGAGGGTCTCTTACGCAAATGTTTAAGCTCTCGCGGAGCGACTATTGGGTACTGAGCACTCACGTTGTGAGCGATCAGCAAGAGGGATACGATGAACATCACGAATACCAGTGTAGCGTATAGCGATTCGAACGAGGGGAAGGGCCGATGATCTCGGAGGCGATCAGGTATCTCAACGAGAGTGACGACGCCGTCACGACCGTGCTCCTTGGCGGGGTTATGACGCTCTTTGCGTTCTTGCTCGTTCCGCTGTTCGCGGTCGCGGGCTACCTCGTACGGGTACTGGATAGAACCGCGAGAGGAGACGACGAACCGCCGGTCTTCGACGAGTGGGGCGAGCTGATTGTCGACGGGCTGAAGGCGAGCGCCATCGCGTTCGTCTACGCGCTCGTACCCACGGTCGTCCTGCTCGCGTTCCTCGTGAGCGGCGGCCTGCTCGGGGCGAGCGGCAGCGACGTGCTGGGCGCGATCGGCGGCATCGGGGTCTTCGTGGGCCTGTTGGTTTGGCTCGCGCTGACCCTGCTGGTCGCCTACGCCGTGCCCGCCGCGATGGCGAACTTCGCCGAGACCCGCCACATCGGTGCGGGTTTCGAACCCGCGACCATGCGACGGGTGCTCGTCGACAGGACCTACGCCACCGGCTGGTTGACCGCCTTCGCGATCATCGTCGTCGGCGGGGTGGTTTCGAGCCTGCTCAACGTGGTTCCGATTCTCGGATTCATCGCGAGCGCGTTCGTGGGATTCTACACCGCCGTGGCGGCCTACTACGTTATCGGCCACACCTGGGGCGAGATCCAGCACGCACCGATGAAAGAACAGCCCGCGGTCCGCGGTCAGGTCGAGATCTGATCGCCTTTTTATACGCATCCGCCGTATTTCAGTCATGGAAGAGGAGACCCTTTTCGAGTTCGCAGCCGAACGGAGCCGCGGCGAGATCGCCGCCTATCTTCGGGCGCTCGCCGCACAACTGGACGGCGACGGTTCCGTGACCGTCCGCGACGGCGAGTACACCGTCGCCGTGACGCCGTCCGAGCGCGCCGTATTCGACGTGGAGGTCGAACGCGAGTCCGGGGACGAGGGGAGCGAACTGGGGATCGAACTCGAGATGGAGTGGAACGAAAGCAAGGAGGCGAGCGCCGAGCGGATCGAGCCGCCGGAACCCGACGTCGGAATACAGTTCGCGCCTGACACAGAGGATCGTCCCGAACCGAGTCAGGGACGCTTCGAGGTCTATCGGGACAGGGCGGGCGAGTGGCGCTGGCGGTTGGTGCACCGAAACGGCAACATCATCGCCGATGGCGGCGAGGGCTATTCGAGCAAGCAAAACGCGATCAAGGGGCTCCGAAGCGTCCAGCACAACGCTCCCGGCGCGAGGATCGAGGAGCTCGACTGGGAGTAGGGAAGACAGAACAGTTTTGTTCGACGGTAAGAGATCCGATGTATGGCAGCGGACACACCTGAAAAACGGCTCCGCGAGAACGCGGTGTCGGTCGCGAGCATGCTCGTCGTCGGTGTGGGGCTCCTCTCCCTGTTTACCGGAACCGGCCCGTTCTGGCTCGTCTTTCTGCTCGGCTTTCTGATTTTCGTCCCGTTGGTCGCGTTGCTCTTCGGCAACGAAAAGGAGCGTGCGGAGTGGTGGGACGGTATGTGGGGCGAGACCGACTGGGAGGATTGGGGCGACTGGTGGGACTGGTCCGACGATTCCGAGGGGAAACCCCTGAAACGTTCCGAGCCCGAATCGACTGTAGAGCCGACGTCGAACCGCGACGCCCTCGAGACGCTCCGCTATCGGTACGCACGGGGCGACCTCACCGACGAGCAGTTCGAGCGCAAACTCGAACGACTGCTCGAAACCGACACCTTGGAGAACGTCGAGGACCGCCGGCGGGCACGCGAACGACTCTATGAGCGGTAGTCCGGCCCGAACGACAACGCCTTTTCCCCGCGGCCTGCGAGTATCGCCATGGACCAGAAACGGGAGCTGACCAGCATCGATCTGGCGGCGCTGGTCGGCGAACTGAACGAGTACGAGGGAGCGAAGGTCGACAAGGCCTACCTCTACGGGGAGGACTTCCTCCGCCTGAAACTGCGGGATTTCGATCGCGGTCGGGTCGAGTTGCTGATCGAGGTCGGCGACGTGAAACGCGCCCACGTCGCCGTTCCCGAACACGTCCCCGATGCGCCGGGCCGCCCGCCCGATTTCGCGAAGATGCTTCGAAACCGGCTGTCGGGCGCGGACTTCGCGGGGGTCTCCCAGTACGAGTTCGACCGCATCCTCTCCTTCGAGTTCGAACGCGAGGATCAGAACACGACGCTCATCGCCGAGCTGTTCGGAGAGGGAAACGTCGCGGCCTGCGACGAGACGCGCCACGTCATCGACTCGCTCGAAACGGTGCGACTGAAATCCCGCACCGTCGCGCCCGGCTCGCGCTATCAGTTCCCCGATTCGCGGGTCAACCCGCTCGAGGTGACCGAAGAGCAGTTCTCGGCGCTCATGGCCGAATCGGACACCGACCTCGTGCGGACGCTCGCGACCCAGCTCAACCTCGGGGGACTCTATGCGGAAGAGGTCTGTTCGCGTGCTGGTGTCGAGAAAACTATCGAAATCGAGGACGCCAACGAGGAGGAGTTCGACCGGCTTTACGACGCCCTCTCGCGGCTCGCCGCGGAGGTCACCGAGAAACGGTTCGATCCCCGGATCTACCGGGACGAAGACGGGCTCGTCGACGTGACACCCATCGCGCTGAAGGAACACGCCGCCCTCGAGAGCGAGTCGTACGAACGGTTCAACGAGGCGCTCGACGACTACTTCTTCGAACTGGATACGAGCGAGGACGAAGAAACCGATACGAGCCCCGAGTTCGACGAGGAAATCGAACGGAAGAAGCGGATCATCGACCAGCAGGAGGGGGCCATCGAGGGGTTCGAACAACAAGCGGCCGAGGAGCGCGAGCGCGCCGAACTCGTCTACGCGAACTACGGAACCGTCGACGAGGTCCTGACGACGGTCCGGAACGCGCTGGAGGAGGGGCGAAGCTGGGAGGAGATCGAGGCGACGTTCGAGCAGGGGAAAGAACAGGGGATCGACGCCGCGGAACGCGTTTCGGGCTTCGACCCCGAGAACGGCATGATGAGCGTCGACCTCGACGAGGCGACCGTCTCGCTCGAAGTCCGCTCGGGCGTCGAGAAGAACGCCGATCGCCTGTATACCGAGGCCAAACGGATCGAGGAGAAGAAGGCGGGCGCCGAGGAGGCCATCGCCGAGACCCGCGAGGAACTCGACGCGCTCCGGGAGCGAAAGCGCCAGTGGGAAGAGGGCGACGCCGAAGACGACGAAGACGAGGAACCCGAAAACGTCGACTGGCTTGCGAGAGCCTCGATTCCCGTCCGAAAGAGCGAGGAGTGGTACGAGGACTTTCGCTGGTTCCACACGAGCGACGATTTCCTCGTGATCGGCGGTCGGAACGCCGACCAGAACGAGGACCTCGTCAAGAAGTATCTCGACCGGGGCGACCTGTTCTTTCACACGCAGGCCCACGGCGGCCCCGTCACGGTCCTGAAGGCGACGGGACCGAGCGAGCCCGCAAAGGACGTGGAGTTTCCCGAGTCGTCGATCCACGAGGCCGCCCAGTTCGCGGTTTCCTATTCCTCCGTCTGGAAGGAGGGTCGCTTCGCCGACGACGCCTACTCCGTCGATCCGGATCAGGTCTCGAAGACGCCCGAGAGCGGCGAGTACATCGAGAAGGGCGGGTTCGTGATCCGCGGCGACCGGACCTACCACCGCGATACCGAGGTCGGCATCGCCGTCGGGATCACCTGTGAACCGACCACGCGGGTGATCGGCGGGCCGCCCTCCGCGATCGTCCCACGGGCCGAGACGGCGATCGAGGTCGAACCCGGACGGTACGCACAGAACGACATGGCGAAGATGCTCTACCGGGAGTTCCGCGAACGATTCAACGACACGGCGTTCGTCCGGAAGGTCGCGAGCCCCGATCTGATCCAGGAGTTCCTCCCCGCCGGGGGGAGCCGAATAGTCGAGGAATGACCGCGATTTATATCGGATCGTCGACCATAGCCGGACGATGCTAGGCGACGCGATCGAGTACCCCGCTCGTGGCGAGGACGCGCTCACGACGATCCTCGTCGGTGGGCTGTTGCCGGTGCTTTCGGCGATGATCGGGTTCGCGGGCCTCGCCCTCTCGGTCGTCCTCGTCGGCCTCGCGCTCCTCCCGCTCGCGTTGCTCCCGGGACTCGCGTTGTTCGGCTACTACGTCGCCGTTCTCAGAGGAGTGACCGCTGGCGGGCCTGATCCGCCGCGCTTTCGCGACTGGAAACGTCTGCTCACGGACGGCGTCTGGTTCGTCGCCGTCAGCGTCGCCTACGCGGTGCCGTTCGTCCTCCTCTCGGGGGCCTTTCTCGCCGTCCTCGCCGCGAGCGAGTCGGCCGTTGGGAATCCCGTCGCCGAGGCGGTCGCAGCCGTCGGCGCGGCCCTGACCGCCCTGCTCGCGGCGTGCTCGTTGCTCGCCTACACCTACCTCCAGCCCCTCGCGCTCGCGAACCTCGCTCGTGAGGGGGGGCTGCGAGCCGCGTTCGACCTCGATACGATCCGAAAAGCGGGCATCTCGAGGTCGTATGCCGCCGCGTGGCTGCTCGGGGTACTGGTCTGGATCGTCGGCGGCGCGCTCCAAGGGACGCTGTGGATCCTCGTCGTCGGCCCGTTCGTCGGTTTTTACGCCGACGTCGCCCGGTACTACCTCTACGGTCGGGGGCTTCGGCGGGCGCTTTCGAACTCGAGTACCGACGGGCGGACACACCCCGAGGGGCGCGAACGAACGGATCCGGCTCCCGCGGTCGATCAGTTGGCGGACCCCTTCAAGAGAGCGACGATCCCCCGGATCGAGACTCCGGACGAGTTCGCGACCCGAACCGGAAAGCGCGATCACGAGCGGGGCTGGCCCGACTGGGAGTCGGAAGCCGACGAGCGCCGATGAGCGAACGCCTCGCGTTTCTCCGGGGCGAGAACGCCGAGGAGGCGCTGCTGGTCGGCTGGATCTGCCTGCTGGCTCACTCCCTCTTCCTCCCGTGGCTCTCGCTCGTGCCCGCCGTCGGCTACCTCGTCGCGGTCGCGCGAGCGGTGATCGACCGCGAGTCCGACCTACCCGCCGTCGAGTTTCGCACCCTGCTGGTGGCCGGACCGGTCGCGAGCGTGATCGGTCTCGGTTACGGGTTGGTCCCGCTCGCCGTCGGCGTGATCACGGTCTCGCTCGCGACCGGGACGACGGTCGATCCGACCGGCGGGACGGGCCCCCTCTTTCTGGTCGGATCGACGATGACGCTGTTCGTCCTGCTGGCGGCACTGTATACCGTCCCGGTCGCGCTGTGTGGCTACGCCCGCGGTGGAGTCGGTAGCGCGCTACCCGATAGCTCCTTCGTGCGGATCATGGGCCGGGCGGCCTACTTCGTCGGCTGGACGAGCGCGCTGGTCGTCCTCGCGGCCGGTGCGCTCGCCGGAAGCGTTGTCGGGGCCGTTCCCCTGATCGGCCCGCTTCTCGGGCCGCTCGTCTGGTGGGTCGTCGCGCTCGCGGCGACCCGGCGGCTCGCGGCCGGCTACCGGGAGGCGTAGGCGCTTCGGGAGGACTATGGCTCGCGAGCGCCGACTCCGGGTATGCAGATAAAGAGCCAACAACGGGTCGAGGGCGGCAAGGAGCGTCTCACGCTCGTTCCCGAACACCTCGACGACCTCTGGCATCTCACCTACGTCCTCGAACCCGGCGACCTCGTTTCGGCCGACACCACCCGCCGGATCCAGCGAAACGACGACCAGATGCGCGACACCGGTGGCGAGCGCGAACCCATGCGTGTGACGATCGCCGTCGAGGACGTCGAGTTCCACAAGTTCGCGAACCGCCTCAGAGTGGGTGGCGAGATTACGTGGGCCTCCCGCGAGGATCAGTTGGGACATCACCACACCCTGAACATCGAGGAACACGACGAACTCGAGGTCGAGAAGGTGCTGAAGGCCGACCAGCGCGAACGGTTGGAGGAGGCCGAAGAATCGACGGAGAACCCCGACGTGGCGATCGTCACCGTCGAGGAGGGCGAGGCCCACATCCACACCGTCGCCCAGTACGGCACCGAGGAACGAGCCACGTTCACGGGCCCCAGCGGCAAAGGCGAGTTCGCCCGAGCACGATCGGAACTCTTCTCACAGGTCGCCGACGCCCTCTCACGAATGGACACGGATGCGATCATCCTCGCCGGGCCGGGATTCACCAAACAGGACGCCTACGACTACATCGAGGAGAACACGCAGGACGTCGCCGAGTTGATCACGATGGTTGATACCTCCGGGGTCGGGGATCGCGGCGTCCACGAGGTGCTCAAACGCGGGGCAGTCGAGGACGTGCAGGCCGAGACGCGCATCGCCCGCGAGGCGGAGTTGATCGACGAGCTGACTCGGCGGATGGCCGAGGGCGCGAAAGCCGCCTACGGGATCGAGGCCGTCGAGGAAGCCGCGGAGTTCGGGGCGATCGAGACGCTTCTCATCACCGACGAGCGCCTGCGCGAGGAGCGAGCCGGTTCGGGCGACTGGGACATGGACGTCAACGACCTGATCACGACGGCCGAGCAGAAGGGCGGCGATGTGGTGGTGTTTTCGAGCGAGTTCGATCCCGCTCAGCAGTTGGGTAATCTGGGCGGCGTGGCGGCGCTGCTCAGGTATCGACTCCAGTAATCGTGGTTTCGCGCCACTTTTCGTGCTTCGGACCCGAGCACGGGTGATGGGTGAGACGACGTACAGCGTCGAGATCGTCGTTCCGGAGGACGCCGACTCCGAGCAAGCCGGCGAGACCGTCGAGGTTCGAGTGAACGAGGACGACTACGTGCTCGCGGCCGCCCGCAGCCAGGACGTGTGGCTGGCCGCCGACTGCCGGCAGGGTTGGTGTACGACCTGTGCGGCCGAACTACTGGAAGGCGAGGTCGACCAGTCGGACGCCAAACGCTATTTCGAGAGCGACGAGGAGGCTGACATGATCCTGCCGTGTACCGCGAAACCCCGTTCGGACCTCAAAATCCGGGCCTTCCAGTACGAGGAGATGCTCGAACACCGCGCGGAGAACGACAACCCGCCGGGCGACTCGAAGTTGAACTGAGTTAGCGATCAGCTGATCGTCACACTGAGGCCGTCCTCGGCGAAGCGCACCTCGCCGTCGTAGGCCTCGGCGATCGAGTCGAGCATCCCCTCGTGGCGACCGTCCGTGTGGGGATAGAGGTGGGTCAGGTACACCCGGCCGACCTCGTGGCCCGAAAGGGCCTCGCCCAGCTGCGAGGGGGTGGGATGGCCCGAGACGTCGGTCTCGTCGGGAAACGAACAGTCGTGAGCGAGCACCGCGGAGCCCTCGGCGAAGTTCGCAAGCCCCTCGAAGGCGTCGCTGTCGGCGCTGAACGCGAAGCGGTCGTCGAACCGGTAGGCCAGACAGTACATCGAGTGGCGCGTCTCGTAGCCCTCGACGGAAAACCCCCCGATCTCGAACTCGTAAGGGCCGATCTCGCGGACCGCGAGGTCAAGGCGATCCTGCATGTACTCGTGAACGTCGAGCAGGCCGTCGACGAGCGATTTCGTTCCCCGCGGCCCGACGATTTCGAGGTGTTTCTCGCCCGCGAGCCAGCGGGCTTTCATCAGGGGGAGGAGGTCCGCGACGTGATCGAGGTGGTGGTGGGTCAGCAGCACCGAGGAGACGCCCTCGTAGCCGACACTTGTTCGGGCGAGTCCGTGGAGGGCGCCGCTGCCACAGTCGACCAGCAGCGTTCTGCCCTCGTCTTCGAGCAGCAGGCCGGTCTGAAAGCGCTCGCCCGTGGGCATCGCGCTGCCGGTACCGAGGAAGGTGATGCGCATACCGAGGGCGGGTGCGCCAGCGACGAAACGCCTTCGGTCGCCCGTCGTGATTCACTTTCGGTGCGGTAGCCCAACGCACTTGATGGCTCGCCCCCAACTGCGGGCGATGGGAGTACGCGAGCGCCTCGCCGCTCGGAACGTCGACGTCGATAGGGTGGGCGACGCTGACGTTCTGGAGTCGTTCTCGCCGGTCGTCCAGGGGTGGTGGATCGACCGCTTCGGCGAGTACGTGCCCGAAAACGGTGGCGTGTTCACCCCGCCACAGCGTGAGGCGATCCCGCTGGTGCGGGAGGGAGAAAACGCCTTGATCTGTGCGCCGACGGGTTCCGGCAAGACGCTCGCTTCCTTCAGCGCCGTCATCGACGACCTGATCGAACGGGATCGTGAGGACGATCTGGAGAACTCCGTGTACTGTCTGTACGTCTCGCCCCTGAAGTCGCTCGCGAACGACATCCACCGCAACCTCGACGTGCCGCTCTCCGAGATCACGGATCGGCTCGCCGAGCGCGGCGAGGACTGCGAGGTGCGCCACGCGATCCGCCACGGCGACACGCCAGACAGCGAACGCCGAAGGATGCTGGATGAGACGCCCCACATTCTCAATACGACCCCTGAAACGCTCGCGATCCTGCTCAACTCCCCGAAGTTCAAGGAGAAGCTCTCGACAGTAGAATACGTCATCGTCGACGAGATCCACTCGCTTGCGGCGAACAAGCGCGGTACCCACCTCTCGGTGAGCCTCGAACGCGTCGAGGAGATCGCCGAGCGCTCGCCCACGCGGATCGGCTGTTCGGCGACCGTCGAGCCGCTCGAGGCGATCGCGGAGTTCCTGGTCGGGTGTGAGAACAGCTCTCCGAGGGAGTACGAGATCGTCGATACCCGGTTCGTCCGGGAGTTCGACCTCGAACTCGCCTGCCCGACCGACGACCTGATCAACACGCCCCGCGAGGTGGTCCAAAACCGGTTTTACGAGGGGCTTCACGACCTCATCGGCGATCACGAGAATACCCTCGTGTTCACGAACACGCGCTCGGGGGCCGAACGCGTCCTCCAGAACCTCCGCGAGCGCTTCGGGTACGACGAGAGCGATTCGGGCTGTCACCACGGCAGCCTCTCGAAGGAGTCGCGCCAGTCGGTCGAGGAGGGGCTGAAGGGCGGCGAACTCGACGTGGTGACGACCTCGACGAGTCTGGAACTCGGGATCGACATGCCCCACGTTGACCTCGTGGTTCAAGTGGGATCGCCCAAGTCGGTCGCCTCGTTGCTCCAGCGCGTGGGGCGGGCGGGCCACCGTCTCGGCCAGACGGTGACGGGTCGAGTGATCGCGCTGGACCGCGACGAACTGATCGAGTGTGCGGTGATGCTCGCAAAGGCCGAGTCAGGCTTCGTCGACCGGGTCTTCGTCCCAGAGAAGGCGATGGACGTTGCCACCCAGCACGTCTACGGAATGGCGATCAACGGGATGCGGCCCGAACGCGAGATCCGCGCGACCCTCGAACGCGCCTACCCCTACCGGGACGTTTCCGACCGGGACTGGGAGTCGCTGATGGCCTATCTCACCGCCGACTACGAGGGCATGGAGGAGAAGAACGTCTACGCGAAGGTCTGGCGCGATACGAACGACCCGCCCGAGGGCGAGCACCACTACGAGGAGTACCCAGTAGGGACCCCTCTGATCGGCAAACGGGGGCGACTCGCGCGGGTCATCTACATGACCAACATCGGGACGATCCCCGACTCCTTTACCTGCAGCGTCTTCACCCGCGGCGAGAACGAGCGCGTCGGCGACCTCGACGAGAACTACCTCGACACGCTCGACCCGGGCGACGTGTTCGTCATCGGCGGCCGACACTTCGAGTTCCGCTATCGGAGAGGGTCGAAGGTCTACGTCGACCACACGAGCGCCCGCCCGACCGTTCCGACGTGGTTCTCCGAGCGCCTCCCCCTTTCGTACGATCTCGGTCGGGAGATACTGGCGTTCAAACGCGACCTCCTCGAACGCCACGAATCCGGAGGTCCGCCCGCAGTCCGGCGGTGGCTCCGGGAGTTCCCGATCGACGACGACAGCACCCGGGCGCTGGCGCGGATGTTCGACGAGCAGATCCGGTATCTCGGGACGGCAAGCGTTAGCACCGACTCCCGATTGGCCATCGAGGAGGAACGCGACCGCACCGAGTACAAGCGCCGCTACTACGTCCGTTCGGGATACGGACGACGGTTCAACGAGGGGTTTTCGCGCCTGCTCGCGTATCGCTGTGCTCAGGAAGCCAACGCGAACGTCACCGTCGCGGTCGCGGACAACGGCTTCACGCTCGCGATGCCGCTCAATCGGAAAATCGATCTCGCCGGGATAATCAAGGGGACCGACCCCGACGGGGTCCGGGAAACTCTGCGGGCGGCCCTCGAGGGAACGGATCTCCTCCAGCGATACTTCCGGATCAACGCCACCCGGTCGCTGATGATCCTGAAGCGCTACAAGGGCTACGAGAAGAGCGCGAGCGAACAGCAGGTCGCAAGCGAGATGTTACTTGGCTTCGCCCACGATCTGGAGGACTTTGCGGTCTTAGAGGAGACCTACCGCGAGATCCTAGAAGATAAACTCGCCGTCGGGGCGGTGGCGGACGTCCTTCGGGAGGTTCGATCGGGGGAGATCGCCCTCTCGATCGACCGCGTGGACTCGCCCTCGCCGCTGTCGTTCGGCCTGGCAACGCTCTCGGCCAGCGACGTGGTCCTCGCCGAGGACGAGAGTGCGGTCCTCAAAGAGTTCCACGAGCGCGTCCTCGAATCCATCGGCAAGGGTGAGCGCGCCGGGAGCGTACCGCCCATCGAGGACTAAACCGCAGGGGGCCGGACGAGAAACCGGCTATGGGTCGGTCGCCCAGTCGACCACGCTCGCATAGAGGGGGTCGACTTCGAGCGCCGCCCGCGTACCGACCAGCACCAGCGACTTCTTCGCCCGCGTGAGCGCGACGTTCAACCGGCGGTAGTCGTCGAAGATCGGTCCCTCCAGATCGGCGGGCGTGGTGGCGACGAAGGAGACCAGGATCACTTCTTTGCTCGACCCCTGGAACCGGTCGACTGTATCGACCGCGACGCCGTCGCGAATCGCTCGGGAGACCGTCGCGACCTGCGCGCGAAACGGCGCGATGACGCCGATATCTCCGGGGGCGACACCCGCCTCGACGAACCGCTCGACCAGCTCCGCGATCCGCGCGGCTTCCTCACCGTCGGTATGGGCCGCGTCGTCGCCCGCACAGTCGACGAATACGACGGAATCGCGCAGCTTCTCCGGGAGCGCATCGCCGGAGATTCCTTCGAGATCCCCGATCCGCTGGGCGGCGACGGTCCCCGTGGCAGGTCTGAGTTTCCCGTCGTAGAACTCCCGTGAGGAGAAGGCCTGAATCCGCTGGGCCATCCGGTACTGGCGTTCGAGCATGACGCCCGCATCGGGGTGCTCGTCGATCAGGCGCTCGAACAGCGACCGCGAGAGGTCTGCGACGGTGTCGTCCTCGCTCGCCTCGTCCTCGGACTGGACGACCGGCGGGAGCTGGTGGTGGTCGCCGACCAGTACGAATCGTTTCGCTCTGTTGATCGCCGCGAGCGTCGCGGGCTCGGTCAGTTGGGAGGCCTCGTCGACCAGCGCCACGTCGAAGGACTGCTCGCGCATAACCCGCGAGCCACAACTGGAGGTCGTCGAGGCGACTACGGGGGCCTCCCGGAGGGTACGCGCGAGCTCCTCGGGATCGCCCCGACTGTCCAGCCGGTAGGGCTGCATGTCCTCGCGTACGCCGTGTTCGGTGCCGACGCGGACGAAATCCGTAAAGCCCTGATCGGAAAGCGCCTCCAGGGCGTTGTCGACGGCCCGATTGGTGAACGCCGACAGGAGGACGCGCTCGCCGCGCTCTACCAGCGCGCGGATCGCTCGGGCGATGGTGTAGGTCTTGCCCGTTCCCGGCGGCCCGTGGATCAGTGCGAAGTCCTCGGCCGCGATGGCTCTGGAAACCGCCTCGTTCTGTGCGGCGTTGTTCGGAATGAACTCCTCGTCGACCGTCTCGAACTCGGGACTCGCGTCGCCGAACAGCAGCTCCTTCCGGCGCTGTTCACCTTTTAACAGGGCGTCGTGAAGCGCCGTGAGCATCCCGCTCGCGCTCATGTCGGAGGGGTACACGTCGAGGCGTTTCAGGGCGACTGGCTCGTCGGTGCTCACGACGATGTCTCGCGGGCTTTGCCCGCTCGACTTTTCCGCGGAACGTGGTTCCGCGCCCAACCGCTCCACCCGAGCTAGTTCGGCGTGTCCGTTGATCGGGTCGCCGTCGCTTGCCAGCGCCACGTCGCCCTCGCGGATCTTCGAGACCGCCCCGTCGTACCGGGCGCGGAGCTCCCAGCGCCCGTCCTCGCGGAGTTCCTCGCCTGCGGGTTCCAAACCGATCAGTGCCCGATCGTCCTCGGCCCGCTCTCGTGCACTTTGCTCCCAGAGTTTGGCGTACTCGCGGTGGGCCGCCCGGCGCTCGCGTTCGATGGCGCGATACGTTCGGTCGAAGTACTCCCGTTCGCGTTCGGGGAGCGCGCTCCCTATCTGTCCCGCCTTCGATTCCTGATCGAGTCGTCCAGAGACGACCATGCAGGTGTCCCGTTCGAAGCAGTACTCGCATTTCGCGTTCGACTCGTAGCCCGTGGGCACCCCCGAATCGAACTCCATCGCCGCGATCTCGTTTCGGGTGCGCACGACGAACTCCAGCAAGCCCCGCCCGATCGAGAACTCCTTTGCGGGCGAGAGGTCGCCGGCCTCCTCGGTGCGGTCGAGCGCGGTGTTCTTCGTATAGAGCAGGGTGCCGGTGTCGGGCGCACCGCCGTCCGTTTCCAACTCGTCACTGACGCCGCCCTGTTCTTCCAGCAGAAGGGCATAACAGGCCGCCTGGATCTTGTCGGGGAATCGCGGCTCCCGATTGGTGTTCTTGCCCGTCTTGAGCTCGACCGGCATCCCCCGGCGAAGGGCGTCAGCCCGGCCCTTGATCCCGAACCGCTCGCTGATCAGGGTGTACTCGCTTCGCCACGAGTCCTCGGCGTTCAGGGTCCCCTGCGAGAGCCATCCGTCGATCGCGCGGGCGTTCTGTCGGACGTCCTCTCGCACTGCCTCGGGGTCGCGATCCAACAGTCCGAGCTCCAATCCCGCCTCCTCGACACGGTCGTCGATCGCCGCCTCGAAATCGGCCCCTCGGAGGAGGTCGCCGAAGACCTCGTGGACGATCGTCCCCTTCACCACGGGGTAGTTCAGGGGAACACCGGAAAGCTTGTTGAGGTAGTACATCCGGGGACACTGAACCCACGAGCGGACGTCGGTGACGTTCACCAGAAAGCCCGGCTCGACGATCACGTACGACTCGCGGGTGGTCGCAAATCCACGCTCGCCCTGCCATTCGGTCTCCTCGGCGTCGGTGACGACCAGTTCCATGCCCGACTGGAGGTACTCGACGGTCTCAGCCCACTTGCCCCAGAGCGTGACCGAGAACTCGCCGTCGGCAGTTCGAATCAGCGGTTCTGCGAGGTCGCGTTCGCCGTGGCGGGTGCTGACGGTTCGGGTCTCGCCGGGCGAAACGACCGTGCCGCGTAGCTGCACGGTCGAATCACGCTCGTGGAGCGAAAAACGCTGTCGGTTACCCCTGGACGAGCGGGACGTACGTGTCCATCCCGGCGGCCAACCGGTCCGAAAGCGGGAGGGGCTGCCAGAACAACTCGTAGACGAGCCCCGAATCTTCGCCGTCGCCGTCTACCTCGTGGGCCCACTCGTCGCGCGTCTCGGAGACGGGAAAGTGAAAGAAGTGTCGCGCGACGCGCTTGCCGTCCGCCCGCCGGTATCGGTCCGAAGCGAGATGGTAGACGGGGCGGTCGTGATCCAGTCCGGCCTCTTCCCGGAGTTCGCGTCTGACCGCTCGGTCGGGTGTCTCGTCCGGCTCGATTCCGCCTTTTGGGACCTGCACGCCGGCGTCGGGGTCCGCACGCTCGCGAAAGACGAGGAGTTGTCGGCCATCGCCGTTGGCTCTCGTCACGTACGCGTAAGCCTTCTGGCTGTAATCCGCCCCCGGGCCGTACATATCGCCCCCCTATTCGGGGCAGTGTATAAACTGTTTCGGCCGTGTCATTTACCCGCACGGGACCGACACGTTCTTTCGGACCGCGCGAGAAGGATACGCATGCGGATCCGCGAGTGGCAGGAGATCCTGCGTGACGTAATCGAGTCGGGAGCGGAGCCGGACGGCTGGCGGGCGGTCGCCGGGGACCGCTCGCAGGGACTGGGCGAGGACCTCTATCTCGGCCATCCCGGTGTCGGCGTCTATCACCTGAAGACCTACGCGAAGAACCCTTTTTCCGTTCGCGGCGTCGGCACGCAGGTCGCACGCAACCTCGACGACGAGATCGGGTCGTATCTCCCCGAGGACGACGACAGCCGCTTTGCCGTCCGGTCGGCCCCCGACGGCGAGGACGCCGCAAAGGAGCAAGCCACCCGGTTGGAGGAAACGATCAAGGCCCACGCCGACGCGCCGACAACGCCCGACGCGCTGTTCGAGGACGTGATGGACGCCGTCGAGAGCCCCGCGTTCGGTCCGATGGAGTACGATTCCTACGGCCGGCCTGAGAACCTCGACCGGCTCGCGGAGGGGTTCGAGGAGGCAGAAGAGCTGTTGAACGCCGAACTCGACGACCTGATCGGCGAGGACGACGTCGACCGGGGCTTCCAGTAGGTTAAGGGTTCACGGACTAACGACGATGTATGAGCGCCGAGGAGACCATCGAGGAGTACTACGACGCACTGCGCTCGAACGATCCGCTCGTCCCGTATTTCGCCGAGGGTGACGGACTCGTGAAAGTCGGCATTTCCGAGCGTCTCGTCGGCTTCGAGCGGGTCGCCGAGGGACTGCGCGAACAGACCGAGACCACGACCGACTGGGTCGTCGAGAGTCGCGACCTGCGCGTCAGCGAGCGCGAGTCGGTCGCGTGGTTCGGAGACGCGGTGCGGATGGCGTGGACCACGGAGGAGGGCGAACGCCACGACTTCGAGACGCGCTGGAGCGGAACCCTCGAACGGGACGGGAAGTGGCGGTTCGTCGGGATGCACGTCAGCGTACCCCGGGACCTCTGATGGTCGGGCCGATGAGCGACGAGGAGCGACGTGCGGGGTACCAGCGACTGTACACCGGATTCGTCGTTCTGGTCGGCCTCTCGGCGGGACTGATGGCGCTGTCGGGCGGGGCGACGCTCGCGCAGGCCGCACTCGTTACCGGCGTGGGGCTGGCGCTGGGCGGGGCGTTGATCTGGTGGCTGCTCTGGACCGCTTAATCGACGCGCGCGAGCCACTGCATTGGCTCGTCGAGTTCCTCGCTCGACGGGAGCGTCTCCGGGGAGTCCCAGACGACGCTCGCACCCTCGACCCCCCGGACGTCCGCGACGGCCTCGAAGAAGGCCTTCCCGCGTTCGTACTGGCGGCGCTTGAGGCCGAGTCCGAGGAGTCTACGCATCAGTTGTGCGAGCGGGCCGCCGCCGCGGCGTCGCTCGTCGACTTTCTCGCGCAGGTCCGCGTACTCGTCGTCGAAGGCCCGATCCATGATCAGTTCGGCGTACCCCTCGACGGCGGTCATCGTCGCGTCGAGTTCGCGGAAGGCGTCGCGGTCGAACCGACCGTTCGCCAGTTCTTCGATACCGCGTTCCATTCCCCGTTCGAGGTGGCCCGACAGCCATGGGGCCGCGCCGAACTCGGCGGCGTGAGCCACTTCGTGGAAGGCGATCCATCGCCTGAAACGCTCCTCTTCGACGTCGAGTTCGGTCGCCACCCGTCGGATGTTCGGGTGGACGAAGTACAGCGCGTGCTCGGCGTCGCCCTCCGCGAGCAGGAGGGGGTCGTACTGTCCCAGTACGTTCTTCCCGAGAAACGAGAGCATGAGCGTCGTCGAACCGGTGTTCAGTACCCGCGAGACGTCCGGAAAGAAGACGTCGGTGCGGGTCTCGATCGGGGCCATCACCCGACGAAACGTCGAGACGTTGGCGTCGATCCAGTGGTGGCGGTTCTGGATCTCGATGGTTTCGGGGAGATCGAAGGAGACCGAAGCGACCTCCCGGATCGAGCGGCGGGCGGCTTTGACGTCCGTGCGGTAGCCCTCGATCTCGCTCTCGGTGAGATCGACCGAACCGGGCGAAGTGACGTCCTTTGCGGCCGCCCCGACCGCGGCCCAATCGACAGGGCCATTGCCGGAGGCCTGCGAAATAGTGCGGAGACTGCGAAGGGGATTCACGCGACTCCGTTGGGGCCGCGCGGAGAAAATGCTTCGGGACTAGTTCTCGTACTCGGAGAGTTCGACTTCCTCGTACTCCTCGACGTCGCCGCCCGCGACGAACTTCTTCGCGACCGCGGCAACGACCAGCAGGAACAACAGCCCGATGACCAGTCCGAGGCTCCCGCCCGATCCCTCGGCGTCCGCCTCGTCCCCGTTCTCGTCTTCGACTTCGACCTCGGTCGCCTCGCTCTCCTCGTCGACGGCGTCGTCCCCGCTCTCTTTCGATTCTCGCGAGAACAGGCCACTGGAGGCCTCCTCGTCGTCCCCGGTCTCCTCGTCGGCCGCCTTCTTCGAGCCGAACAGACCGAGTTTCGAACCCTTATTCTCGAACTCCTCTACTTTCTCTGCGAGTTCGCCCCCGAAGCGCGGACTCGGGCTGAACTCGAAGCCGCCAGCGTCTTCGATGTTGATCTCGAGCAGCGTCGTCTTCTTCTCTCCCATGGTCCACAGTGGGCCGACCGAACACTTAGCCGTTGTGGACGGTCCCAACGTTGATAGGTGGGCGCTCGACACCACGGGTATGGACGATCCTCAACGCGCGTTCCTCGAGGAATTGCTCACTACGCCTTCCCCCTCCGGATTCGAGACCGACGGCCAGCGCGTCTGGACCGAGTACGTCCGCGAGTTCGCCGACGACGTGCGAACCGACGCCTACGGCAACGCTGTCGCCACGAGAGAGGGCGGCCCCACGGAGATCGCGGTCGTCGGCCACGCCGATCAGATCGGCTACATCGTTCGCCGGATCGACGACGACGGCTACCTGCACCTCGGATCGATCGGCGGAGTCGACGAGACCGTCTCGCGGGGCCAGTACGTGGTCGTTCACGCCGATTCGGGGTCCGTCTCGGGCGTGATCGGGCAGACCGCGATCCATCTGCGCGAGGGCGACGAGGAGGGCGACGAGATCCGCGATCAAAAAGTCGACATCGGGGCGGCGGACGGCGAGGCCGCCCGCGAACTCGTCTCCGTGGGCGACCCGATCACGGTCGAGTCCCGAGTCCGGGAGCTTCAGGGGAGCCGACTGGCGGCGAGCGGCCTCGACAACCGGGTCGGGACGTGGATCGCCGCGGAAGTCCTGCGGGCGGTCGCCGACGACGAGGGACCGACGGTCCACGCCGTGAGCACGGTCCAGGAGGAACTCGGCGTTCGGGGTGCGCGGATGGTCGGGTTCGACCTGTCGCCCGACGTCGCCATCGCCGTCGACGTGACCCACGCGAGCGACGGTGCGGACGCCCCAGCGGACCGCGGCGGCGACATCGACCTCGGTTCGGGGCCGGTGATCGGGCGAGGGAGCGCGAACCACCCGGCGCTGGTCGAGGCGCTCAGGTCCGCGGCAAGTGAGGCCGAGATCGCCGTCCAGCTCGAGGCCCTCGGAACCGCGACCGGCACCGACGCCGACGCTTTTTATACTGCTCAGGGCGGGATTCCATCTCTAAACCTCTCGATTCCCAATCGGTACATGCACACCCCGGTCGAAGTCGTCGACACTGACGACCTCCGCGATTCGGTAGCGCTGCTTACGGCATTTCTCGACCGCACGGCGGATGACGAGGAGTTCTCGGTCGGGGTGTAAATTCCGGTACCCTTAAGTGAGAATCGGGTGCGGGTAGGGGTATGAGTGGACGACCGCTAGACGTACTCGAAGCGGCGATCGGCGACGTCGTGACCGTGCGCCTGAAGGACGGCGAGGAGTTCGTCGGCACGCTGACGGGGTACGACCAGCACATGAACGTCGTCGTCGAGGAGGACGACAACACAACGATTATACGCGGCGATAACGTCGTTTCGATAACTCCATGACTGGTGCAGGCACCCCGAGCCAGGGCAAGAAGAACGTCACTACGCACACCAAGTGTCGGCGCTGTGGCGAGAAGTCGTATCACACGAAAAAGAAGGTCTGCTCCTCGTGTGGCTTCGGCAATTCGAAGAAACGCCGCGGCTACGAGTGGCAGGGCAAGACCGGCGACAACTGACCCGACTCTCTCTTTCCGGTTTCTCCTCCGGTGAGCGACGCGTCGGTGCGGTCGGTCGGTTCGTCAGTATCACCCACAAACGTGCATACAACAGGTGATACGGGGCGGTAGCGATCCATCTACGTGGGATTTTTACTGTTGGGAACCCATCCGACTCGTATGGACACGGGGCAGACCGTCGACGGGCCGACCGAGAAGTGCGGCGTCGTCGGCGTCTCCTTCCGGGACCGGGACGCCGCACGGCCGCTGTATTACTCGCTGTACGCGCTTCAGCACCGCGGCCAGGAGTCGGCGGGAATCGTCACCCACGACGGCTTCCAGCAGCACAGTCATGTGGGGATGGGACTGGTCGGCGACGCCTTCTCGGAGGACGATCTCGACGGTCTCAACGGGCGGACGGGGATCGGACACGTCCGGTATCCGACCGCGGGAAGCATCGACTCCTCCTGTGCACAGCCCTTCTCGGTCTCCTTCAAGAGTGGGTCGCTCGGACTGTCTCACAACGGCAACCTCGTCAACGCCGACGAGATCCGCGACGAACTCGCCGGAATGGGCCACGCCTTCACGTCCGACGGCGACACCGAAGTGATCGCCCACGACTTGGCGACGAACCTGCTGAACGAGGATCTGGTACGGGCGGTCAAACACACGATGAACCGGATCCACGGCTCCTATTCGCTCGCGATCTCCCACGACGACACCGTGCTCGGCCTGCGCGATCCCGAGGGCAATCGCCCGCTGTGTATCGGGAAACTCGAGGAAGGCTACATGGTCGCCTCCGAGTCGGCGGCGATCGACACCCTCGACGGCGAACTCGTCCGGGACGTGCGACCCGGCGAACTCGTCGTGCTCTCGCCGGAGGGCTTCGACTCCTACCAGCTCGTCGAGCGCGAGAACACCGCCCACTGCTTCTTCGAACACGTCTACTTCGCCCGGCCCGACAGCGTGATCGACGGGAACCTCGTCTACGAGGTACGCCGCGAACTGGGGAGACAGCTCTGGGCCGAAAGCGGGATCAACACCGATGTCGTGATGCCGGTCCCCGATTCGGGGCGTGCGTTCGCCTCAGGCTACGCCGAGGCCTCCGAGGGCGTGGAGTTCGCGGAGGGGCTGATGAAGAACCGCTACGTCGGACGCACCTTCATCATGCCCACCCAGGACGAACGCGAGCGCGCAGTCAGGCTGAAGCTCAACCCGATCAAGTCGACCGTCGAGGGCAAGTCCGTGACCCTGATCGACGACAGCATCGTCCGGGGGACGACCTCGAACCAGCTGGTCTCCCTGCTGCGGGAGGCCGGCGCAACGGAGGTCCACCTCCGGATCGGCTCGCCGCCGATCACCGCCCCCTGTTACATGGGGATCAACATGGCGACCCGCGAGGAGCTGATCGCCGCCGGCGGGCCGGTCGAGGACGTCGAAGAGGAGATCGGAGCGGACAGCCTCGCGTATCTCTCGGTCGACGCGATCGCTGAGGCCCTCGGCGAGGACCACGACGACCTCTGTCTCGGCTGTGTCACGGGGGAGTACCCCTACGAGATCAGTGGGGAAGAGACCGACCGGGACGTCGAGCGCCCGCGGACCGACGATCGAGAGCTTCCTGCGGACGACTGATTTACGCTATCAGTAGACGACGTGCAACAGCGTGTAGACGACGATTCCGAGGCTGAAGGAGACCAACCACAGCGAGGCGGCGACTCGACCGATCGTCGGGTGAGGTGTACGCCCGAGTTCGCTCACCGGATACGAAACCGCGAGCAACAGCGCGTAGTAGACCAGCGGGATACAGACCACGGCAAGCAGGATATGCACGCCCAAAAGCGGGAGGTAGACGAACTGATAGACCGTCTGTGGGCCGGGAAACGGTTCGGGACCGCCTAAGCGGATCAGCCGATAGAGATAGAGCGCGAGAAAACCGGCGAACAGGCCGGTCGAGGCGAGCATCGCGCGACGGTGTTTTCCGATCCGTCCGTGACGGATCCAGTACCACCCGGCCGAGATCGTGACGATCGCCGAGAGGCTGATGAGGGCGTTGAGAAGGGGGATCGAACGCACGACCCAGTCAGGGGATTCGGGGACGAGGCCGCTCGGGATATACCCGAGGGCGGCGCCGAAGACGATCGCGAGCGAAACGACGGTCAACACGCCGGTCAACGCGGGTACGTGTGCACGGACCTGCCGTTGCATACCCGATGGAAGGGGCGAGGGGCGTATAGCCGTTGTCACCCGTCCCTAAAATACATAATCAATCCGTTATGAGAAGGTTAATAGGATTTAAGCCCCGTATTAGAAAGAGGACGCGGTACGGAGAACACATCGACATGAGAAAATCACTATCCCGACGGACCTTCATCGGCACGGTTGGCGCCTCCTCCATCGCACTCGCCGGCTGTATGGGCGATGGGAACGATACCAACGGAAACGACAACGACGACAACTCCGGGAACGGAAATGGTAACAACAACAATAGCGACAACGAGGGCAATGACAACGGTGGCGGCTCGAACGAGGCCGCACAGGCCGCTGCGACCGAGTACGGCGAGGTACTCGACGATTTCGAGAGCATCAACTGGTACGCGCTCCGGGACGAGCAAATCAATCCTGACGACAGCCAGGCGGTCACCGGCAACCAGTCGATGGCGGTCACGCTGGACAGCAACGTCTCGACGGTCGCGTTGGCACCCTCCTCGCCGCTTGACCTCACCGACAAGTACCTCTCGGCGGCGGTGAAGGTCAACTCGCCCGTCGGCGGACGACTGTCGCTTCACGTTCGGGCGCCCAACGGCGACAACTACGTCACCTCATCGCGCACGCTTCCGAGCGGCGTCGACGAGTGGTTCCGGGTCGACTTCGGGTACACGGTGGGCTACGGTGGTCCTGATTTCTCACAGGTCCAGGAACTCCGCCTCGAGATGGTCGGTCCCGACGGTAGTTCGGTCGACTATCGGGTCGACGACCTGCGGACGACGCCCGCACAGGACGAGAGCAACATCATCCTCGCCTTCTACGGCGGGCTACAGGAGCACTACGAAACGGTCTTCCCGATGCTCGAGGAACGTGGCTGGGTCGGGACCCTCGGGATCTCACAGGACCTGCTCAACACGTCGGGGCGGCTCTCGATCGACCAACTGCGGGAGATGCGTGATGCCGGTTGGGACGTCTGTTCGTACCCGATGCACGCCGGCGACATGACCCAATACGGAATGGAAGAACAGCGCCGGATCGTCGAGAACAACCGCGATTACCTCGCGAACCGCGGGTTCGAAGAGGGATCCCAGCACTTTTTCACGCCGCGCAATCGGATGAACAACGACCTGCTGAACGTCCTGCGTGACACCCACGAGACGGCGTACGTCTTCGGCGGGTGTTCGAGCGGTATCCCGCCGACGGGACGTCACACAATCTCCGCGATCAGCGGGTCGAGCTTCCAGAGCACCCGCAAGCCGATTCTCCGGGCGGACATCCACAATCAGGTCGTCGTCCCGTACTTCGAGCATATCGGTCCGGAGGGGATGAGCGTCGAGGAGTTCGAGATGCAACTCGACCGCATCGAGGACAACTCCTACGGCGCCGGCCTCGAACCGATCACGCCGACCCAACTGCTCGAGAACTACTGAACTGACCGAACTCACGCGACCGACTTTTCGAGGATCGGTTTTTGATCACGGGGCGCGTCCCCGAGATGCGAGAACGCGACGAACCATCGACTGGTGAGGGGAATTGCGCCGCTGATCGGTATGTAACGTCGGAAGTATTGTGCGTGGGTGATGTCCACGGAGGGACCACGCCGGAACGGCGAAGCCGTTCCGACCGGCCGCCGAGCGGTGCCCGGCGGAATCACCTGCATCGGTTCGCTCGGCGGTGTGGCCGCCTCGCGTTTCGCGGCGGAGCCGCGTAGACGATGCGTGGGACCGGATTTGAACCGGCGGACCCCTACGGGACAGCGCCCTCAACGCTGCGCCGTTGGCCTGGCTTGGCTACCCACGCTCGTTGTGTCTTTGCACCCGTCTCTATTCCACCTCCCATAAAAGGGCTTTCGCTTCGCCAGCCCCGTGGTTGGGCCTGTCACTACCCCGGTGGCGACAGTATATTCAAATGTCCGTGTTGCGTATCGGTCACATGGCGAAATACTCCACCGGCGACTCCACGGGCGGGGGCGACGCCGGCTCCTGTGAACTCTGTGGGGCCTCTTCGGGCTCGCTCAAGACGGCCTCCATCGCCGGGGCGACCCTCAAGGTCTGCGCTTCGTGTGCGCCCCACGACGACGCCGAGAAGAAACGCGACGGGCAATCGAAAGAGAGCGACCGGAAGAAACGTGCTGCCCGGAAGGTCGCCGAGCTGCAGGACGCCCAAGGGGGCGATTCGAGCCGCTGGGAACGGGAAGGGACGAACTACGCCGACGACCCGCTTCCCTACCTCGTCTCGGGCTACGGCGACCGATTCAGGGAGGCCAGACAGGACGCCGGACTGCAGATCCACGAACTCGCCGAGTCGTTGGACGTTCCCGAAGAGCAGCTCATGGCAGTCGAACAGGGTCGGGCCGCCCGCGCGGGCGTCGGCGGTTCGCTCATCGCGGACATCGAATCCGACCTGGGTATCGAACTCGCCGAGTAGGTTTTTGGCGCTCGGGTGACAGCCCCACCTATGGACTCGCTCGCACCACAGGATCCCGAGACGACCGCGTTCGAAGCGCGGGTCGAAAACCGAACCGGCCCGGAGGTCGTTCTCGACCGCACCTACTTCTACCCCGAAAGCGGCGGCCAGCCCGCCGACAGGGGCGAGATCAACGGAATCCCGGTGATCGATGTCCAGAAACGCGACGGCGAGGTCGTCCACACGCTCGTCGAGGAAATCGACATTAAACCCGGTGGGACCGTCTCCTGTACGATCGACACGGGATTTCGGACCTACTGTATGCGCACTCACACGGCGAGTCACGTCCTCTATGGGGCCGCCCGACCCCTACTCGACGAACTGGGCTACGGCGGGTTCGATATCGACGAGCGAAAGGCCCGGATCGACTTCGAGACCACCACGGACATCGACGACGGCGTGCTGGTCGAACTCGAAGCCCGCGCGAACCGAGCGGTCTGGGAGAGCCGGCCGGTCACGTGGGAGACGGTCCCCGTCGACGAAGCGCGTTCGCGCGAGGAAGTCGCCTTCAACACCAAGACCGAAGAGGGCGTCTTCGGCGACGGCAAGGGGGTTCGGATCGTGACCATTGGAGCCGCCGGAGCCAACCGGGACGACGCGAAGCGTCGCTCCGCTGGTCCCACGACGACGCCGTGGGACGCGGCGGCCTGTGGCGGCACCCACGTCTCGAACACCCGCGAGATCGGTTTCATCTCGGTTCTCGACCGCTCGAACCCCGGCGAGGGCCTCACGAGAATCGAACTCGCGGTCGGTCCCGCGGCCATCGACCACCGCACCGAGACTCGGACGGCGGCGCTGTCGGCCGCCCGGGAACTCGGAGTCGGCGTGGCGCCCCTTCCAGAGGCGATCGAGCGCCAGCGAGAGACGCTGACGGAACTGGAAGGCGAGCGCGACGCATTGCTCGACCGGATCGCCGAGACGCAGATCGAGGCGATCCGCGAGGAGACCGTCGAGTGTGCGGGTGAACGCTGGCTCGTCGGATCGCTGTCGGGTGTCGATGGCGACACGCTGGCGGATCGGGCGCGTGCGCTGGCCGGCGAGGACTGCGAGGTCGCCGCGTTCGTGAGCGACGAGCGGCCCGTGACGGTCGTGGTCGCGAGCGCGGGCGAGACGGATGCAAGCGCCGTGATCGACACCCTGACTACGGAGTTCAGCGGCGGCGGTGGCGGTGGTCCGGAGTTCGCACAGGCCGGCGGGATAGACGCCGATTCCGAGACGGTCGTCGACTCGCTACGGAGCCACTGAAACGATCATCTTTTTTCGCCCGTGACCGAACGGGCGGCATGGAACTCACCGCGGAACAACGGGCGATCCGGGACGTGGTCCGGGAGTTCGCCGTCGAGGAACTACAACCCCGTGCGGCCGAGGCCGACCGGACACAGACGTTTCCCGAGGCGGTCTGGGACGGGCTCGCCGAACTAGATCTCACCGGGCTCACGGTCCCCGAGGAGTACGGCGGGTTCGAGTCCGACAGGACGACCTACAGCCTCGTCAACGAGGAGTTGGCCCGCGGGCATCTCTCGATCGCGACCGCGCTTTCGGTTCACTGTCTGGCCACCTCGTGTATCGCAGGGTTCGGGAGCGACGACCTGAAAAAGCGATGGCTCCCCGAGATGGTCTCGGGGCGGCCCGTCGGGGCCTTCGCGCTCTCGGAACCCGACGCGGGCTCGAACCCCGCAGAGATGTCGACCCGGGCCGAACGGGACGGAGACGAGTACGTGATCAACGGGAAGAAACAGTGGATCACGAACGGCTCGCGCGCGGGCGTCGTGATCCTCTTTGCTAAGACCGGTGACGGCGAGGTCACGCAGTTCCTCGTGCCCGCCGACAGCGAGGGCCTCGAAGTAGGGAAGAAGGAGGAGAAACTCGGGCTTCGCGCGAGCGACACCACCGCCCTGTTGTTCGACGACGTGCGGATCCCGGCCGAGAACCGCCTCACGGAGGAGGGGCGCGGGCTGAGCGCCGCCCTCTCGATCCTGACCGGCGGGCGGATCGGGATCGCGAGTCAGGCGGTCGGACTGGCGCAGGCCGCAATGGACGACGCGCTGTCCTACGCCACCGAGCGCGAACAGTTCGGCGGCCCCATCTCGGAGATCCAGACGATTCAGCACAAACTCGCCGATATGGAGACGAAGCTCCGGGCCGCACGCCTCCTGACCCGCGAGGCCGCCCGCAAGGAGGACGCGGGCGAGGACCCGCGGCTGGACGCGAGCGTCGCCAAGTATTTCGCGAGCGAGGCGGCGATGGAGATCACCAACGAGGCCCTCCAGATCCACGGCGGGGCGGGCTACACCACCGACTTCGACGTCGAGCGCTACTACCGGGACGCTCGGATCACGACGATCTACGAGGGGACGAGTCAGATCCAGAAAACCGTGATCGCCCGCGAGTTGCTGAAATAGCGGTGCCGTACGTTCGATAGCGTTTCGGTGCGGATGCTGTCACGGCTGTGGTGGCCGGCGCGAACGTGGGCGGCAACAGCGCCGCCCGCGTGAGCGGGGGCGGGGAAGGGCTGGCGTTCCTAAGAGCGGCACGCGGTCGCGTGCCGCGACTCGGCGGAGCCTGGCGGTCCTCAGAAATCGGAGATTTCTGGGATCTCGCGGGAACGCAGTTCCCGCGGACCTCGCGGCGACTTCGTCGCCGCTCAGCCCAGAAAGACCGCGTAGCGGTCTTTTCTTGAGAACCGAAAAGGGCGAGGCGCGAGTGCCAACGAACGCCGAGGACTTTCGTGGGCAAGCTATTTTTCCCCCTCATCACCTACCACCCGGTATGACTGACGGCCTACGTTGGATCGACGACGGCTGGGAGGCGATCGTCTACGACCTCGACGGCACCCTCGTCGATCTGGCGGTCGACTGGGACGAGGTCGCGACCACGGTCGTGGGAACGTTCGCCGAGCGCGGGATCGACGCCGACGGCAACCTCTGGGACCTGCTCGAACGCGCCTCGCGGGTGGACCTGCGCGGTCGAGTCGAGGAGATCATCTCCGAGTACGAACGCGAGGGGGCACGGTACTCAGAACGGTTGCCCCTCGCAGAGCAGGTCGTCGCGGAGACGCGTCCGGTCGCGGTCTGCTCGCTCAACTGCGAGGAAGCCTGCCGAATAGCGCTCGATATCCACGGGTTGGAGGAACACGTCGACGCGGTGATCGGCCGGGACTCGGTCGCGAAGCCCAAACCGGACCCCGGGCCGCTCAAAGCGGCCGCAGAAGCGCTCGAAGTACCACTCGAACGGACGATGTTCGTCGGCGACACCGACAGGGATGCGATCACGGCCGAGCGCGCCGGAACGGGGTTTCTGTACGTTCGGGACCTTGTCTGAGTCGCGCTACGCCCGCGATACCCGTTTTCGCGCGTAGAAGAACGTGGTGAGGCCGATCGCGATCCAGACGACCGATCCCACTCGGATCGTGAACTCGAGGCGGTCGCCCCACGTCGGCAGCACGGTCGCAGTAGAGAGCAGTGCGACCACGGGCGCGCCGACGACGATGGTGAGGACGAACGTGACCTGCATGACCCAGCCGTAGTCGACTCCCTCGGGATCGTGGCGCTCGACGGGGGTAGGCACGGTCGGGGAGACGGTTGGGGCGGTCGTAAGCCTGTGGATTCGAGCCACACGAACCGCGGGCGTTTAGGCCGGGCGGCGATAACTCTCACCCATGCCGACTGTCGCGGACATTCGCGCGGCCGACGAGACGATAACGATGCTGACCGCTTACGACGCCCCGACCGCCGAACTGGTCGAGGGCGCGGGGATTGACGTGATCCTCGTCGGCGACAGCATGGGTAACGCCGTGTTAGGCCACGACTCGACGCTTCCCGTGACGGTCGAGGAAGTCGCGAGCCGTACCGCCGCCGTCTCCCGTGTGACGGACGAGGCGCTCGTGGTCGCGGACATGCCGTTTCTCTCCTTCGGGGTCGACGAGGCCGACAGCATCGAGAACGCCGGCCGAATGATCAAGCAGGCGGGCGCGGACGCGATCAAGCTCGAAAGCGGCCCGCATACCGTTTCGCTGACCGAGCGCCTCGTCGAACTCGGGATCCCCGTGATGGCCCACCTCGGGCTCACCCCACAACGTGTGAACCAGCTCGGGGGCTACGGCCGGCAGGGAACGACGAAGGACACGGCAATGGAGATCGCCGACCTCGCACGTGCACACGAGGAGGCCGGCGCCTTCTCGCTCGTGCTCGAACACGTCCCGGCGAACCTCGCGGCACAGGTAACGGACGAACTCTCGATCCCGACGATCGGGATCGGCGCAGGATCGGATTGCGACGGTCAAGTCCTCGTGATCACCGACGTCATCGGACTCGGCGAGTGGTCCCCGCCCTTCTCGAAGCAGTTCGGGGACGTGCGTAGCGAGATCAGCTCAGCCGTAAGCGCGTACAAGGAGGCCGTCGAGGGCGGTGAGTTCCCCGCCGAGGAGCACTCCGAGACCGTCGAGGAAGTGAAGGACGTCTACTGACTGTTCTGCCCGAGAAATCGAGAGACAGTTTCGTTGAACTCCCGGGGACGTTCGAGCATCGCCAGATGGGCAGCCCCGTCGATCGTTTCGAACCCGCAGTCGGGCATCTCGCGCGCGAGATACTCGTGGTAGTCGGGGGGAGTCAGCCGGTCGTGTTCGCCACAGACCGCGAGCGCCGGAACCTCGACCCGGTCGAGGTCCCCCCGGACGTCAAACGTGTGACAGCTCCTGAAATCGCGCTCGACCACCGCGCGCCCACAGCCCTCCATCGCCTCCCGGGAGAGCGCGACGAGGTCGGTGTCGGCGTCGTAAAAGAGGTGTTCGGGCTCGTGGAGAAAGTCGAGGGCGCGCTCGAAGTCCTCGTCGAGCCACGCGAGCAGGTCCTCCAGAACCGCGAGTCGCGCGCCGGTACCCGTGAGAACGAGCGCGTCGAGTTCGAACTCCCGGTAGAGGGCGATGTGGAGGGCGACGGCCCCGCCCAGCGAGTTGCCCACGAGGACCCGTGAATCGGTTTCTCGCGCGACCGCAAGCACGTCGTCGGCGTACGCCGACAGCGTACTGAACCCCGCGTCGGCGTCGGTGTCCTCGCTGTCGCCGTGGCCCGAGAGGTCGAGCGCGATTACGGGCCGTTCGTCCGCCAACCGCGCTTGTGACTTCCAGACGGCACGCGAGCCCCCGCTTCCGTGAACGCAGACCATTGGGGCTCCTTGCCCACCGCGGTCGTGGCGTTCGTAGGCGGTCTCCCGACCGTGGTGTGTGACGGTTTCCATACGACCGGTTCGATCCCTCGTCTGATAAAGCTCATTACCCTGAACCACAATACAACCGTTTACGAGTGACCGCCCCCCGTGGATGCTACTGCTGGGAAAATATTTATATATTCTTGTGACTAACCTATAGTTAGTACCATCATGACGCCACAACACAGGACGGACGGGCGTGAGGTCTTCGCGCGTCGCTACGAGTACGACGACGAGTCCGTGATCGCGATCGATCTCGGTGGCGAGACGACCGACGCGACCGTCGACGTTATCGACGGGACCGCGATCGTCGTCATCGAGACGGAGGAGGGCGAACGCCAGGAGGAGTTCGACCTTCCCAGCGAGGAGGCACGAGCGTTTATCAGAAACGGCGTTCTCACTATCGAGGTAGAGGCATGAGCACGAAACTCACCGTCAAACCGTTGAAACAGAAGGACGCGGGTCGCGGGCTCGCGGCCGTCGACCGCGCCTCGATGCAGGAGCTGGACCTCGAGAACGGGGATTACATCCTCATCGGGGGACAGGACGGGGACCGTGCCGTGGCTCGGGTCTGGCCGGGCTACCCCGAGGACGACGGCCGCGGCGTGATCCGTATCGACGGCCGGCTCCGACAGGAGGCGAACGTCGGGATCGACGACCGGGCGAGCGTCGAGAAGGCCGAGGTCAAGCCCGCATCCGAGATCACCATCGCCACCCCCCAGAGTCTCCGGATCCAGGGCAACATCGGCCCACTCGTTCGGGATAGACTCAGCGGGCAGGCGATCACGCAGGGTCAGACCGTCCGCGTGGGCTTCGGAATCGGCCCGATGTCCGGCGGCGGCCGCGAGATCCCGCTGAAGATCGCCGACACGAGCCCGTCGGGAACGGTCGTCGTCACAGACAGCACGGAGATCACGATCAGCGAGAAGCCCGCAGAACAGATCCACGAAGGGGGCGGTGGAGCTTCCGAGGGCTCGCCCGACGTCACCTACGAGGACATCGGCGGGCTGGACCGTGAGCTCGAACAGGTCCGGGAGATGATCGAGCTGCCGATGCGTCACCCCGAACTGTTCCAGCAGCTCGGCATCGAGCCGCCGAAAGGCGTGCTGCTGCACGGCCCGCCGGGCACCGGCAAGACGCTGATGGCGAAGGCCGTCGCCAACGAGATCGACGCCCACTTCGATACGATCTCCGGCCCGGAGATCATGTCGAAGTACTACGGCGAGAGCGAGGAACGCCTGCGTGAGGTGTTCGAGGAGGCCGAAGAGAACGCCCCCGCGATCGTCTTCATCGACGAACTCGACTCGATCGCGCCCAAACGGGGCGAGACCTCCGGCGACGTCGAGCGCCGCGTCGTCGCCCAGCTGCTCAGCCTGATGGACGGCTTGGAGGAGCGCGGACAGGTCATCGTCATCGGCGCGACCAATCGCGTCGACGCGATCGACCCCGCACTCCGGCGTGGCGGTCGCTTCGACCGCGAGATCGAGATCGGCGTCCCCGACAAAGAGGGACGCCAGGAGATCCTGCAGGTCCACACCCGAGGCATGCCGCTTGCCGACGGGATCGACCTCGAACGATACGCCGAGAACACCCACGGGTTCGTCGGCGCGGACATCGCCACCCTCACGCGCGAGGCGGCAATGAACGCCCTCAGGAGAATTCGACCCGAACTCGACCTCGAGAGCCAAGAGATCGACGCCGACGTCCTCGACGCCCTGCAGGTGACCGCGGAGGACTTCAAGACGGCGCGCAAGGGTATCGAGCCCTCGGCGCTGCGTGAGGTGTTCGTCGAGGTTCCCGACACGAGTTGGGAGCAGGTCGGCGGTCTCGAGGACACCAAAGAGCGCCTGCGCGAGACGATCCAGTGGCCCCTCGAATATCCCGAGGTGTTCGAGGCGATGGATCTGGACGCCGCGAAGGGCGTCCTGCTGTATGGCCCGCCCGGAACTGGGAAGACACTCTTGGCGAAGGCCGTCGCCAACGAGGCCGAGTCGAACTTCATCTCGATCAAGGGCCCCGAACTGCTCAACAAGTTCGTCGGCGAGTCCGAGAAAGGAGTCCGCGAGGTGTTCAGCAAGGCCCGCGAGAACGCCCCGACGGTGATCTTCTTCGACGAGATCGACTCGGTCGCGGGCGAGCGGGGCCGCCAGTCGGGTGACTCGGGCGTCGGCGAGCGCATGGTCTCCCAACTCCTCACGGAGCTCGACGGCCTCGAGGAACTCGAGGACGTGGTCGTGATCGCGACCACCAACCGTCCGGACCTGATCGACTCGGCGCTGTTGCGCCCCGGTCGGCTCGACCGACACGTCCACGTGCCGGTGCCCGACGAGGAGGCCCGCCGGGCGATCTTCGCGGTCCACACCCGCGAGAAGCCGCTTGCGGACGACGTGGACCTCGACGAACTGGCCGAGGAGACGGAGGGCTACGTCGGCGCGGACATCGAAGCAGTCTGTCGGGAGGCCTCGATGGCCGCGACCCGCGAGTTCATCAACAGCGTCGGCCCCGAGGAGGCACTCGACAGCGTCGGCAACGTCCGAGTGAGCCGCGAGCACTTCGAGCAGGCCCTCGGGGAGGTCAACCCGAGCGTCACCGCGGAAACCCGCGAGCGCTACGAGGAGATCGAACAGCGCTTCGACCGGGGCGGAGCGGAACTCGAAGAGGACAACGTCAGCCGGACGTTCCAGTAGTCGCCCCAACTCCGTTTTACCCGACCCTCGCCGTCCGAAATCGACTCGTGGCGTGGCGATACGACCAGACGCTCGTTCCGACGACCGCGGCCGCGACTACACAGACGAGTCCGAGTCGAACCGCGTTCGTCGGTGTCGATCCAGAAAGCGCGCCGAGGATCGGCGGTCCGAAGACGGCGAGGCCGACACCGGCGATCCCGACGACAGCCACGTGACCGATCACCGCTCCCAGACTCGGCGTGATCGTCTCGTTTTTCGTCGCGGCGATCGGCTCGAACCGGGGGAGTGCGATCCCGAAGACGGGTGCGACGGTCGCACTCAGGGCTCCGAGCGACCCGACGACGATGGCGAGAAACGACGCGTTCAGCGGATCGAATCGCCCGATTACGGCACCGAGGGCGACACCGGCGAGTGAAACGGTGATCCACGGGAGGCCGGCGAGGACCCGAGCGCGGACGAACCGGTCCCCTGCAGGGGTCGTAAGCACTGCCGGAAGCGCCTTTCGTTCGTCGCCCAGCGGGTTCAACCCGAAGGTCGCGCCGGCGAAGGCCACACCCAGAACGACGAGGGCAGTCGAGAGCGCTGATGGCAGGGTCGACGGATCGCGAATCGCATCGAAGACGAGCCAGAAGAGGGGAAAGGAGTAGTAGATGAGGTGCGTGAAGCGCGAGGGCGCACGCAGTCCCCGGAGCCAGTACCACCAGACGAGCCAGCCGGTCGACCCGCGTGGCAGCCACGCCGGCGGTGTGTGCGCACTCGTCCGTACCGCCCCGGTCGAGTCCGAGGCGCCGAACCAGAGCGCCACCGACAGTCGATAATCGAGGGCGATCAAGACCGGAAGCGCACCGAGGACGAGCGCGACCGCCACGACCGTATCGAGCCCGACCGACGCGACAAGCGGCGTTCCCACCGCCAGTAGATCGACATACGCGGCGATCGGCACGATCGCGAGCAGGGAATCGAGATCGATCGAGAGGCCGAGCCATTCGGCCCCGCCGAAGAACAACATGGGCAAACTCCCGACGAGAACGCCCGCGAGGACGCCGAGAACGGTTCGGAGCCGATCGAACCCGCTCATGCGCTCGGCGGCGAGTTTCGTTGCGATCCCGGCGGTATGCCCGAGCAACACGACGAACACGAGCAACGGAAGCGCTACGAGGGCGGCGACGGGCACCAGCGTCGGCGCGCCCGCCCCGATGGCGAACCCCGTTGCGCCGACGAGCACGGCCGGGCCGAACAGGAACAGTTCGCGCGCGAACTCCGCGCTCAGGAGTCCCAGGAGGACGGTTCGGGGCGATACCGTCGTGAACAGGAGGTCCTCGTTGTCGATCCGGGCGCGGCGTTCGACGACCTGAAAGGCGATCATCCCCGCGAGAAAGAGGGTCCATCCGACCGCCTGACCAGCCATCGATTCAGTGATCGCCAGCGTTTGACCGGTCGGGAGGAACGACCCCATGACGTAGCCGATGACCCCGATGAACAGCGTCCACGCGGCGAACAAACAGAGCCCGAGTCCGACCGCGACCAGCGTCCAGCGATCGACCGTCGAGCGCCACCCCCGCAGGAGTTCGGTTCGTGCGATCCGAGTGACGTGGTGGAACTCGCCGCTGAGGGACATGAATCAGTATCGATACTGTAAACTAATCAATTATCCGATTAGTAATACTGTGAAAAATCGCCTCCGCTGACGATCAGTCGAGGCGTTCTGCGGCCTCGCGCTGGACGAGCGCGCCGGCGTTGGCCTCCGGCAGGCTCACGATGTCGTCGGCCGCGAGATCGTACTCGCGGTCGTCGATGCCGACGATCTCGCCGACGTCGCGGGTGATCCGGAGGGTGGTGCGGTCGATATCGTCGGTATCGCCCGCTGACTCCGTCGGGGTCGCCCCGTCCACCGGTTCGTCGGCGGGCGCTTCGTTGGAGCCGGAATCCGGTGTTTCGGGATCGTCGGTCACCGCGCCCGCGGCTGATGGGACCTGCTCGGGTTCGGGCTCCGAACCGTCGCCCATGAGGTCGGCGGCGCTCACGGACGACCCCTCGGTCGGAGTCGGCGTGTCCTCCGGGGGCGCGGCCGAATCGACCCGCACGGTCGCGCCGGTCTGCTCGGGATCGTCCGGCGATCCGACGGGGTCGGTGTCGGCCTCGCCGGCCAGTACGTCGAGGACGTGCGCACGGTTGTCCTTGATTCGGGCCACGAGATCAGAAAACAGCTTGCGTTCCTCGCTGGTGAGGCCGTCCTCGTTGGCGGGCATGTCGGCGGCGGCGAAGCTCGCGAGCTTGACGAGCTTCCCGACCCGGCGCTCGTAGATCGATTTCACCACCTGTTCGGTCGAGTCGATCTCGCTCGTCAGACGCTGGATTTCGGGGTCGTCGAAGGGGTCGTCCGCTTGGGCCGCACGCTCCGTCCGCTCGTCCTTCAGCGACTCGATGTGGGCCGCCACGTCCGTATAAAACGTATCTGAGAGGTGCTGGAGGCTATCCTTTCCCCGCTCGGTTTCCTTTACCTGTTGGAGTTCGCCGAGATCCACCTACCGACACACCTCCTCGACGAACCAGTCCATACCCGCGACTGTCATTCCCGATCCCCTTAACTGTTTCACTCGCGACCCTTCTCCGCCCAGCCACGTGCCATCAGAAATATCCCCGCGTACTCGGGCAGGGTGTGCGTCCCGGGCGCAAGCGAGCGGTCGAGCCCCCCCAGTTCCACCCGACGGGATTCGGGGAGTTCGACCGTTATCTCGTGGTTCTGAAACGTCTCGGGGACCGCATCGACGAGCGGGGAAAAGTCGTCGAGTTCCTCGCGGCTCAGTCGCTGGACCGCGAGGCCGCTGCCGCCATGGAGGCTTCCGGGCAGGCGGATCAGCCGGTTGGTGTCGGTCGTGACCGGTTCGTCGATCGGCGCGTTGTCCCGGGCGACGCTCTCGGCGACGACCTGCCGGGCGAGGCTGAAGAAGGCCGGATGGACGTCGACGTTACCCGATTCGATCTCGCTTCGGTTCTCGCGCATCGCTTTCAGGGCGGCTTTCGCCTTCCCCTCGCCGATCCCCTCGAACTCCCGGAGCCGAGAGATGGCCGTCGCTTCATCCATCTCGGCGAGTTCGGAAACGAGAGCCACGACGTGTTCGTGAGCGCGCCTGGACCATCCGCCACGCGTGTCGAGCGTTCGCTTTTCGGCGGGGGTTCGTCGTCCGAGACCCGCGACCGTCTCGCGGGTGATCAGCTCCTCGAAGTCCAGCCCGATCCCGCGGACGTAATCGACGATCTCCCGGCGCGCGTCGCGTTCGAGGTCCTGGACGCCCGGATCGCGGACGTGGACGTGATAGCCCCGCCCGCCCGAGAAGACAACGGTCAGCGCCTCGAACCCGAAGTCGTCGTCGAGAAACGAGAGCAGTTTGTAGAGCGCCCCTTTGCAGGTCTCGAGCATCTCCCCATACGAGTCCTCACCCGGCGTGACGCCGGGAAGGTGGTCGGCGTCCAGATCGAAGATCAGGTCCGAACCGCGCCACCCCTTCTCACCCATCGAACCCGCACCGGGATCGTCGTATCGTCCGGCCGAGAAGTAAACGTGCCGTGGGCGTTCGCGCGCGAGGAAGTCGCCGATGTCGCCCAGATCGAGCAGCGAGCGATGGCGGATCATGGTCGGCCCGCCGGACCGCCACGGGATGTAGCCCCACTCGCGCTCGTTTGCGCTCGGCGGTGGCGTCACCGTCGCCCGGCGATAGTGGTCGCGAAACCGCCCCCGTAGGTACGCGCGCGTTCGCTCCTCCATACCCGAGTGACTCTCGGTCCTGGCGATATAGGGCTAGCGATCAGCGCCGGAGGAACTCCGAGAGCCGACCGGCGATCCCGTCGGTGTCCCCGCGTTTGAGGTAAAAGGAATCCCCCGAGTCTTCGTAGTAGTCCCCGATCCGGCGAACGATCTCGAAGCCCAGATGCTCGTAGAAGGCGAGCGCTTCTTCGTTCGTTGTCCGGGCGTGACAGGTCACCGTCCGGTGCTCTTCGGCGACGAGATCGATCAGCCGTTCGCCGAAGCCCTGTCCCCGGTACTCGGGATCGACCGCGAGAAAGAGGAGATAGCCGTCCCGGCGCGTCGCAGCAAAACCGACCAAACGATCGTCGAGAAAGAGGAGGTGGACCGTCGATCGACGGTAGGCGTTGGTGAAAAAGCCGCGACGCTGCTTGAGGACGTCCTCACGCAGCCGGATGTCCTCTTTGAGTCGCCACGCGGTCTCGACGTGGGCGTCGTCGCCCGGCCCGACGACCTGCAGATCGACGTTGACACTCACTCCCCGTATATAGTACGAGCCCCATTATAACTTCACCGCCCGTAACAACGCCTTTAGGCGCTCCACTACCTCACACACGCTATGAACACCGACGCGCGGTTCGAACTCCGCGACCACACCGCCGACGTGGGGATCGCCGCCGAGGGGGCCACACTCGATTCGGTCTTCGGCGCGCTCGGGGACGGACTGGCGGCCGCCCAGTGTGACGACATCCCCGATGGTGGCGAACGCTTCTCGTTTTCGCTCGCCGCCGAAGGCCGCGAGGCGCTGTTGTTCGACTACCTCGACGAGCTCATCTACGAACGGGACGTGCGCTCCGTGCTCCCCGTGGACAACGAGGTCCGAATCGAGGCCGACGAGGAGTGGCGACTCGAAGCGAGTTCGCGCGGCGTCCCCCTCGCCGACCTCGAGGCTCGCGAAGTGAAGGCCGTCACCTACTCGGAGATGCGAATCGAGGAACACGAGGAGGGCTGGGAGGCGTACGTCGTACTGGACGTTTGAAAGGGGCCGGCGGCCAGCTACTCCCCGCTCGGCCCAGTTCTCGTTACGTCCCACGAACAGGGTGCGATATCAGCCACGAGCTGTGAAACCTGTACCTCCGTCTCGGTCACTTCGATGATCCCATCGGAGGCCGAATCGCTAACACGGAAATCGAAACTAATCGTCCCTTCGTGGCCGGTGAGCGCTCTCGCGGTCAACTCGTACCGGCCGAACTCGTCGGTCGCCTCCATCTCTCGTTCCTCGCCCGCGGCGACGCCATGGTTTGGTCGAGAAGCGTATCGTCGCCCGCCAGTTCGACGTGTATCTCGTGGTCGCGCTCGCCGGAGTTCTGGACGGTGATGAGCCGCGGCTCCGGTGTCCGAACGACCTCGTCTTCGTGGAGTTCAAGCGTCCACCTCCCGTCATCGGTTTCGACGATCGGGTCATAGGGGGTCCCGTCGACGACGAGATACGACGATCGGGATCGACCACCTCGGCGAACAGGAGCCCGTCCGATTCGTATCGCCCCCCGTCAAGCGCAGCGTCGACCTCCTGTTTGACGTCCTCGGGAAGCCACTCGTACTCGATCGAGATCAGGTGGCACTCCTCGTAGGTCCGGTCCTCGATCGAGTACTCCGAACCGTTTCCGTCCGTGTCGTCGGTTTCCGAGTCGTTCTCCTCGGTACTGTTGCTCTCGGAGTCGTTTCCGACCACCTCATCGTCCCCGTCCCCGAGACAGCCTGCGACGGCGAAGACAAGAGTGCTGCCCGCCGTCGCAAGGGCCGTTCGCCGGTTCATAACGTCTACCGATGCATCCTGTATATATATTTTCTGAGTGTTCTGAACGGGATCGATCGTCAACCGGCTTCGGTGATCGGCCGCACGCGGATCACTCATCCGGACCAATCCGTAACGGCGCGGGTCAGTGGAGTCGATTCATCACCGGCGACGCCGTGATCCCGTGAAGGACGACCGAGACGAGGACGACCGTTCCGACGACCGCCCACAGGAGGTCCGCGTCGGCGAAGGCCGCCTCGTTCAGACCGTGGGCGAGATAATAGAACGAGCCGATCCCGCGGACCCCGAAGAAGGCGATCGCACCCCGCTCGCTCCACGGGCGATCGAAGCCGACGAGCCCGACGATTCCCGCCAGCGGCCGGACGAGAAAGACGATCGCGAGCGCCGTGAGCAGTCCCTCGAACGTGAGCGGGCCGAGCAGGCCCCCGACGATCGCGCCGCCGAAAAAGACCATGATCAGCGCCATCAGCGTCTGTTCTGCGAACTCCGCGGTCCGATGCAACGACTCGTTGTACTCGTGGGAGCGCTCGGAGTGGCGGATCATGAGCGCGGCGACGAACACCGCGATGAAGCCGTAGCCGCCGACCACCTCGGTCAGCCCATAAACCGCGAGCGTTCCGCCGATCGCTTCGAGCCCCTGGACCGACTGAGCGATCCGCGTCTCGGGGGCGGTCGTGAAGACGAGCCGGGCGAGCACCATGCCGAAGACGATCCCCGCGAGGGTTCCCACGACGATCTTGTAGCCGACGGCGACGAACAGCCACTCGCCGAGCCAGTTTTCGGGCGCGAGGCCCACGAGCGCGAGCGCGATCGCGAGATTGGTAAAGGGGAACGCCAGTCCGTCGTTGAGTCCGGCTTCCGAGGAGAGCGCGAATCGGGGTTCGGAGCCCTCCTCGTCCGTCTCGCCCTCGCCGGGCTCTTCGACCTGTACTTCGCTTGCGAGTACGGGATCGGTCGGCGCGATGACCGCCCCGAGCAACACGGCGGCCGGAGCGAGAAAACCGACGAGCCACCAGCCCAGCAGGGCGGCCCCGGCGATCGAGAGCGGCATGGTGATCGCGAGCAGTCGCCACGTCGAGGTCCACCCTCGGAGACTCGGCGGGCGGTCGATCTTCAACCCGAGGCCCATCAGCGCGAGTATCACCCCCAGTTCGGCGACGTGTTCGGTCAGCAAGCCCTGTTCGAGCGGGTCGGGAGCGGGAATGATCGGCACATAGAAGACCAGCGCGCCGAAGGCCACGAAGAAGATCGGGAGCGAAATCGGCCGATCGGAGACCAACAAGGGGAGGACGGCGACTCCCAGTAGCGCGATCCCGACCACGGCCAACCCGACGTCGTACAGTTCGATCGCCACACGACCCGTAGAGCCAGACCGCACAAAACGGGTCCGCATGCACTCGCCGGCCGTGGACCCATGCCCGGATCGGCCGTAGAGGGGTGTATGGACGAGCGTTCGCACTCGCGCCGGGCGCTGCTCTCCCGCGGTGTCGGCGCGCTCGTGGCCCTCGGCGGGCTCTCGGGCTGTGTCGAGGAGGTCGGCGAGCAGTTCCCGCCCAATCGGAAGTGGCCGACAAGCGAATACGCCCCCACGCTCCCCGTCACGAAACGCTCGGACGTGCTCGAATCCGGGATCGAGGCGTTCGAGGGACGCGAACTCGAGGACGAGGCGGGCTTCGAGGACGCCCTCGTCGAGTACGGCCTCGACGTCGAGGCCGTCGAGCGCGAACACGGGGCTCTCACCGTCGAGTACGTCACCAGCGGCCCCGACGACGGCGGGATCCTCCACGAGATCGGGCCGATCGCGGGGGCGTACGCCGCGCTCATCGGGACGGACTACGAGGCGGAGTTCCTCGAAGTGACGATCCTCGACGGTTCGTCGTCGGTCGGCGCCGCAGAGGCCGAAACCTCGTGGGCCCTCGAGTACAACCGGGGTGCGTACACGGCGACGGAGTACGGCGAACTGGTCGCGGGGACAATCGAGTCACAACGCTACCCCACGGCTGTCGGGACGACATCCGAGAACTGAGGGGGCGTCGAAACGTATTCCCCACCGCACGGTCGAGTGTCGTGTATGACCACCTTCGACACCGATGGAATCACGCTCGAGAAGGTGCGTGAGAACGTCTGGGAGATCCCACAGGACGGCGAAATGCGCGTCCCCGCCCGCGTGCTCGCGAGCGAGGCCCTCTTGGAGCAGATCAGCGACGACAAGACCCTCCAACAGCTGAAGAACACCGCCCACCTGCCCGGAATCCGGAAGTACGCGCTGTGTATGCCCGACGGCCATCAGGGCTACGGCTTTCCGGTGGGAGGTGTCGCCGCACTCGACGCCGAGGACGGCTGTATCTCGCCCGGAGGGGTTGGTTACGATATCAACTGCGGCGTGCGGATGATGAAGACGAACCTCACCTACGCGGACCTCGACGGGCGCGAGGAGGAACTCGTCGACGCGCTCTTCGCGAACGTTCCCTCGGGACTCGGCGGCGGCGGCGTCGTCGAGAGCGGCATCGAGACGATCGAGGCGATCCTCGACCGGGGCATGGAGTGGGCGCTCGAGGAGGGGTATGCGACCCCCGACGATCTGGCTCACTGCGAGGACGAGGGCGTCCGGCCCGACAGCGACCCCTCGACGGTGAGTCAGAAGGCAAAGGACAGGGGCAAGAACCAGATCGGCTCGCTGGGTTCGGGTAACCACTTCCTCGAGGTTCAGCGCGTGACCGACGTCTTTCGCGAGGACGTCGCCGACGCTTACGGCCTGAGCGAGGATCGGATCGTCGTCCTGATCCACTGCGGGTCGCGGGGACTCGGCCATCAGGTCTGTACGGACTACCTCCGGAAGATCGAGAAGCGCCACGGCGACCTACTCGCCGAGCTTCCCGATAAGGAACTGGCCGCCGCACCCGCCGGCTCCGAGTTGGCCGAGGAGTACTACGGTGCGATGTGTGCGGCGATCAACTTCGCGTGGGTCAACCGCCAGCTCGTGATGCACCGGACCCGGGAGGTCTTCGAGCGCGTCTTCGGGCGCGACTGGGAGGAGATGGGAATGGAGCTGCTTTACGACGTGGCCCACAACATCGCCAAGAAGGAGACACACGACGTCGAGGGCGAGGAGCGCGAACTCTACGTCCACCGCAAGGGCGCGACCCGCGCGTTCCCGGCGGGCCATCCCGAGGTGCCCACCGCGTACCGCGAGGTGGGCCAGCCGATCATCATCCCCGGGAGCATGGGGACGGGCAGTTTCGTCCTCCGGGGTGGCGAGCACTCCATGACCGAGACGTTCGGCTCGACGGCCCACGGGGCAGGAAGGGTCATGAGTCGAACGCAGGCGAAAAACGAGTTCTGGGGCGAGGACGTCCGCGACGACCTCCGGGATCAGGACCGCGTCTACGTCAAGGCCCAGAGCGGCGCGACCGTCGCCGAGGAGGCCCCCGGCGTCTACAAGGACGTCGACGAGGTCGTGCGGGTCAGCGACGCCCTGGGGATCGGCGACAAGGTCGCCCGCACGTTCCCGGTCTGCAACATCAAGGGCTAACGAACGCGAAACGGGTTCTCGTCCTCGTCGCCCTCGTCCTCGTTCGGATACTGTTTTCGTGCGCTGAGCGTGACCGACGCCTCGGGCGTCTCGTCGTCCTTCCAGGGGCTCTCGTAGACCGACAGCTCCGCGTCGGTGACGGTCCATCCGGCCGATTCGAGCAGCTCGACGAGTTCGCGCTGATCGGCGAGGATCTCCTCGTCCATGGTCGGACCTACGCTCCCAGCAGCCTTATCCTTCTGCCTGCTACGGCCGTCTTCCGGGTCCACGTGGACCACGCGGTCCGATCCCGGAACCGATCTCGACGTGCTCCGTGGGTGGTTCGGGCTCGACCTCCTTGCCGTTCTCGAACCGGACGAAACTCAGGTAGAAAGGCTCGCCACAGCCGACGGCTTCGGGTTCGCTCTCCCCTTCCGGGAGGCGAAAGGTGAGTGACGGTGAATCGTCTTTGCCGCAGACGAACCGGACGCCATCGAGCTCCTCGTACTCCTCCTCGGGGGTGGCATACTCCCACTCCTCGAGGGGATAGGGCGTCACCGACTTGTCGGCGAGGTAGGCGTCCCGGTCGAGTTCGGCGAGCGCTCCACAGCGCGGACAGTAGTAAGTGACGACGACCATACCGTCCGTAGGGTCCGTCGGGGTTTAGGTCTGCTGTGCCGTGGCTGTGGAGGCGGTCTGCGGTGCGGCGGCCGGCGCGAACGCGGTCGCCCCTCCGGAGACCGTGTTCGCGGGGCGGGGAAGGGCTGGTCCCTGAGAGCAGCCGTCCGGTCGGACGGCTGCGATGCGGTCCTGGCTGTCTCCGAAAACCTCCGGTTTTCGGGATCTCGCGAGAACGCAGTTCCCGCGGACCTCGCGGCGACTTCGTCGCCGCTCAGCCCAGAAAGACCGCTTCGCGGTCTTTTCTTGGGACATGAAAAGGGCGAGGCGCACCTGCCAAGGTGTCGCTGGAGAATCGAAGATTCTCCCGATCTCGAAGTGGCAGAGCCACTTCGACGACTCGTCGGAGCGGCGAAGCCGCTCCGAGATGCCAAAAACGCCGACGGCGTTTTTGAGCACGCCGAGGGCTTTCGTCGGAAGGTCTTTGCCCCGAGACCGAGAGGGTCGGGTATGATCGACGAGACGGTCGCGGAGATCGAGGAGATGCAGACACACAGCTCCTCGGTCGTGGCTGTCAAGGCCGCCCGTGCGCTCTCCGAATTGAACGACCGCGAGTACGCGACGGTCGAGGAGTTCGTCAGAGACGTCGAGCGAAACAGTTCCGTGCTCCGACGGGCGAACCCCTCGCACGCCTCGCTGTTCAACGTCCAACGGACGATTACCCGCGAGATCAAGGAAGCCGATCCCGAGGACGTCGAGGAGGCGAAGGCCGCGCTCACGGCGGCGATCGAGACGGTCGTCGAACGGATCGAGGGGGGAAAGAAACGGGCCGCAGCCCACGCCGCCGAGTACATCGAGGACGGGATGACGATCCTGACCCACGACTACTCTTCGACGGTGAACGCGGCGATCGAGCGGGCGGTCGACGGCGGCGCCTCGCTGTCGGTGTACGTCACCGAGGCCCGACCCCGACTCGCGGGCCGGAAGACCGCCCGAAAGCTCGGATCGATCGACGGTGTCGAACCGACGCTGATCGTCGACAGCGCCGCTGGCACCTACCTCGGGGAGTGTGACTGCGTGCTGATGGGGATGGACTGTCTGGTGAGCGATACGCTCTACAACCGCATCGGCACCTATCCGATCGCGGCGACGGCGGCGGATCTGGACGTCCCGATGTACGTCACCGGGTCCGGTGCGAAGCTCATCGACAGCGGGTTCGCCTTCGAGAACGAGTACCGCCCGGCCAGTGAGGTGATGCTCGAACCGGTCGAGGACTTCGCCATCGAGAACCCGCTCTACGACGCGACGCCGGTTCGACTGCTCGACGGGATCATCACCGACGACGGAGCGATGTCGTTTTAGCCGTCCCGAGCGGGAGACGCGGGCGCAGGGCGCAAGAACTACCCGCCGCCCGCACTCACCACCGACATGGACTGGTCCCACGAGGAGGCGATCGTCAACGGGGTTCGCATCCACTACGTCGAGGCGGGCGAGGGACCGCTCGTCGTCCTGCTTCACGGGTTTCCCGAGCACTGGTACAGTTGGCGCGAACAGATCCCCGCGCTCGTCGAGGCGGGCTATCGGGTCGTCGCCCCGGACATGCGCGGGTACAACCGCTCGGAGAAACCGCCCGGCGTGAGCGCCTACCGGATCGGTCACCTCGTCGAAGACGTCCGCGCGCTGATCGATCACTGTGGCGAAGAGCGCGCCCACCTCGTCGGCCACGACTGGGGCGGCGTCGTCGCGTGGGAGGTCGCCGCCCGCCATCCCGATCGCGTCGACCGACTCGTCGTCATGAACGCCCCGCATCCGAGCGCCTACCGCCGGGAGCTACGGGACCCCGAGTCCGATCAGGCGAAACGCTCGTGGTACGTGTTGGTGTTCCAACTGCCGTGGCTGCCCGAAGCGCTCGTTCGAGTCGGACGGAGGCGGCTGCTGGAATCGCTGTTTCGAGGAGGTACTGAGAACCCGGAGGCGTTCGACGAGGAGTCGATCGAGCGGTATACGGAGGCCTGTCTCCGACCGGGTGCGATGACCGCGATGCTCAACTACTACCGCGCCCTCTTCCGGGGGACGGTCCGCGCGAAGATCCCCGGATGGAAGATCCCGGGTGCGACCACGAGCGACGGGCTGATCGGGCGACCTACGCTGCTTCTCTGGGGTACGGACGACGAGGCGCTCTCGGTGCGTCTCACCGAGGGACTCGAGGAGTGGGTACCCGACATCGAGGTCGAGCGGATCGATGGGGCGAGCCACTGGGTCCAGATGGACGCCCCCGAGCGAGTCGTTGACTCGCTCGTCGAGTTTTTCAGTCGAGACTGACCCGCTCGCCGCTCGCGTCGCTCTCTTGGATCGCCGCGAGCACACGCTGGGTCGCCAGTCCGTCCTCGAAACTCGGTTCGAACTCGCCGGCCTCCGCCACTGCCGAGAGGAACTCGTAGTTCTCGTGGACGAACGTGTGTTCCCAGCCGATGACGTGGCCCGGGGGCCACCAGTGCTCGATGTAGGGGTCATCGGGGTCGGTGACCAGCACCGTCTCGAACCCACGCGACCCCTCTCGAAGGACCTCCAGTTCGTTCAGTCGTTCGAGCGAGAACTTCAGGCTACCCTTCGACCCTTCGATCTCGATCGTGTGGTCGTTCTTGTGGCCGGTGGCGTTCCGGGTCGCCTCGAAGCTCCCGACCGCGCCGCCCTCGAACTGGGCGGTCGCGAGGTACGCGTCGTCGACGGTCACCTCGCGGGTCTCGCCGTCCTCCGTGGGGCGTTCGTCGGTGAACGTCCGCAGTTGGCCCGAAACCTCCGAAATCTCGCCGGCTTCCCCGCCGACGAGAAAGCGCGCGAGGTCGATCGTGTGCGCGCCCAGATCGCCGAGTGCGCCCGAACCGGCGAGTTCCTCGTCGAGGCGCCACGCCCACGGGGCCTCGGGGTCGACCAGCCAGTCCTGTAGGTAGCGCCCGCGGACGTGGTGGATCTCGCCGAGTTCGTCCGACTCGATCAGGCTCTTCGCGTACCTGATCGCGGGCACGAACCGGTAGTTAAAGGCACAGCCGTTTGGGACGCCCGCCTCGCGCGCCGCCTCGGCCATCTCCTCCGCTTCCCCTACGGTGGGCGCCAGTGGCTTTTCACAGAAGACCGGCACGCCCGCCTCCAGCGCCTCGATAGAGTACTCGGGGTGGACGAAGTTCGGCCCGAGGTTGTAGAAGGCATCGACCGACTCGATCGCCTCCGAGGGGTCGGTCGTGGTTCGCGAGAAACCGAGGCGGTCGGCCGCGTTCGAGAGGGCCTCCTCGTCGCGGCCCACGAGGACCTCACGGTTGACCTCCGGGGCGTCGGGGAAGAACATCGGGAGTCGTGCTATCGCGTTCGAGTGGGCCTTGCCCATGAACCTGTAGCCGAGGACGCCAATATCGAGTGTCATATAGGCTCGTTCACTGCTCTTGTAGTTAGGAGTTTCCGTCTCGGAGGTGCTCGGTTCAGTGGTTGCGAGAACAAGCCCCGCTTTTATCCAGATGACTGTCGAGTACCTACTCGTCATGAAAGCGCTCCGCTGGCACGGCGAGGGGGACGTCCGCGTCGACGAGGTTCCCAAACCCGAGATCGAGGAGCCGACCGACGCGATCGTCGAAATTACCGCAACGGCGATCTGTGGCTCGGACCTGCACCTCTACAACGACTTCATGCCCGGCATGGAGGAGGGGGACATTCTGGGTCACGAGCCGATGGGCGAGGTCGTCGAGGTTGGCGAGGAGGTCGAGGACCTGCGGGAGGGCGACCGGGTCGTGGTCCCTTTCACGATCAGCTGTGGCGAGTGTTGGTTCTGCGAAAACGATCTGTACTCGCTGTGTGACGAGACGAACCCGAACGCCGAGATGGCCGCCGAATCGATGGGCCACTCGCCGGCGGGACTCTTCGGCTTCTCTCACACCCTCGGTGGGTACGACGGCGGGCAGGCCGAGTACCTGCGGGTGCCCCACGCCGACGTCGGGCCGATCAAGATCGACTCGGACCTCTCGGACGAGGAGGTTCTGTTCCTCTCTGATATCTACCCCACTGGGTATATGGCCGCCGAGAATGCCGAGATCGAGGAGAACGACACGGTCGCCGTCTGGGGCTGTGGCCCGGTCGGCCAGTTCGCCGTCCAGAGCGCCTGGATGATGGGCGCCGACCGCGTGATTGCCATCGACCGAATCGAAGAACGCCTCGGGATGGCCGAGGGCCACGCCGACACCGAGGTGATCGACTACTCCGAGGACGACGTCTACGAGTGGCTGATGGACGAGACTGACGGGCGCGGACCCGACCGGTGTATCGACGCCGTCGGCTCGGAAGCCCACCACACCTGTGTCGATGTCCCCGACGAGCCCGACCGGCCATACGTGCTCCAAGAGGCGATCAAGTCCTGCCGGAAGGGCGGGACGCTCTCGATCCCGGGCGTCTACATCGACGGGGTGGACGACATGCCGATGGGCCCGCTGATGAACAAAGCGCTCACGGTAAACTCCGGCCAGACTCACGTCCAGGCCTACCTGAACCCGCTGCTCGAGACGATCGAGAACGGCGAGATCGATCCCGCCGAGATCATCACCCATCGGGGCTCGCTCGAGGACGGCCCGGAGCTCTACGAGACGTTCAACGACAAGGAGGACGACTGCGTCAAGGTTGTTCTGGAACCCTAAGCTCTACTCCGCCCAGTAGGCCTCGCCGGGCGTCGTCTCGAAGACCGCCCGATCGAGCACGTCGACGGCCTTCTCCAGCCCTTCGTTCGCGCTCGTCAGGGAATCCTCGTGTTCGATGCTGAGCACGTCGTCGTAGCCGACCATTCTGAGCGTGCTGACGACGTCCTTCCAGTGACTCTCGCCGTGGCCATACCCAATGGAACGGAACAGCCACGAGCGGTTGGGTTCGTCGGTGTACGGCGTCGTGTCGAGGACCCCCTTCTCGCGCGCTTGTTCCTCATAGACCTTGGTGTCCTTCGCGTGGACGTGGTGGATGGCGTCGCGCTCGCCGAGATACCGGATCGCATCAGTAATAGAGATCCCCTGCCAGTAGAGATGCGAGGGGTCGAAGTTCGCGCCGATGTGTTCGTTGGTCTCCTCTCGCAGTCGAACCATGCCGTGTGGCTCGTAAACGAGCATGTTCGGGTGCATTTCGATGGCGACGTCCACGCCGTGCTCCGCGGCGTGGTCTGCGATCTCCCGCCAGTAGGGGATCGCGACCTCCTCCCACTGGTATTTGTGAGCGTCTGCGTGCTCGGTCGGCCACGGCGCAGTGATCCAGTTGGGAACCTCGTCGTTCGGTCCTCCCGCTGGGAGCCCCGAAAAGCAGGTGACGACGCCCACGTCGAGTTCGTCGGCGAGTTCGATTGCCTCGCGGAGTTCGGTGTCGGCCTCCTCCGCCCGAGTGTCATCGGGATGGAGCGGGTTGTTGTGGGTCGCGAGTGCACTGATCCGGAGGTCGTGTTCGTCGAGCAGGTTGTGTAGCTCGGACTGGGCCGTCTCGTCGTCGAGAAACTCCTCGCGCGGGAGGTGGTCGTTGCCCGGATAGCCGCCACAGCCGAGTTCGACCGCGCCGACGCCGATATCGGTGAGATACGAAAAGGCCTCTTCACGCGACTGGCCGCCGAGCGGGACGGTGAGTACGCCGATGTCCATACTCGGGAATAAACTCGAACGAGAATAAATCCCGGTGGTCGTAATTACTCGACAACCATCGGCCTCTCGTCGAACTGGATCGTCCGGCCCTGTTTGCTGGATCGGTAGATGGCGTCGATAACCCGCTGAACGAGCAGTCCCTGTTCGACGGTGTTCTGTCCCGGCGCCTCGCCCTCGGCGACCGCCTGTAGGAACGTCTCCTGTTCGGCGGCGTGGGCGTCGCGTTCGCGGGTCTGAACTTGTGTGTCGTTGAAGTGTGGTGAGCCGTCGGAACTGGTCTCGTAGAGGGTCATCTCGCCGCTCGCCCGGTCGAAGCGCGCGCCGGCATCGGTACCGAGAACGACGAACCCGTTGTCGGTCGGGCGATTGGCCGCCCACGCGACTTCGAGCGAAACCGTCTGGCCGTCCGCACAACGGATGAAGGCGCTGACCGAGTCCTCCACGTCGAAGCGTTCGTGTCCGTCGTCCTCGCCCCACATCTGGAGGTAGGTGTAGTCCTCGCGGGTCCCGAACTCCGAACGGGCCACACCGGAAACCTCGCTGATCTCGGGGAAATCGAGCACGTAGAGCGCGAGGTCAAGCGCGTGGACGCCGATATCGATCAGCGCGCCTCCGCCCGCGATTTCGCGGGACGTGAACCACGAGCCGCGGCCGGGAATCCCGCGTCTGCGGACGTAGTTGGCCTCGACGTGCGAGAGATCGCCGAAACGGCCCCGATCGCGCTCGTTCGTGAGCACCTCGATCGCGGGAAGATAGCGGTTGTGAAACCCGACCATACAGAACGCATCGGAGGTCTGTGTGGCCGCCGCGATCCGCTCTGCGCTCTCGACGGAGTGAGCGAGCGGTTTTTCGAGCAGCACGTCCAGTCCCGATTCGAGCGCCGAGACCGCGTACTCCTCGTGGAACTTGTTGGGCGTGGTTACGATAATCGCGTCGGCGACCGAGTAGAGCTCCTCGTGGTCCTCGTAGGTCGGAACGCCGTAATCGCGCCCAAACCGATCGCGGGCCTCGGGGAGGACGTCCATCCCACCGGCGATCTCCGCACCGTAGCTCCGCAGACGGTCCGCGTGATAGCGACCGATATTCCCGAGGCCGACGACCCCGACTTTCACGTCTCGTGGATCATTCATTGGAGGAACTAGCGAAACTCATGGGATTACCCTTTCGTTCATACTCGTGTCGGGTGGTTCACGTATCGTTCGTCGTATGACTCTACTTCGTCAACACGAATCGTGTAGGTATTGTTATGCTGACGATAACCCCTCAGTCGGAGTCTCCGACGCCACGCTCGGGCGTACCCGATTCGGCGCTCGCGACGTCGATGAGGCCGTGACGCAGCGCGTCGCCCGTCTCGGCGTCGAACAGGTGGATCCGCGAGCGGTCGAGGATCACCGACACGTCCTCCTCGGCTTCGATCTGTGTGTCGGGATCGACGTTCATCAGCAACTGATCGTCGCTCGCCTCGCCGGCCGCGACGTCCATGCTTGTCTCGGTGTCGTTGCCGGTGACCAGATAAACGAACACCTCGTTCCCCATCGGTTCGAGGACGTCCGTCCGAGCGTTGATCAGTTCCGTCGCGTACTCGATCCCCTCGGCGGTACGTTCGAGATAGATGTCCTCGGGGCGGACACCGAGTACCACCCTGTCACCGGGGGCGATCCCATCGGTCGTCGAGGGGTCGAACTCGACGTGGAAGTTCTCGGCTTCGAGTCTGCCACCCGCCACCTCGGCCTCGACGAAGTTCATCGAGGGCGAACCGATGAAGCCCGCGACGAACTGGTTTGCCGGTTCGTTGTAACAGGTGAGCGGCGGTGCGATCTGCTGGAGTTTTCCGGCGTTGATGACCGCGATTCGGTCGCTCATGGTCATCGCTTCGGCCTGATCGTGCGTGACGTAGATGATCGTGGTGTCGAGACGCCGGTGGAGGCGCTGGAGCTCCGTGCGCATGTGGACGCGTAGCTTGGCGTCGAGGTTCGCGAGCGGCTCGTCCATCAGGAACACGTCGGGCTCCCGGACGAGCGCGCGGGCGATGGCGACGCGCTGGCGCTGACCGCCGGACATCTCCTCCGGCATCCGATCCATCATGCCGCCGAGTTGGACGATCTCGGCGGCCTCCTCGACCCGCCGGTCGATCTCGGATTTCTCGTAGTTACGGATCCGGAGACCGAAGCTGATGTTGTCATAGACGTCCATGTGGGGGAACAGCGCGATGTTCTGGAAGACCATCGCGATACCCCTGTCCTTCGGCGGGAGCTTCGTCACCTCCCGATCGCCGATGTAGATCTCGCCCTCGGTGGGGATCGTCAGCCCGGCGATCGTCTCCATCGTCGTCGACTTCCCACAACCGGAGGGACCGACGAAGGTGACGAACTCGCCGTCGCCGATGTCCAGGTTCATGTCGTCGACTGCCGTTACGTCCTCGTATCGTTTCGTGACTCCGTCGAGTGTGACTCGTGCCATGTATTACTCCTTGAGACCGCCTGCCGTAAGTCCGCTGACGATTTTCTCCTGTGCGACGACCACCAGAATCGCCATCGGTAAGACGGCGACGATCGAGGCGGCGGCCATCGCGTTGTACAGGGTCTGATACTGCCCCTGGAATCCGAGGATTCCCTGGAGAACCGGCGCCCAGTTCTGAGGCTGTCCGTCGGTCATCAGAAACGAGAAGAAGAACTCGTTGTAGACGCCGATGAACGTGAGCACGCCCGCGGTGGCCACACCGGGTGCCGAAAGCGGAATGATCACCCGGAACAGCGCGCCCAGCCGGGTGGTCCCCTCGACGCGGGCGGCGTCCTCCAACCCGTCGGGGATCTGGCTGTAGAACGTAGTGAGGATGAAGATCGCGAGCGGCATGAACAGCGCCGACATCGGGATGACCAGCGCGTAGGGCGTGTTGTAGAGGCTCCCGTTCGAGAGGACCGGTTCGAGGATATCGAAGTTCGTGTTGAACAGGTCGTTGAGCGGGATGAAAAACGCCGCCGGCGGGAAAAAGGATACCAGCAGGACGAGCAGCATGAGCGGGTTCTTCCCGGGGAACCTGAGGCGTCCGAAGACGTAGCCCGCGAGACTCGCCACCACGAGGACGAAGGCCGTCGTGACCGTCGCGATCACGAAGCTGTTGAACATATACCGGTGAAACGGCAGGATCTGGAAGATCTCGATGAACACGCCCGGATTGAACCCGTTGGGCGTGAACACGACGTTCTGAAGCTGCCCTTCCGGCGTGAGCGCGACCATAAACAGCCAGTAGAACGGGAACAGCGTCGTGACGAGGAAGAACACCGTCACGAGCCAGAACATCGGCCGGTAGGCCCGTCCGGGTTCGGAGATCGATCCCGAAACCCACCGCTGGAACGGGCCCGAATCGTCGCTCTGATCGCGTTCAGCCTGTGTCTGTGTCGTTTCGGTTTCTGTTGCCATCAGTAGACACCTCCCTCCTGACCTCTGAACTTGACGATGTAAATCGAGATGAAGACCCCGATGATCGCCGCCGTCATGAACGCCACCGCGGCCGCAGTTCCGTAGATGCGCGTCCCGCCGAACATCCCCTCGATGACCATACAGGTCATCGACGGAACGGTCGTACAGCCCGCTGTCGACTCGATCAGCCCGTAGACCCGCATCGCGTCCATCGTCCGGAACAGCATCGCGACCAACACCGCCGGCAACGCCAGCGGGAACGTGATCAGCTTGAAGCGCTGCCAAGTCGAAGCTCCCGAGACCTTCGCGACGTCGTAGAGGCTCCGGTCGACGCTCTGTAGACCGGCGAGGATGAGCAGCGCCATGAACGCCGATGTCTTCCAGACGTCGGCGATCAGGAGGATGAAAAACGAGTCCTGACTGCTCGCAAGCGGGGTGGCACTGAACAGGCCCAGAGCGTTCATCACGTCGGCGCCGAACCCGACGGTCGGCTGGAACATCAGGTAGAAGATCATCCCCTGAATGACGATCGGCACCGCCCACGGGATGATGACTGCGACCCGGACCCAGCGTCGCCCGCGGAAGTCCTTATCGAGTACGAGCGCCTGCCCGAACCCGATCAGCGTCGTGAAGATCACGTTCAGGATCGCGAACGAGAGCGTCACGAACAGCGCCTGCTGGAAGAAGCCGACGCCGAGTTCGAAGAACGGGAAACTCCCCGTGAGTTGGACGTCGAGGAACTGCCGGGCGAGCCGGGCGTCACCGGTCAGAATGCCGATGTAGTTCTCGAGGCCGACGAATCCGCCGAGCGTCTCTGCACCCCGAGTCTGATCCTCGAGGAGCGACATCCAGAACGTCGAGATCATCGGATAGAACGCGATGAGCGTGAGCAGCCCGAACGCGGGGATCAACAGCAGGTAGGCGTAGGCCGCCTCGCTCAGGTTCTCCATCCAGTCGACGACCGGTGCGAGCCGTCCGCGTTCGTGTCTTTCTGTCTCTGTCGACATCCTAGTTCCCCACGTCCTGTTCGCTTTCCTGCAGGCGGTTTTTCAGATCGGTCATCGCTTGCTCGGGGGTCTTCTCTTGAGTGTAGGCGCTTTGTACCTCGAGCGCGATCACCGCGCCCTGTTCGGCCCAGATGTCGGTCACCGGCCGTGGGATCGCGTTCTCTCCGAGCGTCTGGAACGTCTCGACGTACCGTCCGAGCGGTTCGATCTCTTGGATTTCCTGTGTTTCGAGCAGTTCGAGGTTCGGCGGGAACAGGCTCTGTTCCTCGAATAACACGACCTGTACGCTCTCTTGGGAGAACGCATCGAGTATCTGTGTCGCCTCGTCGATGCGCTCGCTTTCGGGATTGATCGCCAGGTTCCACCCGCCAAGCGCGGTGCAGGTTCCGCCTGTCCCCTCGTAATCGGCCTGCTGGGGCGTGACGCCGTAGGGAATCGGCATCACGCCGATGTCTTCCCCGAACGCGTCTTCGGTAGCCGTCTCGGCGATCGCGTACGGCCAGTTTCGGTGGGCGACGGCGTTTCCGTCCTGGAACGGGCCGAGCGAGGAGTCCTCGATCCACTGGACGATTGAGGTGGGACAGATCTGTTGGAAGCCCTCGAGGGCGTGGTCGTCCTCTTGACCGTACATGAACGTCCGCATCATGCGGATCGCGTCGAGCACCTGCTCCTCGTCGACGGTCACGGGGCGATCACCGGCCTCGAAGAGGTTGTCGATACCACCGAAATACGCCCCGCCCCAACTCGACATCGTCTCGTTGAACGTACAGCACGACAGCCCCTCGTAGGCCGCCCCCTGCGTCGTAAAACCGTACTCGACGCCGCTCTGTTCCTGGGTGTCCGCGACGATCTCGGAGAACTCCTGCCAGGACAGCGCGTTGGTGGCCCACTCGCTCGTGTCATAGCCCGCCTCCTCGACGAGATCCTTCCGATAGAGCATCACCGCGAAGTCGGGAAACAGCGGTAGGGCGTGGAGGTCCCCCGTCTGTGGGTGGCTCGCCGTCTCGACGGAGGTGTCCATGTACGTCTCCTGAATCCGACTTAGCACGTCGTTCGAGAGTCGCTCACTCAGGTTGAGCGTCTGCTCGCGGAGGATGAAAGGGATCGTCCACCCCGAGTCCATCATGAATATGTCCGGCGGGGCGCGACCCGCCTGAAGCGCCGACTGGATGTCCTGTCGCCGTTGTTCGGTGTTGTTCGATGCCGCCCGAACCACGAACTCGATGTCCTGGTCGAGCCCTGCATCCCAGAGTGCCTCCTGGATCACGTCCCGGGCGCTCTGGAATCGCGCATCAGCGTGTAGGACGACCGCGTCCTGATCGGCGCTCCCGAGACATCCCGCAAGTCCGAGCGAACCGGCCGTGACACCGGAGGCGCCGGCCGCCTTGACGAACGTTCGTCTCGATACCCCCGAACGCCGTTTCCTGTTTCGTTGCCCCATCTCTCGCGGAAAGACGGATCTTTCCTATTTAGTTGTTTGGGATACCGGTACTACGGCCGTTGTAAATCGTGTCGTCGCCGTCCCGTCACCGTATTAGCCGTCGTCGAATCGATACAACGCTTCGTTACACGTTGGACAGACGAGCACGGTCCCCGAGAGGTCCGCAGGGTCCCGGACGCCGCCACAGCATCGGTTCGGTTTCACCTCCTCGGTTCTCGTCTCACAGATCGGACACCGATCGAGGAAGCTCCGTAGCGCCCGGGCGGCCGCGATCCGGTCCCGGTGTGACATCGTGGGGACGTGTGTAGCGAGCGTCCCCTCGGCGGCGACCTCCGCTATCGTGACCGGTCGCGACACCCACGCCTCGCCGCCGTCCGGTCCCGTGAGAACGACGAGCGGACGGTCCGCATCGAGCAGTTCGACCTCCGTCTCGCGTGTCGCCGCCGCCGTCGCCTCGATGAGCCTCCCGGTCGGGAGCGTACGGAGTCGCTCCATCTCCCCGCGCCAGTCGTCGCCAAAACGCTCGTCGAGGTGGAGGCGCTCGCCCTCCGGTCGGATCACGCCCGCCTCGAGCAGCGTCGTGAGCGTTCGCTCGCCGAGGTCGTCGTCGGTGTCGTCCGGAGCGATCGACCCTGTCAGCGGGCGATCCGGTCCGCGCCCGAGTGCTCCCCTCATACGGGCGGTGAGAGCCGGGGTACGGGGAACGAGATAGCCACGGAGCCAGATCGCACCCGCGCCCGCGAGCAACAGTCCGAGTGAGAGCGGAAACGAGAGCACGGCAAGGACGAGACAACAGCCGAGTAGAACGACCGTGTTGAGAACGGTACAGGGCCAACAGCGGTTCCGTCCGGTGTACTCCGGTCGACGGAGGTCGGCGATCGAGGCCATTGACGGTCGTTGACACGGGGACGGTATCAGCGTTCCGTCGGGACGCTCAGAGATCCGACCGGGCGAATTCGGTCGACCGTGGCGCGTCCGTCGCGTAGACGTCGTCGAGTTGCTCGCTCAGCAGTCCCTTCAGTTTCGCGGGGTCGGGAACGTCCCGAAGCGTGATCTCGACCTCGCCGGTGCCCGCGCTCGTGATGATCACGTCGCCATAGGAGAGGGCCCGTTCGAGTACCGACTGGCTGAAGGAGGTGTTCTGGATCCGTTCATACCTGATCTGGGTCACGTCGCGCGAGATCAACCCCTCCTTATGGTAGACCTCCGCGGTCGTGATGACGTAGCCCGTCGAGATCCGTCGGTAGTGTGTCCACCCTATCACCGCGAGGCCGGCCGCGATCCCTGCGACGCCGACGATCGCGTACTCGCCCAACAGCACCGCCCCGGCCGCACCCGCGACGACCAGCAGCGCCCCCAGCGCGAACGCGCCGAGAGAGGGGACGAGACTCGGGTGACCGGCCCAGAGGACCTCCTCGCCGGGCCCGAGGTCGAGCCAGTCCGCACCGCCGAAGCGCGCCGGCAGCTCTCCCATACCCTCCGGTGGGACGCAGCGGCCAAGAGCGTTGTGCCCTACTCGATCGCCTCGATCGTGATCCGGGTCGCCTCGACCTCCTCGAGGGTCGCCCCCCAGCCGCCGACGCGGCGCTCGCCGTCGTCCGTATCGATCACGAGCGTCGCCTGTCCGGCGTAGGCGGCGATCGTCGAATCGACGTCGGTCCGCGTCGACTGGGTCGTATAGACACAGTCGACGATCCGGCCGGTGAACGAGCAGTCCTCGCCGGTGGCGGTCCACCGCCCCTCGACGCTCGCCAGCACGGTTCGACCGGCTGCGAGTTCGGGCTCGACCGCCCGCAGACACTCGCGGAGCCCAGCGTAGGTGATCGGCGGCTCGGTCGCTCGCCCCGAGTAGTAGACCTCCCAGACGTCCCACAGACAGAGGACGAAAAACCAGTGAAAGACGTAGGCGTGGGTCCGGTCGTCGATGATCACGCCGTACTCGTTGACCGACCCGGAGTGGGGGACGAAACACAGCTCCGAGCGATCGACGAGCACGACGAAGGGGGCCGGAAGCGGCCGATAGCGCGCCTCCGAACAGTACTCCGCGAGCGACTCCGGCGAGGGGAGGTCCTCGTGCTCGCCGTGGAGCGACAGCCGCACGTCGACGCCACGGTCGAGCGCTCCGGCGAGTGCGGGCGCGAGGTCCGCGAGCTCTCCGGTCGTCAGCGACGCCTGAATCCGGTCGGTCGCCCCCTCGATCGCCTCGCGGGCGTGGTCGAACACCGTCTCGAACCGACCGACGATCCGCGCCTCCCCGATCTCGGCGTGTGGCCGCTCGTATCGGTCCTCGACCTCCTCGCTCGCCCACGAGAACCGCTCGGCTCGCGAGGCGAGTGCCTCGGTGATTCGATCGAGGTCGCTTACGCGGGCGTGGAGCTGCTCCTGTTCGTAGGTCTCGACGTAGCCGGCGGCTTCCAGATCGCGCAACACGTCGTAGATCCGCGGATCGGGCACGTTACTGGTCTGTGCGATCGTTCGGGCCGACGCGGCACCGAGGTCCAACAGCGCGACGAACGCCGCCGCCTGATACGGCGAGAGACCGCCCTCCTCGAGGACGCTCTCGAGGTCATCGCTCGACATGGCTGAGGGTCGATGGCAGGGGGGATAAACGCACGGTTCGGCTCAGAGGTCGCCGGTCGCACGCGACCAGACCGGCGTTTTGGGTGCTTCGAGGCGCTCGATTTCCTCGTCGGTGAGCGAGACCGACACCGCCGCGGCGTTCTCCTCGAGGTGGTCGAGCGACCGGGGCCCGATGATCGGCGCGTCGACGACCTCCTTCTCTAAGAGCCACGCGAGGCTGACCTGTGCGGGCGAGGCGTCCTTCCGCTCGGCGATCTCGCGGAGTACGTCGAGCACCGCCCAGTTCTCCTCGGTGAAGCGCTCGCGGGTGTGGTCGTCGGTCGCTGCCCGCCCCTCCGCAGGCTCGGCGTCCCGGTCGTACTTCCCGGTGAGAAAGCCCCCGCCCAGCGGGCTCCACGGGATCACGCCGACCCCCTGATCCCGGCAGACGGGAAGGAGGTTCTCCTCCTCGTGGCGGTCGACGAGGCTGTATTCGGGCTGCATTGAGACGAACCGTTCGTGGCCGCCGAGGTCGCTCTCGTAGAGCGCCTTGGTGAACTGCCATCCCATCATCGTCGAGGCCCCGATATATCTCACGAGGCCTTCCTCGACGAGGTAGCTGAGCGCCGAGAGCGTCTCCTCGATGGGCGTGGAGTCGTCCCAGCGGTGGATCTGATAGAGGTCGATGTAGTCCGTGTTCAGTCGTTCTAAACTCGCTTCACACTGATCGATGATGTGTTTTCGCGAGAGCCCGCCCTGATTGGGGCCTTCGCCCATCTCGCCATATACCTTGGTAGCGATCACGAGCTCCGAGCGATCCCGGCCCTCGATCGCGCTGCCGACGATCTCCTCGCTCTCGCCACGGGAGTAGACGTTCGCGGTGTCCAGAAAGTTGATTCCCAGATCGAGCGCGCGGTCGATGACCTCCCGGCTCCGTTCCTCGTCGTCGATCATCCACGGCTGGTCGCTCCCGAAGTTCATACAGCCGAGACAGAGCTTCGAGACCTCCATGCCCGTCGAGCCGAGGGTGGTGTACTCCATCCCGTCGTCAGGGTCGTTCACGGTCCCAAATCGATACAGGCGAGCAAAAGACTGGCGACGGGCGACTAGCGCTGGGACTCCCGGAGGACGAGCGGCCCCATCGCGAGGGTCCGTTTCGCTGCGGTCGCCACCCGCGCGATGTAACTGATGAGCAACAGGAACGGGATCAGCGTGATCGTCAGCGCCGCACCGACGACGAGGGTCGTATCGCTCACGCCGAAGGTCGTATTCGGCAGCGAGAGCCCGCTGAAAAACCCGAGCATGCTCCCGGCGACCAGTAGTGCCGGCACCGCCGCATAGAGGATCATCTGTGAGAGGTCCATTAGCGCCCACTGGAAGTACAGCGTCTTGATGTGCTCGCGGGCCGGGCCGAACATCGACAGCGTCGACTTCAGGCCATCGAGGATCGCCATGTCCTCGTCGGTGAGGTCCTCTGGATGGTCGTTCGCGATGCGTTCGACCTGGAATATCTTGATGCCGTAGTTGTAGTTGAGCGCGGCGTTGAGCACCTCGAACGAGCCGAAACTCGCCCCCTCGAGCTCGTTGCGAACCTCCTCGGCGTTCTCTATCAGGCTCTCGGTGAACTCGTCGACCTCCGCCCGGAGTTCGTCGTTTCCGTTGTCGGCGATGGCGTCCCGTAGTATCTTGGCTCGTCTGTCGGTCGCGCTGATTATCTCACGGAGGAACGCCGAGGGATCCGCGGGAGCCGGCGAGTCGATCATCTCCTCGGTGTACTCGCGAAAGTCCATCGTGTTGCTCATTCGCTGTCGTTGATCGCCAAGCGGGCCGTTCTCCTGAGAGATCACGATTTGGCTGATCGTCACGACTAGCGTCGTCCCGGTGATGATCGCGCTGATCATCGTCGAGAACATGTAGCTGATCATGCTATCCGAATGGATCGTCGACTCGAAGTTCGGGATGAACAGCTCCCCGACTATGACGAAGCCGAGGAAAAAACCGACCGCCAGTAGGACCGTGATCAGCAGTCGATTGCCCCTCATCGTTGCCCAGAGCTTGATGCGGCTCTCGCTCGAGCGCGCCTGCATCGTATTGGCGGTGCCGATATCCGAATCGTGATCGGACTCGATGTCGACGTCGTCTTTCGGCTCGGCCTCGATGTCCGGTCCAGCGTCGGGGTCCGCGCTCATGTCGCTCCGTCGTCGACCGGACGCTTGAACACTAGATACTTCGTTCCGCCGCCGCCGGTGTACTCGATCGTTTCGACGAGTTCCCAGCCCTCCTCGCCGAGCGCGTTCAACTCCGCTTTCGGGTCGCTCGCCTCCCTTTTCGTCGCTTCTCGGGGCGGCCTGAGCGTCTCGTACTCCCACCGTACTCTGTCCTGACTCATCGCTCTACCGTATCGCCGTGCTCGAAAAGCAAGTATCCCTCCCTTGCGCGACGCCGGCGGACGGTCTACGAGTCCGGGACGCCGTCGCGCCCGACATGGATCTCGTGGGCCTCGATCCGTTCGAGCGCGGCGACCCGCCCGCCGACCGACACCTCCCCGTCCCCGGTGTCGATGGTCATCGTCGCGACTTCCTCGGTGTCCTCGAAGTCGACACCCGAGACCCGACCCCGAACCACGCGTGGCTCGCCGGTCTCGACGTCACGACCCTCGACGCTCGCGAAGAACTCGCCACCGAGTTCGCGGATGTCCTTGACACACCGGCGGATCGAGGCGTACTTCCGGGGGAAGGGGCGCCCGTCGCCGTTCTCTGCGAGCGTCTCGGCGGTGGTCCACAGCACGGTCCCGAAGAATCCCGAGACGAGAAAACCGAGCGCGGAGCGGTTGAAGATCACGCCGTAGCGATCGCGGTCGTCACGGATCGCGTCCTGGGTGGCATACACCGAGTAGACGCCGTCGGCCACGGCGATCACGGGTGTCGTGATCCCGCGTCGAGATCGCGCGACCGTCGAGACTTCTTTGTAGGGGAACTCCTCGGGTGCGGGCGCGGCGGCGGCGGGCGCCACGAGCAGTTCGATGCTGACGCCAGAGGAGAGCGCCTCGTGGAGTTCGTCCTCGAACCGTTCGAGGAGGTCGGGCGTCAGCGAGAGGATGAGTTCGTACTCGGCGGCCTCGATCACTTCGGCGAGGTTCCGCAGGATCGTCGAGCGGGATTTCACCAGCGAGACGGCTTCGGTCTCGCGGGCGGGGGCCGTATAGCGCGCCTCGAGTTCGTCGACCATCTCGTCGAGCGAGCCCCGGACCCGTCCGAACGCCTCGTCGGGATCGACCGCGATGATCTGCATCGGGCGGGTCTCCCGGAGTTCGACGAGCCCGCGATCCGAGAGGCTTCTGACCGTATCGTAGACGCGTGGCTGGGGGATGTCGGTTCGATCGGCGATCTCGCTGGCGGTGAGTTGACCGTGTTCGAGGACCGTGAGATAGGCGTCGATCTCGTACTCGCCGAGGTTGAACTGCTCGCCGACGGCTTCGAGCGTCGCGCGCAGATCGGGGCTGACCATAGCCCGCCTTGCCGCCGAGAGCATATTAGATATCCGGATTCGAGTAGCACGCCGTTTCGAAATCGAGTTACATGAACATCCGGTCGTCGGGCCGTTCGTGGGTCTCGGCGGCTTCGAGGCGTTCGGAGAGCTGGGCGTAGTGCTGGCGGACCTCGTCCGCGAACTCCTCGAGCGGTGCGGTGTCGAGATCGAGGTCGTAGACCAACTTCAGCGTCGAGAGCAGGCGCAGGGCCGCCTCGGCGTCGGGGACCTGCGTGTGGACGGGGGTGACGAACACGCCCACGCCGAGGTCGGTGTCCATCCCGCGCTCGACGAGGCTCGCATTCACGCCGTCGAGAAAGCCCATCCCCATCGGATCGATGTCGGTTTCCTTCAGTCGATCGCGATAGTAATCCTCGGTGGCGATGTAGAACGTGCGGTGGTCGTCCGGGCCGTGAGCCAGCGGGATCCCCGAGAGGACGGCGATCTCGTCGACCGTTCCCTCGGTCCATTCGAGGATCGCCCGACTGAACGAGTCGGCGGCCTGGACGGGAACGAACAGTTCGCCGACGAGAACGGTGATATCGAGGTCGGAGCGGGAGTACAGCCGCGTGTGGTGGCGTGGCCGGCCCTCGGTGAAGGGGGTGATCGATGGCAATGCCTCGGCGCTGATGTGGCCGGTGGGTTCGAGATCGAGCTGTGTCGTCAGGTAGTCGACGGCCGTCAGTCCCGCCAACCCGAACTGCGAGAGCCCAACGAGTAGGGTCGTACCCGTCTCGCCGGACTCGTGGGTGACGTGAAACGACGCATCGCCGGGATCCGAGGACATACTCGGGCTACGACGCTCGGTATCTTATGTGTTGGTGACCGGAGACGACAACCCTTTGGGCGGTCCTCGTGGAACTATAAACGATGCAGATCGAGCAACAGATCAGCGGGACGATCGAGGGCTTCCTCCAGTGGCTGGTGGGCTCGCTGACGGGTCGGTTGTTGCTCTCGCTTGCGGTGATCGTCGTCGGCTGGTATCTCTCGGGCGTCGCGGTCCGGATGCTCGGTCGGCCCGTCGCCCAGCGCTTCGAACGCCAGAGCCTCTCGCGGACGGTTCTGCGCGGGATCAAGATCGGGATCATCCTGTTTTCGGTCGCGATCGCCGCGGGGATCCTCGGCGTCGGCGTCGGCAACATCTTCCTCTCCGTGACGGTGATCTCGGCGGTGGTCGCCGTCATCCTCGCGCCCGTCATCGGCAACTACGTCGGCGGGCTGTTCGTCCTCGCGGATCAGCCCTACGAGATCGGCGACATGATCGAGATCGTCGATGTCCAACAGCAGGGGTTCATCGAGGACATCACCCTCCGATACACCAAAGTGCTCACCGAGGACAACTCCGTGCTCGTGATCCCGAACGCCACCATCCGCGAACGGGACGTGATCAACTACTCCGCCGAGGACGAACGCACCCGGATGACGCTCGACATGACCGTCACCTACGAGGGCGACCTCGCGGAGGCGCGTCGACTGATCGTACGCGCCGCCCGGCAGGCCGAGGGCGTCATCGCCGGCGGTCCGACCATCCGCGTGGGTAACGCCCGATATCCCGCCCGTCCGACCTGTCAGATCAGAGAGTACGCCGACCACGGGGTCGCGCTCAGGCTTCGCTACTGGGTTCGAAGCCCCTACTACGGGGCGAAGGTCCGTTCGGAGATCCAAGAACGGATCTGGAAGGAACTCGACGAGGCCGACGTCGGGATCCCCTACCCCCACACGCACGTCGTGTTCGACGAGACCAGCGGCGAGGCGCGCGTGGCGATGGAACCGATGGAAGAGGACGCGAGAACGGAGCGGTCGGATCCCGACCTCAGCCGCCAACCGTGATCACGGTACAGTCGAGGCGGTGTTTGAGGAACGACTCGATGTCCGGGTCGCGCACCAACCGGTTGACGAGGCGTTTCCACCGTGAGGCCTGTTTGTGGCCGATAACGACGATATCGGCGGCCTCGGCGGCGATTTCGTCGAGAATGGTCTCCTCGACCAAGAACCCCGAGCGGACCACGTATCGCACGTTGTTGAGCCTCCCGAACTCGGATTCGACCGCGCGTTTGAGCTCCGTCCGCGTGATCGGGTGTCCGTTCTGATAGAGGTTGACGTGTAACACGGTCAGGTTCGCGCCGTCCTCGTCTGCGACTTCGAGGGCCTTCTCGACGGTCCGTCTCGACCGGTCTGAGAGGGGATGGCGGACGGGAACGACGACGCGGGTCACACTCTACAGATCGCCCGGCAGCGGTGTCAACCTTTCCCTTTAGTTCGCCCCCGATGGAGGAATCCCCCGATGAACGAAGCGGGCGAGCGGTGTCAACAGCGTCGTTATCGACCCTGATTATCGATCGGCGTACCGCGCGATGGCCTCGCGCAGGGTCATAACGGTGATCTCGCGTTCGTCGACCCACGAGAGCGTCTCGCGGATGCGGTCCTCGGTGACCTCCTCTTTGAACGTGTGCGCGCCGAGGACGCCCAGCGCCCCGCGCTCGGCGATCTCGTCGAGGTCCCGTTTGACCGATTCGCGGTCCGTGTACTCGATGAAGTAGTCGCGTCGGGTCCGGTAGGGATCGAAACCCTCGGGATCGTTTACCCGTTTGCCGTGGCGGGCGTTGGCCACCCCCGAGTAGTACTCGCTGGCGAACTTCCGCGAGTAGTCGTCGAAGTTGTCGTAGGGCGCCAGCAGCGTCTCGACCTCGAAACCCATACCTTCGAGGGCGTGTTTCGAGTCACCCATCGCTTCACGGATCTTCTCGGCGGGATACCGGATGATCGTCTCGCCCGCCAGGCAGGCCTCCTCGATGGGCTCGTCGACCGCGATGTAGCCGCCGGTATCGTCGCTTCCATAATCGGCGACCGCCCGGGTGAACGTGTGCTCGTCGGAGGTGAGTTCGATGGTCTTGCCGCGGTGGTAGCCGTGGCGGATCTCCTCGGGGTAGATCCGCTCGGCACCCGGGGCGGCATCCTCAACGAGTTCGAACGTCCCGAGGGTGGTGTGCTCGCTGGTGTGCGAAGCGATCTCCCAGCCCGCATCCACTAGCTCCTCGAGGTGTTCGATATCCATACAGCCGCTCGATTGGTAGTCCTCGCGGCCGATCCATTCGCTGACGATCCCGACGGTCGCGGGCGCGTCGAACGTCCGATGAGCGGGCAACGCCTGGGTGTAGTCCTCCATCGGACCGTCGTCGTAGACGAACATCACTGCTCCCCCTTCAGGCAGGCCGGGAGGTTCCGTGGGTTCCTCGTGAGTCTCGTTATCGCTATCCGTTTCGTTCCCGTCGTTGGGATCGGTATCGCTGGTGTTCCCACCGGGTGTCTCGTCGGTCTCCGTCGAGAGGCTGCCGAGACAGCCCGAGAGCCCGGCGAGGGACGCTGCGCTCAGTCCGAGGAAGGCCCGTCTGGAGGGCGAGGGTTTCTCCATACGTGCTTTCGACAATACATCACCGTTATTGTCAATTTATTAATTCATGATACTAGTAGAGTGAATGTCAGATTCTACGATATTATTGTAGGAAGAAAATAAATGTAATTATCTGATAGACGAGAGTTCGGACCGTTTAGGATAACCCTCAAGCCGATCGCCACCGGAAGGAACGTATGGATCGACTGTCGGCCAGCGGAGAGACGCTGTACGTCGCGCGCGACGAGGCCGAGCGTGGCTCGGACGGCCCGTTTTATGTCGTTTACCGGACGACGAACCGCCGTGATCGATGGGGGTATCTCTGTGGGAACTGCGGGAGTCCGAACACGGCGATGGACACGATGGGCCGGATCGTCTGTAACGACTGCCCGAACCAGCGTAAACCGACCGAGTGGGATGCGGCCCACGAGTGAGGGTGAAGATTTATGAATGTGGTCGGCGTAGTGCCTCTTGGATGGGACCTGTTAACATACCCCCCGTCGAGCAGGCCCGATCGATCTTCAGCGAACTCGGCTACACGCTGTCGGGAGACGGCACCGAGTTCCGCGCCGAGCGCGAGTGGAAGGTCGTTCACGTAACCGCAACCGCCGACGAGAGTGAGGGATCGATTCCCGATCCCGACACCGATTCGCTTCGGTGTTTCGTCACGTATCGTGAGGCGGCCGAATCGCTCGTCCGTCGTCTCTCGGACCTCAAACCCGACTACGAGTGGGCCGTCATCTCCGTGACGGACGGCGCCGACTACGACGTACTCCACGCGCCGTCGATGCGCGCGTAGTGATCTATGACGGAACGTTGATATTCCTGACCCTCGTACTGCCCGTATTGTGACCGTACCGACGGGACCGATCGGCCGCCGCGCACTCCTTTCGGGCGCGGCCGGCGCGCTTACCGCGAGTGCCGGCTGTCTGAACCGGTTTCAGGCCTCCGTCGACCGAGACACGCCGGAGCAGGTCTCGGTGTCGATCATGACTCTTCCGGCCGACGAGGATCCCGTTCCCGTACGGATCTCCCATCACCTCGCCGAAACGTTCGCTGCCGCCGGTATCGACGTCGGCCTCCAGCCGGTGACGGCCGAAAAGCTCTGGCGGAACGTCCTCCTGAATCAGGATTTCGACCTCTACATCGGCCAGCACCCCGGCCACTACGACCCCGACTACCTCTACGGACTGTTGCACTCGCGCTTCAGCGAGGAGCCCGGCTGGCAGAACCCGTTCGGCTACGTGAATGTCCCCGGAATGGACGACCCGCTCGAAACCCAGCGTCGGGCAACCGACGGGACCCGAAGCGGGGCGCTCTCGGCCCTCGTGGAGGCGGTCCGTGAGGAAGCCCCGATAGCGGTCGTCGCCTACCCCGAGGAATCACGGGCCATCCGGACCGACCGGTACTTCGGGTGGGGCTATCGCTCGCTCGAATCCCCCCTCGGCTATCTCGGCCTCCAAGAACGAAACGCCGCCGGGCGCGGTTCGCGCGCGGCCGATACGCTCCGTCTCGGGACCATGAACCGGCGGGTTACTCACAACCTGAACCCGCTGGCCGTCGAATACCGCGATCGCTGGATCGTCACCGGGCTGCTCTACGACCCGATCGGCCGATACGTGGACGGGGGGATCGAACCGTGGCTCGCGGACAACTGGTCGTGGGGCGACGACCGCCTGCGGGTCCGACTGCGCGAAGGGCTCTCCTGGCACGACGGGCAGAACCTGACCACCGCCGACGTCGCCTTCACCTACCGACTGCTCCGGGATACGACCTACACCGACGAGAACCCCACCGTTCCGGCCCCGTGTTTCCGCGCCCGAAGCTTGCTCGTCGAGGCGGTGGAGGCCATTGACGATCGGACGCTCGAGTTCTCGATCGACGCCAGCCGCGAGGTCGGTCTCCGAGCGCTCACCGTCCCGGTCCTGCCGAGACACGTCTGGGAGGAGCGGACCGGCCTCACCTCGATCGCGGGCTTCGACCTCGACAACGTCACCGAGGCGCTCGTCGCCGACAACATGGACCCCGTCGGCTCGGGACCGCTCCGGTTCGAGGCGGCGACGCCGGACGCCCGCCTCGAACTCGTTCGCAACGACGAGCACTTCCTCGTCGACCTGTCGGACGGGTCGTTGCCGGCGTTCGCCGGCGGGCCACCGTACCAGCGGCTGGTCTTCGTCTACTCGCCCTCCGAGGCGAACATCGTCGAGGGGGTCCAAGCGGGCGACCTCGACGCCAGCGCGATCGCGCTGGCACCGACCGAGATCAGGCGAGCGGAGGAAGCAAGCGAGGTCGAACTCGCGACCGAACCGACGAGTGCGTACTACCACGTCGGGTTCAACGGGCGCAACGCACCGCTCTCGAACCCACGGTTCAGACGCGCGCTCTCGCGGCTGCTCGATAGGGAGTTCCTTCGGACCGAGGCGTTCGAGGGGCACGCGACCCCGGCGTTCAGTCCCATCGCGGTCGGTGGGCCGAGCGACGAGTGGCACTCGGGCCACGGGGCGGGTTTCGTCGGCGAGAACGGGACCGGAACCGTCGAACCGGAGGTGGCGCACGAACTCTTCCGCGAGGCAGGGTATATATACAACGAGGCCGGAGAACTGGTCGTGCGCTGAGGAATGGCCCTCGAACTGCTAACGGTACTGTTGTCGATCGTCGCGGTCGTGAGCGTCCTGCTCGTGCTCGGGACGATCCTCTGTATCGACCGGGGGCAATTGCGCGAACTCAGGGCCGATCTCAGAACGCGACTCCGGCTTGCAGCCCCCGCGATCGGGTTGCTGGTCGTCGTGCTGGTAATCAACAGCCTCACCCGCCGGACCGCCCAGCGCCTCTCGTGGCTGATCGGTTTCGAGATCACCGATCAGATCTACCGGCTCGAAGGGGCGTTCGTCGCGTGGGTACAGACGTTTCAGACGACGGAGTTGACCGTCTACTTCTCGGCGGTGTACGTCTACGGCTACGTCTTCTTGCTCGTTTTCCCGTTGCTCGCGTACTTCGCGCTCTCCGAGCAACGGTCGCTTCACGAGCTCACGGTCGCCTACACGGCGAACTACGCGATCGGGCTGGTCTGTTACCTGCTGTTCGTGGCCTACGGCCCGCGAAACCTCGGCATCGCAGAACAGTTCATGTACGACGTCTACCCCTCCTCACGCCTGCTCACGAGCGCGGTCAACACACCCACGAACGTCTTTCCCTCGCTACACACGTCGCTCTCGGTGACGGTATTGCTCTTCGCGTGGCGAACCCGAGAGGCCTACCCGCGTTGGCTCGCCATCGCCGCGGTACTGGCGACCAGCGTCGTGATCTCGACAATGTACCTCGGGATCCACTGGCTGACCGATGTGATCGCCGGCATCGGCCTCGCGAGCGCGAGCTACTGGATTGGCGTCCACGGGGCCGATCGCTGGCGCGAGTTAGTAACGGGAGCACTGCCGAGGATTACGACCACGTTTCGCTCGCGTCCCTGAGGTGCGACAACCCGCTCCGAGGACCGAATCTCCCCGCTTCGTCACCCATTTACCCCGTGACGAACCGACGGATATCCCGCTGTCGACCGGCTACTACGGAATTCCGTGTACTCCCCGATGAAGGAATCGGTCACGAACTCGAAGCCACCCGGTAGGCGTGCCCGAACCGCCTTCGACGCGGCCACCGGGCGCTGGTCGAGGCCGCCCTCACCGTCAACAGAGCCGACGAGGACGACACCTAGCGGGAGACGGCCCGAGAGTTAAGTGGATTCCGCGGGAAGGTACGGGTGCATATGGTATTCAAGAAGGTCACCCTGATCGGGACGAGCACCGAGAGCTTCGACGACGCCGCAGATGACGCGATCGCACGCGCCCAGAACACCCTCGAGAACGTCTACTGGGCGGAGGTCGAGGAGTTCGGCGTCGAACTCAAAAACGTCGACGAACCCGAGTATCAGGCAACCCTCGAAGTCGCCTTCGAAGTCGAGGGCTGAGCCACCGAGCCGATTTTTACGGTCGACGTTGAAGTACGCGACCCGCGAGGAGGTCACATGAGCGAACGCCAGGCCATTGAACGGGTCGGAGAGCCGAACACGAGCGCCTCGCTGACCGCCGAGTTTCGGGCGCTCGGGATTAGACCGGGCGAACCCCTGCTCGTCCACGCCTCGCTGAGTGCGCTCGGGTGGACCTGTGGCGGCCCGCAGGCGGTCTGTGACGCCCTCTACGAGGCTGTTGGCGAGGCGGGCACTGTCGTCGTGCCGACCCACACCGGCCAGTATACGAACCCGGCGGGCTGGTCCGAACCCCCGGTCCCCGAAGACTGGATCGAGACGGTCCGAGAGGAGCGACCGCCGTACCGACCCGCGGTCACGCCGACGCGTGGCGTGGGCACAGTTCCCGAGTGTCTCCGAAACTACCCGGACGCGATCCGCAGCCGACACCCGACGGTTTCCTTCGCGGCGTGCGGGAGCGAGGCACGGGCGATCATCGCCGACCACGGGTTCGATTACGGACTCGGCGAGGAATCACCGCTCGCACGGCTCTACGAACGAGACGGGAAAATCCTGCTTCTCGGCGTCGGCCACGAGAAAAACACCTCGCTTCATCTGGGTGAGTACCGGACCGCGGTCCCGAACGAAACCGTGAGAAACAGCGCGCCGGTGGTTCGAGACGGGAAACGAGTCGACGTCGAGTACGAGGACATCGAGACGAGGACGGACGATTTCGCGGACTGCGGGACCGACTTCGAACGAGAGGTCGGCCTCACGGCGGGAACGGTCGGCGCGGCGACGGCGAAGCTAATGGATCAGCGTGAGATGGTGGATTTCGCTACCGAGTGGTTCGAACAAAACAGGTAGCCCAGTAATGGGGAGCGGTGTGGTGGCCTCGCTTCGCGGCCGATAGCCGCGAAACGAACGGGAAAGGGCTGGGCTACTAAAGAGCAGCCGTCCGGTCGGACGGCTGCGTCAACTGGCGGGCCTGGAGGTCTTCGGAAATCTTCGATTTCCGGACGCCGAGAGACCGCTTCGCGGCCTCTCGTAGCGACATCAAAAGGGCGACCGAAGCCTGCCAAGGCTGAGAGAGGGCTTTCTTTAGGTGCGGAAGGACTCCCCACAGCCACACTCGGAAACGACGTTGGGGTTCTCGACGTGGAAGCCCGCACCCTGCAGGCCGGACTCGTAGTCGAGGACGCTCCCCTCGATGTAGCGCATGCTCGCGGGGTCGACGAACACGCGCAGGCCGTGGTGTTCGTAGACGGTGTCGTCCTCTTCGGGTTCGTCGTCGAATCGCATCCCATAGGAGAGGCCCGCACAGCCGCCCTGCTGGACGAACAGTCGCAGGCCCGCGATTCCGGTGTCCAATCCCTCGCCCTCGAGCAAGTCCAGTGCTTGCTCGGCGGCCGTCGGAGAGACCTGGATCTCCGGGTCCGTGCCGGTGGCGGTCTCGGTGCTCATGTTCTATCGTCTATCGCCGAGGTGGTTAACTGTGACGCCCAACCACGCTACCGCTCGAAGACCCGTTCGCGATCGTGGTTCAGTTCCTCGGGCTCGGTTTCGAGCAGTCGGTCGAGCCGCCGTTCGAACTCCTCGTCGCCGATCTCGCCGCGGGCGTAACGCTCCCGGAGGACGGAGAGTGGATCGTCGGGGATGGGTTCGGGGACCGCTCGCGACTCGGTTTCCTCGTTTCGGACCGTCTCGAGGAGAGTCGTCGATATCGGGTTCGCCCCGGTCTGCCACCAGTACCACGCCCCGAGGAGCATCACTAACGCGAGCAGCCACGGCGCTTCGAGGATCACCAAGGGTAGGACGATCACCAACAGGAGGATCGTCCCGAGGATGAGCAGTCCGTCCCTGTCCTCGCTGTCCATATTTCCCGATGTTAGTCCGGCAGTAAAAACGTTCGTTTACTCCCGGTGTCGGTCGCGTTCCTCCTCCGTTTCGGCCCGTTCGCTCACCCGGACGGCGACGCTCTCGGCGTGGCCTTCGAGTCCCTCGGCGCGCGCGAGGGTGTCGATTGTATCGGAAAGCGAGTCGAGGCCCTCGGGCGAGAGGCGTTGGACCGTACTCGCACGGAGGAACTGTTCGACCGAGAGCCCGCCGGTGACTTTCGCGAGCCCGTTGGTGGGGAGGACGTGGTTCGTGCCGCTGGCGTAATCGCCCGCGGCGACGGGCGTATGGGATCCGAGGAAGACGCTTCCCGCGCTATCGATCCGCGAGAGGATCGCTTCGTCCTCGTCGGCCTGGATCGAGAGGTGTTCTGCGGCGTACGCCTCGGCGAAGGAGATCGCCTCGCTCATCGAGCGGGCCGCGAAGACGCCGCTCGCGTCGTTGTCGAGCGCCCCGCGTATGGTTCCCTCACGGTCCCGTTCGGCGGCCCGCTCGTCGACCTCGCGGACGACCGCCTTCGCGACCTCCTCGTCGGTCACGACCGCCACGACGGAGGCGTTCTCGTCGTGCTCGGCCTGTGCGAGCAGGTCAGCGGCGACGAACTCCGAACTGGCCGTTCCGTCGGCGATCACGAGGATTTCACTTGGCCCCGCGAGGAAGTCGATCTCGCAGTCGTCCCGGATCTCGGCTTTGGCGGCCGTGACCCATTTGTTGCCGGGCCCGACGACCTTCCGGACCCGGGTGACCGACTCGGTGCCGTAGGCGAGCGCCCCGATCGCCTGTGCGCCCCCGACGCTGTAGACCTCGTCGGCGCCCGCGGCGTGGATCGCCGCCAGCGTCACCGGGTTGATCTCTTCAGCGGGCGGAGTCGCGACACAGACGGTTTCGACGCCCGCGACCTTCGCGGGGATCACGCCCATCAGCGCACTGGAGGGATAGGCCGCCGCCCCGCCGGGAACGTAGACGCCGATCCGTTCGATGGGACGGAACCGTCGCCCGAGTTCGCGACCCTCGTCGAACTCCTCGCGCCAGTCCTCGGGGAGTTGGCGCTCGTGAAATTCTCGAATGTTCTCGGCTGCGGTCTCGATCGCTTCGCGCGTCTCGGCATCGATCTTCCCGTGGGCGCGCTCGGCGGCGTCGGTGATCTCGAGGTTTCCCACGTCGACATCGTCGAACTCGCGACAGAACTCCCTGACCGCGACGTCGCCCTCCTCGCGGACGCGCTCTACGATCCCTCGGACGTCGCCTCGGACCGCCTCGATTCCGGCGTCGCGCTCGAACAGCGCGCGGCGGCGTTCGGGACCCAGATCGGCGATGGACTGGACGTTCATACCCCCACTTGCGTCCTGTCTCGAAAAGACGTTTCTATCGCGCTACGCCAACAACCCGGCCACGAGGACGAGCAGGAGAACGGCCGTCGCCGCCCCGCCGAACACGAGGACGAACGCCAGTACCGTCCCGAGCATCCCATCGTCGTAGAGGAACTCCTCTGCGATCCCGCGTATGTCCCCGACGAACCCGGTGAGTCGATCGGCCATAGTGGTTCACCTCCGAGTAGGTGCCGGTGGTTCATGAGTGAACCGATGGGACGACCGTCTCACGGCCGGTCGGCTCACGACGTGGAACTGTCGCCCGGAACACTAACGACCGGTCTCATCCCGAGGCGGCGTGCCGCGTCGACCGGGAAACCCTCGTGCCGGGCGGGTTGCGCTTCGCGCAACCGAACGACGAGCCGGCCAATGCCGGCGAGTACGTGGTTTCCTCGAAACCACGCGAACCGCAAACCGTACAGCGCGCTCGGCGGCTACGGAGCCCCCTTGCGTTTCGCGGTCCGAAGGACCGCGCATCTGTTGCACACCCGGGTTCGCCGTGCGATCATCGCTCCCGAGTGGGAGAACTCCGCCGGGGACTTGAGGTGTGCATCCCTCCTACGGGCGCGGGGCGATTAAGCCCTGTGTATCGGGCGGACGAAGACAGGTATTTGCTCGTCCGATCCATAGATCCGAACCCGAATGACCCTCCCCGACCGAGGTGCGTTCTCGCGTCGCGAGTACCTGAAGGGGCTCGTCGCCGTCGGCGGGACGGCCGCGCTCGCGGCCTGTCTCGACGAGGAATCGAGCGTCGATATCCCGACTGGCGATCCCGCGGCCGTCCCCGAGCGCCAGCACGCTTGGAACGCCGTCCTGTCGGGCGACAACGAAAACATCGCCCCCGCGCGTCATCACGTCCTCCTCTCGCTCACCCTCGCTCGCGATCCGACCGGAGACGACCGCGAGCGTTTCGAGCGCGCGCTCGAAACGCTCGAACGCGCCTACGAGTGGAGCCACGAGGGCCTGCTGTTCACCGTCGGCTACACCCCACGGTACTTCGAGCGAGTGGGGTGGAACGGCCTGCCCGAACCCACGGCGCTGACTGAGTTCGAGTCCCCCGAGTTCGAGGACGGCGACTGCCAGATCCACCTCGCGAGCGATCACTCGCAGGCAGTGCTCGCGGCTGAGGAGGCGCTATTGGGCGAAATCGAGACGATAAACGGCGTCGAGGTGGAGACGGACATCGGCGACCTCGTCGACTCCCGCGAACGGCTCACGGGTTTCGTCGGCCCCGGACTGCCCGCCGAACACCAAGACACGCCGGGCGTTCCTGACTCCGAACCGATCCACGAGGAGGCGCCCTTCTTCATGGGGTTTCGCTCCGGGTTCGAGGAGAGTCAAGCGAGCGAGGATCGCGTGACCATCGAGGACGGCCCCTTTGCAGGCGGCACTACCCGACACGTCGAATCGCTGTCGATCGATCTCCGCCAGTGGTACGAACAGGACTCGCAGTTCCAGCGGGTGGCGAAACTGTTCAGCCACGAACACGCGGCGGAGGGACTGGTCGGCGAGTATGGCGAGAAACTCGACGAGTCGAACGGACTCACCGCCGAGCGCATCGCGAACACGCTCGAGGACGCCCGCCAACACGGCGTGGTCGGACACGCCCAGAAGGCCGCCCGCGCCCGCGAGGACGGCGAGCCGCTCCTCCTGCGGCGCGACTTCAACACGACCGACGACGACCGCCCCGGTCTACACTTCCTCTCCGTACAGCGCGAGATCGAGGAGTTCGTCCGCGTGCGCGAGGCGATGGCCGGCGCGGATATCGCCGAGGACAGCGCCGTCGGCTCGATCACCAACAACGGCATCCTCCAGTATCTCACGGTTCGCCGTCGGGGCAACTACCTCCTCCCACCGCGCGAACTGCGGGCGTTTCCCGACCCGTAACCGTATCACAGTCGTGGGGTCGGGCCTACAGCGCGTACTCGGACTCACGGAACTGGACATACCGGCCGTCGCGAAAGCCGAATCGGGCCTTTCGGTACGCCAAGAGGAGTCTGGTCGCGCCCAGTCCCGCGCCGAACTTCCGGCGGAACATGTCGTAGCCACCGCTTTCGGCGAGCATCCGGTCGGCGACCCGGAAGGTCCGGTCCCAGTCGGCGGGCGTGTACGATTCGACCATCTCGGCCATCGAGACGTTGCGAAGGATCTCCTCGCCGATCCGACCCTTCCACGTGTCGTTGTAGCTCGTGAGATCGCCGATGGCGGCGAGCCGTCCAGCGATCTTGCCCGAACGGACGGCGACGTGATACCCGCCCTCGTGGAACGCCGAGGTCGTCCCCATCGCCCCGCCGACGACGGCGATCCCAGCCTTGGTAGGTGATTCGATCGGCCGGGTCGAGGAGATCGGGTAGGCCTCGGTTCCGCCGCGTTTTCCCCGGTCCTCGACCAGTGGGAAGTCCTCCTTGATGTCGTAGCGGTCGCCGTACTCGCGTTCGAGCAGCCGTCGGAGGTAGACCGCCCCCGAGGGCAGGCGTTCGTCGTCCGGTTCGAGCAGGGGATACGCCTCGGGGCTCTCGACGTCCGCGAGGTCCATTCCGATGGGCATGGTCAGGCCGACCCGGGCGACGGTGCCGTCGTTGGGAAAGACCCACGGGTAGGCGGTGCGGCCGGGGATGTGGCCCCACCAGAACTTCAAGAGATCGTCCTCGAAGACCTCCTCGGGGAACCGGCGGTGTTCCTGGTAGGCGATGTGGTTCGCGTGGGTACCCATGAGATCGCCGATCGATCGTTCAGGGATGAACTGATCGAGAACGGGGATGGTAACGTTTCGTTGGGGACCGTCCGCGAGCACGAGGTACTCGGCCTCGATTTCGGTGCCGTCGCCCAGCGTTAGGTGATGAGTGTGGCCCGACGAGAGGTCGGTCTCGACGTCCTTGACCGCCGTGCCGACGCGATACTCCGCGCCCGCGTCCTCGACGCGCTCGCGCAGCCAGTCGTCCATCCGGGGCCGGTCGAACGTGAACCCGAACTTCGAATACGAGGAGTCGATCCCGGTCGAGTACATCGTACAGCGCTCGGTCGGGCCGACGAACTCCGTTCCCTCGAGCTCCCTGAGGACGATCTCCTCTGGGATCTCTTCGAAGGGGATCCCCATGAGGTCGACCCAGTAATCCAGCATCCCGGCGGCGTCCGTCGAATCGGGGCCTAGCTCTTCGCGGTCTGCACGCGGGACGCCCTTCTCGACGACGAGGGTTCGCGCATTCCGCTTTGCGGCCTCCTCGGCGGCCGACATTCCGCCGGGGCCGCCGCCGACTATCGCAACGTCAACGCGCTCCATACACCGAACGTCTCTCGCATTCTCTTAAACCTCCTGAACCCATCGTGGACGAAAACGCATTTCGAACCGAAATACTGATCGTGGATTCCCCGAAGGACGTAGCATGTACGCGATTATTAACGGGGACGTTCGCACGCTCACCGAAGCGGGGACCATCGAGGGCGGAACCGTCCTCGTCGAAGCGGGCGAGATCACGGCCGTCGGGTCGGATATCGAGATCCCAGACGGCACGCGGAAGATCGACGCCGGCGGAAAGCCGGTAACACCCGGGCTGGTCGATGCCCACAGCCACGCCGGCGTCAGCGAGTGGGGCGAGCCGGAGGACTCGGATCACAACGAGGTTTCGGATCCCGTAACTCCCGAAGTCAACGTTCTCGACGGGTTTCACCCCGGCGACGAAGAGCTCTATTACGCCTGCGGGGGCGGCGTGACGACCGTCAGCGCGCGCATGGGCAGCGCGAACGTCGTCGGCGGAATCATCTGCTCGATGAAAACGCACGGGACGACCGCCGACTCGATGTTGGTCCGCGAGGACGGCATGAAGGCCGCATTCGGCGAGAATCCAAAGAGAATTCACGGAAAGGACCGGGATCGCGCGCCGGTCACCCGACCGGGCGTCGCGGCGACGCTCAGACAGGCGCTGATGAACGCCGAGGACTACATCGCTCGGCGGGACGCTGCCCACGAGAACGACGAGCCGTTCGAGCGCGATCTCGGCATGGAGAACCTCTCGCGAGTCATCGAGGGCGACCTCCCCCTGAGAGTCCACGCCCACCGCGCCGACGACATCATGACCGTCTTTCGGATCGTCGAGGAGTTCGGGATCGAGGACCTCTCGATCGAGCACGCGACCGAAGGGCATCTGATCGCCGAGGAGTTCGCCGAGCGGGGCGTGCCAGCCGTCGTCGGCCCGAGCCTCTACAGCGGCGCGAAGTACGAACTGTCGAACATCACCTTCGAAACCCCCGGAATCCTCCACGATGCCGGCGTAACGGTCGCGATCCAGACTGACGCGCCGGTCCTCCCGCAGAAACACCTCGACGTCTGTGTGGGTCTCGCGATCCGCGAGGGACTGCCCGAGGGGGCGGCGCTCGCGACCGTGACGAGAAACCCCGCCGAGATCCTCGGGATCGCGGACCGGGTCGGCACTCTCAAAGAAGGAACCGACGCGGACCTCGTGGTCTGGGACGGCGAGCCCTTCGAGATCTCGACGAGTCCCAAACACGTGTTCGTCGACGGCGAGCCCATCGGGGAGAGTTAAGTCCCGTCGGCGGGACCGACGAACCATGTCGAGCGAACCCATTCTGGTACTTCGGCGAGGCACCCACGGGATGCCCGTTTCCGACCTCGCAAACGAGATCCGAGAGCGACTGCCCGACCACGAGATCCAGGTCGCGACCACCCCCGAAGAGGAGCGCGAGCGGATCGCCGAGGCTCGGGTCGCCGTCGGCATGGGGATCGACGAGGAACTGCTCTCGCATGCCGAGACCCTCGACCTGTTCGCGTGTGCCTACGCCGGCACGGGCCACCTGCCGATGGACGCGCTCAAAGACGCTGGCGTCCGGGTGACCAACGCGGCCGGTGTCCACGGCCCCAACATCGCCGAAGGGGTGATCGGCTCGATCCTCGCCTTTTACCGGGACTTCTTCACGGGACGCGACCAGCAGGAATCCCACGAGTGGCGCCACTACCAGACCGACGAGTTCATGGGCGCGACCGTCACGGTCGTGGGGTTGGGTGCGATCGGCGGGGCCATCGTCGAGCGCCTCGCGGGCTTCGGCGTCGACACCATCGGGGTGCGCTACACCCCCGAGAAGGGCGGTCCGACGGACGAGGTGATCGGTTTCGACGAGGAGGACATCCACGGGGCGCTTTCGCGCACCGACGTCCTTGTGCTCGCCTGCCCGCTGACCGACACGACAGAGGGACTGATCGGCGAGGAGGAGTTCGTTACGCTCCCCGAGGACGCTCTTCTCGTGAATATCGCTCGGGGTCCGGTCGTCGAGACGGAGGCGCTCGTGGCCGCGATCCGGCGTAACAAGCTCCACGGGGCGGCCCTCGACGTGACCGACCCCGAACCCCTGCCGGAGGATCACCCGCTGTGGGACTTCGGGAACGTCCAGATCACGCCCCACAACGCCGGTCATACCCCGAGATACTACGAACGACTCGCGGATATCGTCGCCGAGAACGTCGAGCTGATCGACGCGGGTGAGGGAGAGTTGACGAATCAGGTCCTATAAGTAGCCTTCCTTCGCGAGAAGTTCGCCATTGAGCACGCTCGCGCCCGCCGCTCCGCGAAGCGTGTTGTGGGCCAGACAGTTGTACTGGATGCCCGTCTCGCTTTCGCGCAGGCCGCCCGCACAGATCTGCATCCCGTTTTCGCGCTCGCGATCCAGTCGGGGCTGGGGACGTTCTGGCTCCTCGAAGACCCGAATTAGCGGGTCGGGCGAACTGGGGAGATCGATTCCTTGGTAGGATTCCATCGCCTCAACGGCGTCCTCGACGGTCGCGCCCGCTTCGAACTCCGCCCAGACGTTTTCGAGGTGGCCGTCGAGCGTGGGGATCCGGTTGCAGGAGGCCGAGACGGTCGCGTCGTGGGCCGCCAGTTCCGCGCCGTCGAAGCTCCCCAGCAGCTTCTTCGATTCGCTTTCCATCTTCTCCTCTTCGCCGCCGATATGCGGGATGGCGTTGTCGATGATCTCCATCGAGGTGACGCCCGAGTAGCCCGCCCCCGAGACGGCCTGTAGGGTCGCGACGTGGACCCGTGAGAGGCCGAACTCGTCGAGCGCTTTCAGGGTGGGGACCATGGTGATCGTCGAGCAGTTGGGGTTTTTCACCATCGCGCCGTCCCAGCCCCGCGAGTCGCGCTGGACTTCGAGCAGTCCGAGGTGGTCGGCGTTGACCTCGGGGATGACGAGCGGAACGTCCTCGGCCATGCGCTGGTTCGAGGAGTTCGAGGAGACGACGTAGCCTGCCTCACAGAAATCGCTCTCGACCCGCTCGCCGACCGAGGAGGGCAGCGACGAGAACAGCAGATCGACGTCGGGAATCGCGTCGGGGTCGGTTTCGGCGACGGTGATCTCGGCGACGCTATCGGGAATCGGCGTGCTGATGCGCCATTTGGCGGCCTTTCGGTAGGGTTTGCCCGCGCTCTCTGAACTCGCAGTGAGCGCTTCGATCTCGAAATCGGGGTGGGGATCGAGCAGTTGGATGAGCCGCTGTCCGACAGCGCCGGTCGCACCGAGGACGCCAACAGTGTGAGTCATTAGCGAAGGTAGGGAACAGCGTGTTCAAAACGGTTTGGATCGGGGAGTTCGGATGTCGGTTACGGAACTGGTAAATGCTGTCGCGAGACGGACACAGCGGCTGCTCGGGCGAGTGGAACGTGTACGGACGAGAATCGGTCTACTGGGCCTGAGCCTGCTCGTGTTTCCGGGTGACGTAGCCCGCGATACGGTTGCGGACGCCCTTGGACTCGATGTTGGTGAGTTCGCGGACGCTGTTCTTGTTGTGCTCGAAGTCGCTGCCGAAGGCCTCCGGATAGCGCTCCAGCAGGAGCGTCCCCGTCTTCTTGACGTAGGCCGGTTTGATTGCCATGCCCGGGGCTACTCCCGTGTCGGCCTAAAAGGATTCGCTTCGGCGATTCCAGTCCGAGTACTCCGTCAGCCGCGAGAACGCCTCGCGATCCCGGTCGCTCCCACACCGCTCGACCACCGCCTCGAAATACGAGAGCCGATCGAGCAACTCGGCGGTGTCGTAGCTCTCGACCTCGAGACGCGACGCGGCGATCGTCGCCTCGATCACGGCGGCATGACCCCGCGAGGTCGTCGGCACCACTCGACATTCGATCCCCGACTCGATGGGTGTGAGTTCCCACTCCTCCCAGCGCGTGCTCCCGGACTCGTCCGTACCGATTCGTTCGGCCTCGACGTGTACCCACGCGTCCGCCGAGGGGAGGACCCACTCGTCGCGCTCGTAGATCGAACAGGCCGCCTCGACGAAGTCGACCGGGTCTCGGGTGAACTGGACGTAGCCGCCTCCCTGACGGTGGAAATTTCGTCGGGTTCTCGTATTGCCCCACGTGCGGGCGGTGACCGGTTCGGTGGGGAAGAGTCCGAGCGCCGCGAGGTTCCACCGGTCGTTCGGGCCAAGCGTAGCGACGACCGACTCGGTGACGCCCGCGAGGTCGACGGGCCACTCGCTACCGGTCCCGTTTTCGCCACCCTCACGGCTCACACCTCGACACCCCGTTCGAGCGCGATGAAGAGGCCAGCGGCGACGATATCGGCGGTGGTTCCGGGGTTGATCCTCCGCTCGACGAACTCCGCGGCGAGCGCCGAGAGCGCCTCGCGGTTTCCGAGCGCGGCGGCGACCCGGTCGCTGGCCTCCTTCGCGACCTCCACACCGTGTTTCTTCGCCACCAGCGTATCGGGACGGTCGGCCAGCGCCTCGCAGAAGGTCGTCGCCGCCCGGTCCGAAAGCGGGCCCGAAAGCTCCGCGATCCGGTCGGCCGCCCGAAACGAGCGCTCGAACCCGCCGGCCCACTCGCGGGCCACGTCGTCGGCGTCCTCGCCGAGCGCCATGACGTCGTGGAGGGTGAGGTCGCGTTCCTCAAGGGCGGGGATCGCCTCCGACCCGCGTCGTACGTCGAGGTCGTCCCACTCGTCGGGCGGGTCCGAGACGAACACCGAGCAGTGCTCGAACGCGCGATAGAAGGCCGCGGCGTCCTCCACGGTGGTGTTTCGGGCGACGCGCTCCGTGCCTGCGGCCGAGAGGTCGCCATCGCTCGCGGCCCCCACCAGCGGGACGAGCAACAGGAGCGCGCCGAACTGCGTGTTCTCCCCGTGGATAGCGGCCATCCCCTCGACGGCGCGCTCGAACGCCTCGCCAACGGGCCCGGACTCGGCCGCGCGCAGGCCCGCACCGGCGCCGACCGCGCTCGCGAGGAACTGCTCGTAGCGCAGATCGGGCAGATCCCGCTCGCGGTCGACGTTTCCCGGCTTGGGCGTCCCCGAGACCTCGAGCAAGAGGGCCAACTGGGCGTTCTCGGCTGGTCTCACGGGCTCGCCTCACGTTCCGTCCACGCGTCGACCGCCTTTCTCACCCGCGCGAGCACGCGCGGGTCGTCGCTGGGCCGCCCGACGCTGACCGCGTCGGCGCCGTACGCGAGGTACTCCCGGACGCTTTCCCGATCCCTGACCTCGTTGTTGGCGATCACGAACAGGTCGCTCGCCCCCCGGATCTCCCGAATGACGGGCTCGGAGTCCATCGCGTCGACGTGGATGATTCGAGCGCCAGCGCCCTCGACCGCCCGTGCGGTCTCGGCGAGGGCCACACCCGGGACCTCTGCCCGCACCTTCACACTCACCCGCGCGCCCGTTTCGGACGCCGCGCGGACCTGCTCACAAAGCCGGTCGGTATCCCGAAGGAGCGTCTCGCCACAGCCGACCTCGCGAAGCTCGTCCTGCCGGCAGTGAGCGTTGATCTCGGGGATCGCGCCGTGATCGCGACAGACCGCCGCCGCCTCGCGAACCGGCCCCGGCGAGGTGCTCCGGACGTTGAACCCGGTCACGATGGCGAGATCAGACAGCGCCGCGAGCTGGTCGTCAACGAATTCGAGCGGCCTCGCGGGGAGGAACTCCTCGCGGTCCCGGGCGACGAGTCGCCGGGCGGCCTCGCGCGAGGGGGCGTCGAGCGCGATTCCGCCAAGGATCGCACAGTCGACGTACTCGCCCGCCGCCCGCGCCCACACAGCGTCCGACTGGCCGCTCAGGCTCGCGGCGACGAGCCTCATGGGAGCTCCTCCGTCGGAGCATAGCTCCGGCGTGGTCGCGTCCGTTCGCTTGCGCTCTCTCATGCGACCGCCCCCAGCGCCTCGTCGACCGCCCGTGTGACGCGCGCGGCGTCCTCGGGCGAGTCCATCGCCGTATCGGTACGAACTACTGGTCGATCGAGTTCGGTATCGTCGTCCGAGTCCAGCACGAACGCGTCGGCGAAGGGATAGGCCTCCGCGACGCCCGCCGTGCTCGGCTCGTGGCCGGTCGCGGCCATCAGGTCGCCCGCCGGCCCCGAGAACACGCGGTCCTCGACGAACGGAGAGACCGCCACGACCGGCGTCTCGGCGAGCGCCCGCTCGACCCCCTCGACCGCCCGAATCGGGCCGACGCTGGTGACCGGGTTCGAGGGGCCGACAACCACGGGATCCGAAAGCGCCTCCCGTACTGCCTCCGTCGCGCTCGCCTCGCCGCGGAACTCCACGCCCTCGATGATCGGCTCGCCCCGACGCCCGACCCAGAACTCCTGGAAGTGCATCGGGCCGCTGGGCGTGTGGATCAGCGTCGCGAGTGGGTCGTCGCTCATCGGGACGAGGCCGAGTTCGAGCCCGAAAGCCCCCGCGAGGGTGCGCGTGACCGCCGTAAGGGAGTGGCCCTCGTCGAGCAGGCTCGTCCGGGTGATGTGCACGGCACGATCGCGATCCCCGATCGTCATGAACTCCGCAACGCCCGAAAACCGCCGCCAGCGCGCGATCTCGCGCCCGCTCGTCTGGCGTTCGTCGGGGAGGTAGCGCGGACCACCCTCCAACCCGGCGTCTTCGGCGAGTTCGAAGAGGAAGTCGTCGGTTTCGTGGGTGTCCCCGTCGATCCCCCACCACGTCTCAGTATCGAGGACGCCGCCGCGCTCGAACAGCACGGTATCGACATCCGGCGAGACGAACAGCCCCCCGAGTTCGACGTCGTCGCCGGTGTTGGCGACCACCGTCGTCTCCGTGGGATCGAAGACCGTATCGGCCCCCGAGAGGAGTTTCGGCGTTCCGGTCCCCCCGGAGAGGAACGTGACCATACGCGGGGTAGGCGGGGGCGCGGACTTAAGCGCTCGCTCTCGATTGAACGGGGCCTGCGCGAGCAACCTCGACGCTTTAGGTGCCGGTAGTGGTATCATCGCTTATGACAGACGTACCCGACATCGAACTGGTCGAAACCGACGAGGAGTACGTCCACGTCCGGTTTCGGGACCCCGACCGGTACGAGGAGATCCGGACCCCCGACTGGGCGAAGGAGCCCGCCGAATCCGTCTCGGAGGGGAGCGAGGTTCGCACCGGGAAGATCGAAGGGAGCGACGATTGGGAGGTTACCTCAGTGCTGATCGAGAAACACGTCGGCGAGGAGAAGGCCAGAGAGCAGGCCCGCGAGATCGTCGCGAAGATCGAGTCGTAGTGAGACGAAGCGACTTAGGGTCCCGCCGCGAGTACCCGCCATATGGCCGACGGGGACGGTGCCGACCGGGACGACGCGGGGAGCGGAGCCGACGACGGATCCGAAACGCTCGGTTCGCTCGCTCGGATCGCTCCCGCGGCTGTCGCTGTAGCCCTCGGGATCGTCTGGATCGCTCGGCTGGCGGCCGGCGGCCCGACGCTCGGCGGCGGACTCCTGTTCGAGGTGCTCCCGCCGCTCGCGTTGCTCTACTTCGGACTGACCGTCCTTCGTGCCGATCGGTGAAACCGACACGCCGGTAGCGCCCCGAACGCGGGCGATAGAAACACAACGGCTATCACCCCGGCGTGATTCGCATCGCCCATATGTCTGCTAGCAGTTCCCAAGGATCGTTACAGCGGCTCGGACAGTCGGTCGCGAACTGGTCGGAACGCTGGGTTCCGAGCCCCTTTATCTTCGCGATCGGCCTCACCCTGATCGCCTACGTCGCGGCGCTCGCCTTCACCTCGGATGGCCCGCTCGCGAACGTCATCAACTGGTACGACGGGTTCTGGACGCTGTTGGAGTTCGCGATGCAGATGGTGCTCATTCTCGTCACCGGCTACGCGGTCGCCGACTCCCGGCAGGTCAGCAGCCTGTTGAACCGGATCGCCTCGATACCCGAGAGTGGCTCGCAGGCGGCCGCGCTCGTCGCGGCCGTCGCGATGGCCGCCGGCTACTTCCACTGGGGGGTCGGGCTGATCGTCGGTGCGATCTTCGCGGTCTTCGTCGCCCGCGCAGGGCTCGAACGCGGGATGACGTTTCACTACCCACTTTTGTGTGCAGCCGGCTACACCAGCCAGGTGATCTGGCACGTCGGCCCCTCGACCAGCGCCGGGTTGCTCTCGGCGACCGAGGGCCACGTCTTCGAGGACGTCATCGGGGTCGTCCCCCTCTCCGAGAGCGTCTTCACCCTGTATGCGTTCGGGCTCGCGGTCATGGTGTTTCTCACCGTCGTCCCGCTCATGTACTTTCTCGCACCCGAGGAGGACCACGCCGTAGGAATCGAGGCGTACGCGCCCGAACTGCTCGATGGACCCGAATCCGATCGACCCGCAGCGACCGACGGCGGCGAGACGGTCGCTCGGACGCCCTCCGAACGGCTCAACGAGAGCCGAGTGATCGCCTACCTCGTCGGGACGGGGATGCTCGTTTACGTCGTTCAGCACTTCGCGACGGCGGGTATCGGCGAGGCCCTCGATCTGAACGTCTTCAACTTCGCGTTCATCGCGGTCGGACTCTTCCTCTACGGCACGCCGACGGCCTACATGGGGGCGATCCGGAACGCTACCGAGAGCTCAGCGGGCATCATCCTGCAGTTTCCCTTCTACGCCGGGATCCTCGGGATCATCGCGAACTCCGGCCTCTCCGATCTGATCGCGTCGGTCCTCCTCGATGTCGCCACGCCGGCGACGTTCCCGGTGGTGGCGTGGCTCCTCGGCGGCGTCATGAACATCTTCGTCCCCAGCGGCGGCGGCGAGTGGGGGATTATCGGCGGGATCGTCGGCGAGACCGCGATCGAACTCGGGGTCGAACCCGGACAGGCGATCATCGCCTACGGCGCCGGCGACATGTGGACCAATATGTTTCAGCCGTTCTGGGCCATCCCACTTTTGGGCATCACCAAGGTCGACGCACGGGACATCCTCGGATACACCCTGATCGTCATGGTCGCGCTCGCGCCCGTGATCGCCGTTGGACTCTACTTCCTGCCCTACTGACCCCGTCTCCGTCCCCTGTCACCGATGGTCAGTATTAAGCGACGACCACTCCTCGTTTCGTGAATGATCCACGACGAACCGCTCGCGGCGACCGTCACGTCGCTACGAACCGGCGAAACGGAGCCATCGACGTACCTCAACTCGCTCGAGGGACGAGTCGACCGCGTCGAACCCGAGATAGAAGCACTGCTCGACGAACCCGCTCGGTGGGATCGGCTGGGGCGCGAGGCGAGCGCGCTCGAAGCGCGCTTTCCCGACCCGGCGACCAGACCACCGCTGTACGGCGTTCCGGTCGGGGTGAAGGACATCTTCAACGTCGAGGGGTTCCCGACGGAAGCGGGCTCGACGGTCCCACCGGAGACGGTGACCGGCCCCGAGGCCGCAAGCGTGCGCGCGCTGCGGGATGCCGGTGCACTCGTACTGGGAAAGACCGTCACGACCGAGTTCGCCTACTTCGAGCCCGGCCCGACGCGCAACCCCCACGACACCGACCACACCCCCGGCGGATCGAGCAGCGGGTCGGCCGCGGCCGTCGCCGCCGGTCTCTGCCCGCTGGCGCTTGGCTCTCAGACGATCGGCTCGGTGATCCGTCCGGCCGCCTTTTGCGGGATCGTCGGGCTGAAGCCGACCTACGGGCGGATCCCCATCGGTGGCGTGCTTCCCGTCGCACCCTCCGTGGATCACGTCGGATTCTTCACGCAGGACGTCGCGGGCGCTCGGCTGGCCGCGAGCGTCCTCTACGAGCACTGGCGGCCCGAGAGTTCCCAGACGGTCGGCAAACCGACGCTGGGAGTGCCCGAGGGATCGTATCTCGAACAAACCGAAAGCAAAGCCCGCGAGGCCTTCGACGAGCAGGTCACTCGCCTCGAAGGGGCGGGCTACGAGGTCCGACGGGTGGATCCGGTAGGGGATATCGACGCGATCAACGCCCGCCATCAGCGCCTGGTGGCCGCCGAGACCGCCCTCTCGCACAGCGAACGCTTCGCCGAGTACGGGGATCGGTACGCCGAGGCGACCGCCGAGTTGATCCACGAGGGTCACGCGGTCGGCGTCGGTGATCTGTGCGAAGCGCGGACCGGACGGGGCGACCTCCGCGAGACCGTCGAGCGGACGATGAGCGAGGAGGGGGTCGACGTCTGGATCAGTCCGGGCGCACCGGGACCTGCCCCCGAAGGGATCGATACCACCGGGGATCCGGTGATGAACCTCCCGTGGACTCACAGCGGGCAACCCGCAATGGCCCTTCCCGCTGGCGAACTGGATGGCCTCCCGCTCGGCCTGCAGTGTGTCGCACGCTACGGCGAGGACGAGTCCCTCCTGAGCTGGGCCGACGGGATCGCGAGCGCGCTGTAGCCGTCGACCGGCGGTTTAAGCCCGACGACGACCCAGATCGGGTATGAAGACGATCAAGGACAGCGTTCACGACCACATCGAGGTCGGCGGGGTCGCCCGTGCGCTGCTGGACACCCCCCCGGTCCAGCGCCTGCGCCACATCAAACAGCTCGGAACCGTCTCCCTGGTGTATCCCTCCGCGAACCACACCCGGTTCGAGCATTCTCTGGGAGTGTATCACCTCGCCTGCGAGGCGCTCTCGCATATGAGGATCGAGGGCCGGGCCGCCGAACGGATTCGGGCCGCCGCGATCCTCCACGACGTCGGCCACGGCCCCTACAGCCACAACGTCGAGGACGTCATCGAGCGCCACACCGGCAAGTACCACGAGGACGTCGAGGGCGTGTTCGCCGACTCGGCGATCCCGGGGATCCTCCGAGAACACGACCTCGATCCCGACCGGGTGGCCGGGCTCATCCACGGCGAGGGCCAGTACGGCGGGCTGGTCTCGGGCGAACTCGACGTCGACCGGATGGACTATTTGGTGAGGGACGCCCACCACACCGGCGTGCCCTACGGCACGATCGACCACGGCCGACTCGTCCGAGAATTGCGGTTCGTCGACGGGGAACTCGTACTGGGCGAGGGCAACGTCCAGAGCGCCGAGAGCCTGCTGGTCGCCCGCGCGCTGATGAATCCCACCGTCTACAGCCACCATGTCGCCCGGATCGGCAAGTCGATGCTGCGGCGAGGGGCAGAACGCCTGATCGCGGCGGGGACGGTTCCCGAGACCCTCCGGAGGATGGACGACCACGACCTGCTGGTGGCGCTGCGAACCACCGAGAGTACGGCGCCGCTCGCCCGTCGGCTCGCCCACCGGGACCTGTTCAAGCGGGCGGTGTGGGCCGAGATGCGCGACGTCCCAAACGATCTGCTCGAACTCCCCCACGAGCGGATCGCGGAGTACGAGGAGACGATCGCCGACCGGGCGGGCGTCGACGCCGACGCGGTGGTCCTCGACGTGCCAGGGTATCCGAAGATGACCGAATCGAGCACCCGCGTCGTGGTTGGCGGGGAGATCCGCCGGCTGGACGAGCAGTCGCCGCTCGTGCGGACCCTGCGCCAGTCCCAGCTCAACCAGTGGCGACTCGGGGTGTACGCACCCGCAGACGACGCCGAACGGGTGGGTCACGCCACCGAAGCAGTACTGGGACTCGATACTGATGGAACGCTGATCAGCGATATGCGACCCGGCCTGCACACGACGCTGGATCGCTTCGGTGCGGGCGGGACCGAATAGCCGGGTTCAAATCCCGCGACCGTCAGGATCCCGTATGATCATCGAAGGGACCGTCCTCGGAGGTCCTGACTTTGCGCCGGTCGAGGGACGGGTCGTCTGCGAGGACGGGCGAATCACCGCAATCGAGGAGGAGCGGGTCGAGAGCGACCTGATCGTCGCGCCGGCGTTCGTCAACGCCCACACCCACATCGGGGATTCCATCGCCAAGGAAGCGGGACGGGGACTCACCTTGGAGGAACTCGTCGCCCCGCCAGACGGGCTGAAACACCGCCTACTCCGCGAGAGCGACCGCGGGGAGATGGTAGAGGCCATCAGGCGATCGATCCGGTTCATGCGCTCGGGCGGCGTGACGGCCTTCATGGACTTCCGCGAGGGCGGCGCCGACGGCGTTTCGGTCCTTCGGGAAGCGGCCGACGGACTTCCGGTGGATGCCTTCGCGATGGGGCGGGACGAACTGGCGGCCCTGGAGGTCGGCGACGGCTACGGCGCCAGCGGCGCCGCCGACGCGAATTTCGAACGCGAGCGCGAGGCTGCCCGCGAGGCGGGCAAGCCCTTCGGGATCCACGCCGGCGAGAACCGCACCGACGACATCGTGCCCGCGCTGGACCTCGAACCCGATTACCTCGTCCACATGGTCAACGCAAGCGAGGAGCACCTGGATCGCGTCGAGCGCGAGGGGATTCCCGTGGTGGGCTGTCCACGCGCCAACCTGGTCACGAACGTGGGCCTGCCACCCATCGAGGAGCTAGCGGGGCGAACGACCGTCGCGCTCGGCACGGACAACGTCATGCTCAACAGCCCCTCGATGTTCCGCGAGATGGAGTTCGCCGCCAAGTTCACCGATCTCGACGCGCCGGCAGTGTTGCGGATGGCGACCCGCGCGGGCGCGGAGATCGCGGGAATCGACGCCGGCACCATCGAGGAGGGCCGTGAGGCGCGCCTGCTCGTGCTCGACGGTGATTCGGACAACCTTTCCGGGGTTCGGGATCCGGTGCGGGCGGTCGTGCGCCGGGCAGGAATGGCGGACGTCAGCGAGGTGATCCACCCGGCGCAACACAGTTAAGGTCGGTGTGCGAACAGGGAGCACATGTACGACAGGGTTCTCGTTCCGACGGACGGGTCGGCCGGCGTCGAGCGCGCCATCGAACAGGCCGTAGCGCTCGCGGAGGTCCACGGGGCGACGATCCACGCCGTCTTCGTCGTCAACACCGCGAGCTTCGCGAGCCTCCCGATGGAGACCTCCTGGGAGGGCGTCAGCGACATGCTCCGAGAGGACGGCGAGACGGCGCTCGAACGCGTCCGGGAGATCGCCGCGGGACGGGGTGTTCCGGTCGAGACCGCCCTCATCGAGGGGACGCCCTCGAAGGAGGTCGTCCGCTACGCCGAGGAGGAGGGCTGTGACCTGATCGTCATGGGAACTCACGGCCGGGGTGGAATCGACCGCATACTGTTGGGAAGTGTCGCGGAACGCGTCGTCCGGGGTTCGCCGGTACCCGTCCTCACCGTCCGCGTCCGAGAAAAGGACCTCGAATAGCTCCGACCGCTTGACCGACCGCTCAGACCGGCCGGAGGTGCTCACAGTCCCCGGCGTGCACCCGGACCTCGCCCTCATCGGTTTCGATCACCAGCCTGCCGGGCGACTCGATGTCGAGGGCCTCGCCGACGACAGCCCCTCGGGAGGTCTCGACGCGCACCCGCTGGCCGAGCGTGATCGCGTGCTCGCGCCACCCGTCGAGGATCGCGTCAGGATCCCCTTTCAGGGTATCGAACTCCTCTATGACCCGCTGAACGAAGGCGCGCCGGTCGATGTCTCCCACCTGTTCGCGGACGCTGGTCGCGCCCTGGGGCAGGTCCTCGCTATCGACGTTGGCGTTGACGCCGATCCCACAGACGACCCACGAGACGCGGTCAGCCTCGCCCTCCATCTCGGTGAGGATCCCGACGAGTTTCTCGCCCGTGAACTCTAGGAGGATGTCGTTGGGCCACTTGATCCCCGCATCGACGCCCGCCTCGCGCAGCGCGCGGGTCGTCGCGACCGCGGCGGCGAGGGTGAGCAGGGGCGCCTCCATCGGCGCCATCTCGGGTCGGAGGACGACGCTCAGGTAGACGCCGCCGGACGGAGCGTTCCACGCCCGGTCGAGACGGCCCCGCCCGGCGGTCTGTTCGTTCGCGAGGACGACGACATCGGCGTCGCCAGCCTTCGCCAACTCCCGTGCGCGGGCGTTCGTGCTCGCGATGGCGTCGTGGTATTCGATCCGGTAGGGCGCCTCCAAGCCGTACTCGACGGCCGGACCACAGAAGTCGGGGACCGAGACGACCCGGTAGCCCGGTTCGCCGCTCTCGATCCCGAAACCGGCCTCGCGCAGTTCCTCGATCCGTTTCCAGACCGCAGTTCGCGAAACGCCCAGTTCGTCGGCGAGGTCGGGACCCGAAACCGGCCCGGTCGCCAGCGCGTCGAGGACCGCCTTCCGGCTCGTCATTCAGTCGATGACGACGAGCGTATCGCCCATGTCGACGCTCTCACCCTCGCCGACGAGCACCTGCGCGACGATCCCGCCCGAGGAGGCGACCACGTCGTTCTCCATTTTCATCGCTTCGAGCACGCAGAGGACGTCGCCGCTTTCGACCTCGTCGCCCTCCTCGACCTCGACCGAGAGGATGGTCCCTTGCATCTCGGCGGTGACCTCCTCGCCCTCAGCGGTGACCTCCTCGGCCCCCGCGTCGCTTCCCCCGGCCGGCTGGGGAGGCTGAGCGCCGCCGCCACCACCGCCCCCGCTTGCGACGGGCGCGCCGCGTTCTTCGAGATCGACCGCGAAGCGCTTGCCGTTGACTTCGACGGTGAACTCCCGGTGGACGACGTTCTCCTCGTCGCTTTCGCCGTCGGTTTCGCTGCCCCACTGTTTCTGTGCCTCCTCGATCCGGCTTCGGTCCATCTCGTCGTCGAGGTACTTCGTGGTGTGGGTCCCCTCGACGAACCGCTTATCCGAGAGCATCAGCCGGTGGAACGGGATCACCGTCACGACCCCCTCGATGTCGTATTCCCGGAGCGCGCGCAGGCTCCGGCTGATACACTCCTCGCGGTCGCTCGCGTGGACGATCAGCTTCCCGATCATCGAGTCGTAGTCGGTGACGATCGAGTCTCCCTGCCTGAGCGCGTCGTCCATGCGCACGCCGATCCCGCCCGGCGGGTCGTAGGTCGCCAGTTTCCCGCCGGTCGAGGGCGCGAACTCCTTGGCGGCGTTCTCGGCGTTGATCCGGAACTCCATGGCGTGGCCGTCGATCCCCACGTCGTCCTGCGCGAAGCCGATCTCCTCGCCGGCGGCGACCCGGAGCTGCCACTTGACGATGTCGATGCCCGTAATCTCCTCGGTGACGGTGTGTTCGACCTGGATTCGGGTGTTGACTTCGAGGAAGTAGAAGTTCGTCTCCGAGCCGAGGAGTTCGCCCGCCTCGCGCTCTACGTCCTCCTCGACGAGGAACTCGACGGTGCCGGCGTTAGTGTACTCGGCGGCACTCACCCCGCGGCGCGCGGCCTCCCCGATCTTCTCCCTGAGTTCGTTCGTCAGCGCCGGTGAGGGGCCTTCCTCGATGACCTTCTGGTGGCGGCGCTGGAGCGAGCAGTCACGCTCGCCGAGATGGCGAACGTTGCCGACGTGATCCGCGAGGATCTGGACCTCGATGTGGCGCGGGTTCTCGAGAAACCGCTCGATGTAAACCGAGTCGTTGTCGAAGTACGCCTCGCCCTCGCGTTTCGCACTTTGAAGCTGGTCTTCGGCTTCGTCGGGATCGTGGACGATCTTCATCCCGCGCCCGCCGCCGCCGCCCTCGGCCTTGATCGCGACGGGATAGCCGTGTTCGTCGCCGAACTCCCTGACCTCCTCGGGGTCGGTGACGGGGTCGGTCGTCCCGGGGACGATCGGCACGCCTGCCTCCTGCATGATCCGGCGGGCGTTGGTCTTCTCGCCGAGCTGTTCCATCGCGTGGCTCGTGGGCCCGATCCACGTGATGCCGTCCGCCTCCTCGACTTTCTCGGCGAATTCGGCGTTCTCGGCGAGGAAGCCGTAGCCCGGGTGGATCGCGTCGGCGTCGGCCTTCCGCGCGGCCTCTATCACCGCCTCGTGATCCAGATACGAGTCGGCCGCCCGTGCCGGCCCGATGTTGTACGCCTCGTCGGCGTACCGGACGTGACCCGAGTCCGTATCGGCCTCGCTGTAGACGGCGACCGTACTGACGTTCAGTTCCTCGCACGCACGCATGACGCGAACGGCGATCTCACCCCGATTCGCGACTAAGACTTTCCTAAACATTGTTGAACTATCTCCGAGTGGATTACCTCATTCTGTCGGTTCGGCCCGCTGCCGCCCATCGGTCGGTCGGCGCGCCGTTCGGTACCCGGACCCTCCGTCCGCTCAACCCCTCGATCCGGCCCGCGAACGTCCAGCGTTCGCCCTCCCAGGTCGGTTCGTGCTCGCCCCCGGTGGCCGCTTCCTGAGCGCGCAGGTGCGAGCCGATCGCCGCAGCGATCGCCGCGGCCTCGTCCTCGCTGGCGCTCTCGGGGATCGCAAGCGTGGCGTCGCCGTCGAGGCCGGGGTCGTCCTCGCTCATAGCGGGATGTTGCCGTGCTTTTTGTCCGGCCCCGACTCGCGTTTCGAACGCAGCAGTTCGAGGTCGTCGACGAGTCGCGAGCGGGTATCGGCGGGCTCGATCACGTCGTCGACGAACCCGCGATCAGCCGCCGTATAGGGGTTCGCGAACTCCTCTCTGTACTCGTCGATCAGCTCTTGGCGCCGTTTCTCGGTGTCCTCCGCCTCTTCGAGTTCCTGTCGGTAGAGGATGTTCACCGCGCCCTGTGGCCCCATCACCGCGATCTCGCTCGTGGGCCAGGCGTAGTTGACATCGGCCCCCAGATGTTTCGAGGCCATCACGCAGTAGGCTCCTCCATACGCCTTGCGGGTGATCACCGTCATCAACGGAACGGTGGCCTCCGAGTACGCGTACAGTAGTTTCGCGCCGTGGCGGATGATCCCCCGATGCTCTTGATCCGTACCGGGCATGTAGCCGGGAACGTCGACGAAGGTGAGGATCGGGATGTTGAAGGCATCACAAAAGCGGACGAACCGCGAGCCCTTCATGCTCGAATCCACGGTGAGCGTCCCGGCGTTCGCCCGTGGTTGGTTCGCGACCACGCCCACCGAATGGCCGTCGAGCCTCGAAAAGCCGACGACGATGTTCTTCGCGAACTCGGGGGCGACCTCGAAGAAGGCCCCCTCGTCGGTGATCCCGTCGATTACGTCGACCATGTCGTAGGGCTTCTGCGGGCTCTCGGGAACGATCCCGTTGAGTTCCTCGTCCCGGCGGTCGGGGTCGTCCCACGGTTCCACCCTCGGGGGGTCCTCGACGTTGTTCTGGGGAACGTAGGAGAGCAGGCGCTTGATGTCGTCGAGGGCGGCCTTCTCGGACTCAGCGGCGAACTGCGCGACGCCCGTCTTGTTCGCGTGGGTGCGCGCGCCGCCGAGTTCCTCCTGGGTGACCTCCTCGCCGGTGACCGTCTCGATCACGCCCGGGCCGGTGATGTACATGTGGCTCGTGTCCTTGACCATGAAGATGAAGTCGGTGATCGACGGGGAGTAGACCGCCCCGCCCGCACACGGCCCCATAATCCCGGAGATCTGCGGGACGACGCCGCTCGCTTTCTGGTTCCGGTGGAAGATCTCCGTGAAACCGGCGAGCGAAACGACACCCTCCTGGATGCGCGCGCCCGCGGAATCGTTCAGCCCGACGATGGGCGCGCCGACCTCCATGGCGGTGTCCATCACCTTGCAGATCTTCTCGGCGAACACCTCACCCAGCGAGCCTCCGAACACCGTAAAATCGTGGGCGAAGACGAACGTCTTTCTGCCGTTGACGTCGCCGTAGCCCGTCACGACGCCGTCGCCCAGGATCTTGCGTTCCTCCATGCCGAAGTTGTGGTTCCGGTGGGTTCGAAGCTGGTCGAACTCGTGGAAGGTCCCCTCGTCGAGGAAGTACTCGATGCGCTCTCTGGCGGTCATCTTGCCCTTCCCGTGTTGGGATTCGATCCGGTCCTCGCCGCCGCCGAATTCGGCTTCCGCCTTCAGATCGCGGAGTTCCTCGATCTCGTCGTCGTTGGTCACGGCCACCACCATCCGTCACGATTCAGCATACGCCAACCCATTACGGACGCCGACAAAAACGTTCCGCAGGTCGATCGAGTGCGTCCATCGCGAGAACGCCGCCGAGCCCGAACCGTTCGGGATCGCTTCCGGACCGACCTATTGGAGCGGTCCGGGGACGATGTAGTAGCCCGTATCGGGCGTGAGAAACAGGTCGTTGAAGTTGAGCGCGACGATGAGGAGGACGACGAGGAGGACGAACGTCCGGAGCATCCACAGCCACGTCGTCCCGGCGCTCGTCAGGTTCGATCCCCGACGGAGTTCAGCGACCGCCTCGTCGCCCATGATCCAGCCGACGAACACGACGACTGCGAGCACCGCGATCGGCAGGAAGAAGGTGACGCCGATCCCGTCGAACCAGTCGAGCCACGCGGTATCGAGCGCCGAGGGGATTCCAAGCAGGAATCCGGCGAGTCCGAGACCGATAGCGGCCGGCGCGCGCGATATTCCGAAGGTGTCGACGGCGTAGGCGACGACGGCTTCGAGCAGGCTGATCGCAGAAGACAGCGCCGCGATGAAGACGACGGCGAAGAAGACGACCCCGATGAGTTGCCCGAGAAGCCCACCGCCGGGCAGTTCGGCGAGCGCCGTCGGAATCGCGATGAAGACGGCACCGGCACCACCCTCGCCCGGCGGAACGCCCTGTGCGAACAAAAGCGGCAGGACGACCAGCCCCGCGAGCACCCCCACGAAGGTGTTCGTGACCGCGATGGCGAGACCGTCCGCAAAGAGGCTGTCGTCACGGCCGAGGTACGACGCGTACGTAATCATCACGGAAAAACCGAGTGAGAGCGAAAAGAGCGCCTGACCGAACGCCGCCGGAAGGATCGACTGCCAGTTCTCGGCGACCACACCGAAATCCGGCGAGAGGAAGAAGGCGTAGCCCTCGCCCGCGCCGGGGAGCGTGGCCGCAAAACCCGCGAGCACGAGCAACAGGACGACGATGCTCGGAACCATGAACTTCGTGGCGAGTTCGATCCCGCGTTCGATCCCGAAGGCGACGATGCCGATGGTGACCGCGATGAAGATTGCGTGGGTGAGGATCGCGGGAAGACCGGCCGAGACAGCGCCGAAGTAGCTCTCGGGGGCCGCGAGCGCGTTGCCGGTGACGCTGCCGGCTACGTACCGGGTGACCCAGCCGCCGACGACGCTGTAGTACGACAGCGTCCAGAACGACGCGAGGATACCGATCGCGCCGACGAACCGCCAACTCGGGCGATCGAGGGTGCGAAACGCCTTGACGGCGTCGACGTTTGCCCGTCGTCCGATCGCGAACTCCGCGAGGATCACCGGGATGCCGATCAACAACACCGCCGCGAGGTAGACGACCAGAAAGGCCGCCCCGCCGTTTGCCGAGGTCTGGAACGGGAACCGCCAGATGTTGCCCAGACCGACCGCGCTGCCGACGGCGGCCAGGATGAACCCCGTCCTGGTCGCCCACGTCTCTCGTTGTGACATGGGGCCATCATTCGCACCCCTGGTTATAAACCCACCGATACATGAAAGCAAATGACATGATTTCTTCCCACTCAGAAGCGAATCGAATCGCCGTCAAGCGGAGGAATGTGATCCGAAGACGCTCGTGGGCGGCCCAAACACTCCGGGAAAGCGAGGGGATCAGGCCTCGCCGTAGACCGGGATCGCCGCGCCGCTCGTGGGTTCCGTCGCGTCGCTACAGAGGACGAGAAACACCTCGGCGATGGCGGCGGGGTTGACCCATTCGTCTTTGGGATCCATCATCTCGCGGTTCGCGGGCGTGTCGATCACGCTCGGCATGACGCAGTTGGCGCGCACGGTCCCTTTGTTCTCCGCCGCGAGCGTCTCGGTCAGGAGCCTGATTCCGGCTTTGGACATCCGGTAGGGCCCGTCGCCCTTGCCGCCTTCGAGGGAGGCACGGGCCGACACCGAGACGATCGCACCCTCGGTCTCTCTGAGGTGTGAGAGGGCGTGTTTCGAGGCGAGGAAGGCGCTCTTACAGTTCACGTTCATCAGCATCTCGAACTCGCTCACGTCCGTCTCGTCGATCGGTTGGCCGCCCGCCCACGTGCCGGCGACGTTCGCCAGATAGTCGAGACGGCCCGCCGAGTCGACGACGGCCTCCACGACGCGCTCGACGTCGGCCTCGTCGGTGAGGTCCCCACGATGGAACTCGGCGAGGTCGGGATCGAGCAGCGAGTCCTCGCTTTCGACGTCGATCACGTCGGTTGCGTGGACGCTCGCGCCCGCGGCGTCGAACGCCTCACAGACCGCACTGCCGAGCGCGCCACACGCGCCGGTCACCAGTACCGCTCGCCCGTCGAAGTCGAATGTCACGGACATGTCGCCCGATTCGACGGCCACCTCGATAAAGCCGACCGGTGAGCCCAGAGGTCAAACGCCCGATTCGGCGAATCCCGGGATCTGACCTGTTCGACGGCCGATACCGGCGGACGAACGACAAGCTACTTGCCGGTCGCCCTCGATGGGCGAGTATGACGCAGACCTCGCACTCCGTCACACCGGGAGGGATAGGGGAGGACGAGAAGGGCCCGGTGACGGTGTTGCTCCGTGGACCCTCCGAGGAGACGTGGGGACCGATCTGGGACCAGCGGGACCCGCGGGCGATGAACGTGCTCGCGATCACGACTCGCCTCGACCCGCTTGAGTGGGTCGACGCCTGCGAGCAGCAGCTCGGCGAACTGCCGGTCAAGACCGGGGCGATCCGGATCGGGACGCCGATCGATCCGGCGACGCCCGAGCGGCCGACCCACGAGACGGTCGACCTCCCGCTGACGGCGGTCGAGCGCCCGAGCGATCTCGCCGAACTCTACACCGCGATCAACCTGTACATCACCGAGTGGCTCCACACCGACCAGCAGACGGTGATCTGGCTCGAATCGCTGACGCCGGTGATCGAACACGTCGGTGCCAAGCGTACGATCTCCTTTATCGAGGCGCTCACCGAACGCCTCCGCATGACAGGTGCGGTCGCCTACGCGCGAGTCGACCCGCGGGATCACGACGACCACACGCTCTCGCTGATCGGGAACGCGTTCGATCGGGTCGTCGAGACCGAAGGGAAGGCGGCGATCACCGCCGATTCACGAGAGGAGCGGGTGTTGCGGGCGTTGCGAACGGCGGGCGAACTCTCGGTCGAGACGATCGCCGGGCGGGTCGCCGCGAGCGAGAACGCCCACCATCCCGAGGGTCGCGACCTCGCGAACGCGCGACTCGTCGAGATCGACCTCTATCACGCGTGGCTACCGAAGATGGCCGATTCCGGCCTGATAGACGTCGACTGGGAGGCGCGGATCGTCGAACTCGCGGTCGAACCGACGCGCGTCGACGCGCTTCTCGCCTGGAGGGACAGACGCGAGGACTAGGCCCATGTCACAGGATGACCCCATCGGCCGATCGGACGACGACTGTGAGGGACGCAGCGTCTATGAGACGCACCACCCGCCCGCGTCCGATACCTCGCCAGTCGTCTCCGTCGCCGCGGCCATCGCCGCCGCGCGGGACACGGCCCCGATGGATCTGGTTCCGCCGCTGGAATCGGTCATCGACACCGACTCGCTTCGGTCGCAGTTCGAGGAACCGGCCGACGACCTCTTTTCGTTCCGGTATAAGGACTGTCTGATCGAGATCGACGACACCGGCGGGATCGTCGTCGAGACCGATCGTCCACGCCGACCGAAACGCGACGTCCCGGACCGGATTCGCCGGCTCGTCATGGACCGGTACATCCCGGGAACCGGAACCGAACAGACCGAACGCCGACAGGCGATACTCGCCGCCTACACCTACCTCAGAAACCAAGGCAGCGCCCGCCGGAGCGACTTCATCCGCGAGGTCTATCCCTGTTATCCGGGCGAGTACGCGATCCCCGAGGGCGGCTGGTGGGAGACCGTCGTCAAGCCCGGGCTGAGTGCCTGTCCCGACGTCGCGAAGGGCAACGCGATGTGGTACTACGTCGGCGACTGAGGGGAGTCTCGCTTGATCGCCGAGAGCCGACGGGGAGTCCGCTACGGCTCGATCACCAGTTTTCCGAGGAAGCTCTCGTTCATCACCGCACGCTGGGCCTCGCCTGCCTCCTCCACGGGGTAACTCCGCTCGACGCGGATCGCCAACTCCTCGCGCTCCATGAGCCGGGCGATCCGTTCGAGGCGGGCCGAGAGGTCGGGTGTGTTGAACATGCTCATGAGCTGCACGCGTAGTTCCTTCGCGCGGGCGGCGGGCACGTTCTCCCAGCCCGCTTGCGGTTGCGTGTTCCCGATCCCGACGATCCGCGCGCCCTGTTGGGCGACCGCCGCGTCGAAGTCGAGGTACTCGTCAAGACGGTGATCGAGGATCACCGCGGGTTCGTACTCTCCGACGGCTTCTTCGAGGTCCTCGTCCCGGTAGTCGAAGACGGCGTCCGCACCGAAGTCTCTCAGGTCGTCGTGATAGTCGGGCGAGGCGGTGGTCACGACCTCCGCACCGGTCGCCGCGGCGAGGCCGACGGCGGCGTGGCCCACCCCGCCGGAACCGCCGTGGATCAGGCAGGTCTCGGCGGGTTCGAGTTCCGCGTGATCGATCAGCGCGCGCCACGCGGTGACGGCGGCCACGCCTGCCCCGCCGCCGCCGGCGAAGTCGACGTTCTCGGGCAGATGGGCGACCCTGTCGGTCGGGACGAGCACGTACTCGGCGTAGGTGCCCTGATGATCCCTGCCGAGGCCGGTGCCGAAGACTCGATCGCCGGCCTCGAAGCCGGGCGTCCAGTCGCCCGCCCCCTCGACGACGCCCGCGAAATCCGACCCGGGCGTCATCGGCAGTTCGTAGGGCTCGTAGGATCCCTCCCGGAAGTAGGTGTCGACGGGGTTAACCCCCGCGGCCGCGACCCGCACGAGCAGTTCGTGCCCGCCCGGTTCGGGTCGGTCCACGTCGTCTACAGTCAGTACCTCGGGGCCGCCGTGCTCGTGGTATCGTACCGCACGCATACGGGGGAGTCGCGCTCGGACGACAAAACCCTACTCCTCAGTCCGTCAGCCCGTAGCCCCGTGCGAACATGGCGATATCGAGCGCGACCACGCCGATCGTCAGCCCCGAGAGCACCGCGAGCGCGGTGTTCGGGTCGACGTCGGAGTAGCCCAGAAAGCCATATCTGACGCCGTTGACCATGTAGACCATCGGGTTCAACAGCGAGACCGTTCTCCAGAGCGACGGCAGGATCTCGAGCGAGTAGAAGACGCCGCCGAAGAAGACCAATGGTCGAAGAATGAACTGGTTCATCACCGTGAGGTGGTCGAAGTCCTTCGCCACCAACCCGCCGACGACCCCGAGGGCGGCAAACAGCAGCGAGACGACGAGCATGAACGCGACGAGGTAGAACGGCTGTTCGACCCCCACGGGAGTGAAAAACGCGCCGATGACCGCGATGATGACCCCGACGACGATCCCTCTCGACGCACTGGAGAGGACGTAGGCGAGCACCATCTCGGTATAGGACAGCGGCGAGGTGATCGTCTCGTGGATGTACTCGTTCCACCGGCCGTGGAAGATCGAAAACGAGGCGTTCTCGAAGGCGTTCGAGATCGCCCCCAGAACCACGAGTCCGGGCAGGAGAAACAGGATGTAGGAAAAGCCCTGGATCTCCTGGATGCGCGTCCCGAGGATGACGCCGAACACCGAGAAATAGAGCACGTTCGTGATCATCGGCGGGAGGAACGTGTTCCAAGGCCGCCGGACGAACCGCTGGACCTCGCGTTCGAGCAGCGTATAGAACCGGGCCGAAACCGGGTTTTCGACCATCAGCGGGCCTCCCCCGCGAGACGGGCGGGTTCGTCGGCCGTGCCGTCCTCGCCGGTGCCGTCACCGTCGGGCTCGTCACTCCCGCGTTGGCCTTCGGTGAGTTCGACGAAAATCTCTTCGAGTGATGTACGCGAGATGTCGATGTCGGTGATCTCGTGGCCCCTGTCTTCGAGCGCGTTGAGCAGTCGCGGGGCGACCCGTCCGCCGCTGCCCGCCACCCGGACGGCCAGCCGATCGTCCTCCAGTCGGGTGTCCTCGACTTCCGAGAGCCCGTCGAGAGGCGGCGCGCTCGCCGGTGGATCGCGCAGTTCGACGGTGATGGTATCACTGCCCCGCTCGGTGAGTTCCTCGGGTGTGGCGACCGTCACCTTCCGGCCCGAATCCATGATCGCGACCCGGTCACAGAGGCGTTCAGCCTCCTCGATGTAGTGGGTCGTCAGCAGGATCGTCGTCCCCTCGTCGTTCAGCCGGTTGATCACCTCCCAGAGGTCGTGGCGGAGTTGGACGTCGACGCCCGCGGTCGGTTCGTCCAGAATGAGGAGGTTCGGCTCGGTTACGATCGCCCGTGCGAGGAGCAGGCGGCGTTTCATCCCGCCCGAGAGCCAGTCGAAACGGGTGTTTCGCTTGTCGTAGATCCCGACGAGCTTGAGCGCCTCGTCGGCCCGGCGCTCGCGTTCGGCCTCGCTCACGCCGTGATAGCCCGCCTTGTGCATCAGTACTTCGCGGATCGGGAAGAACCGGTCGACGTTGAACTCCTGTGGGGCCAGTCCGATGCTGTCGCGCACCTCGCGGTACTCGTCCTCAACGTCGTTGCCGAAGACCGTCACCTCGCCGCCGGTCTTTCGCACGAGTCCGACGAGCGTGTTGATAAAGGTCGTTTTGCCCGCACCGTTCGGCCCGAGGAGGCCGAAGAACTCCCCCTGTTCGACCGAGAGATTCAGACCGTCGAGCGCCCGGACGTCGCCGTAGTCCTTCTCGAGATCCGTTGCGTCTATCGCCAATGTCATTGTCGGACGGACGTGCTCGCGACGATAAAGCGCGACGGATGCGGAAGCCTACTCGAGATAGCCCAGATCCGTCAGTCGGTCCTCGACGTTTCCGTCGGTGGTCGTCCCTCGCACTCCCTTCCTCCGGTCGGGGTAGGCCATCTCGTCGGTCGGCGCGACCAGCGAAAGGGGGTCGCCGTCCATCCGGTCGCTTCTGGGCACGCCGAGCGCCGAGAGGACCGTCGGCGCGATATCGAGGAGGTGTGCCCCCGAGAGGTCCGCATCGGCGTCGATCCCCGGCCCGCTCGCCATCACGACGCCTTCGAGTTTATGGTTCCACGGCTCGGACGGGGGGACGAAGAGGTCCTCACGGAGTTGGGCCGAGAGGAAGTAGTTCCAATCGTTGGGCACGGTCATGACGTCGACGGCCCGATCGACGTTCGGCCCCTCGAAGTACTCTTCGACGCGCGCGACGTCCTCGAAGACCGGTTCGCCGTCCGGGGCTTCGACGCCCGACAGGAGCTCGATCAGTTCCTCGCGGAGGTCCTCGTACTCCTCGGGGGAGACGCCACCCTCCGGATCGCGCCCCTTGAGGTTGATCCGAACGCCCGTCTCGACGCGCGAGCGCATGTACGCCCGCGATCGGGTGAAGTCGACCTGTTCGTCCGACGCCTTGACGATCCCTGCCGGCGCGTAGCGCTTCGCGAGGTCGGCGAGCCCGACGGTTTCGAGGGCGCGACCGATCCGGCGGGTGGTGAGCCCGAAGTTCGCAGCGGTCGCGACCCCGCGTTCGAGCATCGTCGGCTGGCGTTCAGTGGTCTCCTCGCCCTTCCTGAGCGACTGCTCGCGCATCGTCTGCCAGGAGGGCATCCCCGCGGCGTTACGGGTCGTCTCGATGTAGCCGTGATCCCTGAGGAACGTGTTCAGCCGGAACTCCCATCCCTCGTACTTCCCGAGGCCATGATCGCTCACGAGAAGGGCGACGTTCGGGTCGGTGGCCTTGAGGATGCGATCGATCTCGCGGTCGACCGCCTCGTAGATCTCCGCGACGAGTTCCTCCTCGTAGCCGTACTGGTGAAAGACCGTGTCCGTGACCTGAAACTGGACGAATCCGAAGTCAGGCTCGAACTGCTCGACGAGATAGAGAAAGGCGTCGCTTCGCATCCCGACCGACTCGACGTACTCCTCGAAGGCCTCGGCCTCGCCGCCCGGCGTCGGGTACACCGTGTACTCGCCGATCGCCTCGCGAACCTCCTTCAAGATCCCCTTGGGATGGGAGGGCGGGTTCTCGGGGGCTGTAAAGCCCGGTATCACTGCGCCGTCGATTTCGCTAGGCGGGTAGGTCATCGGGACGTTGACGACGACGCTTCGGCGGTCGTGATGGTCGAGGAGCTCCCACAGCGAGTGTTCGTCGACGGCGTTCGCGTTCGCCACGCCCCAGTCGTAACCGTCGTATGTCAGGAAATCGAAAACGCCATGTTTGCCGGGGTTCGTCCCGGTGTACAGCGAGGGCCACGCGCTCGCTGTCCAGGGCGGTATCTGCGATTCGAGCGTCCCGCTCGGGCCGCTTTCCCAGATCGACTGGATCGTCGGCACCCGATCTGCTTCGAACAACGGTTCGAGTATCCCCTCGCTACAGGCGTCGATACCGATCAGCAGCGTATCGACGTTCCCACCACGGTCCAGTGACATTGCAACCGGGGTGCTCTACGCACGGTTCCCGCCTTATTATAGATCTGCTAACTGTCATATTAGTTGACGTGAACGCCTCGTTAGCGGATCGATAACATACGAATGGAGATGTGTTATACCCGGTTTCAATCACCGGATCATTCACTAGCTATCCGATTAACGTATACGATAATCGGTTCGGTACGGTGAGAAACCGCACGGGCATTTCGACGGATGACACGTCGGATAGCGTGGCATCCTGTCGGTGGGATGGACTGTGAGCTCTTTGCCCGGAGAGGACCTACGAGACGTATGGAAGAAGACGATCGATTCGACCCCGAGACACACGACGCACGGGAGGTCGCGGCGAAGGCCGGAGCGGAACCGACGGAGTTCCTCTCGTTGCTTCCCCATTACTACCGGGGAGAGGTGGGACAGATGTCGAAGCGTCTGGATCGCCTCGACCTGACGACCGACTGGGCCATCGCCGTCATCGCCGCCGTCCTCTCGCTGTCGTTCGCCTCGGTGGACAGCCCGCCATACTTCCTGTTGATCGGCATGTTCGCCCTATCGGTCTTTCTCGTCTTCGACATCAGACGCTATCGTTCGACGCCACGCGATCCCGGGTTCGGATGATCGAGGAGAACGTCTTCGCCAACGCGTTCAACCCCGAGAGTTCGATCCGGCGGGAGTGGCGGACCGAACTCGCCGACGACCTGCGCAATCCCACGTTGAAGGTCTCGACACGGGAGGCGATAACGCGGCGGTTGCGGCGCGTCTACTTCCTGTTGTTGAGCGTGTTACTTCTGGCGTGGCTGTTTCGGATCAGCCTGTTCGTTCCGGGCGAGCGGTGGGTCGAAACCGCGGCGATGCCGGGCGTGCCGGGAACGGTCGTGGTCGGGGTAGTCGTGCTGTACTACGTCGTCGCCCTCGTACTGACGGCGTGGCCGTCCTCCCGGCAGGCCAAAGGCGAATACCACGGCGTAGAGGCCGGCGATTGGAAGGACGACGAGTGATCTCGTGGTGAGCCTTCGCGACCGCTTTCGGTACTACTAACTCGCCGTACGCAGGAGTTCCGTTCGAGTCACCAATGAAGCTTCACGAGTATCAGGCGAAGTCGGTGTTCGCCGACGCGGGCATCCCGACGCCCGACTCGCAGCTCGCAGAAAGCACGGAGGAGGTGCTTTCTGCGGCCGAGTCGATCGGGTATCCGGTCGCCGTCAAAGCGCAAGTACACGTCGGCGGTCGCGGGAAGGCCGGCGGGATCAAACTCGTCGAGAACGACGAGGAGGCCCGCGAGGCCGCAGACGCCATCCTCGGGATGGACCTCAAGGGCTACACCGTCGGGCGTGTCCTCGTCGAGGGGGCCGTCGATTTCGTCGACGAACTCTACGTCGGCGTGACGATGGATCGTGGCGAGGGAAAGCCCGTCGCGATGGTTTCGGAGAAGGGTGGAGTGGACATCGAGTCGGTCGCAGAAGAGGACCCCGAGGCGATCGCCCGCGAATACATCGACCCCGCCTTCGGCCTCCAGCCGTATCAGGCCCGCCGCGCGGTCTACGACGCCGGGATCGACCGCGAGGTCGCCGGCGACGTTTCGAGCGTGCTCACGACGCTCTTTTCGCTGTGGGACGACCGGGACGCCAGCGACACGGAGATCAACCCGCTGATGGTAACCAGTAGTGGGGAGGTCGTCGCCGCCGACGCCGTGATGAACATCGACGAGGACGCGCTGTTTCGCCAGCCAGAACTCGCCGAGATGGAGGAGGACTCATACGAGGACGACCTCGAACGCAAGGCCGGCGAGTACGGCTTCGATTACGTTCGACTCGACGGCGACGTCGGCATCATCGGCAACGGCGCGGGCCTCGTGATGACGACGCTCGATCTGGTCGATCATTATGGTGGTGAGCCCGCGAACTTCCTCGACGTCGGCGGCGGCGCGAAGGCCGACCGGATTGCGAACGCGCTGGACATGGTCTTCTCCGACGAGAACGTCGAGTCGGTCGTGTTCAACATCTTCGGCGGCATCACCCGCGGGGACGAGGTCGCGAAGGGGATCAACAACGCCTTAGAGCAGTTCGACGAGATCCCCAAACCGGTCGTCGTCCGGCTGGCGGGGACGAACGCCGAGGAGGGTATGGAGATCCTGAACGCGGACCTCGTGCAGGTCGAACAGACCTTGGAAGAAGCGGTTCAGCGTGCCGTCGAGAACGCACAGGAGGCAAGCCAATGAGCATTCTAGTCGACGACGACACCCGCGTGGTCGTACAGGGCATCACCGGTGGCGAGGGGAAGTTCCACACCGAACAGATGATGGAGTACGGCACGAACGTTGTCGCGGGCGCGGTGCCCGGACGCGGCGGTCAAGAAGTGGCTGGCGTGCCGGTCTACGACACCGTCAGCCAAGCCGTGCGCGAGGAGGACGCGGACGCTTCCGTGATCTTCGTGCCTCCCGCGTTCGCCGCGGACGCCATCTTCGAGTCCCTGGATTCGGACCTCGACCTCGCGGTCGCCATCACCGAAGGGATCCCGACCCAGGACATGGCGAAGGTGAACAAACGGCTCTCGGAGGTCGACACCCACCTCGTCGGGCCGAACTGCCCCGGTCTAATCACCCCCGGCGAGGCCAAGTTAGGAATTCTGCCCGGCAACATCTTCTCGTCGGGTAACGTCGGGCTCGTCTCCCGATCAGGTACCCTGACCTACCAGGTCGTCGACAACCTCACCAACCGCGGACTCGGTCAGACGACCGCGGTGGGAATCGGGGGCGATCCGATCATCGGGACCTCCTTCGTCGACGCGCTCTCGCTGTTCGAGGACGATCCCGAAACCGATGCGGTCGTCATGTGCGGCGAGATCGGCGGCGAGGACGAAGAACAGGCCGCACAGTTCATCGCCGAGAACATGGACACGCCGGTCGCAGGGTTCATCGCCGGGCGCACGGCCCCACCCGGAAAGCGGATGGGTCACGCCGGCGCGATCGTCTCCGGTAGCGGGACCGGTACCGCAGAATCGAAGATCGACGCGCTCAACGACGCGGGCGTCCCCGTTGGCGACACCCCCGAAGAGGTCGCCGACAGCGTCGAGGAGCTGCTGTAACTCAGACGCGTTTTTTCGGGGCTGTGAGTCGAGCGACGTCGCGTTCGAGGACGGTCGCGTATTCGAGGCGCAGATCGCGGGCACCGGCCGCGTCGACGTATCGTTGGCCGTCGATCCGCGGCGAGATCGGATCGTAGCTCGAGACGTTCAGTGTCATCCGCTCGAGATACGAGCGGACGCGATCAGAATCGAGGCCCTCCTGGATCGCGGCGTCTGCGTACTCGCGGAGCGCGTCGAACTCGGGAAGCGTGATGGCGTCCTCGGCGACGAACCCATCTTCGCCCTCGATGCTGACGTCGACGCGGCTCGCCCGGTCCATGATCGGGTATAGCTCACCGGCGAGCCGGAGGATCTCGCTCGGGAGCGCGGCGTCCGGTGAGCGCCACTCGACGGTCGGGTAGCTCTTTCGCAACCGGACCGGCGTCCAGATCGAGTCGTCGGGAGAGAAGTTCGCCTCGAAGCGTTCCTCGTCGACGCCGGCTTCCATCGCCGCCCGCTTGAACTCCGCGTATCGCCGTTCGAGCCGGTCGTTCCACCCGGCGACACAGTCGGCATAGTCCCACAACTGGCCGTGATCGGGAAACGTCGCGTACCCCTTCTTTCGATAGATGTAGGGACGCGCACCCGCGGCGACCCGACGGCCCTTGTAGTACGGCGAGGAGTTCATCAGCGCGAGGGCGGGGTCGAGCGCGATGAGCGTGTTCAACTGGTCGACGACGCGCCGTTTCTCGAAGTGGATGTGGGTTCCGGCACAGTGTTTCGCGTAGTCGAAGTCCTCGCCGAGGACGCGTCGCTGGATGCGGGCGCGCTCCTCGGGGAACTGGTCGATCTCGCCGGCGTTGATCGGCGTTCCGAGCGGGACGAGCGCTTTTCCCCGTGCTTTCGCTTCGCGCAGGACCTCGTCCAACCGCTCGACGAATTCCTCGCGCAGTTCGTCGACCGATTCACAGGGGGTCGTCTTGATTTCGAAGAGGCAATCGACGAACTCCTCTTCGACCTGTGGGGAGATCTCCGCCAGATCCTCGGGATCGGTCAACGCCCCGTTCCGGTCGATCACCCAGTACTCCACTTCGATGCTCGTTTTCATTTGGTGTAGCTCGCTCCGTCTCCGTAGTTCCGTCCCCGTCCATCAGTGGCGGTACCGTTCGAAAAACCGCCGTACGATGGACCGAGGACCTCGTTCGATAGCGGCGGTCTGTCCAGTAGTTGGCTAGCCCAGAGTATGAGACAGACCCACGCACCTGCAAGGTCGTTATAAGCTCGGGGACGAGGGACGGACTAAATGGGTGGCAAAAACACACTCTCTAGATATTTTCACACTATGATCTCGTAAGAAATGATATAGTGGATTAGCTACGGCTGTTTTCGACGTTGTATCCACTTTTCGAGTGGGTCTAATCGCAGTACGTACCGTTCGTTCGAAACGCTGTCCGATTCGACCCCGATCGGACCTACAGCACGCTTGCCAGTTCGTCGAGCGAAACAGTCCTCGCATCCACGTCGATCCCGTGTGACTCCTTGAACCCGTGTCCGGTGAGGATCGTCACGACCCGTTCGCCCGAACCGATCTCGTCACGTTCGACGAGTCGTTCGAGACCGGCGTACGCGACTGCAGAGGAGGCCTCGACGCGAAAGCCCCCCTCGCGGGCGAGTCGTTGCTGGGCGGCGCGGGTGGCCCCATCCGGCACCGACACCGCTCCCCCTCCGGTGTCTCGCAGTGCCGCGAGCGCCCGGTTTCCGCCGGGGGGATCGGCGTTGGCGATGGAGTAGGCGACCGTCTCGCCGCCCTCGATGGCGCGGACCTCCTTTTCGTCCGCCTCGAACGCCCGGACGATGGGGTCACAGGCCGCCGCCTGCGCCGCGTACAGTCGGGGGAACTCCTCCAGCAGTCCGGCGGTGCGGAGTTCGTGGAGGGCCTTCCAGATCCCGCCCAGTTGGCCGCCGCTCGAAACGGGAAGCACGATCGCGTCGGGGGTTTCGGGCGAGAAGGCCTCACAGATCTCGAGGGCGACTGTCTTCTGGCCCGCCACCCGCAGGGGCGTATCCGAGTTGACGAACTCGACCTCCTCGATTCCCAGCGACACCTCGTAGAGGCGGCCGTAGTCGCCCTCGATCCGCAGGATTTCGGGGTCGTAGTGCGCGATATGAGAGAGGCGTTCATCGGGGATGTCGGCCGGAACACAGACGACACACTCGAGGCCGGCACCGGTGGCGTTGGCGGCAGTGCTCATCGCCATGTTGCCGTGGGAAACCGTGCCAATTCGCTCGACCCCGCGATCGAGCGCCGACGCAACCCCGACCGCGCTGCCGCGGTCCTTGAAACTGCCCGTCGGGTTCTGCCCCTCGTCTTTCAGAAACGATTGGACGCCGCCGACGTCGAGTCGGGGCGTTCGCACCAGCGGCGTGCCGCCCGCGGCCGCCCCGACGCCCGAGGGCGGGTCGACGGGAAGCAGGTCCGTGTAGCGCCACATCCCCGGATTCCGACCCGTGGGCCACTCGAACGCCTCCGGATCCGTCTCGACCCAGAGCGGCTCACCGCACCGACAGCGCTTTCGATCGGCGAGGTCGGCCGAACGTCCACAGTCGTAACACCGGACGGATGGCATACCACACGAATGGAGACGAGCGAAAAGAGCCTGCCGATCAGAGGTAGGCGGCGTCCCAGCGGGTGGCTTTGCGGGTGTTCCCACACTCGTTGCAGACGATCCGACCCGAGGCGTCCATCGCGTTGTCGAAGCTCTCACAGGCCGAGCAGAACCAGCCGTACCGGCTCTTGAGGTCCTCGTCGAGATACGAGACGTGAAACGCACCCTTCGACCCGACCGACGCCTCCCGGTAGGCGACGTAGAGCGTGGTCCCGTCCTCGTTCTCGTGGGGTTCGACCGCGCGGCGGTACTGCTCGCCCTCGGGGATGTCGACCCAGACGTTCTCGGTGTACTCCTCGCCGGCGATCTCCTGGGTGTGGGTGTAGGCCGACTCGAACCCGCGGCGTTCGTAAAAGTCGTTTCCGGCCTTGTTCTCCGCGAAGACGAACCCCTTGAACCGGTCGATCCCCTCGTCCTCGAAGCGCTCGCGGACGTGGTCGTACAGCCGCGAGCCGTAGCCCTCGCCGCGGTGGTCGGGATCGACGTGCAGCCAGTGGATCTCGCCGACGCGCTCGGGGAACTCGACGAGGTAGCACTGGGCGAACGCGACGATCTCCCCGTCGACTTCGAGGACCGGAATGTAGACGTCGTCGGCCTCGTCCGAGATCAGCTCCTCGAGGCGTCCCTCGCCGTACCACTGGCCCACGGCGTCGTCGATCGTCCCCTCCTCGAGGAAGTGCGCGTAGGACGTCTGTAGTGACTTGCGTGCGACCTCGCGGACGGCCTCCACGTCCGTCCGTTTCGCCTCTCTGATATCCATACTTCGATTGTGGGGGCTCGCTACTAAACTGTTGTTCTGCGAGCTAGCGAGACTCCTGGCCGTGCGCCCGGGAACGGGCCGCCGTCTGCATGAGTTCGCTGTTGTACGCGCTGGCGGTGTCGCCGTCGCGATCACAGACGATGACCCCCGCCGTCGAGGCGGTGATCTCGGCGAACTCCTCGAGGGCGCGGTCGGCGGCTCGCTGGGCGCTCTCGCCGTCCTCCAACCGATCGACCGCGAGCCGTGAGAGTGTCACGCGCGCGATGTCCTCGCCCGCGCCCGTCGCGCTCGCGCCTCCTGCGGGCGTGCAGTAAAACCCGCTTCCGATCTGGGGAACGTCCCCGACCCGACCCGCGAGCGCGAGCCAGCGCCCGCCCGTCGAGGTCGCCGCCGCGACGTCCTCACCGTCGCTCGCGACCGCACCCACCGTATCGTGATCCATCGGATCACGCCCCCTTTCCCGTCCATCCGGGTCCGCGGCGGTCTCGCCGAACCGGTCTTCGATCCACGCGAGTTGCTCGCGTGGCCCGCCTTCGGGCGACTCCAGCGTCTTCCACCGCTCGCGCGTGCGCGTAGACCACAGGTTCCCTTCGACATCGATCCCGTAGTCGGCGGCGAAGTCGACCGCGTGAACGCCCGACAGCAGGACGTGAGGGGTCTCCTCCATCACCGCGCGGGCGACATCGACCGCGTGGGCTACGCCCGGCATCGAGCAGGCCGCACCCGCCTCCCGCTGACCGGTCATGATCCCCGCGTCGGTCCTGCTGATCCCGTCGCTCTGGACCGCACTGCCGGTTCCGGCGTTGAATCGCGGGGAGTCCTCCAGCACGCGAATCGCGCTACAGACCGCGTCGACCGCCGTCGTCGACTCTTCCCCCGCTCGCGCGGCCTCGTCGAGAACCGATTGCCTCGCTTCGGGCTCTTCGGGGCTGTGTCCCGCTCCGCCGTGAACGATGACGTCCATACCTCGGAATCCGACCCGGTTCGCTTAATGCTACCTCCCGACAGACGAATCAAAATATATATGTAATTGAGACATGTAGAGGGTAGTGAATGTGGGGCGCCGACGATCAACTCGGCGCAGTCAGACGGTTACTCCCGGGTAAGCGCGACCGATTACCGATATGTTCGCTGATTTATATATGTGTTCCTCGGCCAGCTATGGGTGTACTCGGAGCCCACCAATGAACTCCCAAACCCTCGATCCCACGTCCACCGCACAGTTCGGCACGCCCACCGACGCCGAAGGCTACGATATCGACACGGACTCGTTCGGCGAGGCCGACGAACGCAGCCTCGCCGCGTTCATGTCCGAACAGACCTGTCTCGGTTTCATCTACCACGACCGCCGGGAGTACGAGGCCGCCGTCGAGGCGTTCTTCGAGGTCGATCGCCACCAGTTCGCCCACCTCACCGACGAGGAGGCCCGCGAGGCTGCCCGTGCGCTGACGGACGCCTTCTGGGCGAAAGACGAGGTCGAGGAGGGCATTATCGACGGCGCGGACGTCGACCCCGAACTCGATGACGCCGACTGGAGTTCCGTCGAGGACGCGCTGGCCCGCCGTGCGGAGATCGTCGGTATGGACGGGGAATACGCGCCCAAGACCACCGAGGCGTGGCGGAACCACAAGACTGGCGGGGATTACTGGACGCCCACGATGGCAGCCCAGCGCCACGAGATCGCCGCGGCGATCGGCTCCTATCAGGAAAAGCCCAAGTACGGGCAGTCGGGCTACGGCCACCTCACGACCCGGTATCTGACCGGCCTCGAACTCCACGACATGCACACCGAGCGCCACTGGAAGGAGGCCGCCGAGGTAATGGCCACGTACTACGCCGAGATCCTCGGCGCACAGGAGGCCGACCGATGAGCACGACCGACCGGACGTTCGACGACGCGATCCTCGAGGCCAAAGCGCTGCTCGAAGGCCACGAGGCCGCCGAATACGAGGCGCTCAAGCCGAGCGCGAAGGCGAACTACCAGGAAGCGATGGAGTTCCTCTCCCGACTCGAATCGTCGGTCGAGACTGACGGCGGCGAAGAGACCGAAGACGACGTCGATATCGATCTCGACTGTGAGCTCGAATCGACGATGGGTGACGACGGGACGATAGTGGGTCCTTTCGGGGGTCACGACGTCGTCGTCTACGATCCCTCCGGTGGCACCGGCCAATGGATCTCGATGACGTACGACGCGACGGTATCGCTCGAGGAACTGCGCTGAACTGATAGCCGACCGATCGCTTCGGACACGGAATACGCAGGCCTTTTACCGCCGTTCGCCGACCGTCTAAGTGATATGAGCTACGACAAGGTCGAAGTCCCAGAGGAGGGAGAGGCCATCGAGTTCGATGGTGAGGAGCTTTCGGTCCCCAACACACCCGTCATCCCGATCATCTACGGCGACGGCATCGGCGTCGACGTCGCCCCCGCCGCCCAGATAGTATTGGAAGCCGCCGCCAACGCCACCGGCCGCGACATCGCCTGGATGCGCGTCTACGCCGGCGAGGCCGCCAACGAACGCTACGGCGAGGGCGAACACCTCCCCAACGAAACCGTCGAGGCCTTCGAGCAGTTCCACGTCGGCATCAAGGGCCCGCTGACCACCCCCGTCGGTGCGGGCTTCCGCAGCCTCAACGTCGCTCTGCGCAAGAAACTCGACCTCTACGCGAACGTCCGGCCCACCTACCATCTCAACGGCGTTCCCTCGCCCGTCTCGCACCCCGAGCAGATGGACATGGTCTCGTTCCGCGAGAACACCGAGGACGTCTACGCCGGCATCGAGTGGGAAGCCGGCACCGACGAGGCCGAAGAAGTCCGTGAGTTCGTCGAAGAGGAGATGGGTTTCGACTCGACCATCCACGACGGCCCGGTCGGCATCGGTATCAAGCCCATCAGCGAGTTCGGCACCAAACGCCTCGTCCGGCGCGCGATCGACTACGCGCTCGAAAACGACCGCGATTCCGTGACCCTGGTCCACAAGGGCAACATCATGAAGTTCACCGAGGGCGCCTTCCGCGACTGGGGCTACGAGGTCGCAGAGGAGGAGTACGGCGAGGAAGTCATCACCGAGGATACCCTCTGGGAGGAACGCGACGGCGAGGCACCCGAGGACGCGGTGGTCGTCAACGACCGCATTGCCGATAACATGCTCCAGCAGATCCTGACGCGCACCGACGAGTACGACATCCTCGCGTTGCCGAACCTGAACGGCGACTACCTCTCGGACGCGTGTGGCGCCCAGATCGGCGGGCTGGGCATCGCGCCGGGTGCGAACTTCGGCGAGGGTCGCTGTCTCGCCGAACCCGTTCACGGGAGCGCCCCGAAGTACGCCGGTCAGGACAAAGTCAACCCGACGGCGATGATCCTCTCGGGACGCTTGATGCTCGAGTATCTGGGCTGGGACGAGGCGGCGGATCTCGTCCGCGACGCCGTCGAGCAGACCATCGAGTCGGGGACCGTGACCTACGACCTCGAACGCCAGATCGAGGGCGGCGAGAAGGTCGCGACCAGCGAGTTCGCCGACGCGATCGTCGAGAACATTGAGGAACTGGCGTAGCCAGTTCCGCAAGCAATCAGACGCCTTCTGCGTCTGATCACATCGAAGAGTTGGTGTAGACAACTGTTCGCACTCTCACGGCATCGCCGTGGGAACAAACTGGCGTAACCAGTTTCTCTGGCCCCCGAGAGAAGCTCGAGAACAGTTCTCAGTCCGCCGTCATCAGTTCCCTGTCGGCGACGCTCGCCACGAACGTTTTCAGCCTCCCGTTGAACTTCTCGGGTTCCTCCCAGAACGGGCTGTGTCCACTCTCCGCAAACGTTACGAGTTCGGAGTCGGGGATCTGCTCGTGCATCCACTCGCCCAACGGTCCGGGAAAGACCGCGCTGTGCTCGCCGTAGCAGAGCAGCGTCGGAACCGTGATCGTCGGGAGGAATTCCCTGAAGTCCCGCGGAACCATGTCGTTCAACATCGCCGTCGCGACCGAGGTCGGCGTTAGCATCGTCCGGGCGTAGATCTCGGCGAGGCGCTCCTCGGAGCGGGGCTCGGCGAAGAAGGCCTGGATGATCGGCTTGACTGCCTCGGAGCGGTTGGCCTCGATACCACCGACCAACCCGGCGAGCGCCTCCTCGGAGAACTCGCCCATAAGCGGGAACTCCCAGCCGTCATCGGAGTAGAACTTCGGGGTTTGGTCGATCAGGCCGATCGCTCGAACCCGTTCGTCACCTATCTCATCGAGGTACGTCATGACGATCGGCACGCCCATCGACCAGCCGACGAGCGTCGCGTCATCCAGATCGAGCGACTCCATGAGGAATTCGAGATCCGCCGCGTAGCCCGAGAGGGTGTGGCCGTCGTCGGTCTTCCCCGAGAGCCCGTGGCCTCTGAGGTCGTAGGTGACGAGGTGGTGATCCATCGCGAGCACGTCGGCGTTCTTCTGCCACCAGAATTCGGAGTCACCCGTCCAGCCGTGGACGAGTACGATCGTCCCGCCCTCGCCGCGTTCGTTGTAGTACAGTGATACCCCATCCGGTGTCTCGATATGAGCCATACTATTATAATGATAGATAATTAGAAATACGTTTTCGTCTTTTCGTCGGAATATCCGGTATTGGATGTATGCAACGCCCGGCTAGGAACTCCGAGGCGGACCGGGTTAGCTCGCCACGTCTTCGATCTCGTCGCGGATCTCCTCGACGTCCTCGAACGATTCGGCCTTCGAACCGAGCACGTCGACACAGACCTCGACCAGTTCGTCCTCGCCGAACGCAACTAATCCCTCGGCGATCATGACCGCCGCACGGGTCCCGACGTGGAGTTCGAGGCGATCGCGGAGGTCACGAACGATATCGACGACTTCCTCGATGGTGTCCTCGTCGAGGTCGTCGATCCGTGCGGCAACGATCTCGATTTCGGTGTCGCGCTCGTAGTAGTCGAGGTGGACGCCGATGAACCGGTCGAGCAGTGCGTCCTGCGGGCGGTGGACGCCGGCATACTCCGTCGAGTTCGAGGTGAAAATGGCGCGAAACTCGGGATCGACCTCGACGATCCGTTTCTCGCCACGTTGGCCGGGTCGGTCGAGAACGCCCTCCTCGAACACCGAGAGGAGTACGTTGTGGGCGGCGGGTTTCGTTCTGGAGAACTCGTTGTAGACGAGCGTCGCGCCGTTTTGCACCGCGACCGAGAGCGGGTTGTCGACCCACCGGTCCCGGATGATCGACTTCTTCTTCATCACGCCCCGGACGAAGTTGTCCCGCTCTTTGTACTGGGCTTTGCCGGCGTGTTCGCCGACCAGCGATCCGGTGTCGATCAGCTCGTCGCCGTTGACCCAGACGACGGGCTGGTCGCGGGCGGCCGCGATCGACAGCGCGAGGGCGGTCTTCCCACAGCCGGTCGGCCCGACGATGTGGACCGGCCGGGGCACATCGAGCCAGTTGCGCACGCGATCCTGTATCGACTCGATCTCGTCGGTCTCGACGAACGAGCCGCCGATCGCCTCCTCGACGTTCGTCGGCGCGAACGTCGCGCCGTCCTCCCCATGCTCCCGTACGAACCGTTCGAGTTGGCGTTCTTCTTTGTCCATGGCTGTGTTCTCGACCATCCCCGCTGATGAACGTGTGGATCGACACTCGGCCAGTGACGGGAAAAAGGGCTGTGCTTGCGTCACTCGGCCCAGTCGGGGTTCGCCCGCGGCGGGCTGAAGATATCGACGCCCCGGACGACGGTCTCGCCACGATTCTCCGCGCCGTGGACCTCCTCGCCCGTGAGGACGTACGACTCCCCGGCACTGACCGTCTGCTCGCCGTCTTCCAACAGAAAGGTCAATTCGCCTTCGTAGACGAACCCCGTCTGTTCGTGGCGGTGGTCGTGTCGCGGCACCGTCGCGCCGGGTTCGAACTCGAAGTGCTGGACGCTCATCTCCTCGCCCGCAGCGAGCTGTGCGAGGTGGACATTCTCGACCGCTTCGGTCGTCTCCGCGAGTGGTACACGCTCCATGCTACCGCCTCTCCCCCGAGGCGCTTATAGGCGAGGATTCAACATCGGTCTCGCCCAATCGGGGGTATGTACGCCGTCGTCGGCTGTACCGACTGTAGCGCCCTCTGGATCATCGAGGGTCGTCAGGAGACGGTTCGGTGTCGTGGCTGCGGGAAGACCCACCAGTACGGGAAACTGAAGAAGTTCGTCGAGACCGAGGACGCCGACCACGCCCGCGAGGTACGCGCCTCGATGCTCGCGAGCAGAAGCGGCCACGCCGACGCCTTCGCCGCGGTCGATTCCTTTTCGGACCTCGACTCGCAGGTCGAACGGGATGTCGTGACGGACGAGGAGCTCTTGGAAGGTGCGGGAATCGACGGCGAAGCGGCCGCCAGCGCGGGCGAGACGAGCGCCGGAGCCGGTTCGAACTCTCGTAAAGAAGTCGTCCTCGCGGCGGTTGAAGAGAGTGAGGAGCCGACGGCCGGAGCGATCACGGCCTACGCGAGCGAGCGGGGCGTTCCTGAGAGCTACGTCGAACGCGCGCTCGAAAAACTGGTGCGAGCCGGCGAACTCAGCGAATCGGGCGGTCGCTACCGCCGTCTCTAGAGCGCCTGCCAGATCGAAAGCAGCGTCGCGACGATCGACAGCACGATCTTGATAATGCGAAGCTGTACCACTGTCAGCTCCGGACAGCGCGGGCGCTGTTCGTGATCGCGTTCGGTCATGGTGGGGTACCCGCGGGTGCTCGCCCGACGGGTACGCTCGTTGGATTCAGTCCTGAAGGGGATAATTCCGATCCGTCCGCACAGTGGAAGTGAAACTGGTCGGCCAATCGATTTATTAGTTATCTACAGACAGTTCCTGTATGTCGTCGGAACCGGTCGAATGGCGGACCGACGCCGCCAGTTCGCGGGGGCTGCGCGCGCTCGTCTACGTCGTGGTCGGGCTGTTCGGCGGCGGCATGCTGCTCGTTTTCTGTGGCGTGGCGTTTTTCGGCGTCTCGCTCGCTCTCGGCGGCGAATACACGTATCTCGCCTACGTCGCGTTGCTCGCGTTGATCGGGGGTCCGCTCTCACTGCTCTACCTCCTGCCGATGCTTACCGACCGCGACCAGCGCCCGCCGCTCGCGGCGCTGATCGCCGACGAGGCGATCGCCGAGCGCTACGCCGCGGCGTTCACCCGGAGGCGGCTGCTCGGGGCCGTAATCGGGGGCGCGCTCGTGATTCTCGTGGCGCTCTCGTTGAATCCGCGGGCCCTGTTCGTGCTGGTCGTCGGGGCGCTGTTCTTGCTCCCGCTCGCCTCGGGCGTGGTCTCGTGGGGCCAGGTTAACCCCGAAGAGAGGACCCTCACCCACCGATACCGGACGATCTCGCTCCCGCGGGTCGATCGCCTCCGGCGGGTCGACGTTGGGGGCGTCTCGCTGTGCTGGCTCTCCTACCGGCCGGGCGCCGGCGACGTGACCAGTCCGCGGCTGCTCGCGGCCAGTCCCGAAGCCGCCGACGCCACCGAGCGGGTGCTCGCTACGGTCGATACTGAGACGGGCGAGGAGTACGAACCGGACCGGGCGGTACAGCTCGCGCTCGGCTTCCTCGCGCTGTGTTTCCTCGGTCTCGCCGGGGCAGTGTTCCTCGCTGAACCCGGCACTGGAGGTGATCCTGTCCTCGAGTGGTACATCGTCGGCGGGTTCGGCTTCTTCGGCGCGATGCTCGCGCTCGCGGCCGTCTTCTCGGGTTAGCGCCCGAGTTCCTCGTGGGCACTGGAGAGATGTCGGGAGGCCAGCGCCGCGAGCAGCGAGAGTTCGCCCGCGAGCGCACCCGTGGCAATGACCTCCGCGAGCGCGTCGGCGTTCGACCCGGCGGGATCGCCCCCGCCACGCAGGCCGAGCACGTCGAGCGCCTCTGCTTGGGTGGGCAGTTTCGTTCCGCCGCCGACGGTCCCCACTTCGAGACTGGCGATCGAGAGGCTCGCGTAGAGCGAATCCTCGCGGGCCTCAGCGGTCGTGATCGCGTTCGCGCCCTCGACGACCTGCGCGGCGTCCTGTCCCGTCGCGAGGAAGGCCGCCGCGATGGTGTTGGCGGCATGGGCGTTGAATCCTAAACTTCCGGCCTTCGCGCTCCCGATCAGGTTCTTGCGGGTGTTGGCCTCCGCGATCGCCTCGGGCGTCGTGTGGAGGCGCTCCTCGACGACTTCCCGGGGAATCGTCACGTCGGCGGTGACGCTCCTGCCGCGGCCCTCGATCGAGTTGATCGCGGCGGGTTTCTTATCGGTACAGAGGTTGCCCGAGAGCGCGACCAGCGAGGCAGTAGTGGCGTCCTCGATCAGGTCGCAGGCGGCCTGTGTCGCGATCGTCACCATGTTCATCCCCATCGCGTCCTTCGAGTCGAAGCGAAAGCGGAGGAAGACGTTGTCGCCGACGACGTACGGCGTGACCTCCAGTAACTCGCCGTGGCTCGTCGTTTCCTCGGCCTCCTCGCGCAGTTCCTCGACGTTTTCCTCGACCCACTCGACGACCTCCGCTGCTTCGGCGATCCCCGACACCCGGAAGACGGGCGCGCGGGTCATCCCCGATTTCGTGACGCGGGCCGCGGCGCCGCCCGAGGTCCGAATGACCGAACAGCCGCGGTTGACCGAGGCGATCAGCGCTCCCTCGGTGGTCGCGAGCGGCAGGTAAAAGTCGCCCTCGGCCGCGCCGCCCTCCCCGTCCTCGTTGATCGGGATCGGGCCGACGACCCCCATCGGGAGCTGTGCGCCCCCGATCATGTTTTCGATGTTCGGTTCGGCGTCGCTCGCTGCGAAGGAGAAATCGCCGATCGTATCGAGGGCGGCGTCGGTTTCGACTTCGATCAGTTCCCGGCGGGCGGCGGCGGCCGTCTCGGGGTCGGCGTGGTCTTCGAGTTCGTGCAGGCGCAGGTCGCCCTCGCGAACGCGCGCCGCGAGGTCGGCTGAATCGGTCATACCGGCACCTCGTAACCCGGCGGCCTAAGAATGCCGGTCCCGGGCGGATTCCCAACGGCTTTGGTCGCCGCCGCGTCTCTCAGACTATGACGCGTGCTGCGGATCTGATACTGCGAAACGCCGAGATCCACACCCTCGCGGATCCCGATAGGGTCCACGAGGCGCTCGCGGTCCGCGATGGCCGGATCGTCCGGATCGGGAAGACCTACGAGATCGACTTTCTCGAGGGCGTCGAGACTCACGTGATCGACTGCGAGGGCCGGGTCGTCCTCCCGGGATTCGTCGACGCCCACACCCACATGGAGACGCTCGGCCGGTATCTCGTCCACGCCGACCTCTCGGGGGCGAGCGGGCCCGAGGAGTGTATCGAACGCCTCCGCGAGTCGGACGATAACGGCGGAGAGAACGAAGGCTGGGTCCTCGGCTTCGGCTACGACGAGAGCGGGTGGCGGGACTCGGAGTACCTCACCAGCGAGGACCTCGACCGGGTGAGCGACGAGCGGCCGGTTGCGGCCTTCCGCGAGGACATGCACGTCGCCTCGCTCAACACCGTGGCGCGCGAGCGATACGAAGGGGAAATGCCCGAAGCGGACGTACAGGGCGACGGCGTGATCGTCGAGGCGGCGGTCGACACGATCTACGAGGCCATCAAACCCGATCCAGACGAGACCCGCGCGCTCCTCGTCGCCGCCCAGGAGTTCGCCAACGCCCGCGGGGTGACAAGCGTCCACGACATGGTTCGTAACTCCCACGCGCCGCGGGTCTACCGCGAACTCGATTCCGAGGGAACGCTCTCGATTCGGGTGCGAATCAACTACTGGAGCGACCACTTCGAGGCGGTCTCGGAGGCCGGCCTGCGGACCAACCACGGCAGCGAGTTCGTCGAAACCGGCGCGATCAAGACCTACACCGACGGGAGCTTCGGTGGCCGGACCGCAAAACTCACGGAGCCCTACGCAGGCAGCGACGACGAGACCGGCCAGTGGGTCGTCACGCTCGACGAACTGAGGGGGCTGGTCGGACGCGCTGACGAGGAGGGTTTTCAGCTCTCGGCACACGCCATCGGCGACGCCGCGATCGAGGAGGTTCTCGACACCTTCGAAACCACCACCGACCCCGGCGGGGCGCGTCACCGAATCGAACACGCAGAACTCCTCTCCGAGAGCGCGATCGAACGCTTTGCCGACTCGGGGGTCGTCGCGAGCGTCCAGCCGAACTTCCTCAAGTGGGCCGGCGAAAACGGGCTGTACGCCGACCGGCTCGGGGACGAACGCCGATCGCAGACGAACCGCTACCGGGACCTGCTGGATGCCGGTGCGAACCTCGCCTTCGGCAGCGACTGCATGCCGCTCGATCCCCTGTTGGGGATCCACCACGCGGTCAACGCGCCCGCGCCGGACCAGCGGCTTTCCATTACGGAGGCGCTCCGGGCCTACACGTCGGGAGCGGCCTACGCCGGTTTCGACGAGGAACGGTTGGGAACGGTCGAAGCGGGCAAGGTGGCTGATCTGGTCGTCCTCTCGGAATCGCCGTGGGAATCCCTGAATGCGATCCGGGAGATAGACGTCGTGATGACGCTGGTGGACGGCGAGGTCGTCTACGACGCAAGGGACTGAACTGCGAGCGCGCCGGGCTATCGCACCAACAGCGACTCGCCGGTCATCGCTTTCGGGGGGGCGATCCCGATTCGCTCCAAGAGAGTCGGCGCGAGGTCACAGAGCGACCCTCCCTCGCGGACGCGATACCCCCCGTCCGATCCATCGGGGTCGAGATAGACCAGCGGCACGGGGTTGTAGGTGTGGGCGGTGTGGGGGTGTTCTTCAGTACCCATGTCGTCGGCGTTGCCGTGATCCGCCGTGACCAGCACGTGAGCACCGTGTTCGGCGAGGGTTTCGAGGAGGCGATCGAGTTGGGCGTCGACCGCCTCGACCGCGTCGACGGCCGCCTCGAAATCACCCGTGTGACCGACCATGTCCGGGTTCGCGTAGTTGAGCACCACGACGTCGGGTTCCTCGCTCTCGACGATCGAGATCGCGTTGTCGGTGAGTTCCGGGGCGCTCATCTGGGGCTGGAGGTCGTAGGTCGGGACGTCGGGGCTCGAGACGATCTCCCGGATCTCGCCGTCGAACTCCACCTCCCGGCCGCCGTTCAGGAAGTAGGTGACGTGGGCGTACTTCTCGGACTCGGCGGTTCGCAGTTGCGTCTTCCCGTGGTCAGCGAGCACCTCACCGAGGGTGTCTGTGGGCTGATCCGGCGGAAAGGCGACGGGCACGTCGAAGGTCTTGTCGTACTGGGTCATCGCCACCAGATGCACGTCGGGTGCGGGGGTATCGGTGTCCCACTCCGGTCGGATGTCCTGCAACATTCGCGTGAGCTGACGGCCCCTGTCGCCCCGGAAGTTGAAGAAGATCGCGCTATCTCCGTCCTCGATCGGAGGACGGCCGTCCACCAGTGTCGGATCGACGAACTCGTCGGTCTCGCCGCGTTCGTAGGCGGCCTCAACGGCCGCGGCGCCCGAGGAGGCGGTGTGTGCGGCCTCGCGGTTGACCATCGCGTCGTAGGCCTTTCTGGTGCGCTCCCAGTTGGTGTCCCGGTCCATCGCGTAGTACCTGCCGGAAACGGTCGCGACCTCGCCCGTGCCGTTCTCCCCGATGACCTCCTCCAGTTCACGGAGGTAGCCCGCGCCGCTTTTCGGGTCCGTGTCCCGGCCGTCGGTGAAGGCGTGGGTGACCGCCTCCACCTCGCGGTCGGCGGCCCACTCGATCAGCGCGTGGAGGTGTTTCTGGTCCGAGTGGACACCGCCGGCGCTGACCAACCCCATGAAGTGGACCCGACCGCCCGTCCGTTCGACGTGGCCAAATGCCCCGTTGAGCGCCTCGTTTACGCGGAAGGACCCATCAGAAACGGCGTCGTTGATCCGGGTGTAGGCCTGCTTGACGACCCGTCCCGCCCCGATGTTGAGGTGGCCCACCTCGCTGTTTCCCATCTGGCCCTCCGGCAGACCGACGCGCCGGCCAGTCACGTCGAGCTGGCCGAACGCGCCCGCCTCGCGGATCCGGTCGAAGGTGGGGGTTTCGGCGCTCGAAACGGCGTTCCGGCCGCCGTCGTCTCCCTGCTCACGTAGTCCCCAACCGTCCAGAACGATGAGTGCGCCGTCCATACCGAACGGGAGAGTCGCCGCCGGTAACTACCCTTCGCTACTCGCTCAGGTCCGATCGCGCTCGCCGTCGTTCAGCACCGCTCGGCGCTCCCTGTCGGCCCGGGCCTCCTCGAGGGAGTCGTTCGAGACGAGGCGATCGACCCGGCGTTCGAACTCGCGTTCGTCGATCTCGCCGTCGACGTATTGGCGTTTCAGCTCCGCAAGGGTCCGCTCGGCGCGCTCCTCGGGGGTTGGTTCGGGTGGCGCGAGCGAGTCGGACAGTCCGAGCGACCCCAGTAAAGGGACCTCCCGCTCGGCCCGACTCGCAACCGACGCCAGTCGCTCGTGTTTCGGGACCGACGCGGGCCGCACCAGCGACCAACTGAACCACGTCCCCGAGAGGACCACAAGGGTGAGCAAGACGGCCACGACCGGGAGATACGGGATCGTCATATCGATGAGGAGTCCGACGATCGGGGTCCCCGTCATCATCGCGGAGTAGACGACGAGCCCGACGTAGCCCAGGACGACGGCCAGCAGGCTGCTGGATACGAGCAACACCATCAGAGAGATCCCGAGACCGAGCTTGCTGAGCCAGCCCATCTTCCACGGAGTACGGCCGCTGTACTCGTATATTCCACGGTTCGACGACTGCATCGTGGCTGATCGGAGCGTTTTTTCCGTCCCCGAAAGAGGCTTTCCCATGACCCTGGATCCGGTCCACTTCGATGGGATCGCCGCGCTGGCCCGCCAGGTCGGCCGCGAGGTCGACGACGCCTCCCATCAGCAGTTCGCCGAAACGGTCTGGGAGGAGTTCCTCGACCCGCTCGAAGTCGACGGTCGACGGGTGCTCGAACCGATCGACCGGCAGTTCAGGGCGCGCGTCGCCATCGAGGACGCCGCGCTCTGTGATCGGCCCTTTCCGAAGAGCTACGGCCTCGATTCGGGGACGATCAACCCCACCACGTACAAAAACGGCGTCGTGATGGACGTCGCCCACGCCGCGATGGGCTGTGTGCCGACCGATATAGAGTGTCACCGCTCCCGTACCGTGGTTATCGGGCTGCATATCGACGACGACGCACGTACCCTCGATGAGGACTGGGTGATCTACGACGAGGGCTACAGCCGCCGTCGGATCCTCCTGCTGCGCGATATCGACCGGCGGCGCTACACCGAGGCGACCGTCCACGCATTGTCGCTCTATCTGGCCGAGAGCGAACACGCGCTCGCCAACGCGGAGGGGATCGACGACCTGCTCGTCCTCGACGGGCCGCTCTATCCCAAGGGACTGTTGAGCTGGCGCGATCGAGCGCCGGAACTCGCCGAGCAACTCGAAGAGGAGACCCCTCGGCAGGTGGTCGCGAGCTACGCCCGACTCGTCGAGGGGTTCCTCGACCGCGGCGTCCCCCTCGTCGGGTTCGTCAAGAACCCCGCCGCAAAGCGGATCACGAACGCCGTCTCACGGGAGACGCCCGCGCCGTGGACCGACGACGCCGCGCTGTTCGTCCGCCTGCTCGAACAGCGCGACGGTGACGACCGTGTCCGCGACGAACTCACCTACACCAACTGGTTCGTCTCCAGAGGTGGTACTGATAGAACGTTCGCCAAAGACGGCGACGCCCTCGGGCTGGACCTCGGTCGGTCCGCGGCCGACTACGAGGTGACCTTCTTCGCGATCTACGATCCCCGCGACGACGTTCTCTATACCGTCGAAGCACCGTACGGCGCCACGAAAGACGAGCAGACACGCGAAGCGCTCCGAACCCAGATGCTCGCCGAAGTAGCCAGTCAGCGCGGCCCGCCCGAGGCGGTCGCGAAGGCCGACGAACTGGCCCGCATCAGCGCCCGCGAGAAGGAGTCGCTGCGCCGGATGATCGAGGGCGAACTCGACACCGAACGCTCGCGAACCTACGACGACTTGCGGTGGGGCGGCGAGGAGGCGTTCTTCTAGCCGCTCACGCCACACCGGTACCGTGTCAGCTATCGGCGATCGTTGGAAGAGTTAATAGCGTTCTAGTCGTTCGGTTATCATGTCGGATTTGATTTCGGTGGTACAGATCGAGTCGGCCATCATCTCCTTCCCGAACGCGTTCCGCCACGAGCCGATTACCTCGAGGAGTACGACGTGGGCAAGTACGTCTTCGACGTGGTCGTGGTCCCCGATGGGCCGTTCGTCGGCGGGACGGTCGCGGACGCGACCGAGGCGTTCGGTCCCGAGGTCGACGTCGTCGAGATCGTCCGGGACGGGGGGCGATCGGTCGCCCCGCGCCAAGAAGAGCGACTGCTCGAAGACGACGTGCTGGTCGTCCGCTCGGACCGCGAGGCGATCGCGACGCTCGGGGCCGTCGCCGGACTCGAATTCGCCGGTCATCCGACGGCGGCGGAGTTCCCCGCCGACGAGGAGGGCGTCGTCACGGAACTGGTCGTCTCGTTCGACTCGTCGCTCGTCGGCGAGCGCCTCGATCCCGAGCGGATCCGAGCGGAGTTCGACGCGGCCGTCCTCGGACTGCGAAGCCGGGGCGAACTCCTCGGCGAGCGCATCGTCGGCACTCGACTGGTCGTCGGCGACACCCTGTTGGTACAAACCACCTCGGAGGCGCTCGATCGCCTCGTACGCGATCGGGACGTGATCGTAGCCCGCCAACCACCCCGTACCGACTACCGAACCGAGAAGGCCCCGATCGCCGTCGCCATCATGGTCGGCGTCGTCGCGGTCGCCGCCCTCGAGATCTATCCGATCCTCATTACCGCGCTCGCGGGAGTCGTTGCGATGATCGTTACCGGCGTTCTGAAGCCGACCGAACTGTACGACAGCGTCGAGTGGAACATCGTCTTCCTGCTGGCCGGCGTCATCCCGCTCGGAATCGCTCTCGAGGAGTCCGGCGCGGCGGCGTTTCTCGCGGTACTGGTCGTCCAAGCGGCAGGAACGCTCCCGCTGATCGCCGTGCTCTGGCTGTTTTACATCGCAACGGGACTCATCACTGAGGTCGTCAGCAACAACGCGAGCGTCGTCCTGATGATTCCGGTCGCGGCGGCCTCTGCCGCACAGATCGGCGCGAACCCGTTCGCGTTCGTCCTCGCGGTGACCTTCGCCGCCTCGACGGCGTTTCTCGGCCCGATCGGCTACCAGACCAACCTCTTCGTCTACGGCCCCGGCGGCTATCGCTTCGGCGATTACTTCCGGATCGGCGCGCCGCTGCAGTTGCTGTTGTCGCTCGTTACCGTCGGCGGAATCGTACTCCTCTGAGGCGTCTAGTCGACCCGGATTCGGCAAACGCCGGTGTCAGGCCTATATCTCCGCACCCGGTTCGGCCTTCTCGATCTCGATCTCCACGTCCGCGGGGGGGATCCCGATCCGGGCGAACTGCGTGCGGACGTGTTCTTCGGCAGCGCCGACGGCCTGTTGGCGGGTATCGAACCCGCGGGGCATGGGCGATTCGAAGGCGACGTTCATCGAGCGGCCGTCGACCTCCATCTCCGAGCCGCCGCTTTCGACCTCGTAGAACTCGTCGCAGACCCAGACGTACGGGGCGTCTTCGTCGGGTGCGCCCCGGAAAGTGGGTGCGCGCTCGCCACGCTCGAAGAGCGTCCCGGTCAGCGTCGTGCCGTGCGCGCTACCCCGAATGAGAAGCATACGTCCTCTACCCTGCGAGCGGGCAAAAGCCCGTTGGCGGTGAGAAACGTTTTACTTCCACCGCCCGATGGCCGATTCATGTCCGACCTCGGTGATTTCACGCCCTCCTCTTCGCCCTCCACTACCGACGCCGATCCCGAGACGGATCGCTTCGAAGACAGCGCCATCTCCGCTGCGGGACACGATTCGGGGATCGGAACGATCCCCGCCTCACAAGGACTGAAGATCGCCGAGGACGGCGACGACACGGAAATCCGGGCCTCGATCACCGCCGGTAATCGATCGGCCGTCCGGTTGGGAAAGTACCTCCTGCTTTCGTATCCCGACGACGAGAAACTGTTCTGTCGGATCACTGGATTGGAGTACGTCCAAGAGTTTCACACCGACGACGCGAGCGAGATCCACGTCCGGCGGGCGATGCGAAACGGCGAGGTCGAGGAGCGCGATTACAAGTTCCTCGCGACGCTCGAACCGATCGCCGTTCTCTACGGCGACGGGGACGAGTTGAAACGCCGGATGGCCGACCGAGTCCCGAAACCCGAGACGACGGTCAGAGAGGCGACCGACACCGACGAGATCAAGACGGGTCTGAAGATGCCCGAAGACGGCGTCTTTCTGGGCCATCTGGCGGTCGGCGGCGAGAAAGTCCGGACGGCGGCCGAACCGCCCACGATCGACTATCGCCTGAAGGACGACTACGGGGCGGGCGATCCGCTCGTCTTCCGCCACACGCTGGTCGCCGGTGGTACCGGATCGGGAAAGACCCACGGGGCAAAGAACATCCTCCGACAGTACCTCGGCTCCGCGAGGGGCTACGAACTCGACGACGGACGAGCGATCTCGCCCGCGGTCGTCCAGTTCGACCCGCAAGACGAGTACGCCCAGATGCACGACGACAATCCCGCCATAGAACGCGAGGACGAGCGCGCCTTCGAGCGCGAGGGGATCGCCCACGGCGGGCACAGTGATACGAAAGCGTTCGTCCCGAAAGTCGGTTCCTCGACGTACAGCAGCGGCGATCACCGCGCCGAGTGCGTCGAGTTCACCATCCCCTTCTCGATGGTCCGGGGGAACAAGTGGCTCGTCGCCGGGAGCGACCTGAACGACAACCAGTACAACGCACTGACCTACCTGCTCGACCGCTTCTTCAAACAACACGGCGATTCGGGATCCTACCGGGAGTTCAAGGCGTTTCTCGACGACCCCGCACTGCGCGAGGAACTCGACGAGAGCGGGCGCGTCCACGAGGCGACGTTCGACGCGGTCAAACGCCGTGCGCTCGGCTTCGACAGCGTTTTCGACCAAAGCGCCCCGCCGATCACCGACCTCGTCTCCGAGTTCGTCCGTCCGGGCGGCCTCTCGGTGGTCCCGACCTACCACATCAATGACTCGCGGGCAACGGAGGTCGTCGTTCTCGCGCTCGCGAGCCTGCTGGTCGACCAGAAACTCTCGAACGACCCCGAGTTCGACCGGATCAAAGAGACGCCGCTCGTACTCGGGATGGACGAGGCACACAACTTCCTCAGCGGTGCCGACAGCGCTCAGGGTGGAAAGGTCATCGGGAAGTTCGCCGAAGCCGTGAAACAGGGCCGCAAGGAACGGCTCGGACTGTTCCTCATCACACAGGACCCACAGGACATCGCCGACGCCGTTTTCAAGCAGATCAACACCAAACTCGTCCTCAATCTCGGCGACGCCGAGGCCATTTCGGCGGTGAACATTCCGGCGAACCTCGCGGGGAAAGTGCCCTATATGGAAAAAGGACAGATGGTCGTTTACTCGCCGGACAACTCCGAACCCGTCGAACTGATCGGGCTTTCGAAGTGTCTCACTAAACACGATTAGGCGTAGGCTATAATTGGCGGGGCGGTGATGATCCCCGTATGGCTCATCAGGTTCTCGTCCCGATCGACGGCTCGCCACAGGCACAGGAGGCACTGGAATACGCAATGCGTGAGCTCCCCCACGCGGCGTTCACGGTACTCACCGTTCTCAACCCTGCGGAGATGAGTGCCGGAGGAACCGAGATGGGGATGGCCTCGTACGCCGATCAATGGATGGAGATCGAAAAGGAGCGTGCCGACGAACGGTTCGATCAGGCGCGCGCGCTCGCGGACGAATACGGGGTCACACTCGACGCTGAAACCGTACTCGGGCCGACAGCCCGTGGGATCGTCGACTACGCCGAGGATCACGACATCGACCAGATCGTCATGGGGAGTCACGGTCGCGACGGCGTCTCGCGAATCCTCCTCGGAAGCGTTGCCGAAACCGTCGTTCGGCGATCCCCCTGTCCCGTGACTGTCGTTCGATGACGGCCCGGACTGACGCTCACCGTCCGTTTTTCGACTAGCTGCAGGCCTACAGAACCGTTTGCCGTTAGTTGACCGCTCGCTCCTGAACGACGACTGTACGGTTTTTACCCGTCGAAACCCTTCCCATGAGGTATGGTACGACTCGATACCACGACCGTCGGTAGCGGGTTCATCGGTGTGGGTCTCGCTCACCTCCTCGCACCGCGGGTCCTGCTCGCGACCGCCCGGTACGCCTACCGTCGACTGTTGGCCGCCGACTTCGATGTGAACGAACGGACGGAACGGCGTGTCCGAGCGATCGGTTTGGTGATGCTCGCTCTCGGAACGATCGTAGCTACGGCCAACCGGTCGGTATCCGTTGTAATAGATAGGACATAAAATACGAAAATGGTTCTTAGAATAGTATAAACTATATGATCTATTCTCACCCCGTCGTGAAACGTCCGTATGTGTCGCCTAGCAGCGTGAAATGACTGAAAATCATGTTAAAACTCACGCCATTATATATAGTAATCTAACATATAGTTGAACAGACACGAGGTGTCACTCGATGTCAATACCCTCCATCCACACTGACAGCACGTCCACTCGCACGGACGCAGAACAGCCCTCCGATCAGTCGGATCGATTCGTCGTTTCGACGCTCTCCCGCCCGATCGAGGCGATCGCCTTCTGGAGTGCCATCGCGCTCCCGTTTTTATACCTCCCCTTACTGGTCAGTGGACTCGGCTCGACAGCCCAGCTCACCGCCTTCCTCGCGCTACTCGCGATTCACGCCGCTGCGATCGTCTGTGGTCACCGATACAACCGCGACTGAGCCGTGATTGCTCGTCGGTGACTACGAACCGTTCGATCGGGAATAACTCGCCTGTTCTCCAATCCGGCCCTTCCGGCGTTTCCGAACGGGTTTCAATACGGACCCGAAGAGTCGTGATCAAGGACATCGATCGTCGTGGAGATGACACGCCACCGAGTGCGTGCGGTTCTCGACGACGAGCGGGTCCGGGATCCGTATCACGATCCGTTGTTCCCCACGGCGGGTTACCGGGTGGGAACGTTCGTCTCAGGAGTGTCGTGCGTGACGTCGAGAAACGCGTCCTCAAGGCTGCGCTGTTCGCCGGTTTCGGCCCGCCGTTTCAGTTCCTCGGGGGCCCCCTCCGCGACGAGACGCCCCTCGTGAATCACGCCCACTGAGTCGGCGAGTTCGTCGACGACGGGGAGAATGTGTGTCGAGAGGAAGATCGTCATCTCGCGGGCGGCGAGTTCCGCGATGGTGTCGCGCATGGTCCGGGCGGCCCGCGGGTCGAGCCCCGTCGTCGGCTCGTCGAGAAAGACGACACGGGGATGGTGGATCACCGCCTGCATGATGCCGAGTTTCTTTCGCATCCCCGTCGAGTACGAGTCGATCCGTTTGTCCGCGTCCTCGAGGAGGTCGAAGCGATCGAACAGGTCGGTCATCCGTTCGTGGGTCTCGGCCTCGGGGAGGTCCCGGAGACCGGCGATGTAGGTCAGTTGCTCGCGCCCCGTCAACTCGTCGTACAGCGGCGGTTCGTCGGGGAGATAACCGATGTGTGGGGTGACGGTGTCGCGGTCCTCGATGGACGCGCCGGCGACGCGCGCGGTGCCACTGGTGGGTCGAGTCAGGGTCGTGAGCATCCGCATCGTGGTCGTCTTTCCCGCGCCGTTCGGCCCCAGAAAACCGTAGACGGTTCCCGGATCGATCGAGACCGAGAGATCGTTCACGGCGACCTCTTCATCGTAGCGCTTGCTCAGCCCCTCGGTTTCGATTGCGGGAGACATAGAGTCGTGTTACCGGCAGCAGTGTATATATTTTCCTACTAACTCAGTCTGAACTGATCGAACAGGATCGTGTTCGATTCTCACTCATAGGCAGGTACTATAACCCTCGTGATCGGTCACAGCCGGTCGGTTATCGCGGCCCGCATCGCGGGGAGTTCGGCGGCGAGTTGCCGGCGCTTGATCAGACAGAACCCGACGAAGATGACGAGAAACCCACCGATCGTCGTGGCATCGATCGACTCGGCGAGCAACAGCCAGCCCGCGACGGCGGCGACGACGGGAACGACGTAGGAGACGAGGTTGATCTCGATCGGTCCCAGCCGTTCGAGCAGGTCGAAATAGAGGAGAAAGCCGATCGCACTCGAGACGACCGCGAGATAGGCGAGCGCGAGGACCGCCTCGGCGGTCCACTCGATCGCCGCGAACGACTCGCTCGCCAGTAGAACGGAAAGGGTATGCATCAACAGCGCACCGAGCGCCATCGACCACCCCTCTAGTGTCTCGATCGGGAGTTCGGCCTCGCTTCGCCTGAGCAACACGCTGCCGAGCGCGAAGGCGGTCGCCGCTGCGAGGATCAGGCCGGTGGCGATCACGTCCGCCGAGAGGATGTTTTCGGGATCGGGTCGCGAGAGAATCACGACGCCGAGGAGTCCGAGCGCCATCCCGAGGAGACCGGCCGGTGTGAGGCGTTCGCTCGGCAGCCAGATCCGCGCGAAGGCGGTGGTCAGCACCGGCGAGAGGCTGACGACCACGGCCGCCATCGCGCTGGTCACGCTCTGCTGGCCGATGAACAACAGCGCGTGATAGGCGGCGATGAGCAGGACGCCGCCGATGACGACGAGACCCCATTCGCCACCGGTCCGAGGGACCGGGCGATCGGTCACGATAGCCGCATACGCGAGCATGAAGACTGCCGCGAGGTCGTAGCGCAGCGCCGCAAACAGTACGGGTGGGAAGTACTCGAGGCCGCCTCTGATGGCGACGAAGGCCGTCCCCCAGAAGACCGACAACAGGAGAAACAGAACGGGAGTTCGGTACCTGCTCACGCTCGAACTGTCGCGGCGACCGTCTTGAAGGAATCGGCTCCGGGCCACGCTTATATAGGATCACCATCATACCCATAGTATGGCCGCCTATGGCCGCCGGTCCCTCCGAGATCGATTCGATAGCGCCCCGACTCCCCACGTCGCCCATCCACCACGAACCCATCACCGCGACTTCTACGTCGCGACCGATGGGTCCTATCACCTCCACGACCATCGGGCGGGAATGGGAGTCGTCATCGAGACACGGGACGGAAGGCGAGTCGCCCGTTTCGCTCTCCCCACCACCGCAACCGACAACAACGTCGCCGAGTACCAGGCGCTTCACTTCGGGCTCGACGTGCTCGCCGCGCGCGCCCCCCGTACCGCCCGCGTCGGCGTCCTCACCGATCACGACTCGCTTGCGACCAACGTCAACGCCACGGCACTGGCCACGCGTGACGGCTGGTACCCCGGCGAGATCCGTATCCCGCCTGCGGGACAGAACCACTGGCGGGGTATCCGCGCTCGAATCGCCGGTTTCGAAGAACTGCGTGCAGCGGTGATCGACGGAACCGAAAACCCCGCCCATCCGCTCGCGAACTCGCCCGAGGAATACGCCCACGTCAACCGTGAACCGGCACGGTGTCTCCGACCCGAGACGCCCCCCGCGAGGGGCGGGCCGGGCGTCCCGCCGCCGTCACGGGCCGACCGCCACGCGAGCGACTAGTCGAGCGGGAGGATCGCCGGCCGTTCGAGTTCGAGCCCGTTCATCGAGACCGACCCGGTCGGCCACTCGCCGGTACTCGTCAGAACCTCCGGGTCGTTCTCGGTCACTAACACCGTATCCTCGCTTTTCGCACCCTGTACGGTGGGGTTCCACGCATAAGCCATCGGCAGCGTCACCTCCCCGCCGTGCCACGGGGTCGCGATCCATTCCCGCCCTCGATAGCCGGCGGCTCCGCCTTGGTGGTGGCGCTGCCACTCGCGCGGATAGCTCACGTCCCGATACGCCTTCTGGATCGCTCCGAAGACCTCCCGCGCTTGGCCGCCCGCTTGCCCCACCCTTTTGGTGGCCGCGATCGCCGCCGTCTCCACCTTCGTCGCGGCCTCGTGGCGCGATTCGAGCCAGTCGGGGGCGTTAAACGCCACGGTACGGGTACAGCTCGCATACAGACCGTCCCGGCGGGCGGTCACGGAGACGAGCGCGTACTTCCCTAACTTCTTCGTTGTCGGCGTGTAGTGGCGGTACTCGCGGGCGCGCTTCGCGCCGCCGACGAGCGCGACGGGCGAGTCGATTCCCCGGTCGGCGAGCCTTCCCTGAAGATCCGCGGCGACCTCCCGTTCGGTGTCGGTCGGTTCGAGTCCCCGACAGACTCCCTCGACGACTTCGGCCGTCTCGCGACCGAGATCACGATACCGCCCGATGTCGTCCTCAGTCAGCGGGTAGCGGAGCGACGAAATATCGACGTGTCGCAGGCCGGGTACTCGAAAGTCGGCAGCCGCCCGCCCGTCGGTGTAGGACGCGACGGCATCGGCGAGCGAACCGACGTACCAGTCGTAGGTGAGGACGCGCTCGTCCGAGAGTTCCTCCTCAGCGAGTCGAGCTGCCTCGATGTTGTCGGTGATCACTGTCACCTCGTGGCCGTCGTAGCCCGCGGCGGCAACGCCGATTTTGCCCGCGCGGTCGACGACGTTGTCTCCACCGGTGAGCCATGCGAAGTTTTCCGGTTGGGCGAGCCAGATCGAATCGAGGTCGTGGCGCATCCGGTAGGCGTCGAGTCGAGTCCGTTTCATATCCGCCACTCTCTCCGAGGGAGTACAAAACTGCCGGGGACGGAGCGGTTGAACAGACCTATGTGCGGCCGGACCCGAACGTCGGTATTGGCATGCAACCGACCCTGATTCGCGGGACGAGGCGATGAGTCGCTCACGACTACGCGGACTGTTGCTCTCGACGGCGGTACTCACCTACCTCCTCCTCCTGATCGGGATCTACACCGCCGCATCGGGTGCGGGACTGACCTGTGCGGGCCGGTGGCCGCTGTGTGACGGCGCGGTCTTCGGGCTGTTTCCCGCTAACTGGCCGAGCTTCATCGAGTGGTTCCACCGACTGATCGCGATGATCGCCGGATTCGTCGTGATCGGTGCGACCTACGGGACCTGGCGCTGGCAGGACGACCGCCGGATCAAACTGGCGATGACGACCGCTCTCGTGCTCTACCCGCTGCAGGCGCTGTTAGGGGCCGGAACGGTGCTCGACTACTCGTTGTTCTACCTCACCGCCCACTTCCTCACCGCGATCGTGATCTTCGGATCGATCACCGTGGCGACGCTGTGGTATCTCCCGGAGGTGGCGAGCCTCGCGCGGATCCGCTATGCGCTGTTCGTGGTCGTGGGACTGTTCCCGGTGCTCATCGCGTTGTCACCGGGTACGCTGGTGGCCCACACCGCGGCCGTACAGGCGATCTACTACGCGGTCGGCCTCGCGATGTTCGCGACACTGCTCGCCGTCGCGATCTGGTCGAGCCTGCTCGGATCGACGATCCCACGCCTCGTGCGGGTGCGTCTACTCGCGGGCGTCGGGTCGGCGTTTCTCGCGGCTCAACTGTTGTTGGGTCGGTACGTCTATACTGACCTGATCCAGCTGCTCGATACCACGGCGATGGCGACGGTCTTTGTGATCGCGGTCGCTGCGGTGTGGCTCACCTACCGGATCGGACCCGCTACTGCCGGCCCGCAGGCTCAGTAGTAGTACAGGTCGAAGGGGTTCTCACAGCCAGTACAGTTCTCGACGATGCCTTTCAGGCGGTCGGCTGACGTCACGGTCGGTTCCGTGGCGGCCGCTGTCACGGAACCACAGTGGGGACAGGTAACGTGGAGGGTTTCGGAGACCATGGGACTACACAATACAATGTGATTACATATAACTACGACGGTCCTAACGAACGGGTAGAGTCACATGAAGTCGCCGAGTCCCGACTGGGACTCGTCGGCGTCCGTCCCTTCGTCGCCGTTGCTTTCGTCGGTGTCGACCTCGCTGTCGTCGTTCTCTCCGGGCTGGTCGGGCCCGAGGGGCTCGTTCCGGCCCTCTTCGCTCCCACCGTTCGACCGCCGTGCGCCCTCGAAGGCGCCCTCGGAACCCTCGACGGCGGCCTCCTCGCGCAGTCGCTGGGCGTCCGCGACGATCCCTTGGATTTTGTTAGTGTCCTTCCCACTGCCGGTCACGAAGGAGACGTGGTCGGCGTCCAGTTCGTACCGGGCGGTCATGGCTACGGTTAGCTCACGGTTTTTGCAGTGATGGGTCATCGCCGCGAGATAGGGCAGGACCTCCCGACGTGCGCTCGACATACTCATCCCCCCCGACTCGGCGATCTTCCGGGCGACGTAGTCCCGGCGGTCGCGCGCACCCCGCGAACTACCGAGCTTGCGCCAGTAGCTCGGCGGGCCGTAGCGGGTCCACCCGCCTTTGGGCTCCCGACGTGCGGCGGCGACCCCGGCGGTCATGTTGTCGCCCGCGTAGCGCCAGTACGAATAGTTCTGCGTCGCACGCACGCGCCCGAGCCATTGGTCGGCCCGCGCGAGGGAAGCGTAGGCGTCGGCGAGTTCCGCTCCCGAAAAGTCCTTGGGAACGTTGTCCTCGATCCAGTTGATCAGGTCGTCGGGCGTCTCGTCGACGTCGTAGGAGGCATACAACGCCTCCTGAGCGCTTGCGGTCTTGATCACCTCGTCGAGGAGGTCGAAGATCCCCTTCGTTCGGTCGCGCTCGCCGGTGACGACCGCCTCCTCGGTCAGTCGATCCTCTGTCTCGGCGATCGCCTGCAGGTCGTTGATCGCCGAACGTAGGTCGCCATCGGTGTTCTCGGCGATCGCCTCTAGGGCCTCGGCCTCGAACTCGATACCTTCCTGACGGCAGATGTCCCGCAGCACGGGAACGATCGAACGCTTCGAGACGTCGCGGAACTCGACGGTCTCGCAGTTGTTGCGCAGGCTCTGGGACATGTCGTAGAACTCGTTTGCGATCAGCACGACCGGTTGGCTCGCCGACTTGATCACGTCGGTGACCGCCCGCGAACCCCCGTAGTCCACGTTGCCGTGGAAGTTGTCGGCCTCGTCGAGGATCACGAGTCGACGACCCGCACCCCCTTCGGTCAGGGTACCACTTTGGGCGGCCTCGCCGGCGATCCGTTTGACGATGTCGGCCTTGCGCTGGTCCGAGGCGTTGAGTTCGATCGTCGGCCAGTCGAAGTCGTTCGCGAGCGCGTGGGCCGCGGAGGTCTTGCCGACGCCGGGACTCCCGTGGAGGATGACCGCTTTGCGGTGGTCCTCCCAGTTCTCGGCCCACTCGCGGAGGGCGTCTCGGGCCTTGTCGTTGCCCCGTACCTCCGACAGCGTCGAGGGGCGGTACGTCTCGGTCCAGTCGGCCATTGTCGAAGGGAGGTGTGTGATGCGTTTAGTGGTTGCGAACTTCCGGACGAATCCGGCAGAACGCCTTTATGGCCCGTCCGGATAGCCGAAGGCGATGGTAACCGTCGTTCCGATAGCGCTCGCGCTCGTCGCCGCACTGATCGCTGTCGAACTGCTCTCACAGCGTGCGCTCAAACGCTACGGCGAGGGGCTGGGCAGTATGCCGACCGTCGTTCTGGAGGAATTCCCCGGCATCAGTCCCGAACTACTGAGGAAGTACACCAGTTTCGACCCGGAGCTCGGATGGGTTCCACAACCCGACCAGCAAAAACAGAAGGACACCGGCGACCACCTCCCCGGCGAGGAGGTCGAAAGCGTCGTCACCTACTCCACCGACGAGTACGGCAGTCGGGTCTGTCCCGCGGCCGACCGCGAGGAGGGCCGCGGTGCGGTCTCGACCTACGGCGACTCGTACTGTTTCTGCCGGGAGGTCGACGACGAGGACACCTTCCAGAACCATTTCGCACGGACGATCGATTCGCACGTCGCTAACTACGGCGGCGGGAACTACGGGCTCGATCAGGCACTGCTTCGGATGAAACGCCAGTACCCCGAGGACCCCACCGACCACGTCTGTATGGTCGTCACCGCTTCCTCGATCGCCCGGATCCTCTCGGTATGGAAACACTACCAGGAGTTCGGAAACGTGCTGGCCGTGAAACCGCGATACGAGCTCCGGGACGGTGAACTCGAACTCGTCGAGAGTCCCGTCGACGAGAAGGAGGACCTCCTCGCTCTCGAAGCGCGCGCCGACTTTCTGCGCACTCACGACGACCACTACGAGAACTGGTTCAAGCCCCATCTGGCAGGCTTCCCGTACGCCACCGACTTCCTCGACGACCCCGACCAGGTCAAGTACGCGCTCTACGCGGCGGGGATGGACCTCGAAAGCGAGTACGGGATCTCGATCCCGGGGATCGACTTCGGGGCCCGACAGGCGGCGACGACCCTCAGGCTCGAACAGTCCCGGGTGCGCTACCACGAGCGGCTGTTCGACCTGAAGGCCGACCTCTTCGACGCTCTGATCGGCGAGTTCGTCGACTACGCGAACGAACACGACTTCACCCCGACCTTCGTGATGGTCCAGCAACTGCGCTATGCGACCTACGAGGCCGACCACGGCCCGATCTACGGCGATCTCATGGACCACCTCGACGAGCGCTACCCGGAACTGGAGACGATCGACATGGCCGAGCACCTCTCGGGAGACCCCGAATCACTATACGTCCAGCGCGGCGAGGGCGGCCACTACAGTCCCGAGACCAACGAGCAGATCGCTGAGGTACTCGAATCGCGCCTGATCGATTGATCGGGCACCGGACTACGTTTGGCGTCCTGTTTTTCCGACGACAGCAGCGATCAACCCTCGTTCTTCTGGCCGGACGTCTCCTCGATCTCCAGTACCCAGCCCTGTATGTCACGCATGGGCTCGGCCTCCGAGAAGAGGCTCGGATACCACGCGTTGTCGTCGATAGAGTTCCTGACCGTCTCCCACTCGTCGTCGTCCACTTCCCGGATCCGTCCGTGTGCGATCACGCTCCGCCAGGCGTGTTTCGACTCGACATCGGAGACCGTGAAACTGGCCCGCTCGGTCGCCGCGGCGAACGCCTCCTTTCTGCTCTCCTCGCCGACCTGGAGGAAGACGAAGTAGAGCCGTTCTTCCCCGTCGTAGCCGAATGACACCGGCACGCCGTAGGCCTCCCCGTTGTTCGCGAGCGACAACACCCCGATCCCCTGTTCGTGGAGAAACGCTTCGATCTCTTCCCTGTCCATCCCCGTCCCCGTAATCTCGCCGAACGATTCCGTTGTCATCCCCCGTGAGGTTCGTGAGCAAACGGCATAAACACACCCGACCGCCTTCACATCGTGCATCCGAGCGGGCCGTCGTCACCCGATCAGTGACCGTTTGGATCGTTGGGAAGCCGTCCCGATACGCCCTCCCCGCCCTTCAGTACCGCCGTCGGTTCGCGAAGCAGCGAGACGTCTTCCAATGGATTGCCCTCGACGACGAGCAGGTCGGCGAACTTCCCGGGTTCGAGGACCCCCACGTCGAGGCCGACCACGTCGGCGGCGCTCGCGGTCATCGCCGTGATCGCTTCTTCGGGGGCCATTCCGTGTTCGACCATGAAGGAGATTTCTGTACTATTTGTTCCGTGGTAGTTGAAGGGCGTCCCGACGTCCGTACCGCCCGCAATGGTTACGCCGGCCTCGTAGGCCCGTTTGAACGAATCGATGTGTCGTTCGTAGACGCCTCCGGTCTTTCGCGAACTCTCCTCGGTCGCCTGCTCGGTGTTGCGCGCGATCCGGTAGGGGGCCGACAGGGTGGGGACGAGCGTCACGTCGTTCGTTACCAGCAGGTCGATCGCCTCCTCGTCCATGAACGTGCCGTGTTCGACCGTGTCGACGCCCGCCGCCGCCGCGGCCTTGATCCCCTCGGCGCCGTGGGCGTGGGTCGCCACGTGGACCCCACGACGGTGGGCCTCGTCGATCAGTGCCTCTAGTTCCTCGTGGGTGAAGGCGAGCGTTTCGGGGTCGGTTCCGGGAGTAGTGACCCCGCCGGTGGCCATGAACTTGATGAAGCCCGCACCCCGCTTGACCTGCTCGCGGACCGCCTTGCGACACTCCGTCGGGCCGTCGACCTCCCGGCCGAGGTGGTGGCCGTGCCCGCCCGTGATCGTGATCGAGCGGCAGTTCGCGAGGGTACGGGGTCCGGGGATCTCACCGCGATCGATCGCCCCTTTGAGGACGACGTCAAGATCTCGCGCACCCATCGCGCGCACGCTCGTCACGCCCGATTCGAGGGTCGTCCGGGCGTTTTTCACCTCCGTCAGTGTGAGTTCGGCGTCGCTTTGCCCGACGACGTCCTCGACGGTCGCCTGCCCCGACAGCGAGAAGTGAACGTGGGCATCGACCAATCCGGGCAGTATCGTGTGGTCCGACAGCGAGATCACCGGTTCGTCGCCCTGTGGGTCGGCGTCGCCGACCGCCTCGATCCGCCCCGACTCGGGGTCGAATCGGATCGCGCCGTCCGTCGCTACCTCCTCGCGCCCGTCGAACAGGCGCGCGTCCCGCAGAATCATTACCGGAGTTTATCGGCCGAAGGGCTTGAATGGCACGAACCGCTCGCCCGGTACCGGGATGCGATGTCCTTCGACGATCGAGTCCCGTAGTTCGTATCGCCGGTACTGGTTTATCCTACAGCTCTCGCGCGACCATCTCTCCCCACGGTTCGAAGCCGTAGCGGTCGTAAAACGCCTGCGCACGGGCGTTTTCGGGGTCCACGTCGAGAACGAGTCGATCCAATGGGAGGTCCTGATCGCGCGCGAGCGTACATGCCGCATCCATCAGGTCGTCGGCGATACCCGTTCCCCGGTGTTCGGGTGCGACGTAGAGTTCGTTCAGCACCGCGGCGTCCCAGACCATCGCCAGCCGTTCGGGGAGGACGAAGGCGTAGCCCACGAGGTCGTTCCCCGCAGCGACGGTCACACACCGGGGGTCGTCGGCGACACAGCGCCCGACCCACGCGAGATACCGCTCGCGATACGCGGGGGTGAGTTTCGCCTCGTAGGTCGCCGCCTTCTCCTCGCCACCCGTCCCGGCCCCGAGATCCGTCTCGAAGGCTTCCTTGAGTTCCCAGAGTGCGTCGTCATCGGCGGGTTCGTAGGGTCGAAGGTCCATGCGGGCGGTTCGTCGGGAGGGTGCTTCGAACTGTCGTTAGTCCTCGCTCAGGTACTCGGCGGTTCCGGACGTCGTGGGTGCGCGCTGTTCGTCGACGATGCGCCGGAAGACGACCATCCCGCTCGCCACCAGCAACACGAACTGCTCGCCGGTCAGGGCCACCGGGAAGCGCCGCCTCCCGTCGGCCCGCACCGTGTCGAAGCCCGTCCCGTAGTGGGTGTCGGCGGTGGTCCCGAGTTCGATGACGCGAACGAAGTCGACGGTGAACCCGTTGTCGTGCCAGAGCACAACGTCGCCCGAGAGCATGTAAAAGCGGTCGTACAGCGGCCAGAACGCGTTGATACCGGAGCCGAACGAATCGAGGAGGAGGTGGGCAAGCGTTATGGAGACGATGGCGACCCAAGCGACATGAACGCCGTAGTCGTTCCAGCGTTCGCGGACGTACGACGTCTCGCGGAGATAGACGTCCCAGACGAGCAGGGCGGTGAGGAGGACGGGAAACAACAGCGTGTGTAACGCCGCCCGGTGTGCGCCGGGAATGACGAACCCGACGAACACATCGAGGTCAGGGACGCCCGCGGCCACCATAACGAGGAGAATCGATCGGATGTCGAAGTGGTTCGCGAGAAGTACCGCACCTATCAGTCCCCCGAGGGCGATATGGACAGTCACTGGTGGCATGGGACACAGTAACACGTAACTCTATATGAGTCTGGTTGCTAGTGGAGGGGTACGGACCGATCCACTGGAGTACCGACAGCTATGAGTAGGTGATAGACGATCGTCGAAGGGGATGTTCGTCTCGTCTACACGCCGATCCGGGGGGAAACGATGAGTTCGCGTTCGCCACGCGAAGAGCTCGCCGAGAAGGTCGCCGGCGAGATCACGCTCAGCGAGGATCCCGGAGCCACCCTACGGAAGTGGCGGACCGATTTCACGGTCTCTCAGACCGAACTCGCAGAGGAGCTCTCGATCTCCTCGTCGGTGATCAGCGACTACGAGAGCGGTCGCCGGAAGAGCCCGGGAATCGCGGTCGTCCGGCGGATGGTCACCGCGCTGTTGGACATCGACGAACGACGCGGCGGCGACCGGATCCGTCAGTATGCCCGCGTGATCTCCGCGGGGTTCGAAAGCGACATCGTACAGGACCTCCGGGAGTATCCCACGACGATCCCCTTGGAGCGCTTTTACGACGCGATCGGGGCCACCGAGATCGTCGAGGGCACCTCGGATCGGATCAGCGGCCACACCGTGATCGACAGCATCGAGGCGATCACCCGGCTCTCGAGCGAGGAGTTCTATCGGCTCTACGGTCAGAGTACGAACCGTGCGCTGGTGTTTACCGGCGTCACCCGTGGGGAATCTCCACTAGTAGCGATGCGGGTGGTCAACCCGACGCCGAACGCGGTCGTCCTTCACGGGCTCTCGGAGAGGGATCTCTGGGAACACGCCCCGGACCTCGCTCGGATCGACGGTTTCTCGCTTGCGGTCTGTGATACGGACCTCGAGACGACCCTGGAGCGACTGCGGGAACTTTCTACGTGACGAGGTAGTACGGATCCGCGAGGATCTTCGGGGTGAGGACCTTGCGGATGTCGCGTGCACGAAACGCGAACACCTGCAGCCCGTTCAGATCGTAGCTGTCGAGGACGCCCGCGCGTTCGAGGTCCTTGCGGATCTTCGCCCGGTTCCACGTCATCCGCATCGTGTACTCGTGCGAGCGGTGGGTGATCGGCTCGTAGGTTCCGTCCTCGCGGTAGATCACGCCCTCGTACTCGACGGTCTCGATGTAGGGAACGCTCAGCCGGCTCTCGAGGTAGTGAATGTGCGAGGAACGCAGCCAGTCGGTACCGACGTTCAGATATTGGACGTTCTCCCGATCGAGCTTCTCGAAACAGCCGCCGGGCGCCCACGTGTCGTCGTGTCGGCAGTCGTCGAACCGATAGGGTCCCCGGACCAGAATCGAGTTAGTCGGGTCGTCCGTTCGGTACTCACAGTCGTTCAAGAACAGTCGCGAGAACGCTCCGAACTTCGGCACCGAGTACTGCTTGTGGTAGATCCCCCCGTCGATCGACCGGAACGCGGGCGTAAACCCCGGATTGAGGATCGACTCGAAGCGCTCGTCGAGTCGCCCCAGCAGGAACTCGTAGGGGTCGTGATCGAACGCCCGGCTGATGTCGCGTAGCCCGACGTGGACGAAGACGGCGTCGCTCCGGTAAGAATCGAGGATCCGATCAAACGTCGCCTCGGAGACGGCGCCGACCTCGTAATCGCGTCGCTTGCGCTGGAGGGCCATCGTGGCCCGGTTGTGGAGCGTTCGACCGCGATGATAGCCCTCCGTCGCGGCTTGAATCGCCGCCTCGATTCGTGAGTCTCCCCGCCGAGTTGTCATCGGTAGTTCCATGGTCCCCCTCCTTGTAGTGTTGCTAATCCAACTAATCAATGTATCGTATATCACAATATAAATACGTTCTATCGGACCTGTTCCGGAACCGGTCGTCTCTGCCCTGATTGCTATTAGAACATATAGGATTTTTTCAGATACAATAAAGGTTCAGTCGTTCTCACAGTCGATGATGAGGGGGCACGATACCGATGGGAAGTGAGACGGCCCGAGACGAATCCGGAGGCGATCGGTTCGCCGACGTTGCGATCTCCCGACGACGGTTCGTACAGTTGTCGGCAGCGACGGCCGGCGCGCTCGCGTTTCCGGGCAGCGCCCACAGCGATTACACCTCCGAGAAGACCGGCGATCGCTACGAGTTCGTTCGAAACCACACCAGCGAGGACTACGAGATCCCGACGCTGATCCGAGTGACCGACGAGTCGGGACTCGGCGCGCTCGCAGACCTCGACGGGATCAGGACCTACCGCGAGACACGGACGCCCGAACCCGCGGCCTACGGCCGACTCGACGAGGAGGCGGTCTCGACGGTACTCGATGTCGAGGCCGTCTCGACACTGGAGTTCTCGTCGGGGGCGAACCCGTTCTGGAAGCTCGGCGAGTACCCCGAGGGAGTGTTTCCCGATCCGTCGGAGGCCGTCGGCTACATCGGGTTCGAGGAGACCGAAGCCGGCCTCTCGTCGCTCGCTGACCGACACCCCGACCGGCTGAACCTCGTCTCAATCGGCGAGAGCCCCGGCCATCGCGACCTGTTCGAGGGCGAGAGCGACCCGAAGGACCTCTGGGTCGCCGAACTCACGACCGACGTCGGGGACGGGGGGGCCTTCGAGGAGAAGGAAAAGCTCGTCTACAGCCTCTCGATCCACGGCGACGAGCGGGTCGGCGTCGAGGCGGGCAACCGGTTCATCGAGCGCGTCCTCGCCGGCGAGGAGCCCGACGTCGAGGCGCTCCTCGAGGAGGTCGTCCTCGTGTTCCTGTATGCGAACCCCGACGGCTGGGTGGCCCGCGAGCCCCGGTACTCGGACCAGGGCGAGGCCTTCGAGCGCGTGAACGCGACCGGGGTCGACCCCAACCGCCAGTACCCGACGGCGGGCCGGATCGACCCCGCCCACTACCCCGCCGACCCCGACGGCGCGGACCTCATCGACGACTCCTCGGGGATCGACGAGGGGGTCCCCCAACGGGTCGCCGAACACACCCCCGATTCGCTCGCGATCGCCCACCACATGCGCGGTTACGAGAACGTCGAACTGTTCTGTGACCTCCACGGGATGAACTGGTCGGAGGAGTTCGTCGTCTCGCTCGTCGCGAACGGACAGTTCGATCACCGAGCGCTCGCGGAGATGGACCGGCTCAACCACGCCATCGGCACGGGGATCGAAGAGGAGATCGGGTCGCTCGAGGAGAACATCGAGGCGATCTCGCTCGGGCCCGAACGCTACGATCCCGTCCGCGAGGAGGGCGGGGACCTCCCCGATGCGGAGGCGATGGTGCCCGAGTCGCTGTACGACTTCGGGACCGTCTACGACACCCTCGGTTACAGTACGACGGGCGCGTTGACGGATTGGGCCGCCCAGTCCGAGGCGGTCGGCGGCCTCGGCGCGAAGTCGATCGCCCTCGAGATGGCGTTTTCGAACACCATTTCCCCGATGAAACCGGAGTACCTCCCCGAACTCATGGCGGTGCAGGCCGGCGCGTACCTCGGCACGCTCCGGGCGATGAGCCGCGAGGCTCCCAATCTGTCGGCCCCCGAGGTCTCCGGCGAGCGCTCGACGGCGGTCGTGACGACCGACTCGCTGACCCGCTCGTCGGACACGCTCCCGTTCGTCGGAGCGGAATCGGAGAGGACCCGCACGACCGCCGAGATCGACGCGAACGGGGTCGGAACGATCCCGCTCACGGTCTCGCCGCCGACCGACGAGATCTCGGTCCACGTTCGGACCACCGGGTCCGAACCGATCCACGCGACGCTCTCGGACCCCGACGGGGCCGAACGACGGTCGTTCGACGGCGCGGGCGGCGGATCGAAACGCGAGGCCGGATGGACGATCGCCGACCCCGCCGTCGGTCGGTGGCACGTCACCGTCGAGAACCCCCGATCCGCGAGCACCGAGGTCGCCGTACTGGTCGATGCGGTCGTCTCCGATACGAGCGACGGCGCGCCCGACCCGCGGGACGTACTGGGCTACGAACAGCGCCTCTACGACTCGACGCCCCTCGCGTACTTCGAGAGCTACGCCGAGTTCACGGAGGGAAGTGTCGAGTTCGTCTCGCCAGCGGAGGTCGAAGCGGGGGTGCTCGTCGAGAACGACGGGCCCGTCTACGACAACGTCGTCCTGATCCACGACGCGATCGAAGCGACCGACGCGATCGACGAGTATATCGAGGCCGGGGGCACCCTCGTGCTCACCGATTCGGGGGTGAGTCTGCTCTGTGATCTGCACGCCGCGTCGGTCGCTCCGATCGACTCCCGTGCCGTTTCGACCGCGACACACGAGCTCGCCGCGCTCGACGAACACAGGGCGGGTTCCCACGCCCTGTTGGAGAACACACGCGAGATCGAACGCGAACTCTGGACCCTCGCGCCGAAGGGCTACGCCAACTCCGGGGACGCACCCACTACGACGGTCGTCCCCGAGGTCTTCGAGGCTGTCGGCGGGTCGATCGCCGCGACTATCGGCGGGGACGTCGCCGTCGGTTCGATCGGAAACGTCCACGTGATCGGAAGCCTGCTTCCCCCGAGCAGTCAGGCCCACCTCCACCCGTTCGGCCTGCTCGATCACAGCGTCTCGCTGCTCGGTCACACGATCCTCTCGAACGCGCTCGGCTACAAGATCGACCGGGGCGAGAACGAGCCCCTGTTCTGACGGTCTACTCGACGAAGCGGTACTTGCGCTCGCCCATCCGGCCCCAGCCGTCGAAGACGAACTCCGATTCGGGGGCGGTGAACTCCTCGATCTCGCCGTCACCGTCGCTCTCGATGTCGTGGTTGTGGACGTCGTGGACCCGCTCGTACTCATCGTAATCGAGGTCGTATCGGCGCTCGATCCCCTCGTCGATCGTGAGATCCGCGATCTTCTCCTCCCACCCGGGCTGGACGGTCTCGGCGTGGATCTCGGCCTGTGCACCGCTGCCGTACGAACCCACGAGCAGGCGCTCGCCGGCCAATTCACGTCCCTCCTCGAAGGCGGTCTTGAGCGCGCTCGCACGCGCGAGATGAACCGACCCCGTGTACCAGTTGCCGACCTCCCGTGAGATCGTGAGCGTTGGGTCGACGACCCGTGCGTACCACTCCTGGTAGGCGTCGGTCCGCTTCAGGCCGTCCATGTACTCCCGGAGCGCCTCCTCGAAGTCCCCCTCGGAATCGAACGCCTCCTCCCTCGGTTGGCGGCCGATCTCGCCGGCCAGATCGTCCTCCATCGAGGTGTCGCGGATCATGTGCCGGTAGCCGAACAGGGCGGCCTTCCGAACCATCCCCGGGAACGGGGTGTGAAACGGGATGTACGCGAAGTCGTCGGTGTGGGTGCGCCCGGCGACGCCCTCGAAGTCCTCCAGAGCCTCGCGCATCCGCGCGAGATAGACCTGCACCGAGCGCTTGCCGTCCACGCTCGGGAACTGCTGGTTGGGCTTGAGGAAGTCCGTCTCGTCGGCGCTGCCGTAGCCCTGCTCGGTCGAGAGGCTGACGAGGTCGGGGTCCTCGGAGATGAGCATCGCGACCGCGCCAGCGCCCTGCGTGGCTTCGCCGGGGTCGTTTCGCGCGTAGAGTGCGGTGTCGGTCGCGATCACGAGCGCCGACCGGCCTCTGTTGCGTCCGGATTTGATCCAGTTGTACGCGTCGTCGATCGATTGGGTCCCGGCGAGGCAGGCGAACTTGCGCTCGCCCTTGTTGGCGTGGCTGAATTTGCCCTCGTACACCCTCTCGAGACAGCCCGCGATGTAGGTAGAAACGGGTTTGGAGTTGTCGAAGGAGCTCTCGGTGGCGACGTCGATCCGGCCGATGTCCTCGGGGGTAAGCCCCTCGTGTTCCATCAACCGGTGGGCGGCGTTCGCGCCCATCGTGACGATGTCCTCGTAGGTGTCGGGAAACGAACTCGCGTTCAGACCGAGGCCCTTGGTGTATTTCTCGGGATCCTCGCCCTTCGCCGGCGCGAACGTGTTCGGCAGGTCGAGTTTCAGCTTCCCGGTCCAGATCTCGATGGCGTCGATACCGACGTCTGTCATGTGTCGTAACTATCGTGCGGATTATATGGGTCTGTCGACTATCGATTCGACGATCGACGAAATCCGGGCCGAACGCGGTCGCGTGACGAGCGGAGACGATACGCGTGTCTCGAATAGGGGGTAGAAACGGGAACTCAGTCCTCCTCGTCTTCCTCCTCGATGACCTCGGGGTCGCGGATCGCGCTCTGGAGGCTGTCGAGGCCGTTGACCCATTCGGCGACGAAGCCGTACTCGATCTCCTCGCCGATGCTCACGTCGAGGTCCTCGCCGTCGACGATCCGAGTGCCGGCCTGCGCGCAGTAGCCGAGCGCCGCATCGAAGTCCTCTTCGGCCTCGGCGTCGGCCGCGGCGCGGACGTACTCCTCGATGCTGGCCTCCTCGCTCGCACCCCGCATCATGTACTCCTCGGCGGCAGCGAACACGCAGACAAGGCTCGTCTGGACGCCGTCAATCAGGAACGCGGTCTCCTCGTTTTCGACCTCGACGTCCGAGAGGACGATCTCGCGCACGTCGGCGAGTTCCTCGATGGCCTCCTCCTCATCGAGGTCGCCCTCCTCGTAGGCACCGATGATCTTCGCGATGGCGATGGCGGCGTCGTCCTGCAGGTTCAGGAGGAGGCGCGCCGAGTCCTCGTCCTCGGGATCGATCTCCTCGTCTTTCAGCCGGTCGATCCAGTTCTGCCACCGTTCCTCAGAGTAGAACGCTTCTGGCGGGGTGCTCATACCGGACGGTGTCGACCCGCGTTCAAAGCCCTTTCTCTACTCGGCGCGAACGGTCGCCTCGCTTCCGACCGCCTCCCGTCCGACCGGCCACTAAACCCGATTATAAAATATGCAGGAATCCATACCCTTATGCCGGTGTTCTCCTACGTGACTGACGCAATGGTACAGAGTAACGTCCCACAACCGACGGCCGAGCGCCAGCGGGAGCTGGCGAGTACCCTCGGTGTGGGCGGGCCGACGACCGGCGAGCGGCTGACGGTCGATCGGCTCCGCGAAGAGATCGACGCCGACCCCGACGACTCGTTCGTCTCGATGGGCGAGGCGATCAGAAACGACCTCTCGGGGCGGCTCGACGCCGACCTGCTGGCCGCAGCGCTCCCGGAGATAGTGGCGCAGGTCGGACGGGTCCCCGAGGTACGCGAGGCGGGTATCCCGGGCGGGAAGACGGGTCCCGAAGCGCTGTATCGGGGTCTCGTCGAACCGGCGTGGCGGGTGTATCACCACCTCGAAGACGTCGGTTTCTTCGAGAGTGTCGAGGCGAACCTGCCGGCGTTTACGCCCGAGCACATCGCGGGGACGGCCCGCGAACTGGTTCGGGCCGAACCGCTTTCGACGACGCTCGAGGAGTGTGGGTTCGACGAGCGCGAGCGGATGGTGCTGATGATGAACGTCGCGAACAACGACACGCGCCTCTCGCGGTGGACCCCGACGCGGGAGATCCCCGAGGGCGTGGAGTTCGAGGTCGAATACGTCCCGCCGCTCCAGCAGCGCGCGATGGGCGGGGCGTTGTTGTGGGTTCAGGCGCTCGATGAGCACCTCTGGCGCAAGGAGATCCTGATAACGGACGCCATTCTCGACGACGTCCGCTGGGACACGAAAGCGATGCTGGGCGGGCTCTATCTGATGGCGCTGGCCGCTCACGACATCGCGGCGGGCGCGGACGGTTCGCTCACCGACGCCCAACTGACGGCGGCGCTGACTGCGGGGACGGCGGTAACGATCGTCAATCAGGAGGAACTCATGCAGGACGCCTTCTGGATCACCGAGGAGAAACGCAAACCGAGCGAGGCGAGCGGGCGGGAGGAGGAACTACCATGGCAATAGAGGACGACAAAGCAATCAAGGCCGCAAGCGACACGATCGTCGAGGAAACGGAATTGGGCTATCAGGTGTTCAACGCACCCGACGAGGCCGTTCTCCATCAGACCGACACCGACCGGATCCCTAGATACGACGTCACTCAGGAGATGCTCGACGAGTCGGGTGAGGACGAAGAGAGCTGGTTGATGTTCAGTAAGAACTACGAGGCGCATCGCTACACACCCTGTGATACCATCACGAAGGACAATGTAGGAGAACTCGAACTCGAGTACACGATGGAGATCGGGGCCAACTCCAGCATGGAGGGCTCGCCCGTAATCGTCCCCGGCGATCCCCCCGTGATGTACCAGACCAACGGACCGAGCCACGTGAAGGCAATCGACCCGCGGGAGGGGGACGTCCTCTGGAGCTATACGTTCCCCGCGCCCGAGGACGCGGTGCTCTGTTGTGACGACAACAACCGCGGCGTCGCCGTCTGGAAGGACAAGATCTACATGACGACGCTGGACTCGGGTGTCCAAGCGCTGAACCGCTACACCGGCGAGGAGGAGTGGTACGCGAGCACCGCCGACCACGCGGAGGGGTACTCGGCGACGTGGGCCCCGATCGTCTGGAAGGGAATGCTCTTTACGGGCAGTGCCGGCGGCGAGTTCGGTGTCCGCGGGTTCCACTGTGCGTACAACGCCGAGACCGGCGAGGAGCTCTGGCGGATCAACAACTGCCCCGAGGAGGAGTACGTCGGCGACAGCATCGAGCAATCGGGCGGCACCAACTGGATGACCGCGACGTTCGACCCCGAACGCGAACTGCTGTACTACAACGTCGGCAATCCGAGCCCGGACTTCAACGGCACCGTTCGTCCGGGGCCGAACAAGAACACCTGTTCGACGCTGTGTGTCGATCCCCACAGCGGCGAGGTCCAGTGGGCCCACCAGGAGTCGGCCCACGACATCTGGGACTACGACTCGGCCAGCCAGCGGATGATCATCCGCGATCTGGATATCGACCACCTCGATTATTCGGGGGATGTCGTCTACAACGGCGGCAAAACGTCGTGGACCTACACGATGGAGCCCGAAACCGGCAAGCTCCTCGTGCGCGGCCAGCCGATGACCCAACAGATCAACATGATGACGATGGTCCCGCACGTCGAAGAGGAGCGCGACTACGTGATGATGCCGGGCCTTCTGGGCGGGAACGACTGGCAGCCACCGACCTACTGCCGCGAGACGGGGCTCGCCTATCACAAGACGCTCAACACACCCCACGAGATCTACTGGCGAAACGAGGAGTACAGGCCCGGCGAGAAGTTCTGGGGCGGGATCGTCGAGGTCGAACCCGACGAGGAGGTGGTTCCCGACGACTACAACGGCCACATCAGCGCGATCGTGGCGGTCGATCCCGCGACGGGCAAAGTCGAGTGGCGCGACTGGATTGACAGCGATCGGTACCTCTGGGGCGGGACGATGTCGACCGCTTCCGGACTCCTCTTCGCCGGGACGCAGAACGGCGACATGATCGCCTACGACGCCGCAAACGGCGAGCGCCTCTGGGAGTACGACCTCGGCGACAAGGCCGTCTCGGGCGACCCCGTCAGCTGGTACGATCCGGGCACCGAAAAGCAGTACGTCGCGATCCAAGTCGGCGGCAGCGGCTTCGTCGGGCGCGGGCCACGGGGGGATCAACTCGCCGTGTTCTCGCTTTCGGCGTGAACCGCTCGGCTCCCGGTTCGGTCGATCCGAGCGAGTCCACCCGCCGATGACCGACCGGGTCTCGCTCGAAGCCGCCGTCCGGAACGAGCCCGAGGGGTTCGAGGATCGGATCGACGAGATCCACGAGCGGCTGGCGTCCGCGGACCCCCACGCCAGCGCGGACGCCGGCAGGACGTTCCGTTCGGTCGCGGAGGAACGCCCCGCGCTGCTCGAAACACATCGGGGAACGCTCGTCGACCTCCTGTCGGCGGACAACGGCTCGCTCCGGCTCTCGGGTGCACTCGGGCTCGCCGGGCTCGCGAACCCGTCCCCGGAGACCGTCACGGAGGCGGTCCCGGAACTGGTCGCCCTCCTCGAGCGGACCGACGCACCCGCGGTCCAGATGGCGATCCTCCGGGCGCTCTCGCGGACCGGGGAGCGCGCGCCCGAGGCGGTCGCGGTGGCCGATGGGGCGATCGCCGACCTGCTCCGGACGGCGACGCCGCGGATCAGGCTGGCGGTCCTCACCGTCTTCGCGACCGTGCCGATCCGGGTGCCGACGGCGTTTCCGGCGACCGTTAACGCGGCTGAGGACGCGCTTGCGGACGACTCTCGGCAGGTCAGACGGTGTGGTGCCGCACTGCTCGCGCTGATCGCGAGGAGCGATCCCGCCGCGCTCTCGTCAGTCGCCGACGTCCGCGATCGGGTCGAGACGCTCCGGACCCGCCAGACGGCCCAGACGTGGCACGCCGACGACACCCTCGAGCGAGCCGCCCGCACCCTGCGGGCGATCGATACCCGCCGGTAGTACTCGAGTTAACCCCTGTTCCGGGCGATATCGCGGGCGTAAGGCATGTGAATCGCGTTGAACACGATCTGGAGGTCGTCACTGACGGGGGCACAGACGCAGGTCAGGCGCATGTTCCGTTCCTCGACCTCCTCGTCTTCGAGAAACAGGTTCATGTCCATCTCGGCCTCGCCGTCCTTCAGGACGCCGACACACATCGAACAGGTCGCCGACCGGCACTGAAACGGCCACTTGAGGCCCGCCTGGTCTGCGGCCCGAAGGAGCGACTCGTCGCGTTCGACCTCCATCACGCCGTAGTCGCGCTCGTCGAGGCCGGCGTCCGCGGCCTTCTCGAAGAGGTCCTCGTCCTCTATGTTCCAGTCGTTGCGCTCGATCGCGCGGTAGTTCAGGTACTCGACGGTCGACGGCGGGAGGTCCTCGTCGACGACCGTTTCGGCCTTCGACCTGACCGCGGGCAGCTCGATATCCATCCAGTGCGTGAACACGACCCACGGCCATGTATCTGTATCGATCGTTCGGGTTACGAGCGACCGGTTTACGACCGGCTCACGACCGCTCTGCGAGGGTCCCGACCGTATCGATCCCGTAGATGTCCTCCGGCGTCTCGACGTGTGCACTGTGCATCGCCCCCTCGAACCCCTCCTCGCGGAGCCAGTTCACCCGCCGGGGGACAGTTTTGGGCCCCATCACCGCTCCTGGACGTTGGGGATCGTCGATGAAGTCCGTCTCCATCATGAACGGCTCGTCCCCCTCTGCGGCGCGCCGGAGTTCGTCCTTATCACAGATGACGCTCGGGGTCGGACCCTTCAGGCGGCCGTTCGCGTAGTGTTTGACGACCCGATGGGCGGACAAGCCGCGCTCCTCGGCCCAGTCCGCGATCTCGGTGAGGTCCTCGCTGCCCTCCGTGTGGAGTTGGACCGCACAGTCGTTCTCGGCCCCGAGCGCGAGGGCGTGTTTGAGCACGTCGTTCGAGGCCTTCCAGACGGCGTCGCTCACCTCGTAGTGTGGACGACCCGATTTGAGGCCGAGTGCCGCCCCGTCGGCGACGTATTCCGCGGCCAGATCCAGCCCCGCACGCATGATCCCGCCCGCCTCCGCGGGGCTGTGGCCCGCGTCGGTGAGCTGTGAAATCAGCCCCGGATGCACTCCGAGAACAGGCCACGCCCTCCCCGAAAGGACGTCGGTGGCCTCGGCGACGGCCCCCAGCGTCGTCTCGAAGATGTGTTCGAAATCCGCGCCCGCGTCGGGCAGATCCCCGAGGTGCCACGAGGGTTTGTTGACGACGAGCAAGTGGGTGCCGCCCGACCGGGAGAAGTCCTTGACGGCCTCGATCCCCCGGCCGTGGTCGGGATCGAGATGCAGGTGGTTGTCGAGGATCGGCTCCATACTGGTGCTTCTCGCGCGCACTCGAAAGGGCTACGTTACGTCGCCGTCGAGCAGGATGGCCTCCTGTGCGGCGTTGCGCAGTGCGTCCGAGCGGCCGTAGGTGCCGGGCGCGACCGCGACGGTGTGAATACCCCGCTTGGCCGCTTTTTCGAGGACGGGCTTGAAGTCGGTGTCCCGCGAGACGACCATCAGGGTGTCGATCGCGTCGGTGTAGACCAGTTCGGTGGCGTCGATCGCGAGTTTCACGTCGACATCGCCGCTGGTGATGATCACCTCGTAGCCACGGGCTTCGGCGGCCTGAATCAGCCCGGGCGTGGCGTGTTCGTCGAGGTAGAGCCGCGTCGCGACGAGGGTCCCGGCGTCGTCGCCGACGGCCCGCACGTCGTCTAGATCGACGTCGAACTCGTCTCTGAGGACGTTCGGTCCGTCGACGAGCAGTCCGACCCGCCGCCCCTCCGAGCGCCCGCTTCGGAGCCGTCTCACGACCCTCCGGAAACCCCCGATCATGCGTGTTCCACTGTGGAGGCCACCCAAAACCGTATCGAAGTTCCGACGGCGGGACGGGGCCGAAGGGAAACCCTTAGCCCCTCGCGTGTGAGGTGTGAGGTATGTCGGATCGAAAACCGCCGCTGTACGCCATTCACGAGGAGCGGGGCGCGACGTTTACCCCCTTCGGCGGGTGGGCGATGCCCGTCGAGTTCGATTCCATTCGAGCGGAACACGAGGCCGTCCGCGAGTCGGCCGGGATCTTCGACGTCTCGCATATGGGCGAGATCTCCGTTTCGGGACCGGACGCCGCTGCCCTGCTTCAGGGCCTGACCACCAACGATGTCGAGTCTCTCTCGGTAGGACGGGCCCAGTACTCGACGATCACGAACGAGGAGGGTGTCATCCTCGACGACACTGTGATCTACCGGCTCGCAGAGGAGGAGTTCCTGTTCATCCCGAACGCGGGCCACGACGGGCAGATGGAGGAGCGCTGGGTCGATCACCGCGAGGAATGGGACCTCAACTGCGAGGTGGAGAACCGTACGGAGGACTGGGCGATGTTCGCGGTCCAGGGGCCCGACGCCGAGGACTTCGTCGCCGACGCGGCGGGCGAGGACCTGCGGGGTCTCGGGCGGTTCTCGATCACCGAGGCCGAGATCGCGGGTGCGGACTGTCTGCTCGCTCGAACGGGGTATACGGGCGAGGACGGCTACGAAGCGCTCGTTCCGTGGGATTCTGCCGAAGAGGTCTGGAACGAGTTCGACTGCCAGCCCTGCGGGCTGGGCGCCCGGGACACCCTCCGGATCGAGGCCGGGTTCCTCCTGTCGGGACAGGACTTCCACCCCGAGGAAAGCCCCAGAAATCCCTACGAGGCCCGGATCGGCTTCACCGTCGATCTCGACACCGAGTTCGTGGGCCGGGACGCGCTCGCACGCGTGAACGAGGACGGACCCGACGAACTGTTCGTCGGGGTTCGCCTCGAAGAGCGGGGAATCCCGCGTCACGGCTACGAGATCCGGGTCGAGGGGGAGGCGATCGGCGAGGTCACGAGCGGGACGATGAGTCCTACGCTGGGCGAGCCCATCGGGTTGGGCTACGTTCCCACCGAATACGCCGAAGAGGGGCGCGAGGTCGCGGTGCGGATCCGCGGGTCGGACAAAAGGGCAAGGATTGAAGCCCCCGGCTTCCTCGGTGATAGGTAATGAGCTTCGAGATACCCGACGACCTGTACTACCTCGAATCGCACGAGTGGATCGATCCCGATACTGGTAGGATAGGAATCAGCGAGTTCGCACAGGACGAACTCGGCGACGTGGTCTTCGTCGAACTCCCCGACGAGGGCGAGGAACTCGAACAGGAGACCGAGTTCGGCGTCGTCGAATCGATCAAGGCCGTCTCGGACCTGTATTCGCCCGCGAGCGGCACCGTGACCGCGGTCAACGAGGCGCTGTTCGACCGGCCGGAACTCGTCAACGACGACCCCTTCGGCGAGGGCTGGATGCTCGAACTCGATATCGACAGCGACCTCGACGGACTGCTTTCGGCCGACGAGTACGCGGATCAGATCGAGTAGCGAAACCCCGCCGTTCATGTACTCGTACCCGTAAGAGCCGCCATGAACCGGCGGACAGACGCCACGCTTTTCAGGAGTTATGACAGCACGGAATAGCCACGGGAGCCCCTTCGCACCGCACACAACCGAGGAGACGACCGCGATGCTCGAGGCGGTCGGCGCCGAGAGCGTCGAGGAACTGTTCGACATTCCCGAATCCGTGCGCTTCGACGGCGAGTTCGGGATCGACTCGACAGGGGAGCGCGAACTCCGCGCGGAGATGCGCACCCTGCTGGGGAGAAACGACGACCTGACGGAGTTCCTCGGACGCGGGCACTACGACCACTACGTCCCGTCGCTCGTGGACCACCTCGCGGACCGCTCGGAGTTCCTCACGAGCTACACGCAGTACCAGCCCGAGATCACGCAGGGCTTCCTCCAAGTCCTCTTCGAGTACCAGTCGATGCTCGTCGAACTCACGGGGCTGGAGATCGCCAACTGCTCGATGTACGACGCCGCGACGGCGCTCGGCGAGGCGGCAGCGCTCGCCGACAGGGTGAGGGGGACGAGCGGTTCTCAGGTGCTGGTTCCCGAGTTGATGCGAGAGGAACGCCGCTCCGTGCTCGAGAACTACACGGAGGGCGCGGGACTGACCGTCGAGACCTACCCACACGACGACGCGAACGCCGACGTGGAGGCGCTTTCCGAGGTCGCCGGCGAGGAGACGGTGATGGTCTACGCCGAGAGCCCGACGGTTCGGGGTACCATCGAAGAGAGGTTAGAGGAGGTCGCCGACCTCGCCCATGCACACGACGCGCTGTTCGTGCTGGGATCGGATCCGGTGGCGCTCTCGGTGCTCGAAAAACCCGCGACGATCGGTGCGGACGTGGTAATCGGGGACGCCGCGACCCTCGGATTGGGAACGAGCTACGGGATGGGTCTCGGCCTTTTCGCCACCCGCGAGGAGTTCGTCCGGCAGGTCCCCGGACGGCTGGTCGGCGCGAGTACCGACGCTGCGGGCGAGCGGACCTACACGCTCACCCTCCAGACGCGCGAACAGCACATCCGCCGGGAGCGCGCGACCTCGAACATCTGCACCAATCAGGCGTGGGTGGCGCTGCGAACCGCGATCCACGCGGCCTCGCTCGGCCCCTCGGGGCTCGTAGAGCTCGCTCGCGAATGCCTCGAAGCGCCCGTCGATCTCGCTCGGCGGCTCGACGACATCGTCGGGGTGAAGGCTCCGGTCCACGACCGTCATCACTTCCGGGAGTTCGTGGTTCGGACCGACCAGCCCGCACAGGCGGTCCGAGAGACGCTCGAGGAGTACGGCTTCGCGGTCCACGCGATCGACGAGCATCTGATCCAGGTCTGTGTGACCGAGACGAACAGGGAGAAAACGGACGCGCTGGTCACCGCGTTCAGGGAGGCAGCACGATGACGCTCGAGTACACGCAAGCACGCTGGAATTCCGACGACGAGGGCTACGAGCCGCATCTCGCCGAGAAAAACGAGACGAGCGTCGATACCGACGACGTCCCGCTTCCCGACGGTCTGAAACGCGACGAGTTGACCCTTCCCGAACTCTCCGAACCCGAACTGGCCCGCCACTACACCCGACTCAGCCAGATGAACTACGGGGTCGAGTCGGGTCCCTATCCGCTGGGGAGCTGTACGATGAAGTACAACCCGAAGTTCACCGAGGACGTCGCTGCCCACCCCGCGGCGGGGGTCCACCCGGATCGCTCGCCCGAAAGCGTTCAGGGCACGCTCGAACTGCTCGCGCGCCTCGAAAACCAACTCGCTCGGATCGGCGGAATGGACGCGGTGACGCTCCAGCCGCCCGCCGGCGCGGCCGGTGAGTTCGTCGGCATCCTGATCGCGAAGGCGTATCACGAATCCCGGGACGACGAGCGAACCGAGGTCGTGATCCCCGACGCCGCCCACGGCACGAACTTTGCGAGCGCGGCGATGGGCGGCTACGACGTGGTCGAACTGCCCTCGGGCGACGATGGACGGGTGAATATCGACGCCCTCGAAGCCGCCCTCTCCAAGGAGACGGCGGCGCTCATGCTCACGAATCCCAACACGCTGGGGCTGTTCGAGCGCGACATCGAGGAGATCGCGGAAATGGTCCACGAGGTCGGTGGGCTGCTGTATTACGACGGGGCGAACCTGAACGCGCTGCTCGGACGGGCGCGTCCGGGCGACATGGGCTTCGACGTGATGCACTACAACGTCCACAAGACGTTCGCGACGCCCCACGGCGGGGGCGGTCCGGGTGCGGGTCCGGTCGGCGTCAGCGAGGAGCTCGCGGAGTTCCTGCCGAGTCCCCACGTCAGAGCGTCAGACGGCGGCTACGAGCTCTTCGAACCCGAGAGATCGATCGGGAAGGTCCACGGCTTCATGGGCAATTGGCTCGTGTTGATCAAAGCCTACGCTTACATCGCCCGGCTGGGCGACGAGGGGCTCGCCGACGCGAGCGCGAAGGCCGTTCTCAACGCGAACTACCTCGCGAGTCAGATCGAGTACGAGGTCCCCTACGGGCCGTTCCACCACGAGTTCGTCGCGAGCGCGGGCGAGCAGGACGCCGCCGACGTGGCCAAACGGATGCTCGATTACGGCGTCCATCCCCCCACCACCAAATGGCCCGAACTCGTGGGCGAGGCGCTGATGACCGAGCCCACCGAGATCGAGAACCGCCGCTCACTGGATCAGCTCGCCGAAGCGTTCGACGCCGTCGCAAGCGAGGAGCGAGAGACGATCGAAACCGCCCCCGAACGAACCACCGCAAAACGGATCGACCAGACCGAGGCGGCCCGAAACCTCCGGCTCTCGTGGCAGTCCTTCGACGACGGTTCATAACTCCGAGCGAATTTCGAGGGGGATCGTAGCAACTCTTACTATCTTCACCCTCTTCGATTAATACATGACCGTCGTCAGCGTCTCGATGCCCGAAGAACTGCTGAACAGGATCGACGAGTTCGCGGACGACCACGGCTACACCGGCCGCAGCGAGGTCGTTCGGGAGGCCTCGCGGAACCTGCTGGGCGAGTTTCAGGATCGCGAACTCGAGGGTCACGAACTGATGGGCGTCGTGACCGTGCTGTTCGACTACGAGACGACGAGCGTCGAGGAGCGCATGATGCGCCTGCGCCACGAACACGAGTCGCTCGTTGCTTCGAACTTCCACAGTCACGTCGGCGATCACTACTGTATGGAACTGTTCGTCCTCGAGGGCGATCTGGAGGCCATCTCGCAGTTCGTCGGGAAGATCCGGGCGACCGGGGACGTCCTCACCGTCGATTACTCGGTGATCCCAGTCGACGACTTCGCCGCGACGCTCTCGAAGTAGGCGGTTCAGTCGTCGTCGGGCGTGTCGCCGGTCGCCCCACGCCCCGACGCCGGAGCGGGACGGTCGGCTTTACGCCCCTCCCAGTCGAAGCGCCGCTGGAAGTACAGTGCGACGTGGACGAGCGCGAGCAACACCGGCACCTCGATGAGCGGGCCGACGACGGTCGCGAAGGCGACACCCGAACCCACGCCGAAGACCGCGACGGCGGTACTCGCTGCTATCCGACCACAACAGCTATATTAGCAGACAATTATATTAGAATACGATAATATGAATGGGACGAACCGGCTTCAGGAGAACGCGGGATCGACGACGGGTGAGGAGGGGGCCTGTTGTACCCCGGCACGGCGGCCGGACGCCACAGCCGTCGAGACGGACGTGCGCCTGCTCTCGACGCTCGCGAACGAGACGCGCTACGAGGCCCTGCTGGTGCTTGCGGACTCGGAGGAAGAACTCTGTGCCTGTGAGATCGAGGGCGCGCTTCCCGTGAGCCAGAGCGCGATCAGTCAGGCGTTGAGTGCGCTCTACGCTGCTGGACTCGTCGAGCGTCGAAAGGACGGTCGGTGGCGGTACTACCGCACGAGCGAGCGCGCACGGACGCTGCTCGCGACGCTCGATGCCGTCCGGGAGGATCGACGATGACCGACGGACTCGACCCGGCCGAGCAGCGCGTGGCCGTCCGCGAACGGTACACGGCGATCGCCACTGCAGGGAGCGACGGTGACGGCTGCTGTGATCCGGACTCGGGGGGCTCGTGTTGTGACTCGCCCGCCTCCACAAGCGAACAGTTGGGCTACTCCACAGCGGAGATCGAGGCGGTCGCGGGCGACGCGAACCTCGGTCTGGGGTGTGGGAACCCGACGGCGATCGCGGCGTTGCGGCCCGGCGAGACCGTCCTCGATCTGGGTTCGGGCGGCGGGTTCGACTGCTTCCTGGCCGGCCAGCGGGTCGGCCCCGAGGGGAGCGTCATCGGCGTCGACATGACCCCCGAGATGGTCGAGAAGGCCCGGGAAAACGCTGAGGAGAACGACGCCGAGAACGTGAGCTTCCGCCTCGGCGAGATCGAACACCTGCCGGTCGCAGACGACAGCGTCGACGTAATCATCTCGAACTGCGTGATCAACCTCTCGGCGGACAAGCCGCGGGTGTTCGAGGAGGCCCGTCGCGTCCTGCGGTCGGGCGGGCGACTGACCGTCTCGGACGTGGTGCGCACGGCCGAGATCCCCGAGGACCTGCGGGCCGACCCCGAGAGCGTCTCGGCCTGCGTCACGGGGGCCGCGACGATCCGGGAACTCGAAGCGATGCTCGCGGCGGCGGGCTTCGAGGACGTCGAGATCGAGCCAAAGGACGACAGCGAGGAGTTCATCCGGGAGTGGTCGGACGAGCGCGACCCGAGCGAATACGTCGTCTCGGCGACGATCGAGGCCCGAAAGCCGTAGCCGCGGCTCGCAACCGAGCGTGCCGTCGGGTCGCCGGCCCGGCTATTGCTTGGCTTCGACCTCGGCGAAGTACTCGTCGAACAGCGCCTCCACCCGGCTCGCGATCTCGTCGCGGATGGCCCGCACCTCCTCGGGGTCCTTCCCGTCCGGGTCAGGGAGGTCCCAGTCGCACACGTCGGTCTCGGCGTCGAGATCGAGCGTCGAACAGCCCATCGTCGCGACGACGTCACAGGACTCGAGTTCCTCGGTCGAGACCTCTCGAGGCACGCGACCGGAGAGGTCGACATCGAGTTCACGCATCGTCTCGATCACCTCCTCGTGGATCGCCTCGGCCGGGTACGTGCCGCCGGTGATAATACTGACGTCCTCGCCCAGCCCGCGCCGGTCGCGCTCGCGTTCGGCGAACGCGGCGGACATCTGGCTACGGCCGGCGTTCTGGACACAGACGAAGCCGAACTGCACCGGAGAACTTTGGCTCATGGAGTGTGCGACGCTATCGATCGGCTTCACCGTTGCTATGAAAACTATATATCGCTATAGATCCCCCGCGGTGCCGATATCGGTAGTACACCCTCCGGGAGAATCGAAGGGATCTCCGCGAACCACCGACGCTCAGGCCTGACTGGAGTCGATACCGTTGATCCGGACGAACCCGTAGTCACACTCGGGACAGTGCCATTTCACCTTCTCGCCCAGATGGAGCGTCGTGCTCGCCGCCCGGTAGAACGTCCGCTCGGTCTCACACTCCGGGCAGTCGTGGTCGAGTTCCTGCATACCGGCTTTCGTACGTGACCGTGCTTAACCGTGGTGATTCGACACCCTGCTCGTCAGTTCGCGACCGAGACGGGCGTCGGAAGCGAGTGCCGATAACACGTCCGGTCGGCCGCCCGCAGGACGATACGGTCCTCGCCGTCGTCGGATTCGAGGTCGATCTTCGGCTCGCTTTCGGCCGGGAGTCGGACCTTGCAGACGTGTTTGTACGGTGCCTCCGAGCCGTCGGATCCGTCCAGAGTGCGGCTGTCGAGCGCACGCCCGGAATCCCGTTCTCGGAGTTCGACCCGATACGTTTTCCCCTGCTTTTCGATCTCGATGACCACCGGCCGTTTCGTCATGGATAATCGTTCCCGACGGCGGATTATAAAGGTAATCTGAGATGTCGTCGCGTGACACGCGCCGTGTGGTAGCGGTCCTGACGGCCGGTCATCGGGATGTCGGTAAGTCGGTCGTAGCCGGATGGATCAGTCTCCGATCGAGGTCCGGGGACTGACGCTGCCGGTCTGGTGATAGACGCCGTAGACGAGTACACAGCCCGCGAGCAGCGGCACGACCGCACACGCGGCGTAGACCGGCGAGAAGCCGATCGATTCGACCAGCGGCAGCGAGACCATCGGCCCGAGACCGCCGCCGACGTCCCCGAGGACGTTGTTCGTGCCCATCGCTCGGCCCGTCCGCTCGTCGGGCGTCAAATCAGCGAGGAGGGCGATCAGCGGGCCGCTGGTGCCGCCCTGTCCCGCGCCGATGAAGACACAGGCGAGGACCAGTCCGCCGACCGACTCCGCGACGGTGAGCAGGAGGAATCCGACGAAGGAGACCGCGAGGAAGGCACACAGGACGGGCACGCGCATGCCCAGACGGTCGCTTACGACCCCGCCGCCGAGCATCAACACCGACGCCGAGAGGACGGTGATCGCCATGAGCACGCCCGAGGTGGCCTGCGGGCCGTAGCCCAATACGGAGAAGTCGTTGGCGGCCAGAAAGAGCACGAGCGTCGAGAAGAGCGCGCCGAGGTACGCGAAGTAGAGCCCGAAGTTGACGAGGCCCACTGTGAGCGCGGGAACGGTCGTCTCGATCTCCCAGGGCTTGATCGCCGTCTTCGCCTCGCTGACGTGGGTTTCGGGGACGGTCGCGTACGCGAGTACGCCCGCGACGAGGGCGAACGCCGCCGCGAGCGCGAAGGCCGTCGGGATCGAGAACAGTTCGCTCACGACCCCGCCCAGCACGAGGCCGGCGGGGAAGCCGAGCGTCATCCCGCCCCGGACGACGCCCATGTTGGTCCCCCGCGAGGCGCCGGTGCTGACGTCGGCGGCGATGGTGTAGGCCGTCGCGAAGACGAGCGCGCTGCCGATCCCCCAGATCACGCGCGCGAGCAGGAACCACGCCTCGGGGTACGGGGAGACCATCGCGACGATATACCCCAGCGTGGCGACCGCCTCGACGAACAGCCCCGCGATGAAGGGCCTGCGGGTGCCGATCCGGTCGACGAGCGCGCCCGCGGGGGTGTTCGCTATCGTGCGGGTAAAGCGGTTCGCGCTCAGGATGACGCCCACGAGAAACGGCGAGATTCCCAGTACGGTGCCCAGATTGGGGAGGATCGGGAAGACGACGCCGCCGCCGAAGCCGACGAAGAAGGTGCTGAAAATGACCGCGAGGACGACCGCGCGCGCACGGTTCACGCCGTACACGGCCTCCGCGTGCGCGATGAACGGGCGAGACGCATGACGGGCCGTAGCCCGCTCGCGCGCTTAGGGGTTGTCGCTCCGGCACCGACTGCCGGGAGACGCCGGGAGCTAAGTAGCCGTCCGCCGTCGATGGGGTATGAAGATCTACACGGGTCGCGGCGACGAAGGAATGACCGACCTGCAGAACATGGATCGGGTCGCGAAGACGGACCCGCGGATCGAGGCCTACGGAACGGTCGACGAGGCGAACGCCCTGCTCGGGACGGTGAGACCGACGGGCTACGACGACATCGACGAGCAGTTGGCGGGGATCCAGAACCACCTCCACATCGTACAGGCCGACTTCGCGAACCCGGAGCCCGACGAGGACGACCACCGCGTGCGCGAGGACCACGTCGAGCAGTTGGAGGGATGGATAGACGGCTACGACGACGAACTCGATCCCCTCCAGAAGTTCATCCTCCCCGGCGGGAGCGAGGCGGGGGCGAAACTCCACCACGCCCGTGCCGTGACCCGTCGGGCGGAGCGCCGCGCGGTCGCACTTGCGGGCGCGGAACCGGTAAACGAAGCGGCCGTCACCTACCTTAATCGGCTCTCGGACGCGCTGTTCGTCATCGCACGGGCGGTGAACAAACGCGAGGGGAGCCGCGAGGAGAACCCGAGTTACTGAAGCCCGACGAGTTCGTGCGCTCTGATGTCGGCGTACCCCGAAAACGACAGCTTCAGCGACGGCACGCCCGGAAACGAGAGCGTCTGGACCGCGAGCAGCGGTCGGTCGATTCCGACTCCACGCGCCCGGAGTGCGCTCTCGATGGTTCCCAACAGGGTCGCCGTCTCCTCGACGTCGAGATCGGAACAGGTCGCGCCGACCCGGAGGGGGAGTTCAGCGACGATCCCGTCGTCGGCGACGGTCCACCCGCCGCCCATCTCCTCGACGCGCGCTGCGGCACGCGCCATCTCGATCTCGTCGGTTCCGACGACGACCACGCCGGGGCGTTCCCACGTGAGCGAGGTAGCCGCCGCCCCCGATTCGAGGCCGAACCCCGTGAGAAACCCTGTGAAACCGTCGTCGTGCCCTCGCCGCCGGTCCAGAAGCGTGACCTTGAGAACGTCCCCGTCGGGATTGGGCCGGAACTCGCCGTCCTCGACCGGCGGCGAGACGCGCGTCTCACCCGTCAACAGCCCGCCTTCGAGGGAGATCGCACGGACGGACTCTCCGTCGGCGGGAACCGAGAACGTCCCCGGATCGGTGGGGATCGAAACGTCGTCGTAGAACGCCTCGGGATACTCGCGGTTTCGTGGACCGACCGTCGCCGAACCGTTTCTGACGACGACCTCTCCGCCGCTGACGACGGTCTCCACTCGAACCTCCTCCAGATCCGAGAGCACGACCACGTCGGCGACGTTGCCCGGCGCGAGCGAGCCCCGGTCGTCGAGCCCGAAGTGACGGGCCGCCGAGAGCGTCGCCATCCGGATCGCGTCCGTGGGGGCGATGCCGGCCTCGATGGCGCGGCGGATCACGCGATCCATGTGGCCGTCGGACAGGTCCCGCGGCCAGACCCCGTCGCTCGACAGCGAGCACTCGGCGGAGTCGACCCGGTCGGTAGCCGCGGCGAGCGCCTCGATGTCGTCGCGGACCGACCCGCAGCGCCCGACGACGTGGATCCCGTTCTCGGCGCGCTCGATGACCCCCTCGCGGGTGATCGCCTCGTGGTCGTCGTCGATGATCGAGGAAAACGCCGCGAGCTTCTCGCCCCGACAGCCGGCGGCGTGGCCCGTCACCGGCTTGCCGAGTTCGTGGGCACGCTCGTAGAGCGCTTCGGCGGGCGTATCGCGGCCGACGGCGTGGATCCAGTCGGTCTCGCCGACGCCGACGACCCGGTCGTCCTCCAGCAGGTCGATCAGTTCGCTCGCGTCCTCGCCCGTCGCTCCGGGCGGTTCGAAGGTGTCGAACAGCGGGGTCGGCGGGAGCGCCGCCCGGACCGTCACGGGGAGGTAGGCCGTCGCCGCGAGGAACTCCCTGATCCCGCGCGGGCCGAACGCGCCGAAGGCCGAACACTCCGATATCACCGTTGTCGTCCCGCCCTCAAGCGAGTAGTGGTACGCGAGTTCGTAACACTGAAACAGGTCCAGATGGGTGTGTGCGTCGACGAACCCCGGTACGACGGCCCCGCCGTCGGCGTGGATCACCTCCGTATCGGGGCCGATCACCGACTCGGCGTCCTCGGGGAGCGCCGCGACGCGGTTGTCCACGACCGCGACGGCCCGCGACTGGAACTCGCCGAGTTCGGGAAGCAACACGTGTCCGCCCTCGACGACGAGATCGGCGGGCTGGTCGCCGAGTGCGACCGGCTGGAGGTCGTTCATCCGTCGATCACTGCCCAAAGGCACGTCCTCATTGGCACGTGATACCGGAGCGGGGGCTAAACCAGTTGTGTCACAGGAAGTGAGTTTCTCTCGCCGGGAGACAGAATCCTTAAGTCCGGCGCGAGGGAACTACCCGCTGCGGGTTGGTGATCTAGTCCGGCTATGATACCTCCTTCACACGGAGGAAGTCGGCGGTTCAAATCCGCCCCAACCCATTTCTGGCAGTACAATACGACGAGCGAGGCCAGGGGTCTGTACTGTCGAAATGGTACGAAGATTTGAAGCAGGGAGTGAAACGAGCGTCAGCGAGTGGAACGACCGAGGTTCAAATCCGCCCCAACCCACTGAGCATTTCTGACGGTGTCACCAGAATGCGTAGCGTTCGGGCTGATCAACAGGATCGCGTAGCGATCCTGCGGCGAGCGTTTTCACGAGTCGCAGACCCGGCATCGAAGAGCTCTCCGATCGGGACGAAGGGACACGATCGAGACCCATCCACCAGTCGATAGTATAGGACCCCGGCCGGTGACGGCCGAAGGTCTTAGTGGCCGGATGGATTCCGATGGAGCATGAACGCTGGACTCAAAGGCATGCTCAAACGAATCCTCACACTGAAAGCACTCAAGAAACTCCTGCGAAAACTCCGGTGAGCGTCACCGAGTAACTGATCGGAGCGATCAGAACACGAGACCGACGAGCCGATAGAGGAGACCGATCACGAACAGGGCGATCAGCAGGGTCGTCACCACGGGGACGACAGGCGAGAGCGTTCCCGGTTCGAATCCGAGCGTCTCCTCTAGCATACTCGCGGGAAACCCCTCCTGAGCCATAAGCCTTCCCTCGAGCGCGACTCAGGGCTCCTCGATATCGACGGCGACCTCGTTCGTCCGGAAGAACGGCGGGGTCAACGGCGGATCGTAGCGCAGGAGGAACGGCTCCCCCGCCGGAGAGATTCTGTGCCCGGCGAGGGTCTCCTCGAGTCGTGTAGTGACCCGTTCTGTACGCGCTGCCGTCGCGTACCACGAGAACGACGCGACCGCAAGGGTTCGTGTCGGTTCGACGACGAGCCGAACCGACGGGTCCGTCGGAATCGGGGCGCTCGCGGGATCGTACGCCGCGGGGAGGTAGAACGCCATCGTCACCTCGGCTCTCTCGGTTCCGTCGCCGGTTCTGACCGGCGCGGTCATCGGGAGCTCGATGCCCTCCCCGCCCTTGTCGGTACGGACCGGAGCGGTCATTTCCACGTCCTCGCTCGCGTCGTTTGCGCCGCCGAGATACCGAAAGAGGCGGTCGAACGCGGTTCGCCCGTCGGCTGCGGTCGTCTCGACCAGCAGGGTTTGGGGATACCGGCGGAGTTCGACGCCGTCGAGACGGTCGACCACCTCGTAGGGAACGCGCTCGGCCGATCGTCCCTCGTAGACGCGTCTCGCCGAGATCGCCGCGATGACGGCGACGCCTGCGGTCAGAAGGCCGGTAGTTCGACGGTTCATACCGGAGAAATGCACTCGGGTGATAAGTACTATCGGCTGTCATCCGACTCGCGGAGTGGGTACCTCGTGATACCGTCGGAAGGCGCAACGCAAGGGCTTTGGATCGCTCGTCCGAAGCGCGTCCATGCCCAACAGCCGCATCGAACTGGAGAGCGAGGCACACGAGAAACACCGCGAGGCCGGCGAGATCCTCGCACAGGTCCGCGAGGAGGCCGCAGACCGGGTGGAAGTCGGCGCGGGCCACCTCGCAGTCGCCGAGTTCGCAGAGGATCGCATCCGCGAACTCGGCGGCGAACCCGCTTTCCCCGTCAACGTCTCCATCGACGAGGAGGCCGCCCACGCGACCCCGAGCGCCGACGACGAGAGCACCTTCGGCGAGGAGATGATCAACCTCGACATCGGCGTCCACGTCGACGGCTGGCTCGCCGACACCGCGATCACCGTGGACCTCTCGGGCCACGACGACCTCGCGAAAGCGCCCGCCGAGGCGCTCGAAGCCGCCATCGACCTCGTGGAACCGGGCGTCGAGACCGGCGAACTCGGCGCGGCAATCGAGGAGACGATCGAGGGCTACGGTTTCAACCCCGTCGTCAACCTCTCGGGTCACGGACTCGGCCACTGGGACCAGCACACCGAGCCGAGCGTTCCCAATCGCGCGGTCTCCCAGAGCACGACGCTCGAAGCGGGCGACGTGGTCGCGATCGAGCCCTTCGCGACCGACGGCAGCGGCAAGGTGACGGAGGGGAGCGACGAGGAGATCTTTGCGCTCGAACGCGAGGGATCGGTGCGCGATCGGGGAGCGCGCGAGGCCTTAGCGCAGATCACCGAGGAGTTCCGTACCCTCCCGTTCGCGACCCGATGGCTCGACACCTCACGGCCCGAAATGGCGCTTCGGCGCCTGAAATCCCAAGGATTCGTCCACGGCTATCCGGTCCTGAACGAGGACGACGGCACACTGGTCAGCCAGAAAGAGCATACCGTAATCGTTACCGAGGAGGGGTGTGAAGTAACCACTCGCTAAGTTTTAGCGTAGCTTTTGCGAGCGAGTGAAGCGAGCGGAGTAAAAGGTACGAACGTACCGTGATCGTCACCGAGGACGGCTGCGAGGTGACGACGCGGGGCTAACCGCGGTCGCGATTGGAGGGCGACCCGAACCGGATCAGGCGTTGTTCATCCGCTGGCTACGGCGTTCACCACAGCCGAGACACCGCGTCAGGCGGTACGGTTCGCGCGAGTAGTGGTCGGTCTTGGGGTTCGATCCTTCCGTCCGTATCTCGAGCGAGACGGCGTGTTCGGTCTCGCGATCGCAGGTCATACACCACTCGTTCATCGTCTGGGAGGACCGTTCTTTGGCGGCCATTACATTGTTACTAGACCCAATCATAAAAAATCTATCTTTTTTAGAGTGGTATTAATAGGTGTCATCGCCGGCAGCGAGTGGGGTGTAGCTAAGGCCGTGCTCACCGACCCGGGGACATGGAGCAGGTATTCGCCCCGTGGCGCATCGAGTGGGTTGAACGCGACGGGAAGAACCCCGAGGTCGAGTGTGTGTTCTGTGCGTTCGAGGCCGAGGAGACGGACCGAGAGAACCGCGTCGTCGCCCGCAGCGAGCACGCGTTCGTCCTGTTGAACAACTACCCATACAGTCCGGGACACGTCATGGTGATCCCCTCGCGGCACACCGGCGAGTACGCGGCCCTCCCCGAGAACGAACTGCTCGATCACGCGCGGCTGAAACAGCGGACCCTGCGGGCGATCGAGGCTGCGTTCTCGCCCGACGGCGTCAACGCGGGCTACAACTTCGGGCGGGGCGCGGGCGGCTCGATCGACGACCACTTGCATGCCCACGTCGTCCCGCGCTGGGAGGGCGATACGAACTTCATGCCGGTGATAAGCGACACGAAGGTGATCGTCGAGGCCTTAGAGGAGAGTTACGACCGGCTTCACGACGCGTTCGGGGAACTGGAAGGGGCCGACGGGAGTGACGACGAGCGCGCGGTCCGCTTCGGATAGCCCGAAGCCCATTTATTCGCCCGCTGTGAACCCCGTTCCGTGAGTCGGGCCTCGGCCGTACGCAGGGTCGGTTTGCTGGTCCTCGGAGCGAACCTGGGGCTCGTCGTCGCGAAGGCGATCGTCTGGTTTCGAACGGGGAGCCTCGCGGTCGGTTCGGAGGCCGTAAACAGCCTCACGGACGTGATCTACAGCTTCGTCATCCTCGCGGGACTCTACCTGACGACCCAGCCGCCGGACACCGACCACCCCCACGGCCACGAGCGCATCGAACCGCTCGTCTCGCTCTTCATCGCGATGGCCATCTTCGCCGCCGGCGGCGTGATCCTCTGGCAGGCCGCCCGCGCGCTGTACGCCGGGGAGATCGCCGTCACGACCGGCCCTGCCGCGGTCGTCGTCCTCGTCGGGGCCGGTGCGGTGAAACTCGGGCTCTATCGGTTCTGTCTTCGCGTCGGCAACGAGCACAACTCGCCCGCGATCGTCGCGACCGGCCTCGACAGCAGGAACGACGTCCTGACCGTCGTCGCCGCACTCGTCGGCGTTCTCGGTGCCCGCGCCGGCCTCCCGATCCTCGATCCGCTGGCCGCCATCGTCGTCTCGGCCGGGATCTTCTACACCGGCTGGGACGTCCTCAGGGACAACGTCGACTACCTCATCGGCCGCGCGCCGCCCGAGGACCTCCACGCGGAGATCGTCCGCCGGACCATCGTCCATCCCGACGTCGAGGGCGTCCACGACGTCGTCGCCCACTACGTCGGCCCCGAGATCGACGTCTCGTTGCACATCGAGGTCGAGGGCGAGCGAACCCTGCTCGAAGCACACGAGATCGAAAGCGAGATCGTCGAGACGGTGCGTGAACTCCCCGAGATCGACGACGTATTCGTCCACATCGATCCGAAGGAACTCGGCGAGTGGAAGGAGGACGCGGAAGCCGACCGACTACTCGAGTTCGAGAAGGACGACTGAGTAGCCGCCGGATCGCCCGGCGGAGCGGCGTGCCGGGCGAAGGTTTGAGGGGGAGCGTCGCGTCGAACTACCCGTGCCCGTAGGTACCCGCGTTACCGAGTTGCTCTCGGCCTATGCGACCCTCCTCGACAACGTCGCGACGTTCCTCCTCACGTTCGCGCTGGTGTACGCCCTCGGCCGGTTCGTCGTGGTACCGATAGCGGATTCACTGATGGAACTCAAGGGTACGGAGCCGACGCTTCAGCGGGGACTCCAGCAACTGCTCGGGGTCGGTGTCGTCGTTGCGGCCGTCGTGTCCGGGTTGTGGGTCGCCGGACTCGGCCATCTGCTGAATCGCTCGGCGATCGTCGTCGCGGCCCTGACGGTCGCACTCGGATTCGCCGCCCAGGACGTCGTCGGCAACGTCGTCAGCGGCGTCTTCATCGTCACCGACCCGAAGTTCAACATCGGCGACTGGATCCGGTGGGAGGACGGCGAGGGGACCATCGAGGACATCAGCTTCCGGGCGACCCGCGTGCGGACGTTCGACAACGAGGTCGTCACCGTCCCGAACGCCGCGCTCACGACCACGACCGTCGTCAACCCTGTCTTGAACGACCGACTGCGGATCGAACTCCCGCTCGAACTCGGTCACGGCGACGACATAGAGGCCGCCGTCGCGACGCTCGTGAGCGCCGCCGAGGACCACCCGGAGGTGCTCGATACGCCGGAACCCTCGGTCAGAGTCACCACCGTCGACGGGGCGGTTCGACTCTCGGCCCGAATCTGGATAGCCGACCCCACCCGGGAAGCGTTCGCGCGTGTCCGCTCGGAGTACGCCCGCGAGATCGCGACTCGGCTTCGGGAGGCCGGGATCGATCTCGATGGGGCGGGGGCGACCGAACTCGGTGGGGAGGTCGGCGTCGAACTCCGCGGTGGTGGTCCGTACGATCTTGCCGGGGGCTCTGAGGGGCGCTAAACCGGCTTCCCGAACGCGTACATCGTCTGGCTCGTGGTGATCTCCACGTCGAGGAAGTCGCCCGGTTCGACTCCCCACTCCGAGGCGTTCTGCACGATTACCTGCCGGTAGGCCGAGTCCCGGCACTTCACCGAGTCGCCGGTGCCCGGTTCGACACAGAGGACCTCCCGCTCGTCGCCGACCATCCCCTCGTAGACCTCGCCGACGATCTCCCGCTTTAACTCGCTCATCGCTTTTGACCGGTTCTTCTTGACCTGCCCGCCGAGGCCCTTCATCTCGGCGGCGTCGGTCTTCGGTCGCTTCGAGAAGCGTGTGACGTTGACCTTCTCGGGGCGGACCTCTCGGAGGAGGTCCATGCTCAGTTCGTGGTCGGCCTCGGTTTCGGTCGGAAAGCCGACGATGAAATCAGTTGAAAGCGTCCAATAGTCGAGTTCGCGGTCGAAGGTGTCGACGACTTCCCTGAATTTCCCGACCCTGTGTTGGCGGCGCATCTCCTCCAACACCTCGTCGCTTCCCGACTGGACCGGCGCGTGGATGAAGTCGTACAGTTTCTCGTTGTCGGCAAATACCTCGACGAGTTCCTCGTGGATGCCGTGAATCCCGCCGGGGTTCGCCATCCCGAGGCGCACGCGGAAGTCGCCCTCGATCGCACAGATCCGCGAGAGGAGTTCGGGGAGTTTTCGCTCTCCCGTGTCCCAGCCGTAGACACCGGTGTCCTGGCCTGTAACCCGAATCTCCTTCGCGCCGGCGTGGACCAGCGCGCGGGCCTTCTCGACGTTTGCCTCGACGCTCGGCGAGTCCACCCGGCCGGTGGCGTGCTTGGTGATGCAGTACGAGCAGTTCGACATACAGCCCCGTGCGATCGGGAGGATACCGACGACGCCGTCGAGAACGGGCTCGACACCGGGGCCGGGGGTTGGACACTCGCCGTTCAGCGCGGCTTGGGGCACTTCGTCCCAGTGCATCACGCGGGCGTCGATGTCGGCGAAGGCCTCGCCCTGGGCGAGCGCCATACAGCCCGTGACGATCAGATCCGTGGTTTCGTTTTCCAACTCCTCGGCCCGCCGCAGCATGTTCGTCTCGGTCTTCTCGACGACGGTGCAGGTGTTGAGAATAGCGACATCGGCAGTCTCGGGACCCTCCGCCCGGTAGTGGCCGGCGTCGCGCAGCGCGGACTCGATCGCGCGGCTCTCGCCGCGGTTCGAGGTACAGCCGTAGGTCTCGATGTGATACCGGGCCATATCCGAGAGAGCGCTTCGGAGAGGAAAAGCCCGACGGATCGTGTCCCTATCGGCGCCCGAACAGCCGCGCGAGGAGGTTCCGTCCACTCGGGCGTTCTGCGAGCAACAGCGAGCAATCGACCTCGTTGAGCACGTCGAAATGCAGCGTGCCGGTCACGAGCCGCGAGAGCAGGCCCCGTTCGGTCGCCCCGATCACCACCATGGTGTGATCGACCGCGGCCCGTCCGATCGCGTCCTCGATGTCGCCCGAGTCGTCGACGACGAACTCGGCGTCCCCCAGGCCGTGTTCGGTCGCCCAGTCCGCGAGGAATTGCTCGCCCTCTTCGCGCTCCTCGGGACCGTCGACGATGTGCAACAGCGTGACCTCCGAGCCGACGGTCTCCCGGAGCGCGGCGGCGACCTCGGCGCTCAGATCCGAATCCGGCCCGCCGGCGGTCGGCAAGAGGATCCGCGAGGCGTCTTGGCCGCGATCCTTCAGGACGAGGAAGTCACAGGGAAGGCGGCTGGTCAGTTCGCTGAGCGGGCGCTCGGCCCGGGCGGCGGTCCACAGCTGGTTGTCCTCGCCGCCCATCAACACGAGGTCGGCGTTCTCGCGTCCGGCGACGGTGAAGATCTCCTCGAACGACCGCTTGGAGACGATCGTCGAGGTCTCACATCCGACGTCGTATCCCTCGATCGTGTCCCGGACAGTCTCCATCTGCTCCTCGGAGCGTTCGACGATCCGCCCGCGTTGGGTGGCGCCAGCGTTCATCGTTCTCCTGCCGGGCGTCTGGATGATGTGAACCGCGTGGACAGTCGCGTCCTCCTTGCGGCTTGCGAGGGCACACGCGATCTCGACGATCCGCGATTCCGTCCGCGGGTTCGCGATCGGGACCACGATCCGGTATGAGCTGTCGTGGACGACCGGGTCGGTGGTATCGACCATCGGGACGTACGAGCGGCCGATGAGACCGCCGAAGGCCCACTCGCGGGGCGTGAGCTGGCGGTCTGCCCCCTCGAACCGGACGGATTCCAGTCGTTGCTCGGTTGTCTGGAAGTAGTTGACGACCGTTACCAACGCGATCCCGCCGATCGTGTTGCCGAGCAGTACCGGCAGGACGAAGTCGGTCATCCCGACGACGAACCCGAGGTCACCGGCAAAGACCATGAAGATCATCTCCGTGAACGACGTCACCACGTGAAACAGATCACCGAGCGGGATCGCGAGGAACGCGAGATAGACGATCACGAGCCGGGAGATCGTGTCCCGGGAGGCATAGACGATCCAGACGACGCCGGCGACGATCAATCCAGCGAAGGCGGCTTTGAAGAACAACGCCGATGCGCTCGTCTCCAAGCCGTGTTCCGCGTGGTGTATCGCCGCCGCCGCCGCCTCCGGCGAGAACACGCCGCCCCACGCGAGCACCGCGGCGCCGATCGAGCCGCCGGTGAAGTTGCCGACGAGAACGATCAGCCAGTGGCGCAACAGCTGCGGGATGCTCGCCAGCCGTTCGAGGGTCAGCGCGACCGGCGGGAGCGTGTTCTCGGTGTAGAGCTGATAGCCGCCGATGATGATGTAGATGAACCCCAGCGGGTACAACAGCGCGCTCAGGATCGGGTGTTCGTTCGTCGACGCCGTCAACGAGGCATAGAGCATGACCGTGATCGTGATCGCGAAGCCAGCGGCGAGCGCGCTGAAGAACAGTTCGCGGTTCCCCGAGGTGATCTCCTCGTCGGCGACGACGACGATCCGCTGGAACACCTCATCAGCGGAGAAGCGGTCGCGCACGACCGCACCGGCCGCCGGAGCGCCGCTTCTGGACCGTTCGACCGCGTCCCGAACGGCGTCACCGTCGTCGGGACGATCGGAATCACTCATTGGTCGGTCCAACTCGCAGCGGGGACTAAGCAATTGGCTTTTGATCCGATAGTGCGCACCGACGCGGGGGCGGTCAGTTCTCGGCGTCGGAGCCGGACCCGAACAGCCGCTCGCGGATCGAGCGCTTCGAGGGGCGTTCGGCGAGCAGCACGGAACACTCGACCTCGTCGATCACGTCGAAGACGAGCGAGGCGCTGAGCAATCGCGAGAGCAGCCCCCGCTCGGTCGCCCCGATGATGACGAGATCACGTCCTTCGGAAGCCCGCCCGATCGCGTCCTCGACGTCACCCGACTCGTCGATCAGGATCTCCGCACCCGAGAGGCCGTGGCCGGCCGCCCACTCCGTGAGGAACGTCTCGCCCTCCTCGTACTCGTCCTCGCCGTCGACGACGTACAACAACGTGATCGACGAGCCGACATGATCGCGCAATGTACGGGCGATCTCGGCGCTCAGGTCTGAGTCGGGCCCGCCCGCCGTCGGCACGAGGACCCGGTCGACGCTGAGGTCCCTGTCTTTGAGAACGAGGAAGTCACACGGCAGGTCGTGCGTGAGCTCGTCGAAGGTGCCTTCGGCCCGTCCGGCAGCCCACGGACGATCCTCGCTCCAGCCCATGATCGTCACGTCCGCCTCGTAGGTCCGGGCGGCCTCGAAGACCTCCTCGAACCCGCGATGCGAGACGAGCGTGTGGGTCTCGACCGGCACGCCGAAGGTCTCCGCGTTTTCGCGGGCCTGTTCGAGCAGCGTCGTCGAGGTAGCGTCGAGTTCGTCGATGTGGTCTGCGGCGGCCGACAGGGGCACCTGATCGGGCACCTGCACGATGTGGACGGCGTGGACCGTCCCCCCGTTGGCCTTCGCGATGGTGCTTCCGAGCGTGATGAGGTTCTCCTCGGTCCGGGGGTTCGAAACCGGCACGAGAACCCGGTAGTCGGCGGCATCGGGTTTGACGCTTTCTGCGGCCGAGACCGCGGCGTCGGGCATCTCCTCCGAACGCGTGAGGATGTACTCCGAGAGGACGCCCTCGTGTTCGGTCTTGGTCCGGGCGTAGGCGAGATACCAGACCGCCGCGAAGGCGACGAATACCGCACAGAGGACGATCACGGTCGGCTCGATGAAGCCGATCAGCGCGAACGAGAGCACGGCCCCCAGTATGGGGGTGATCGGATATAAGGGGACCGTGAAATCGGGGTCGTATCCCGAGGGATTGGCCTCGCGCATGACGACCAGCGCGACGTTCAACAGGCCGTAGACGACGAGGTGGAGAACGCTTCCCGCCGTTGCGAGCAGTTCGAGGTCGCCGACGACGATGAACAGCAGGATCAACGCGCCGGTGATCGCGATCGAGCGGTACGGCGTCCCGAACTTCGGGTGGATCTCGTTGAGCTTCGGGCTGACGATCTTCTCACGGCCCATCGCGAAGTTGATCCGCGACGACGAGAGGATCGAGGCGTTCGCCGAGGATGCCGTCGCGAGCAGCCCCCCGAACAGCATCGCGGCCCCGCCCAGCGGCCCGATGAGTAGTTCCGCGACCTGCACGACCGCGGTGTCGTTGCCGGCGACGAGCGAGTTGGGCACCGCCGCGAGCACCGCGATCAACACCAGCGCGTAGATCGCCGTCACGATCACGACGCTACCGACGACCGCGATCGGGAGGTTCTTCCCGGGGTTTTTGATCTCCTCTGCGACGGAGGTGATCTGGACGAAGCCGAGATACGAGACGAAGATCAGCCCCGTGACCGGGAGCAGGGCCGTATAGCCGTCGGGTGCGAGCGGCCGGAGCGTCTCGAAGTCGGCGTTCAGAACGCCGAATAAGGTAAACACCACGAGGATCGCGAGCAGCGTCACGACGATGACGTTCTGGAGCCTGCCGGTTTCCTTCGCGCCGACGTAGTTGACGCCGACGAAGAAGCCAGCCCCCAGCAGCGCGACGATCTCCGGGCCCGAGAGCGCGAGAGCCCCGGTGCCGATCCCGGGCACCGAGACGAACGCGGCGACGTACTCGCCGAAGCCGAACATGTAGAACGCCGAGGCGAAGGTCAGCCCGATCCAGTTGCCCCAACCCGCGATCGAGCCAAAGAGCGGCCCGAGCGCGCGGTTGATGTAGAAGTACGCGCCGCCGGCTTTCGGCATCGCGGTGCCGAGTTCGCTGGCCGACAGCGCGGTAAACAGCGCGATGACCCCGCCCAGAACGAACGACGCGGCCGCGAGCGGGCCGGCGATGCTGACGGCCGCCCCCGGGAGGACGAAGATGCCCGCGCCGATCATCGTCCCGATCCCGATGGTGAGTGCCGACAGCAGGCCGAGGTCCTTGGCGAGTTCTTCGTCGGCCATTACCGCTCGTGTCCGTTCGGGTGGACGCTATCGCCTGTGCTACCGCGTTCCCGGTCCGCATAACTCGAAGACGATGACATGGGCGTCCCTTTTCGAGGTAACTCCTTAACAGATTCGAAGCCGGCCAGTCGTTCGACGGGCACGCCGACCGGAAATCGGATCCGTCCGGCCCGTCGGTTCCGACCGACAGTATCAGTCGGGAAACCCTTCGATCAGCGTGACCCCCGAGGAGGCGCCGATCCGCTCGGCCCCCGCCTCGAGCATCGCCATCGCCGTCTCGTAGTCGCCGATGCCACCGCTGGCCTTCACCGGGAGGTACTCCGCGAGCAACTCGACGTCCTCGACGCGCGCCCCGCCCTCGCCGAAGCCCGTGGAGGTCTTGAGCATCGCGGCGTCGGCCTCGACGGCGAGGTCTGCGGCCTGGCGTATCTCCTCGCCCGTCAGCTCGCTCGTCTCGAGGATCACCTTCACAGGAATCGGGACCGCGGCGACGATCTCGGCGAGTTCCTCGTGAAAGCGCTCGGATTCGTCCCCGAGCAGGCGGCCCCGGTTGCAGACCACGTCGAGTTCGTCCGCGCCCGCCCGCCACGCCTCGACGCCCTCCTTGCGCTTGGTCTCGGGCGAGTTCTGGCCGTGGGGGAAACCCACGACGGTCGCAAGCGTCACCTCGGGGCGGTGCTCGCCGGCCTCCTCGACGTAACACGGCGGGATGCAGGCGTTCATTCCGTACTCGTCGGCCTCCTCGACGGTTTCGAGGGCGTCCTCGAGGGTGGTCTCGGGTCCGAGAACGGTGTGATCGATGGCCGCGGCGAACTCCGCTCTGTCCATGCGCCGTCGGAGACGCTCCGGAACCAAATAGGCTACCGATACCGACACCGATTCGCGGACCCACATCGGCCGGCCGGGATCACTGCTCGGGCCGTATCGGGCCGTTGGTCCGGTCGTCGTACGAACGCAGCGTGCGCTCGATGAGCCGCCCGTGGCCGCGACGGAGGCGCTCGGAGAGCGCCTGATGGGAGACACCGAGCGCGTCCGAGAGGTCGGAGAGGGAGACCTCACGGGGGACGTCGTAGTAGCCCATCTCCTTGGCCTTCACGAGCGATGCGTGCTGTGAGTCGGTCAGCCCGTGTTCCGAGCCGTCGCTGCTGTCTGGTTCGTAGATCGCATCGACGGAGAGCGTGAGGCCGTTCTCCTCGCAGAACGCGTAGATCTCCGAGAGCGAGTGGTGTTCGGGACACATCAGCCGGAACTCCCACGCCTCCCCGCCCGTCCGGAGGGCCGTGATCGCCCCGTCCTCTTCGAGCAGGAGGTCGAGGACGAAACCGACATCGTCGCCCCACTCCATCCGGTAGAGCCGCTCGTCGCCGTAGTCGGCGATACAGGAGGCGGCCTCGACGGAGGGATCGACCGCGAGCGCGCGCTCGAACGCCTCGAAATCGTCCGTCTCGACTCGGACGAACGGGATAACGGAATTGGTGGCTTGCACAGCGAAGCGCTCGGCTTCGACGTCGAGTTCCGCCACCGCCTCGAACGTCGTGGCCAACGCGAACCGGTCGAGGGGGATCCGAAACTCGATGATCGATACCATACTGCCGTAACACCGCCGATCGGAATAAGGGTTCAGATCGTTCGGATCCCATACCTGTGTCGGAGGCGCTAGGTCAGAATAGGCAGGACGGGGGCTGTACTGTCCGTGTATGATCGTTCGATCCGATATATTGTCGATCAGACTCTACGAAAGGGTCGGGGACCGTCACGAACGGTCGCCGGAGTCACGGACGGTCCCAACCGTCGCCGGGTGCTCGACGGGGATCGTATCGCAACGCTTTCTATTTCACGGCGGGATGCGTTCGCATGGTCCTCCCCGACGGTTTTTCCCTCCCCTCGATCCCGTATCTCCTCGCCCTGCTCGCCGCGTCTGCGGCGGTCGCGGCGGCACTGTGGCGTCGGCGACCCCCGATCAGGGAGACGACGGTGCTGGCGTTCGTCCCGTGGATGGTCGCCGGGGCGGCCGCACACGTCCTCGAGGTGATCGACGCCGTTCCCCCGACTCTCGCGCCGCTCTTCGGGACCCCGAGCGTCTACGTCAGTACGTTCGTCCTCGCGGGGGCGATCTGGGCGGTCACGGACGACCGGATCCTCGCCACGGCGGGCACGCTCGCGGCGCTGCTCGCGGTCGCGGCGGCCTTCGCCGTCGGCTACACGCGGGGGACGATCACGCCCGTCTGGCCGCTGGTCGCGCTCGCCTGCTCGATCGCCCTCGCGGCGGGGACGTGGGGACTCTTCCGGCGTGCGGTTCCGGGCGTGGCGGCGACGACCGGCGCGGCCGGCGCGCTGGTCGTCCTCGCACACGCCCTCGACGGTGTCTCGACGGCAGTCGGGATCGACGTACTGGAGGTCACCGAACGCTCGCCGCTCCCGCGGGCGATCATGGAGTTTGCCGAGACGCTTCCCACCTCGGAGGCGATCGGCGTCGGCTGGCTGTTCGTCCTCGTGAAACTCACACTGGCCTGTGGGATCGTCTGGCTCATGGCCGAGTACGTCGAGGACGAACCAAGTGAGGGCTACCTGCTGCTCGCGCTGATCGCCGCCGTCGGATTCGGCCCCGGCGTCCATAACCTGCTGCTGTTCGCGGTCGGGTAATGAGTTGTCGGTCACAACTCCGTGAACCGAGTGGAGCCACGGCGGGCGCGGTTCATGCTGGTGTCCGTCGACTCATGCCACCGCAGATAGACTCCCATGGCCGACAGTACGAGGACCGCACGGCTTTTGGCCGGCCCCCGAGAGGCGGGCGTATGGCGAAACAGCCACACCTCTTGGTGGAGCCGGGCGACCTCAATGAGATCGCGCTGATCCCGGGCGACCCCGGCCGCGTCGACCGGATCGCCGGCCTCTGTGATGAAAGCGAGGTCGTCGCCGAAAACCGCGAGTACAAACTCGTCAACACGACCTACGAAGGGACGGACCTGACGATCTGCTCTACGGGAATCGGCTGTCCCTCCGCGGCCATCGCGATCGAGGAACTCGAACGCGTGGGCGTCGAGACGGTGATCCGCGTGGGAACGACGGGCGCCCTGCAAAGCGACATCGAGATCGGCGACATGATCGTCGCGACCGGCGCGGCCAAGGACGAGGGCACGACGAAACGCTACGAGTCGGTCACCTACCCCGCCGTATCGGATTACGGCGTACTCTCGGCGCTGGTCGACGGCGCGGAGAGTCGGGGCGAGGAGGTCCACGTCGGCCCGATCGCCTCCGACGACGCCTTCTACGCCGAGACCGACGCGTACGTCGACGAGTGGGAGCGGGCGGGCATCCTCTCGGTCGAGATGGAGGCCGCCGCCGTCTTCACTCTCGCGCGGCGCAAGGGGATGCGTGCGGGCGCGATCTGCACAGTTGATGGAAACCTCGTCGAGGGGACCCAGAAGGGCGAGACCGACGACGAGGAACTGCCCGAGAAGGCCAAAGACAATGTCGAGCGCGCCATCGGCATCAGCCTCGATGCCGTGGTCGCGCTCTCGTAGCGCCGGGTCGTTTTATCCCCTTCGATAGCGTGTCATCTCGCATGGATGTGAGCAGGGGGTTCATGCTGGTCGTGATCGGCGCGCTCGGCGGGCTGTCGCTCGCGATCGTCTGGCCGTTCCGCCAGTACCTGCTGCTGGCGGTGTTGATCGCGTACCTGCTCACCCCGATCTATCGGCGTCTCGCGCCCGTTACGGGCGAGACGGGGGGTGCACTCGTGTTGATGGGGGGTGCGACGGGCGCGGTCATCCTGCCGTTTGCCGCGTTGGTCTCCTTCGTCGCCAGCGACGCGTTCGATCTAGCCCAGCGCCTGAGCGACAGCGACATCGACCTCGGAGAGGCAGAGGCCGTCATCGCCGATGCGACGGGCCGGGAGGTCGACCTCTCGACGACGCTCGGCACTGCAGGGGAGAACTTCGCGAGCGTGCTCGTCGGGAGCGCCTCGGATCTGGTCGGCGTGTTCACCCATGCCGTGATCGGCATCACCCTCTCGGCGTTCCTGCTGTTTTTCTTCCTTCGGGACGGGCGGTACTTCACGGAGTGGCTGTTCGAGGTCACGCCGCTTCCCGACGTCGTCCTCGAGGAACTCTCGTCGAACGTCGACGACCTCATGTGGGCGGTGCTCGTGGGCCACGTCCTCGTCTCGGCGATCCAGGGGCTGCTGGCGGGGATCGGCCTGGCAGTGACCGGCATTCCGAACGCCGTCTTCTGGACGCTCGTGATGATGCTGCTCGCGCTGTTGCCGGTCGTCGGCGCGTTTCTCGTCTGGGGGCCGGCGGCGGTCTATCTCGTCGTGCTCGGCAACTCGGTCGCGGGTGGCGCGTTGTTCCTCTACGGGGTGACCGTCGTGGGGTTCTCGGACAACTACCTGCGGTCGATCCTCGTCGACCGGCGGGCCCAACTCAACCCCGCGACGATCATGCTCGGGGTCGTCGGCGGGCTCTACCTACTGGGGGTGATGGGGCTGTTTTTCGGACCGGTGATCGTCGGCGCGTTCAAGATCGCCATCGAGACGTTCGATACGTACTACGTCGATCGGTAACGCAAGGCCGCGTTTTATCCGGCGGGCATGTTCAGGACCCGTATGAACATACGACGGGGATTTCTGCTCGGGCTGATCGTGCTGTTGCTCGCGGTCTCGTTCGCGATGATCCAGCCGTTTCTGCAGTACGTGATGCTGGCGCTGCTACTCGCGTTCGTCCTCTATCCGCTCCAGCGCCGGCTCGAATCACGGCTGAGTGAGGGGATCGCTGCATTGGTCCTGATCGTCGGGGCGGTGATCGCCTTTTTCGTCCCGTTCGTCGTGATCGGGGCCACCGTCGCTGGCGACGCGATGGCGCTCGCACAACAACTCCAAAACGGCGGGTTCAGCGGGTTCGGCGTCTCGCAGGTTGAAGCGCTGATCCAGCAGTACGCCGGCGTCCAGATCGATCTCGCCTCACGACTGAGCGGGTACGCACAAAGCGCCGCACGGACGCTGGCCGGGGGCGTGCCCGGCGCGGTCTCGGCGCTCACCCACGTCCTCGTGGGGCTAGGGCTGCTCGTCTTCGTCCTCTTCTTCCTCTTGAAGGACGGCGAGAAGCTCTACAGGTGGGTTCGGACCGTCACGCCGCTGCCGGAGACGGTTCAGGACGACCTCTATACGAGCCTGAACGACATCACGTGGGCGGTCCTGTTGGGCCACGTGCTGGTCGCCACCGTCCAGGGCGGCATCGCAGGGCTCGGACTGATCGTCACCGGGATCCCCAACGCCGTCTTCTGGACGTTCATCATGATCGTCCTGTCGCTGATCCCGATCGTCGGCTCCATCCTGATCTGGGGGCCCGCGGCGATCTATCTCGTCACGAGCGGACGGACGGTCGCGGGGGCGGCGCTGATCGTCTGGGGGATGATCGTGGTGAACGCTACCGACGACTTCCTCCGGCCGATCCTCGTCGACCGCCATGCGAATCTCAACCCGAGCGTCATCATCGTCGGCGTGATCGGCGGAGTCTACCTGATAGGCTTCATGGGGCTGTTCATCGGCCCGATACTCGTCGGCGCGTTGAAGGTCGTCCTCGAGATCTTCGACGAACACTACGAGGCGCTCTAACGGTCGCCCAGCAGCCTGTCGGCGACGTCCTCGGTGTCCTCCCGACCCAGCGCCGACTGGACCATGAGCCGCCCGCCGATGGTCGCGGGACTGATCACCGTATCCGCCCCCGCACGCCTGAGTTTGACGACGTTTTCGCGGTCCGTTGCCGCCGAGACGATGCGAACATCGGGGCGAAGCTGTCTGACGGTCAGCACCGTCAGGGCGTCCTCGGCGTCGGTGTCGGTCGCGACGACGACCGCCCGCGCGCGTTCGAGCCCGGCGCGCTCGATCGTCTCCTCGTCGCTGGGATCGCCCCGAAGAACGAGGACGTCGCGGTCGGCGAGGCGCTCTGCGCGCTCGTCGTGGTCGGTCACGACGACGAAGGGGGCGCGGGTTTCGAGTTCCTGCAGGATCGGCTCGGTGAGTTCGCCGTAGCCGAGAACCAGTACGTGATCGTCCAGTGTGGCGAGTTCTGCGTCGTTCATCTTTCCGAGTGCGGCAGCGAGGCGGGCTTCGATGACGGGGCTGAGCAGGGCACCGAGCGCGACCGCGAAACTGGCCGTGCCCACGAGAAGCACCGACATCCCGAACAGCCGTGCCTCCTGTGTCGTCGGCGTCGCGTCGCCGTAGCCGACGGTGCTCGCGGTGACGAGCGTGAAATAAAACGCGTCTAGGATCGTCTCGACCTCGGCGAACTCCTCGCGCAGCGCGTAGGTTCCCAGCGTCCCGTAGGCCTGTGCGCCGACTAACGCGAGTCCCGCGGCGATCTGCGTGTTCGTGAGTTCGAGTTCGCGGTCGAACTGCGCGCGGTTCGCGAGCAGGTTGGGCATCGCCAGCACCGAGACGAGTATGAGGGGGATCGAGAGCACGCTCGACTGGAGCAGCCCCTGGATCGCGGTCATCGGCAACAGGACGGCCGTCGACCACCACGCGACCCGGAGGCGGGTGCGAAGGCCGTAGGCCGAAAGCAACATCAGAAAGCCGGTCATCGTCCCGGTGAACCCGGCGGTCCGGTGGACGATCACCGGAATGGCGATCCGGTCGTAGAGCAGTCCGACCGCCGGCGCGCTGATGTTCGCGATCCCGGTGATGATCGAGAGCACGGCGACGATGCCCGTCAGCGCGACCGTCAGGTGCGTGCCGATCAGCCCCCAGCGTTCGCCCCACTCCATACTACCCCTCGCTCGCTCGGCGTTATAGACCCCTCGTGTCGGGGACGACCTCGGACCCGCCTCAGGTCCCGGCGGGGTCGTTCGACAGCCGCGCGACGACACGCTCCTCGAAGACCGAGGAGTACCGCATCAGGGTCGTCCCGAGGATGCTCATCACGAGGACGTAACCCACCGCGAACGCCTGAATAGTGTTCGCCGTCGTCTCGGGGAGCGTCACACCCGCGCCGCCGACGGCGACGGTCGCGATGATCAGCGAGAACTCCCCGCGGGTGACCATGCCGAGACCGACGCGGGTCGACCGGCGCTCGTCGAGGCCATAAACCCGCCCAGCGAGAAAGCCGCTTGCGAGTTTCGTGGGCGTCGTGAGCAGGACGGCCAGTGCGACCAGCCCGGCGACCGCCGGGAACAACAGGGGATCGGTGACGAGGCCGATCCAGAAGAAAAAGACCGCGGCGAAGGTGTCCCGGATCGCCTCCAAGTTGTGTTCGAGTTCGTCGACGTAGTTCGTGGAACTGAAGCCCATCCCGATGAAGAAGGCCGCGACGGCCTCGCTCACACCGGCGGCCAGCGCCGCTCCCGCGACGAGGACGGTGATCCCGATCACCCGCAGGACGAAGAACTCGTTGGACTGGGTGTGCAACGCCCTCTCGAACCACGCGGTACCGAAATACACCACGAGGAGCAACACGAGGATGAAACCCATCGCGACCCCTACCGACTCAAGCGCCTCGCCCACGTCGCCTCCACCGAGGACGAGCGCCGAGACAACCGAGAGGTAGACCGCGATGAAGAGGTCCTCGTAGACGAGCGTCCCCAGCATCGGGTCGCTCTCGCGGTTGGCGACCCAGCCCAGATCGATCAGCGACTTGGTGATGATCGCGGACGAGGAGATGTAGACGATTCCGGCGATCAACAGGGCCGACAGGAGCGTCCCGAAGACGGCGTACCCGAGGACGAGTCCGGCCCCGAAGTTGACCACGAGGTCGATGGTGCCGGCCTTCCCGATCCGGTCCTTGCTCTCGATGAGTCGGTCGAGGTTGAACTCCAGCCCGAGGAAAAACAGGAGGAAGACGATCCCGAGTTCCGCGCCGATCTCGACGAAGGTGGTCTCCTCGACGAACGGGAGGCCGATCTGCCCGAGGACGTGCGGACCAAGCAGCATCCCGATCAGGATGTAAAACGGGATGACCGACTGGTCGAGTCGGTCCGCGACGAGGCCCATCGTGGCGACCGCGGCGAACATGACCCCGACGTCGAGTAGGTGGTTTTCGACGGCCATATTCAGCGAAACGACAGAAGCCGGGCGCTCGACCTACGATACATATCTAGTCGATACGAGAGACCGAGGAATAGTCTTTCCATCCGCCCGAGGGTTCTACATTTATACGCGCGAAGCTAGAAGTCGGTGTATGGACGTCTCGGAAACGGACCTGCCGGGGGTCGGCAAGCGCTTCGAGGTCGACCTCGAAGAGGGGGGTGTCGCGGTCGTCGTCATTCACAACAGCGGCCGTCGCGAACTGTTCTATCGGGAGTCGCCCGACGCAGACGGGGAGGAACTGCTCGACCTGACCGACGAGGAGTCCCGGGTCGTCGGATCGATCCTCGAGGGGGCCTTCTTCCAGCCCGTTCGGACCGAATCGCCCGAGGCGACGCTCGGGGAGGGCGTCATCCTCGAGTGGTACACCCTCAATGGGGAGACGCCGGTCGTCGGAGAGACTCTCGAGGAAGCGCGGGTCAGGGAACGGACCGGGTCGACGGTCATCGCCGTCGAGCGCGGCGAGGAGTGTATCGCCAGCCCCGAGGCCGACTTCACCCTCGAGGAGGGCGACATCGTCATTGCGGTCGGCACCCGCGAGAACCAACGCGACCTCGAGGAACTGCTGGAGTAGTCGACAGGCCTATAGTCGGTCGCCGGGAGCGATTTCCCATGCCCGAATCGATCCTCGCACAGCTCCTCATGGGACTCTATCTCGGTGCCCTCACGGGCGTGTTGCCCGCGTTCGTCTCGTGGACGCTCGGCTTCTCGTTTCGCTACGTGACCGGCGTCACCGTCCCGGGACTCGGGGTCGTCGTCGTCGCGGCGGCCATCGCCGGCCTCTCGGGGGGGTTGCTCGGCCTGCTCGATCCCGCGATCTCCGAGACTCCCGTGGGTGTCGTCGCCGCGCTGGTCGTGTTGATGGCCTCCTTCTGGGCGCACAACCAGGGCGACAAGATGGGCGAGGCGTTCCCGCGACGGATCACCCTCGAATCCATCCGCAGACGGACGCTCTCGGCCGACGTCGTCGAGCGGGTCGGTCGGTTCGGACAGGTCCGCGTTCGGGTCAAAACCGTCGAGGACGTCGAGGGGTACCCGCCGCTTCCCGACGGACTGCGCGAGAAACTCGAGGACGAACGGGTCTCCCTCCCTGCCGACCTGCCGCTCTCGGAGCTCGAAACGCGCGTGCGCGACCGCCTGCGCTCGTCGTACGACCTCGAGACGGTGAGCGTCTCGCTGGACCGACGCGCGAACGCGACGGTCGTGGCCGCCCCCGCCCTCGGGGGGTTCTCCCGGCGCGTTCCGACGGGCAAGCGGGCGGTTTCGGTCGAAGCGTTGATCCCCGCGGGTGCCGATCGGGGCGATCGAACGTTCCTCGGGCTCCCCGACGGGACGGTCGAGGGACGGGTTCTCGGCGTCGGCGAACCGGAAGAGGACCGGCAGACGAGACGGTTGACCGTCGCCGTCTCGCCGACCGCCGTCGAGTCGGTCCTCGTTGCCGAGGAGGTCCGGGTCGCGATCCGTGGCGAGCCCAACGGGCGGGACCTGCTCGCCCGGCTGAAGGCGGTGGGGCTCCGCGTTCGGCGGATCGGGATCGGGCGCGGGCGGACGCTCGATCCGGACGCGCTCCGTGCGGAGACCGGCGCGCAGGTGCTCGCAGTGCGCGGAACCGGCGGGATGCAGGTTCCCGACGGACCGATCAGCACGGACGGGGACGAGGAGCTGTTGGCCGTGGGAACGCCGGACGCGCTTCGGGCGCTTCGGGAGGTGGTCGCGTGAGCCGGGCGGGACCGAAGTCTGCAGAAATCGGAGATTTCCGCGAGCCCGAAAACGCGAAGCGTTTTCGAGGAGTCCCGCTGGAAAACGGCCGCGAAGCCACCGGTAACGAGTGTAACGAGCGAGCACGACGACGCCAGAACACGGCTCTGGCGGTGATCGCGTGATCTCGCTCCAGATCCAGATCGCGATCGGGACCGCGATCTCGGTCGCCGTCAGGGTGCTCGGACTCGCGGTGCTGGCGGGGGCGGTCACGGGGACGATCGCGGCGGGCTACCGGCTGTACGCCCGCGAGACGATGCCCGCGCGGCTGGGCGTGCTCGTCGGGCTGAGCGCGGTCGCGGTCTGGCTCAACACGGTCGTCGCGCTGAGCCAGTACGTCGCCCCGGGGACGGATCCGCTCGCGCTCCCGGTCGTCCTCCGAAACGTCCTCGCGTTCGCCGCCAGCGCGGGGGCGGCCGACGTCGGCCGGCGCGTTGGCGACCGTCTCGCGGCGAACTCCTCGGTGCTTACGGGGGCGCGCTCGGTCGAGGGCGAGGTTAGCCCGCTCGTGAAGGCGGTCGGGCGTGTGATCACCGTCACGCTCCCGGCGACGATCGGGGATGTCTCGGGCTACGAGCCGGTCCCCGAGGGGACGAAAGAGGAGCTAGCGGGGGCGACGTTCGTCTTCCCACGCGGGCTGACCGTCGCGGAGCTGCGCGATCGGCTCGAAACCCGGCTCGCCGACGACCACGGGATCGGCCACGTCGATTGTGAGATCGGCACGGACGGAACGGTGAGGAACCTCTCGGTCGGGCTCCGGGCGTCGGGACTCGGACCGAGGCTCGCGCCCGATACGAGCGCCGTCGCGATCCGTGCCGATCCGGCCCCGGGTGCGAGCCCCGGCGACACCGTCCAACTCTGGCACGCGGGCGAGCGGGTCTCGACGGGCGAACTCAGGGATTCGACGGAGGAGATCGCCACCCTCGCGCTCGAATCAGGCGAGACACCGCTCGAGTCCGGCGAGTACCGGCTGGTGACGCTGGGGGTGGGAACCGGTGCGGAACGGAGCGTTCGCACGCTGTTTCGCTCCGTCGCGCGCGAACGCGAGGTGGACGCCTCGCTCGCGGGAACGTGCGTCGCCGACTGGGACGGGGTCGTGCTGGCGATCGAGGGAGCGCGCTTCGAGGCACTGCCCGATTCGGATCGCCGGCTCGAGAAGGGTGAGGTCGTCTACGCGCTCGATCAGGCCGCGACGGTGTAACGCTCGCCGTCGCGAGCGACGAGTCCCGAACTCGAGAGCGTATCGAGGATGGGGAACAACGCGAGCTGTTTCATGCCGAGCGAGGACTGGAGTTCCTCGATGGTCGCCTCGCCGGCGGTCTGAAGGTAGAGGTAGACGAGCTTCGAACCGGTCGATTCGATCTCCGTCGGGATTTCGGTGCGGTCGTGGGTGAGTGTGGTCGCGCTCATACCGGAATGCTGTCTGCCATCCAATATAAACCTAATCCATATATCGGCTAATGCGTAAGTGTGTTATATAATGTCATAATGTAGTGTGCTGGCGTGTGACGAGGGGACGAGCGGAACGCTCATTCGGTCCGGGAAGCGAGTACGGGTATGGAGTGGAAACTCTTCGCCGATCTGGCGGAGCTGGCCGGTGGGAAACGGATCGCGGTCGACGCCGGGCCCGGAGACACAGTCGGGGAGGCACTGGAGGCGCTACTCGAGTCCCATCCGGCGCTCGAAGAACGGGTACTCGACGAGGACGGCGAACTCGAGGATCACATCAACCTGCTTCGCAACGGATCGAATGTCTTCACACAGGAAGGGGGACTGGGGACAGAACTCGAAGCCGGCGACGAACTCGCGCTGTTTCCCCCCGTCAGCGGCGGATCCGCTCCGCGCTGAGGTCCGCACTCAGCACGAAATCCGGTTCGTCGGCGATCTCCGTTCGGGTGTAGGCCGCATCCGAGACCGCACGGGCGGTCTCGGGGATCAGTACTCTGGTTCGGTCCGCACCGACCGCGGCGGCGTCGCGGGCGATGGCCGCAAAGAGCGCGCGGGCGGCGGGAAGGTCGTCCCAAGAGGCGACGCCGTACTCCGCGAAGCGTTCGGTTTCGCCCTCCCGCTCGCGCTCGGCGATCCGACTTCGATAACTCATCCCCCGTAGGCCGTCCTCGCGAACGGCGACGACCGCCGATTCCTCGGCCGCGCGTTCGAGGGCCGTCCGCGTGAGTTCGGACATCGCCCACGACTCGTCCGTGTCCAGCGCCAGTCCACGGAGGTGTTCGCGGACGTCGCTTTCGGCCCACGCGCGCCACGCGGCGGCCGGATCCGCGCTGATTTCGAGGGCGGGATCGGCGTCGGGATCCGGTTCGGGATGTGCGAAGCGGAACTCGGTGACGGGCTCGAACCCCACCGATCGGGACTGGCCGAGTCCGGCAGCGTTCCACGAGAAGACCATGTTGCGCGCGACGAGCGCGCCCCGCTCGCGTGCCCACTCGAACGCCCCGTAGCTCAGGCGTTTCGAGACGTCAGCTCCCCAAAACTCGGGGTTGACGCGCATCCCCTGACACCACGCCTCGTCGGGCGAGAGCAAGACACACTGGACGATACCAGCGATGTCGTCGCCGGCATCGACCACGAGGGTGTGGGTGTCCTCGCCGTCGATCCACTCGGGGTAGACCTCGGGGATGTAGTCCTCGCCCTCGCGGTCGGGCCATGTCTCGCGGGTGAAGGCGGCGACCGCCTCGTGGTCCTCCAGACGGGCCTCCCTCAACTCCATGGCACGGATCGTTCGGTGAGTTCGCCCGCCACGTCGGTCCGCATCGTTTCGTCTACTTCGGCGACCGACCCGGCGTTCGCGAGCGCCCACATGAGTTTGACCTTCGCAGTACCGGGCAGGGTGTCGCCGGCCTCGATCACGCCTGCGTCGAGCAGATCACGTCCGGTGTCGTAGACCCGATCACAGACCCGTCCCTCGATGCACTGGCTGGTCATCACGACCGGCGTCCCCGATTCGACAAGTTCCTCGATCCGGGGGATCCAGTCGGTGTGGACGTGGCCCAGACCGGTGGCCTCGATCACGAGGCCCGCCGCGTTCTCGGCGATCGAGAGCGCCCCCGGACCCATCCCGGGCGTGTACTTCAGGAGTTCGACGTCGGCTTCGAGGTCGGAAGAGAGTGCGAGCTCCCGCTCGCCCCGCGTCGCGTGCTCGCTCCGAACCGTGAGTTGGCGGCTCTCGTAGTCGACTTCCGCCAACGGCTTTGCACCCACGGTTTCGAAGGCATCCCTCCGAGAAGTGTGATTTTTCCGGACTCGGGTCCCGCGATGGAGCGCACACCGGTCGTCGGAGTCGGTGGCGTGCATGCAGACGAGCACCTCCGCGAGGTCGCTCTTGGCGGCTTCGACCGCACAGACCGCGTTCATGACGTTGTCCGAGGAGGGGCGATCCGCCGAGCGCTGGCTGCCGGTGAAGACCACCGGAACGGGGGTGTCGAGCATGAACGAGAGCGCCGACGCGGAGAACTGCATCGTGTCGGTACCGTGCATGACGACCACGCCGTCGGCACCGGCCTCGATCTCCTCGGACACCGCCTCGGCGAGCTCGCGCCAGATATTGGGTGTCATGTTCTCCGAGAGGATGTTCGCCACGACGCGACCCCGATAGTTCGCGAGTCCGGCGAGGTCGGGGACGGCCCGAAGCACGTCCTCGGCGTCGAACTGGGCCGTGACGGCACCGGTCCGATAATCAACCGTCGAGGCGATCGTCCCGCCCGTCGAGATCAGCGAGACCGTCGGAAGGTCCTCGTCGAACTCGATCGCCGAACTCTCGCCCCCGTTCTCGCCGCCGATGTCGTAGACGTCCGATTCGATGAGCTCGACCTCGACATCCCCGCGTTCGATTCCGACGTTGTAGCCACCGTCGAGTTTGAGGACGAGGTGCTCCGACGTCGAGGAGGGCAAGAGGACGCCCTCGTACTCCGTGTCGGCCCGCTTCGTGCGGACGCGGTCGCCTGCGTTCATAGTAGTGGATTCCGGCGATCGGACTTCAATCCACTCGTTCACGGTTCCCGGCGGGCGAAAACTCCTTGCTCCTCCGGGGACGAGTGTCAGTATGGCGGAACGAACCGACCAGCTGACCGAAACCCGCTCGGCCGACCACGAGGTCGACCTCGACGGGTCCTCGGAGCCCCCCCGAGGGCGGATCCGCGAGCGGGCCGGGACGCTCTTCTCCCCGAAACGGTTCCTCGTGGCGCTCGCACTCGTCGCCGTAGGCGTGTTCGTCGGAGGAGCGACGATCCCGCTCGCCGGCGGGCTCCTCGGGGCGTTCATCGCCGCCTTCCTCCTGGGTGTCGCGAGCGAACGCCGTCCGATGGCGGAGGCGGGAACGGCGAGTGCGGCGGTTCTCGGGCTCTCGACGGTGTTCGATTCGCTCGCGTGGATTCTCGCCGACAACGGGCTGGCGATCGTCGCGCTCGGTGCAGTCCTCGGACTGGTACTCGGGGCGCTCGGGGCGTACTTCGGGTCGGATCTCCGGGACGGACTCACCCGCGAGCTCTAGTCGAGCGCCCAGCCGCCCTCGGTTCGATGAACGATCCCGTGGTCCGCGAGCACCGACAGGGCCTCGTCGGCGACCGGCATCGGCAGGTCGGTCTCCTCGGCGATCGTCTCCGTCCGTGTCGCGCCGCCGTCGAGCGCCGAGAGGACCGCGGCGTAGAGCCGGCTGTTCTCGGCGTCGCCGATCGCCTCGCTGATGCGCTCGTGGGCCTCGGCGATCCGACCCTGCACCCAGCGCTGAGCCAGCGAGAGCTCGTCTTCGAGCTCTTCGAGGGTTCGGAGTTCGCCCGCCAGATCGCAGATGTCGCCGCCGTCGGTGGCGGTGACGTTGATCGAGAGGTGGGTACAGGAACTGGTCATGTCGAGGCTCGAACTCGCGGGATAGGCGCTCTTCGAGGCGAAGCCATAGGGCGAGACGCTCACTTCGAGCCGGAGGTTGCGCGCGATGTGGAAGTACTTGCGGCGCTTGTCGTCGACCCGGCTCTCGACCAGTCCCGCTTCCTCGAGTTTGCGGAGGTGGTCGATAACCGCCTTCGGGCTCACCCCGAGATAGTCCGAGATCTCCGTGACGTAGCAGGGCTTATGCGAGAGGAGACGCAGGATCCGCCGTCGGTTCTCGTTTCCGAGGAGATCCAGCAACGCCGCGGAGTCCATCTATTCCGAGGTAGGCGATGAGGACTGAAAAGCGTGTCTCCGTTCGGGTATTATCGGCTTGCACTGGCAGGCTCTAGCCTGTTGAACGCCCGTGCAGCGAGCCAGACCGAGAGGATCGAAAGGCCCACGGTCGAGATCGGGAGCGCGAGTCCGGGGTCGTAGCGAAGCGGCGGGTGGGAACCAAAGACGTAATCGAAGACGTCGTTTGCCAGCAGGAGGACGAGCGAGAGTCCCAGCGCCCCCCGTGTGGTCTTCCCGTAATGGGGTATCAGGAAGGCCTCGAGGACGAACGCGAGGTGTGTGATGACGATGAACCAGTAGTCATAGAGGTCGGGGAAGTAGTTCGAGAAGCCGAGGTTCAACGCCACGAAGGTCCAGAGTCCGTACTTGACGAGCCAGACGAACGCCAGCGTGTGCAGATACGCGAGGGCACGGTTGTGGGACACCTCGTCGAGCGAACGCCCGAGGTTCGCGAGCAGCGTCACCAGCGAGAGCGTACCGAGAAACAGCGCGGCCGGCGAGTCGAGGTAGAGAAGCCACAGAAACGTCGGGATCGCCGGCATCGTCTCGACGTAAAACCGCACGCCGACGAGCATCGCGAGGACGTTGACGCCGAGCAGCCAGACCAGGCTGGGGGCGTTCTCGAGGTAGTAGCGGGCGTACCGACGAGGAATCATCGTCCGGTGAGGCGAGCGCCACCGACAAAGCCGTACCGCTGTCCTCGTCCCGTGGTTCGATATAAACATGTCCCACAACCGTTATATCCTCTCGCGCCAAACGTGATACCGTATAGCATGTTTGAGACATTCTCCCGCAGCTACTACGTTGGGCGGCTGTTCGTCGAGCCCTACAGTGGAGCGCACGCGGTGTTGCGCCGTGACCACCACGAGCGAGTCAACGAACAGTTGTACGCCACTGGCGACGGCGTCGAGCGCCTCGACCTCCCGCTCGTGATGAAGCTCTCCCAGCAGCACTTCGCGGTTCACGGCGACGACGGCGTCCCTGAACACACCCTGTTGGTCCCCGAAGAACGGCTCGATCCGGGCTACATCGATACGCTGCCGGCGCCCCGAGAGGTACTGCTGGCGAAGGCGGATCGAGCCTCCCAACTGCTGGAGATCGTTTCCCCGGACCGGGCCGGAAGATAAAAGCCATCCACCCCCGGTCTTCCGGTATGCTCGACGGGTTGCTCGGCCGGGCCGAACTCAAGGAGCGGATCGCCGAGTTGGAAGCGGAACGCGAACGATTGGAGGGGCGCTTCGCAGCCGAGCGCGAGCGCCGCCGCGAGGCCGTACGCGACAAACAGGACGCAGAGGAGCGCGAGAACCGCCTCGAAGACCGGATCAGCGATCTGGAAGGACGGCTCGAACGGGTAGACGAGGAGGCCGAACTGGAGTTTCGTGGGGTCGAAACACTGCGTGGCGAGCGCCTCCGCGAAGTCCTCGATCGGCTGGACATCCTCCGAACCGGCGAGGAGGGCGTACTGACCGCGATGATCGACGACGAACTCGAAACGGAGATCGAGGAGGCGTTCGGCGAGCGTGCGGCGCTCCTCTCGCGGGCCGCGCCGTGTCTCGCGATCACGGACGACGCCGGACTCGTGAGCGTCGTCCTCCGGCCGCCACTCGCGCCCGACCCGTTCTGGACGTGGAGCGATACGGTCGATCTCGAGTTCGGCTGGTTCCTCCCGGAGGGCGAGTTCGCGTTCGCGCTCGTCCGCTCGGACCTCTTCGCGATGGGCGAGTACCGGGGGAGCGAGCGCGAGTCGTTTCACGCCTTCGAGAGCGACGTGAAGGGCGACCACTCGAAGGGCGGGTTCTCACAGGGCCGTTTCGAGCGTCGTCGGGACAATCAGATCGCGGCTCACCTCGAGAAGTGCCGAGACGCACTGACGCGCCGCGACGCCGACCGGCTGATCGTCGTCGGCCAGCGCACCCTTTTGACGGAGTTCGACGCCGACGCCACGCGGGCGGTCGACGCGACGGGCGACCCTGAGGACGCCCTCGAAGGGGCGTTCCGGGACTTCTTTACGACCCGGCTCTACCGGCTCTAAGGTTCAGACGCCCCAGATGGCGGCGATCCCCAGCGTGGTGACGACCATCAGAATCAACTGGAGGGGGGCACCCACGCGCGCGAAGTCGGTGAACTCGTAACCGCCGGGACCGTAGACCATCAGGTTGGTCTGATAGCCGATGGGGGTGATCATCGCTGCCGAGGCGGCGAACGTCACCGCCAGCACGAACGAGAACGGCTCCGCGTCGATCCGGTTCGCCGCGTCGACCGCGACGGGAATCATCAACACGACGCTGGCGCTGTTACTGATGACGTTCGTGATCAGCGCCGTAAACAGGTAGAAGACCCCGAGGACGATCACGGCGTCCATCGTGGCGACGGTGGTGACGACGTGTGCTGCGAGGAATGCGGCCGCACCGGTGCGTTCCATCGCGATTCCGAGCGGGATCAGTCCGGCGAGCATGAAGATCACCGACCAATCGACGGCGTCGTAGATCTCGTTGGGTTCGAGCACGCCGGTCGCGACCATCGCGACGGCCCCGGCCATCGAGGTGACGAGGATCGGGTAGAGATCGAGGGCGGCGACGCCGACGACCGCGGCGACGATCGCGAGCGCGGTCGGGAGTTTCGAGCGCCGATACTCGGCGCGGGCGACCTCGCTTCCGACGACGAACTCGCGGTTCGTACCCAGTCGCTCGATGGATCCCCGGCTGGCCTGAACGAGCAGGGTGTCGCCGCCGCGAAGCTCGACGTGGTCCATCCGGCGGTGCAACACCGTCGATCCCCGGCGGAACGCGAGGACGGTCGCGTCGTAGTGGTCCCGGAAGTTCCCGCTCACGAGCGTCTCGCCGACCAGCGAGGAGTCGGGTGGGATCATCACCTCGACGAGGTCCTGTTCGACGCCGCGCTCGGTTCGCCGCCCGGCCTCGTCGGCGGCCAGGTCGGCGTCGGTAAACGAGACGTGCGGGAGCAGGTCGATCCCCTCGATGTCGATGATGTCGACCACGGTGTCCCGGCCGGTGCGCACGACGAGGATATCGTCGGGTCGGATCGTCTTCTGGGCCAACGGCTCGCCGAAGACCTCGTCGTCTCGCACCAGCTGGACGAGGTCGAACTCGAACTCCTCGCCCTCGATCGCCTCCCGAACCGTCCGCCCGACGAAGGGCGAGTCCTCGCGGACGACTACCTCGGTGAGGTAGTCGGCCATCCCGAACTCCTCGGCGAGGTCGCCCTCCGCGGGGAGTCGGTCGGGCAACAACCGCGGGGCGGCCAGCAGTAGATAGAGCGAGCCGACGAGGAGGACGAGCGCGCCGAGACTCGTGAACTCGAACATCGAGAACGGCCGGTCGAGCAGTCGTGCGGAGACGTCGCTCGCGAGGATGTTCGTCGAAGTGCCGATCAGCGTCAGCATCCCGCCCATCATCGAAGCAAAGGAGAGCGGGATCATGAACCGAGAGGGCGAAACCCGCGCTCGACGGGCGATATCGCTCGCCATCGGGATCATGATCGCGACCACCGGGGTGTTGTTGATGAAGCCTGCAGAGAGCCCGGAAACGCCGATGATCGAGCCGAGCTGTTTTCGCTCGTCGTCGCCGGCGAACTCGGAGATCCCGGCGCTCACGAGCTGAACGAGGCCCGTCTTCCTGACCCCCTCGCTCAAGACGAACATCATCAGAACGGTGATCGTCGCGGAGCTCGCAAAGCCCGAGACGCCCTCTGTGGGCCCGATCTCCGTCCACGGTTCGAGGACGATCAGCGTCACCATCACCCCGATCGCGGTGACGTCGATGGGAACCGGTTCGGTGACGAACAGGACGAGCGCGAGGAGGACGATCCCGAAGACGACGAGCATCCCCGTCGTGAGGGCGGGGATCTCGGCGGTCTGTAAAAAGGAGGCCGCTGGAGGGAAAAGCGAACGCAGGAATGGCATTTCTCGGTCCTACACCGCGTGCAAGCAAAAACGTACAGGACGTCCCCTACGGGTTCGTCGACGGCGGATCGGAAGACGGAACGATGGCCCGCGAAGCAATCGGCTATAAGTCGTGTTCGACGGTCTCTTGATCGGTGGACTGAATAATGATCTTGTCCTTCCGCACGCGAACGAACACCTCGTCGCCGATGTCCAATCCGGCGACCGTGAGTTCGTCCTCGTGGAGGTTGAGATGGACGTTGTGGTACTCGCCCTGTTGGTCTTTCGTCCCGCTCGGACTCAGTTTCTTCTTTCGGACCATCCGTGTCCGAGGCTATAGAGGGGTCCCGACCATAGCTCTGTTCCCTTCTCTAGAGACGGATCCGATCCGCGTCCCGCACTCGTCTCCAGCGGGGGCGTCAGGAGACCGGCTCACGGCGTCCCGGCGATCGGCAGGAGGACGAACGCGATATACGAGAGGATCGTCGCCAGCGACGGCCCGATGATCCAAAAGGAGACGAACCGGATCACGGCCGACCCGTCGAACAGCTGTTCGACGCCCTGGAGGTCCTCGGGCGTTTCCTCGCCGACCCGCGGGATCTCCTCCGCCGTCTCTGCCGTGATCGCGTCGACCGAGACGCTCTCGTCCAGATCGCCCCGCACGAGGTCGGTCGCGGTCGCCTGACGGGTGGCCCGTCCCCACCCCAATCCGACGATCGTCATGACCGTCGACAGCGCGAGGCTCATCGGGATACCGAGCCACGAGAGGAACGTGGTGATGCTCGAAGCGATCACCATGACGATCGTCGCGGCCAGAAGCGGCAGCGCCGTAAGGTCGTTGCCGACCGAGTCCATCGTCCGGCGCGCGATCGTAAAGGCGCCCAGCCCGATCGCGACCGTCCCGAGCGTGACACCCGCTTCGATCCCGATGAGACCGCCACCGACGAGGGGCGCAACGGCGTTTGCGACGTTGCTCGCGCCCGCGCTGAAGGCCATGTAGCAGGCTATCAGAACGACGACCACCGTACTGACGGCCTCCCGTGGGGTCGTTCCGGGCCCTAGCGCCGGTTTCGGGAGCGCACCCGTGCGATCGAGGGCGAGAAGCGGGCCCTCGGACTGCTGGATTGCGAACTTCCGGTCGAGATATGGGTAGAAATAGCGCCCGACGACGGCACCACACCAGAACCCCACGATCGGCGAGACCATCCACCAGATGACGATCCCACCGAGCACCGCCATGTCGAGTTGGCCCGTCGCCAGTCCGAGTCCCGAGATCGCGCCGACGGCCGTCATCGAGGTCGAGACCGGCACGCCGTAGACGTTCGCGACCAGCATCCCCAGCCCGATGAAAAAGAGGACGACGATGCTCGCCTCGATCGTGAAGATCGTCTGCGGGACGATGTCCCCGCCGAGCGTCGCGATCACGTTCCGCCCGACCGTCCATCCTCCGAGGAAGACGAAAAACGTCATTAGCGCCGCGGCGGCGGTCTTGTTGATGATCTTCGCACCGACCGATGGCCCCCACGCGACGCCCGTCGAGGAGCCGCCGATGTTGAACCCGACGAACACCGCAGCCAGTATACCCAAAGTCAAGAACACAGAAACCATACGATAACTTACGGAATGGATCGGTGTATAGGTTGCGATCATAACCCGGTGGCTTATATCGGATATCGAACCTAACGTCGTTCGAATGATATGTGAGCGGGCTGTTCCGATCCGTCCCGAACGCGTGCCGATCCGCATCTAAAGGGTTAACATCCCCTTGTGCCTCCCTCCGGTATGCAAGTCGCCGTTCTCGCACACGAGAAGTTCCCCGAGCGCGCAAAGACCGCCGTCGGCGTTATCCGATACTCCGATTACGACGTGACCGCCGTGCTGGATCGCGATCGCGCGGGCGGACAGGTCAACGAGTACCTGCCGGGCGTGCCCGATGCCCCCATTGTCTCGGGCATGGAAGACGTCGAGAACGCCGACGCCCTGTTGATCGGGATCGCCCCGATCGGTGGGGGGTTCGACGAGAGCTGGCGTGCGGACGTCGAAAACGCCCTGAACCGGGGGTGTGACGTGATCTCCGGGCTGCACTACTTCCTCTCGGAGGACCCCGAATTCGCCGAACTCGCCGCGGCAAACGACTGTGAGCTGTGGGACGTGCGAAAGCCCAGAGAGGACCTCACCGTGAGCCAGGGGATCGGGAAGGACGTCGACGCCGAGGTGATCCTCACCGTTGGGACCGACTGCTCGGTCGGGAAGATGACCGTCTCGCTCGAACTCGCGCGCGCCGCCCAGGAACGGGGCATCGACGCCGCGTTCATCCCGACCGGTCAGACGGGTATCATGATCGAGGGCTGGGGTAACCCGATCGACCGCGTGGTTTCGGATTTCACCGCCGGGGCGGTCGAGGAGATGATCGTCGAGAAGGGCGACGAGTACGACTACCTCTTCGTCGAGGGTCAGGGAACCATCATCCACCCCGCCTACTCGGCGGTGACCTGCGGGATCCTCCACGGATCGATGCCCGACAAGCTGGTGCTCTGTCACGCGGCCGGTCGCGAGTCGATCCATGGCTACGAGGACTTTTCGATCCCGCCCGTCGAGACCTACATCGATCTCTACGAGGACCTCGCCGCGCCGGTCCACGAAACGGAGGTGGCCGCGGGCGCGCTCAACACGATGGACATCGTCGAGGACGGACCCGCCCGCAACGCCGTCTCCGAGTACGCCGAGGATCTGGGCGTGCCCGCGACCGATCCCGTCCGCTTCGAGAAGAGCGAGGTGCTGGAGGCGCTGTTGTGAGCCTCGACACCGAGTTCGAGCGCGTCTCGCTGTCACTGGAGTTCCCCTTCACTATCTCGCGGGGCACCACTGAGGAGGCCGAGAACGTAATCGTCCGCGTGAACGACGGCAACTACGAGGGGATCGGTGGGGCCGCACCCTCGGCCCATTACGGCGAGACGGTCGACACCGTCGAAGCCGTCTTGCCCACGCTCTTGGCGGTCGTCGAGGACGTGGGCGATCCCCACCAGTTGGCACGCATCGAGCGCCGGATGAAAGAGCGAGTGAACCACAACCCCGCCGCTCGGTGTGCGATATCGATCGCGCTGCACGACCTGGTGGCCAACCGAATGGGTCTCCCGCTGTATCGCTACTGGGGGCTCGATCCCGAGGAAGTGGTAGCAACCTCCTATACGATCGGGATCGACGACACGGACCGAATGGCCGAGAAGACCGCCACCGCGTGCGAGCGGGGCTACAGTACGCTGAAGGTCAAGCTCGGGACGGGACGGGACGAAGAGATCATCGAGACCGTGCGCGAGGAGGCTCCCGACGCCACGATCCGCGTCGACGCCAACGAGGCGTGGTCACCCCGCGAGGCCGTGCGGAAGATCGAGGCGCTCGACGAATTCGGCGTGGAGTTCGTCGAACAGCCCGTGCCCGCCGAGAACCCCGAGGGCATGCGGTTCGTCCGCGAACGGGCGGCGCTGCCGATCGCCGCCGACGAGTCCTGTGTGACACTTGCGGATATCCCTCACGTGGCCGAAATCGCCGACATCGCGAACGTCAAGCTGATGAAGTGTGGCTCGCTCCGCGAGGCGCGGGCGATGTTCGAGACGGCGCGCGCACACGGGTTGGAGACGATGTTGGGCTGTATGACCGAGTCGAACGCCTCGATCGCCGCGGCGTGTCACCTCGCGCCGCTGTTGGATTACGCAGATCTGGACGGGTCGCTGTTGCTCGCGGAGGACCCCTACGGAGGCGTTGCGATGCCCGAGGGGGAGATCGACCTCATAGGAGTTTCGCGGGGTACCGGCGCGTCAGTCCGGTAGGCCGACCGACGCGATGTCATAGTCGGCGATGTCCGAGGGCGATTCGAGCAGGATCACCTGAAAGGACCACTCCTCGCCGGCGTCGAGGTCCGTGGTCGAGGCGATATACAGCCCGAGTTGTTGGCCGTCGCCGTTGTAGACTCGCACCCGGACCTCCGCGGAACTGATCCGCGTACTGCCGGTGTTCTCGGCCGTTCCCTGGACCGTCGAGCCGGTGTAGCTCCCCTCGAAGACGAACTCGTGATCGGTAATCGTGAGTCCCTCGAGCGGGGCGAGTTCGCCGCGCGGAGTCGTGCCCGCGGCCGCCTGTGCGGTGGCCATTTCACTCGTGTTGCGCTCGCTGCCGTTGATGTCGTCGGGGACGTCACCGGATTCGTAGGTGGGCTGGCCCGACGACCCCGACCCGAGACAGCCCGCGAGGCCGAACAGACCGCCCGCCCCCAACGCGACGAACCGGCGGCGTCCGATCTCCTCGTACCGTCCCATGCTATCGACCTCCCCTCCGGTCGAGGGCTGCGTGCGAGTCCATGTATCGATAGATCGAAGCGCGCGCGCTTGAATCTGCTCCTTGATATCGAGCGGCCCCGGACGGCAGACCACCGTCGGCCGTCTCGGTATGGAACGATTATAGGCGGCCCCCCGACAAGAGCGACGCATGGTCGATGCCGAGGAAGTGTTGTCGCCGCCGGCGGACACGATGCGCGAACGAGTCGGCGACAGCCGGCCCAAGGTCTGGTTTCTCATCGACGGTAACCGGTGGGCAGTCGCGGGGATCCTTCTTGGAATCTCCTTTCTCGTCATCACGCTCGTGGGACTCGCCTTCCCGCGGTCGTTCGAGACGGCGCTGACGACCTCGTCGATCCGCTCGCTGTTCCAGTCGATCTTCCTTGCGACGGTCACGAGCATCGCGCTCACCCTGACGATCGGCCAGCTCATCCTCTCGGAGGAGATGGGCGATCTGGGCGAGCAGCGGAGCCGGATGCAGGACGAGATCCAGTTCCGAAAGGACGTCCAGACCTCGATGGACGTGGGCGTCCCGCCCGCGACGCCGACGGGATTCCTCCGGACCCTGATTTTGGGCGCCAGACAGGACGCGACGGCGCTCCGCGAGCAGGTCGCCGGGGAGCCCGACTCCGAGGCCGCGGCGGAGATCGAACGGCTCGCGACGCTCGTCGACGAGCACGGCAAACAGGTAATGGGGGACCTCGACGACGCGGAGTTCGGGACGTTCGAAACGCTGTCGGCGGTACTCGACTTCAACTACTCCTGGACGAACCGCCCGCCGGCTCCGAGGGCGCCACGCGGAGGAACTCACGCCCGAGACCGACCGCCTGCTCGACGAGTTGGTCCAGAATCTCAGTCTCTTCGGGCCCGCCCGCCAGTACTTCAAACTACTGTACTACCAACACGAACTGATCGACGTCTCGCGGGTGTTGCTCTACACCGCGATGCCCGCGCTGGGGTTGACGACGTTCATGGGCTTTGCCTTCGACGTCGCGCCCTTTTCGGGGACGCTCCTCGGGCTCGACAGCGCGTTCGTGATCGTCTCCGTCGTGATCGTCCTCTCGTTGTTCCCCTTCGCGCTGCTGTTGTCGTTCGTGTTGCGGATGGTGACGGTCTCCCAGCGCACGCTCACCATCGGTCCGTTCATCCTTCGAGAGGAGGAGGAGGACGCCGAGGACATCGGCGCGGTCGACAACTGACTCAGTCCCCGGCCGTCGAACGCTTGAACAGCAGGTACTTCGTGCCGCCGCCGGTGTAGTCGATCGTTCCGGGGAACTCCCAGCCGTCCGCGCCCAGTTCGTTCATCTCCGCCTCGGGGTCGCCCGCTTCCTTCTGGGTCGCCTCCCGCGGCGGGACGAGCGTCCGGTACTCCCACGTGGTGTCTCCGTCCATCGGTACTCCAACGGGGACCGGCCGCGAGGTTAACCGCTGGGGTTCAGACATCGCTGTCGGCGTCGCGGCTCGATTCCCGCAGGATAAAGGGCCCCATCGCCAGCGTCCGCTGGGCGACGGTCGCGATCCGGAGGACGAAACTCACCAGGAGGACGAACGGCGCGAGCGTGAGGACGAACGCGCCGCTGACCAACAGGGTGAGCGTATCGATCCCGAGGACGGCCCCCGAGACGGCGCCCGGGTCGACGTACATGATCATCGCGGCGACGACGACCAGCGCCGGCGGCCCGGCGTACAACAGCGCCCGCGAGAGGTTGATCAGCTCGTGTTGGAAGTACAGCGTCTTCAAGTGCTCGCGGGCGGGACCGAAGAACTGCAGCGAGACGATCAGGTCGTCGAGGGCCTCGTCGGCCTCCTCGGAAAGCGCCTCGCTGTGGTCGGTGCGGATCTCGCGGGCCTGAAAGATCTTCCAGGAGTAGTTGAAATCGAGCGCGGCCCAGAGCACGTCGAACGTCCCGAACTGAGTGTCTGCGATCTCCTCGCGGACGGTTTCCGCGTGCTCGTCCAGCGCGTCGACGTACTCGGTGACCCGCTCTTTTAGCTCCTCGTCGCGTTCGTCTCCCATCTCCTCGCGGAGGCGTTCGGCGTGGTCCTCGACCCCCGCGACGAGTTCGCGCAGGAACGCGGAGGGCTCGGGCGGGCTGACGCCCTGATCGGTTTTGGACTCGATGTCGCGGCGAAACTCCATGGCCTCCTGCATGCGTTCGCGCTGGTCGCCGACCGCCCCGAGTTCCTGTGAGAGCACGAGTTGTCCGATGGTCGCGACCAGCGTTACGCCCGTGATGATCGGCCCGACCATCGAACTGAACAGCGTCTGGATCGCGTCGGGGTCCTGCACCGAGAGCACCCGAAGCGGGTTCAGACCGACGAATCCCAGCGAGACGATCGCGACGAACACGCCGAGCATGATCGTCCCCGCGAGCACGTACCGGTTCATCCGCATCAACACCCACAGCCGAGTGCCGCTCTCCTCGGCGCGCTCGCGCATCGTGTCGCTCGGCTCGTCGCTCATTACGATGTGGTAGGAGAGAACTCACAAAAGGATGCGGTTGTCCGTTCGATCGTATCTGCCGAACGATACGTTCGAGCGCGTCGTCCCGCTGACGGGCGAGTGAGCCGTCGATCCTGCGATCGGCAGCGGTCGCCACTGCCGGGAGACGTTTTTTACCCCCGACGGCCGTCGGTTCTGACGATGGGAGAGGAGCGAACGGGATCGACGATCGGTTCGGAAAGCGGACTACTACGATGGATCCTCCTCGACGGCAATCGGTTTCTCGTCACCGCAGGTATCCTCGCGGCCAGCGGCCTCGTGCTCTCTGCGCTCACCGCGATGGACGTGATCGCATTCACCAACGAGAACTCGATGAACCGCCTCGCCAACGGGATGGTCGCGGGCACCTTCAGCGTCGTCACGATCGTCATCACGATCAACCAACTCATCCTCTCACGACAGTTCGCCTCGGCCGGGGAGCTTCGTGATCGGCTCGCCGGCGTGATGGAACTGCGCGAGGACATCGCCCGGAAAGCCGACATCCACGCCAGCCCCGCCGAGCCGACCGCGCTGCTTGGGGTTGTGATGGAGGCGGTCGAACACCGGGCGACTCGGCTCGGAGAAACCGTCACGGAGGACGACGACGAGCAGAGTCGGGAACTTACCGAGTACGCAGCGGCCGTCTCCGAGGCCGCAGAATGCGCCCACAAACGGCTCGAAAACGCCGACTTCGGGACGTTTCACGCCGTCTCGCTCACGATCGACTACGACGACTCCCAGCAGATCTACGCCGGACGCTATCTGCAGCGCGAACACGCCGAGGGGATCGACGAGGAGACCGACGAGGCCCTCGACGACCTGCTCGAAACGCTCCAGCTGTTCAACGTGGCGCGCTCGCACTTCAAGACGACGTACATGGAACGGGAGCTCTCGCGTCTGTCGCGGCTGATTACCTCCCTCGGGATCCCGGCGATCCTCGCCGCGGTGACAATCGGGCTGCTCTACGGGGATATCCGGGGGTTGACGATCTCGCCGGCGGTCGCGCCCACGGTCATCATCCTGCTGATACTCGTGGTGCTCTCGCCGCTGGCGTTGCTCTCGGCGTTCGTGCTCCGCTCTGCGACGGTGAGCCGACGGACCGCCTCGATCGGGCCGATGGTCCCGAGCAAGGAGACCGAGGAGGGATCGGCGGCCGTGACCGATACCACGGAACACTGAACTCGCGCGTTGCGATCAGTCCATGTCGCCCGCGTGTTTGGTCTCCCGGAGGATGAACGGACCGAGCGCGAGCGTCCGTTTCGTGACGGTGACTATCCGGAGGATGTAGGCGAGTACCACCGTAAACGGCAGGAGTGCGAGGGCGTAGACGATCCCGACGGCGAGATACCGATCGGGGACCGCGAACGTCGAGCCCGTAACGAGGCTCGCGTCGAACGCGAGGATCATGTAGGCGGCGATCGCCAGAGAGGGGATCGAGGCGTACAGCACGCCCCGTGCGATGTTGTTGATCTCCCACTGGAAGTACAGCATCTTGAAGTACTCGCGGGCCGGGGCGAAGAACCGAAGCGATTCGATCACGTCCGTGAGGTGGTCCTCGGTCTCCTCCGTGATCGAATCGGCGTGTCTCGCCGCTAGTTTTCGCCCGGCGACGATCTTCCAGGAGTAGTTGTAGTTCAACACCGGCAGGATCACCTCGAACGAACCGAACTTCGTGTGGTCCAACTGCTCGCTGACTTGCTCGCCGTGCTCGATGAGCGAGTCGGCGTACTCGACGAGTTCCTCGGTGTCCGTGTCGGCGTCTGTCGTGGAGTCCTTGAGCGCCCGTGCCTGGCGGTCGACCGCCTCGATGAGCGCCGAGAGGAACGCCGACGGCGTGGCGGGGCCGACGGCGTCGTCGATCCGCTCTTCGATGTCGCTTCGGAACTCGATCTGATCGCGCATCTCGGCCTGTTTCTCGCCGAGTGGGCCCATCTGCTCGGACAACACGAGCTGGGCGATGGCCAGGATGAGCGAGACGCCGGTGACGACGGCGATGATCACCGAGCCGAAGACGTTGCCGACCGACGACGCTCCCAACACGCCCCGGAGGTTCGTCGGTCCGAGAAAGTAGAGCCCGACGAAGATGGCCAGCATCGCGACCGAGAGGAGCCCGGTGACGATCCAGCGGTTCGCCGTGACGAGAAACCAGATCTTCACCGTGCTCTCGTTGGTCCGTTCCCGCATCGTATGGGCGGGCGGAACGAGGTCGTCCGATTGGCTCACAGTGGCTCCGCCTACAGGGGTCCGCCACCTCAATCTGCCGATCAGGAAAGGGCGACCGCCGCTGGGAGGTTGGACAGGGTTTTAGGACGTGCCGGTAGAGGACGGGTATGGTACGCCGACGGATCGGAACGAGCCTCTATGCGGGGTTTCTCTTTACGGTCCTCGGGCTCGTCGCGTGGGCGAGCGGCCAGCCGTTCGTCTTCCCGAGCCTCGGCCCCTCGGCGTTCATCCTCGCGTTCGACCGTCGGGGTGAGCGCACCAGAACCTACAGGATCGTCGGGAGTCACCTCATCGGCGGGGTCGTCGGCCTCGTCGCCTACACCCTGCTCGCCAACGGCGTTGCGATCACCACGACGCCGGCGGCGTTCTCCCCCGACGGGCTCCGACTGGCCGCAAGCGGCGTCTGCTCGATAATCCTGACGAGTTGGGGTATGATCGCGACGGACACGAACCACGCCCCGGCGTGTGCCACGACGCTGATCGTTTCCCTCGGACTCCTTTCGACGCCGCTGCAGGTCGCGATCATCGTCGTCAGCGTCGTCGTACTCGTCGAGACCCACTCGATCGTTCTGTTGCTGTTCGATCGGCTGGTCGGCGAGTCATAGCCGCGTTCGAACGGGTGAACGGACGAAGAATATAATCGTGTATATCGACAATCGTTCGGCCGTCTCAGCGCCCTTCGTCGCGGATCTCCTCTAGCTCCTCGTCTATCTCGCTCGATTCGAGTTCCTCCTCGACGTCGACGTTCTCGTCTGAATCGGCGTCCATTTCGTCCTCCGTGTCGTCCTCGGTCGTTTCGGGTTCCTCGACCGACGCGGTCTCCTTGCCCATCTCGCCTTTCAGCGTCTCGAGTTCGGCCTCGACCTCGCTGTCGGTCCGGCCGGCCTCGAGTTCGCGGTCGATGCTGTCCTGATCCGAGAGCGCGTCGTCGAATGCCCCCGTGTCCTGGAGTTCGTCCATCGCCGCGGAGCGTGCCTCCATCTCCTCGGTGTCCTCCTCGGCGCGTTCGATGGCCCGCGAGACGTCCTCCATCTCGTCGCCCGCGCCCGTCATCGCCTCCGAGACGCGCACGCTGGCCTCGCTTGCCTCGTACTGGGCCTTCATCGTCTCCTTTTTCGTGCGGAACTGCTCGATGCGGCTCTGGAGTTCGTTCTTCTGCTCGACGAGGTTCTCCTGTTTGTTCTGGAGGTCCGCGATCTGGGTCTCGAGCTGTTCGATCTGGCTCATCTTCGCCTTCTTCTTCTCGAGGGCCTGACGGGCCAGGTCGTCACGGTCCTGGGCGACGGCCTCGCGGGCCTGCTCGTTGTGCTTCTCGACGTTCTCCTCGAGGCGGCGTTTCTGCATCTCGAGGCGTTTCTTCTGGGTGGTGAGGTCCGCGATCCCCTGTTTGACGTCCTGCAGGCGGTCGCGCATCTGTTCGTAGGAGTAATCGAGCGTTTCCCGGGGGTCCTCGGAGCGGTTGAGGACCGCGTTGACCTTCGACCGGATGACGTACGACATCCGCGAGAGTATTCCCATAGCCGTAGTTGCGGCCCAGTGCTTAAAAATATCCCCGCCGAACGGGGCGTATGGCCGACGTGGTCGTTCCGGGTAGCCGTGATGTCCGAGGGACGCTCGACGGGACGGGGGAGGCGTGCGTCGTCGCCTGCCCGCCCCACCCCCAGCATCGCGGCCATCGGGGCGACCCCAGACTGACGGCGGTGAGCGACGCCCTCGTCGAGCGCGGGATCGCCTGTTTCCGATTCGACTACGGCGAGTGGGACGAGGGCCACGGCGAACGCGAGGACGTCCGCAACGCGATCCGGTGGGCGGCCGGGGAGTTCGATTCGGTAGGGGTGTTCGGCTACAGTTTCGGCGGGGCGATGGCGATCCTCGCCGCAGCCTCGGTCGAAGAACCGCTGATCGGCGTGTCGGCGCTCGCGCCCGCAGCGCAGGTCGGCGGCGATCTCGACGTGGTCGGGGCCGTTTCGGAGCTCGACTGTCCGCTGCAGGTAGTCTACGGAACGCGAGACGACACCGCCGAGTGGGAGCCGGTTGTGGCGGCCACGAGAGGACGGGGAGCGCACATCGAGGAGCTGTCGGCCGATCACTTCTTCCTCGGCAAGCACGACAGGATCGCCGGAGCGGTCGCGGCGTTTTTCGCGGAATCTGGGAGGTAGCCCTCGGGATCGACGAATTCGCGGGAGTCCGACGGAATCGATCCTCGGGCGCCGAATCGCCGCGGCCGTTCCGGTCGTGCCAACGCGTGTCCCGGCGACCCCCCTCCGAAATCGTTTTTTATCCCCTTCGCACAGGGTCAGTATGCCGACCGAACCCGAATCGGAGTACGACCCTTCTCTCGGACGCAAGTTCATCTTCGTGACCGGGGGCGTGATGAGCGGCCTCGGCAAGGGGATCACCGCCGCGAGCACCGGCCGCCTGCTGAAAAACGCCGGCTTCTCGGTGACGGCGGTGAAGATCGACCCGTATCTGAACGTCGACGCCGGGACCATGAACCCCTACCAGCACGGGGAGGTCTACGTGCTGAAAGACGGCGGCGAGGTCGATCTGGACCTCGGGAACTACGAGCGGTTCCTCGACATCGACATGACGTTCGACCACAACGTCACGACGGGCAAGACCTACCAGCACGTCATCGAAAAGGAACGCGCCGGCGATTATCTGGGAAAGACCGTCCAGATCATCCCCCACATCACCGACGACATCAAACGCCGCATTCGGGAGGCCGCCGAAGGTACTGACGTCTGTCTCATCGAAGTCGGCGGGACCGTCGGCGACATCGAGGGGATGCCCTATCTCGAAGCGTTGCGCCAGTTCGCCCACGAGGAGGACGACGAGGGCATCCTCTTCGCCCACGTGACGCTGGTGCCGTACTCGAAAAACGGCGAGCAGAAGACCAAGCCGACCCAGCACAGCGTCAAGGAACTGCGCTCGATCGGCCTCCAGCCCGACATCGTCGTCGGGCGTTGTGACGACCGTCTGGAGCCCGAAACCAAGGAGAAGATCGCCCTGTTCGGCGACGTTCCCACCGAGGCCGTCTTCTCTAACCCCGACGTCGAGGACATCTACGAGGTGCCCCTGATGGTCGAAGAGGAGGGCCTCGACGAGTACGTCATGGAACGGCTCGGCCTCACCGGAGAGGCCCTCCCCGAAGGCGAGCGCGAAAACGAGTGGCGCGAACTCGTCACGCAGGAGGCGGACCAGGAGGTCGACGTCGCGCTCGTAGGCAAGTACGCCCTCGAGGACGCGTATCTCTCGATCCACGAGGCGCTGAAACACGCCGGCCTCGAGCGGAACGTCGAGGTCAACATCCAGTGGGTCGATTCCGACGAGATGGCCGCCGCCCACCAGGAACGACTGGAGGACGCCGACGGGATCGTCGTGCCCGGCGGGTTCGGATCGCGTGGCACGCGCGGGAAGATCGAGGCGGTGCGCTACGCCCGTGAGAACGACGTGCCCTTCCTCGGGCTCTGTCTGGGATTCCAGATGGCGGTCGTCGACTACGCCCGGCACGTCTGCGGGCTCGAGGGTGCTCACTCGGCCGAGATCGACCCCGATGCCCGCCACCCCGTAATCGACATCCTCCCCGAGCAGTACGAGGTCGAGGACATGGGCGGGACGATGCGTCTCGGTGCCCACGACACCGATATCGAGTCGGGAACCCTCGCGAGCGAGGTCTACGGCGGCGCGAGCGCGTGTACCGAGCGCCACCGCCACAGGTACGAAGTGAACCCCGAGTACATCGAGCGTCTGGAAAGCGAAGGGCTCACCTTCTCGGGACGAGCCGGGAACCGTATGGAGATCCTCGAACTCGATTCGCACCCCTACTTCCTCGGCACGCAGTTCCACCCCGAGTTCCGCTCGCGGCCCGGCCGGGCGAGCCCGCCCTTCATCGGGCTGGTCGATGCCGTCCTCGAACGCACCAGTCAGGAGGTCGAAGTCTGATGGTGAACCCCGAGGAGTTCATCGACGAGGCGGTAACGGGGATCCGCGAGGAGATCGGCGACGCCAACGCCGTGATCGCGCTCTCGGGCGGGGTCGACTCCTCCGTGGCCGCCGCGCTGGCCTACGAGGCCGTCGGCGACCAGCTCACACCCGTCTACGTCGACACCGGGCTGATGAGAAAGGGCGAGACCGAACAAGTGAGTGAAACCTTCTCGTATATGGAGTCGCTTCGAGTGATCGACGCCGAGGAGCGCTTTCTAGAGGCACTCTCGGGCGTGACGGACCCCGAGGAGAAGCGCGAGGTAATAGGGGAGGAATTCATCCGCGAGTTCGAACGCGAGGCCCGCGAGGCCGACGCCGATTATCTGGTGCAGGGGACGATCTACCCCGACCGGATCGAGAGCGAGGGCGGCATCAAGTCCCACCACAACGTCGGCGGCCTCCCCGAGCGGATCGATTTCGAGGGGATCGTCGAACCCGTCCGTGATCTGTACAAGGACGAGGTCCGGGAGGTCGCGCGCGAACTCGGCCTCGAGGAACTCGTCGCAGAACGCATGCCGTTCCCGGGTCCGGGACTCGCAGTTAGGGTCATCGGCGAGGTCACGGAGGAGAAGCTAGAGGTGGCCCGCGAGGCGTGTCACGTCGTCGAGGACGAGTTAGAGGAGTACGAGCCGTGGCAGGCGCTCGCGGCCGTGATCGGCAAGGCCACGGGTGTCAAGGGCGACAACCGAGTTCACGGCTGGGTCGTCTCGGTCAGATCGGTCGAGAGCCGGGACGGCATGACCGCCCGCGCCCAGGAGATCGACTGGGAGACGCTTCAGCGCATCCAGAGCCGCATCACCGGCGAGAACGAGAACGTCGCGCGCGTCGTCTACGACGTGACCCACAAGCCGCCGGCGACCATCGAGTACGAATGAACGCCATCATCGCCGGTGAGGACGCCGAGGGACTGGGCGAGGCGCTCGAAGCCGAGGGGTTCGACGTGAAGCGAATCGAGGGCTTTGCCGACCGCGAGGCGCTCGAATCCGCGGGCATCGAATCCGCGGACGTCTTTGCGATCACCGACACGGTTCACGCGACGGGCATCCCGGTCGCGCGCGAACTCAACGAGGACCTTCGGATCGTCGTGTATGCCGCCGATTCGCTTCCGGAGTTCGCCCGCCCGCTCGCGGATCTGATCGTCGACCCCGACCTCCTGAGCCCCGACGCGGTCGCACAGGAGCTGTAAGCGACCGCCGTATTTTTGTGACGATCCGCCGAAGGGGGGCTATGACACTCGATCGCTACGGGGAACACGGCCTCGATCCCGACGAGGGCGAGGTCGAAAGCACGGAACTGGTGGTAGAGGACGACGTGCTGGTCAAGGCGTTCGCGCTCGGGCCGGGCGCGAAACTGGCGGCGCACGAACACGGCGACTCGACGAACGTCTTTCACGTCCTCGAAGGGACCGTGACCGTGCTTCAGGAGGACGAAGAGGAGGCGACCGCCGCACCGGGTGTCGTCCTCCACGAGCGCGGGATCGCCCACGGCGCGCGAAACGACACCGACGAAGTCGTGGTCTTCACCGCGAGCCTCTGTCCGCTGCCATCGTAGGGCGAGTCACCCCTCGTTTTCGTCCGCATCGAGGTCGCGGGCGGCGAGGCCGACCAGATGCGAGGCCTCCTCGACGATGATCTCACGGGTTCCCAACCGAACGGCGTTCTCGCTGCCGGGGAGACAGAAGACGGGGACGCCGTCCGCGATTCCGGCGATCGCCCGCGTGGCGACGACGTGGGTGTCGACCTCCTCGTAGGAGAGCCGTCGAAACAGTTCGCCGAAGCCGGGAAGCGTCTTGCTCAGTAGCGGCTCGACGGCCTCGACGGTCACGTCGTCGGGGGTGACGCCCGTGCCGCCGGTCGTGACGATGAGGGTCACGTCGTCGCGATCCGTGAGGTTGTCCACCGTCTGCTGGACCTTGTCGAACTCGTCGGGGATGAGTTCGCGGTGGGTCAGTTCGATGCCGTGGTCTTCGAGGATCTCGATTATCGCGTCACCCGAAGGGTCCTCGCCGGATCCGCGCGAGGACGACACCGTCACGACGCCCGCCGAGATCTCCTCTGCATCGTGGACGTGGTGGTCGTGATCCCGTTGGCCGTGATCGTGATCGTGCTCTCCGCCTTCCTCGTGGTGGTCGTGTTCGTTCTTGCGGTCGTCGTGTCGTGTTTCCTCGGCCATAGTCGGCCTTCTCGCGCCACCGTCTAAAAGGCCGCCACCAGTACAGTTTTGGGCACGGTAGCCATGCCCACGCGTATGGACGCAGTCCAGTTCGCGGAACACGGCGACCGGGAGGTAATCGAGTACGGCGAGTTCCCCGACCCCGAAATCGAGAGCGACGAGGTGCTCGTCGACGTGAAAGCCGGCGCGCTGAACCATCTGGACATCTGGACGCGAAAGGGCCTACCCGGAATCGATCTCGAGATGCCCCACGTCCCCGGAAGCGACTGTGCGGGCGTCGTGAGCGAAATCGGGGAGGACGTCACCCGATTCGAGGAGGGCGACCGCGTCGCCCTGCTTGCGGGCGTCGGTGACGAACGCATGGACGACCCGACGCTCGACCTCCGATTCCACATCATCGGCGAGCATGTGAGGGGAGTCCACAGCGAGTACGCCGCGATCCCCGAGGCAAACCTCGTTTCGGTTCCCGAGCACGTGGAATGGGAGACGGCCGCCGCGGCTCCGCTGGTCTTCCAGACGGCGTGGCGCATGCTGATCGAACGCGGCGAGCTTCAGGCCGGCGAGGACGTTCTGGTACTGGGGGCCTCGGGAGGCGTGGGTCACGCCGCAGTGCAGGTCGCCGCCCACGCGGGCGCGACGGTATATGCGACGGCAAGTTCGGACGAAAAGTTGGAGTACGCGGAGGGGATCGGCGCCGACGAGACGATCAACTACGCCGAGGCGGAGTTCGGCAGCGAGATCAAGTCGCTGACCGACGGGCGAGGCGTCGACATGGTGGTCGATCACATCGGCGAGGCGACGTGGGACGAGTCCTTGAAAAGCCTCGCGAAGGGCGGACGGATCGTTACCTGCGGGGCGACCACGGGCCCCAATCCGGACGCCGGGCTCAACCGGATGTTCTGGAACCAGCTCTCGGTGATCGGCTCGACGATGGCCACCCCCGAGCAGGCGGAAACGGCCCTCTCGCTGGTGTGGGACGGTACCTTCGAGCCCAAAATCCGGGAGACGCTGCCGATGAGCGAGGCCGCCCGCGCCCACGAGATCATCGAGGAGCGCGAGGGATTCGGAAAGGTAGTTGTGGTTCCGGACAGTGAACTGTAGGTAATGAGCGATGATCGGGGGTACGTCTACGAACCGGGGGTCGAGCGGACGACCAGCCCCGACGAGCGGGAGTTCGACTGGCGGGGCTGGACGCTCGTCGGCGTGATCGTCTTCGCGTTCCTCGTCGCGCCCGCGGTCATCCTCTTTCACCCGCCCGAGGCGGTGCCCTTCTTCGTCGCGTATCTCGTACTTCCCCTGCTTCCGGCCGTGCTGTTGGGATTCGTGGCCGTCTGGTCGACGACGCGCTAGTTCGAGAGGTCCACGGGACCGACCCGCTCGACCTCGTTTGAGAGATCCTCGATCCGGTCGACGGGCCCGCGGACGAACATCGCGTGGGCCATCAACCCCGCGGCGAGCGCGGAGGTGGCGATTACGGCAGGAACGATCCCGACGGCCGTGAACGCGCCGATCAGCCGCCCGAGGACGACGCTTCCGGCGATACCCAGCAATACGAGGTCGTAGTACTGAAGTCCCATGTCCAGTCAGAGCGGAGCCGACGAAATAAGGGTTCGGCCTACAGTCCGGCCGCAACCCGTCGAAGGACGGCGCTCGCGCCCGCGGTAATGGGTTCACCGTGGCCCGGCGCGCCGTAGTCGAAAGTCGGGGTTCGCTCCGACAGGTCTTTGATGCTCTCGTGGTTTCGCTCGGCGTCCGCACACAGCCAGCCGGTCATGGGCTGGAGAGTGCTCTCGGACTCGCGCACGCAGTCCCCGAGGAAGGCGATATCCAGTTCCTCGTGGAGGTAGACCATATGACCCATCGTGTGGCCCGGCGTGTGATACGCTCGAAACCCGCCGATCACCTCGCCGTCGGTCACCGGAACCGAGGTGAGGTCGGGGAGATCGAGGTTCCGTCCCAGAACGCGCTGGGTGAGGCCCTTCTTGTCGAACAGCGGCGGTTTCGCCGCCCCCGTCACGTAGGTCGCGTCGGGTTCGCCCGCGTGGATCGGCGCGTTCAGTCCGAGCGAGGCCAGCGCCCCGACGTGGTCGTAGTCGTAGTGAGTAAGCAAAACGCGGTCCACGTCGACGACGGCGTGGCCAAGCGCTCGGATCCCCTCGCGGATCGCCTTCGCGTCGCTCGGGACCCCGGCGTCGACCAGCGTGAGATCGCCATCATCGACGAGATAGACGTTCGAGGGACCGTCGACGAGGCGATAGACGCGACTGGCGAGTTCCATACACCCGCTTCTCGCGCCGGAGACAAAAAATCCCCTCAGTGACCCCGTCGAAATATCCGATGAGTGAGGTTTCGGAAGCCGTAATACGGGGCACAGACCCAGGGGGACGAACCGGTGGAAGATCGTAGCCGTCTTCGGGTATTCACACGAGCTTATCGCGTCGGAACGCGTCTTAGGCAGCGATCGAACGTGAAGACCCAATACTACACGGCAACGAGCGTCGACGGGTATCTGGCGGACGAGGACGACTCCCTCGAATGGCTCTTTCAGTTCGGCGAAGTCGAGGAGATCGAGGGCGTGAGCGATGACCACGCCCGATTCGTTGACCAGGTGGGCGCCTTGGCCATGGGCTCGACGACCTATGAGTGGCTCATCGAGCACGAAGCTCTACTGGAGAACCCGGAAGAGTGGCCGTATGACGTTCCGGCGTGGGTGTTCAGCACTCGGGAGTTACCGGCCGTCGCGGGTGCGGACATCCGCTTCGTACAGGGGGACGTCGCACCCGTGTACGCGGATATGGTGAAGGCCGCGAATGGGGGGAACGTCTGGCTCGTCGGTGGCGGCGACCTCGCCGGACAGTTCCACGACGTCGGGCTGCTGGACGAGATCGTCCTCAGCGTCGCTCCCGTCACGCTCGCTTCCGGCGCGCCGCTCCTGCCGCGCCGGATCACCGATCCGCCCCTGAAGCTGGTCGACGTGGAGAAACAGGGGGACGCCTTCGCGGTTCTGACCTACGAGGTGCAAACGGTCCGCTGAGAACTGAATGATGGGACGCCCCAACGCCTCCGTTCCCCCTGCGCTGCTCGCCAGTCGTGTTTCTCGGAAAGGATTTGGATAACGGCCGTCAGTCGTTATTCGAAGTCACGGCGCATCGCGATCTCGAACCACGGACACAGGCGGAGTTGGCGGTACCACTTCGGGTTGTCGTACAGGCGCTCGTAGGGCACCCACAGCAGGCCGGCGACCTCGTCCTCGTCGGGGTCGAGCGCCGTATCGTCGAGCGTGCATTTCAGCACCGAGCAGACCTCCCATTCGAGGCCCTCGTTGGGGTAGTAGCGTTTGTACTCGAACTTGTCGGTCAACCGGAGGTCGGTGTACTGACCAGGCTGAACGCCGAGTTCGTCGGCGAGTCGTTCCTCGGTAGCCTCCTCCTGGGTCTGGCCCTCGACGGGATGGGAGGCGACGGTACCGTCCCAGTAGGTGTCCCAGAGGCGTTTTCCGGGGCTTCGCTGGGCCAGCAGGATCCGCCCGTCGTGATCGAACACGAGCGCCGTAAACGCCCGATGACGGACCCCGTCGCCGGTGTGGGCTTCGAGGCGGTTGACGACGCCCTGTTCTACATCATCGGAATCGACCGCGACGACGTTCTGGCGGGCGTTCTCGTGGGTCTCCTCGCCCGCGGTGTCCTGAACGCTCATACCCCGATATCAGCGAGTGGGGTCAAACACCCTTCGGTTCGGGCGGAACCGGGTCGTAGCCGTTGCCGACGCGAACAGCGAGGGTTTGCGGGCGAACCCGACACGAGAGGCGATCGAACTGGGAGATCTCGCCGTCGAAACTGAACGATACCGACCGTCCGTCCCTGACCTCGACGGTCAGTGAGGAGGCGGTCATCCGATGAATGGCGCTCACCTCGCCACCGAGCAGACGCCGGGTTGCAGTTTCGCGGACCAACTGGCCCGTCGAGACGTCCTCGATGATCGTCACCTCGAATAGGCCGTCCTCGACGTTGGCCTGCTCCTGTCCGCCCGCGGGGAACCGTCGGGCATTACCGATCAGGACGAACATCGCGTCGCCGTCCCAGATCTCGTCTTCTTCCTCGGCGTGGACGTGCAGCGGGATCGCCTCGAAATCGCGCATTCGGTTGATGGTGTTGAAGACGTACGCGAGTTCGCCGAACCGGCCCTTCAGCTCCGAGGACGTGCTCTCGCTGGCGTCGGCGGTCAGCCCGCAGACACAGGAGTTGACGAACAGTTCGTCGCCGGCGACACCCAGATCGATCCGGCGGGTGTCTCCGTCGGCGAGCAGTGAGAAGCCGTGTTCGACGCTCTCGACGCCCATGTTGCCCGCGAAGTTGTTGCCCGTGCCGGCGGGGATTACTCCGAGGGTCGTCGAACCGAGGGCGTCGGCCTCGTCGATCCCGCGGACGACCTCGTTTACCGTTCCGTCGCCGCCACAGGCCCCGATCCGGGTCGTGCCCGCCTCGATGGCCTCGCGCGTCAGCGAGACGGGTTCGCCCGCCTCCTCGGAGACCGCGAGGTCGAACCCGTACTCGGTCGCCAGTTCACGGATTTCCGAGATGTCGTCGTCGGGTCCGCCGCTTTCGGGATTTACCACGACGACGCAGTCGTCTTCGTCTCCGGCCATACCCGATCGTCGAGACGCAAGCGCAAAGGGCTGGCGACACTCAGGGGGGATATGCTCTCGCTCGATCTCCACACCCATACGCGGTTCTTCCACGGCCACGACCGTCTGGCCCATCGATTCGACCCGTATGGCCACGCCGCACTCGCCGCGTTCGCCAAGCGTCGCGGACTCGACGGGGTCGCCCTAACGAACCATGACTACTACCGGCCGCTAGGCAGCGCTCTCGACGGGTTTCTCTCGATACCGGGAATCGAGATCTCGACGACGGAGGGCCACGTCGTCGTCCTCGGCTCGGACCCGCCGACCCGGACGAAAAAGGGGGAACTCACGCCCGAGGAGGCGGTCGAATTGGCTCACGACCGGGACTGCGTGGCGATCATCGCCCACCCGTTTCGCAACAGCACGATCCGCGAGACCGACATCGCCTTCGACGCCATCGAGTGCAACGGCAAACACCCCCGGACGTGGCCGCTGGTCCGTGAGCTCGCGGAAGAACGGGGGATACCGCTGGTCGGCGGCAGCGACGCCCACTACCCCTTCGAGGTCGGTCGCGCCTACACACGGATCGACGCCGATCCGACCCCCGAGTCGGTCGTCGAGGCGATCCGGCGGGGTCGCGTCGAACCCGAGGTCGCGGGCGGACCGTTCGCCCGCCTCCTTCGGCGGGGCTATCAGCAGGTCCACGAACGCAAGGGCCAGCTCACGGAGACCACACCGGGGATCGGGACGCCGCCGGAGAGCTAGCGGGCTAGCGCTGCTCGTCGAGGATCAGCCGTGTCGTGGTACTGACGATCTCGTCCATGTCCCGGGCACGCGTGATGAGGTCGTTGACGCCGGTCGTGTCGGCGGCGTCGACGATCAGGACGACGTCCGCCTCGCCGCTGACCTGCCAGACGAAGTCCACAGGATCCCACTCGGCCAGTCGCCTGGCGACCCCGGTGGTGTCGACCGCGACGTCGACGCCCAGTTCGATCATCGCCTTGATGTTTCCCGTTCGCGTGGCGACAGTAAAGCGCTCGATAACGCCCGTCTCGAGCATCCGGTCGACCCGGTTTCTGACCGTCCCCTCGCTGGTGCCCACGCTATCGGCGATTTCGGTGTAGGGGATTCGCGCGTCGCGTCGGAGCACGTCGAGGATCTCCCGATCCAACTCGTCCATTGAGGTCTTCGGCTTAGTCGCCCGGCCGCTTTATCGTTACGAAATTCGTAACTTCGCTTCGAAAGCAAGGTTTATACCCGGTCTGTTCATACGCTTCTCGTAATGTCGGACGCCTACCTGGCACTCGAGGGGGGTCGTGTTCTGGAAGCGCGCGCGCGTGCACCGGGGACGGCCCGAGGGGAGCTAGTCTTCACGACCGCGTATACGGGCTACGAGGAGAGCCTGACCGACCCCTCCTACGAGGAACAGGTGTTGACCTTCTCCTATCCCCTGATCGGGAACTACGGCGTTCGAGACGAGCGATTCGAATCCGACCGGATCCACCCCACCGCGGCCGTCGCGCTCGAACTGACCGACGACGTCGCCGAGTGGCTCACGGCGGAAGGAGTCCCCGCGATCGACCACATCGACACGCGCGATTTGGTCACCGAGATCCGCGACGAGGGGGCGATGAAGTGTGGGATCGCTGCCGGTCCCGAGGTCACGCCCGAGGACGCACTCGCGGAACTCGACGCCTGCAAGGGGATGAGCGAGCACACTGATATCGGCGCGCAGGTCAGTGTCGACGAGCGCTACGTCGTCGAGGGTGAGGGCGAGTACGACGTCGCGCTGATCGACTGTGGCGCGAAGGGGTCGATCACCTCCTCGCTGACCGACCGGGGCGCGGACGTCCACGTCCTGCCCTACGACACGACACCCGCGGAGATCCGCGAGCTGGATCCCGACGTGCTCTTCATCTCGAACGGGCCGGGCGATCCAGCGAACTTCGGGGCCGCCCAAGAGTTGGTCGAGGAGTTCGTCGGCGACCTGCCGATCGCGGGGATCTGTCTCGGCCAGCAGGTCGTCGCCCGGGCACTCGGCGGCGAGACCGAGAAGATGGTCTTCGGCCATCGCGGCGTCAACCAACCAGTCAGGGATCTGCGCTCCGGACGGGTGGTGATGACGACGCAGAACCACGGTTACACCGTCTCGGAACCCGGTGATCTCGACGTGACGCAGGTCAACGTCAACGACGACACGCCCGAGGGACTCGACAGCGACGAGTTGGGCGTCCTCACCCGCCAGTATCACCCCGAGGCCAACCCCGGGCCCCACGACTCGCTGGATTTCTTCGACAGGGTCCTCGAACTGGTCGACAGGCCGGTCGCGACCGCCGATTAGGGCTTCCGGCAGGGGTGGTATCGTTCGTCGAGTCGTGGGCGACACCCCAGCCGAGGGGCGATCAGAACGGTGGTCGCCGCGAGGAGCGCCAGGAGTATCCAGTCGGGCAGGTCCCCCAGAACACCGAGATCTGAGAGGAATCGACGAGCACGAGTACCCCTCCGATGGTCACAGAGAGGTCTCCAACGAGACTCCCGACGAGGGGAGCGGTTCTATCGTCCTGTGATACGAGGGCAGTCGTCTCACTGATGAGCCACGTCCAGTGGCGGTGTTTGACGAGGTATCCGACGACGAGGAGGACGCCACCGACGACTAGATTCCCGCCACCAGTTGTCAGTCCGAACGCCACACTGGACGGTGCGCAAAACGGGCTATTAACCCTTCGGCCGGGAGAGCGCCCGAAGCGGAACGCCTCCCGAATCGAGAACGGGGGTCCGGTGTTTTAGCGACGGTCGTCCGGTCGGATTCTAGACCGCGCTCGGTTCGGTCCACGTCATCCGAACCGTGTTTCGGGGCGTGCCCCTGAGCCCCTCGTGGCTCACGACCTCGAGGGTGCGATCCTCCGCGTCGGGCGTGAAGGGTGCAGCGATCATGAGGCGGGCGACGTCGGCCCGCGGGATCCGCCCCGAGACCGAATCGCCGCCCTCCCCGACGACGACCTCGCCGGTCGGCGGGCCGTTCGTCAGCCCGCCGGGCCGGAGGATCGTATACGTCAGCCCCGACTCCCGGAGGTGGCTCTCGGAGTCGTCTTTCGCCCGCAGGATCGGCCCGATGAGGAGCCGAGCGGGAAGCGGTAGCCCCGCCTTCGCGTCGCCGACGCCAAGCGAGGACTCGAAGACGAAGTGTTCGACGCCCTCCTCGCTCGCGGCGTCGACGAGGTTGATCACGCCCTCGCCGTCGACGAACTCGCCGAAAAGCGCGTCGAGCCCGGGTGTCGTCCCCACGGCACAGAACACGGCGTCGACGTCACGCACCGCCCGGTCGGCGTCGGCCAGATGCAGGAGGTTCCCGACGATCACCTCGTCGGCTCCCAGGCGCTCCAGTCGACCGACGTTCGCCGGGTCGCGCGTCATCGCGCGCACGTGGAGGTCGGTGTTCCGAAGGAGGTTCAGGACCTCGCGACCCGTCTTCCCGCTCGCGCCCGCTACCAGGACGGTTTCGATAGCCATGGCTCGACTGAGAGGCCCGAGCGGGTTGAAGGTTTACCCGGCAGTTACCGGCCCCACTCGGCCTCGCGCACGGGGCGATCGGAGACCGCCCGCACGTCGAGGGGATCGTCGCGCGCACGGAGCGCCTCGAGGGCCGCCTGCACGCTCGGGGCCGTCGAGTAGTAGGTGACGTCCTCCTCGACGGCGGTGTGGAGCGACTCACGGTCCCGCGTGATCACGAGATCGACCTTGCCCTCGCGGATCGCCTCCGGCACGTCGTCGAACTCCTTGACCTCGTAGAACTCCTCGAACCCGTCGACGTCGAGGTCGATCACGGCGGTTCCACCCCGCGGCAGGACGGCCCCGGCGGCCTGCTGGGCCTTCCAGTAGGCCTTGCCGAAGGAGTCAGCGGTGCCCATGACTTCCCCGGTCGATTTCATCTCGGGGCCGAGTCGCGGGTCGGAACCGGGCAGGCGGTCGAACGGCAGAACGACCTCCTTGACGCTGGTCTGTTCGGGAATCCCCTCGTGCACATCGAGATCGTCGAGGCTCGACCCGGCCATCACCTGTGCGGCGACCTTCGCGATCGGGACTCCGGTAGCTTTCGAGACGAAGGGAACGGTACGCGAGGAACGCGGATTGGCCTCCAAGACGTAGACGTCTCCCTTGTAGACAGCGAGTTGGACGTTGAGCAGTCCTACCGTGTCGAGCGCGCGGGCGATCTGTTCGGTCACCTCGCGGATGCGCCCCATCGCGTCGGCCTCGAGCCAGCGCGGCGGGATCATACACGCCGAATCCCCCGAGTGGACGCCGGCGCTTTCGACGTGCTCCATGATCCCGCCGATCAGCACGCGCTCGCCGTCGGAAACGGCGTCGACGTCGAGTTCGACGCCGCCTTCGAGGAACTTGTCGACGAGGATCGGCTTGTCGGGGGCAACCCGCACCGCCTCCTCGATGTACTCCGTGAGTTCCGCGTCGGAATCGACGACCTCCATCGCCCGCCCGCCCAGCACGTAGGAGGGGCGAACGAGCACGGGATAGCCGATCTCGTGGGCGAGATCGAGCGCCTCGGCCTCGCTCGTGGCAGTGCCGCCCTCGGGTTGGGCGATGCCCAGTTCGTCCATGAGTCCGTTGAACCGGTCGCGATCCTCCGCGAGGTCCATCGCGTCGACGGCCGTACCCATGATCTCACAGTCCAGCCCACGACGCTCGATCTCCTGCTCCAGCGGTTCGCCGATGTCGACGGAGGTCTGGCCGCCGAACTGGATCATCGCGCCGTCGGCACCCGTGGCCTCGATCACGTCCGCGACCTCCTCTGCGGTGATGGGTTCGAAAAAGAGCCCGTCGGAGGTGTCGTAGTCCGTCGAAACGGTTTCGGGGTTGTTGTTAACAACGTGGGCCTCGATGCCGTTCTCGCGGAGCGCCTGGACGGCGTGAACCGTACAGTAGTCGAACTCGACGCCCTGCCCGATGCGGATGGGGCCACCCCCGACGATCACGACGCTCTCGACGTCGGTATCGACCTGCACCTCGTCGCGACCCAGCCGGTCGCCGCGGGCGCGTGCGGAGTAGTAGTACGGCGTCGAGGCGGCGAACTCGCCGGCGCAGGTGTCGACCTGTTTGAAGTCCCGCTCGGGCGCACTCGCCTCGACTGCGTCGATCGCGCCGCCGTCGGCCTGTGGGATCGTCGAGGCCTCGCTGGCGTCGATCCCCGCGGCGACCTGTGCGTTCGTAAAGCCGATCTCAGCCGCACCCGCGAAGTCGCCGTTCTGAGCGGCGTCGGCCGCCTCGGCGACGTTCTCGTAGCGCTCCGTGTACCACTCCTGAATGCCGGTGAGCTCGCACACTTCCTCGACCGAGTAGCCCCGCGAGAAGGCCTCGAACATCCCGTAGTGGCGATCCGGCGAGGGCGTCTCGAGGTAGTCCCGTTCGAGTTCCTCGTCCGAGAGGTCGTCCCACTCGACGTTGGGGTCGTATTCGGTGGAACGAAGCGCCTTCAACAGCGACTCCTCGAAGGTCCGCCCGATTGACATCGCTTCTCCCGTACTCTTCATCGCGGTGCCGAGTTCGAAGTCGACCTCGTCGAACTTGTCCTTGGGCCAGCGCGGGACCTTCGTCACGACGTAGTCGATCGCGGGCTCGAAGGCGGCGGTGGTCTCGCCGGTGATCTCGTTGTCGATCTCGTGGAGCCGTTTGCCCAGCGCGACCTTCGCGGTCACGCGCGCGATCGGGTAGCCCGTCGCCTTCGACGCCAGCGCCGACGAGCGAGAGACCCGTGGGTTGACCTCCACGACGCGGTACTCGCCGCCGGGCGTGCCGTCGTCGCGCCAGGCGAACTGGATGTTACAGCCGCCCTGGATGCCCAAGTCCCGAATGACCTCCAACGCGGCCGAACGCATCTCCTGGTGGCCGTCGTCCGGGATCACCTGCGAGGGCGTGACCACGGTGGACTCGCCGGTGTGGATGCCCATCGGGTCGATGTTCTCCATGTTGCAGATGATGATACACGAGTCGTCGGCGTCTCTCATTACCTCGTACTCGAGTTCGACCCAACCCGAAATGGACTCCGTGATCAGCACCTCGCCGTTCCGGGAGAGGCGAAGCCCCTTGCGAACGGACTCCTTTAGCTCGTCCATTTCCTCGACGACGCCCGATCCGCTCCCACCGAGCGTGTAGGTCGTACGCATGATCACGGGCAGGCCGCCGACGGCCTCGACGGCGTCCTCGACCTCGCCGACGGACTCGATGGTCCGCGAGCGGGGCATCGGCTGTCCCAACTGCTCCATCCGGTGGCGGAACTGGTCGCGGTCCTCGGTCGCGTAGATGGTATCGAGGGGCGTGCCCATGATCTCGACGTCGTGTTCCTCGAGGATGCCCTCTTCCGCGAGCTCGGCGGTGACGTTCAATCCGGTCTGGCCGCCCAGCCCCGCGATCACGCCGTCGGGCTGTTCTTTCCTGATTATCTCCCCGATGGCTCCAGTGGTGATGGGTTCGATGTATACTTTGTCGGCCATCTCGGGGTCGGTCATGATCGTCGCGGGGTTCGAGTTGACGAGGACGACTCGGACGCCCTCCTCCTGTAGTGCTCGGCAGGCCTGCGCGCCCGAGTAGTCGAACTCGGCGGCCTGTCCGATCTGAATCGGGCCGCTCCCGATGAGAAGGATCGTCCGTTGCTCCCCGTCGACCGTGTCCTCGTCGGTCATCACCCGAACCCAGTTCGCACATCGTAATAAGAGAAACGATACGTTGTGAAAAGCGAAGCCGAATTTCGAGATTCGAAGCCTACTCCGAGGGTTCGACTTCGACCTCGACGGCGTTCGGCAGAAAGGCGTTCGCGGCGTAGCCGCCCTCGTTCCAGGGATACCGGCCCGAATCGAGGGCCCCAAAGCCTTCCTCGGGCGTGCCGATCGTTGCGGGCTGGGTTCGGCCCCGGTCGTCGCTCGCCCGCGAGACGAGCGTGTGGGCCCCCGGCGTCGCCTCCCACGAGGTCCGAAAGAGCCGCCACGCGCCCGCATAGTCGGGACCGAAGCGCTCGGCTTCCGTCCAACTGTCCCCGCCGTCGAACGAGACTTCTACCTTCTCGACCGAATCGTCGCCCGCCCACGCGACCCCGCAGACGTCGACCGAGCCCGCGCGGACCGGTTCCTCGCCGTCGGGCGCGCCGATCAGCGACATGACATGCTGGTCGAACGTGTAGGGGTGATCGATTTCTTCGGAGCGCAGTTGGTCCCACGTGTCGAACGTCTCGACGGTCGCCATCGGCTCGGGACTCTCGCCCGCGGGGTGGATCCGGTAGTCCTCCTGTTGCCATCTCGCGTGACTCCCCGGCCTGTCGAGAGCACCCTCCGTCACCATCGAATCGGCCAGACGGAGCTCGTCGAGCCATTTCACGCTGTTGACGCCGTACCAACCGGGGACGAGAAGCCGGACGGGATAGCCGTGTTCGGCGGGGATGGGTTGCCCGTTGACACCCACGGCGAGGATACACTCGTCGGTCGCCTTCTCGAGGGGGATCGACCGGGCGAAGACGCCCTCCTCGCCGGGGTCACCGCCGATCGCGGTCAGCCAGCCCGATTCGGGGAGGTCCTCGGCATAGGCGCGTAGCACCGAACTGAGGGGAACGCCCGTCCAGACGGCAGTGGCGGCGGCCTCGAAGCCCCACTGAACGCTTGCGGTCTCGGGGTCGTGCTGTCCGCGACCGTTTCCCGCACACTCCATCGTGTGGGCGACCGCGACCGTCGGGAAGCGCTCAGTGAGCTCGGCCACGGAAGCCTCGCCGTCGAGACCGCCCGAAAAGGAGACGGTCCACGAGTCGTCCTCGATCTCGGGGATCGCGTTGCGATGACAGACGAAGTGCTCCTCGACGGGCGTCAACCAGTTCGCATACGTTCCCCGGCTCGCGGCCCCGACGACGGTGTAGCGGTCGGCCTCGTCGCGGACCTCGCGGACGCCGGGTTTCCGTTCGAGGATCGCCTCGATCTCCTCGCGGCGTTCCCGCGAGCGGTCGATGGTAGCCATACATCCAAATGAACGTTCGGCCACAAACCGTTTGTCCCGCCTCAGGCCGGCCGGTCGTATTCGCTCTCGAACTCGCGAGCCTTTCGATAGTCGTCGACGAACGCCTCGACGTCGAACTCGAGCATCTGCTCCTCGAACGAGGTGGCGGCCTCGTCGTCCTCGCTGTGGCTGATCGCATGATCCATCAGCTCGACCAGCAACTCGACGACAATGACGTGGAGTCTTCGAGAATCGAAATCCGTCAGCCAGAGCATCGAGTAGCCCACCTGGCCGTTCTCCGAGACGTCCTCGGCGACGACCTCCTCGGGGAACTCCTCTAGGACGATCCCCATGACGTGGGGCGTGCCGAACTCCCCGAACTCGTCTTCGGTCTCGACGGTCTCTCTGAGCACCTCGACGATCGCCTCGGGGACGAATCTGGATGGAGGGTGGACGTCCATCACGACGGCGTGGCGCTCCCCGCAGGAACAGGCGTACTCGCGCATCCCCATGTCCAACTGGGCGAGCGAGACCGACTCGCCACAGGGGAGTTCGATCGCCTCGTCGCCGGGAACCCGGGGCGTTGCCATCGCTCTTTCTTACCTCGTCAATCGGTTAAAGGGCGCGTTTCCTACCACTCGACGCCGGCGGGGTCGTCCCACTTGTCATCCGGCTCGAAGTCCGTGGTCTCCGGTTCAGGATCGGCCGGCTCGCGAAGCTGGACGAACGCTCGGGCCGAGGCGGCGAGCCAGAAGACGTTCGCGACCGCCGCAAAGGCGATCGAGACGACGGTCCCGACGACCGAGACCATCGCTCCCGCGACGGGAAGCGCCGAGAGGGCAAGCGCGCCGAGCGAGCCTGCCAGCGAGATCGCGACGTAGACGACGACCGCGCCGAGCAGTACCCCGAGGATCGCGACCCGATCGCCACGCGAGAGCCGCCAGCTCTCGATCATCGAGTCGATCGCGTTGCGGTCCTCGATGGCGATCAGCGGCCGGACGAAGTAGAAACAGATCGCGAGGAAGATCCCCGGGAGAACGAGGGCGACGAACCCGATGGTGATGAGCGTGAGGACCACGATCCGGGCGAAGACCTCGTTGACCGTCGCGAACGCCAGCCGTCGCGAGAGCAGGTCGTCGGGGATCCCGCTCGTGTGCTCGCTCGCCATGACGCGCACGGCGAGGACGCTCGTCGCGGCCCACGCGAGCAGCCAGATCAGAAGGAGGAGGGTAATGACCGCGCCGGGGAGATCGAGAGCGAGCGGCGTCGCCCCTTCGGGCAGGGTAGTCGGCGGAGGCTGGCCCGTCTCGGCGGCCAACTCTGCGGTGAGGGCTTCGAGCGCGACCGTCGCGCTGTCGAGGGCGACGTTTCCGACGACCGCGATCAGCGCGAAGGCGACGACGAAGGCGAGGCCATTGCGACTCGCCAGTCGGCCGAGCCCTTCTTTCAGGGCCCGCGAAACGTCGAGTTCCATACTAGTCGCTTCCTCGTCGATACAATAAACCTGCCCGGTTCAGGGCCAGTCGTCCCGTTCGTCCTCCGTGGGTTCCGGTTCGGGGGCGTCGGCCGCGAGATCCCAGCCCGCCGCATCGGCGGCGTCCTCGACGGGCAGGTACTCCCAGCCGACGCGCTCTGCGAGTTCGCGGTCGTCATCGCCCGTGCCGACGAAGACGTGCCGGTCGGTGTCGAACTGCTCGCGAACGCTCTCCAGACTCTCCTCGCGTCCGCGCGGGCCCGAGAAGAAGTCCTGTCGGATCCGGTGTTTGCGCGTGAAGTTCGTCACGACGTAGGTCGGCTTCTCGCTGACGACCCCGACGTACTCGGTCCACTGCCGGGCGTCGGTGAACACGCGGTCAGGTTCGGCCAGTTCCTGTAAGGCCGCCAGGTCGAACGCGAGGGTCATGTCGGCGTCCCCGTTCATACCCGTACTCCGCCGGGGCGACCGAAAACGGTACCGCTTCCTACTCTAGCCTGTTCATCTCGTCCTCGGAGAGTTCGATCCCCGAGGCCGCGACGTTCTCCTCCAGATGGTCGACGCTCGAGGTTCCCGGGATCGGCAGCGTCACCGGCGAACGCTGGAGCAGCCACGCCAGCGCGATCTGCGAGTCGCTCGCGTCGTGGGCCTCGGCGATCTCCGCGACGACGTCGGCCTTGTCCCCGAAGTCGTCGTCGCCCGAGCCGATGGGCGACCACGGGATGAAGCCGACCCCGGCGTACTCACACGCTTCGAGTACATCCTCGTCGCTCCGGTCGCCGACGTTGAACTCGTTCTGGACGGTCGCGACCTCGACGATGTCGCATGCGGTCTCCAACTGTTCGACCGAGACGTTGCTCACGCCGACGTGCTCGATCAGCCCTCGATCCTTGAACTCCGCTAGCTGCTGGACCGACTCCTCGAAGGGCACCTCGGGGTCGGGCCGGTGGAACTGATAGAGGTCGATCGAGTCGACGCCGAGGCGATCCAGACTCCCCATCAGGGCGTTCTGGAGGTACTCGGGGTCGCCACAGGGCGGCCAACTCCCGTCCAGCGTGCGCCAGAGCCCGCCCTTGGTGGCGACGACGACGTCTTCGTAGTCCGGTCCGTAAGTCTCGCCGATCAGACGCTCGCTGACTGCGGGACCGTAGGAATCGGCCGTGTCCACGAAATCGACACCGATCTCGCGGGCGCGTTCGAGGACCTCCCGAGCCACCTCCTCGTCCTCGGGCGGGCCGATGATCTCCTCGCCGGTGATCCGCATCGCGCCGAATCCGAGTCGGTGGACGGTCAACTCGCCGCCGATGTCGAACGTGTCGCTCTCGTTTTCTACCATCGCCTCGGAACACGGGCCCCGGGGACTTCGGTGTGCGGCTTGAAGCGGGCTTACCAGTAGTCGTAACGTGATTTCGTCGTTCCGATATGGGCTGATCCAGCGAACTGGTATGTATCGCTGCGAACGGAACGTTAAGTGGTCTATCAGATACCGGTGATACCGCGAGAGTCGTGTTGAACACAGGGCACGAGTCAGTCACTGGCGATTGCGTCCTCTGCCTCGATCAGAATTGCTACAAACAGAGTCCTTTATCGTTACAGGGGAAGGATGTACGCACCGATGGGAGTCCCTGAGATAGGTCCGGCCGTGGCATTCGGATCGCTGACGATGGTTTCGTGGGGGATCTGGATCGTCATAGGGAACGCTGCCTCGGAATCCATCGACCCGACGACGGCTGCCGCCATATCGTATCTCGTCGCAACCTTCCTTGCAGTCGGGTTCGTTCTCGTGTCAGGTGCCTCGCTGGCCATCACGCCACGGGGCGGGGCGCTCGCTGGCGTGGCTGGACTGTTCGCCGGAATCGGCTTCGTCTCGATGTACGTCGGTCTCTCACAGGGATCAACGACGGTCGTTTCGACCCTCGGAGCCATGTATTTCGTCGTCGCAGCGTTCATCGGGATGGTTGCGCTCGGAGACGAGATCACCACGACGAGAGTCGCAGGGCTCCTGCTCGCAGGTGTCGCTGTCGTCCTCGTGGCTCAATAAACAAGCCGCTCGCACTTCGCCCAGAGGGACGATCAGTTGACGAGTTCGGCGACGATCGTTCGTCGTTTCAGAACACCGAACCCCGCTGCAATCAATACGAAGCCCACGAGTGCTAACGACGGGAGCGCCTCGCCGAACAGCACGTACCCCGCTACGATCGCCACGACCGGGAAGAGATAGTGGATCAGGTTGGTCTCCACGGCAGATCGCCGGTCGATGAGGATGAAGTAGATGACGTATGCGAGCGCGGTCGAGGCCACCGTCAGATACCCGAGGGCGAGTACGACCGTGGCGTTTACTGTCACGTCCGCCGGCGACTCGCCAATGACTGGACTGAACGCGTGCATCAGTCCGGCGCCGAGAAGCATCGACCATGCGGTCACTGCAGGGGTAGAGATACCGTTCTCTGCCCGTCGGATCAGGACACTTCCCAGCGCGGTTCCGATTGCCGAAACGAATATCACCAGTTTACCGACGGCGCCCTGGTTGACGAGCGAGGTGGCTCCGGGCACTAAGGTGAGGAGTACACCCACGAACCCGATACCGAGCCCCACGAGGCTCTCCCTCGTCACCCGGTCTTCGGGGATGAGCACCCACGACCAAGCAGCGGTCAACAGCGGGATGAGGCTGGCCATCAATCCGGAGAGGGCGCTCGTAGTGAGCGCCTGACCGATGTACCAGATGCCCTGTCCGAACGGGAAAAACAGCGCCCCACCACCCACGATAGCGAGCAGATCACCGCGAGTGGATGGCCGCCAGCTATCGGTGGTCATGATGGCGTACCCCAATAGAAACACCCCGGCGAGGTCAAACCGGAACGCCGCGATTAGCAACGGAGGCATGTAGGAGAGGGCTGTCTCGACGGCAGGAAACGCTCCACCCCCCATCAACGAAAGGGCGACGAACAGCGCGAGATCGCGGCGCTGGGTCGGATCCACGACCGAATACTCGAAAGGAGGAGTCATAAAAGCAGGCCCGGTCGTTGACACCTGTAGCGTCGATGGGCCGACTGGGCCCCAGAGATACTGCCAGATAAATCGGCCGTAGACGAGCGTCGGAAACGCGAGAATCGCCAAACCGACGAGCACGACCGGGGCGAAGAGATACAACAGCCACCATTCACGTGTGCCGGTGTCGGGGAGCGCGGTTTCTACACGTCCGCTGGCTCACGACTCGCTCACATCCAGTCGCCACGTCGTACTCTTCGAGCGACACGCCGCTGAGTTCCTCCTCGACTGGCTGAGATACTGGGCGGCAGCTTTCGGTGGTGCGTTTAGACCACTGGCGATCTCACAAGCGCGGGTACGTCGGCTCAGTGCTGGCCGTCTCAACGAGATACGCGTGCAGCGTTTGGCGGGAAATGTTGGACATCGGTCGAGCGGGTGACGTTCAGCGGAGTCGACCGAGCAACTCGTAATCGTGGTCGGGGGTGTACCGGCGGAACAGCAGGCTGTTCGACAGCACCGACACGCTAGAGAACGCCATCGCACCAGCGGCGAGCACGGGCTGGAGTAGACCCATCGACGCCAGCGGGATCATCGCCGTGTTGTACCCGAGCGCCCACACGAGGTTCTGCTTGATCTTTTTGAGCGTCGCGTCCGAGATACGGATGGCCTTCACCACGTCGAGCGGGTCGTCGCGCATCAGCGTGACGTCCGCCGCCTCGATGGCCACGTCCGTGCCCGAGCCGATGGCAGTCCCGACGTAGGCGACGGCGAGCGCTGGCGCGTCGTTGACGCCGTCGCCCACCATCATCGCCTTGCGCCCCCCGTCTTGGATGGCCTCGACGGCATCGGACTTGTCCTCGGGGAGGACCTCCGCGTGGACGTTCTCGGGGTCAATCCCGACCTGCTCGGCGACAGCACGGGCCGTCCGCTCGTTGTCGCCCGTGATCATCATCACGTCGACGCCGCGCTCTTGCAGTTGGCTCACGGCGTCCTTCGCACTCTCTTTGATCGTATCGGCATCGGCGACCACGCCGACGAGTTCACCCTCTGCTCGCGGCGAACCGCCGCTCGCATCGCGGTTCTCGCTCCGCTCCGAACCGCGCAATGCGACCAGCATCGCCGTCTTCCCCTCGTTCTCGAGGCGTTCCATCGTCTCCTGAGCTGGCGAAGGGTCGATCCCGTTGTCACGGAGGAGCTTCCGATTGCCGACCAGCACCTCGTCGTCACCGACAGTCGCTTCGATACCGTGTCCGGGGACGTTCTCGAAGTCGTCGGGGTCGGTCACGTCGAGACCGCGGTCTTCGGCCCCGTTGACGATGGCCCGGGCGAGCGGGTGTTCGCTCCCGCTCTCGGCGGTGGCCGCGAGTCGAAGCACGTCGTCCTCGCTGAGGCGCTCCTGTGCAATTAGCTGGCCCCCATCGGTAGCGGGATCCCCGCCGTCCGCGACGGGCTGGCCGTCGCCATTGAAGACGACCACGTCGGTCAGTTCCATTTCGCCTTTCGTGAGCGTCCCTGTCTTGTCGAAGACAACGGTGTCGATGTCTTTCGCGCGCTCAAGGACGTCGCCGCCCTTGAACAGGACGCCGTTCTGTGCACCAAGGGTCGTCCCGACCATCGTCGCAGCGGGCGTCGCCAATCCCAGCGCACAGGGACAGGCGATCAACACGGCGGATGCGAACACGATGATCGCGAACTCGAAGACCGAGACCCCGCCGGCGGCGACGGGACCGCCCGCAACGAGGCCCCACAGTGGGAGCCCGTTGACGACCCCGGCGAGGACCGCGGGGAACAGGTACCAGACGACGCCCCACAGCAGGGCATTCAGGATGACTGCGGGCACGAAGTACGCCGAGATGCGGTCGGCGAGGTTCTGGATGTCGGGCTGGCGCGACTGCGCTTCCTTCACCGTTTGAACGATCTGCTGGAGGGCCGTGTTCTTCCCGACCTTCGTCGCTTCGATGACGAGGACGCCGTTCTCGTTGATCGTGGAACCGACGACTTCGTCGCCCTCGCTCTTCTCGACGGGGACGGACTCGCCAGTGACCATCGACTCGTCGACCGCGCTCTGCCCGTCGGCGACGATGCCGTCCGTCGGAATCTGTTCGCCGGGGCGGACCTTCATCCGGTCGCCGACCTCGACGTCTTCGAGCGGAACTTCCTTTTCGTTTCCATGGTCGTCAATGACGGTAGCGGTGTCTGCCTCCATCTCGAGGAGCTTCCGGAGCGCCTCGCCGGCCTGGCCCTTCGAGCGGGCCTCGAGGTAGTTGCCGAGCGTGATGAACACGAGGATGAACGCCGCCGTGTCGAAGTACAGCCCACCAGCGATCATCCCGAGCAAGACCGCCACGGAGTAGACGTACGCGGTGGTCGAGCCCAGCGCGATCAGCACGTCCATGTTGGCACGGCCGTTCTTGACGAGCGCCTTGTAGGAGTTCCTGTAGAACGGCTTGCCGAGCACCAGCTGGACGGGCGTCGCCAGCGCGAACGCGATCCATCCGGACGGAAGGCCGAAGAGCTCGTCTCCGACGAGCCTGAGCGCCAGCAGGTGATCGGCCATGAACACCAGCAGGGGCAGGGACAGTACGGCGCCGAACAGCGTCAGGCGCAACTGTCGTCTGATCTCGTCTTGCCGGGCGGCCTCTCGGGCATCTCCTTCCGACCCGTCCTCGGTTTCAGCGTCCTCGCGGACGGGCGAGTAACCCGCGTCCTCGATGGCGTCGTAGAAGTCCGTGCGGCTCGCCTCGGCCGGGTTGTACGTGACCTGTGCCTCGTCGGCCGCGAAGTTCACGTCCGCCGTGACGACGCCCTGCGTCCGCTCGAGTGCGTCCTGCACCGTGTCCGAGCAGTTCGCACACGACATGTCCGTAATGCCGATCGTCACCGAACCCGTGATTGGCGTGTATCCAGCCTCCTCGATGGCGTCGAAGATCCGAGCGAGTGAGATCTCGTCCGGGTCGTACTCGACACTCCCCTCGTCGGTCGCGAAATTGATGTTCGCGTTCGAGACGCCGTCTAGGGACGTGACGGCGTCGGCGATGGTCTGCGAACAGTTCGCGCAGCTCATCCCCTGGATGTCGATTTGGCTTCGGCGCTGATTCATTAGATACTCATACGGGCCCCTCGTTCAATCGGTTTCCCCTTTCAAATGTTCGGTGACAAAGCGTCTAAAGTTTCGAATTCAAACCAGTCTGGCGAACGCACCCTCGAATCAATCGTATCCCGGCTGAAGCTGCTCGTATCGTTCCGCCAATCGGGACTCACACGACGGACAACAGAACTGGTACAACTCCCCGCCGATGCGGGTCGTTGTCCCCTCGCCGCGCCGAGTTCGCGCCGCTTGCCGAGCGGCACGCACAGCGCTGTAACTCTTTGACGGTGCCTGAGACACCACAGTCCGACTTCACGAGTCGGACTCCCGAGTTGCGAATCTAGATGGTATAACTGGGTGAGGAGTGTACCACGGATCTATATATCTGTGACCCTATACTAGTCTGCCGGTAGGGACCGGTTGTCAGAGGCACAACTATCCCCGTCTCAATTAAGCGATTGTCAGCCGGGGAAGGATGAGCTCATCCACGAGCCGACTCAGGGTGATGTCAGAGGCAGTCTGAGTCGAGATCGCCTTCCTCCCCTGGGATCCATCACGCCATGAGCGCACAGTGTGACGGTCCATCTACTCTATCGGCCTCCTCCAATACCAATCACCCACTTGGTCAACCAAGCTTAAGATTCAAACGACAATAAAAAGTGTTGGATTTAGTCTACTGACCACACACCCTCTGTGCCACGAGGCTGCGTACCGTCGTACGTTCCGTACGGCGACTGTGACAGACACATCATTTCCTTCGTGAGATAGCCGCAGTCTTCGATTTTCATAATCATTGGTAGCGGGTGGATCGGCTGAGAGGCACTGTGTTGCGTCTCGAGCGACGTCTCTGTGGAGTTGATCGGGATTTACCCGAAAAACGCACTCACTACGCACGTAGCGTACTACGGGTTCGAGATCAGTCGCCGCCGAGTTCGTTCCTCGTGGTTCATGATCGACTCTGTTTCGACTATTCGATTGGCGAGTTCATCTATCCAAACATATAGCACGTTTCCTGCACTACTGAGACATGGCTATCCAGTCGTGATAGTCCGGGGAAAACGGGCGGTGTGTCAGAGGCACCCGTGAACGCCCCATCACGTAAACCATGAGCGCAGGGGGGTGCTGTCTTCTACTCCCCTCCTCCCATCTGTGAAAGGCGTTCACTCGTAGGTAGGAGATTTGAGGCAGAAAGCAGTAGGGTTGACGAGGAAATACGTTTATATGAGTGGATCTCCGACGAGTGTACCAGCCACAGCTGCTCATGAGTATCATCGCCGAATTCACCGTTCCGGCGGAACAGTTCGCATTGTATGAGACACTGTGTCGGGCGACGGAGATGGTCGTTGAGGTCGAGCGCGTCGTCACGCATGGGCCTGATCGGATTATGCCCTATTTTTGGACGAGGGATGGGGATCGGGAGACGTTCGAGACGGCAGCGAGGAACGATCCCTCCGTCGAAGATCTCACGAAACTCGATGAGTTGGATCAAGCGGTGCTCTATCGGGCGAATTGGATCCAAGACGTCGAGTCAGTTGTGTACGCGTACACAGAGACAGGAGCGATACTGCTCGATGCAACAGGGCAGAACGAGCGATGGGAGCTGCAATTACGATTCGATTCAGAGGGCGACGTTACACAGTTTAACAACTATATTGACGAGAGCGAGTTCGTCCTCGATCTCACTCGCCTGTATCATCCATCACATCCGACAACAGATTCTCACTGCCCACTGACGGAGGTACAGCGAGAAACGCTCGTTGCAGGATTGAAATCGGGCTACTACGAGATTCCCCGCGAGACAACGCCGAGTGAGTTGGCCGAGCAGTTCGGGATTTCCCGACAAGCGCTCTCGAAGCGATTTAGACGAGTACACAAGACGTTAGCAGAGAACGAGGTCAATGCATCTCTTGATGGCGTGGATTAACTTCTCGAGCGGTATCTCCTACGTCATCGGGTCATCTATCAGATCTACCATCCTCTCTGAGTAGTGCTCGCCACTCGAGTCCAGCGGCGAGCCGAACGGTAGTGGTCGCAATGGCTAACCCCATACGGATCCTACACGATTACTCATGACTCATCGGAACGAGTGGCTCCGTGGCTTCACAGACGGCGTGCGTTCACTTGACTCCGGAGAGATCGCCAAATTCGTCTTCTATGCGTACGATGACCTCTTCCTCTCGCTGACGTCGAGACATCCCTTCGGGACGAACGTCTTTGAAAAAGAGTGGGACGTTCTCGTGGTACTCGATGCGTGTCGAACCGATGCGCTTCACGAGGTCGCCCCCGAGTATCCATTTCTAGGCGATCTCGGATCGATTTGGTCCGTTGGCTCGACGTCACACGAATGGTATGTCAAAACGTTCGTAGAGGAATACCGCGAAATCCTCGCTGAGACGGCCCTTATTTCGTCAAATCCGTTCGCAGAACACACGCTGGTCAATGGCGAGTATCCCCCCAGACATCCTCGCCCATTTGACCTCACTGCTTGGAGGACAGTATCCGACGGGGATCTGGCGTATTTCGAACAAACCCGCCGACACGACCGGCCGTTCGCTGACGTCACTGACCTGGCACCTCATTCGACAGCGGTCCAGGACCCCTCGTACGTCACGGATCGGGCAATCGTTGCTGGCCGCGAGGAGTTCGGGAAGGTCGTCGTTCATTACTTTCAACCCCATCGGCCCTTTATCCACAACCTCGTCACGAATAACGCGCGTATGACAGTGCTCGAAGACGAACCGTATGAGGCCGGCCGATCAGGCAACGCTGATATCACCGATATCTGGCCGTTGTATCTCGACAACCTTCGGCTGGTCCTCGATTCGGTTGGGGAATTACTCGAGAACATCGATGGCACCGTTGCCCTCACCGCGGACCATGGCGAACTGTTCGGTGAGTTCCATCAGTACGGACACTTCCAGAGCATCCCCCATCCAAAACTGAAGAAGGTTCCCTGGGTAGAGATGAGTGGGACGGACACGAAGACCAGACAACCAGAGCGTGCCTTTTCGCCGATTGAAAAACACGGGCTCAATGAACGACTGACAGACCTCGGGTATCGATGACGTACTATCTTATTGATACCTCCATTATCTGTTGATTTAGAGCAGTACAACTACAAGTCGAGAGTTGCCGGTTCTCAGGACTGATCGGAAGCGGTAACGGTTCCTCGTCGGTAGTGATCTATGCGATTTTCGAGGGCCAAACGCCCCCCAAGGACGACAACCCATCGGCCTACAAGACCGATTCCGTACGCGAGTGATCAGAATCGAAACTACGACCGTCAGCATGCCCGTGGGTGCACCGACGCCAACGACCACGAATACCGCGATTGGCCTCCTCACGCCGGTAGTGTCACAGCGTACCAAGCAAAAGTTCACTTGGACTATTTCAACTATATGTGTTCTTTTTTACCCACAATAACTATATTACTAATGAAATTAAATAAAATTATTATTTTTTTAATAGAATATAATTAACGCTATTACACGGGAGAACGACCATCGATTGTTGATGGTTAACAACAAACCGGGTCCCGGAGAGATCACAGAGCCAGAAGGAGGGAGGGCACAAAAACGATCCAAGAGGTTCGAGGTCCTCGATGATCGGCCCGTCAACGAGGACGGGATCGTCGAAGAGTGGCCAGAAGTGGGATTCGTCGCGATGGAATCCCCTGATGATCCGGACCCCTCGATAACAGTCGAAGACGGAACGATCGTCGAAATGGACGGAATTGAACGCGACGAGTTCGATTTCGTCGATCAGTTCATCGCCGACTACGCGATCGATCCGGAAGTGGCTGAAGAGGCACTCGAAATCGACTCGGTCGAGTTCGCGCACATGCTGGCGGACATCAACGTCCCACGCGAGGAGATCAAACGGCTGGCGACCGGGATGACGCCGGCGAAGCTCACCGAGGTCGTCAACCAGATGAACACCGTGGAGATGATGATGGCCCTCCAGAAGGTGCGCACCCGCAAAAACCCCGGAAACCAGTGTCACGTCACGAGCGTGAAGGACCATCCCGCACAGCTGGTCGCCGATGCGGCCGAATCCGCCCTTCGGGGATTCGACGAAGCCGAGACGACGGTCGGGATCACGCGTATCGCACCGTTCAATGCACTCTCGCTGTTGATCGGGACCCAATGTGGCCGAGGTGGCGTCCTGACCCAGTGTGCCGTCGAGGAGGCGACCGAACTCGAACTGGGTATGCGCGGGATGACCAGTTACGCCGAGACCGTCTCCGTCTACGGCACCGAGGACGTGTTCAAAGACGGCGACGACACCCCGTACTCGAAGGCGTTTCTCGCCTCCGGCTACGCTTCGCGCGGGGTGAAGATGCGATTTACGTCGGGATCGGGCTCCGAGGTGAACATGGGCCAAGCGGAGGGCAAATCCATGCTGTACCTCGAGACGAAATGCGTGCTGGTGACGAAGGGCTGTGGCGTCCAGGGGCTCCAGAACGGGTCGATCAGCACCGTCGCGATCCCAGCGGCGGTTCCCTCCGGGCTCCGGTGTATCCTCGCGGAGAACCTCATCGCGGGGATGGTCGACCTGGAGATGGCCTCCGGGAACGACCAGACCTTCACGCATTCGGAGACGCGCCGGACGGCCCATATGATCCCCCAGATGTTTCCCGGGACCGACTTCATCTTCTCGGGCTACAGCGCCGTGCCGAACTACGACGACATGTTCGCCGGCTCCACGTTTGATTCGTCGGATTTCGACGACTACAACCTCATTCAACGGGACTTCAAGGTCGACGGCGGGACCAAAGACGTCGAAGAAGAGGAGGTCATCAAGTATCGCAACCGGGCGGTCAAAGCCCTGCAAGCGGTCTTTGAGGAACTGGGCTTTCCGCCGATCACCGATGAGGAAGTCGAGGCCGCGACGTACGCTGACGGCAGCGACGACATGCCCGATCGGAATCAGGCCCAGGACATCGACGCCGCACAGGAGATGATGGAACGGGAGATCACCGGCGCCGATATCGTCTCCATCCTGGTCGACCGCGGGTTCGAGGAGATCGCGGAGAACATTCTCGGCGTGCTCAAATCGCGCGTCTCCGGCGATTACCTCCACACGTCGGCGATCCTCGACGAGGATTTCAACGTCGTGAGCGCGGTGAACAACCCGAACGACTACGAAGGCCCCGGCACCGGCTACCGGATGAGCGAGGAGCGCTGGGAGGAGATCAAGAACTACCGCCATGCCGTTGACCCAAAGGACGTCTAATATGCCTCTCAGCACTCGCTGCAGCGAGCGTCGGGGATCGCCGGCCGAGCACGAACGAACACGAGCACGAGGACGAGGACAGTCACTACCATGAGCCAAGCGACACAACGGGAACGAACGGTCACATTGGAAGACGCCGGCCCAGCCGAGAAGGGAACGGCTCCGGACGAAGTCATCATCGCCCTGAGCCCGGGCTTTGGCGAGATCAGTACGGAAACACTCTCCGGAGTTTCCCACGCCGAAATTCTCCGTGAGACGATGGCCGGTATCGAAGAAGAAGGCGCCTCGATGCGTGTCGTTCGGGTGTACGATACCGTCGATTTGGGGCGAATGGGGCTCGTCTCCTCGAACCTCAGCGGGTCCGGTATCAGTATCGCGATTCAATCGAGAGGGACCACCCTGATTCACCAAGAAGACCTGTTGCAACTCGACAATCTGGAGCTTTTTCCCCAAGGGCCGCTACTGGTGCCCGAGACGTTCCGCGCGATCGGGCGAAACGCCGCTCGGTACGCGAAAGGGGAGAGTCCCGCACCGGTCACGGTCGAAAACGACCCGATGACGCGACCGAAGTTCCAGGCGATGGCGGCGATCTGGCACATCAAAGAGACACAGTGTCTCGACGAGGAGCGTGGACAGATCGAACTAGACATCGACTTCAGCTAATACACTACTAATGAGCAATCCAGACGAGATCGAATACCCGCTGTCCGACAACCCGGAACAGGTCGAAACGCCGAACGGAACGGCGCTTTCGGAGATCACGCTCGATGCGGTCGTCGATGGCGATATCGACGGCGACGATATCGCGATCTCACCGAATACCCTCGAAAAGCAAGCACAGGTAGCCGAACAGGAAGGACGACCACAGTTAGCGGAGAACTTCCGACGAGCGGCCGAGCTGACGGCGATTCCCGACGAGCGCATCCTCGAGATCTACAACGCCCTTCGGCCCAGCGGGGCGGACAAGGAGACGCTCGAAGCGATGGCCGACGAACTCGAAACCGAGTACGACGCTCAGATCAACGCCGCACTGGTTCGAGAGGCGATCGAGGTGTACGAAAAGCGCGGCGTCGTCTGAACCGGATCGCGACCGACAGCGCATGGAAACGGGAACGAATTATCAGGGCGGAGCACGACCGGGACTTAATCAGAGAGAACATGGAGTACATCGCAGGCGTAGATATCGGCAATTCGAGTACCGAAGTCGCACTCGTTCGGAACGACGACGGCTACGAGTTCGTCGCAACCAGCCTCTTTCGAACGACCGGACTAAAGGGGACCGTAAAGAACGTCCCCGGGGTGGTAAACGCCCTCGAACGAGCGGCCGAGAAGGTAGAGATCTCCGTCGACGACATCGATCGAATCCTCCTCAACGAAGCCGCGCCGGTTATCGGGGACGTCGCAATGGAGACGATCACGGAGACCGTGATCACGGAATCGACGATGATCGGCCACGATCCATCGACACCGGGCGGGGCCGGGCTGGGGACCGGGACGGTCGTCGATATTACTGCGGATTGTGACACAATCACGGACGAGACGTCGGTGATCGTCGTCGTGCCGTCGGCGGTCGACTTCGCGGACGCCGCCGCGATCATCAACGAGTGGCTCGAATCGGGAACCGACATTCAGGGGGCGATCGTTCAGAAGGACGACGCGGTCCTGATCAACAACCGCATCGACCGGGAGATTCCCATCGTCGACGAAGTGAGTAAGATCGAGGAGGTCCCACGGGGCCAACCGGCCGCCGTCGAGGTCGCGAGCAAAGGCTCCGGCCAAACGATCGACCAGCTCTCGAATCCGTACGGTCTCGCGACCCTCTTCGATCTCTCCGCCGAGGAAACCCAAAAGATCATCCCTGTCTCACGAGCGCTCGTCGGGAACAAATCCGCAGTCGTCATCAAAACACCCGCCGGCGACGTCGAAGAGCGGACGATTCCCGCGGGTTCAGTGACTGTTATCAGTCAACACGGGAATTCGGTGTCGATCGATATCGATCGAGGTGCCGACGAGATCATGGCACAGGTCGAGGACCTCTGGCCGATCGCCGATATTCAGGGAGAGCGTGGATCGAACATCGGCGGTATGTTGAGCCGGGCGCGCGAACAGATGGGTGAGGTAACCGGACAGGAACTCTCGGAGATCAACATTCGGGACATCATGGCGGTCGATACGCTCGTCCCGCAAGCCGTCGAGGGATCGGTTGCCAGCGAACACAGCATGGAGACGGCCGTCGGGCTGGCGGCGATGGTCAAAACGAGCGAACTCCCCATGCAACAGATCGCCGACGAGGTCGAAAACCGGTTGGGAACGACGGTCCACATCCAGGGCATCGAGGCGAACATGGCGGTTTTGGGTTCGCTCACTACCCCTGGAACGGACGTTCCGTTCGCCATTCTCGATATGGGTGGTGGCTCCACTGATGCTGCCTACATCAATCCGGACAACGAGATCAGTTCGATTCACCTCGCTGGAGCGGGCGATATGGTGACGATGCTGATCGCCTCGGAACTCGGGCTTGACGACTGGGAACTCGCCGAAGGACTCAAGAAACATCCCGTCGCAAAAGTCGAGACGCTGTTCAGCATCCGCCACGAGGACGGTACCGTCACCTTCCTCGACGAGGCGGTTGATTCGGAGACGTTCGGACGGATCGTTCTCCTCAGGGACGATGACGACATGGAACCCGTTAGTATCGACGAATCCGTAGAGAAGGTTCGGCGTACCCGACGGCAGGCCAAAGAGCGAGTATTCGTTGCGAACGCCAAACGTGCATTACGGCAGACCTCACCCACGGAAAGCGTCCGATACCACTCGTTTGTCGTGATGGTCGGACGATCCGCGCTCGATTTCGAGATCCCGGAGATGATCTCCGATGCGCTCGCCGAATACGGCATCGTCTGTGGCCGAGGGAACATTCGTAGCACGACCGGTCCACGAAACGCAGTCGCGACCGGGCTGTGCCTCTCCTACGTCGGCGATCAAACGTCGCTTGACGGGACAGTCCCCGACGGCCTCGCGAAATCCGTTGGCGTGGCCGAACTCGCCAGCGACACTCACCCATGAACCTTCGATCGCTACCCCGGAGGTGGACCACGTGAGTACCTCCCGACGGTCGGAACCATCGGACGGTGATGTCCCACGGATCAGTATTCAGTATTGTGGGCCGAAGCCGGCGACTGTCGAGTATATCGAGTATGGTATCGAAGAGGAGGGCGTTCCATGGAGGAGCCGATCTATTGCGGACGAACCTCCCTCCGGAAGGACCGCCACCGAAGTCGCATATCGAGCGGCTTCGGACTCGGGATTGAAAATCGGAATCGGGATCGCCCCGGACGGTACCCATACGATCCATCATGCTCGCCTCCCACCGGAGGACCCGATCGCAAACGTCACCCCCACAACGAATGCACAAGCGAGGACGATCGGGACGAACGCGGCCCGACTGGCCAAACGGATGCCGCTCGAACCGATCGAATAGTCCCCCTCTTTGTGTCTCCGGATTCGAAGCGATAGTTCGTAGCGAATCACCGGGCCATAGCGGCCGTCCGTCGTACCTCGTTGATGACTATCTAGAGGTGGGGATGAGCGTCAACCGCTCGCATATGCCGACACCCGATCGTCCCGACGCCGATATCGGTACTACGACACGTACACCCGGATACCGTCCCACCCGAGAGTTCGACGGTGTACGTTCCGGTATCGTTTCGGCGTGATGTCACACGGACGATCCCGTCGCCACTCAACACGAACCGAAACAGCATCGAATACCGGTCCCAGGTATTCGGCTTGTTTCGATCGATCGTTTCTAGTATCCTCTCTATCGGTTCGCTTGGAGGGTTCCGTTCGGTCATGAGTCCCTCTCGTTCTCGGCGACCAATGATCCTTCCGTCGTTCAGATCCACCGTATTCGTTCGATTATTGCCGTCCATCGCGAGTACGCGACAGGTGGCTATTCGAGTGCGTCGAGACCCGCTCGAGCGACCGTCATGTCTTCGTCGGGCGACCCACCACTCACGCCGATCGCCCCGATCACGCTCCCGCCGGATTCGATCGGGAACCCACCGCCGAACGTCACGATACGACCGTCATTGGTGGTCCCGATACCGAACAGGGGCGCTCCGGGTTGGGCGGCCTCCCCGATCTCGTCCGTCGGCATCTTCAGGGTCACCGCACTGTACGCTTTGTTCCGTGCGATCGAGATACTCGCAAGCAACGCACCATCGACGCGATGGAACCCCACCAAGTTCGCTCCCCCGTCGACGACCGCGATACACATCGGTACGCCGATCTCGTCGGATCGTTCTTCTGCCGCCCGAATCATCCCCTTTGCATCGTCGAGTGTTATCTCATCCATAGTGTCACTAACTACGAGACGACCCGTAGTTCGATCCGATAACGAACCCCATCGTAGTATAACTACGCGTTGTGTGTTCTCGATTGACGACCGAACCGGCACGCGACATTGTCGTCGGTGCCGACCGGAGAGCACTGGTGGCCTATCCGTTCCTTTCCGGAGCCGCCAGTACTCGTTGGTTTGAGTCGCCGCGCAACGGTCTCGATCCGATCGTTGCGGTCGAGCACTGTCGTCATTGACACGACCGTCCTATTGAAGACACTAGTCGCTACTGTCCTCGTAGGGACACTCCGGTGGGAACACTAAGTAGTAACTTCATACGTTTCGTACGATGTGCTATGGCACCAGAGACGGGCGAGGACTGGGTTCGCGTATGGCTCGTTGAGCGTGGCTACAACGACCGGGATCTCATCATCCTCAAATACGCGACACCGAACGGGGAGCGAGTCTTCCGAAGGGAGGTCGCCTCACAAGCGCTCGATACGGTGACTGCTGCGAAGGACGTTTCTCCTGATGACCTCGGACGCGTTGATGAACCCGACGTACAGGAGCGCTACGCCGCTGAAGTGACACGAATGAAGGAGAAACACGAGCCGGACGATCCGGTGTAATCGATCCCGGCGAACAGGGAAGCGACCGCTCTCGACAGGGCGAACCACCGTCCGAGACACGATAGCGGTCGGTTGGCGGTGGGCGTGCAGCTATTTGTGAGTTGACGTGTGAGTACGAACCATGGTAGTTCTGCAGCTCGGGGATCCTCCGTGGGATCGTCGTCCATTCGGTGCGTGGCGTACGGACCGTTCTACCCCCGCACTCGGAGGGCGATGAACCGGTGTCCATTCACGTTACTCTCGACGTTATCGCCCTCGTCGCGGCCATCGTCGGCCTTGGCGTGGCAGCGCAGTTTCTCGCCGCGAAGTATCGGGTACCGAGCGTGTTGTTTCTCCTCCTTGCAGGTGTCGCCGTCGGTCCCGAGGGCCTCGGACTGATAAGGCCCGACACCTTCGGCGATTCGCTCTCAACTATCGTCGGCGTGAGCGTCGCCATCATCGTCTTCGAGGGAACGTTTCGCCTCGAATACAGGGCTATTCGAGACGCGTCGAAGGTGGTCGACCGGATGATCACTATCGGGGCGATCATCGCGTTCGTCGGGACAGCACTGACTGTACGCCTCGTGCTGGGAGCGAACTGGGACATCGCGTTTCTCATCGGCGCGCTGCTGATTGCCACCGGGCCGACGGTCGTCGCGCCGGTTCTCGCTGTGGTTCCCGTTCGCGAGGAGGTCGCGACGACGCTCGAAGTCGAGGGAATCGTCAACGACGTGACGGCCGCGGTACTGGCGACCGTCCTCTTCAAGGCGATGACGGCCCAGTACCTCGCACCGCAGGGATACGTGTGGCTTTTCCTCCAGCGTCTCGCATTGGGGATACTCGTTGGAGTCCTGATCGCCGGAGTCGTCTGGTATCTCCTCACACGGGTCGAACTCCCTTCGGAGGCCGCACCACAGACGGCTCGGTTGCTCGCGCTGGCCGGTGCCGTCATCGCGTTTGCCGCCGCCGACTCGGTGTTCTCGGAGGCCGGAATCGTGGCCGCCGCCACTGCGGGGTTCGTTCTCGGAAACCTCGACCTGCCCCATCAGGAGGGAATCCTGCAGTTCAAACGGGACGTAACGGTGTTGGTTCTCTCGTTCGTCTTCATCACGCTTGCAGCGTTGCTCGAGTTCGAGGAACTGTTCGCACTCGGGGTCGCCGGACTCGTGGTTGTCGCGGCCCTGATGACTGTGATCCGTCCGTTGGCTGTCTTCGTTTCGACGGCCGGGACTGGTTTCACGACGAGCGAACGACTGTTTATGAGTTTCGTCGGTCCGCGAGGGATCATCCCGGCGTCGGTCGCGACGTTGTTCGCGGTTCGGCTACAGACGGAGGCACCTCCGTCGGATCCTGCGGGGGCGACGATACTGCTCGGCACCGTCTTCCTCGTTATCCTCGTCACGGTCGTCCTCGAAGCGGGCTTCGCGAGACGGTTCGCCGGTGTGCTTGGAGTGACCGAGTCAGACTAGTGAGTCCCGAATTCGAGTTGTAAGTCTCGAGTACCCCCTGAGAGACGGAAAGACTGGGACTCCACACCATAGCGGAATAATCGTCATAATAGTTCGCGATTAGACTCGTATCTAACTCGGAGAACGCGGGGACCAAACCCGAGACGGCAAGTACCGCGATAGAGATTCGCTCTCCGAGCGGCGTGGTGGTACCTATGGCATCGCTGGCACGGTAGACGATCCGATCGAGCGGTTATACGAGAACGGGGCCGCCAATCGAAACTCGGCAGGATGTCTGTATCCGAGTAAGCCATCAGGAAGCTACGGGACAGAACTGTCTTCTCCCGGGCCCCAGTGACTTCGATAGTCGAACTCGGCGGATCGATCGTCGAACCGATCGAGTCGGAACTGAACCAGTGGAAACGGAGGGGTCTCACCAGTAATCAGTGATCGAACGGCACGTCCGGTGACGGGCGAGAGCATGACACCCCGACCGTGAAGGCCAGTCACGACCGTGAGCCCGTCGGGTCCCTCCTCGGGGGTGTCGATGACGGGACGGCCGTCGGGCGAGGCACAGTCCGCGGTCGGACAACAGTCCTCGCGACGAACCTCTCCCGAGGCCACGCCGCTGAGTAGCGGCGCGACGTCCTCGACCACGCGTTCTCGGAACGAGGGCTCGACACCCATCGGCGTCCCCTCGGGATCGCTGAGGAGGTGTTCGTTCCCGCCGACGAGCACGTTCCCCCGATCGGTGGGTCGCCAGTACACCCGCAGTGTCGGTTCGGACCCCATGGGACAGTCGGTCGGAAGCGGTTCGTCGGGTTCGATGACGACCGCGTTCCACCGAAGCGGTCGAACCGGGATCTCGACGTATTCGGCGAGGAGCTCGCGCGTCTTCCACCCGGTCGCATAGACGACGTGATCGGCGTCGATACGACCGTACTCCGTCTCGACACCGGTCACCGTGCCGTCTTCGACTCGGAGGTCCGTGACTTCGTGATCGCGGAAGACCTCCGCTCCGGCCCGTTCTGCGGCCCACTTCAGCGTCATCGCGTAGTCGAGCGCATCGAGGGAACCGGTCCCGTCGTAGACGAGCCCACCGCCGTATGCCGAGAGATCACTGAACGAGTCGGGATAGCGCCCCTCCAGTTCGGATCGAGTGAAAAAATTCCCACCGCCGGGCGCTTGATCGGTGTAGAGATCGGCGTTTGCTGCGGGAACGAGGCGGACCGTCTCGCGCTCGGTGAACGAGAAGATACCCTGTCCGTCGAGGTCGCGAAACTGCGAGAGGGCGAACGACGCCCATTCGTCGGGAAACGGTTCGAGCGAGAGCGAGATCATCCCGGAGGCTCGGGATGACGTATCAGCGGCGATACCGCCCTTGTCCAGGACGATAACGTCGTGATCGGGTGCGAGTTCCCGAGCAATGGCAAGGCCCGAGACGCCGGCTCCGACCACGACGATTCGATCGTTGGTTGTCGACATAGTGCTACCCGGTTCCTCGGAGAGGGACCACAAAACCCTACGGATCGCTCGGTGGGACTACGATGTCCGGAGCCACACGCAGTCATACGAGCGATCGATGCGTCACACGAGTACGTTCGAGAGTCGATGTCGTCGAGCGCGGTAGTGAAACGGAAACCCCATCGGCAGCGAGACCATCGGGTTGAAGAGGTAGACGCTCACGTACCGTTCTCGGGCATCGTACGCGTGTACCACCACGCCCAAAGAACGAGGACGCCTTGAAACGGGAGACGGGCCCACAACCCGACCCGGGCACTGTTCGTCGCCCAGTCTGGAACCGATTCAGGGACCATATCGCTGGTCGCCATATGGACGTTCGCTGGAAACACGGCGAGCAACAGGGCTATTACTCCCCACGCACAGCGGCGGCGCGTTCGCCGAAACAACAAGCCAATGCCGAGACCGATCTCCGCGATTCCGGAGAGGTAGACGAGTACGGTTGGACGGGGCAATCGAGGCGGGACGATTCGAGCGAAGGCTCGCGGAGTGACGAAATGCATCACGCCTGCAGCGGTGTAGAGGAAACTCATCACGTAGAGAAGCGGCCGTTTGAATCGAACGGAAACGCGATCGGTATCGGTACTCATCCTGTACTGTGAATTACTCGCCCGGGACCGATAAAGGACCGACGAACACGGCCCTGCTCTTATCGGGGATTCTCCTAGAAGATATACTCGACCCGACTTCGAGTTATGAGTTAACAGTGCATCTATGTGGTCCCATACCGTGATAGGAATATGGATACGGCAGAGACTCGTGGGATGGCACTCAGTATCGACACGCTCGACGGCATCCACTGGCTCGGCATCCTCTCCGCCCTCGTCTCGGCGGGCGTCCACCTCCTGATCGGGGCGTGGTTTTTCCCCGCGCCGCTCGGCATCAGTTTCGTCCTCGCTGGCCTCGGCTTCATCGGGGCCGTCGTCCTCGTGCTCGTCGACTTCCACCGGAGAGCGGTCTACGCCGTCGGCATTCCGTTCACACTGGTCCAGATCGTCCTCTGGTACTGGGTCAACTTCGTGGGAATGGACAAGTCTTTCCCCGCCGACATCGGCACGCTGGACGCCGTCGACAAGATCGCGCAGGTCGTCCTCCTCGCCGTGTTGGTGGTCCTGTTGCGCCGATAACCGGTGACCGCGCGTGTGGTCCCCATGAGTCTCGAGTAACGCGCTCGTCCGCCGCTGTCGTATCGGTGCTTCAACCAGTGAGATTAATCCGGCACGGCAAGTAGCGTCGGGGTATGGACGCCGTCCGTGCTGAACTACTGGAGTTCGTCGTGTGGCTCGACCACCGGGTCGTCGAGTTGACGTTAGCGGTGCGAAACCCGCTCCTGACGGAGGCGATGACGTCGATCACGGGCCTCGGGTCGGCCACCGCGGCGATCGTGTTCCTCGGTATCTGTTATCTCGCAGGGTGGACCGACGAACTCCGCGTGGCCACACTCGCGATTGCACTCACCGGCGTCGTCGTCGGAACGCTGATGTGGACGATCCACCGGCCGTTCCCCCCGGGCCCGGTTTGTGTGACTGGCGGGGCCGAAACGGTCACCTCGTCGTTTCCGTCCGGACACGCGGCCGCTGGTACGATCTACGCGATGAGCGCTCGTCGTTCTTCCCTGTTACCCTTCGGCGCCGTCACCGTCCTGGCGGCCGCGATAGCCGTCTCCCGGGTCTATCTCGGGACGCACTACTTCTCGGATACCCTCGCCGGCGTCGTGGTCGGCGTCGGGACGTTCGCACTCGCCGCCTGGCTCCACGATCGATTCGACCTCGACGCCGTTGTCGCGCAGTACCGTCGATAGAGCGCCTCTCGGGCTGGTCACGACGTCTCCCACACGATCACGACGTCCGACGAAACGGTTCACAGACCGGCTCGGGACCCGATCGAACGACAACACGACGTCACCACGAAAGCCCTGTCGCCTGGATAGGACGATCGGCCGCGGGGGATACCGACGACGGATTCGCCGATGGACGGGGCAAGGCGTTCAGGTCGGTTTCGCGACGTCACTACGATCGGCGGTCTCGTGGCCCCGTGTTCGACGGGACGACGATACATCCGACGGGTCGACGCTCCGCGAGCGAGGGGAGGCAGGTCAGTTCCCGAGCGGATCGTCGGTTATCGCGACCTGGCCGCGGTCCGCCGACTCGCCCAGCCCCGTGGGACTGATGTCGAACTCGAAGACGTCCTTGGGGATCGCGAGCGTCGAACAGGCGTTGGGGATGTCGACCATCCCGCTCTGGCGTCCCTCGACCGGTACGGTCGAAAGCAGCATGTAGGCCTGCTCGCCGGTGTAGCCGAATTTCTTGAGGTACTCGATGGCTTCGAGGGCGGCACGGCGGTAGGCGACGTGCGGGTCGATGTAGTGTTGCTCGCCGTCCTCGGTCACGGAGTACCCCTCGAAAACGACGTAGTCCTCGAAGTTGGGGCCGCGGTGGCCGGGTTCGAAGATCGGGTGGTCGATTCCATGCGTGTCCATCCCGTCCTTGATGAGATCGAGTTCGATATCGAGATAGCCCGCCATCTCGATGGCCCCACAGAACGTGATCTCGCCGTCGCCCTGCGAGAAGTGGATGTCGCCCATCGAGAGCTTTCCCCCCTCGACGAACACCGGGAAGTACACGCGAGTGCCGAGCGAGAGGTCCTTGATGTCGCAGTTACCGCCGTTTTCCCGCGGTGGAACCGTCCGGGCGGCCTCTTGGGCGGCCGCCTCGGCCTCGTCGTCGGTCAGCTCACCCATGATCGCCGCGTCCGTATCCGGCGGGTTGGCGACGGGCGGGTTCTCCTCGCCAGTGGGGTGGTTGTGGATCGATTCGGGGTCTTCGGCGTGCTGATCCATGAGCGCCTGCTCGCGGTCGTTCCACGCCTCGAGCAGTTCCTTCGAGGGCGCGGTCCCGACCAGTCCGGGGTGGATCATCCCTTCGAAGCGCACGTCGGGGATGTGCCGGGAACTCGTTTTCGTCCCGTGGAGGTCCCAGATCGCCTTCGCCGCATCGGGGAAGTGATCGGTGAGGAATCCCCCACCGTTCTGCTGGGAGAAGATGCCGGTAAAGCCGTACTCCCAGCGCTCGTTGAGCGCGCCGATATCGAGGATGTCCATGACGAGGAGGTCACCGGGCTCGGCACCCGCGACCTCGATCGGCCCACTCAGGTAGTGGACCTGATTGAGATCGACGTCACGGACCTCGTTTGCGTTGTCGTCGTCGGTGATCTGACCGCCGGTCCAATCGAGGCACTCGACACGAACCCGATCACCCGGATCGACCGTCACCACCGAGGGGATGTCCGGATGCCACCGGTTGTGGACCGACGTCGGTTGGTCGTCCGGTGGGGCCTCTACGTCGACTTCTATTACGGTTTCTGGCATACGACAACATACGACATGATACGAGACACCTTATAGATATCCAACTATTGTATTCCGAGCAGTATCCGTCTTCGGAGACACCCACACAGCACAGCACAGCAGGGTTCGCCGACGGGACGTCGTGCGATATCGGTCCGATCCGGAGCGTTAGTGTCCGATCGCCCACGGGTAGCCACCGCTGTCCGAACTCGTCCCGTGGTCGTGGCCGTGACCCTCCGCCGACCGGCTGGCTGCGATAACGTCGTCCACGCGCAAGAGCGTGTTCGCCGCTTCGGTGGCGTTTACCAACGCTCGCTGTCGCACACGGAGCGGGTCAAAGACCCGTTTCTCGGCCAGATCCCCGATTCGACGCGACTCGACGTCGATACCATCGTACTGGTTCCCTCGGTCGTGTTCGGTCCGGAGTGCGAGTATCGTATCGATGGGATCCATCCCCGCCGTGCTGGCGAGCGTCCGTGGAACGGATTCGAGGGCGTCCGCGAACGCCCCGACCGCGAACTGTTCGCGACCGTCGACACCGTCCGCATACGAGCGCAGACGGTACGCGAGTTCGATTTCGGGTGCGCCACCCCCCGGAACGACGGCCGACTCCTCCAGCAACGCCACGAGGCTTCGAATACACGTCTCGACGATCCGTTTCGTTTCTTCGGCGACGTGGACCGTCCCACCGCGGAGGATCAACGACCGGTGTTCGGCTGCAGGCGTCCGGACGACGATCAGTTCCGTCGTGTTGATCGGCCGCCGTTCGACGGTCGTCGCGCGTCCGACCGATCGGGGGCCGAGTTCGTCGGTCGATTGTACCGGCTCCGCTCCGGTCGTCCGAGCGAGTTTGTGCAGTTCGTCCTGCCGTGTGCGTTCGACCGGGACGATTCCCGCGTTGGCCAACAGCGATCGGACGGGTTCATCGATCGATTTCTGGCAGAAGACGACGTCGACACCGGCGTCGACGAGATCGGTCACGTACTCCGAGTAGATCGACTCCTCGTACTCGGTGAACGCCGTCCGGTCGTCCGGGCTATCGATACTGACCCGTGAGACGGCATCGGCCGTCTCGATGGTCAGTTGGTCATCGATCAGGGCGATCCTCGCGTCCTCGAAGACCGTCGGGAGTTCGGCGTCGGGCGAGACGAGCGTCGTCGAGGAACTCCCCAGATCGATCGCCAATCCCTCCACGAGTTCCGCGTCCGCGAGCGAACCGCCGGGAAACGCTTTCAGTGTCAGGCGATCGAGCCCCGCTTTACCGCCGCCCTCGACGGACCGAACCGCTCGCACGGTCAACGCCGCGAATCGCGCTGCTGCGTCCCGATCCCACTTTCCCGTAACCGCCGTCTGCACGGTTCGTTCGAGCGTGTCGGTGTCGTCCCGATCGACCTCGATCGCGTTCGCCGCCAGCGTTGCCGTCGCATGCTTCGACGCCAGTTGATAGCCGTTCGTTATCGCGGTCGGGTGGATCCCGCGATCGAGCAGGCCGGTCGCGTTCCGGAGGAGTTCGGCCGCGACGATCACCGCGGTCGTCGTCCCGTCACCGACGCGGGCGTTCTGGCTCGCCGCGGTCTCTACGAACACCTTCGCGGTCGGATGATCGATCCCCATCCGATCGAGGATGCTGGCTCCATCGTTCGTGACGACGATCCGTCCGGAATCGACGAGCATCTTGTCGAGCCCGTTCGGTCCCAGCGTCGTCCGAACCAGATCCGCGACAGCGATTCCCGCATCGATAGTGAACTCCTGAGCGTCGCGGTCTCGAAGGCGATGCAGCTCCCCGTTGAGGCGCGTCAACCCGATCTGCCCGTGATTCATGCTCTCACCAGTTCGGTTGCGGGGCTCGCACATAAAGATGACATTCGATTCACACCATTCCCCTCGTTGATTGTGTCACAGACCGTTATGGGTAGATCATAATTAATTATAAATGTGAATAGGACAACAGTTCAGCAACAGTCACGGCAGGTAGAGCGCGCCGTGAGACACGCCGGACACCGATACAATGCCATACGGAATACTGGGGATGGGACTGCTTTTCGTCGGAGCCGTGCTGATCATCAACGGGATCTGGTTGTTGGGTCGCGCAACGGGTGACGACGTTGCGATCTTGAACTTCTTCGTCGGCGCTCTCACCTTCCTGATCGCGATGTGGTGGGCGTTTGGAGAGCTCTGGGCGTTCGGCGAATACCGGACCGCCGACGCGTTCAACGCCGCCGGGACGCTCCTGTTCTCGTTTACGTATCTCTGGGTCGGCGCGAACGCGATTCGGGGGATCGATGATCAACGCTCGTTCGGATGGTACTGTGCGTTCGTGGCCGCCGTTGCGGCACCGACCGGCTACATCGTTCTGCTGAACGGCGATCTCGGACTCGCGGGGCTGTGGTGGATTTGGGCGGTCCTCTGGGCCGCGTTTTTCGTTCTCTTGGGCCTCGAGCGGAACGAATACACGACACCGATCGGGTGGTACACTGCGATCGTCGGTATCGTGACGGCGGGCGCTGGGTTCGTGATGGCGGGCGGTTGGTGGCCGTGGGCATAACGCCGACAGCGACTCCGACTCGAACGTTCCTCCCTCAGTTCCGCTCCCATAGTCCACGAGTGACCGTATTCGCCTCCGCGTCGGATTCGAACGCGAACTCTCTCACCGACTCCCCCACCCACCAGACGTAGAGACACGCGATTCCCAACCCGACTGTCAGCCCGATTGAGACCACCTCCTCCAACGAGAGCACGAACGGGACCGGACCGACCCACTCGATTGCGCCCGTTACCAGCAGTCCGTCAACCAGTACTGAAGCCATTAATTTTAGTTAAAAAATTATATTATATAATGGTTGCCGTTTCGTGGCTCAACTACGTACTCGAACCGACGTCACTCGTTTACGGGTCCAGCGAGCGACCCGGAGTGGCTGGGAGCCACGCCACGCTTCCCGCAGGGGCGACTGGCGGGACGGATCTCCCCCGGAACGAGGGTGGATTCGTCCACTACCGGGGGATCGATCACGACCGGTTTTCGGTCAGGCGGTCGCGCTCAGGGTTTGTCGGTTTCGTTCATCCACTCGATCGCCGCGCCTATCCCCTCGTTTTCGCGGATCTCGAAGAACGTCTTCCCGTACTCCGTCTGGTGTGACAGCGTCGCCATGTACCCGCTGTTTCTGACTGCCGGTCGGTATCCCTGCATCTCCACGACGTCATTGAGCATGTGCTTCGTGATCCGAAGGGTCGCACGCGGCGTCTTCTTGATCGCGTCGACCTCCTCGAAGGCCGCGTCCATGAGTTCCTCGTCCGGGACGGTCCGGTTCACCATGCCGATCCGCTCGGCCTCCGCGGCGTCGATCGTCTTGCCGGTGTACATGAGTTCTCTGGCGTGTTTGATCCCCATGACGAACGGATAGACGAGCGACAGCGACAGGCCACCCATCCGAACGCCGGGGTAGCCGAACGTCGCGGATTCGCCGGCGATCGTCAGATCACAGGTGAGTGCGAGGTCCGATCCGCCCGCGAGCGCGTGACCGTTGACCGCCGCGATCACCGGGACCGGGAGCTCGTGGATCGTCTCGAACACTGGAAGGACGCGTCGCTGGCGGTCGAGTCCGTCCTCGACCGATGGAAGCGATCCCGACTCGGGTGTGCCTCCGGACTCGGTCAGATCGTAGCCCGACGAGAACGCCTCGCCGGTGCCGGTCAGCACCACCGCTCGAACCCCGTCGTCGACCGCTCGGTGCATCCCCGCGTCGAGTTCGGCGACGAGCGCCTCGCTCAACGCGTTGAGCTTCCCGGGGCGATCGAGGCGAATCAGGGCCGTGCTGTCTTCGATCTCGTAGGTGAGGTGTGTCGGGTCGAACATCGGTCGACCGTCGGCGGCCAAACGAGTTATACGTGATAGACTGTGACGGGTGCACACGTATCACGATAATCGCCGTCGATCACGGGAGCATCGTGACCGTGTTCGGAACGCGCTCCGTCGGACGAACGTCAGACACATGTGCGATTTGTTACGATACATTGACAACATTCCGGCGCTATCGGTAATGTGCTGTGCGAAACGTCAGAGGCACTGCGATTCTCCCTCTCGAACCGGTCTCTCACTACGACTTCTCGTAGCCCGGCCCGTCACCGTCCAACCGGCTCCCGGCTGGTGTTTCGTCCTCCGAGACGTCGTCGGTGGTCGTCAGCGGCCGGGAAGCGTTCCGAGGGGTCACTCCCAGAACTTCGGCACCGTCGCATCGATCTGATAGCCCCCCGCCTGGAAACTGTCGGAGACGAGCGTTCGCCGGTCGCCGTCCATCGACAGCGGCCCCATGACGTTCGAGAGCAGGATCTCGCGGGTCTCGGTCCGGTGGAGTTCATACCACTCGTCGCCGTCGACGCTCGCGAGCACCACCGAGTCGCTCGCGGTGTCGTGCATGGTGGAGTACCCGAATGGCATCAGGCAGAGTTCGCGTCCCTCCTCGAGGTTTTCACGAACGTGCCAGCGCCGCCGGGCGTACAGCTCCATGACGTCATCGTCGGGGTCGGTCTCGATCTCGACGTGGACGCGCTCGAACGAATCGGCGCCGTCGGGCTCGTCGTCGGGACCGTCACGCTCCCAGCGCATGATCCCTTCGGGGACGCCGTCGGTATCGAGGACGACGCAGTCTTTGAACGCGGCGACCTGCGTGACCATCGTGATGTCGCCCCGGTCGTCGATCTCGCTCCACGAGTCGCCCAGATCGTCGCTCCAGTAGAGTTGGGAGTTGCCGTGATCGCCGATCGCGACCCAGATGCGTTCCGCGTACGGGTCGTACTCGACGTCGTGGATGTGGTGGTTCGCCGCGTCGGTGGTGTGGAGTTCGGGTTCGAGGACCTTCTCGAAGGATTCTCCACCATCGGTCGAGAGGATCACCTCGTTTGCGTGTCTGCCCGCACCGAACTGCGACAGCGCGTACGTGCCGACCACGACGATGTCGCCGTAGACGGCGTGACCGAACTCGTTCGAGACGCGTCCGTAGTCGAACTGGTAGAGCAGTTCCGCACCCTCGAGGTCCTCGTCGATGAGGTGGACCTTCCCGCCGGTCTCGCCTCGCCCCCCGGTCGCGGCGATGATCCGTCCGCTGTCGGGAACGATGACCATCTGGACGTACTCCTCTCTGGTCCCCTCCTCCTCGAAGGAGTAGAGCACCTCGGTGGTCTCCCACCAGTCGTCGCTGACCACCACGCGAGGACTGTCACGCCCGTAGATGCGTCCGTGCTGATCGACCCAGACGGGATGGCCCATCGATCGTTCGTCGAGAACGTCGAGGTCGTAGTGCGTGAACGGGCGACCATCGCCGCCTTCCGGTTCGGGTTTTTCCTCCTCGGACTCGTTTCCCGCGGGCTCATCGCCAGTCTCGATGTCGTTCTCGGCGGGCTCTCCGTCCTTGATCTCCTCGCTCGCCATACCTCCTGCAAGCGCGACGCCCGTTCCCGCCGTTGCGGCCGTCAGTTCGATGAATCGTCTCCTATCCATACGATATATAATATATTTCTAGACATATAGATATATTGACCGTTTCGCAAGCCGTCGGTCGGGGAAGCACTACACCGGCAATGCCACGGTAGGGGTTCTAGACGGCTTCTAACGGCGGTCTGTCGGGTCGGTGGTTCTCGCCGCTCGGGTCGCTCACTCGCGTCGGAGGTCGACGCTGAGCCGGCGGTCGGTCGCGGAGCGGGCCACGTCGACGACGAACGGTCCCTCCGAGTTCCGCCAGCCGTCGTCGCCGTATCGGACGAACGCCTGTTTGTGGAGGTCGATATCGACCGCGACCGACTCCCCTGCAGGGACACGCACGGACGCGAACCCGGCGAGTTCCCGTCTCGGTTCGTCCGCGCGCCCCGCTCCGGTCGAGCGCACATACGCCTGTACGACCTCGCGGCCCGCCCGCGAGGACGTGTTCTCGACGGTGACACGCACCGTCGAACCGTCCACCTGCTCGGCGTCGCGGTAGGCGAACGCCGCGTACGAGCGCCCGTGCCCGAACGGGTAGACCGCCTCGTGTTCGGTGGCCTCGAAGTGCCGGTAGCCGACCAGGCGTCCCTCGGTATACTTGACGACGCCGCCCTCACCCGGGAACCGGGCGGTCGTCGCCGTCGGATACGCCGACTCCGCCGCGAACGTCACCGGAAGCCGGCCGCCGGGGTCGCTGTCGCCGTAGAGCACCGACGCGATGGCGTCCCCGTGGGCCTGCCCCGGATACCAGTTCTCGATGATCGCGCCCACCTCCTCGCGCCACGGGAGTTCGACCGGCCCGCTCGAGTTGATAACGACGACCGTCCGGTCGGTGGCCTCGGCGACGGCCTCGATCAGGTCGTCCTGCTCTCCCGGGAGGCGCAGGTCCGGGCGGTCTCGGGCTTCGGTCGCCCGGTCCCGGACGAACACGACCGCGGTGTCGGCCCCACGGGCGGCCTCGACGGCGTCGTCGATCGATCGGTCGTCCGACGCGGCCGTTTCCCCGTCTTCGGACGTGGTCGCGTCGAAAAACGACGGGTCCGCGATCGGCGGGAGGCCGTGCGCGACGGTCACGTCCCCGTCGGCGCGCTCGGTCACGCCGTCGGCGGGGCTCGACCGGACGAACGGCGTGACCTCCGAGGACCCGCCGCCGCCGAGGATCGCGGTGTCGACGTTCGAGCCGACGAGTGCGACGTCCGCGTCGTCGTCGAGCGGCAACACGCCGTCGTTCGCGAGCAGGACGGTCCCGCGCACGGCGATCCGCTCGGCGAGCGTGCGGTGGGCGGGCGCATCAAGCGATCCCTCGGGGCGCTCGCCGTCGAGGCGGCCGATACGTTTCATCCCGGTGAGCACGCGTGCCACCATGTCGTCGAGTCGCTCGCGCGGGACGTCGCCGGCCTCGATTGCGGCGGCGAGGTTCGCCTCGAACCGCGCGATGTTCGCCATGTCCGGCATGCCGCCGTCGGACTCCCCGGACTGGTCGTTTTCGCCGTCGTCCATCCCGACGAGGGCCGCGAACGCCTCGCCGGAGATACCGGGCATTTCGACGTCGAGGCCGCCGGTCGCGGACCGGACCGCGTCCTCGGTGCCGAACCAGTCGGAGGTGACGAACCCGTCGAACCCCCACTCGTCCTTGAGAACCCCCCGAAGCAGACGCTCGTGCTCGCTCATCGGCGTCCCGTCGACGGCGTTGTACGCCGCCATGACCGACCCGACGCCGGCGTCGACGGCCGCGCGGAACGCCGGGAGGTAGAGCTCTCTGAGCGTCCGCTCGTCGACGGCGACGTCGACCGTCGTCCGGTTCGTCTCTTGGTTGTTCGCGACGTAGTGTTTCACGCAGGCGAGCACGTCCTCGGACTGGATCCCCTCGACGACCGCGCGGGCGAACGAAAGCGAGTGGACGGGGTCCTCCGAGAAGTACTCGAAGTTCCGACCGCAGTGGGGGACGCGCACGATGTTGGTCCCGGGACCGAGGAGGACGTCCTGATCGTGGGCGTTCGCCTCGCGGCCCATCGCCGCCCCCTGTTCGCGCCCCAGACTCGGATCGAACGACGCCGCGAGCGCGAGGGAGGCCGGAAACGCGGTCGCCTTCCGACCGGGGATCCGAACGCCGACCGGCCCGTCGACGAGGCGCAGCGGCGGGATGTCGAGACGCTCGACGCCCGGCAGATAGCCGGTTGCGGTGCCGGCGGGATCGATCGCGCCGTGGACGAGGCTGACCTTCTCCTCGAGGTCGAGTTCGTCGAGGAGGGCCGTCACGTGATCGGTCATTCCGATAGATGTGATCCGGGCCGGGATAAGGGTGGTCCTGTGTGGACGGTGGCGGCGGTTCCCGCCCACCGACCGACCGGGACCCGTTGGCCGGTCCAAACAGCCAAGGGGACGCCCCGCGGACGGGAACCGATGACCGATCGGTCCGTCTCACGCCGGGTTGCACGAGTCGAACCCCAACAGATCCGCCGGCTGTTCGACCTCGCGAACGAGCACGACGGCGACGACGTGGTCCACCTCGAACTCGGCGAGCCCGACTTCGCCACGCCCGAGCACGTCGTCGAAGCGGCGGTGGTGGCGGCGCGCGGCGGCGAGACGAACTACACGCCCAACGCGGGGATCGACCCGCTCCGGAGAGCTATCGCCGAGCGGGCGCGCGCCCGCGGGATCGATGCCGACGCCGAGCGGGTCGTCGTGACGACCGGCGGCGTCGAAGCGCTCTACTTGACGCTGCTGACGGTGACCGATCCCGGCGACGAGGTGGTCATGCCGACGCCGGCCTGGCCGAACCCGTTGTCGCAGGCGCGTCTGGCGGGCGCCGACCCCGTCGAGGTGTCGCTGTCCCCCGCCGACGGCTTCGCGTTCGATGCCGACCGGATCATCGAGGCCATCACCGACCGGACCGGCGCCGTCGTGCTCACCTCGCCGTCGAACCCCACCGGTCGCGTGTTCGACGTCTCGGAGATGAACCGGGTCGTCGAGGCCGCCGCCCGCCACGACGCCCATGTCGTCGCCGACGAGGTGTACCACGAACTCACCTACGACGGGACACCGAGGAGCCTCGCGGCCGTCACGGACCGTCCGGACCGCGTCGTGACGATCGACTCCTGCTCGAAGACGTATGCGATGACGGGGTGGCGCGTCGGCTGGCTCGTCGGTCCCGAACCGGTGACGGCGGCGGTGACGAAGATCCACGAGAGCACCACCTCGTGTGTGAACACGCCCGCCCAGCACGCCGCCCTCGCGGCGCTCACCGGCCCCGACGGACCGGCCCGGGAGATGAAGGCGGCCTTCGAACAGCGTCGTGACGCCGTCGTCGACCGACTCCGCGAGGTCCCGGGAATCTCGGTGACGCCGCCGGAGGGGGCCTTCTACGCGTTCGTCGACGCGAGCGGTCTGCCGGGATCGAGCATGGACATCGCCGAGCGACTGCTCTTCGAGTACGACGTGGTCGCCGCGCCGGGAAGCGCCTTCGGTCGCGGCGGGGAGGGACACGTCCGCTTCAGCTTCGCCAACGACCTCGAACGCCTCGAACTGGGTGTAGAGCGCTTCGAGCGGATGGTCCGTACCGAGACCTCGCCGGTGTGACGACCCCACTGAATCGGGGACGGGGCGACCGTTCACGGGCAACTCCACACAGCCGATCGCCTCGATCCGTCCTCGGATCGGTAGTCTCGGGCGGGGAACACTACCGAAGTGCCATTCGGCCGTCACGAGCCGAGACGGCGGTCTTCGGGACCGCGATACGCGACGATGTCGATTATGTGTGGCTTTAACGGGGACGTAGCTGAAGCGTACCGGTTTCGAGACGCTCTCCATCCACCGACTACTGTCGCCGGATCAACGACCGTTCTACACCGTCCGTGATCAGTATGGGTCGCCTGCAGTCGGCACCACGCTGGCGGTTCGGAACGACCGGCCGTTAAGGACCTGCTACGATCCCCGGACAGCACCGGCTCTCGTAGGCGACCAATTACAATCGGGCTGTCGCGAGTGGACAGGAGTGCTGGAAGCGGTATACCAGTATCGGAGGGAACAATGTCAGACAACTCGAAACAGCCTACAGCCGACGAGCCAGTATCGACACCGACGACCAACTCCTCACGGCGACGTGTGTTACAGGCGGTCGGTGGGACGGCCGCCGCACTCGCGTTCACGGGCAGTGTGAGCGCAATGGATGACGACGACGTCGAGTACACACCCAGTGAGCATCAGCGCCCCGAGGGCCCGCTCGGCGAGGGCAAAGGCCTCTCGTACAGTCGCTTCAGCGATCAGGTCACGGACGGCACGTACGTGATCGTCGACGAGGGCAACATCACCACCGAGGAGGGTGGATTCATGTCGGTCCATATCGCGCGTCCCGAGGAGGGGATCGCGGACGTGGGCTTCATCAATCCGGAGACCGGTGAACCGCAGAACGCTGCGGCGACGATCATCGGCTACTCGGAGTACCTCGAACCGGGACTCCATCAGAACATCAAGGTCCCGATCCTGCAGGACGAGGAACTCGACGCGGTCTCGGGCGAGCTCGACCGGCTCCCGGAGCCAGCCGTGTTAGTCTCGTTGCCCCACGTCGACAGCAACGAGAACGAGGAGTGGGACTTCTTCGACGAGGGTGACGAGGACGGCGCCTACGGCTTCGAGGACATCGGCGCGCCGACCGACGGCTCGTTCGCCCCGCCCGGACCCGACCGCCCGACCGACATCGCGGCGGTCGTCCCGCTCGAGGAGAACGAGGACGACTTCCACATCTCGCGTCCCGACGACGACCTTCACAACGGCGAGGTCGAGGACGACGACAACAGACACCCCGACCACGACTGAAGCCCCGTCCACAGGGCTTAGACTCTGAGACCGGACGACCGTGTCCACGGTACTGCCCCCGAGTGACGGGGGTGCTTTCACTACGGTATTCGTGAGCGAATCCCGACCGGCGGACTCGGAGCCGGGTCGCCCTTATAAGGCCGGTATCGACGGGGGAGAACAGTACCGACAGTCCATAATGTAACTAACACGGATCGTGAAACGGACGAATCCGCTCACGATCGGGGCCCGTCGTCACGTCCGAGATCCTTGGATCTGAATCGTTGAAACGGCGGTAGGTGGCACCCCTCGGGGACTCCGCTCTTGTGCCAGTTCCCCGGAGTGAGCCAGTCGTCCGACGAGCGGCCACTCCATCGCGGCTCTCACTCGCTCCGTGATCTCGACGCGAACTCCCCGGAGGGTGCCCGTCCGTTCGCGTCGGTTCCGTACCCCGAATCTCGGACGCCGCCCGCCGGATCAGTACTCGACCGAGACGAGGACGATGAGTACTACCACGCCAGCGAGCCCGGCGACGCCGAGAAACGCCTGGTCGAAGTACCCTCGGTCGGCGACCGCTCCGAAGAGAACCGGGCTCAATGCGCCGAGCCCGATGTAGACCGTTCGGAGCGCACCCAGATTCGTCCCCCGCGTTCCGTCCGGCAGTCGCCGGGTCAGATCCGAGATCACGATCGTCTCGAACCCGAGGACGCTGCTTACGAGTACGGTCAGGGGGACGAACAGCCACACCCCCTCGACGAACGGGAGCGCACCGAGCGCGATGCTGGTCACTCCCATGATCACCAACAGGGGGAACTGGACTCCGATCCGATCGTAGGCCCGGCCCGCGATCGGCTTCATCAGGATCCCGAGCGCGAAGAAGAAGCCGAACAGCACGGTCGCGACCGTCGCTGAGAGCCCCTTCTCGTCGATCAGATACGTCGGGTAGAACCCGATGAACACCTGCATGATAACGCTCCACAGCATGAGCAACACGGTTCCGCGCAACACGTTCGGCCGAAGCAACGTCGAGACGACGCCGTCGAGCGCGAGGCTCTCGCTCAACGAGGTGGTCGCAGACTCCGGTCTGGGAAGCGTCGCCCAGAGGCCGATCGCCGCGAACACGAACAGCGGAACGGCGGCCCCGAAACTGTACTGCCAGGCGACCGTCACGGCGATGAACCCCGCAGCGGGGGGCATGATCGCGTTCCCGAGGTCGCCGGCGGCCAGCGTCACACCCGTCGCCGTACCGAGCTGGTCGGGGTAGATCTCGTTGAGGATCGTAAAACGCGAGACGCCGTACAGCGCCGTTCCCAGACCGAACAGGGCCGTCGCGCCGAAGAGGACGAGCGACGAGTTCGCGACGACGACGAGCACGAGCATCGTCGCCGCCGAGAGGGAACTGGCGATCAACAACAGCCGTTCGCCGACCCAATCGGCGAGGATCCCGCCGGGGAGCTGTCCGCACGCGTAGGCGACCCACAGAACGGTCAGGAGCAGCCCGGCGGTCGTGAGCGTGAGGCCGTACGCATCGCGGAGATGCGGCAACAACGCCGGGTAGATCATCCGGACGCTGATCGACAGAAACCAGCCGAAGGCGACGGCGAGGAGCGCCTTCCCCCGCCCGCCGCCTCGGAGGTCCGCGATCGCCTGTTTCGCCGTCGAGATATAGCGCATGGACGTATCCGTTCCCTCGTCTATGCGTTCTCCCTCACGCTGTTCAGTCTTCCCGTTCGGGATCGTTCCGGAACGCTTACTGGCCGGTGTCCGATTCGCCTCGACCCCCTACACGCGGTCGACCCACCGCGTCACAGCCCGTCGACACCTCGACTTCGGAACTCCGACGGCGCGGTCTCAGTGGAGGCGATCGAGCCAGCGCTGGCCGGTTCGGAGGTCGTCCGGGATCGCTTCGCCGAACGCCCACCGTGCGCGTTCCGCTCCACACGGGGCGCCCATCCGGATCTCGATCACCGGCGAGCCCCCCTCGAAGACCGCCGAACTCGCCGTCGTCAGTTGCCCGAACGCGTGCGGTTCGTCCGTCCCGGGTTCCGGATGGCGACAGATCGACTCGTCGCCGGGGCCGTTCGCGTGATCCCGGGCGACCGCCCACAGGTCCTCACGACCGAGTCGGGCTTCGCCCGCGAGCAGTTCGAGCGCGCGTTTCCGCCGCTTGGTCGAACTCCCGGTCCGCGTCGAGGCCGAGTCCACGAAGTGGTTCGTTCGGATCGTGATGGGGCCGTCGTCGACGGTGATCCGCTCGGCAACCGGATCGATCTCGAGTAGGGCGCTGGCGCTGGCATCGGCCAGAAACAGCGTCTGGCCACACAACCGACGCGTCCGATGGGAGTCGAGCAGGCTTCGGGCTTCAGAAACGGTGGCACACTCCTCTAAGAGCCGCCGGATGACGGTCCCGTTTCGGAGTTGATCCTCCGGATCGATGTCGTCCCGGGTCCTGTCGATGTAGGTGTTGGCCGCGACCAGTCCCCGATCGTTGACGCCCTTGAACGTCGAGATCGTGCCACACGTATCGACCGTCAGGAAGCCGTGATAGTCGTCGATCGGGGGCTGTTCGATGACGGATTTCGGTCGCGTTCCCCGACCCGCGATGTCCCGGTTCTTGAGCACGAGCGCCCCGGGACCGTCGGATTCGGCGTCGGCGGAATCGGCATCGAATCCGGCGTCCGACTCGAGTTTCGACGGGGCGACCAGTACGTTCGTACACCCCTTCGGATGCTTCTCGGATCGTCCCGTCCCGTCGGCCAGTTCCTCACAGAGCTCCGCGTAGGCGAACACGTAGACGGCGTAGACGTCCGAGGAGACGTCGAGGACCTCAGCCATCGTCTCATACGCCCGCAGGTGGCGGTCGGGCAGGCTCTTTCGGCTTCGCCGGGCGTATTCGAGTAACGGTGCGAGGTCGACGTCCTGCTCGCCGATGACCCGTGTGAGTTCGTCGATGGCCCACTCGACGGCCTCCCGTTCGGTCTCGGCCCGCCGTCGTGCCTGTTCGGCGAAACCGACACCGTCTCCGCCAGCGACCTCGGTACTGTCGGCGGTCGTGTCGTCCATACCGGCCCGTTGAACTCCCGCGGATTGTATGTTTGGCCCGGCCGTGAGAGAGGCGAAGCGGTGATCGGCCGAGTCCAGCAGGTGAACGACGTCCAACTGGGGACCCGCCCATGTGTGCGTTCCGTTGACAGAACCCTTTTCCTTGTTCATCGATAGCTAGGATCATGAACGCATCCGTTCCGTCACCCTCGACCGTCCTCGAGGAAGTCGATCGGCTCGCCCCACCCGGGACGCCCCTCACGACCCCGGAGGTCGCCGACGGGTTCGACTGTACGGATCGCACCATCTACAACCGGCTGGACACGCTCGTCGACACCGATGTTCTCGAAACGAAGAAGGTCGGTGCGCGCGGGCGGGTGTGGTGGCGGCCCCCCGACGACCGCGGCTTCGCGTCCGCTGTCGAACCCGCGCCGGCGGCCTCCGTCACCGATTCCGGTGACTCCGACGGGACGGACGATCGAGCCGACGGGCGCGAGGCGGAACTCGCGGCCGAACTCGATGCAACGAAGCGGCTACAGGCGATCAGCACCAGACTGATCCAGAAGGACGATATCGATACCCTCTACGACGAGATCCTCGAGGCCGTCGTCACGGTCATGGACGCCGATTTCGCGCGCCTCCAGCTGCGCGATCCCGATCGGGGCGACCTCGAACTCTTGGCCCATCGGGGGTTCGACGAGACCACAGCGCTGTGGGATCGGGTGGGCCCCGAATCGAACGGGCCCTGTAGCGTGGCACTGGAGACTGGCCGTCGAGTCGTCGTCTCGGACGTCGAGACCTGTGGGTTCATGGCCGGGACGGAGGATCGGACGACGCTTCTCGAAACCGGCATTCGGGCCGTCCAGAGCACACCGCTCGTCTCGCGCTGTGGCGACGTCGTCGGGATGCTCTCTACTCACTGGGAAACCCCACACGAACCGTCCGAGCGCGATCTGCGCTCACTGGACGTACTGGCGCGCCAAGCCACCGACCTCATCGGACACCGTCAGGCCAAGGAGGCCCTGCGCAGGAACCGGGAGCTGTTGGCGGGAGAAAAGCGCGTCCTCGAGACGCTCGCTCGGGGTGCCAGCTTGGACGACGTACTGAGAACGCTCGTCGGCGTAATCGAAGGGTACACCGACGGGATGCAGGGGTCGGTCCTCGTGATCGAGCCGGGCGAGGAGCGGTTCGGGACGGTGATCGGGCCGAACCTCCCGCCGTCGTACGTGGCGGCACTCGACGGGGCGTCCATTTCGCCTCCGTACATGGGCCCGTGCGGCAAAGCGGCGCACGTGGGCGACGCCGTGGTCTGTGAGGACATCGCCCCCGACACACGCTGGGCGTCGGAGTGGCGCGATCTGGCGCTATCGAACGACCTCCACGGGTGCTATTCGACGCCCATCGTCGGTGCCGACGGCGAGGTGCTCGGTTCGTTCGGCCTCTATTCGACTCGATCCGGTGACGTGGTTCCCGACCCGGACGTCCGGGAGGTGGTCTCCGACATCGCCGGCGTCGCGATCGAGCGCAAACGAACCGAGGAGGCGCTGCAGAAAAGCGAGGAGCGCTATCGGGAGCTGTTCGAGTCGATGACCGAGGGATTTTGCGTTCTCGAGAAGGTCGATACCGCTCCGGAGGATCCGGTCGACTTCCGCTACGTCGAGGCGAACCCGGCGTTCGCCGAACAGTCCGGCCTCGAGGACGTCGTCGGAAAAACGAGGCGAGACGTGATTTCCGACGAGGCCTCCGACTGGGCCGAGGTCTACGACACCGTCGTTCGGACCGGCGAACCGATCCAGTTCGAGCGCGAACTCGCGTCACAGGGGAGGATCCTGAACCTCCACGCGTTTCCGGTCGGCGATGGAACGAAACGGCGGGTCGGCGTGGTCTTTCGGGACGTCACCGAGCGCAAGCGACGCGAGGAACGCGAGCGGTTCCGCACTAAGCTGATCGATACGCTCCAACCGATCTCCGACCCGATCGAGATCCAGTCCGAGGCCGCCCGCGTCCTCGGCGAGCATCTGGACGTCGATCGCGCCCTCTACAACGAGGTTCTCGCCGACGAAACCACCGGCGTCGTCCATACCGACTACCACTCCGAGGGGCTCTCGTCCGTCGTCGGTACCCACCGGTTCGACGACTCCGGCGAACACGTCTCCGAGGCGTTCCGGTCCGGCGAAACGCAGGTGATAACCGATTATGCGACCGTTCCCGGTCTGAGCGACGAGGAACGGGCTGCGTACCGAGAGCTGGACCTGCATTCGTACGTCGGCGTGCCGCTGGTCAAGGACGGTCGGCTCACCGCCTTTTTCGCCGTCAATCAGGCGACCCCTCGCGAGTGGACGGAGACCGAGATCGAGATGATCGAGGAGACCGCCGAGCGTACATGGCACGCCGCCGAGCGTGCCCACGCCGAACAGGCGCTCAAGCGGGCTAACGAGGGCCTCGAACGACTCACGACCGTCAGCCGCGAGCTGATGGACGCGAGTCCACGGACCATTAACCGAGCGGCCGAACTCACACGGACCGTCCTCGACGTCGAGTACACGGCCCTCTGGCGCTACGACGGGACCACCGGCGAGTTCTCCCGGCACGCCCACCATACCCCGTCGGGGACGGACCCCGACTCGGTTCGGCTCCCCGAGGGACTCTCGAAGCGGGTCTGGCAGGCCTTCATTGACGACGACCTCGCCGTCGAGAACGATCTCTCGACTCCTGAAGACGAAGGCGAACACGAAAGCGAGGGTGAATGCGCGTCGGGGACGCCGCTTCGGAGCCGAATGCTGATCCCGCTCGGCGGACACGGCGTCGTCTGTGTCGGGTCCACTCGCGCGGGGGCGTTCGACGAGCAAACGGTCGATCTCGCGACCACGCTCGGCGCGACCCTCGAAACGGCGTGGGACCGGGCGTCGGGCGAACGGCGACTGGCGCGGCAAAACGAGGAGCTGGCGCGTCTGGATCGTCTCAACGGCCTCATCCGTGAGATCGACAGCGCGCTCGTCGAGGCCGATAGTCGCGCTGCAATCGACCGGGCGGTCTGCGATCGGCTGGCGGCCTCGGATCACTACGAATTCGTCTGGATCGGCGAGCGCGATCCGGTCGCCGAAACGATCACGCCACGGGAGTGGGCGGGCGTCGACGGGGGCTACATCGACGAACTCGCGATCCCGATCGACGCGACCACGACCGGTCGGGATCCAGTCGCCGCCACGGTGCGCACACGCGACCTTCAGGTGGTCTCGGACATCGCGACCGAGACCCGGTTCACACCCGAACGCGAGGCGACCCTCGAGCGGGGTGCGCGCTCGTGTATCAGCGTTCCCCTGATCTACAAGGACTCGCTGTACGGCGTTCTGGCGGTGTACGCCGACCACCCCCAGCCCGACGAGCGCGATCACGCCGTGCTGGCGGAACTCGGTCGCACGATCGGCCACGCGATCAACGCCGTCGAGACGCGAGAGACGCGCCACACGAACCGTGTCGTCGAACTCACACTCACGTGTCGAGGGCGGATCACACCGCTGTGCCGCCTCGCACACCGAGTCGGGTGTGACGTCCGGTTCGAAGGACTCGCACACCGGTCGGACGGCGAGCCGGACGTCTTCTTCACTGCGAGCGACGTCCCGTCGGCGGAGCTCCTCGCGGCGAGCGAGCAGGTAAGCGCGATCACGGAACTCCTCTGTCTCGCCGACCGGGACGAAGAGGCTCTGTTCAGGGCGCGCGTGTCCGAGCCGACGCTCGCCTCACGGATCGTCGAGCAGGACGCGGTCGTGCGCACGCTCACGATCGAAGGCGGGGTTGCGACCGCGGTCGTCGACGTCCCCCACACCGCGACCGTCCGCGAGTTCGTCGACCGACTCCGACACGGTGGTCCCGATCCCGAACTGCTGGCCCGACGGACGCGGGATCGCCCTCTCAAGACACGAAGCACGTTTCGGACGATCTGTGCGGAACGTCTGACGGCCAAACAGCTGGCAGCGCTCGAGACGGCGTACTTCAGCGGGTTCTTCGAATCGCCGCGAACGCAGACGGGCCGGGAAGTCGCCGCGTCGCTGGACGTCTCACAGCCGACGTTTACGACCCAACTCCGGGCGGCCCAACGGGGGATCTGTGATCTCCTCTTCGCTGCGGGCGGGACGACTGTGGACTCCTGATCGTCCGCCGATCAGTCGCGTGCTAGTTCGTCCCGTCTCAGGCGGTCGACCCACGTTTCGAGGACGTGATGGGGCCAGTAGCGAACGAGCCCGTCGCGGGTATCGAAATCGACGACTCCGACGTCGGCGAGAACGGGGAGGTGCCAGTGGTACAGATCGGCAGCCGTCTCTCGGTATCATTCGCGGGTGAGCGCTGTGTGTGCGTGCGCTGCTTCGAGTGTCGCGACGTCCTCGATGAGCGTCTCGAAATCGCTGAGATCGTCGGTCGCATCGACGAGGACGTAGAGAGCGAACCGTCGACGTCGGTTCGCTGCGAGCTCTAAGACCGTATCGAGCGAAAGGGCCGCCCCGACTGCAGGGCTCTCTTCCGGGCTAGACTGGGTCATGGGGGACGAACGGTACCATTACTTCTCCGAAGAATATCTGTATGATATAACTCTGTTGTCTCGCTCCGAAGGGATGCAGCCGGTATCGAAGGTCGTGGACGCTCGAAGCCCGTTCCGTCATACGGCTCGCTCTCGGAGCCCCGCTCCGCTGGCGCCGTGTCGCTCCTATCGATCGCCCTGCATGGGACGGTTGCGAATTGCCTGCAGAGAGGTCACGGAGTAGGCCAAGTGGAGGCTAGTAACCCGAGTGGTTTAGTTGGCAGCACAGTTGTTCGGGCCGAGTTCGAGCGCCTTGACGTCATCGCCGGGTTGTTCCTTGCCCCAGTTGATCTGCTTGATCTCGTTGTAGTTCGCGGGTTCGTCCGCGAGGCTTTCGACGATGGTCTCGACGAACGCCTCCTCGTCGTCGTCCTCGACGTAACTCAGGAGCTCGTTCGTCGTTTCTTCGTGAAGTTTCCCGAGTTCGGTAGCGAGCGGACGGGTCTCTTCGTCGCTGAAGTGACCGGGGAGGACGACAGTCTCGTCCTCCAAGTCCGTCAGGGTATCGAGACTGTCGAACAGCCGGCCGGCAGCTTCACGGACTGCCTCTTCGGAACTGTCCTCGAGATCGGGGCGACCAACGCTGCGCAGAAACAGCGTGTCCCCGGAGAGAAGCCCATCGTCGAACCGGAACGAGACGCTACCGGGCGTGTGACCAGGGGTATGGATCACGTCGAGTTCGCGGTTTCCGATAGGAATCGTCCCTCCGTCTTCGAGTTCCGTGGCGCCGTCGAGTTCGCCAGCATCGTCCCCGTGGAGGTAGTACGGCACGTCGAGTTCACCGGCGAGCCGGCGAGCACCCGACACGTGATCGGCGTGGGCGTGCGTATCCGCCACGCCGACGATCTCGAGACCGCGGTCGTCGGCGATAGTGAGGTACTCGTCGATGTACTGGCTCGGGTCGACGACGACGGCCTCGTTACCGCCGTAAACGAGATGCGAGACACATCCCGTCCCGGGTCGGACGATCTGGACGATGCCATCGGCGTTCTCGAGGTCGTACTGGCGGTGGACGCGACCCCAGCCGTTCATTCCGTCGTCGATCGACTTCGCGTCGAAGCCACGTTCACGGAGGAACTGGGCGGCGCGCGACGATGTGACTCCAGCGACACAGACGACGACGATCTCCTCGCTTTCCGGCAACTCGTCTAGATGGGACTCCAGCGTGGAGTAGTCGTTCTCCAGCAGCTCGTCGTAGACGGGAATGTTCGTACTCCCGGGGATCTGCCACTCCTCGTAATCGTCTTCGTTGCGGACATCGAGGACGAAGAGATCCTCGGTCCCCTCTTCCTCGATGCGGCGGGCGACTTCCGAAGGGGCGATATCAGTATTGCTCATTACATCCAATACTATACAACGAAGGGTATTAAACCCATTGATCAGAATAACCGCGATCTTCCACGTTCGATTAACTCCACGCCGTTTGACGGCCAGAACCCGATATTCGATGGACGGACGGCTCGAAGCTTCGAGTGGGCAGGATCCGGTTTCTCGAAGTGATGCTGCTAGGCCGTTCGACGTTCGATCAGGACTGCGAACTACGGGCCGTCATTCGTTCCCGATCGAACGGCTCCAGTGGCCGGAAGACGCACCATTGCACTACCTGTGCCGCTTTGCCGAGGGACTCTCTTGGAAGGTCGCTCCCTGTGAACTACTTCGACCTGTTCCCCCGCGCCGAAGGCGCTCGTGAAGGAAGAAGGCTCATCCGCCTGCAACTCAGCTAAACGGTACCGTCACCGATCTCAAGGGCGGAATCGGTTTCCGGACCGACGATCTTGCACACCCGCAAGCTGGATGTCGCCATTAGCGACTGAGCGGCCGGAGTGACTCCGGGAAGCCGGCCCGCCGCTGGACGACTGATTCACGGACGAAAAGGCGGCGCCCTCGTGCCAGAACCGCGGCTTCGGGTCCGAAAGGAGGATGGAGGCTCCGAGACGTTCGTTCTCGCCTGTGTACGATACGAGAGACGGTTCAGCTTTCGACGGGGGATGGCGGGTTTAGTTCCTCCGCGTATTTTTCGCTGAATTCGCCGATGAGTTGGCCCATCTTCGCGTACCAGTCGTTGAGCATCCGCTGCATCTCCTGGGCGATCTCCTCGGCGTCCCGCGGCCGATAGACGTGATAATAGCCGCCCTGCTCGTAGTTGATCTGCTCTTTCTGGATGAACCCGACCTGCAGCAAGCGCTGAACGGATCGATAGGCCGTCGATCGCTCGCGATCGATTCGGTCCGCGATCTCGTCGACCGTGAGCGGGTCCTCGGTCTCGTTCAACATCCGAAAGACGTTCTTGTCGATTTCCTTGAGATCGTGGAAACACTCCAGTAGCCCCTCACACTGCATGTCCTGGCGGAGCATTTCACTCATCGAGTTAGCCATTGGTTACCAATATTATGTAATGGAGACTCAAAACTGTTTGCATAGTATGTACAATACTGCCGCTATCTATGACGAGACCAACTGACACCACGATTCGGCCCCATCGTAACGGAGCGCACAGATCGCAGCAAGTACGATCGCTGCGCTGACGAGGACCGTCGCACCGAAGATGAGCACGATACTCACCGTATTGAGCGCCTCGATACCGAGTTGACCGCTCAACTCGTTCGCTCCAACGGACAGGCTCCCCGCGAGTAACATGGCGGCGAAGTAGCCCTTGATGTCGTCCTCAGCGACCAGTTTCGTCGCGCCCGCCCCGATACGCGCGCCCATCGCACTCCCAGCGAGGAGCGACCCGACCACCGGGAGGGCGATCGAACCGGCCTGTGCGTAGACGAACGCACCGTACGCCCCGGAGACGGTGATTTGGAGGATATCGGTTCCAACCGCGACAGCAGCAGGAATGCCGAGGCCGTACATCATCGCCGGCATCAGCAGGAAACCGCCTCCGACGCCGAGGAACCCGGAGAGAACGCCGATCGCTCCACCGACGGCGAGGACGATCCAGACGGAGACGGTAACGCTACCGGACAGTGAAACCATCGGCGGAAGTCGGATCGATTGCACTCGCTCGGCGAGATCGGTACCGTCAGATCCGCCGGTCTCGGTACGTGCATCCCGTAGCGTGAACAGGCCAACCACGGCAAGTAGACCGACGTAGGCGATGCTGACTACGAGATCAGCCGAGCCGAGCTCCTCCAGGAGGAAGACGACTCGTTTGCCGAGTTCGATACCGATGGTCATTCCGAGGGTCATCAGTGCGGCGAGTCGATAATCGACCTGGCCGTGATCGCGATGTTTGAGTGCGCCGATAACGCTGGTTCCGAAGACGAACGCGAGCCCGCTTCCGACCGCAACCTTCGCCGGATAGCCCAACACTAGCAGTGCTGGCGTGATGAGGAACGAGCCACCCATACCGAAGAAGCCGAAGAGGATCCCGATGAGGAACCCGAACCCAACGAAGAGGGCGATCATCGCGAGACTCAATCCGAACACGTCCACGACTACTCACCTCCGAGCAATTCGAGAGCGGCTGGACTCACGAGACGAGTTACCGCGCCATAACCGAGGTACAGCGTAATTGCCTCCGCGAGGACGAATCCGACGGTCGTCACTGCCTGGACGGAGCTCCCTAGCACGTCGAGACCGATCATCTCACACCACCGTTAGTATCGACTAGTCGATCCATATCTGCACAATACTGCTGGCGAGAGGGTGATGACGAGTGTTGTTGGAGCATGATTGATCAGTCCGAGGGTGTTTCCGTGGCAGTCTCTGCAGTGGTTGATCGAAGCGTTCGCCAGTAACCCTGCGCATACGCGCCGATGAACATCCCGGCGATGGCCCACAGGATCGGGTAGTTACCGATTCCGACGCTCGCATAGGCTGCCCCGGGACAAATCCCCGAGAGGCCCCAGCCGACGCCGAAGATCGACCCGCCGATCACGACATTGCGATCGAACGATTTCAGCCGTCGTTTGTATGTGTCGCCGGTCAGTGGTGCGCGGTCGAGGTACCGTGTCGCAACGGCGAAGGTAATTCCGGTCACGATGGCAGCCCCGCCCATGACGAACAGCAGGCCGAAGTCCTCGAATTGGAGGAAATCCAGTACGACCTCAGGTTTAGCCATGCCGCTGATGGCGAGCCCGACCCCGAAGATCAATCCTCCGAGGTAGATCACCAGGAGGAACAACGAGTTTCGTCCGGTCCCGCTCATGGTGCCACCCCCAGGGCCTGAACCAGTTGTGCGGTCCCGATCGCGAACACGAGGAACGTCGCGACGTTCACCAGCGACGTATTCGAGAGCGAACCGACACCACAGACGCCATGACCGGACGTACACCCTTTTCCGAGGCGAGTACCGACGCCGACGAGGACACCGCCGACGAGCAGCCGCCACCACTGAACGTCAGTCGTCCAGACGCCGCTGCCAGAGACAAGCATATAGACGGTCGCGCCGCTGACGATACCCGCCGTAAAGACGAACCGCCAGCCCCGTGAGTTGACGTACTTGAAGCGGTTGAACCGCTCGACCGAGGAGACGTACGACAGGGTCGATTCGAGGAACGTGCTCGCGCCGGCGATGATCCCCGTCGAGAGGTAGATGACGGACGCTCCGAGGCCGACGAGGAGCCCACCGACGAGGTACGGAAGGACCCCTCGCGGGAAGGGGTCTCCGAGCGCGAGCAGCGAGACGAACGCGTTCATCTCAGTTCGTCAGCGCCTCCTCGCTGGCCGCACAGTTGTTCGGCCCGAGTTCGAGCGCGAATGCCTCCTCGTCATCGGGCGACTTTCGGCCGAGGTTCGTAGCGATGATCTCCTCGTAGTTGGCGGGCTGGGGGGGCATCCCTGATACGATGAACTCGACGAACGCCTCCTCGTCCATCGAGAGCGCATCCATCCGGTCGATCAGATCGCCGAGTTCGGCCGTGTAGGTACCATCATCACGAGGCGTCGCCGCGTCGCTGAAGTGTGCGGGCGCAACGACCGTCTCGTCGGGCAGTAAAAGGACCTTCTCGGTGAGGCTCGTGTACAGCGTCCGTGCAGCGTCCTTCGCTTTCTTCGGGTCCTCGAGGTCCGGACGGGCGACGCTCTCGGTAAAGAGCCCGTCACCGGTGAACAGCACGTCCCCGACCCGATAGGCGGTCATGCCGGTCGTGTGGCCGGGCGTGTGAATCACGTCGATCTCTACGTCGCCGACCGCGAGCGAGGCCCCGTCCACGACGGTCTCGTAGGGGACCCCGTAGTCGATACCGCGTGCCGCCGCCGGCTCGGGAACCACCACGGTTGCGTCCGTTCGTTCGGCAAGCGTCCGAACCCCGGAGATGTGGTCTGCATGGACGTGTGTATCGAGCGCGTATACGAGGTCGGCACCGAGAGTCCGCACGTCCTGGACGTACTCGTCGGTGAACGCACGTAACGGGTCGATGATCGCAGCTTCACCGTCTGAGACGACGAGGTACGCGAGACAACCGCTCGAGGGACGGCGGTACTGTGCGATCGTCGCGTGGCTGTCGACATCCAGCTCGGCGTACTCGTAGATCCCCGCCCAACCGTTCATCCCGCGTTCGAGATGGTCGACGTCATAGCCCTCTCGTTCGATATGCTCGGCAACCATCTCGCTGGAACCGCCTTTCGCACAGAGGACCGTGATCGTTCGATCCTCTGGAAGCTCTGCGAGAAGCTCTTTTGGAATTCCATCCAGAAGCTGGAAGTAAGGATAGTTCACGATCTCGACGTTTTCACCCTCGATACGCCATTCCTCGAAGTCACCACTCGAGCGGACGTCGAGGAGGAACACGTCCTCGTCGTCGTCAATACGCTCTTTCAGCGTCTCAGGCGTAGTCGACTCGACTTCTCCTGTTGTGGTAGTAGGGTTTCCGTCGGTCATTGTCACTTCCCTCTATAATCGACTCAGTAATAAGACTTCGCATAGTAATTCCATAGACAAGCAATACTATATCGCTATATAGCCGAATAATAGCGTCAAAGTCCTATTCACGACAGATGGGAGTGAACAGTTATGTACTCTTTTAGGATTTCCGCCGATGCACTTTTACTGGTGGGCGTAATATTGGGGAGTGAGGCCAATACCATGACTGAATACGACACAACCGAGACGCTCGACGTGAAGGGGCAGAACTGCCCGATGCCGGTCGTCAAGACCAAGCAGAGCATCGACCAGCTCACCGAGGACGACGTTCTCGAGGTCCTCGCGACTGACGCTGGGAGTATGAGCGACATCGCTGGCTGGGCAGACACCACTGACGGCGTTGAACTCGTCGATCAGAAAGAGGACGGCGACGTCTACAAACACTACGTACGGAAGACGGAGTAATCGATGAGTTCCGAGACCAACCAAGCAGCCGAGACGACGCCTACTTCGACCGATGGGAACGAGTCTCACAGCCGCGCAGAACTCGAAGCGCGTATCGAGCAGCTAGAGGATCGCCTCGCTGACATGGAGGCTGAGTCGGACGATGAGACGCCGAAAATGTCCATCATCGCCACGAAGGGGACCCTCGACATGGCCTACCCGCCGCTCATCCTCGCGAGCACCGCCGCCGCCTTCGGATGGGACGTAACGGTCTTTCACACGTTCTGGGGACTCGACATCCTCCACGAGGACCGCTCGAAGAACCTGAAGCTGAGTTCGGTTGGTAATCCGAACATGCCAGTGCCGAACGCGATCGGAGCACTGCCCGGAATGGATCGTGTGACGACGAAGATGATGGAAAAACGGATCAAAGACAACAACACCGCCACCATCGAGGAACTCCTCGAGACGTCGCTGGATATGGGCGTCGAGTTTCAGGCCTGCCAGATGACCATCGATCTGATGGACTACGACGAGGACGACTTCTACGACGGCGTCACGACCGGTGTCGGCGCCGCGACGGCACTCCAGGACATGGCTGACGCGGATATCCAATTGCTCATCTAGGATCGGTAGGCGAGCGTTCCCAAGAACTGTTCGATCAGCGCTAAACCGGTCAGAAGACTACTGGTGTCTTCGTCCGATGAGTCGACGCAGGTTGCTCGTGGAGAGTCGGTTGCACACGGTAGTTTAATTGCTGTATGCTAGTAGATGGACCCGAAGAGTGCATCCGGAGGAGCTCTGTCGTGCTGACCAACGCCCACTAGGAGCGTGTCGCCAGTCTCGAACTCTCGAAGTACCGCAGCACAGACCGTCGCAATAGCGGTATTATTCGCCGATTTCTGGAACAGCAGCCAGGCAGTCGTTTCGGAGTATATCGCGCCATACCGGGCTTTTACTGGTTTTTACCGGATTTGAGACCGGCCCGTCTATGCACAGTTCTCACCGGCTACCGGGGGACCATATGTTAGACGCCCGTTTCGACGTCCGTTGAGGCAGCGGTCGGTTGTCGTTACTGACCCGCTCTTCGATTCAGAAACGATGGGTACGAGTAAATCTCACGTCGACATCGAACAGTTCGTTACGAACCTTCTGGATTTCCACTACCGGGAGGTGATGATGACGAGTGCGACGCTCGCCGTCATCACAGCGGCAATCGTGTTCTTTCCCGGTGTGGAGAACATCACGCAGGGGATTCAATCGGACGTTTCAGTAGGACTCCTCGTCCTGTTCGTCGGCGTCGCGATCCTCGCCGGGACGGTCATGGGAATGCTCGGGTTCGGATTCTCGCTGATCGTGACACCCGTCTTCTCGAGCGTCATTGATCCGACGCTTACGGTTGTCGTTCTCGCCGTCCCGCCGTTGATGGTAAACGTGTTTCAGATGGGTGAAACGGGGACCGGTACCGAGTTCGTCCGCGAGGAGTGGCCATTGCTGGGTTTGGCGATCATCGGCACTATCATCGGTGTGGCCTTTCTCTCGTGGTTTAGTACCGGCCCGATCGTCCCATTTCTCATCGGCCTTATCGTCCTCGGCTATGTGTTATTTCAGGTGATTCGGAACTTCGTCGTCATCGAGGAAGCCCATCATCCAGTCGCACTCGGTGGTATCGGACTCATCGAGGGGTTCCTACTTGCTGCCGCAAACCTCGGTCCGGTTCTCCCGGCGTATTTCCATACCTTCGAACGCGACGCAGAGCGATACATCGGCGGATTGTCGATGACGCTCGGGACGATTTTCGCCACTCGTCTCGTGGTGATGACGTTCTTTACCGACCTGATGACACCGTATCGTCTCTGGCTCGGGTCGACTATCGCCGTCATTACGATCATCGGCTTGTTGCTTGGCACCTACTTACGGCGCCTCGAGATCGACGAGCAGAAATTTACCTGGTTCGTCATCGCGCTTCTGTTCGTCATCTCGCTTAACATCTTCCGGAACACGGTTCCGGCACTGTTCTTTTGACTCGTATGGGCGGCTGGAGGTCCGTCTCTCGAGGTAGGAGTGTGTGATTCGCCGTAACGTCCAACAAGGCCTGGGCACTCAAGTAGTCCGCAACGACTGCTTGACCTCCTTCAGTCAGCGTATAGATCGTCGCTGGAACCCCTGTCTCGTTGCGTTCCGACTGGCGCACTGATATCCCACGCGTCAAGAATCGAAAGCTGAGAGTCACTGTCTTTAGTTCGGGCGTGCAACCGGCTCACTATCGGGCTCGACGCTCCGATCATCGACCATATACATCGACTTGATAGCGCGTTCGAACTGGTCAACACCACGTTTCACTGCCACGGGGACGAGCACTGTCGTGAAAACCCTATCACTTGAGCTGAAAACACAGCAGTGAGCAGGGATTTTTTGGTGCGATCGACAGGATAGACAGTATGAACATTACACTCCTCGGGACAGGTGGGACTATCGCTAGCACCGACACTGACAGCGGTGCCACGCCGAACAAATCAGGCGCTGATCTCGTCGACGCAGTGCCCGAACTCGAAGACTACGCGTCGATTGCCGTCCAAGAGATCCTTCAAGTCCCGAGTTTCGAACTCGATGGGGAGGCTCTCGAAACGATCGGGGAAGAGGTAGCGAGAGCAGATCGTAATCAGGACGTCGATGCTGTTATTATCACCCATGGAACGGACACGATCGAGGAGACCGCCTACTATCTCGATGTCGCACTCCACCCCTCAACGCCAGTGTTCCTCACGGGCGCACAGCGGCGCCCGGATGAGACGAGCCCGGACGGGCCAGCGAATCTGCTCACGACAGTCCGGGCGGCGCGGGCCTTCCACAACCGTACTGCCAGTGGCGTTTTTCTTGCGTTCAACGAGGAAATACACGCTGCTCGACGGGTCACGAAAACACACACTTCCAAACTAGAGACGTTCAGTTCCCCGTCAGCGGGGCCGGTCGCTACTCTTGATCACGCTGGTGTTCGACTGCACCGCTCACCGACCAGCGAGAGTGACCACGTCCCGGCGACCGAATTGGACGCCGTCGTGCCAATGGTCAAGAGTGGGATCGGGGTGGCAGGCGATCGCATCAGAACCGCACCTGAGAGGGATGTTGATGGTCTCGTCGTCGAGGGAACCGGTCTCGGAAACGTGACGGCAGATATCGGCGCTGCTATCGAGCAGGTCGCGGCTGATCTCCCTATCGTTGTCACATCACGGTGTCTCGCCGGCCGAACGGCATCCGTCTACGGAAGCGTCGGTGGCGGTGACCGGCTCAACGACTATGGGGTCGTCTTCGCTGCCGACCTTCCCGCACACAAGGCCCGCATCAAACTCCAGTTAGCGCTATCCGCCTTCGATCGCGTTGAAAAAGTCAACGCAGTATTCGCCGATTAAACGTACTGTCCCTCTGGTTCGTAGACCGACGGGTCGTCCTTGTACTTGCGAGCCACTTCTTCAAGAGTCTTGAACTCGGCGTTTTCGTGCCCTTTGACGTACGTGATGAAGTCCTCTAAATGAGGAATCATGTGAGGCAACCCATGCAGATCCGGGTGGATCGTGAAGGTGTAGACGCCAGCTCCTCGCCGATTGTAGAGATAGTCGAACTGCTTCTTGTAGTACTGTTCGTACATCATTTCGGGATCCTTGTAGCCGGCGTGGTAGTTCGGCTGCTTGATGAACAACATCGCAGGGATGTCGTCACGATACCAGCTGATCGGGATCTCGACGATATCCGTCTCCTCTCCGTACTGGTAGGGTTCTGTCCACGTCTCGGGATCCTCCTCATACCTGATCTTCTCCCAGCTGTCGCCTTTGCGCATCCAGCCGGGTTCGAACTCACGTTCCATCAGGCTGCTATCGTACAGGAAGTCGTGTTTTTCGACGAGTTCCGGGGTGTTCTCGCTAAATTCCCACCAACTCGCCCGGTGGCCGACCGGTTCCTGTCCGGTTACGTCCTCGATGAGGTCCTTCGAGAGCTGGATGATTTCGTCTTCCTGCTCCCTGGAGAGGTCGGTCGGATTCTCGTGAGAATAGCCATGAACACCGATCTCATGGCCGGCGTCCGCGACAGCCTGCACCTCCTCGCGGAACGTTTCGATCGTATGTCCGGGGATGTACCACGACGTATCGATGCCCTCGTCCTCGAACAGTTGTACCATTCGAGGGATACCCTCAGTTCCGGCTGAAAGGCCCCGTGACAGATCTGCTGGCGAGTCTTCGCCACCATAGGAGCCTAACCAGCCAGCGACACAGTCTGCGTCGACACCGATAGTTACGTCAATATCACTCATGATTCACAAGGATGGTACTTTCCCGGAGGAAATAGTTGTATGTCTACCAGTACTTTTGTCTGATTCCACTGCTGGTCGACGAGTAGTTTGGGTTCGTTGCGTAACCCGTTGTCGAGGTCGAGTGCATAAGAGACTGGCACTCACCAGATCCTACTTGACGTCGAAGAGCAGGTCAAACGCTGGGCAATTGAGTGGTCGATCCACGAATTCGAGGGGGACCACGGTCTAAACGTCGCCAGTCCGTGTTTCCTGGACTTCCCTCAAAAGCGAACAGCGAGGGATCCGTCACCGAGAGGTAAGAACAGACAAGCGCATGAGTTCCACCGGACAACCGACTGAGGCTACGGATACCTCCGACAGCGACACAATGAGTTGAGAGCGAACACCAGTTGAACCGGTTATACGCTAATTAGAATCTCGGAACGGAGAGAGGTGGTCGAAAATCCCCTCAATTGAACGAACTGCCTAGCTTGCTTTTGCACAGTTATCGTCCTCGTCGTCACTGTCATCGCTGTCGCCATCGTCGGTCGAGCCCTCGTCATTATCATCACCGGCATCACTATCGCCATCATCGGTAGAGTCATTGCCATCTTCGTCCGATGTCTCGACTTCGAAGACGGTCTCTTGGACGCCGTTTTCTGCGTCACTCATGATCCCGAGCGTCTGTTCCTGGTCGCGCACTTCGACATCGAAGAAGGTAACGTCAGTCGGTTCGAACGAGCGGAGTTCGATCACGACCTCTCCATCGGCGTTCGTCTCGTGTGTTTCCGTACCGTCCTCCTCAACGGTGCCGGGCGGCCAGACCGTTACGGGCTCGCCCTTGACAGGGTCGCCGTTCTGATCGACCACGCGGATAATCCCGGTTGCCCGACCGTTGGTCGTGTCGAGTGTTACACTTACGTCGGTATCCCCATCATCGACAGTGACCGACGTGGACGCTGGGCCAATGACATCATCGTGGTTGACGATGACGTCGTACTCGCCGCTCTCGATGTCGAACGAAACCGTGCCATCGCTATCGGTGTCACCGCTCGCGATTTCGTCGCCGCCGTCGGACACAACGACGCTCACGTTCGCGTCCCCAACGGGATCGTCGTTCTCGTCGCGGACGGTCACGGTGATCGTATTCTCGTCGTCGGCCTGCGAATCTTCTGTCTCCATTTCGGCCGTGATGTCCGTATCCCCATCGACCTCAAAAGACGTATCCTCTGAAGCCTCCTCGTAACCGGGGATATCGTAGACGTTGTACGAGTATTCGCCCTCCTGGCTCACTTCCCACGTCGCCTGGCCGTCTTCATCGAGTTCTCGTTCGCCGATGATGTCGCCATCCGCACTGCCGATGACCGTTGCTTTTCCTTGAAGTGGATTGCCATCCTGATCGACAGCGGTGAGCGTGATTACGTAGTTCGAGTTTTCGTTGTTCTGGGCGAAACTAGCCGTTGAGAGACCAGCGACGCCGGTCGCAGCGACAAGACCAGTTTTCAAAATGGTACGTCGGCGATGCGTCCCGTCCGATTCGCTATTAGTTCGAACCATCGAAGTTCGTAATGATTCCCACAAACGAGGCAAATAAATCCTATTAAACTATTTGTTGTTTGTTTAGATTCATTGACCACCGATCGACAATATTGTACATAGATAGGTCACCTGACTACACAGTCTCTATGGATTACTCGAAAAAATCAACCAAACTACGTCCTTGTGGCTCAGTAAGGACCCCTTCGAATAGAAAACCGAATCCGCAGCGACTAGTACGCCTTACTGCGAGACCGCGAGCTGATCGAGGTCGATCTCCTCTTCGAGCAGGACGTCGGTCTGCCCCTCGACGCTCGTCTCCTCGCGCATGAGCTTCTTCAGGCGGGTCTGGGGGGCCAGATCCCCGATCAGCACGCCGCCGACGACCTTGCCGTCCTTGATGGCGATGCGGCGCCACTCCGTATCGGAGTACTTGCGCTCGACGTACTCGTCGCCGATGGTGGGGTGGCCAAACGAGAGGAAGGGAAAGTCGAAGTGGGTGATGGAGTACGACGATACCCAGCGAAACGCCTCGCTTTCGGCGTCGGCGGCCATGTTAACGCCCGCGACCTTGCCCTGTTCTTTCGCCGAGCCCCACGAACCGTTCTGGGCGTACTCGCCGAGGATCGTGTCGTAAAACCGGGTGAGGTCGCCCGCGGCGTAGATGTCGTCGACGTTGGTCTGCATGTACTCGTCGACGACGACGCCCTCGTCCTGTTCGATCCCCGACCCGCGGAGGTACTCCGTGTTGAAGTTCAGCCCGATGGCGATCCCGACGAAGTCGGTCTCGAAGCGCTCGCCGTTGGGGTCGATCGCCGCGGTGACACGCCCCGAGTCGTCGGTCTCGAAGTAATCGACGCCACTGTCGAAGACCGGCTCGACACCCTTCTCCCGCAGGCCGTCGTGGATGATCTCCGCGCCGTCGAGCGAGAGGGCATACCGCCACCAGCGGTTGCCACGCATCAGATACTTGCCCGCGACATCCTGTGCCCCGCAGATCGCTGCCAGATCGATGCCAAGCAGGCCCGCGCCGACGGCGACGCCCTTCTCGGCATTGCTCGCGTCCTCCTCGATTTTTCGAGCGTCTTGGAACGTCCAGAAGTGGTGGATCCCCTCCGCGTCGCTGTTCTCGACGGGCAGTTGGGTCGGAGTGCCGCCGGTCGCGATCAGCAGTTTGTCGTACCCGAGGTCGTCGCCCTCGTGGGTGTGGACGACGTGGGCTTCGGGGTCGATGTGCGTGACGTGGGTGTTGAGCGAGAGGGTGATGTCGCGGTCCTCGTACCAGCTCTCGTCGTGGATCGAGATCGGGGCTTCGGGGAGTTTGCCCTTGGCGAACTCCTTGATGAGGATACGGTTATAGAGCGGTTCGCCCTCGTCGGTTACGACCGTGATCTCCGCGTCGGGGTCTTTTTCCCGGAGGGTCTCGGCGGCGGAACTGCCCGAGATCCCATCGCCGATGATCACGTACGACTGGGTCATGTCGAGGGGATTCGACACGAGGGGTAAAGTCGGTTGCTATTCGGACGGCCGTCAGCGGGACGTTCAAGGTATTCGCGTCCCAACCCCCGTCCATGAAGATCCGACAGAACCCGCGCCACTGGGCCGCGAAAAAGGCGCTGTCGACCCCCGGCGTCAGCACCGTTGCCACGTACGGACTGGTCAAGATGCACACGCGGATCTTCCTCGGAAAGGCCGAGGAGAGCCGTCGGGAGGAGCGCCGCGAGCACCTCGACGCCTTCTTCGACGCGACGATGGACACCTACCTGCGCGCGCTCGAGGAGGACTTCGACGAGGCGAGCGCGCGCGAGATCACCCACATCCAGGCTAACTTCGACTTCTACAACCACGGCTGGACCGAGATGATGGAGATCCCGGTCGAGGAACTGGAAAAACACTACGAACGGTACGCCAACTTCTTCGAGCGTTACGACATCACTATCGACGATCCTCTCGGCGCATTTCGGCCCGAGGGGGGAATCCCCGAGGCACCCGCGACCCTCGAAAAGCTCGACGATCCCGAGCATCCTCACGCCGAGAGCGGGTTCGCCGACGACCTCTACGTTGAGGACGAACGCGGCGAGGTCGGTGTCGGCGGGGGCGAGGAACCCGAGGACGTGGACGTAGGGAGCGCGCCGGGCGTGCGCGAGGAAGGCGACGCGTAGGCGCGGAGACGCTACCTTTTTGCCCGCCCTCCGGGAACGAGGGGCATGGTCACCGTGCGGGCCCCCGCGACGAGCGCGAACCTCGGCAGCGGCTTCGACGTCTTCGGTGCGGCCCTCTCGCAGCCCGCCGACGTCGTCCGGGTCGAACCCGCCGCGGAAACGACGATCGAGATGTCCGGCGCGGGCAGCGAATTCATCCCCGAGAACCCCGAGAAGAACGTCGCGGGAGCGGTCGCGAAGGCACTGGACTCGCCCGCACGGATCGAGATCGACAAGGGGGTCCGACCCTCATCGGGGCTCGGTTCGTCTGCGGCCAGCGCCGCCGCCGTCGCCGTCGGGATCAACGCGGCGTACGATCTGGGACACAGCCGGGAGGAACTGGTGCCCTACGCCGCCGAGGGCGAGGCGCTGGTCTCGGGCGAGGCCCACTCCGACAACGTCGCGCCCGCGATCATGGGCGGGTTTACGATCGCCACCCCCGAGGGGGTCACGCAGGTCGACGCCTCGATCCCGCTGGTGGTCTGTCTGCCCGAGATCGTGATCTCGACCCGTGACGCCCGGCGGGTCGTCCCGCGCTCGGCGCCGGTCTCGGAGGTCGTCGAGTGCGTCGGCCGGGCGGCGACGCTCGTCGCCGGGATGTTCCGGGACGACCCCACGCTGGTCGGTCGGGGAATGGAGAACGGGATCGTTACGCCCGCGCGCGCCGAACTCATCGACGGCTACGCCGACGTGCGCGAGACCGCCCTCGAAGCGGGCGCGACCGGCGTCACGGTCAGCGGCGCGGGCCCGGCGATCGTTGCGGCCTGCGACGGGAACCGACGAAAGCGGATCGCGAGCGCGATGCTCGATCGCTTCGCCGAGGAGGGGATCGAGGCCCGCGCCTACCAGACGCAGGTCGGACACGGTGCGGAACTGTTCTGAGAGCGGTCAGTCGAGGGTAACGACTTCGCCCCGCTCGGCGCTCTCGGCGAGCGCGTCGATGGCCTCCATGTTTGCGACCGCCTCCGCGCCGTCGGTCTGCGGGGACTCGCCCGACTCGACCGCCGAGGCGAAACTCTCGACCTCGAGGCGGAACTGATCGACCGGGTCGAAGGTCTCGATCCCCTCGCGGCCGTCGACTCGATACGTGAGTTCGGTGAGTTCGTCGGTCGGCGCGTCGAAGGCGTCCTCGACCTCGATCCAGCCGTTTTCCCCTTCGACGCGGTAGCGCTGGACGAGCTGTGAGTCGAACCCCGAGGCGATCCGGGCCGAAGCGCCGCCCTCGAACTCCAATACTCCTGCGAGATCGGTGTCCACGCCGGCTCCCCGCGAGTCGTGGACGCTCGCGAAGGCTCTCTCGGGGTCTCCGAGGAAGAGCCGCGCCACGGAGACCGCATAACAGCCCACGTCCATTAGGCTCCCGCCGGCCAACTCCGGCGAGAGACGCACGTCCTCGGGATCCGAAAGCGGGAACTTGAACGTCGCCGACACCGAGTGAACGCCCTTGAGTTCCCCACGGGCGAGTTCGACCGCGCGCTCGGTGCGGGGGTGATACCGGTACATAAAGCCCTCCATCAGCGTCACGCCCCGCTCGCGGCAGTGCTCGACGACCCCGCGGGCCGCCTCGGCGTCCGCGGCGAGGGGCTTCTCACAGAGTACGTCGAGGTCGGCGTCCGCGGCCTTGCGGGTCCACTCGCCGTGCAGCCCGTTGGGAAGCGGGACGTAGACCGCGTCGATCCCTTCGTCACCTAACAGCGCCTCGTAGCTCCCGTAGTGGCGCGGAATCGCGTACTCCTCGGCGACGTTTCGCGCTCGCTCGCCGTCGCGCGAGGCGATCGCCCCGACCGTATGCTCGCTTGCCTCCACCGCCGGGAGGAACGCCTTCCGTGCGATACCCGCCGTACTCAGGACTCCGAACTCCATGCCGGACGGTTGTGCGGTCGGTATAAAAACCCCGAGACGATTCCCCGAGTCCCGTCGACCGGCCGTCCCGAAACACGAGTCGCGACGTAACGTATAAATTCCCCCATGCTAAATAGAGAATTAGAGATGTCTAATCCGTCTGGCGGAGCCTCGAACGAGGGGCGTGAGTCGTATGTCTGAACCGATCGAGATCCTCGTCGGGTCGGTTCGCGACGGGTTCGTTCAGGTGAGCGCGTTCGTCGCGATCACGGTGGTGGTGTTCAGCTACGTGCAGTACCGGACCGGCGGTCGCCTCGTCGAGCGCCTCGAACGCAACGAGCGCGCCCAGCCGCTGATCGGCTCACTGTTGGGACTGACGCCGGGCTGTGGCGGCGCAATTGTGATGATGCCGCTGTACGTCCGCGGGCGCGTCAGTTTCGGGACCGTCGTCGCGACACTGATCGCCACCGCCGGCGACTCGGCGTTCGTCCTCCTCGCGCTCGCGCCCGAGGCCGCGCTCTATGCGTATGGGATCTCCTTTGTCGCAGCGATCGTCTCGGGGTACGCGATCGACCGGTTCGGCCTCGGTGTCGGGCGAATCGACCGCGCGGTCGCGCGACTCCGCACGACCGCCACCGACGGCGGGACGATGGCCCGCGCGAACCCCGCGGCTAACCCGGGCCACGAGTACGACGGCGTCGCGTGTAGCCACGACCACGGGAAAAGTCGGGAGACGGGAGTCATGACGTGGCTCAGCCACGGGGCCCACGTCGCGTGGTGGGCCACCGCGCTCGTGGCGTTGGTCGCCGGCACCGTCTACCTCCTGCGGGGCGCACCCGACGTGGCGATGACCGTCGCGCCCACCTTTGCGGGGGTCTTTACCGTCGCCGGGATCGTCGGGTCGGTCCTCTCGATATACCTCTACGCGATCGGTCGGCGGTACATCGGCGAGGGCGGGGTCGGTCACGTCCGCGAATCCTTCGAAAGCGCCTACGACACCTTCCAGCACGCGGCGATGGAGACGAGTTTCGTCACGGTCTGGGTGATCGCGGGCTACCTGCTCTACGAGTACGTCGTCCTGTTCGGGAACGTCGATATCGCGGCCGCCGCGGCCGCGGCAGGGCTGCTCGCGCCGGTCGGCGGGGCGCTCGTCGGGCTGATTCCGGGCTGTGGTCCCCAGATCGTCCTCGCGGGCGTCTACGCCGAGGGCGCGATCCCCTTCTCGGCGCTCACGGCGAACGCCATCAGCCAGGACGGCGACGCGCTGTTCCCGCTGATCGCGATGGACAAGACCGCGGCGATCGTCGCCTCGATCTACACGACGGTCCCCGCGCTGGCCGTCGGAATCGCCCTCCACGCCGTTTTCGGGCCGCTGTTCGGGTTCGGGGTGCTCTGAGTTCGAGCCGATCGAAAACGGCGTCAGCTCGTTTAGACGCCCCGGCCCTGCATCTTTTCGTCCTCGGGGAGGTCGACGTTCGCGTCGCCCTTCATGCTCTTGCCGACGTTCGAGGCGATCTCGGCGAGTTTGTCAGGACTGTCCCAGTTGGTCGTCGCGGCGACGATGGCGTCGGCCATCGCCTCGGGGTTCTCGGCGCCGAAGATGCCGCTGCCGACGAAGATACCGTCACAGCCGTGGTGCATCATCAGTGCGGCGTCGGCGGGCGTCGCGATCCCGCCCGCCGCGAAGTTCACCACGGGGAGGCGGCCGGCGTCGGCGGTCTCGTGGACCAGATGGGCCGGCGCCTCGATCTCGCGGGCGAACGCCTCGCGCTCCTCGTAGGTCATTCCCTCCAACTTGCGGATCGCCCCCTTGATCCGGCGCTGGTGGTGGACGGCCTGGTTGACGTCGCCGGTCCCGGCCTCGCCCTTCGTGCGGATCATCGCCGCGCCCTCCTCTATCCTCCTGAGAGCTTCGCCCAGATCGCGCGCCCCGCAGACGAACGGCGCGGTGAAGTCGCGCTTGTCGATGTGGTAGGCGTCGTCGGCGGGAGTGAGGACCTCAGACTCGTCGATCATGTCGACACCCACCGCTTCGAGGATCTGGGCCTCCTTGGTGTGGCCGATGCGGGATTTTCCCATCACCGGAATCGAGACGCTCTCGACGATCTCAGAGACGTCGGCGGGATCGGCCATCCGGGCGACCCCACCGCGCTTGCGGATGTCGGCGGGGACGGCCTCCAGCGCCATCACCGCGACCGCGCCGGCCTCCTCTGCGACACGGGCCTGCTCGGCGTTGACGACGTCCATGATGACGCCGCCCTTCTGCATCCGTGCGAACCCGCGCTTGACGAGATCGGTTCCCCGCTTTAGCTCCTCGATGTCGGTCTCCGCGGCCATGTCGGGACGGTGGGACGGACGCGGGTAATACGTGTCGGTGTGCCATGCGTCGCCGCTTCGCTACCGGGTCCCCATGCCCACCCCGACGGCGACCCCGAGTGCGACCCCCATCGGGAGCCACAGCGCGAGGTCGTCCGTCGCGATTCCGATCGCAACCCCGAGCCCGATACCGATCGCCAGCCCGGACCCGAGGTTCGCATCGGACTCCTCGTCCGTCGGTTTCGACTCTCGACCCGTCGACATACGTTCTACTCACCGCGATCCGATATATCAGTTCTGCCGTCCCGAGATCAGTCGAGGACAGTGGCGAGCGCGTCCATCGCCCGATCGACCCGCTCGATGTCGGCGTTGTAGCCCATGTGACCGACCCGGAGGATCGTCTCCGAGTACTCTCCCAGGCCGGTCGCGAGGACGACGCCCTCCTCGGCGACCCGCCGCTGGAGATCGGTCGCGTCCTCGACCGAGAAGGCGGTGACGGTCGACGAAGCCGATGCCGGTGCGAATGGCTCCAGTCCGAGGGCACGCCCGCGCTCCCGACAGCGTTCGGCCGCCCGCTCGTGGCGCTCGAAGACGTCTTCAATGCCCTCCTCCAGCAGGCGATCGAGCGCCGCATCGAGCGCGTACAGGTCCGACACCGAGTGGGTGTAGGGGAAGGCGGCGGGCGGCTCCTCGAAGTCGAGGTCGCGCCACGGTTCGAGGTTCAGATAGAACGAGCACTGCTCGACGCGCTCGATCCGCTCCCACGCCGCCTCGCTCACCGACAGCGTCGCCAGTCCGGGCGGCGCGCTGAAACACTTCTGGGACGCCCCGAGACAGATATCTATGAATTCGGTCGGCACCTCGACGCCGCCCAACGAGGAGACCGCATCACAGATCGTGAGCACGCCCGCCTCGTCGAGAATTTCGAGAACCCCGTCGAGACCGTTCAGGACGCCGGTTGGCGTCTCACAGTGGACCATCGTCGCCACGCCGGGATCGTGTTCCTCGACCGTCTCTCGTACCGCCTCGGGATCGAACCCCTCCGTGGGCGGGACCTCGTGGAGCACGGGCTCGCCGCCGTGGAGTTCGGCGAGGTCCGCAAAGCCCGCCCCGTAGATCCCGTTGGCGAGACAGAGGACGGTATCGCCCCGCTCGATCAGGGAGGCGACGCTCGCCTCCAACCCGACCATCCCCTCGCCCGCCAGCACCACGAGGTCGTCGTCTGTGTCGTAGACGTCGGCGAGCTTTCCAAGCAGGTCGCGGTAGAACTCGGTGAACGCCGGTTCGATGTCGGGGTTCTCTATCGGGCGGGCCATCGCTTCGCGGACCTCCTCGGGGAGTGCGGTCGGCCCGGGGGTCATGACGAGCGTCTCTCGGTCCATGAGCGTTCGTCGGCCGTCGTCGCCTAAATCGGTATGGGTCGCGGGGAACCGGCAGGTCTTTGGTTCACTCAATCACCCTTCGGGATAATGACCGGGCCGACACTCCCCGCGTGGCTCGCGCCGCTTCCCCGCCGGCTGGAGGACCTCGCGCTTCGTTACGCGTGGGCCATCGTCGCGATCAACCTCGTAGGGACCGCCTTCGGCTTCTGGTACTACCGCTTCCAGTTCTCGGGGACGCCCCTCGCCATCTGGCCGTGGGTGCCCGACAGCCCGCTTGCCACCCTCTTCATCGCGGCGAGCCTCGCGCTCTGGAAGCTCGACCGGGGGAACGAACTCGTGGACATGCTCGCCTTCTTCGGCAACGTCAAACTCGGGCTGTGGACGCCGTTCGTCCTCGTCGTCTTCAACGACGCTTTCCTCGCGGGGACCGCACCCCCGATGTATGCCTTCCTGTTGGTCAGCCACCTCGGGATGGTCGCCCAGGCCTTTCTGATCCAGCGCTACAGCGACTTCTCGATCCCGGCGATCGCCGCCGCGCTCGCGTGGTACTCCTTCGACCTCACGGTGGATTACTTCGTCCCGATCTTCGGTGAGCCACACCACACGGTCCTGCCCTTTTCCGACCCGACGGCCGTCCCGATGGCGGGCAACACGACGGCGTTTCGGGTCGCCGCGCTGGGCGCGACGATGCTCACGATCTGGATTACCTTTTTCGCGCTCTCGACGCGCGCTGAGAAGGCGGCGGCCGAGTGAACTCACTCGGCGCTGGTGTGGGCCCGGACCCAGAGTTCGCCGATGCGCGAGAGCCGGGTCCGGTAGGACTTGCCGTGTTCCTCGCGTTCGACGTAGCCCTTTCCGCTCGGGCCGAGACGGTCGACGTTGTAGATGACCTTCGAACGGAAGCTGTCGGTGTACTCCTCGTCGAGTTCGTCGGCGAGGGCCTCGGCGAGTTCGCTGACGCTCTCGAAGACGCCGTCCTCGCCGAGTTTGAACAGGATGAGTTCCTCGAACGGTTTGACGTTCGAAAAGGAGGCGATCGGTAGTTCGACGATATGGCCGCCGTCGATCTCCTTCGCGCCGATGGTGGTGCCCCGCTCGTCGAACTCGCTGAGCAGTCCGCGGACCGATTCGAGGCGCTCGGCGATCCGTTCGGGGTCGACCTCGCCCGAATCGAGGTCCTCCAGTAGGCCGACCTCCCGGCGGAGCTCCTCGGCGAGTTCGGTCTCGAGGTACTTCTCGGGGGCGGTGTAGTAGGTGTGGACCTTCCGGCGGTCGTCCTCGCGTTCGACCATCAGCGAGTTGGCGGCGGTCGCGACCGCGAAACTCACGGTCCGAGGCATCGCGCTGACGTTGACCCAGACCTCGTTGCCGGCGTCGAGTTCTGCGTCGATCAGTCGGTAGGCCTGCTCGAAGGCCGCGTCGTAGTCGTAGACGTCCGCGAGCACGAGGCGTTCGGTATCGGCCCCCAGCAGGTTGCGAAAGTCCGTCTCGAGTTTCCGCGAGAGGTCCCGCGAGTACTCGACGTTGGCCTCGCTCCCGACCGCCCCCTCGATGAGGACCACGCGGTCGACGTCGAGTTGATCGCGCACCAGCGGCGCGATCAGCCGATCGTAGTCGAAGCCGACCGGCACGATGTGCGTCTGCATACACGCCGGTGTGCCCGTGAGGGGCTAAGGGCTGTCGGATAGGACCAGAACTAACACGGGTCGGGCCGACCGTCGGGTACATGACGATCCCACTCAGCGAAGCGCTCGAGGAGGCCCACTACGTCACCTTCAGCGGTGACCGACGGGTGATGGCCGTCTGGTATGGGGCACACACCGTCAGCTTCTTTCTGGCCGACGACCCGGCGGCGATCACCCACGTCGAGAGCGTCCCGATCGGGGAGTACCGCTTTGGCGAGACGAGCCGCGAGGATGCCGAGGGGACCATCGAATCGACCTTCGCGGAGTACCGAGGCGAAATCCCATAGGCACCCGTCGCATCGACCTCGGTCCCGGCGGTTCAGTACACCCGGCTTCCGTTTTCGACCTCGCGTTCGGGCTGGAGGTGGACGACCTCGCCACCTCCCGTGTCCACCCCGGTCACGAGACACTCGCTTTCGAAGCCCGCGATGGTGACGGTTCCGAGGTTCACGACGGCGACGACCTGCCTGCCGACGAGGTCGTCGGGGTCGTACAGGTCGGTCAGCCCCGCCGCCGACCGTCTGGTTTCGGAGCCGAAATCGACCGTCAGCTTGTAGACGTCCTTTCTGGCCTCGGGAAACCGCTCTGCGGAACGGATCTCGCCGATTCGCATCTCGACGTCCTCGAGGAACCGTTCGGGACTGATGTCGGCTTCGTCGATACCCATGTGTGATCGCTTCGTGTCGCCGTCTATAGTAGTTCCGTCGGCGACAGACGGCAATTATTTTCCCCGTCGGGCGCGAACTAGACGGCGTCATGGAGGCGTTCATGACAGTTACCAATGACACTCAACGATACTGCGAAATACCTCATTCACGCGGACATCACGGCCGACGGGGTGGTCGAGCGGAGTGACGTCGTCGGCGCGGTCTTCGGCCAGACCGAGGGACTTCTGGGCGACGACCTCGAGATCCACGACCTCCAGCAGTCCTCGAAGGTCGGGCGGATCGACGTCGAAATCGCGAGCCAGCGCGGCCAGTCCGCCGGGACGATAACCGTCGCGAGCAGCATGGACAAAGTCGAGACCGCCGTGCTCGCGGCGGCGCTCGAAACCATCGACCGGGTCGGCCCCTGCCGGGCGACCATCGAGGTGAGCCGGATAGAGGACACCCGTGCGGCCTCGCGCCGCGAGGTCGTCAGACGGGCGCGAGAGCTGCTCTCGACGGCGTTCGACGAGACGGTGCTCTCGAGCGACGAACTTCTCGATCGGGTCAGAGAGAGCATCCGAATCGAGGACATCACCGAATACGAGGGCTATCCTGCCGGGCCTCGCGTAGCCGACGGCGACGCGATCATCGTCGTCGAGGGGCGCTCGGACGTGCTTCAGCTGTTGAAATACGGGATCAAGAACGCCGTCGCCGTCGAGGGGACGAACGTTCCCGAGGCGGTGGCCGAACTCACCAAGGAGCGCACGACGACGGCCTTCCTCGACGGGGATCGCGGCGGCGAACTCATCATGAAGGAGCTAGAGCAGGTCGGCGAGATCGACTCCGTCGCCTTCGCCCCCGCGGGCCGCTCTGTCGAGGAACTCTCCCGCGAGGAGGTGTTCAACGCGCTGCGCGAGAAGGTCTCCTACGAGGCGCTCTCCGAGACCGGCACGCGGCGGTTCGTCGCCGCGACCGATGGCAGCGCCCGGCCCGCTCCCGACGGCGAGTCGGCGATCGAGACGACCGAGACGACCAAATCGCCCGAGACACCCGCCGAGCCGACGGATCCCGACGCGGATGTGTCGCCGGACGACGGGAATCGAACGGAGGCGAGCGAGGAGCCGGCGAGTCTGCGCGAACACGCCGAGGCGACCATCGGCAAGGGGACCGGAACGGTTCGAGTCCTCGATGGCGAGTTCCACGAGATGGCGAGCGCACCCGCCGAAGATGCGTTCGAGACGATCCGCGAGGCCGAGGAACCGCCATACGCACTCGTTATCGACGGCGAGTTGAGCCAGCGAGTTCTGGATATCGCCGCCCAGCGCGGCGTCTCGCAGGTGATTACACGCGAACGAGGACAGTACACGAAACGGCCCACCAGCGTTCGGATCCGCACCTTCGAGGAACTGGTCGGGCCCGCGTAGACCGGCCTTAGAACAGCCCGGCGAGCGCCGCGAGTGCGACGGCGACGAGCGCTCCAACAAGCGTCGCGAGGAAGTTCACGCCCTGATTGTCGAGCCAGCGGTTTTCGACGGTCGCACCCAACAGGCTGTCGGCGGTCATCCCCGCGACCCCGCCGGTGGCGATCAACGCCGCCCCAAGTGGGGAGATCACGTCGAACAGGACGAACGCCGGCCCGGCGACCGCGATCGCGCCGACGAACCCCGCGAGTTCGCCCTGCCACGTCACCGCACCGTCGGTGCCGGGCGGGACCCGCTCGCCCGTCGTGACGAGCCGAGGGCCGTCGTAGACACCGCCGATCTCGCTGGAGAGGGTGTCGGCCATCGCCGTCGCGATCGACCCCGCGAAGGCGAAGAAGAAGACGCCCGGCGGGACCGAAAGCGGATCGGGCGTCGCGGCGTACCCGAGCACTGCGACGAGCGCGACCGCGGAGTTGCCCAGCACGTTGCCACTGCCGCGTGCGCCGTCGTTGTCCTCGGCGACTCCTCGGGCGCGTTTCCGGTCGTAGCGGAACTTCGAGGAGAGCCCGCCGATCGCGAAAAACGCGATCAGGAGGACGAACCACGCGTAGCCCCCGAGGACGATGGTGACGAGCCCGAGCAACATCCCGGTGACCATTCCGGGGACGGAGGCGGTCCCGAGCGCGTACGAGACGTAGCCCAATAGTGCCGTCACCGCGATGGCGAGGGCGATCTCTGTCGGTGTGGTCTCGATGCCGAGGTCCGCGATCACCCACAGTACGAGCCCCACGCTGAGGAGTACCAGTGGATCGTCGCGCTGGTAGAGGACGCTCCGGAGCAGTGAACCGATAAGCGCACCACAGGCCGCGAGAAACGCCGCCGATGCGGGCGCGACGCCGAGCGAGAAGGGGGTGACGAGCAACTGGGCGGCGGTCCCGGCGAGGAAACCGCCGGCGACGAAGCCGACGGCGGACGCCAGATCGTCGGTACGGCGGGCTACAACCGTCTGCTGGAGGAGGTTACCGCCGGCGAGCAGGCAGACGGTTCCGGCGAACAGCTCCGGGGGGAAGCCGACGATCACGAGCAAGGCGAGGCCGGTCGCGGCCAGCGAGAAGCCCGCGAGCCCGTAGAGGGTGTGGTCCTCGTGGTCGCCGGGGCGCGCAAAGAGGTCGAAGACGGGGCCGCCGTCGATGACGAGGGCGGCAAGCAGGCCGACCGTGGCGAAGGGGACGAACGCGGCGGGGCCGAGAAACGGCGCAGCGAGCGAGAGGCTGCCCACGAACGCGAACGCGCCTGCACGCCGGACTCGGCCGGTCACACCGGTTCGGTTTCGGGGTTGAACACTTATACTATCGGATATGGTTCGAAACGCGGGGTCGGGCGTTCCGGCGAGGAGCGGAGACGGCGGATCCGACCTCGAATCCGGGTCGTGGGTCGTGAGACTTACGGGGCCACCGGCGAGAGCACGTGTGTGGGCCTGTACGACCGGTATCTCGCCGCCCGCGTTCGGCGTCACGACGGCACGCCGCCGAGCCACGTCGCCATCGTGATCACCGAGCGCGACCTCCTCGAACGCGGTGCCTACGAGACCCTCGAGGACGTCCTCGAATGGGCTTTCGAGTACGAGGCCGACCGCGTGACCGTCTACGTGAGCGTGCTCGACCCGGCGGCCGCACCCACGCTCGTGAGCGAACTCGAAGGGGTCGACGCCCCTCGGCCCGTCGACGTCCGCGGACCGGACGACACCCGGCGGGTGGATGCTCCGATCAGCGTCGGGATCGGGCTGGGCGGGAAACGCGAGTTCGCCCGCGCGGTGCGCGGACTCGCCCGTGAGGTCGAACGCGGCGAGCGCGACCCCGACGGCATCCGCGACGAGGACATCGAGTCCCAACTGGTCTTCCCGGACGAGCCCGATCTGCTGATCAAAACCGGGGCGGAACGGCTCTCGGATTTCATGATCTGGCAGTCGGTCTACGCCGAACTCTACTTCACCGACGTCAACTGGCGGGACTTCCGCAAACGGGACTACCTGCGGGCCGTCCTCGATTACAAGAAACGAAGCAGGCGATTCGGACGGTAGGTGGCCGGGAGCTACTGTTCGATCGGTGTCGTGGGTTCCCGTGTGGTCTCTCCTTCGCCGTCGAGCACGTCGCGGGCCTTCGGCAGGTCGACGTCCGAGAGCGCGCCCACAAGCGCCAGCGCACGCCGGATTCGCGTCCGCTGCCAGGAGGCCTCTCGGTACTGGTAGGTTCGGACGGCTCTGAGGAAGTCGACTTTCGAGAACTCGGGCCAGTAGGGTGCACAGAAGAATACGGCAGCCTCGTTGCCGTTTGCGTGCCACGGCAGGAAGTTCGAGGTCCGCTCGTCCCCGCCGGTGCGGATGATCAGGTCGACGTCCCGGAGCTCGTCGTCGTAGAGCTGACAGTCGATCGTTTTCGCGTCGATCTCCCCCGGTTGTAGTTCGCCCGCCTCGACCGCGCGGGCGACGTCGCGGGCAACACCCAGCAGTTCGGCTCGACCGCCGTATGCCAGCGCGATGTTGAGGACGAAGGTATCGTACTCCCGGGTGCGTTCCTCGGCGTACCGGGCGGCCTCGCGGACGCGTTCGGGGAGCAGGGAGAGGTCGCCGATCGCGCGGATCCGCACCCCGCCGTCGTGGACGCGTTCGGCGTCCGCGAACTCCCGGAGTTTCTCACAGAGCAAGTCATACAGCGCTTCTCGCTCCCCTCGGGGGCGTTCTAAGTTCTCCGTCGAGAACGCATACAGCGTGAGCTCCTCGATGCCGAGCTCCTCACACCAGTTGAGCACCCGTTCGGTGGTCCGCGCGCCCGCACGATGCCCGTCGGAGATTTCGGCGCCCTGTTTGCGGGCGTACCGTCGATTGCCGTCCTGAATGACGGCGACGTGGGTGGGTCCGTCGTCGATCTCGCGCAGGAGGAGGTTCTCGTACACGCGTGAACCAAGCGAGCGTGCGAGCGATGCCATCTACATCCGCCGACGCCACCCGGTGCAATGAGCCTTGTGCCCGGTCGATCCGTGCGCACATTTTTAAGGGTGGGTGTCGAAGAGGGAATTGCAATGGCGAAAGGTACGGTTGATTTCTTCAACGACACCGGTGGTTACGGCTTTATCGACAGCGAGGATTCCGAGGAGGACGTCTTCTTCCACATGGAGGACGTCGGCGGCCCCGACCTCGAAGAAGGGCAGGAAGTCGAATTCGACATCGAGCAGGCCGACAAGGGCCCGCGCGCAGTCAACCTGCAGCGACTGTAATCGGGTCGAACCGATCGTTCGGGGCATCCGCCCGTGAATCACGTTCTGTTATTTTCACCCACGAGAGCCGTGCGTATCGTGAACGGTATAGGGCCGGCGCGCCCACCGACCCTATGAGCGAGACACTCGACGACGACCTCTACGAGCGAACGAAACGGCTCCTCGAACCCGGCGAGATCGAGCTAGTAGGAGCGATCGTCCACACCGACCTGGGGAGCGACGAGGACATCGAGATGCACCAGGCGACGGTCGATATCGGCGAGATTATCGCCGAGGGGGCGGGCTACGACCCGACCGATACCTACGTCTATTCGGGGACGAACGATACGGACTTCTCGTCGAACCAACACCAGGGACTTGCTCTGGAGGACGACGGGTTCGTCTGGGAATGCCAACAGCTCCTGCGCGAGGGCACCTTCGACATCGTCTTCTACTACGAGGCGTCGGCCGACCACGAGGGGATCCTCGAGTCGATCCGCGAGGCGGGCTTTCGGGTCACCGGCGTCGAGGAGTAGCGAGACGCGAGCGCGACGCTTATCACACCGGAACCCCGAGCGTCGCGTATGACTCGGGCCAAGGTCGAGGAGCTCGATCGCGTCGACCGCGCCCTGATAAACGCCTTTCAGGGCGGGTTTCCGGTCTGTGAACGCCCCTTCGAGCGGGCGGCGGCGGCGCTGTCGGATCGGGGCGTCGGGATCGGCGGCGAGGGACTTCTCGAACGCGTCCAACGACTGGACGAGGCGGGTGTCCTCACCAGGTTCGGCGCGCTCGTCGACGCCCAAGAGATCGGCGGGACGGCGACGCTTGTAGCGATGCACGCCCCCGAGGAGCGCTTCGAGGAGGTCGCCGAAGCCGTCAACACCCATCGGGAGGTCGCACACAACTACGAGCGCGAGCACCCCCATCTCAACATGTGGTTCGTCGTCTCGGTGGCCGACGAATCGCGTGTCGAGGAGGTCCTCTCGGAGATCGAGGAGGAAACGGGACAGGAGACCTACAACCTACCCAAGCAACGGGAGTTCCGCGTCGAGGCGAAGTTCATGCTCGACGGGCCGATCCCGGAGGGCGATATCGATCTCTCGAATCTCGGCCCCGACGTGGAGCCGACGGACCGCGGGACGCTTTCGCCAGCCGAGCGCGACCTCGTACTCGCTATTCAGGACGGCTTTCCGATCGTCGCCGACCCCTACGAGGCGATCGCCGCGGAGCTCAGTATGGATCCCGACTGGGTCCGTGAGACGATCAAGCGGTTCGACCAGGAGGGGAAGATCAGGCGCGTGGGGGTAATCCCGAACCACTACGCGCTCGGCTACACGGAAAACGGGATGACCGTCTGGGACGTCCCCGACGACCTCGTGGGCGAGGTCGGCCCCGCAATCGCTTCCTTATCCTTCGTCACGCACTGTTACGAGCGCCCGCGTCACGAGGGCGTCTGGCCGTACAACTTCTTCGCGATGACCCACGGACGCAGCGAGGCCGAAAGCGAGGACCGCATCGAGCGGGTCCGCGACCGAATGAGCGAGTTCTGGGACGTGGGCGAGGACGATTGGGACACGCTATTCTCGACGCGCATCCTGAAGAAGACGGGCATCAGATTGGAGGAACGCGCCGAGGCCAACACCGAATGAGGGCACTATGATTCCGCTGCTTCACGACTTCACCGGCCGGACCGTACTGGTCTTCGGTGGCGGGCGCGTCGGTGCCCGAAAGGCCCGGCGGTTCTCGCGGGAGGCCCGGACCATCGTCGTGAGTCCCGACTTCACGGGGGAGTTCGACGGGAGCGAACTCGTTCGCGCGGCACCGGCCCCCGAGGATGTTCCGGGCTGGTTCGAGCGCGCGCGGCCGGGGCTGGTCGTCGCGGCGACCGACGACCGGAAACTGAACGCCGCGATCGAGCGTGAGGCGCGCGAGCGGGGGGTGTTGGTCAACCGCGCCGACACACACGGCTCCCGGGAGCCCGGCAGCGTCGTCGTCCCCGCGACAGTTCGGGACGGCCCGGTAGTAGTCTCGGTCTCGACTGGCGGGCGGAGTCCGGCGCTGAGTCGGGAACTCAGGAAACGAATCGAACCCGAACTCGCGGGTGCGGGCCGGATGGCCGAATTGACTGCCGAGTTGCGCGAGGAACTCGCGGAGCGACCGGCCGCGGACCGACGGAAGGCACTCAGGGCGGTGGTCTCCTCGTCGGCGGTTTGGAAGGATTTACGTAGGGGCGACACGAAGCGCCCGCAAGTGGTTGCAGACGTGATCGACAGTGTCGATATGGGGGGTGAATCGCCGTGAGTGCCGGTGTCATCACGGGCGTCCGGATCAGCCATAGGACCGCCTCCGTCGACGAGATCGACGCCGCCTGTACACTCGACCAGAAGGGACTCGTCGAGGACCTCCTGAGTCGCGAGGGGGTGTGTGAGGCCTTCGCCCTCCAGACGTGCAATCGCGCCGAAGCGTACGTCGTCACGACCGATCCGGCGACCGGACGGGCCGCGCTCGACCCGTGGGTCGAGGAACTCCCGACCGACTCCGAGATCTGGTCCGATCACGAGAACAGTTTGGAGCATCTCCTGCGGGTAGCCGCCGGCCTCGAATCGCTCGTGGTGGGCGAGGACCAGATCATCGGCCAGGTCAAGGAGGCCTACGCCGACGCCCGCGGGATCGGTGCGCTCGGCGAGATACTCGACGACGCCCTGTTGAAGGCGATCCACGTCGGCGAGCGGGCTCGAACGGAGACGGCGATCAACGAGGGCGTCGTTTCCCTCGGCAGCGCCGCCGTCTCGCTGATCGCGAGCGAGCGCGGGGTCGACGGTGCGAACGCGCTCGTGATCGGGGCCGGCGAAATGGGGACCCTCGCCGCACAGGCGCTCTCGCGCCACGACCTCTCGAAACTCGTCGTCGCCAACCGGACGCGCTCGCGGGCGACACGCGTCGCGGAGGACCTCCCGGTCGATGCCGAGGCCCGCTCGCTCGAGGCGCTCGCCGAGGTGGTCGCCGACTCGGACGTGGTGATCGCCGCGACCGGCAGCGACGAACCGGTGGTCGATGCCGGGGCGTTCGATCCGGGGACCTGTGTCGTCGATCTGGCGAAGCCGCGCGATATCGACCCCGCAACGGACGCACTCGAATCGGTCACGGTCCACGACTTAGACGACCTCCGGACGGTCACCGAGCGGACCGAGACTAAGCGCGCCGTGGCGGCCTCGCGGGTCGAGGCGATGATCGACCGAGAGCTCGAGCACCTGCTGACGCAGTTCAAGCGAAAGCAGGCGGACGACGCGATCGGCGGGATGTACGAGGGCGCCGAACGGACGAAGCGTGCGGAGTTATCGACGGCGCTGGCGAAACTCGACGCACAAGGGGGGGTGACCGACGAGCAGCGAGAGACCATCGAGGCGATGGCCGACGCCCTCGTCGGCCAGTTGCTCGCCGAACCCACACGGAGCCTCCGTGAGGCCGCCGCCGAGGACGACTGGGAGACGATCAACACCGCGATGCAGTTGTTCGACCCCACCGACGGCGGCCCGTCGGGACCGCCGAACGGGATCGACCCCGAGGAGGGAAGCGAGATGCCCCCCGGAATCGCCGCCCGACTCGACGACGATTGAGGCCCGACTTTTATCCGCTCGCGCGTTCTCGATCCGGTATGGCAGAACTACTCGACGACGAGGAGATCCAGTCACGGCTCGCCGAAGACTGGGAGCGCGACGGCGAGGAAATCGCCCGCACCTTCGAGTTCGACGACTACCTCGACGGGATCGAGTTCGCCCGCGAGGTCGGCGAACTCGCGGAAGAGGAGTTCCACCACCCGGAGATGATCGTCGGCTACCAGCAGGTCGAGGTCCGCTTTACGAGCCACGAGGAAGGTGGGATCACCGAACAGGACATCGAGATGGCGAAGCGGGTCAACGACGGGGCCTGATGGCACGCTACGTCTTCTCGGTGCGGTTTCGCCTCGATCCCGGATCGGGAGTACGGGTCGATCCGGCGACCTTCGAGACGACGCTCTCGAAGGAGGCCGCCCCGCCCGGCGAGGACGAGTGGCTCTTCTTCCGTGACAACCTCTGGCGTGGCGAACTGAACGCGCCGGGGCACATGCGCTCGCTCGCGGAGGAGACCCTCGGCGTCCCGGTCGAGGGCGTCGAGTACCGCCGGTTCGAAACCACGGAGGCGGAGTACGCCGCACTCAAGGCGGCGATCGCGTCGGATCTGGACCTCTTCAACGCCGAGGACGGAAGCGAGGTGCTGAACAAGTACTTCGGGAGTTCGATCGAGGTCGAACCCGAGGAGTGAGCGCCACGCAGTCACAGGCGATACGCTGATATGGTCGTGAGGGCGTAGGTACTCCCCTCGATGATCGGTAGCGCGCCCGACTCCGACTACGACTTCTGGTTGCTCGATCTGGACGGCACGCTCGTCGATGTCGAGTGGTCCTACGTCCGCGAGACGTTCGACCGCGTGGGCGAGCGCCTCGGGCGGGAGTTCTCGGATACGGACGCCCGGGGACTCTGGTACGGTCTGGGTGCCGACCGGGAGTCACAGATCGCCGCGCTGGGCCTCGACAGCGAGCCGTTCTGGGCCGCCTTCGACGCGGTTGAGGAGCCCGCAGAGCGCGTCGAGGCGACGGCACTCTACGAGGACGCGGCGTTCGTCGCGGACCTCGACGCGCCCGTCGGGCTGGTCACCCACTGCCAGCCATTTCTCACCGAGCCCGTCCTTGAACGCCTCGACATCGCCGACTGGTTCGATACGGTGGTCTGTTGTTCGGACGAGTTGGGCTGGAAACCCGATCCCACGCCCGTCGAGCGGGCCATGGGGGACCTCGGCGCCTCCGGCCGGGGCGTGCTCGCGGGCGACGGCGCGAACGACGTGGGCGCAGCGTGGAACGCCGGGCTCGACGCGATCCACGTCGAACGCCACGGTGCGGAGAGTCGCGGCGTCTGCGTGCTGGGCAACCACCGCGTGCGGAACTTCTCGGAACTCGAACTCTCAGCGCCCGACACCCGGTAGCTCTACCGGGGCGTTCTCGAGTGCTTCCCGGAGCGCCTCGACGCCCGGTTTTTCGAGTCTATCGGCGTTCGCGAGCACGCGTACCCGTTGCTCGTCCAACGAAACGAATCCCAGATCGAGTTTTTCGGCTGTCGCGCGCAGTCCGAGCCCCGCGTCCGCGCTTCCGTCGGCGACCTTGCGTGCGGGACTCTCTAGTGCGCGGGCGGCGAGTTCGAACCCGTCGATCAGTTCGATCAGCTCGGTTCGGGACTCCCCGCGCGAATCGGCGAGCGCGTCGAGCGCCTCCGAAAGGGCCGTTCTGAGCCCCGAGTCGGTCGGCCGGTTGACGAATCGCAGATCGCGATCGACGAGGTCCGTGAGCCCCTCGATCCCCTCGGGGTTGCCCGCCGGGACGACGAGCCCCCACTCACGGGTCCAGTCGCCGAGTTCGGTCGCCTCGGTGTCACCACCCTCCCCGGTGACGACGGCGAAGTCGGGCACGCCCTGAGCGAGTCGTCGTCGGCCCTGACGCGCGCCGATAGCGAGGTATCGCGGCCGATCGAGGTCGTCGAGGAGGATCGAAAGGAGGGGGTCGTCCTCGCCGACCCCGAATATCGTGGGTGGACGCACGTCCGGCGAGAAGAGCGTCACCGTGACGGATTCGCCCGCGCCGAGGTAGGCCGTGTCGGGGTCGACCTCGACGATCCCGTCTGCCTCGACGAGGCTGGTGGTCGCGCCCGAGCCCTTATCGACGGGATACGCGAGGGGGCGCCCACCGTTCCCGACGAGGCCGACCGGCATCAGCCGGGTTCGGCCCTCCCCGTAGCGCTCCTCGATGGCCATCTCGGCCCCCACGGTCGCCGTGGGCGGTTCGGGGACGCCCGCGGCACGGCGGATCGCGCCCGCGACGAAATGCCGGAAGATCATGAGCGCCGAGACGGGGTAGCCCGGCAGCCCGACGTATGCGGAGTCGGGGAACTCGCCGACCAACATGGGTTTGCCGGGCTTGATCGCCACGCCGTGCAGCAGGAGTTCGCCCCGTTCTTCGATCACACGGTAGATCACGTCAACGGCGCTGGCCGACGTCGAGCCCGACGAGAGCACAAGGTCACACTCCGCGGCGGCCTCCGTGAGGATCCGCTCCATCTCGTCGTAATCGTCGCCCGCGTGGGGATACAGGACGGCTTCGCCGCCCGCCTCCTCGACCGCGGTCGCGATCGTATAGCTGTTGACGTCGTAGATCTGCCCGCGTTCGCTGTGGAGTTCCTCGCCGGGCCGGACGAGCTCGTCGCCCGTCGAGACGATCCCGACGCGCGGTTTCGCACGTACGGGTACCTCATCGACGCCCAGCGCCGACAGCAGGCCGATTTCCCTCGATGTCAGTCGGATGCCGGGCCCGAGTGCGCGCTCGCCGGCGGCGACGTCGGCCCCGGCGAGCATGACGTGATCGCCCGGCGCGAGCGACGTGCGGATCTCGACCGCCTCGCCACCGTCCCGTTCGTCGGTCCGTTCGACCATCACCACGGCGTCCGCACCCTCGGGCATCACCGCACCGGTCGAGATCTCGGCCGCCGTGCCCTCCTCGATGCGGACGTCCGGTTCCTCGCCGGCATGGACCGCCCCGGCGAGTTCGAGGAATGCGGGGTCGGCCTCGCCGGCGCCGAAGGTGTCCCGGGCGCGCACGGCGTAGCCGTCCATGCTCGCGCGGTCGAACCCCGGCACGTCGAGGGTGGCGTCGACCCGCTCGGCGAGCACGCGTCGGCGCGCCTCGCGCAACGGGACTTCCTCGGTGTCACCACCGAGACCGAGCGATTCGATCGCCTCGTGGGCTTCCTCCGGCGGAACGAGATCGCGAAACTCCTTTCGACTGCTCATGCGAGTACCTCCGGTGCGAGCGTGAGTACGTCGGTCGCAGCCTCGCGAACGTCGTGAGCGAGTCGTCCGACGGAACTCATGGCGACCACTCCCAGTTCTCGACGGCGACAGTTTCGCCCTCGGCGATCCCCTCGCGGTCCTCGGGGACGACCACCCAGCCGTCCGCGAGCGCCACGCTCGAAAGCACTCCGGAGCCGCTGACGCGGGTAGGGCGGGCGGTCGTCTCGTCCCCTCGATCGAGTTTCACCCGCGCGAACGTCCGGATCCCGGGTTCGCTTCGGATCTTACGTTCGAGGGTCGCCTCGGTGGTCGGGTGGTCCTCGCAGGGCATCCCGCCGGCGCGTTTCAGCGCGGGCCGGAGGAACTGCACCGCGTTGACGATACAGGCGACGGGGTAGCCCGGCAGCATCAAGACGGGAGTGTCCTCGACGACACCCAACGCGACCGGGTGGCCCGGCTTCAGCGCGACGCCGTGGACGAGCACCTCGCCGATGTCGTCGACGACCTCGGGGATGAGGTCGCGTTCCCCGACCGAGGACCCACCCGTCGTGACGATCAGGTCCTTGGTCAGGTCACGCTGGATCGCCGCCCGTAAGGCCTCGTGGTCGTCGGTGACGATATCCCGGTAGGTGGGGCGAGCCCCCCAGCGATCCGCGAGCCGCGAGACCGTCAGGCCGTTGGTCTCGATCACTTCCCCGGGGGCGGGATCGGATTGGACGAGTTCCTCGCCGGTCGGGATCACCGAGACTGTCAGCCGCTCGTGGACTTCGAGTTCGGTCAGTCCCACCGACTTCAGCAGGCCGAGATCGGAGGGCCGGACCCGGTGGCCCGGCTCGTAGAGCGTCTGACCCGCCGCGACGTCTTCCCCTACCGGCCCGACGTTCTCGCCCTCGGCGACGGCGTCGCCCACCTCCAACTCCCCGCCCCGCTCGCCGACTTGCTCGATCATCACGACCGCGTCGGCACCTTCGGGCAGTTCGCTTCCCGTGTGGACCCGAACTGCCGTCTCGGGTCCGATGTCCTCGCCAGTCCGCAGGAGGTTCGGCGAGCGATCGCTCGCCCCGAAGGTGTCCTCGGCGCGCACCGCGTAGCCGTCCATCGCCGCCCGGTCGTAGCCCGGCACCGGGTTCGGAGCGTCCACGCGGTTCGCGAGCGTCCGGCCGTCCGCGCGCGCAAGCGAGACCCGTTCGGTCCGGTCGTGCGGCGTGACCCGATCGAGCAGGCGCTCGCGGGCCGCGTCGATCCGTGTGCGCTCTTTGAATCCCGAGCGCTGGAGGTCGTCGTGGCTCATACGGGTGGGTTACAGGCCCGGGAATAAAAGCCCCCGTCGCCGGTACGTTTATTTCACGAGTATAGATGCTAGTTCGTAGTGATTTCCTCGCCGTTCGTCCTCCTCGTGATCGGGCTGGGCGGGCTCGTCGCTCTGGGATCGGCCCTCGTCGCCGGCCGCGAGTTCCACACCGCCTACCGGGTGTTTTCGACGCCTACCGGGCGGGTGAGCAACCTGCTCACCGATGCGGAGGGAGTGATCGAACTCCACGGGACGGGACGACCCGCCGACCGGACCCTCTCGGGACTCGTTACCGGCGAGGCGTGTCTCGTCTGTGAAACCGTCGTCGAGGAGTACGAGTCCGGTCAGTACGGGGGTTTGTGGAACGAGATCGATTCAGCCGTCCAGTCGGTCCCGTTCCTGCTCGCTGACGACTCGGGGAGCGTGCTCGTCGGCCCCCGGATGGCCGACGTGCGCCTCGTCGCGGATACGGAACGGATCGAGGTCGACGGCGGGAGCACTCCACCTGAGCGGGTACAGGCGTACATCGAGGACAACGCCGGCGTCTCGTGTGAGAACTCCCGGCTCGACCTGGGACCGTTCTCGCTTCCGATGGGGTCGGATCGCCGCTACATCGAACGACGACTTCGACCGGGCGGCGAGGCGTACGTCCTCGGAGAAGCGCGATCCGGACCGGGACGGGCGGGCAGCGTCAACGCCGTGGTCGGGTACGGGACCGACGCCCCGGTGTTCCTGATCGCGGATCGCTCCCCGTGGGCGACGGGGCTTCGCACGCTAGCTCGCGGCGGGCTGTATCTCGTTCCGGGGCTGCTCGCTGGGGGCGTCTGTCTGCTCGTCCTCGTCGCATGACCGCGGGCTTTTTCGCCCCCGCAACCCTAGTCGGGGATATGTCAGCCCTGCGCGAGGCACTGCGAGAGTTGCCCGAGGCGGTCTTCGCGGATCTGCTCGACCGCGACGAGGAGTATCTAGTGGTGATCGACCTCCCGGGTGCGACGGGCGAGACCACCGACATCACCGCCGAGGACAGCCGCGTGCGGATCGAAGCGCGCCGCGAGAAGGACGCTCCACAGGGCTTCGAGTACCTCCGAGAGGATCGCCCGCTGTTTTTGGACCTCGAACTCCCGCTGCCCCCGGACGCGATCGGCGAGGAGTCCCACGCGACGCTCGAACAGGGCGTCCTCGAACTCTACGTTCCCCGTCGCGAGCCGGCCGGAGAGACGACCATCCCGATCGAGGACGCCTAGGCGGGGATGGTACGGCTCCGTGCGTACCGGCGATTCTTCGTCGTCGCCTGGCAGTTTCTGCCGTTGCTGTGGGCGTACACGCGTGATCGTCACCGGTTCGTGTTCTTCGGTCCCGGACGGCAGGTCGACGTCGAGACCCAGCGAGAGCGCGCAAACCGGCTGCTGGAGTCGCTTCTCACTCTCGGGCCGACGTTCATCAAGCTCGGCCAACTGCTCTCGACGCGCCCGGACGTCCTCCCGCCCGCCTACATCGACGAACTCTCGAAACTACAGGACGAGGTCCCGCCCGCCGAGTGGGAGGACGCGAGGGTCGTCCTCGAGGAGGATCTGGGCCCCGTCGAGGAACGCTTCGAGGAGTTCAACCGCGACGCGATCAGCGGTGCGAGTCTCGGACAGGTCTACCGGGCCTATATCGACGATCGGCTCGTGGCGGTGAAGGTCCGGCGACCCGACATCGAGTCGCTGATCGAGGCCGACCTGCGGGTGATCAAGTTCTCCCTTCCCCTCCTGCTTCGGTTCGTCCAGGACGCTCAGGCGTTCTCGCTCGAGAACCTCTCCGACGAGTTCGCGAAGACGATCCGCGAGGAGATGGACTATTCGAGGGAGGCCGACATGCTCCGGGAGATCCGCGGGAACTTCGCGGATAACGACCGGGTTCGGATCCCCGAGATCGTCGAGAGTCACTCGACGGGCCGCGTGCTCACGATGGAGTACATCGGCGGGACGAAGATCAGCAACGTCCGCGAACTCGACGAAAAGGGGATCGACCGCCACGAACTCGCAGAGACTCTGCAACGGACGTACCTCCAGATGATCGTCGACGACGGGGTCTTCCACGCCGACCCCCACCCGGGCAATCTCGCGGTCCGGGAGGACGGGGCGATCGTCTTCTACGACTTCGGGATGAGCGGGCGAGTCGATTCGTTCATTCAGCACAAGATCGTCGAGTTCTACATCGCGGTCGCGAACCAGGACATCGACGCCATTCTGGACACCCTGATCGAGATGGGGACCCTCTCTCCGGAGGCCGACCGGCAGGTGATGGGCGACGTGATGGAACTGGCGATCGCTGACGTCCGCGGCGAGGAGATCGAGCAGTACCGCGTCAACCAGATCATCAGCCAGATCGAGAACACCATCTACGAGTTCCCCCTCCGCCTGCCCTCGAACCTCGCGTTGGTCCTTCGCGTCGCGACGGTCGTCGAGGGCGTGTGTGTCACGCTCGATCCCGATTTCGACTTCATCGAGACGGCGACGGAGTACCTCACGGAGGAGGGCTATCGCGAGGAGACGGCAAAACAGGTCGCAGAGGAGACCGGCCGGGAGCTGTGGGACTCGACGCGGGCGTCGATCCGCCTGCCCCAGACCGCGGACCGCACGCTGACGAAACTCGAACGCGGGAACGTCGCGGTCAACGTCGACATCGAGGACCCCAACAACGTCTTCGACCGGTTCGCAAAGCGGCTGATCTATGGACTACTGCTCTCGGTGACGCTGATTTCGACCTCCATCATCTACGCGTTCCGGGCGTGGCAGCCCGCGCTCGTCCCTGCACTGATCTCCGTGTTCATCATATATGTACTGTACCGGTCGTTCAAAAAGCGCCGCAAGGGGATCCGCGCCCGGCCGCAGTTCACCCGCCAGAGCATGCGCCAACGCCGTGAGGAGTAATCGTCATGTCCCACCCATCCTTCGTTCAGCCGTGAGCTACGAGATCGAAACCGAACCGCCCACGCCCGCGGAGTTCGTCTCGCTTCGCCGGGCCGCGGGGCTGAATCCCCACACCGAGGCGGCGGCCGAGCGCGGACTGGGTGACGAGCTGTTCGCGGTGACGATCCGCGACGGGAGCGAGGCGGTCGCGATGGGACGGATCGTCGGCGACGGAGCGACCGTCTACCAGATCGTCGATATCGCGGTCCACCCCGACCAACAGGGCGAAGGTCTCGGCCGGCGACTGATGGAAGAACTGCTCGCGTATCTCGACGAGCACGCCCCCGAGACGGCCTACGTCAACCTGATCGCGAACGTTCCGGAGTTCTACGAGCGATTCGGGTTCGAGGTATGCGCCCCCGAACTTGTCGGAATGGATCGACGATAATCGGCAGGGTTGATAACCACTCCGGCGTAGCCGTTGTATGGAGATCGCTTCCTTCGGGCTCGAACGCTGGTTCGACGAGTACGAACACGACGCCGATATCATGCTCGCCGAGAGCGGGATCCGCAGTCTGGATGCGGATCGGTTCGACACCGATCCCGGCGAACTGGGCTACGTCATCCCCACGGACGGCGATCCCGACTTTCGCGCCGAAGTCGGCGAGCGCTACGACCGCTCGACCGAGGAGGTCTGCTTTACCTGCGGCACGCAGGAGGCGAACTACCTCGTCTTTCGGTCGCTGCTCGACCCCGATGATCACGCAGTGGTCGTCACGCCGACCTATCAGGCGCTTTCTGCGGTCCCCGAGTCGATCTGCGACGTTTCGAAAGTGAGCCTCTCGGTGCCCGACTGGGAGCTCGACCTCGATGCCGTAGAGGACGCGATCGAACCCGAAACCCGCCTGCTCGTGCTCAACAACCCGAACAACCCCACAGGGAAATACCACTCAGAGGAAACGGTACGGGCGCTGTACGAGTTGGCCGAGGAAAACGACGCCTATCTGCTGTGTGACGAGGTCTACCGACTGCTCGCGGAGGACCCCCTTCCTCCCGTCGCGTCGCTCGGCGAGTACGGGATCAGCACGACGAGCCTGACGAAGGCCTACGGGCTGGCCGGACTGCGTTTCGGCTGGATCGCCGGGCCCGAGGAGGTAATCGAGGGTGCGGTCCGCTGGAAGGACTATACCACGATCTCGCCCTCCGTTTTCGGCCAGCACGTCGCCAGACAGGCGCTCGGCGAGCAGGAAGACGAGATCCTCGCGGCAAACCGCGAGTTGGCCCGCGAGCATCACGACCGGGTCGCGGAGTGGATCACGGAACACGGCCTGTCGTGGCATGATCCAGTGGGAGTCAACGGGTTCGTGACCATCCCCGAGGCGTTCGGCTCCGGGAAGGGGTTCTGCCGGGCGGTCGTCGAGGCCGAAAGCGTCGTGCTCGCGCCGGGGGAGTTCTTCGGGTTCGAAGGCTATTTCCGGATCGGATTCGGCCTCGAAACCGAGGCCTTGAAGGAGGGTCTCGACCGGGTCGGGCGTGTGATCGAGCTCCACGAGTAGCGTGTTCCAAACCACTTATACAGCTACCGTGGATACCGAAGCCTATGGTAACGCAGCAAAAGCAGGTCCGCGATCTGCAGGAGGGCGGCTACGTCATGATGGACGAGGCGGCGTGTAAGATCACCCACTACAGCACTGCGAAACCGGGCAAACACGGCAGCGCAAAGGCCCGCGTCGAGGGCAAGGGCGTCTTCGACGGCAAGAAGCGCAGCTTCTCCCAGCCCGTCGACGCGAAGATCAGAGTCCCGATAATCGAGCGAAAGCAGGGCCAGGTCATCAGCGTCGAGAGCGACACCGTCGCGCAGGTGATGGACCTCGATACCTACGAAACCATCACGATCAGCACACCCAACGACGCGGACCTCTCGCCCGAGGACAGCATCGAGTACCTCGAAATGGAAGGCCAGCGAAAGATCGTCTGATGTTCCCCGGCGCGTCGGCACCGCGTTCGGAGGCGAACTACGTGGTCGTCGGCGCGCCGCTCGACGTCTCGACGAGCTTTCAGCCCGGCACTCGCTTCGGGCCCGACCGGATCAGGAAGTTCGCCGAAACGTTCGACGACTACGACGGACGAACCGATCGCCGATTCTCGGACCTCTCTGTTCACGACTACGGCGACGTTCACGCGTGGAACGACGTCCCCGAGTACGTCAAGCACCTCTCGGGCGTGCTTCGCGACGTCGTCTGGGACGACGCCGTCCCCCTCCTTCTGGGTGGCGAACACACCGTCAGCGCCGCCGGCGTCCGGGCGACCGACCCCGACCTGTTCGTCACGATCGACGCCCACCTCGACCTGCGCGAGGAGTACGACGGCGACGAGTGGTCCCACGCCTGCGTGACCCAGCGCGTCCTCGAAACCGCCGCGGAGGCGATCGTCGTCGGTGCGCGAACCGGTAGCGAAGCGGAGTGGGCGCGTGCCGCAGAAGGCGACGTCACCGTCGTCCCGCCCGAGGATACAGGTGCATGGCTCCGGGCGGTCGCCGAGGGGGAGCGCGATCCGTTTGCGGGGAACACGACGTATCTGAGCGTCGATATCGACGGTGCGGATCCCGGTTTCGCCCCCGGAACGGGAACCATGGAGCCGTTCGGGCTGACCCCCCGCGAGATGCGCGATGTCGTCCGGGCGGTCGCGCCCTCCTGTGTGGGGTTCGACGTGGTCGAGGTCAACGACCGCGACGACGGACAGGCCGCGGCGCTCGGCGGAAAACTGCTCAGGGAGTTCGTTTATGAGCGTGCGGCTACCCGAACTGGGAGTCGATAAAAGAACGCCGTCGATCGTCCGAGATCACTTCGAGGAGCCGTTTCGTCGGACGAGCCGCCGTGCTTTGCTCTTTATGCGTCGTCTGACGCTGCGCGGCAGTCGTCGCCATGTCCGCATGGCTTTCCGAAGCTTGCCCATCTGTCATCACCTCGTTGGATCGAGTACGTTCACGAACCGCACTGTGAGCTCACGGACACACGTTCTTAACGATAGCGATGGAATTCCCCGCCATGCAACAGTCGGAACTGTGTGAGCGCTACGACGAGCGGCTCCGAACCGACGACTTCGCCGGGATCGATGCCAGTGCGAACGGGTTACAGGTCGGCGGTGGGGGGGAAATCGAGCGCGCCGCGTTCGCGGTCGACGCCGCCGCAGAGACCATCGAGCGAGCCGCCGAGGCGGGCGCGGACGTCCTCTGCGTCCATCACGGCCTCTCGTGGGGCGGCATAGAGCGGGTGACGGGCCGGACCTACGACCGGATCGCCGCGCTGATCGAGAACGACCTCGCGCTGTACGTCTCGCATCTCCCGCTCGACTCCCATCCCGAACTCGGAAACGCCGCCGGGGTCGCCGACCGCCTCGGACTCAAGGCCCGCGAGCCGTTCGGCTCGCTCGGCGGCGAGACGATCGGTCTGGCCGGGCGTGCGTCCTCGACGTACGACGTGGAGGGACTCGAAGCCGGGCTCTCGGATCTCGATACCGGCACCGAGGAGGTCCGGGTGCTGGAGTTCGGTCCCGACGAGATCGAGGAGGTGGCGATCGTCACCGGAAGCGGATCCGACTGGCTCTCCGAGGCCATCGAGTCGGGTGCGGACGCGTTCGTGACCGGCGAAGGGAAACAGCAGGTGTACCACGAGGCCAAGGAAGCGGGAATCACGGTCGTCCTCGCGGGCCACTACGCGACCGAGACGTTCGGTGTGCGGTCGCTTCAATCGCTCGCCGACGACTGGGGGCTCGAAACGACGTGGATCGGCGCGCCGACCGGGATTTAGTCCATACGAGAGAACTTCAAAAATCGTCGGTGTTCGGGACGATAAATGGGTCACTAACCCGCTCCGAGATAAAATCTCCACCAAACTTTCTGTATTTAATTGGTGGATAGTAATAGGCTATCGGCGAGGAGGCTGTAGTGTATTCCCCGTCTGGGTCCCCCTGACCCGAACGGCGGAGTACGATCGGTCGACAGCACACATCGGACCTTCGTTCGCCCGACGACCGGGGCATCCTGGCAGAGCCCGATCCCGGCGAACGAACCGAGGAAACGACCCGTCCCATCCGACGGGTCCGTTCCCTGGCTACTCTCCCCTTTCCCATCCGAGTTTATCGAACGCTTGAAACCGCTCCCGGACACAGGTGTGTCATGACCGACGAAACCCCACCTCGCGAGGAGTTCTCACCCGACCCGATCGAGCACACGAGCGTTCACGCGGGGATGAGCGTCGGCGAACTCGCCGCCGAGTACGGCAACGCGGGCATCGGCGCGACCGATCTCAACCGGGCGGTCGGGATCACCGAGCGGATGTTCGGCGACGAAGACGTCAGCGTCTTCTTCGGGCTCGCGGGCGCGATGGTCCCCACGGGTATGCGCCAGCTCGTCGTCGACCTGATCCGCGACGGCTACATCGACGCGCTGGTGACGACGGGCGCGAACCTGACGCACGACACCATCGAGGGGATCGGCGGCAAACACCACCACGGTCGCACCGGACCACACGACCCGCACGAAGACGGGGAACACGAGGAGAGGACCGAGCGCGACCACGACGAGGCCCTCCGGGACGAGTGGGTCGACCGGATCTACAACGTCTACCTACCCCAGGAACACTTCACACTGCTGGAGACCCACCTCCGCGAGGAAGTGTTTCCGGCGTTCGAGGGGACCGTCTCGATCCGGGAACTCACCGCCGAACTCGGGCGCGCGACCGCCGAGGTGAACAGTACGAAGGGGATCGACGAGGACCCCGGGATCGCCGCGGCGGCCTACGAGGAGGACGTCCCGATCTACTGTCCGGCGATCCAGGACTCGGTACTCGGGCTCCAGTCGTGGATGTTCTCCCAGACCTCGGCGTTCTCGCTCGACGCCCTCTCGGATATGACCCATTTGAACGATCTGGCCTACCACGCCGACAGGGCGGGGGCGTTCGTCGTCGGCGGGGGCGTCCCGAAGAACTACGTCCTCCAGACGATGCTCGTGACGCCGACGGCCTACGACTATGCGGTTCAGTTGACGATGGACCCGCCCCAGACCGGCGGGCTATCGGGGGCGACGCTCGACGAGGCGCGCTCGTGGGGAAAAATCGAGAAGGCGGGCGAGAACGCGTCGGTGTACGCCGACGCGACGATCACCCTCCCGCTCGTGGTGGCGGCTGTCCGCGAACGGGTCGAACAGTAGGGAAGGTGGATGAACCCGGTCGGTGCCTCTGACATCACGTTCGGGTTCGGGCGGCGGTGACACACACACCCATACACGAATCCGACGAACGTACGGGGCGGTTTCTCGAGGGCTTCGTCGGGCCGCAACCGAGTGTAGCGGTTCTCGGGATATCGGTCTATCCGTTCATCCCTGAAGAGAGTTATATACTCACGCCGGAAACGCCGTCAGCCCGGCGTGTTCGAGCAGCGTGGCCTGGCCGCGTCTGAGTCGGCCCGCGACCGCCCGCGCGGAGATGCCGAGTTCCTCGGCGATGTCGCCCAGCGTCGCGCCACGAGGCTCCTCGAAGTAGCCCCGTCGATAGGCGACCGCGAGCGCCTCGCGCTGTTCGGCGGTGAGCCCGTAGCGCTCGGGTTCGGGAGAACACGACGTCGAGAGCCGGTGGAGGACGAGCGGGACGTCCCGTTCCCGGCAGAACGTTCGAAACTCGGCGGTGGCCGCCCGGTCGGCAAAGCGGACCTCGAAATACCACTCTTCACACGTCGCTCGCGCCTCGAGCAGCGTTCCCTCGCTTCGGACGATGGCAAAGAGCGTCCCGGCGGATTCGCGGTTCCACCGTGCGGCAAAGAGGGTTCCCTCCTCGACCCGATCGACGACTGTGAGCTTCTCGATCGCCGCTTCGGTCTCGGCGGCCGCGGCGAACACCTCTGGATCGAGGTTCCACACCCAGAAGAACGGCATGACGGTGTCGTCCGTCGGGACGACCCGGTCGAGCTCGAGGAGCGCGGCGGGGTCGTTGCCGAGCGACCGGCCGAGCGCACAGGAACTCGCGGGGACGGTGAACTCGATGACGGTACTCATCGGCACCACGTGGGTGCCCAACGGAAATATCCCTATCGCCTATCGGGAAATGGGATCGGAGGGGGAACCCTCTTTGTTCCGCCGCGGGAACTCGAACCCGGCCGATGACGAGCACCCCGCCCGAGCGCGTCTAGGCAGCGCGCGATGAGGAACCCTATGAGTGCCGAGGCCGCATTCTCTCAGAAGACGTCACGCCACGAAACGCGATCGCGTGTACTCCCGATGGACTCGTCCGTCTTCACTACTCACCCCGAACCCAAGCCTATACATCTCCGACGACAATGACGACCGATGTACGAGCGCATCCTGCTTCCCGTCGCCGAGGACGCATCGCCAGACGAGGGGTACGAGCCGATCTACGCGCTGGCCGAACACCACGGCGCGACAGTGATGGTCCTCTCGGTCGCCGACACCAACCGCGACAGCGTGACGAACCTCGGCGGCGAGGTGATCGACACCCTGGAGAGCGAGGCGACCGACGCGGTCGAGCGCTTCGCCGACCGGGCGCGCGAGCGCTCGATCGCGGTCGAAACGGAGGTCATACAGGGCGTTCCCGACGAGGAGGTCGTGGCGTACGCCGACGCCCACGACGCCGACCTGATCATCATGCGAAAGCGCGATCGCGGTCGGCTTCAGGAGGCGTTGCTGGGTAGCGTCACCGACCGCGTGATCCGGCTCGCCGACCCGCCCATGCTCGTCCTCTGAGCCGACGGTTCACGCCGCCGAGGCGGCGGTGGTCTCGTCGAGCTCGTCGAGCGGGTCCTCGAGTTCGCCGACGACGGCCTCCATCGCGTCCGTGGCGGTCACCAGCCCGACGAGATCGCCGTCGGCGGAGCGAACGAGCGCGAGTTCCTGGCTCGCCTCCTGGAACCGGTCGATGACGTCGCTGACGCTCGTCTCCTCGGGGACGGTCAGCGGCGCGGCGGCGATCTCCTCGAGGCTCGTTTCCCCTGTCTGGAGAGCGTCGATCTCGTCGAGAGCCGCCGAGACGTAGACGATCCCGCGGAAGTCGTCGGGGTCCTCGCCGATCAGCGGATAGCGGTTGTGCAGCGACCCCGAGAGGCGTTCGAGGTTCTCCGCAAGGGGCAGTTCCGTCGAGAGGAAGACGACGTCCTCCCGATCGACCATGATGTCACCAACGGTCATCCGACCGGCCGCGAGCGCGCTCAGTACCTCCTCGTAGCGCTCGTCGTCAAGGTCACCCTCCGCGAGCAGCGAACGCAGCCGGTTGCGCAGGTCGGCCCGGCTCTCGATGCGGTCCTGTTCGGTCTCGAGCCACGCGCCGGTCATCTCGATGCCGAACAGTTTGAGGGTCCCCTTTGCCACCCAGTCGCCGAGCGTGATCAGCGGGGAGATCAGCCAGTGAAACCAGTACAGGGGGGTCGCCCCGTACCGACAGACCCACCGTGAGCGCTCGACGCCCAGATACGTCGGGGTCTGTTCGCCGTGGGTCAGGTGGACGAGGTTGATGATCAGAAACGAGAGAATCGCGGCCGATCCGACTGACGCCAACAGGGTCCCCTCGAACAGCGGTTCGAAGAGCGCGGCCAGCGCGGGTTCGGCGACGATTCCGACCGCGATGCTCGAGGCCGTGATCCCGACCTGACAGGTCGTCAAGTACAGTTCGAGGTTATCGGTCATTTCCCAAGCACGTTCCAAGGCGGGGTTATCACCGATGAACTCCTCTTCGCTGAACTGCCGGGCGCGGGTTAGCGCGAACTCGATGGCGACGAAAAACGCGTTCGCGAGGATGAGACCAATTCCAGCGACGAGTCTGGCGCCGACCTCTAGAGTTACCATTCGCCCGGATCATGACGGCAGAGACTCAAAGGGCGTTCGATGGTCTCCCAGCGAGGTGACTCGGTAAATGAAAAGCCATATTGTCACGACCCCTAACAACGAGCCATGGTAACTGGACAGGGGAGCGACCCGGACACGACGCGTGAAGGACCGTGAGCGAGCGATCACCCACCGGACTCGAACGCGCGCGGTCGGCCGTCTCGCGCAACCGGGTCCGGATCCTCTTTGCGGCGCTCATCGTCCTCTCGGTCGCCGTCCTCGTCAGCGGCGCGACCGCGGGCGGGCTCTCGACGGCGACCGAGGAGGACGTGCCGACCGCACCCGAAAGCAACGGCCACACGGTCATCACCGAGTCGGGACGGGCCGGAACGATCACCGCCTATGAGCCTGACGGAAGCATCCTCTATTACGAGAACGAGCGCACCAAATACTTCGATGTCGACCCCGTGGAGGGTGAACCGCTGACCGTCGAGTACGCGGCGACCGACACCATCCATAGCGAGGGACCGACCTGTGGCTCGCCGCCGTGTTCGAAGAACGTCATCGAACGTACCGACCTCGAGACCGGCGAGACTGAGGTGCTCGTCGAACGCTACGAGCCCCAGGAGATCGCCGCCGAGTGGCACGACGTCGACCGGCTCGACGAGAACCGCTTTATTGTTGCGGATATCCATGCGGACGAGGTGTTCATCCTGAACACTGAAACGGGAATGAAAGAGTGGACCTGGGACGCCCAAGCCGACTACCCCGTCGAGGGTGGGGGACCGTATCCCGGTGACTGGACACATATCAACGACGTCGAGTACATCGAAAGCGAGGGCGATCCGATGGACGGCAATATTATGGTCAGCATGCGCAATCAGAACCAGGTCGTTTTCATCGATCCCGACGAGGGACTACAAGAGGAGTGGACGCTTGGTACGCAGGACGACACCGATCCGCTGTACCAGCAGCATAACCCCGATTACATCCCTACCGACCAAGGCGGCCCCGCGATCGTCGTCGCCGATTCAGAAAACGGCAACGTTGAAGAGTTCCAGCGTGAGAACGGCGAGTGGACCCAGACGTGGACGTGGTCCGACGAGCAGATACAGTGGCCTCGCGATGCGGATCGACTGCCCAACGGCAACACGCTCATTACCGATAGCCACGGCAATCGCGTCATAGAGGTAAACCCAGACGGCGAGATCGTCTGGGAGGTCGGCTCGACGATGCCCTACGAGGCTGAGCGACTCGAAAGCGGCGATGAGAGCGAGGGTGGCGAGAGCGCCCAGCAGCTCGGACTCAACTCCCGAACGCCCGACGAAGACACCGAGAGCGGAAGCGCCGGGAGCGAGAGCGGGTTCGATCCGCTTGGCGTGATCGTCGGGCTCTTCGACGAGATCGGCACGTTCGTCGAATCCCTGTTGCCCCACCGGATCCACAACGCGATCCTCTTCATCAGTCCGGTGTGGATGGGGACGGCCCACTTCGCGGCCATCGGCGTCGGGATCCTGACGGCGCTCGCGTGGGTCGGGACCGAGGTCGCCTGGCAGCTCCGGGATGCGGGGGTCAGGGCGCGCCTGCCGGTCTACCGGGAGCGATAGCCCGGAGCAGCGTTCAAAAGTAGATCCGTTTAGCCCGTTGAAATCCCGGCTACTACTAGGACGGAGCGAGGAATCGGTAGATAAAGGAGGAATGCTTATCGTCGGTGTTGTTCGATTAGATGATGAATGACCGATTGGGAATCGGTGAAACAGGAACTCCGAGAAGCGGACTACTCTGGGTTCAAGTTCGAAAGTGGAGAGACCCCTGTTCCGGGTTTATCAGGGGAGTGGATCGAAGGAGAGATTGCGCGTGAAGGTGGTCTAAAACGCGAGAATCAGCCGCTTTGGGCGAGGATTCTCGATACCCTATCATTTAGCGGCGGTGCTGTAGACGCTGACCCGAATCATGCCCCGGAATCCATTCGTAAAATTGCAACTCAATACGGATTGGAAGTCGTGATAATTAGTATCTCTAAAGATATGGCCCGTGTTGCACTCTGTGATCCTTCGGAGTGAAGCGCTTCCATACAGCGGTAGATTCGCACCAACTACCTACCGGCTATCGCACTCGTAGAAGCGGTGAACGACTAGGAATTCAACGGAGCCGTTCGTTTTCGCTCGACCGTTTCTCGTATCGGGGAACTCCTCAGACGAGCAGGTAGTTATCGAGGACGAACTGGTAATCGACCAGCAGGTACAGCGCCGCGAGGATCGACTGAAAGGAGAGCGACCCCAGCGCCGAGAGGACGACGAACACCCGACCGTCCATGTCCGAGAGGCCGGCGGGGACGGTGAGCAGGCCGCGGACGAACAGCATCGTGTTGCTCACCGGGACGGCGACCGGCCCCCAGCGTTCGAACCAGCCGTCGATCCGGTCGAGGCGGGACTCGCTGATGGGGAACCAGCGCTTCCGAAGGATGTAGTTCCGACCGCCGCGCCGGACGAGCGAGAAGAGGACGAACTGGCCGATCGTGGTCCCGACGACCGTCACAAGAACGATCGTGATCACCTCCGAGATCGACGAGCCGATCAGCAGGATAGCGGTCGGAACGACGAGTTCACTCGGCATGAACCGGAGCATCATCGCCCCCTCGAGGATGGCGATAGCCAACAGCACGGCCAGTGCGAACTCGGAGGTGAGCAGCGCCTCAACCTCCGTCGGGGTCCGGTCGAGTTGTAACGGGAACGGGTACACTGGCGAGACAGTATCGCGGAAGCGGGGTTAAGCCTTGTCTCTCGGCGGTCCGCCGACCGCTCAGGCCACCGTGCGGGCACCGAAGGCCGCCATCGAGCTTCCGCCGATCAGCACCGGCAGCCAGTAGATCGTCCCCCGATAGATCAGGACCGCGGCGGTGACGGTCGCGGCCGGGAGCCCCGTCGTCGGGACCAACAGGCCGACGAAGGCCGCCTCGATCCCGCCCAACCCGCCCGGCAGCGGGGCTGCCCCGGCGAGGTTGCCGAGCGGGATCACGAACAGCGCGACGTAGATCGGAACGCTGTAGCCGATGGCCGCGAACGCGGTCGACAGCGCAACGACCTGAAAGAGCCAGCCGAGCAACGACAGGCCGAACGCGACGGCCAGCCGGCGCCGTTGGGTCGTCATCCGCTCGATGTGATCGAAAAACCGGTCCAGCCGCTGCGAGAGGTCCTCGGCGATCGTCTCGGGGTCGGATCCCCCGATCGGAAGCCGGGCGACCGTGTCCGCGACGCCCGACGAGACGGACTCGATGAGCGTCTCCTGGTACTGCCAGGCGAGATACATGAGGAGCCCGACGGCGACGACGATCGCGAGTGCCGACGCGACCGCGGTCTGGAGGCGCTCGCCGATGATCGCGGTCGTCGCGTAGTAGCCGACGCCAACGAGGATCAGCGAGAGCGACGAAACGACGTTGAGCACGTCCACGGTCGCGATCCCGGCCAGTCCGGTCTCGTAGCGGGCATCGGAAACCTTCGAGATGAGCAGCGCCGCGATCGGCTCGCCGCCGGCCTGCCCGAACGGCGTGACGTTGTTCGCGAAGACGGCGCTGGCGTAGACGAAGAACGCCCGCACGACCGGGATCTCGATAGCGAGCGTTTCGAGGACGGTTCGGAGCACGAGGGCCCACGCACCGAGCCACAGGAGGGCAACGGCGAGCGTCGCCGCGACGAGCGTCGGGTCGGCGTGAGCGAGCGAATCGAGGACGTCGCCCGCGCCGACGAGGAAGAACAGGCCGACGAAGAGGGCGATCGCTCCCGCAAAACCGACGATCAGCGCCCGCCAGTTTCGACCGTTCATACCCGAGGGAGGTGTGAGTCCGTCTTGAAACGTCTGATCTCGACTCGCGTCCCGGTCCAGTCACGACCGGATGTCGACCGATTTATCGGCGCGGACCACCGAGTGACGGGGAAATGGGCCGCCACCAGCCATCCAACGTCCTCATGGTCGTTCTGGATACGGTTCGAAAGGACCGCCTCACGCCCTACGGCTACGACCGCCCGACGACCCCCGAACTGAACGCGCTCGCCGAGGAGGCGGTCGTCTTCGAGTCGGCCGTCGCGCCCGCCCCGTGGACGCTGCCCGTGCACGCCTCGATGTTCACCGGACTCTATCCGAGCCAGCACGGCGCGGATCAGGAGAGCCCGTATCTGGAGGACGCCCCGACGCTCGCGTCCGTACTCTCGGCGGCGGGCTACGATACGGCGTGTTACTCCTCGAACGCCTGGATCACGCCCTACACCGAACTCACGCGTGGGTTCGACGAGCAGGACTCGTTCTTCGAAGTCCTGCCCCAGGACCTGCTCTCAGGGCCGCTCGCGCGGGCGTGGCGCCTCGTCAACGACAACGATCGGCTCAACGAGATCGCGACCCGGCTCGTCAGGCTGGGTGCCCAGGCCCACGCCAAACTCGCAAGCGGCGAGGGAGCGGACTCGAAAACACCAGCAGTAATCGACCGGACGCGGTCCTTTATCGAGGGCAGCGAGAGCGAGGAAGGGTGGTTCGCGTTCGTCAACCTGATGGATGCCCACCTGCCGTACTACCCCCCGGAGGAGTACCGCGAGGAGTTCGCGCCGGGCGTCGATCCCTCGGCGGTGTGCCAGAATTCGAAGGAGTACAACTCCGGGGCGCGCGACATCGACGCCGAGGAGTGGGAGGCCATTCGTGGGCTGTACGACGCCGAGATCGCCCACATGGACGCCGAACTCGGCCGGCTGTTCAGGTGGCTGCACGAGACGTGCCGGTGGGAGGATACCACGGTGATCGTCTGTGCCGATCACGGCGAACTCCACGGCGAACACGACCTCTACGGCCACGAGTTCGCCCTCTACGACGAACTCATCAACGTCCCGCTACTCGTGAAACATCCGGAGATCGAACCGGGGCGAAACGAGGACCTCGTCGAACTACTCGATCTGTATCACACCACCCTCGATTCGCTCTCGGTCGAGGCCGAGGCGGTTCCGGGCGCGGTCGGGTTCGATCCCACCCGCTCGCTCGTCTCGGGCGAGTACCGGGCGTTCGACCGTGCCACTGACCCCGATGTCGGCCAGCGCGCGGTACTAGGCGGGGAGGGCGACGACGAGGACTACGCCTTCGTCGAGTACGCCCAGCCGGTGATCGAACTCCACCATCTGGAGGAGAAGGCGAGCGAGGCCGGGATCACCCTTCCCGAGGATCATCGGGCATACGCCCGGATGCGCGCCGCACGCAGCGAGGACGCAAAGTACGTCCGGGCCGACCGCATCCCCGATGAGGGCTACCGCCTCGACGACGATCCCGAGGAGGACTCGACGCTCGGACCCGAGGAAGACGAGCGGGTCGCGGCCGCCGAACGGGCACTCACCCGGTTCGAGGGCGAGGTCGGCGGGGCGTGGACCACGCCCGCGGAGGCGGGCGCGAGCGACGTCCTCGACGAGGCCGACGCGGAGACGAAAGACCGCCTGCGAGAACTGGGGTATCTGGAGTGAAAAACTCGAAAACGATTTCGCTCCGATCGGGTCGAAACCAATAGGAATACATGCTCATGACGGGAATCGACGGCAACTAATGGAGGACCACCGATTTCTCGAATCCGACTGGGACTACTGTGTGGTGCTCGATGCATGCCGGTACGACGTCTTCAGCGAGGTCTACGACGAGTACCTCGACGGCACGCTCGAGAAGCGCCGGAGCAACGGCTCCTCGACGCCCGAGTGGGCCTACCGGACCTTCACCGGCCAGCACGACATCGCGTACTTCTCGGGCAACCCCTTCATCAACAGCCTCGGCATCCCGCTGAACGAACTCAAGTGGGGGGCCAGTTGCGACTACGAGTGGGCCGCCGCCGACCACATCAGCGAGGTGTTCGACGTCTGGAAACACGGCTGGGACGACGAGTTGGGCACGGTTCCCCCCGAGAGCCTCGCCGCGTCGTTTCGCGAGCACCCCGAAGCCGTCGAGGACGCGGAGCGAACGGTACTGCACTACATGCAGCCCCACGCCCCGTATCTCGGGCGCGGGAAGGGCCAGAAGTTAAAGCAGATCCGCAAGGGGATCGACCGACAGGGCCGGGAGGCGAGCGCCGACGGCGGGGGCGCACTGTCGTCGGTGAGCGACGCCGTCCGCCCGAAGGTCGAGAGCGCCCTCGACGGGAGCAAACTCGCCCAGAAGGCGGGACTGTGGCTCGAACTCGACCCCGCCGATCTGGTACGAAACGGAACCCGCGAGGCGGCGATGGAACTCTACGAGGAGAACCTCCGGATCGCGCTCGAATCGGTCGCCGATCTCGTGGACAACCTCGACGGCCGAGTCGTCGTCACCGCGGATCACGGCGAGGCCTTCGGCGAGGAAGGCGTCTGGGAACACCACATCGAGACGCCGATTCCGGCGCTGATCGAGGTGCCGTGGCTCGAACTCGAGTGAGCCTCCGAACCGAGTAGTCCGGTCCAAGCAAAGAATTGATACTATCTGTTGACGATGCGAGATCGGGGAGGACGAGACGGTCGAGAACGGCGATCGGTGAGGTGATACTGAAAGATTCATACTGTCGCTTTCGAATCAGCTAGTGGGAACCGGGATGAACGTCAGTCACTACTTCGAGTTCGAGGACCACGTCACTGGCGGGATCCGCGAGTCGGTCAGACACCAGCGAAAGATGCTTCGTCGGGTCGGAGTCGATCCGGCGACGGCCCCGTCGCTCGACTCGGACGTGCTGCACCTCAATCTCATGGGACCACGATCGGTCTGGTACGCGAGGCGGGCTCGTGACCACGGCGTGCCGGTGATCGCCCACACCCACGTGACCGCCGAGGACTTCGGCGACAGCTTTCGCTTTACGAACGCCCTCGCAAAACCCCTCAAACCGTATCTCCGGTGGGCCTACGGGCTCGCCGACGCGCTGGTCTGTCCCTCGGAGTACAACCGCCGACTGATACGGGAGTACACCGACACGCCGACGACCGTGATCTCGAACGGCGTCGATCGGGAGAAGCTCGAAGGGTTCGAGGCGCTTGAATCGGAGTACCGCGAGCGCTACGATTTGGATCCACCCGTCGTCTTCGCCGTCGGACACGTCCTGAAACGAAAGGGGCTCGAAACCTTCGTCGAGACGGCTCGTCGGATGCCCGAACTGGAGTTCGCGTGGTTCGGCCCCCTCGACCGCTCGCTGAAAGGACGTGAGACCAAGCGGCTGATCGACAAGTCGCCCGAAAACTGTACGTTTACGGGCTTTGTCGACGACATCCGGGGCGCGTACGCCGCCGGCGACGTCTTCTTCTTCCCGACCCACGAGGAGAACGAGGGGATCGCGCTGCTGGAGGCGATGAGCACCGGCCACCCCGTGGTCGTCCGGGACATCGAGACGTTTTCGTGGCTGGAGGACGGCCACGACTGTCTCAAGTCGACGGGGTCGTTCGAGGACGAACTCGAAGCGTTGAAACGCCCCGAACACAGAGAGCGACTCGGAACCAATGCGGTCCGAACCAGCGAGCGCTTCGCCCTCTCGAATACGGCCGATCAGCTCCGAGAGCTGTACGAGGAGGTGATCTGAGTGCGGATCGGATTTTTCACCGACAGCTACTTCCCCGAGATCGACGGCGTGACCTACACCATCCAGCTCTGGCGCGAGCGACTGGAGCACGCCGGCCACGAGGTGTACGTCGTCTACCCCGACGGCGAGTACGAACCGGACGAGCGGGAGCTCCCCGTCGCCTCGCTGCCGAACCCGTTTTACGGCGGCTATCGGATCCCGCTGTTCAGACGGCCCTCGACCCTGCCGGAACTCGACCTCGTCCACTGTCATGGTCCGGCCCCGGTCGGGATGTTGGGCCGGTATTACGCGCGAAAACACGACCTCCCGACGGTCTACACCCACCATACCCCCCTCGAGGAGTACTTCCATCAGAGCGTCGGATCCGACACGCTGGCGCGAGTGTTGGGGAAGGCCTACGTCCCGCTTGAGAACGCCTTCCTGCGGAGTTTCGACGCCGTGACCGCCTCGACCTCGCGGATCGATCGCGACGTCGAGCACGTCGAACTCCCGGTCGGCATCGACATGGACTTCTTCCAGCCAACGGCGAAAGAGCGGTTCTCGGACCGGACGGTGATCGGCTACAGCGGTCGGCTCAGTATGGAGAAGAACGTCGAGGAGATCCTCCGACTGGCCGAGCGGCTACCGGAGTACGAGTTTCGTATCGTCGGTGAGGGACCGTTTCGCGACCGCCTCGAACGCGAAGCACCCGAGAACGTCGCTATCCGTGGATTCCTCCCGCGCGAACGGCTCCCGACGTTCTACAGTTCGATCGACACCTTCGTCACCGCCTCGACTGCGGACACGCTCGGGCTCTCGACGCTCGAAGCGAACGCCTGTGGGACGCCCGTCGCCGCGGTCGACGCCCCGCCGTTCGATCGGACTATCGGCCCCGAGAACGGTGAACGCTTCGAGCCGGGGGACATGGCGTCGATGATCGAGGCCGTCGAGACGTGTCTCGATTCCGAGAAACGAACGCGCTCGGCCGTCGAGCGATACTCGATCCACCACACGATCGACCTCCTTGAAACCCTCTACCGGGAGATCACGCCCGCGAACGACGCGTCCGCCGTCGAGACCCCCAGTCGAGTCGAACTCCCCGAACGATCCCGACGCTGATCGCGGTTCCGAGCGACCGAACGCCCGGCCCGACTCGCCCTCTGGCGAACCGCCCGTCGACCACAGCCAAACGGGTGAGAGGATTCCGACGGCAACAACCGAACCTACCCGAACATTCATTATAGTTCGTGCTCTCGGGTGAGATACAGATGTCGGTAGTACGTGTACACGACTGATTCTCGCCCCGATAGCATCGTTTCTCGACTACGGAAGCCGACAGCACATGAGTAGCACGTACCCACAATCCCAGCCAGCCACGACCGAATCACCATCGATCACCACCCCCGCGGACGATATCCGGGACGCCGACGCCGGCGCGCCAGCCACGTTCGATACCGGCTGTCGCCGACGGCTCGTCTGCCTGATGGACGCCGAAAACGAATCCGTCTCGCCCGCCCACACCACTCGACGCGAGTAACACTTCCGGTACCCGACGCACACGGACGTTCGTGGATTTCTATATGTCCTTCGTTTGTTTAAGGACTGTTCTTATATTCCTCCGAAAGAACGAGAATATCGTGAAAAGAGAACGTATCAACGGTATCTCGGAGATATATACGACGAACGATCGATTAGGAACTGATCGCCACGAGGAGGGGTTTCTGACGGACCCCATCGAGGCCGAGCGGGTTCGAGCGGAGGTCGTCTCGTTCGTTCGTCAGTGTGTCGAGGAGGCGGATGCGGAGGGCGTCGTCGTCCCGATGAGCGGCGGTATCGACTCGACGGTGACGGCAGCCGTCGCCGCGGCGGCGCTCGAACCCGACCGAGTACTGGCTTTGGGGCTCCCCTGCCACAAGACCGAGTATCCGGACACGAGCGACGCCCGGACGATCGCGACGGGGTTGGGAATCGAGCACCGGGAGATCCAGCTTCGGGGACTCCTCGACCGCTTCGAGGAGCGGGTCGCATCGACGTTGGGGTCGACGGCCGACCAAGACGTGACCGGGAACGTCGTCGCGCGGTTGCGAATGGTCTGTGCGTACTACGCCGCGAACACGCGCTCGGCGCTCGTGCTCGGAACGGCGAACCGCTCGGAACTCCTGCTCGGGTACTTCACGAAGTACGGCGACGGCGGGGCCGACCTGTTCCCGCTCGGCGACCTCTACAAGACCGAGATACGGGCGCTCGCGCCGCGCGTCGGCGTACCCAAACGGATCATCGAAAAGGATCCGACCGCGGGGTTCTGGGTGGGCCAGACCGACGAAGAGGACCTCGGTGCGACCTACGACGTGATCGATCGGATCCTGTTACGTCTCGTCGACCGGGACGAACACCCCGAAACGGTCGCCGCTGAACTCGATGTCAGGGTCGACGCCGTCGAGGAGTACGGCCACCACTGTGTGGCCTCCGCCCACAAGCGAACGTCGCCACCCACGCCCGGAATCGGTGACCGGGTGTCCTCGACACCGGCTCGATGAGCGAGACCAAATAGAGCCGTACCGATGCCGACTCCGTCTCCGTGACGGTCGTCACTGGCGGAAAAGTCTCTCCTGGCGTTTCGATACACGGTAGCTCCGGCCGCCGCGGAACGGCTCCGCCGGTGGCGGCCAATGCCGAGGATTCACATGGCAGGTGGGGTTCGGATCGCGGCCTCTACTGTTCTCCAAGCGCCGTTCGTGTGTGTTGTTCTATCATACCATGCCATGAGTCTCGAATCCACTCGTATAAACCTATCCGGTGTATGATATAGACGTATTAGGATTCCTAATATCGATCATACCGGCGCTCACAACGAGACCCGTCGGAGGTCGCTTTCGACCTCCTCGACGTGATCGTTGTACGCCTCGACGAACCCGCCAAACGCGGGGGTGTGTTCGCGGATGTCGGTCGCCGAGGGCGGTTCGTACTGCGAGAGCAGGTAGACGCCGCCCGAGCCGCCGATTCGGAGGTAGGAGGTCGTATCGCCCTCCCACTTCAGCTCCCAGCGCGTCCCCGACACCCGCGTCGTGAACGTCCCGTAGTCGCCGCCCTCGTAGCGGTGGAGTTCGCCCGCGATCCGATCACAGACCTTTCGGATCCGGTCGAGGACCCGATCCCGCTGGGCGACCACGTCGTCGGTCGTCTCCACGGCCGGGAACGACGTCTCCACGCCGTCGAGGACGCCGTCGAGCGAGCGGACGTACTCGTTGTACGCCTCGACGAAGGCCCCGTAATTCGAGAGGGCCTCCGCGAGCGCCTCGGGATCGGGCGGCTGTTTCGTCGAGACGACGTAGGTCTCCGAGCCGGAAGTCGGGTCGTATCGGAGGTACTGCAGGTCGCCGGCCTCGTACTTGACGGTCCACTCGCCGCGCGAGGTGGCAAAGGACCGCTGGCCGTAATCGCCGCCCTGCAGCCGGGCGAGCTGGTAGGCGACCTGCCCCGCGTGGTCGCGAACCGCCGCCACGAGGTCGTCGCGTCGAGCAGCGATCTCCCCGATATCTGCGTCGAGAGCCGGCAACGAGGTCATACCGGAACATAGGCATCGAGGGGGATAACGCGTGCGTCTCTCACGTCACCGGTCACCGGCGCGCACGCGTTTTCGTAGCGCTGGCGTCGGGATCCGGACTGCGACGGCGACGATAGCGACGCCCGCGATCAGCGCAACGGCGACCAACAGCGCGTGAATCGCGGTCAGTTCGCCGACCGGGACCGGCAGCAACGTCCAGAGGATCCCGATCGCACCGAAGACGACGCCGAAACCGGCGAGCCACTCGCCGATCGGCGTTCCCGTCGTCCACCGAGCGATCCGGATCAGCGCCCCACAGACGAGCGCACTGACGACCACGATCGCCAGCAGGAAGGTCCCGAACTCGAGAACCGAAACGGACGTCTCGGGCATCGAGATGCCCGCAAGCGTATCGATCGCCCACGCGATCGCTCGTCCGACCGCGGCGAATACGGCGTCGATCGCACCGGCGACGGCGAAAAACGCTCCTACTGACACATCGACGGCCGTTTCGCGCACGCTCGCGAGTGCGGCGGCGTCGAGGTACGCCGTCCAGTAGGCGACGGCGTGGACGGCCCCGATCAACCCGCCGACGGCGAGAATTGCCAGCGGCCGCTCCCATGCGGTTCGCGCGACGATCGCCACGAGCACGAGCGCGAGCACTACCGTTCCCCCCGTCACCGTGATCCCCCATAGTTCGAACATCGTTCCCCAGTCAACTGTCCGATTGATCACCCAGCGTAGAGAACCTTCCGCTCTCAGGGGTCCAGTTCCGTCCGCAGCGCCTGCAGGAGGTCCTCGCGGGTGATGATCCCGACCAGTCGACCGTTTTCGAGGACCGGCACGCGGTTGATGTCGCGCTCCTCGCCCGCGAGGATCGAGAGCACCTCGCCGACCCCGGCGTCGGCCTCGACGGTGACCACGTCGCGGGTCATGATCTCACGGACGTCCTTGCGGGCGTTCTTCACGAAGTCGATGCCCAGATCCAGTTCGTCGAGCGAGAAGTCCACCGCATAGGGCAGCGTCTCGCTGAACGGCGGCACTCCGATAGGGATCCAGACCAGCCGGTCCTTCTTGCGAAAGAGCCGCACGAGGTCGCCCTGCGTGACGATCCCGACCACTCGATCGCCCTCGACGATCGGAAAGCCGTTGAAATCCGCCTTCGCGAGGCGTTCGAGCACGTCGCCGACCTCGTCGTCGGGGTGGGCGGTCTCGACGTCGGTCGTCATGATGTCGCGGGCAACGAGGTCCATGTGAAGTGGTGGCCCGGCGGGGGGCTATGTCTTGTGGTCGGGCGGTGCAACGGAAAGCCTCATCGGCGTCGCGCGAGTAGCGCCGACAATGAGTACGGCCGCCGAGGGTGGCGACGAGGGATTTCTCACGTTCTACCGCGAGTACGCCCACACCGGTATCCACACCATCACCGCGACCGCCCTGACCGCCTTCGGGCTGTTGACGTTCGTCCACCGGGGATTCGTCGTCCTAGCCATCGCAGTCTACGTCCTCCCACCGGTCTACCTCTACCTGACCCGCAACGGGAAGACTCCGGAGCCGGTCGAGACGGACGGCACAACGGGCGAAGCGGCCGGTTCGGAACGGTCGGCCGTCTCCGAATCCGTCTCCGAGAGGAAATCTGTAGACCCCGACGACGGAACCGCAACGCGCGACCGAGGACCGTCACGGCCCGGAGAGACGGCGGACGCCGGGGATCACGGATCGACCGCCGCAGACGTGGCTGACACCAGCGAGAACGACGGGGAAACGCCGGGAGCGACGGGCGCGGGGGGGTCTGCGACCGCCGGGACCGAAACCGGATCAGCGAACGAGGGGAGCCCGGAGACCGCACCCGACCCGTCCGGCGAAGGTGCCGGGGACGAACCGACGCCGGCGGGCGCTACGGACGACGAACCCGCCGACGGGGACCTGCAGGACGAGGGATCGGACGAATGGACCGGGATCGACTCTCCGACCGAGGAGACGCTATTAGACGCCGTCGTGGCGGGCGAGAGCGCGTACGCGGTCGGAACGAACGGCGTCCTGCTCGCACGCGATCCGGTAGACGGGTGGGAGCTCGCACTCGAGAGCGGTCCGGGGGCCGCCTCGGAGACGCTCCGTGGGGTCGACCCGACCGCCGACGGCGGAGCGGTCTGGATCGCGGGCGACGGCGGCGTCCTCGGGCGCTACGATCCCGAGGCGGACCGTCATACGGATCACTCGGCGCCCGAGGGGATCACCGATAACTGGGCCGACCTCGCGGTCGCCGGGGCGGCCGGCGGCGAGCGCCTCGCGCTCGTCAACGGGTCGGGCCAGGTCCTGCTGGGTAGCTACGACGGGTCCGAGATCGAGTGGAACGACCCCGTCAAACCGGGCAGCGGCTCCTCGATGAGCGCCATCGAGTTCGTCGACGACTCGCTCGGCTACTGCTGTGACACCAACGCCGGTGTCTACCGGCTTCAAGGGGAAGAGTTCGAGCAGGTCGGAATCGAGGACGCGAGCGGGTTCGACGCGCTCGCGGTCACCGACGAGATCGTCGCCGTCGCGAACGGTTCCGGGGTCGTCCAGCGCTTCGACGGGAGCGTCTGGACGCCGGTCCGCGTCGCCGAGGCCGCGCTCTCGGGGCTCGCGGTCGGCGATAAGGAGTGGCTCGCGGCCGGCGCGGGCGGGGCGATCTACGAGAACCGAGAGGGGGACTGGGAGCGCGTCGATTCGCCGACGGAGGCGGACATCCACGGGATCGCCATCGGTGGGGTTTCCGTGGCGGTCGGCGAGGGCGGAACGGTCCTCGAACGGGATTAGCGTCCGCTGGTGACGTTCGTGCTGTTGCACTCGGGACACTGGGTGAGCCGCCCGAGTTTCGGTACCTCGACTTCGGCCCACTCCTCGCCCCCCGAGGCGGCGGTAAAGCCGCAGCTCAGACACCGCGAGTCGGTTCGTGCACTCGCCATACTGTGATCTACGGTAGCGGACCACATAGTCGTTTTCGTTCGGTCAGTTCGTCGAAACGATCTCGATAACGTCGCGGTGTTCGAGTTCGTGGCTCGAACCGACCTGTCGGTTGCTCCGGCAGTCGATCCCGTGGAGCAGCCCCTCGCCGATATCGGAGTGCAGGAAATAGGCGAAGTCCTCGGTGGTCGAACCCTCGGGCAGGACGAAACAGTCGCGCATGAACGTCCCGTCCTCGGGTTCACCGTTCGCCGAGCCCGGAAACACCGCGATGGCGTCGAGTTCCTCGAACAACGCGGTCTCCAGGGCGCGCTGGACGCCCGTGCCCTCGAACTCGTGGACGAACTCCTGTATCTGGCTCAGTCCCGCCTCCTGATCGGCCGAGAGCTCTCCCTGGATCTCGAAGTCGCCGTCGCCGGGCCGGTAGTCGACCGCACCCTGCTCGTCGGCGCGTTTCAGCGCCTTCTCGGCGTGGGCGCTCGCGGGGACGATCGTCAGGTGCTCGTAGTCGGGATCCGACGTGATCGCCTCGTAGTTCTCCCGGGCTTTCGGGGTGTCCATCTTGTTGGCCGCGATCACCATGGGCTTCGTCTCCGTTCGGATCTCGCGGGCGAGCGCTTCGCGATCGTCGGGATCCCACTCGATGGGGTCGAAGCCGATGTCGAGCCGGAGGATCAGCCGTTTGATCTCGTCCTTGTTCGTCCGGAAGGCGCTCATCTGTTCGGCGAGTTCGACCTCGATGGCCGCCTCCTTGCCCGCGTACCGGTTTGAGAACTTCTCGATACCCTTCTCGAGGATTTCGAGGTACCACATGTCGAGTTCGGTCTCTAGGAAGTCGATGTCGTCGCGCGGATCGTGGCCCTCGGTGGGTTCGCCCTCGGCGTCGGTCGTCCCCGAGAAGTCGACGACGTGGACCAGCACGTCCGTCTCGTTGAGGTCGGTCAGGAACTGGTTTCCGAGCCCGTTGCCCTCGTGGGCACCGGGGATCAAGCCAGCGACGTCGACGAGTTTCGTCGGGACGAACCGAACCTCGTCCCGGCAGAAGCCCGTCTCGGGGGTACACGCGTGGTCGAACTCGGGGGCGGCACACTCGACACGGACGTACGCCTCGCCCACGCTCGGGTCGATGGTCGTGAAGGGGTAGGCTCCCTCGGGGACGTCGTTCATGGTCGCGGCGTTGAAGAAGGTCGACTTGCCTACCGAGGGCTTGCCGACGAGGCCGATTCTGTAACTCATTACCCGAGGTGGTCGGACGGCGACCGAAAGGGTTGCGAACCCGTTGCTTAGCGGTCCGTGCTGGCACACCACCTAGCCGGGTTCGGCGAAGGAGACGACGGGAACCGTTTTGTATATGTTCGTTGTTAGCACACATATGTCCAGGGAACGAAGCTACGCGTTCGAGGGAGAAGAGCCGGAAATCGATGGGTCGGCCCGCGTCAGCCGCGAGTCGACGCTCGTGGGCGACGTGCGAGTCGCCGCGGACGCGAGCGTCTGGCCGGGGGCGGTCCTCCGGGGCGATATCGGTCCCGTGAGCGTCGGGGAACGGTCACACGTCGGGGACAACGCGACGATCCACTCCTCCACCCTCGGCGACCGGGTCATGATCGGCCACGGGGCGGTGTTGAACGACGCGACGGTCGAGGACGGCGCGCTCGTGGGATTCAACGCCTCGATCAACTCCCACGTCACCGTCGGGGCCGGTAGCATCGTTGCCAGCGGAACCACCGTACCGGAGGGCTACGAGATCCCCGAAAAATCGTTCGTTCGGGGGGTGCCCGCGGAGGTGACGCCGCTTTCGGAGACGACGATCGACCCCGAGGAGATCTTCGAAGAACACTCCTCGGGTGCCTATACGGACCTCGCCGAACGCCACGACGAACTGTTCGAGTGACTATCGGACCCGTTCGACGGTGTTCAGGACGTTGATCCGGCCCGCACCGAACTCGGGACCGGATCGCCCGTTGACAAGTTCGGCGCCGTGGGCGACGGCGCTCTCGACCCGGTTCGCGTTCATGTCGGGAGCGAGTTCGCGGACGAGGCCGACGAGCCCGGCGACCTGCGGGGCGGCCATCGAGGTGCCGGCCTTCCAGCCATAGGTCTCGTCGGGTTCCGTCGAGTAGATGAGATTCGTCGGATACGGCCACTCGACGTCAGCATCGGGATCGAGCGTCTCCTCCAGCGTTTCGTACCCGCCGCCGGGTGCGCCGACCTCGATCGCGTTCGTTCCGTAGTTCGAGTAGAACGCGAGTTCATCGTTCGGTGTCGTCGCCGAGACCGTCATCACACCCTGGACGGTGCCAGGGAGATAGTGCCAGTTGTCGCAGGTCTCCACCTCCACTTCCTCGCCGTCCTCGTTTTCTTCTACGAACGTTGTACACGACTGGCCCTGCTGGAGGTTCGTCTCGGCGTTGCCCGAGGAGACCGTCTGGACGGTTCCGCGCCGGACGGCGTCCTGCATCACCCGCTGGATCGCGACACGAAGCCCGTCGCTGTTGGCTTGCGGCGGGAACGGCCCCGCACCGAGGCTGAAGTTCGCGGCGTCGGCCCCGATCTCCGCCGCGTAGTCCGCCCCGGCGAGGACATCGGCGAAGGTGCTGCTATCGGGTCCGAGGACCCTAACAGAAACGAGTTCGGCGTTCGGGGCGGTACCGGTGACGCCGACGTCGCCGGTCGCCGCCGCAGTTCCGGCGACGTGGGTGCCGTGGTCGCCGCTATCGCCGATGTGGGGGCCTTCCTCGCCGCCGTTGACGAACGAGACGCTCAGCTCCTCGTTGAAGTTCCCCGCGAGATCAGGGTGGGTGCCGTCGACGCCGGTGTCGGCGATGACGATCCTGGAGCCCTCGCCGGTGGCGTAGTCGTGGGCCGCGAACGTGTCGGTGATCTCCTTGTCCCACTGGAGATCGGTGAAGGCGGCGTCCTCGGTCGTCTGCGGCGCGGTTTCAACCGGTTCAGAGAACTCGACCTCGAAGTTCGGCGTCACGCCGCTGACGCCGCCGACCGAACCGAGTTCGTCCGCCGAACCCGCCGGTCCCGAAACGATCAGTACCGAGCCGCCCGCGAGCTCCCGCGTCACCGAGAACTCGGCGTTCTCGATTCGATTCCGCGATCCACCGGTCACGATATACGTCTCCACGGAATCGGCGCTCGCCGTCCCGACCGTTCCCACTGTCAGTCCCGCCGCGGCGATCCCGCGGAGGAGTCGTCTTCGGGTCGTGTTCTCGTTTATCATTATTTCAGTCGATAGGAGAACATGTGAAACGAAAACTCTTTTCTAGTTTTGAGATTAATAAATATAAACTAATTATTTTATGAATGTTTCTAGAGGAGGTGGCGTGGCAAGCGAACGATTCAGGGGTGTTCGTCCCGTAGATCGGCCGTGTCCACTGCAGACGCCCCGACGATCGGGCTCGCCTACGACGACGACGGCTCCGGCCCACCGCTCGTGTTCCTCCACGGCGGGTGGCTCTCGGCCGAGAGCTGGGATCCCCAGCGTGAACGCTTCGGCGAGGAGTATCGAATCGTCACCCCGGACCTCCGGGGCCACGGCCGAACCGGTCCCTCCGAGGCGCGTCGCTATTCGATCGGCCTCCTGACCGAGGACCTCGATGCGCTCCTCTCCGAACTCGAAGTCGACGAGGCCGTGATCTGTGGGCTCTCGCTCGGGTCGATGGTCGCCCAGTCGTACGCCGCCCGACACCCCGAACGAGTCCGTGGACTCCTGCTCGCGGGCGCGGTTCAGACGTTCCCGCCGGTGTCGATCCCGGGGCCGATGAAACGCCTGCTCACGCCGCTTCCCATGCTGGCGAGTTCGCTTTCGTTTACCGGCAGCAGAACGACCTTTCGCTCGCTGCTCTCGACCATTCGTCCGTTGAACGGCGGGCCGTGGCTCGCCCACGACCCCGAGGTCCGGGCCGTGGCCCTCGAAACCGTCGATCGGATGCCCGAAGACGAGTTCAAGAAGGTGTTTGCGGCGCTCTATCGATTCCGCCCGCCCGAACTCGACGGGCTCTCCGTACCCGCCCGCGTCGTCTACGGCGAACACGAGGTTTCGCCGGTCAAACGCCAGAGCGCAGACCTCGCACGGGCGCTCGGCTGTGACGTCTACGAGATCCGCGACGCCGCCCACCTGGTCAACCGGGACAATCCGGAGGCGTTCGACGAGGTCCTGTCGGGACTGCTCGACGAGGTCGAGGGTTGAGGGCGTCGAACGACCCTACCGGTCCGGTTGCGCGACCCCGTTTCTGAGCGTGCCGACGCCCTCGTAGGTGATCTCGATTTCGTTTCCGGGTTCGATGGTTCCGGGATTTGCGGGGCTGCCGAAGGCGATCGCGTCGCCCGGCGAGAACGTGAAACGCTCGGAGAGATAGGAGACGACCTCGTAGGGGTCGAAGAGCATCAGTTCGGTGTTGGCCTCCTGACGGCGCTCGCCGTCGATCTCGGTGTGCATGTCGATCCCCCGCGGGTCGAGGTCCGTCTCGATCCACGGTCCCAGCGGGCCCGACCCGTCGAAGGCCTTTCTCGCAGTGCGCCCCTGCTGGTCCAGCGCGTCGACGTCGTTCATGATCGTATATCCTCGAACCACGTCGGGGACCTCCTCGATCGGGACGTTCTTACACTTCTGGCCGATGATGGCGACGAGTTCGCCGGCGTACGTGACCTCCTCGGAGAACGTCGGGTACGGAATCGGCGTGTCGGTTGGAATCACGGAGACTGGCGGCTTGATGAAGAAGTCGGGCTCTTCGGGGCGCTCGTAGTCCATCTGGTCGAGCGTCTCGGCGTAGTTGCGCCCGACACAGTAGAGCGCCGAGGGCACACAGGGCGCGAGCAGGTCCTCGCGGTCGATCTCGTACTCGTCGGTATCGGTACTGAGCGTGCCGTCCTCGAACTCCCCTTCCTTGGGGCCGTCGTCGGTCAGGGCGCGAGCGAGTCGCATACCTCTGCTCGGAACGGGGGGACCGTATGCTATTCGCTTGTGATCGGGATCACGAAGGCGGGCTACGTTGCCGACCCCGCGTCCGGCTGGAACGCCTCGTAGTCGCCCCGACAGATCACGGGCAGGTCTTCTAAACTTCCGATTTCGTAGGTCGGCGCGGCGGGCAGGTCGTAGTCCTCGCGATGCGGGCGGCGGATGAACGCACAGTCGAGGCCGACCTCGTTTGCCGCCAGCACGTCGACCCCGCTGTCGCCGACGTAGAGCGCGTTCCGGGTGTCGAGATCCGAAAGCGCGCGCTCGATGTAGTAGCCACTCGGCTTCTTCCGGTCGATCCCCGCCAGCGTGGGCTCGCGACCGTAGTGGGTCTCGAAGTAGGGGTGCAGGTCGTAGTGATCGAGGATGAACTCGATGGTGCGGTGTTGGTTGTTGCTGACGACGCCCAGCGCGGGCGAGAGTTCGTCGAGTGCGGCGATGTCCCCGTAGAGGGGCTTTCCGCCGTTTCTGATCGACTCGCACTGGGCGCGCGAAGTGATCATGTCGCGGCGATACCAGAGGTCGTCGGCATTCAGATCGTACTCGGCCGTGAGTTCGGCGATCGACTCGCGTGTGACCCCGAGCAGCGCTTCTACCTCCTCCTCGCTGGGCGAGACGCCGAACTCGTCGTAGGTCTCGCGGATCGCTCCGCGGAGCACCGCTCTATCAGTGCGTTCGACGAGCACGCCGTCGTTGTCGAAGACGACCGCGTCGTACTCGGCCTCAGACATCCGCGGCCTCCCGAACGAGTTCCGGCGAATCGTTTCCGGGGCTGTTGACCGCCGTCGAGACGGGGTACGTCCGTAACTCCTCGGCGGGCGCGAGCGAGAAGGGCTCTCCGGAGAGCCACTCGCGTTCGTGCTCGCGGGAGAGGATCACGGCCATCCGGTGGTGGAGTTTCTCGACCACCTCGTTGGGTTCGGTGGTGACGACCGCGAAGGTCTCGATCGCCGCGGGTTCCTCGGAATCGGGACCGCCTCCCGAGAACGAATCGAGGCCCGTCTGTTTCGTCGGGGGCTCCCAGCGTGTCCGGAGGCCGGCCATCGCGAAGGGGTCGCCGTCCCGGCGGGTGACGTAGTAGGGCCGCTTGCCGCCGTCGGCCTCGACCCACTCGTAGAAGCCGTTCGCGGGGACCAAACACCGCCGGGCGTCCCTGAAACTCGGCTTCTCCTCGATGGTCTCGGCGCGGGCGTTGATCAGGTCGCGTTCCTCGTCGGCCCATTCGGGGGTCAGTCCCCAGCGCGCGAGGCGGATCTCCTCGGCGTCGTCGGGGACGATCGGCAGGTGCTGGCTCGGCGCGGCGTTGTAGGTCGGGGAGGTTTCGGGAACGGGAACCGAAAACCGTTCGGCGAGTTCGTCGGGCGGGGCGAAGAGCGCGTAGCGTCCACACATGGGTGAACGGAGGCATCGAGACACCATAAGCCCCCGGCGTCACACAACGACACCGGTTTACTCGCGGGACGAAACCGGGGAGACGATGTGGACGCTCGCGTGGTTCGTGGCCCTCGCGCTGTTCGGAACCGCCGTCGTCTGGCGGGCCAGCGGCTGGCTCGAAACGTCCGCCGACCGGCTCTCGGCGTACTACGGCCTGCCCGCGATCGTTCAGGGGGCGATCGTCGTCGCGGTCGGTTCCAGTTTCCCCGAACTCATGACCGCCGTGATCGCCCCGCTGATCCACGGCGAGTTCGAACTCGGCGTCGGCGCGATCATCGGGTCGGCGATCTTCAACGTCTTCGTGATCCCGGGGCTGGCGGCGACCTTCAGCCCGGGGGCCCTGGACGTGGGTCGTGACGTCGTCTACAAGGAAGCGCAGTTCTACATCATCTCCGTCGCCGTCTTCCTGCTGATGTGCTCGTTCGCGGTGATCTACTACCCGGTCGAGAACGGCGTCTCGGGAACCATCACGCCGACGCTCGCGCTGATCCCGATCGGGACGTACCTCCTCTACGTCTTCATCCAGTACCAGGACACGATCGAACACGACGCGCCCGACGTCTCGGAGGTCGGTGTGAGGAAGCAGTGGGCGTACCTGCTCGCGAGCCTCGTGCTCATCACGGTCGGCGTCGAGGCGCTGGTGCGGGCCGCGATCGGGTTCGGCGGCGTCTTCGGGACGCCGAGTTTCGTCTGGGGGCTCACGGTTGTCGCCGCCGCGACAAGCCTCCCCGACGCCTTCGTCAGCGTCGCGGCCGCCAAACGCGACCACGACGTGACGAGCATCGCCAACGTCTTCGGGAGCAACGTCTTCGACCTCCTGGTCGCGGTCCCCGCGGGGGTGATCGTCGCCGGCGCGGTGACGATCGACTTCGGGGTGGCCGTCCCGCTGATCGCCTTCCTCACGCTCGCGACCATCGCGCTGTTCGCGCTCCTCAGGACCGAGTTCGCGCTTGCTGCCTGGGAGCCGGGTGTGGTTTTGGGACTCTATCTCGCCTTTCTGGTCTGGCTCCTCTTCGAGACCGTCGGGCTGGTCGGCGTGCTCGTATAGCGCAGGGGCTTTCACCCGAGCGCCTGTGTCTCCGGTATGAGCGTCTCGCGAACCGTCGAACTGGAGGGGCACATCATCGACTCGGGCGTGATGGGGCGGTGTATGGGCATCGTCATGGACATGGACGGCTGGTTCGACGTCGAGGAGTTCGACGTCGGAACACGGAAACACGAGGAGAGCTACGCCCGGATGCGCGTCTCCGCCGAGGAGGAGGAGACGCTTCACGAGATCCTCCACCAGCTCAACCAGACCGGCGCGACCCTCGAGGACCCGATCGACGCCGGGATCGAACCCGCGCCCGCAGACCGGGTCGTTCCCGCGGGCTTTTACTCGACGACGAACCACCCGACTGAAATCAGGTACGAGGGGAAGTGGATCGAGGTCGAGCGCATCGAGATGGACTGTGCGGTGGTGGTCGACCCGGAGGGGGGCGACCACGACGGCCCGCGCGCGTACACGAAGGTGCTCAACGCGATCGAGAAGGGGGACCTCGTCGTCACGGGCAACACCGGCATCCGCGTCCACCCGCCCGAGCGTCCACGCGATGCCGGGGGGGCGTTCGGCTTCATGCAGGGCGGGGTCAGCAGCGAGCGCCCCGCGACCACGCAGATCGAGAACGTCGCGAACGCGATCGCCGAAACCAAAGACCGGGGCGGGAACGTGATGGTCGTCGCCGGCCCCGCCGTGATCCACTCGGGGGCGCGAAACGACCTCGCGAGACTGGTCGGCGAGGGCTACGTCGACGCGATCAGCGCGGGCAACGGCTTCGCGGTCCACGACCTCGAGCGGGACCTGTACGGTACTTCACTGGGGATGGACGTCGAGACCTTAGAGCACCCTCGGAAGGGCCACAAGCACCACATCTACACGATCAGTGAGATCATCCGCTCGGGCGGGATCAGCGAGGCCGTCGCGGAGGGAAAGATCGACTCGGGAATTATGTACGAGTGTGTCGAAAACGACGTCCCGTTCGTGCTCGCGGGCTCGATCCGGGACGACGGCCCGCTTCCGGATACTATCACCGACTCGATCGCGGCCCAGAACGCCATCCGTGAGCAGGCCCACGACGCGGACCTCGTGTTGATGCTCGCGACCCTCCTGCATTCGGTTGCGGTCGGCAACTGCCTGCCCTCGACCACCCGGGTCGTCTGCGTCGACATCAACCCCGCCACTGTCACCCAACTACAGGACCGCGGGAGCGCCCAAACCGTAGGAATGGTCACCGACATCGGTACGTTCGTCCCGCTGCTTGCCGACGCGCTGCTCGACGGAAGCGAATGATACCGTCGGTCATGGGAGGATGACCTGCGATGGCATGATTCGACGGGCACCAGCACGTTTTCGACCGTCTCCACAGTCGATTCACGTAGTTATGACCGACAGTACGAGACGACGGCAGTGGCGGTCGACCCCGCCGACGGTGTGTCATATACTGCCAATATTATTAATTAACGATCATGGAGGATCCTTTGTCTATATAAAATGATTAATCGTTATAGTTAAGTAGCAGTTCGGAGTCCACCATATTGTCGTGAAAAATCGTGTACGAAAGCGATTCGCCGCCCGATCGCACCGCCCACAGACCGCCCGAAACCGACACCCAATGTACACCGACACCGACAACACCGGCGTCCCGATCGTTCCACAACTGACCCCCGCGACCACCCCGCGAGACCGCCGCGAGACCATGGAGGAAGAGGTCTGGAGCCACCTCATCGAGACCCCCACGGAGGAAGCGCGATGATAGAGAAGATCGGCAACACCGACACGACCCTCAGGGACATCGACAACCCGGCGGGACGAGAGTTCCGCCGCCAACTGGAGGATCAGCAGTTCGTCTTCGCGCCCGGCGCCTATCACGCACTGGACGCCCGGCTCGCCGAGATGACCGGTCACGACGCGATCTATATGAGCGGCTATTCGACCGTGCTCGGCCAGTTCGGCTTCCCTGACCTGGAGATGGTCTCGATGACCGAGATGGTCGAGAACGCCGAACGCATGGTCGACGCCTGCACTATCCCCGTGATCGCGGACTGTGACACCGGATATGGCGGCGTCCACAACGTCCGACGCGCAGTGCGCGAGTACGAGAAGGCCGGCGTCGCCGCGATCCACATCGAGGACCAGACCACGCCCAAGCGCTGTGGGCACATCGCGGGCAAGCAGATAGTCTCACGTGAGCAGGCCGAAGCCCGCTTCTCGGCGGCGGTCGACGCAAAACAGAGCGAGGACACCGTGGTCATCGCCCGAACGGACGCCTACGGCTCCGCGAACGGCGACTGGGAGGAACACTTGGAACGCGGTCGGCTGTATGCCGACTGTGGGGTCGATCTGGTCTGGCCCGAGATGCCCGATCCGAGCCGGAAGGACGCGACGAAGTACGCAGAAACGATCCACGAGACCCACCCCGATCTGGACCTCGCGTTCAACTACTCCTCGTCCTTTGCGTGGTCGGATCAGGAGGACCCGCTGACCTTCGAGGAGCTGGGTGACCTGGGCTATAAGTACATCTTCATCACCCTGTTCGGGCTGCACTCGGGTGCCCACGCGGTGTACGAGGACTTCAAGCAGCTCGCCGAGGAGGACGAACAGGCCCAGTTCGACCTCGAACAGCGGTATATCGGCCACCCGACCGAATCGCACCACGAACTCTCGCAGGTCAGTCGGTATCAGGACGTCGAGATGGAGTTCGACGCCGAGGCCCGCGCACGCATCGAGGGTTCCGAAGGGTTCGCCGAGGAGCGAGACACCCTCCAGACGACAGAGGAAGGGCCCGAAAACGCCGAAGCGGAGGGCGACGACTGATCGAGCGGTGGTAGGAGGGTACAAACAACTAATAATCGGGCGTCCCTAGGCGGAATCAGGGATCAATGCCCGAAATGGTAGAGAGAGACCACATCGAACAGAGTAAGGCGATTCACCGACGGACCGGTCGAACCTTCTACTACGCGACCCGGCTGCTTCCGGGTCGCGTTCGGGAGGCGACGTACGTCCTGTACGCGTTCTTTCGCGTCGCCGACGAGGTCGTCGACGACGCCGACGGAGTGCCCCCGGGGGAGCAGCGCCAACGGCTCGAATCCTTGCGCGAACAGGCGCTCGGGCGGGCCGACCCCGACGGCCCCGTTCTCGAGGCGTTCCAGTCCATCAAGGAACGCCACGACATCGCCGACGAGGACATCGAAGTCTTCATCGACGCCATGCTGACCGATATCGAGAAACGCCGGTACGGGACCTACGCGGAGCTCGAATCGTACATGAACGGCTCGGCGGCGGCCGTCGGGCGGATGATGACCGCCGTTATGGATCCCGAGGACCCCGAGGCCGCACTCTCACACGCGACCGCACTGGGTGAGGCGTTCCAGTTGACGAACTTCGTTCGAGACGTCCGCGAGGACGTGATCGAGCGCGACCGGATCTACCTGCCCCAGAGTACCCTCGAAGCGGAGGGCGTCTCCGACGAACGGATCGAACGCTTCGAGATGGACGAGAACGTCGCCCACGCGGTCAAGACGGAGCTCACGCGCGCGGAGTCGCTGTACCGCGAGGGCGTCGCCGGCATCAAATACCTCCCGCGGGACTGCCAGCTTCCCGTCCTGCTTGCGGCCGTCCTCTACGCCGAACACCACCGCCTGATCCGCAACTGCGAATACGACGTGTTGAACAACGAGCCCGAACTGGGGACGGCCAGAAAGCTCTGGTTGGTCGTCCGGGTTCGCTGGCACTGGCAGTGGACCACCGACCCCGAGGCGGTCTTCGACCGAGTCAGTGCCGTTCCCGACCGGACGGATCGACGGACCGAACGCCACGGCGAACGGCTCCCGACCCGTTAGGTCCCGAGCACGTTGAAGTCGAACCAGTCGCTCGCGAGGAGAGTCACCAGAAGCGACAACGACAGTGCCACCGGGATCCAGTTGCCGACGGAGGCGTTGATCAGCCCCCAGAGCACGAGAAAGCTCACCAGATCGTCGAGGAAGAAGCCACACCGTTCGAGACGGGCGAGGACGGCCTCGTGGTCGAACGAGAACTGGAGGATCGCGATGGCGACCGATCCGCTGAGAGCCCACCCGAGGTAGTTGATCGCGGGCACGCCGTAGTACCCTCCGGGCACCTCCCACCCCCAGAAGCCGAGCGCGACCGCGCCGGGATCGAGGATCAGATCCAGCGCGAGCACGATCCCGAGGGTGAGCACAAAGCGGCGGAGTAAGGAAGGAGTACCGAGGAACAACAGCGCGAGCAGGTAGCTGTTCAGGAGGATCGGGAAGTAGAAGACTGGAAGGCCGAGGGGTACCAGATCGAACAGCATCGGGCCGAGTTCCACCCCATAGGAGAACTCGCCGTAGGGAAGCCCGGTGAGGACGCCCGCCAGTTCGATCCCCCACGTAAAGAGCGCGAGCACGGAGAGGCCGATGGCAGCCCGCCGATCGATCAGCGGGACGAGTCCGGCCACGAGCGGCGAGACCATTACCAGATTGGCCCCGATCAGCAGGTAGGGGTTCATGGCGAGTTCGGCGGGGATCAGCTCCGCCCGCCCGGCGAGTAGCATCGCGACCCCGACCAGCGGAAAGGTGACGGCGATGGTAAACCTGTTTTCCTCGACGACGCGTTCGAGGGTCGATTCGACTCGCGCTCGCTGGGTCGCCACAGCCGTCTCGCTCACGACTCGCCACCCGTCGTCATATCGAGGCGTTCGGACGGCGGGCACTTAGCACCGTTCGTTTCCTCCCCGCTTAACTCACTCCGGACGTGTTGTAGGACCGATTGCCTGTTAGGTAGTTCGTGTGTGCAGTTCCCTTTACTATCCAGGCATGAACTCGTCCTGTCGAAAGGAAATAGCTATCACATTTACTGATTGGGATTGAACGCGTAAAAGAGAATAGCCAGTGTGAAACCCGTTGTGAGGGCCTCAATGATCGTTGAGTCACCAAAGAGGGCGCCAACAAGCAGGACAGACACCACGGATACGACGCCAACAAGACCAGCATAGCCAATACGCGACAGATTCCGTGCCCACTCATCTACACGATGATAGAGCCGTTTCGTATTGCCCATAGTTCATGTTTCAGTTACTAGGATCTTAGCGTTGTTTCTGACCAATATACGCTCTAACGGTAGACCAGCAGCCACAACCCACCCATCGTGAAGAGCGCACCGACGACGACGTTGATAACGGGAAACCACCAGTAGGCCCGTGAAACGTCGATCTCGGTGAGTGAGACGGCGAGAACGAGCGTCGGGTAGACGAGAAACAGCGCGCCCAGCCGACCGTCGAGCGCGCCGAAACAGAGCGCCGAAAGCGTCCAGCAGGCCCCACAGTAGGCGTAGGTCCAGGACTCGCCCAACAGGGTCGCTGTCGTCTCGATTCCGGCCGCGCGGTCGGGGCCGATATCGGGAATCGCGCTGAAGGTGTGCATCCCCATCGTCCAGAGCCACCCGCCGGCGATCGCGAGCAGGGGCGGCTGGCTCCCCGCGAGCGCGACGTAGGCCGCCGCACCCGGCGCGAGGTAGAGCCCGTTCGAGATCGAATCCAGCAGAGGTGTGGTTTTGAATCGGGCGGGCGGGGCGCTGTAGGCCGCCCCGAGGAGCAGAAAGACGGCGAGCCACACCCACGTGCCCGGCGGGAACAGGGAGAAGAACGCGAGCGGGACGAGCGCACAAACGACCACGGCGATTGGGACGACCCGCTGGCCCTCGAAGCGCGCCTCGCGACCCTCCTTTTTGGGGTTTTTCGCATCTATCTCCCGGTCGTAGACGTCGTTGATGCCGTACAGAAAGACGTTCGCGGGCAGGAGGAAGTAGAGGAACAGCGCGAGCAGGGGAACTGAGAGCAACTCGTTGACCCGCTCGGCCCCGAAAACCGCGCCCACGAGGACCGGTCCCGCGAGATAGAACCAGAAGCGCGGCCGAGAGAGCGCAAGCAGATATCGGAGGGTCACTGGTTCGGGTAGTCCGCGGCGACCGCCTCGGCGGTGAGTTGGCCGCTGATCAGACACATCGGTACCCCGATTCCGGGGGTCGTGTACGAGCCCGTGAAGTAGAGCCCGTCGACCTCCTTCGAGCGGTGTGGCGGGCGGAACACGGCGGTCTGATCGAGCGTGTGGGCCAACCCGAGGGCCGTTCCTCGCATGCTGTTGTAGCGCTCGGCGAAGTCGTCGATCGTGAAGACCTCCTCGAAGACGATTCTATCCTTCAGATCGACGCCGGTGTGCTCGGCGATGTCCCGGAGGACGAGGTCGCGGTAGCTCTCACGGATCACGGGCCGGTCGTCGAGGCCGGGCGCGATGGGGACGAGCGCAAAGAGGTTCGAGTGGCCCTCGGGAGCGACCGAGTCGTCGGTTTTCGAGGGAACACAGAGGTAGTACGCGGGGTCGTCGGGCCACTCGGGCTCCTCGAAGATCTTCTCGAAATGGGATTCCCAGTCGGTCGGCAAGACGAGGGTATGATGGGCGAGTTCCTCCACGTCGCCCTCGACGCCGAGGTAGAGCAGGAACGCCGAGGGCGCGTAGGTCCGTGATTCCCAGTACTCCTCGCTATACCCCCGCTTCTCCGGGGGGAGGAGGTCGAGTTCGGTGTGGGCGTAGTCGGCGTCCGAGACCACCAGATCGGGGAGGAACGTATCGCGGGCCTCGACCTTGAACCCGCCCGCCCGGCCCTCGATCGCGGTCACGGGCTGGTCGGTGCGGTAGGTCACGCCGAGCTCCTCGCCGAGGGAGGCGATGCCGTCGACGACGCCGCCCACCCCTCCGTCCGGATAGTGGACGCCGAGGTTGAAGTCGACGTGGCTCATCAGGTTGTAGAGCGCGGGCGTGTTGTTGGGCGATCCGCCCAGAAACACGAGGGTGTACTGCATGATCTGCTGGAGTTTCGGGTGCTCGAAGTACTCCTCGACGTGGTCCTGCATCGAGCCGATAAGCGAGAGCCCGCGAGCGTTTTTCAGCACGTTGAGGTCGGCCCAATCACGGAAGCGAGGACGGTCCTCGTAGACGAAATGCTCCATTCCGACCTCGTAGTTGAGCTCGCTCTTTTCGAGGTACTCTTCGAGGGACTCGCCCGCGCCCGATTCGTAGGTTTCGAAGGTCTCTTTGGTCTCCTCTATATCGGGCGAGATATCGACCTCGTCGCCGTCCTTGAAGAAGATCCGATAATGGGGATCGAGCTGTTCGGTCGTGTAGTAGTCGTCGGGTGAACGTCCAAAATCGCCGAAGAATCCCTCGAACACGTCGGGCATCAGATACCACGACGGCCCCATGTCGAAACGAAAGCCGTCGGTCTCCAATCGAGACGCGCGCCCACCGACCTGTTCGTTCTTCTCGACGACCGTCACGTCGGCCCCGGCGTCGGCCAGATAGCACGCCGTAGACAGGCCGCCGAACCCGCTCCCGATCACGACGACTGACTGCTCCGACAGCTCCATGTCGATACTCGGGACGACGACGGTATAAATCCGGGTGACGCGGCGTGACGGGAATTCGATACCCTACCCCGGATCTGTACCGATGGCGGCGAGCGAGCCGGTCGATCGCCGGTACTTTCGTCGAATCGACGCGTACGGTAATAACAAGAAATATATGTAAGTATGATATATATTATCTGCTGACATACGTCAGCCACGTGGGGAGCGTCGTACTGCCCGGTTCGACGCGTCCCCGTGTCTCTGACACTTCCGAACGCTCTAGCCGCCGGTGTGTCGTTGAGGAATTCCTTGGGAAGGGGGGACCGGTGGCCGAGTCGCGGATCGGGCGGAGCCGTCGCCCTGCGGGTCGAGTGTGGAGGGCGGGTCCGTCTCGATCACAGGGATGTTTAGTATACCGGTACGTACATCGAACCGATGAACGAGGGCAGCGACGGTTCGAACGATATCGACGGCTCTCGAAGGCGTCTTCTCCGGGCGAGCGGCGCGCTCGCCGGCGTGCTCTCGATGATGGCGGGGACGGCCGCAGGCGGGCCGATCGCTCGTGGCGGCGAGCGTCTCCCGTTCGAGGGCGAACCGGTCGGCGCGCCCCATCCGGCCTGCGAGGATCCGCCGCCGGAACCGACTGCGAGCGACCCCGACGAGCGATACCGCGAACTGCTCGAACGGGCGCTTTACATGCGCGAGTCGTACCGCTCCACCCTCGACCACGATGCGGTTCGGGCGGTGCTTCGGAATCGAAACGACGGGTTCGACGGCCATCTCGTGTTCTTCGCCGCGAGCGACTTCGGCGAACCGCTCGTGTTCCTCCCCGAGGGGGTATCGGATCGGGACGCGGCGCTACAGGCGATCCTCGACCGGCTCCACGAGCGCAAGTGGCGCGCTCGAAACCCCGAGCTCCGGGACGTGCGCCACCGGCTGTTCGAGGAGGTACGGGGGATCCACCAGGGACTGCCCGCGCTCTATCGGAGCGATGGAAACGCCGGCTACGACATCGATTACCCCTGGAACCGAACCTACAACTTCGTCACGATCCGACAGGCCGTCGGCCTCGTCGACTGGGTGACGAACGCGAACGAACCGTGGCTCGACGGGCTCCGTCGGACCTATTAGCCCGTGTTCTTCATGCCTGCGGCGATCCCCTTCACCGTGAGCCGGAGGGTCCGTTCCTCGGCGTCCGTGCGGTGGGTCTGACCCAACAGGTGGGTCTGCAGCAGGTTCAGCGGGTCGACGTAGGGATTGCGCCGATGGAGGCTCTCCTCGAGCCAGTCACGCCGTACCAGCGAGTCGCGGCCCGCGATCTCGGTCACCAGCTCCGCCGCGCGTTCGTACTCCCCCTCGATTCGGGGGAAGAACGTCTCGCGCAGCGAGGACTCGGCGAGGCCGGCGTACTCGGCGGCGATCTCCGGTTCGGTTCGGGCGAGCGCCAGCGCGGCGTTATCGAGCGTCGTCCGGAAGAAGGGCCACTCGTCGTACATCTCCCGGAGGGTCTCGATGTCGCCGCCCCGGTTCGCGGCGTCGCCGCTTGCCTTTTCGGCGGATTCCGAATCCCCACCCTTTAGGTAGGCGTCGATTCCGGCCGCGAGCGCGTACCAGCCCGGCAGGATACACCGCGACTGGGTCCACGAGAACACCCACGGGATCGCCCGCAGGTCCTCGACGGTGCGCTCCTCGCTTCGGGATGCGGGCCGAGAGCCTAGGTTGAGTTCCTCGATCACGGTGATTGGGGTCGCCTGCTCGAAGTAACGGACGAACCCCTCGCTCTCGAGCAGGTCGCGGTACTCCTCGCGGGCGGCACTCGCCATCGTCTCCATCGCCTCGACCCACTCCTGCTCGACCTCCTCTTCGGGCTCGTGCAGCGCGCGCTGGCGTGCGCGCACCTGCGCGTTGACCATCTGTTCGATGTTTCGCTCCGCGATCCGGGGGTTGGCGTACTTCTCGGCGATCGACTCGCCCTGCTCGGTGAACTTCACCTGCCCGGAGACCGACTCGTTGGGCAGTGCGAGCAGCGCCTCGTTCATCGGCCCGCCACCTCTGGAGATCGACCCGCCGCGCCCGTGGAACAGCCGCATCGTCACGTCGAAGTCGTCGGTGATCTCGGCGAGGCGGCGCTGGTTATCGTACAGCGACCAGTTCGCGGCCAGAAAGCCGTTCTCCTTGTTCGAATCGGAGTACCCCAGCATGATCTCCTGGGTATCGCCCCGCGCGGCCAGCGCCTGTTCGTAGGCCTCGTTCTCGAAGAGGGTACCCATGATCCGGCGGGCGCCCGACAGCGCGTACTCGGTCTCGAGGAGGGGCACGATGTCGATCCCCGAGTGATCGGGCAGGGCGATAACGCCGGCCTGCTCGGCCAAAAAGAGCACTTCGAGGACGTGACTCGGCTCCTCGGTCATCGAGATGGCGTAGGTGTCGATGGCGTCGTCGCCGTACTCGGCCTGCCAGTCGGCCAGCCGGGCGAACAGCTCCAATACCGTGCGGGCGGTCTCGGAGATGTCGGCGTCCTCGTCGCGATACAGCGCCGCGGGATCGATGACCGCCTCGTCCTGCAGGACGGCCTCGGTGAGCGTCTCGGTGCGTTCCTCTTCGGAGAGATCCCGATAATCGATCCCCTCGAGCGCGAGCGCTTCTGCGACGGCCTCGGTGTGGTTTTCCTGGTGGTCGCGCAGGTCGAGGCTCGCAAGCGAGAAGCCGAACGTGTCGACCTGCCGGCGAAGCGGGTCGACGTGGGCCGAAACGACGCTTTCGGCGCCGTTTTCCTCGGTACTCTCGGCGAGCACGTCGAGATCGGCGCGGAACTCCGCCGCGCTCTCGTAGCCGCCGGGACGGACGTCGTCGATCCGGTTTATCCGCTCGCGCATCAGCTTCAGCTTCTGGCGGTACGGTTCGCGCGGGTACCGCTCCTCGGCCTCGCGGGCGACCTCCGGGAGGCGCTCGCGATCGGCCGAGAGCGACTTCTCGAAGTCCTCTCCGACGTCGATCCGGCCCCCGTCCTGACTCAGCACTCCCGAGAGGCGTTTGAGCGCGTCCCGGTAGCGTTCGAGGACGACCCGACGCTGGCGATCCAAGGTTTCCGCGGTCACCTCGGGGGTGACGTAGGGGTTGCCGTCCCGATCGGAGCCGGCCCACGAGCGGAACTCGAAGAGTTTCGGTACGTCGATGTCGTGGCCCGCCTCCTCGAGGGCGCCCTCGAACTCGTCGTAGACCTCGCCGACCACGTCGAACAGCGTGTTCTCGAGGTACCACTGGACGTTGATCGCCTCGTCGGTGGGTTCGGGGCGGCGGTTTCTGACCTGCGGGGTCTGCCAAAGACTGACGACCTCGCTGTCGATGTCGCGCTCGACGTGCCCGCGCTCCTTGTCGGTGAGCGCACGCTCGTCGAGGGTCTCCAGATCCAGTGCGACCGTCCGGAGCTTGGATTTGACCGTCTTTCGTCGCGCTTCGGTGGGGTGGGCGGTGAACGTAGGTTCGATAAGCACGTCCTCGAGGATCCGTTCGGCCGTCCGCTCGTCCTCCTCGGCCAGCGCTTCGGCGGCGACCTCGAGGCTGTCCCCGAGCGAGCGTTCCTGAGAGCTGGTACGGATCGCGCGGACCCGCTCGCGCTCCTCGGCGAGGTTGATCAGTTCGAAGTAGGTGGTAAATCCGCGCGCGACAATGCTCTCTCGTTCGGGCGGGAGTCGGTCGAGGACCTGATGGAGCCCCTGTCTCGAGTCCGCCTCGCCGTCGCGGTAGGCGATCGAGGCGGTTCTGAGGGTCTCGACGGTCTCGAAGTCGTCGCGTGAGGCCTGTTCGCGGATCGTGTCCCCCACGAGCGCGCCGAGCTCCCGAACGTCCTGGTTGACGGTCCGGTTGTGCAACTCGTCGTCCATGCGTGTCCACAACACGGCCCCCCTCTAAAAGCCCCTGTTATCCGCGAACGTTGTCTCAAATTAGAGTTAATTATAATCGTCAAAATCGATAGCTCTCCACATAGTAGAATATAGACAGGGTCAGAAGAATAAAATAATTGGAAGGGGATCAGAAGAGAGATGGAGAACATTGAGGAACGATTACGCAAATACTCTGTCTCAATAATTTTCGTAGGAATTGCAATCATCATCTTACTAGATCTCATATTTCCAAACACAATTGTCATTGACTGGCCTACTGTAGCTCTAATTGGGTTACTCATCATTCTCCCCTACGTACAGTATATAAATCGGGTTCGTTGGCGAACATTCGAGGCTGAACTACAACCACAGATTGAGGAAGCAAAACAGAGCGCTAGGAGGATACCGGATATCGGTACGCAAGAACAAGCCAAACAGAAGCGTGATGAGGTCGCCCAGAAATTATACCGCTATCTAGAGGAAGATCCGAAGGTCGCTATCGCAATGTTGGGGATTGAACTCGAAAAACCTCTGCGAGAAATAGCAAAAGAAAACTCTCTACCACAAATAGAACACGCTCCATTGACCAACTTAGTTGAAGAATTGTCGCGTTGGGAGTCAGACATTATTACAAAGGATGTGTATGAGAACCTTCATAAGATCCAAAATTTGCGAAACAAAGCGATACATGGAGGTGAAATTAGTAGAGAAGACGCTAAAGAGATCATTGATTTAGGATTGCGGCTTCTTGGATATCTGTACTACTATACAGATGGTCCCGGAGATATAGAGGTTATAAACGAACCAAGGTACTGATCAGAGTCAGATTCAATTGTACTCGCGCCACCGATACCCACACTCCTTGCATTTGAAGAATCGCGTCGGCGGCTCGTCGGCCGCACCGGTCTGTTTGATGGTGTACCACGCCTCGCCGTGGCCACACTCCTCGCAGGTCACGTCCTTCGCGGTGGGTTTACCCTCGAACTCCACGCCCTCCTCGGTCTCGATGAGTTCGTCGCCGCTCTGTGTCTCCGTGGAGACGAACTCGGATTCGGCCTCGCGGTCGCGGGCGACCGTCTCCCCACACGAGCCACAGACCCACTCCTCGCCCTCGGCTTTCATCATCGACCCGCATTCGGGACAGAACTGCATGATGGCGGGCCTATGCGGGTCGAAGCCACAACGCCCCCGAAAGCGGCAACTTTCGTCGCCGCCGAGTCCGCGTGCGATTACATAACACGCCTGCGTCGGCAAGTAGGCGTTTCATTATCCTTCGTAGAGAGTATCGGGTGATGGTAACAGATCCCAGAGACGACGAGGAGACCGAGGAGGACGACGAGTTCCGGTGTGCAATCTGTGACGAGACGTTCGACAGCCAACAGGAACTGGAAGAACACGGCGAAGAAGAACACGAGGGGGACGAAGACTACAGTAAACAGCCCTGAGGGAAACCGGGAGACTCCCCAAAGGAAGCGAATCAGTCGATTCGAGCACCCTCGTTGCGACCCGCGACCACGCAAACGGCTCCCTCGACACCGGCACGCGAGAGCGCCCGGCGCCCGGCTTCGCGTGCGGTTTCGGCGCGCTCGCGGTCGGTGACGCCGTAGACGACCGGCCCCCACGAGGACTGGCCCGCCCCCTCGATCGCGGGATCGGATTCGAGTTCACGGACGACCTCCCTGACCGGCGGGCGGTACACCCCGCCCTGGGCATCGGCGTACCACGCGCCGTTGAGCCTGCCGACCGCCGCGACGCCCGAACCGAACGCGGCGAGATTGCCCTCGACGACCGCCGGCAGCACGTTTCGGAACGCGATGGCGGTGACTTCGTCCGCGATCCCCGGACTCGCGCGCTCGACGACCGCTCGCATGTCCTCGTCCTCCTGCTGACCGCTCTTTCCGGGTTCGAGGTCGGGAATCACGAGCAGGAAACGCCACTCCTCGGGGATCGAATGGCGCGCAAGGATCGGCGGTACCTCCCAGTCCCCATCGCTGGGTCGTTCGGCGGTAAAGCGCGTCGACGGGTGGCCCCCGTCGCAGACGAACCCTCCCTCCCGAAAAGTGGCGATCCCGACGCCGCTTCGTCCGCCGCGGCCGAGGCGGGGCGCGCGCTCGCGAACCCGCGTCTCGCGGTCGTACGCGCGGGCGACACCCGAGAGGACGGCGAGTGCGAACTGGGTGCCGCTGCCGAGACCGGCGTGGCGCGGTAGCGTCTCGTGGATCGAGACGCGCGCGCCGGGCACGTCGAGGAGGTCGACGACACGCCGGGCGTAGCGCTCGGCGTCCGGGTGGTCCGTGTGGATCCCCTCGGCACGCTCGCACTCGACGACCAGCCGCGGCCGCTCCACTGCGAGTCCCAAACTCCCGTAGAGGCGCTCATGAGCGAGCGAGAGGTTCTGGAACCCGAAGTGGAGCCTGCCGGAGGTCGTGACCCGAACCGTCATCGGCGGGGCTTCGGGGACCCGGAAGAAGGGCGTTTCGACGGTGGCAATCGGTCTACTCGTCGGGTCGGACCAGCATCACCGGCGTCGTGGCGTGGCGCGCGACCTTGCCAGCGACGTCGCCGAGCAGGAACTTCCCGACCGCGCTGCGCCCGCGCGCGCCCATGACGATGAGATCCATCCCCGCCTCGGCGGCGTAGTCGGTGATCACCTCGGCCGGATCGCCGCTTCTGACGACGCCTTCGGCATCGAGGCCCACCTCGCGTGCGCGCCCGGTGATCTCGTCGGTGAGTTCGGCGCCGGCCTCCTCGCGGCGCCGCTCCATCTCCTGGCGCTCGGGGGCGTCGTGCGAGAGTTCGTTGATCGACTGCGACATGCGTCCCGTGCTCCGATCGTCAAGCACAGAGAGCGCGTGGACGGTGCTTCCGAACTGGCGGGCGATCTCGATGGCGTGATCGGCTGCCTCCTTCGACTGGGGGCTCCCGTCGGTCGGGACGAGAATCGTCTCGTACATGGCTGTTACATCGACCATCCCACACATAACTGCTGGGGCGACGGGACCGACGAGACGGCCGTCCGCGGTCGAAGGGGTGCGAGCGTGAGCTAAGTGCGTTCCTACCGTCTCACGCGTCGTCTTCGGCCCCGAAATCGAGTCGCTCCATCGTCTCGCGTTCGGCCTCGAAGAACGCCGAATTACGGTACTTCTTGTAGAGGCGTTTCAACCCCGGACGATCGAGTTCCTGCTCGGCGCTCCACTCGCGGGCGAACGACCCGTTGTCGATCCCTTGGAGCTGTTCCTCGTAAAACTCCCGCAGCGGTTCGGGATCGAACTGATCGAACCGGCTGAGCTGGCCGTACTGGCTCGTCCGCGAGTGAAAGGGAAGCTGGCCGAGGTAGCCCCGTTCGGCCATCTCCTCGAAGATCTCGGCCATCTCGTAGGAGAGGTACAATTCCGACATGACGATCTTGGGGGGGATCCCGTGGGCGACCTCCACCTCGAACTTCGTGGTCATCGCGGCCATCATAATGGGCAACAGCGCCTGCTCGGAGAGGAGGTCGATCTTCGTCTCCATGTCCGCAGTGCCCTCGATCACCCCCGCACGGGTCGAGCCGATCCCCTTCGCCATCGCCAGTGCGGTGGCCTTCGCATCTCCCGTGTAATCCTGCTCGACCGCCAGCACGCTCGGGAAGCCGTCGCCGGACTCGTAGAGTTCTCGGACGGCCCATCCGCCCATTCGTGGGGCGACGAGCACGACGTCGGCGGTCTCGGGGGGCTGGAGCAGATCGTAGGTGAGGTTGTAGCCGTGGGAGACGTAGATCGCGTTCCCCTCATCAAGTCCGGGTTCGATCTCCGTGTCGAACACCTCAGGGGCGACCTCATCGGGAATGAGCAGACAGATCACGTCGCCGCGCTCGGCCGCATCCGCGATCGATAACGCCTCGAAGCCGTCGTCCTCGATCCGTTCGCGATACTCGTCGTCGCGATTCCCCACGACGACCTCGACGCCCGAGTCGCGGAGATTGAGCGCCTGAGAGCGCCCCTGATTCCCGTAGCCGATCATCGCTACGGTCGCGTCGTCGAGCACCGAGAGGTCGGCGTCCGAATCGTAGTACGTGGTTGATTCTGTCACACACGAATCCTAGATCCCAACCGCTTATCTTTACCGGTCACTCGACTATCCTGTTCGTAATCGAGCGACGATGATGGGCTCTCGACCCTCATATTTTATTATCCATGGTAGCAACACTCACGGAAAATGGTGCTCGAAAACCCGTTGATCCCGTTCACCGTGGGATTGCTGACCGTTATCGTACTGCTCGTCTGGTTGAAACTGCCCGCGTTCGTCGGGCTGATCATCGCGACGTTCGTCGTCGGGATCGTCACGACCGAGGTGCCGATCGTGGAGGTTCCAACGGAAACGGCCGAAGCGTTCGGCGGGATACTGGTCGGGATCGGGATCCCGATCCTGATGGCGGCGATCATCGGGAAGACCCTCATGGAAAGCGGTGCCGCCGAGCGTATCGTCCGTGGGTTTCTCGGACTCACGGGACGGGACAACTCCGAATTCGCCCTGCTCGGAAGCAGCTACGTCCTCTCGATTCCGGTCTTTTTCGACAACGTGTTCTACTTGCTCGCGCCGATCGGCCGGTCGATGCGCGCACGGACCGGCGGAAAGTACGCGATCTACATCTCGGTGCTCGGAGCCGGCGCGCTCGGCACACACATGCTCGTCCCGCCCACGCCGGGCCCGCTCGCGATGGCGGAGGAGCTAAACGTCGATCTCGGTCTCGCGATCGTCGTCGGCATGTCGGTCGCCCTGCCGACGACACTCGTCGGCGGCGTCGTCTATGGGCGGTGGATCGACCAGCGAATGGACATCCCGCTCCGGGAGGCGATGGGCACGACGACCGAGAGCATCCAAGAGACCGCCGACAAATCGACGGCCGATCTCCCGGGATTGGCCGAGTCGTCGCTGCCGATCGCACTTCCGGTGGCCCTGATCGCCGCGAACACCATCGCCGGCGTCGCGGTCCCGGAGGGCTCACCGATCCTCTCGGCCACGGGGTTTTTCGGCGATCCGAACATCGCGCTGACGTTGGCGGCGCTCGCTTCGATGGGGACGTTCTACCGGATGAGCGACCTCGACAAGGGGGCTCTCGGCGACGAACTGACGGAGGCGCTCAAAAGCGGCGGGAACATCATCGCGATCACGGCCGCGGGCGGTGCGTTCGGCGCGATGCTCCAGAACGCCGGCATCGGCGATTACATCGCCAACGGGCTCGGCGAGGTCGGCATTCCGCTGCTTCTGACGGGGTGGCTGATCGCCGGCCTGATCCGCGTCGCACAGGGCTCGGGGACGGTCGCGATCCTCACCGGCGCGGCGATCATGGCGCCGCTCGCCGGAGGGGCGTCGGTGCATCCGGTCTGGATGATGATGGCCGTCGGCACCGGCGGGATGCTCTTTGCATGGTACAACGACAGCGGCTACTGGATCGTCAAGGAGGTCTCGGGCATCACGCAGGCTGAAACGTTCAAGACCTTCTCGGCGGTGAACTTCGTCATGTCGGTCACCGGGATCACGGTGGTGTTGATCCTCTCGACGCTGTTCCCACTGACGTAACCCCGAAATCGGTCAGATCTCAAGCGCCCGGTCGACGGCCTCGCCGATCTCCTCGCGTGCGTCCTCATCGAGCGAGACCAACGGCGGCTTGACGTCCTCCGAGGGAATCACGTCCCGATGGACCAACGCGGCTTTCGTCGCCGGGGCGAAGCCGTACTCGACACAGAGTTCAAAGAGCGGCGCGACCGCCTCGGATTGGAGTTCGGCACCGCGCTCGGCGGCGGCCGAATCGAGCAGTTCGGCGAAAACCTCCGGGATGACGTTCGCAAGCGCGTGTACCCCGCCGTTCGAGCCCATCCGCAGAGCGGGCACCAGCAGGGTGTCGAACCCCTGAAAGAGGACGAACTCCTCGGGGGTCCGACGGTCGACCGAGAGGAAGTACGACAGATCGCCGCTGGTGTCCTTCATCCCCCGTACGGAGTCGTGTTCGGCGAGCGCTCCCACCGTCTCGGCGGGGATCTCGTTGCCGACATACATCGGGATGTTGTAGAGATACAGCGGCAGGGAACTCCCGTCGGCGACCGCCTCGAAGAATCGCTCGGTCCCCGCCGGGTCGTTCGCGGTGTGGAAATAGGGGCCGACGATCGCGGCGGCGTCCGCGCCCGCCGCCTCGGCCTCCTCGATACGCTGGAGGGTCTCGGGCACGCTCGTGCCCGCCGCGCCGGCGATCACGGGTGCGTCGCCCGCGGCCTCGGCGACGGTGCCGATAACGCGGCTTCGCTGCTCGGGCGCGAGGCTCGCGAACTCGCCGGTGGTGCCGCAGGGAAAGAGGCCGTCGACGCCGCCGTCGAGGATGAATTCCGTGAGCGAGGCGAGCGATTCCTCGTCGACTTCGCCCCCATCGAGGGGGGTGACGATCGGGCACAGGACGCCGGTGAACGAACTGTCGAGCGTTGGCATGTGTCCGGATCCGTGGACCACGATAAAAGACCTTGTCGTCCCGGTAACGTCACTCGAGCGGCGCGAGTGTCCCGTCCTCGAATCCAAGCGGTTCGGGCTCGCCAACCGAGACGTCCTCGCGACCCTCCAACTCGCGGGCGACGGGCTCCGAGACCAGCAGGTCGTCGGGCTCCATCGTGTTCTCGATTCGTGCCACCCGAAGCTCCGAGGGGCCGGCGACGCCGGTGGTCGAGCAAGCTAGTACGAGAGCGGTCAGGTCGTCGGGGACGAGGAGGGGGATGCGCGCCCGCGTGGTCTCGCCGCTGGTGACGATGTTGACGTACATGTCCTCGAGGTTCAGTTCGTCGACGACGCTCCGATGAACGAAGTCGGCGAGGCCCACTCCCACGCCGTTGCCGTGGGAGGCGGGCGTGAGCGAGCGCGCGTAGATCCGCGTGATTCGTGGAGAATCGGGTTCGTCCTCGCCGTGAAACAGCACCCGCCCGATCACGTTGGTGTCCATGCCCGTTCCCGAGACGTCCTTGCCCATCTCGTCGAGGATCAGAACGTCGAGATCGTCGACGGGGAGGGTCGGGAGTTCCTCCCGAGCGATATCGAGGAGTTCGGGCTCGCGCTCCGTAATCCTCTCGGCGGCCACACCCTCGATATGGGTCGCCCTGTCGGCGGCGTCCTCGATCAGCCCGATTCCCCCGATGACGGGGCTCTCCTCGAGTATCAGTTCGGCGCGTTCCTGGATGACCTCGCTGAAGTCGGAGGCTAGCCCTGCGTTGTGCAGCGACTCCGCCCCGCGGTGCTTTCCGAGGCCGATCACCGCCATCTTACAGAGCCCGCTCTCGACCGGTCCATGAAAGTCGGTGTGAGGTTTGATACGGTTCGCGAGGATCACCGCGTCCATCGCGAGGGCGTCCTCGGCGACGTAGACCGGCCGGCCCAAACTATCCGTTCCGACCTCCGCGACCTCCATCGAGGTGTGGATCGAGCAGTTCAAACGGTCCTCGGTGATCCCCAGCGCCGCGAGCGTCTCGCGCTGGCCCTCGCTCGTCGCACCTCCATGAGAGCCCATCGCCGCGATCACGGCGGGGTCGAACCCCCGCTCGCGCAGTTCGTCCACGGCCGCCTCCAGCACCGCGGGCATGTCGTGGATACCGCGGCTCCCGGCGGTGATCGCGACCTCCGCGCCGCGTTCGAGCGTGTCGAGGGGCAGGTCGGCGACGGCCTCGCGGGCGGCGCTCTCGACGTCCTCGATAGAGTCAAGGTCGCGCTCGCGGGTGGCGCGCGCGAACCGTGGCAGGTCGTCGGGTTCGACGTCGTTCGCGGCCCGGAGGGTGTCGCTGTCCGGAAACTCGAGGTTCACGCCCTCGCACCTCCCGATTCGACCCGCGTTCGGCCCCCGGCCATCCCGGCCGCGACCTCGACGGCCTGTAGCAGGCTCCGCTCGCTGGCGATCCCCTCGCCCGCGATGTCGAAGGCGGTGCCGTGGTCGACGCTCGTGCGGATGATCGGCAGGCCGATTGTGACGTTCACGCCCGAAACCGCTCCGCCCTCGGCGAAGCCCAGCATTTTGATCGGGATGTGCCCCTGGTCGTGGTACATCGAGACGACGCAGTCGGCGGCCCCGCGGGCCGCTTGCACGTAGACCGTATCCGGCGATTCCGGTCCGAAAACGTCGATTCCCTCTTTGCGGGCGCGCGAGACGGCGGGTTCGATCTCAGCGCCGTCCTCCGACCCGAGCAACCCCCCGTCACTGGCGTGGGGGTTCAATCCGGCGACGGCGATCGTCGGTTCCTCGACGCCCAGTTCACGGAGCGCCTCGTCGGTCACTCGAATGGTGTCGAGCACCGACTCCTCAGTCACGAGGTCGCAGGCCTCCCTAAGGGAAACGTGGGTGCTGACGTGGGTCACCCGGAGGTCTCCCTCGATCAGCATCATCGAGTAGTTTTCCGTACCCGTGTAGTCGGCGAGCATCCCCGTGTGGCCGGCATAGTCGCTGCCCGCGAGTTCGGTCGATTGCTTGTTGATCGGGGCGGTGGTGATGGCGTCGATCCCGCCCGACTGTGCGAGTTCGATCGCCCGCTCGATGTACTCGAGGCTCGCGTTCCCGTAGGCCTCGCGGACGACACCCCGCTCCAGGTCGTCGACGTTGGCCAGATCGAGCACGGGGATTCGGTCGTCCCTAAACGAGGCCTCCTCGGGCGAGCCGACCCGCTCGACCGCGAGGTCGGACTCGCAGACCTCGCAGGCGCTTTCGACGACCGCGGCGTCGCCGATCACCAGCACGTCGGCCGTCTCCCGGAGCTCGCGGTACCCCGTGACGACGATCTCCGGGCCGATCCCCGCCGGATCGCCCATCGTGATCCCGATCGTGGGCTTACTCATGGTCTCCACCGAGGTACCGCAGACAGTTAACCGCTGTCTCCCTTTCCCCGAACCCGCCCGCCTTGGTGACGACCGGGAGCCCGTCGGCGACCCCTCCATCGAGGCGACTCACGGGGATTCCCGCCTCGACGGCCTCGCCCGAGAGCGAGAGCGATCCGACGGCGAGCGCGTCGAAGACCGCCATCGCGACGTCCCCGCCGGTGACGAACAGTCCCGAGGCGTCCGCGATCCCCGCACGCGCCGCGCTCGCGAGCGCGGTGGCGACCCGTTTCCGGACTGCCTCGCCGACGAGCCCCCGCTCCCGGCCGAGTTCGAGGGTGCGCTCGACCGTTTCGCGGTCCGGCGCGGCCGTGACGACGGCGTGCTGGCCGCCCGCGAGACGCCCCGTGGCCCGTCGGCCCGCCTCGCGACCCGCTCGCTCAGGATCCCCGAGCAGCGTTTCCGGACTGATCGCGATCACCCAGTCCTCGGACAGGGCCGCGAGCTGGTCGAGCGAGCGCTCGCTGACGCTGCCGACGATCCCGAGCGCGCCGCCGTCGCCGATCGCGGTCGATCGTGGGGCGGTGCCGTCGGAATCGCCCGGCACGGCGACGCCCTCGGCGAGCCCCGAACTGCCGACGAAGAGCGCCGCGCGGTCGAGTTCGTCGCCCGCCCGTGCGATCGCTTCGAGGTGGCGCTCATGGGTCGAGTCGCAGGCCACGACCGCACCCGGCGAAACGGCGCCGAGCGCCTCTCGGACGGCCTCTGGGCCGGCGGCGACCGTCCCGATCCCGAGGTGCTCGACGGGGCGGCCCGATCCCTCGAACAGCGCCGGCAGGCGGGCGCTCGTGGGGCCATTCGGGTCGTCGACGTACTCGGTGTCGGCCAGCAGGCGGCCGTCAACGAGGTGGGTGCCGCAGACAGTGAACCGGCCGACGGCGGGCGAAGCAGGCGCGAAAATCGCGAGGTCGAACCCGCTCATGGCGGCCTCGACCTCGATCGTGATGTTTCCGCGAAGGGTGGAGTCGACCTTCTTGTAGACGACCGGCGCGTCGGTTCTCGAGATCGTCCGGCGGACCCGCTCGGCGGCTGTCCCGGGGTCGGCGTATCGGGAATCGGTGTTGACCGCGAGAACTGTCGAATCGGGCGGCGCTCCCTCGGGGGCGACCTGTACGTTCGTTCGGTACCCCCGCTTCGCGAAGGCGTGGGCGGTGTCGGTCGCGCCGGTGAGGTCGTCGGCGACGACCAGCGCGCGTGGCATGGGTACGCTTCGATCCCCCATCTGAAAACGGGTTCTATCGAGCCGATCCTACAGCGACACGAACGGGATCGTCGCGAGCGACTCGGCGTCGTACTCGAGCGCCGTCGATTGATCGATCCCGTCCGGCGTCAGGAGGTCGACGATCCGCGGGGCGTTCCCGACCGCGCCCTCGCGCGCGCCGCCGAAGACGAACGGTTCGGCCTCGACCGCGACCGGCCGGAGCGTGCCGTTGTCCTCGCTGCCGACGAGCGGTGCGATCTCGGCCTCGGTGATATCGAACTCGCCGAGCGCCTCTTTCTCGACCGAGACCATCACCGTGTCGCTCTCGAAGTCGACGACGAGGCCGGGCGTTCCCAACCCGGTGCCCTCGGCGTCGGTCACGCCGCTTCCGAAGCCGCTGGCGTCGGCCCGGTAGTGCCACGGTTCGGCGAACTCGGCGGTGAGTTCGAGGTCGCCCAGTTCCGTCGTCCGCCCACCCGAACGCGACGGATCGCGCAGGTAGAGCAAGAAGTAATGCGGCGAGAACGCCCCGCCGAATGTGTCGTAGAGGTTCTCGACCTCGAGAACGAAACGGTACTCCGCGTCGGTCTCGTAGACGCCGACCGACCGCAGATCGAACGCGCCGTCCTCGAAGGCGCCATCGGTCGGGTAGACGTACCCGCCGGGGCCGTGGTCGTCGCCGCTCGGGTCCGCGAACTCGGCGATGGACTCGCCCGGATCGACGCTAACGGTCCCCGAAGCGAGTTCGCTCCCGTCCTCAGGATCGCGCACGACCACGTCGTAGGTTCCGATGGAGTCGATCCGATAACCCAGTTCGACCGTTTCCCCGGATGCGCCCGGCGGGAGCCGGACGTTGTCGACGGTCGCGAGTTCGCCATCGACGATGATCTCGACGGTCGTCCCGCCGACGAACTTCCCGTCGTTCGAGCCGGTCGCCGTGATGAACGCCTCGTTCAGTCCGGCCTCCGAGTCGATCGCGTAGGTGAGGTCCTGTTCGGGGCGCTCGTAGGTCGGCAGCTCACCTCGCTCCCGGCCGCTGGCGGGCCGGAGGCGGATCGCCGTCCCGCCGCTCGGTGCCATCGAGGCTACTACTGTCGAACTCGGGTCGACGATCGCCTCGTCGATCCGCACGTCGGTGAGGTCGGCGTCGACGCCGCCGCCGACGCCGTCGGAGTAGATCTCGGCGACGTACTTCGGACCGCGCGGACCCCGCCCGCGGCCGGCGTCCTCGGACTCGCCAGGTGCGAGAAAGTCGAGGGGCACGTCGACTGCGCGCCCGCCCGCGCCGGTCATCGCGCCGACGTACCACTCCTCGCCCGTCCGGCGGGCGGTGACGTCGTACTCGCCAATCGCCGAATCGACCACGCGGGTCTCGTCCCACCCGGCGGCCGAGACCTGCTCGATGAACGCGAACTCCGGTTTCGTCTCGAAGTTCTCGTTCTCGGGCGTGTAACCCTCGTACTCGGCGGGAACCGGCGAGGGCGCACCCGGTTCGGTGACCGCCACGGTGTTCAGGTTGAACCCGCCGACGTCACCCTCGAAGGGCTCGCCGTCCTCGTAGTGCAGTTCGATGGCGACCTCGTTGTCGCCGGTCTCGAGGTCGATCTCGGTCGTGAACACGTCCCACTCGTCCCAGTACTCGGTGAATTCAGGGGAGATCTCCTCGGTCGTGTCGTTGACCCGTAGGGTCGCTTGCGGCCCGCCGGCCTCGATCACGCGCTCGGCGTTGTCCTCGGGCGCGCTCGCATAGCGCACGTGCAGGTCGTAGGTGCCCGCCGATTCGACGTTTTGCACCGTGAACGAGACCGACGACCCGCTCGGGACGCGGTTCGGGTCGACCGCGACGTGGTTCGTCCCGAAGGCGTTTCGCCACGAGTCGTCGGTGATCATCCCGTCGAGGTCACCGGAGGCCGCCTGGAGGCACTCCCCGACCGCGAAGCCCGAATCGACGTAGGCCTCGATGCGGTCGGCGGCCATCTGGAGCCCGCCGAGGTAGGTCGGGTACATCGCGAGCTGTTTGGCCCGCGTCGTTTGGATCCGCCCGCCGCGGTCGTCGTTGAACGTCAGATCGAAGATGCCGGGCTGGTAGCTCGTCGGCCCGGCGAGCATCCGCGTGAACGGGAGGATGACGTGGTGGTCCCGGCCGACGTCCGAGCCCAACTGGCCGAACCCGTCGTACTCCTGGGCCTTGACGACCTCGCGGGCCCCGACGTTGGGGTACGTGCGGATCTCGCCCGTGGGCTTGATCCCCTCGTGGATCTCGAGGATCTGGCGGTTCTTCGCCGCCTCCCGCATGACCAGTCGGTGGTGGTTGACCGCCAGTTGGTTGTGCTGGTTGTGCGTCGGCTGGGGGTTCGCGTCCTCGTCGGTGATGATGAGCCCCGGATCCGAGACGTAGCCGTTCTTGATCGTGTGGATCCCCTCGTCCTCGTACTGCGCGAAGATATCGTCCTCCGCGATCTGTTCCTCGTACTGCGGGAGGTTACCCGCCGTCTCGTTGTGAATGGTCATCTCGACTTCCTCGTCGAGACTCCGGCCGAAGTCGGTGACCTCGGGCACGTCGAAGTCGGGGTAGGAACCGTCGACCGAGAAGTCCAGTCCCGAACCGTCGCCGGGATACGTGTCCCAGCCCTCGTTCCAGCCCTCGACGAGCACGCTGTCGATGCCGTTCTCGCCCGCAAAGGTCATGTAGCGTTTCATCCGTTCGGTCCGCGCGCCGTGGATGTAGCCCGCGGCTTCCTCGGGGCTCTCGAAGGAGTCGTCGGGGCGGTACTCCCAGTTCGCCGACCCAGCGATCATCGTCCACCAGATGCCGACGTACTTCCGGGGCGTGATCCACTCGGTGTCCGATTCGCCGCCGACTTCCGGGAGCGCCGACTCGTCGAGCGGGTCGGCAAGCAGAGGGACCAACTGGGACTCCACGAGGTCGCCCGGCGAACTGCCGACTTGGATCGTCCGCCACGGCGTGGCGTGGGGCAGTTCGAGGGAAACCTTCGTCCCGTCGGGCAGCGGCGTGAGTTCGGTCGCGAACTCGGTCCCACCCTCCTCGCGGGGTGCGAGCGTCGCCGCGGCGTAGTCCGCGAGGTTCGACTCGTGGACGCTCAGGTAGACGTCACCGTCGCCCGCCTCGACCGTCAGCGGCGTGTGCGCACCGTTTCGCATCGGCGTGGCGGTCGGGCGCGTCTCGCGCGTGCCACCGGGGATCTCGCTCAGGGCCGACTCGGTGTACTCCTGTTCGAACCGCGGGTTGGTGACCTCGTTTCTGATCCACCACGCCGTGTAGTCGTCGGCGAAGGCGAAGCCGGTGTTCTCCGAGGTGACGACCGCCCTCTCGGCGTTGCGCACGAAGTCCTCGCCGAGGACGACCCGGAACCCGATCCCGTCGTCGAAGACCCGGACCTCCAGGTTGGCCGACCGACCGGGCTCGCCCGTCTCCTCCAATCCGACGACGAGCGACTCGTACTCGGCCGAGACGCGGTCTGTCGCGCCCCAGACGGGCTCCCACTCCTCGGTGGCCGACTCGCGCTCGCTGCCGGTCACCGCGAGGTCGGTTCCGCCTTCCTCGCCCTCCGCCGAGGCGCCGAAGGAAGGTTGATTCTGAAAGTCGAAACCGAGCGTCGAGGGTTCGACGTAGGTCGTCCCGTTGCAGGCCACCTCGTAGCTCGGTACCCCGCCCGAGACGTCGAGCGTCACCGAAATCGAGCCATCGGGCGATTCGATCCGCTGGACGGCGCCGTCCTCGTCGTTCGTGACCCGGGCGGCCACCGCCGCGGGCACGTCCCGACTGTAGGCAGCCGCGGCGACCAGTGCCCCGATACCCCCGAGAAACCCCCGTCGACTCGACTCCCCATTCGTCCTATGTGATCGCTTCTCACTCATTTTCGAGTGAACGTCGATCACCATTATTAATAAATTTAGGTGTAAATATTAGATAATATAGGAGTGTGGTCCGGGTACGACCACGGGATACACGCGGGCCGACGCGATCGGAAACACCCTCCATCGGCAGTTATTAATCCCTTCGAACCGCCCGACTGAATATGAGTAACACGCCACAACAGGAGCATCGGCGCGAGAAACGGGAGGACCTACCGAGCCGCGAGGTGACCGAGGGGCCCGAGCGGGCGCCCCACCGGGCGATGTTCCGCGCGATGGGCTACGACGACGAGGACCTGTCCTCGCCGATGGTCGGCGTCGCCAACCCGGCGGCGGACATCACGCCGTGTAACGTCCACCTCGACGACGTGGCCGACGCGGCGATCGAGGGCATCGACGACGCCGAGGGGATGCCAATCGAATTCGGGACGATCACCATCTCCGACGCCATCTCGATGGGGACCGAGGGGATGAAAGCCAGCCTGATCTCCCGGGAGGTCATCGCCGATTCGGTCGAACTCGTCGCCTTCGGCGAGCGCATGGACGCGCTGGTGACGGTCGCGGGCTGTGACAAGAACCTCCCGGGGATGATGATGGCTGCCATCCGCACCGACCTCCCCTCGGTGTTCCTCTACGGCGGCTCGATCATGCCCGGAGAGCACGACGGGCGGGAGATAACAGTGCAAAACGTCTTCGAGGGCGTCGGCGCCGTATCGAGCGGCGAGATGAGCGAGGAGGAGTTAGTCGAGATGGAACACGAGGCCTGCCCCGGCGCGGGCTCGTGTGGTGGGATGTTCACCGCCAACACGATGGCCTCGATTTCGGAGGCGATCGGGCTCGCACCGCTCGGTAGCGCGGGCGCGCCCGCCGAGACCGACGAGCGCTACGAGGTCGCCCGCCGGGCCGGCGAACTCGCGCTCGACGCCGTGGAAAACGACCGCACGCCCTCCCAGATCCTCTCGAAGGAGAGCTTCGAGAACGCCATCGCGGTGCAGGTCGCGATGGGCGGTTCGACCAACGCCGTGTTACACCTGCTCGCGATGGCAGCCGAGGCCGGGATCGATCTCGAAATCGAGGAGTTCGACGAGATTTCCAAGAGAACGCCGAAGATCGCGAACCTCCAGCCCGGCGGCACCCGCGTAATGAAGGACCTCTGGGAGCAGGGCGGCGTCCCGGTCGTGATGCGCCGTCTGCTCGAAGCGGGCCACGTCCACGGAGAGGCGATGACCGTCACCGGACGCACGATCGAAGAGGAACTCGAAAATCTGGAGGACGCAGGCGAGATTCCCGAGGACAGCGAGGTGGACGCCGACTTCATCTACACCACCGACGACCCCTATCAGGACGAGGGCGCGATCAAGATTTTAACCGGTAACCTCGCGCCCGACGGCGCGGTACTCAAAGTCACCGGCGACGACAAGTTCCACCACGAGGGGCCTGCCCGAGTGTTCGAGAACGAGGAGGACGCGATGGAGTACGTCCAGGAAGGGCACATCGAGAGCGGCGACGTGCTCGTCATCCGCAACGAGGGTCCGCGCGGCGGGCCGGGGATGCGCGAGATGCTCGGCGTGACGGCGGCGGTCGTCGGGCAGGGCCACGAGGACGACGTGGCGCTGCTGACGGACGGCCGCTTTTCGGGTGCCACCCGTGGCCCGATGATCGGTCACGTCGCGCCCGAGGCCGCCGACGGCGGCCCGATCGGGCTGGTTGAGGAGGGCGATACGGTCACTGTCGACATCCCCGACCGAACGCTCTCGGTGGACGTGAGCGACGGAGAGCTGAGCGACCGCCTCGAGAAGTGGGAACGGACGGAACCCCAGTACACCACCGGCGTGCTCGCGAAGTACGGCGCGCAGTTCGGCTCGGCGGCAAACGGTGCGGTAACGAACCCGGGCGCGAAGCGGGAATAGTTCAGCGGTTCACGAGGACGAGCCCGACCAGCGCAATCCCCACCAGCGGGATCCCGATTCCCGAGAGGCCGGTGCCGTAGGCGAAGTCGGCGACCGTGTGGACGACGCCGACGAACGCGAGCGCGAGGAGGACGAGACTGACCACGAGCGACCGTTTGTCCATGTCGATTGGGGAGGACCGGATCGGCATCAACCCGTCGTCGATCGATTGAACCGACCGACCGCTTTTATGCGGCTGGCCGAACTCAGTGAGGGTATCTCCGATGGGATCGAGCGACGAGAGGTCGGACGAAACGCGACGACCGCGTCGTGAGCCGTCGCGATGATCCGGCCGGCCGTCTCCGGGCTTCCCGTCTCGGATCCCGTCCTCGTCTTCGCGCTCGCGATGATCGTCTTCCTCGCCGCACCCCTCCTCTTTCAGCGGTATCGCCTGCCCGGGATCGTCGGGGTCATCCTCGTGGGAGCGGTGATCGGGCCGAACGCGCTTGGCGTCCTCGAACGCGGCGAGACGATCGTTCTGCTGGGTGAGGTCGGGTTGATCTACCTCATGTTCGTCGCCGGCCTCGAGATCAACCTGAACCAGTTCTTCGAAAACGCCGACAGAAGCGTGGTCTTCGGCCTGCTCTCGTTCGTGATCCCGCAGGCCGCAGGGACCGCCGCCGGCGTGTTCGTGTTGGGCCTCTCGGTGCCAGCAGCGGCGCTGTTCGCGTCGATCTTCGCTTCGCACACCCTGCTGGCCTATCCGGTGGCCAATCGGTTGGGCGTCGTCGGCGACGAGGCGATCACCGCGGCCATCGGCGGGACGATCCTCACCGACACGCTGGCGCTGCTCGTGCTTGCCGTGGTCGCAGCCTCGGCTCAAGGGGCGCTCGATACGGCCTTCTGGGCGCGGTTGGGGATCGGTCTCGTTCTCTTTTTCGCCGGCGTCTGGGTCCTCGTCCCACGGCTGGGCGCGTGGTTCTTCCGGACCGTCAACGAGGAGAGCTACTTCGAGTTCCTCTTCGTCATGAGTGCCCTGTTCGTCTGTGCGTTTTTCGCCGAGGTGGCGGGCGTCGAGCCCATCGTCGGGGCCTTTCTGGCGGGATTGGTTCTCAACCGGCTGATCCCCGAACACGGCACGCTGATGAACCGCATCGAGTTCGTCGGCAACGCGCTGTTCATCCCCTTCTTCCTGCTCTCGGTCGGGATGCTCGTCGACGCCCGCGCGCTCACCGAGGGTCCGCGGACGCTGCTCATCGCGGGCGTTCTCGTCGTGAGCGTGCTGGTCACGAAGTTCGCGGCGGCGTGGGTCACGGGAACGCTCTACGGCTACAGCAGGGAACAGGTGCGGGGGATGTTCGGGCTCTCGTTGGGACAGGCCGCCGCGGCGCTGGCGATCGTCCTCATCGGCTTCGAACTCGGGATCGGCGGCTTCGACCGGGAGATGGTCAACGCGGTCGTGGTGATGATCCTCGTCGCGAGCGTGGTCAGTCCCGCGGTCGTCGAACGGGCCGGAAAGCGACTCGCGCTCGCCGCCCGCGAAACCGACGATCCGGGCGAGCGCCCACAACGGGTGTTGATCCCGTTCTCGACGGCATCGGAGCACGGGGAACGGCTCGTTGATCTGGCGCTCGCGATCCGCGAGCCCCGGTCGGCGGAACCGCTCCGGGTGCTGACCGTCGTCGAACCCGGCGAGGGTGCCTCCTCGCGGGTGGCGCGGGCGGAATCGACGCTGGATCGGGTCACCGAGTACACCGCGGGGGCGGAGGTGGCCGTCGACACACAGACCCGACTCAACTACAACGTCGCCTCCGGGATCGTCAACGCGGGCGTCGAGAACCGGATCACGACGTTCGTCATCGGCTGGGACGGCGCCCGCTCGCGCAGACAGCGGGTGCTCGGCGACGTGATCGACCAGGTGCTCGGGCGGACCTCCCAGTTGGTTCTCGTCTCCCGGATCCGAAAGCCCCTCACCACGGCCCGTGAGGTCGTCCTTCTCCTCCCGCCGGAGATCGATGGGAACGCGGGCTTCGCCGAGGCGGTCCACATGATCAAGACGCTCGCGGACCGGACCGGTGTGGGGGTTCGCGGCGTCGTCGTACGCGACGACTCCAGGAGCTACGAACGGGCCGTCGACCGAATCGGACCGAACGTCGACGCCGACTTCGAGGGCGTTCCCGACTGGAAGGCACTCGTGGCGCTGCTCCGTGACGACGTCTCCTCGAACGACCTCGTCGTCTGTCTGAGCGCCCGCCGCGGGACCCGTGGCTGGCACCCCGAACTGGGAACGCTCCCCAAGAGCATCTCGACGCTCTGTTCGGGGACCTTCCTCGTGGTCTACCCGGCGACCGCAGAACGGGCCGACGACCGGCAGTTCCTCAGGTTCCGGTAGTCCGGGAAAATATAAGCGGGCGGCTCCCGAATCCGACGACATGTCCGTCGAGCAGTTCCTGAGCGAGTTCACCGAGCGCGACTGGCAGGAGCGCGAGGAGGGAACGGTCCGCCTCGCGATGGTCGGGATGGGCTGGTGGACGACCGAGGAGGCCATCCCCGCGATCGAAGGGAGCGATTTCTGTGAGACGACCGTGGCGGTGAGCGGTTCGATCTCGGATCCAAGCGAGGTCGAGGGGACTGACGTCGAACGCGCCATCGACTACGAGGCCTTCGCCGACGGCGAGGCCACAGACGTCTACGATGCCGTCTACGTCGCAACACCCAACGCGCTCCACCTCGATCACGTCCGGGCCGCCGCCGAACTCGGCAAGGACGTCCTCTGTGAGAAACCGATGGAGGTCTCCGAGGAACGCGCCCGCGAACTGACCGCGGTCTGCGAGGCCGAGGGCGTCACTCTGATGATCGCCTACCGGGTCCAGACCGACCCCGCGACCCGCCGGGCACGGGACCTGCTCCGGGAGGGCGTCATCGGCGAGCCCGTGAGCGTCTCCGGAGGTATGTCCGACGATATGCTCTCGTTCGTCGACGGCCCGGACCACTGGCGCCTCGACCCCGAACTCTCGGGCGGGACGACGATGAACGACATCGGGATCTACCCGCTGAACACGACCCGATTCGTCCTCGATCGGGACCCCGTCTCGGCCTATGGGCGGACCCGCACGGACCGACCCGAGTTCGAGGGGACCGACGAACACGCGAGCTTCGAGTTCGAGTTCGAGGACGGGATCCTTCTCACGGGTTCGGTCAGCCACAGCGCCACGGAGGAGAGTCACCTCCGCGTGGTCGGCACCGAGGGGCAACTCCTGCTGGACCGGCCCTTCTTCCCCGGCCGGCCCCGGAAGCTCCTCGTCGAACGCGAGGGGACCCGCTCGACGGTGGAATTCGACCAGCGAAACCAGATGCGCGAGGAGTTCGACTACTTCGCCCACTGCCTCCTTACCGACACCGAGCCGGCACCCGACGGCGAGCACGGTGTCCTCGACATCCGGGCGATCGAGGCCGTCTACGAGTCCGACGAGACCGGCGAGCGCGTCGAGCTATAGCGACTGTAGGGACTCGCCGTCGAGCGGGCTTTCGACCTCGATTTCGTTCTCGGCGAGCAACCGGATCGCCAAGCGGTCGTGGAGGAACGCCTGCTGATCGACGTCCAGCCCGCGGTAGGTGACCTCGGTGATCCACCCCTTCGTCCCGAGGTCGCTTCCCGCCTTCATCGCGGCCATCAGGTGGGCCTGGTCGCTCTGTTGGATGTCCTCGTCCTCGACCCGCGCCGCCCGAAAGGCGTACTCGGGGTGCTCCTCAAGAAAGTCGGCCATGACTTCCTTGTTCATGTACTCGACGGCCGTCTCGGCGGCCTCGCTCGATCCCTCGGCGGGCGAGGAGAACACCGTCTGGCCGACCGCGCCCTCGTCGACCCTGAGGATCCCCCGCGAGGTGTGCATGTCGATCAGGCAGTCGGGGTCGTACTCCTCGATCTCCGCCCAGAGCGCGCGGGCGATCTCCGTGGTGGGCTCCTCCCCGATGGGAAACTGGCGGTTGAGATTACCGTCGGGACCGTTGCGAGTCCCCTCGTCGACCGCCGGCTTGTTGGCCTCGGGGATCACGACGAGCCGTCCCGCCACGAGGTCGTACTCCGTGGCGACGTGGGCGGCCTCGACCCCACCGACCTCGTTGCCGTGGACGCCCCCGAGGACCATCCCCGTCGGGCCGTTGCCCGCCGTCAGGACGTGAACCGCAGTCTCGTAGGCGGTCCCCTCCATCAACGGATACGTTTCGCGTCCGGTTTCGGCGGACTCGTCGTCGTTTCCGTCCGAGGGACGTCCGTTGCGGCCGCCGATACAGCCGGCGAGAGTTGCTGTGAGGCCGCCGCCGACGGTTTCGAGGACGCTGCGACGCGAGGGACGGACGGGAGGTGTCATCTACCGCGCAATGGGTACCGGTGGAAAATAAACGCCGCGTGACGGCTATCGCCCGTACCGCCAGCCCGATCAGAGCAGCGCGTAGCCGACCGCGAAGGACAGTCCCGCGAGCGTGATCGCGGCCAATCCGGTGAGAAGCGGCGTCAGCACCCCCTCGGAACGCGCTGGCCATCCGGTCCCGACGGTCCCGAAAGCGGGCCAACCCCGATCGGCCGCCCGAAACGGCCGGGACACCTGCCGGGCGAGCGGTGCGGGGCCGACGACGCCGACCGCGAGAACGCTGAAGACGAACCGGTAGGCCGAATCGACGGTCGGTGCGGGAAGGGCCAGCACGGCACCCGCGTAGGCGACACCGAGGGCCGCCCGCCAGTGAACGTGCGCCAGAATCGACCGGTCGGTCAGCCGGCAGTAGACGGCCGCGGCCAGCCAGATCGTCGCCAGTTCGAGGCCGAACGCCCCGAGGAGGTGGACCGTCGGGTCCGCGCTCAGGAGCACGCGCTCAGCGACGGGGTGGACGTCGAGCGGGTAGAGGAACAGCGGCGGCTCGCCGGTGAGGAGGTCGCCGAACGGGTGGCTCAGTAGCCCGACGAGCGCCGCAGATCCGATCGCGACGGGCCCGAAATCAGTAAGTCGAACTGCCGCCGTCGTGACTGCGAGGCCGGCGAGGACGAACGCCCCCATCACCGCGAGTCCGAGCGGGCCGCTCGTGGCCCCAGCGACCGCGACGAGGACGAGGAGGGTCGCGAGTCCCGCGGCGGGACGTGCCCGCCGCGACCCGAGAAATCGCTCGGTCGGCCTCGGCGAGGTGAGGCCGGCCGCACAGAGGGCGAAGCCAAGAGCGCTCGCCACGCCGACGAGAAGCGAGTGGGTAGAACCGCGGTGAACGAGCGTGCTCGCGCTCCAGAACCCCTCGACGCCGCCCGTCTCGCCGACCAGTCCCGACAGCGCATACAGCATGTCGACGTCCGGGACGGTCGCGAACGCTCCCGCGAGGACGCCCAGCGTCAGCGATCGCTCGCGCGAGCGCCCGAACAGGCGCGCGCCCCCGGCGACGAGGGCGAACCCGAGCATGGCGTGGCCGACGAACATACGCTCCGAACGCACCTGATGAATATAAGCGATTCGCGCCCCTGTTCCTGAATACCACGCGACTCACCCGTTCTCGAGACGGGCCGTGATCGAGCCGACGAGATCGTTCAGGTGGGGGGTGCCCCAGAGGGCGACGATGGCGGCCCCGATGGTGTTGAACACCAGATCGAACATCGTGTCCTCGAGGCCGTACTGCGTCAGGACGGTCCCGAGCCCGAACCACGGACCGATCCCCGCGATGGCGAACTCGAGGACCTCCCAGAAGACGCCGAAGGCGAGGACGAACAGGAGGATGAAGACGAACATGAACCGGGAGGGGAGGTGGATCTCGTCGCTGTGGATCTCGACGGCCCGTGCGGTGGCGTAGCCAGCGGCGGCGACGACCGAGGCCGACAACCCGTGTGTGAGGTGGTCCCACCACCAGATCGATCGATACAGGTTGAGCGGGCTTCCAGGCAGTCCCACCGTCCCGACCGCGTGGAGGAACACGGCGGCGGTGATCCAGAGGGTCAGCCCCGCGTCCATCGTGATCCCGTACTCGCGTTCGAGCAGCGGCGGGAGCTGGATCACTACGAGTGCCACACCGGTGTTGACGAGGATCCCGGTCTCGCCCCGCTCCAGCCCGATGAAGAACATCCCGACGAGCGCGACCTCCATGAGCCACGCGAGGTGGCGTTGTCGCTCCGACGAGATCCCGAGGCGCTCGCGGACGTTCACAGGGCCTCTCCCTCCACTCGGCGTTCGATCGCGCGCGAGCGTCGCCGGAAGTACAACTCGAAGACGACCCCGGCCACGAGGCCGGCGGCCGTCGAGGCCACGAACTCCCACATGAGCGCCTCCTCGCTCTCGAGAAACCCGGTTGCAAGGTAGAGATCCGCGATCCAGCGGACGACGGCCCACGCGCCCGCCGTCGCCATCGTGGCAATGACGACGAACACGACCGCGAAACCCGAAGTCATCTTGACCGGCGTGAACACCTGGAGTTCGACCGCCACGAGCAGCGCGATCGCCGCAACCGAGATGTAGGTCGCGAACTCGCTCACCTCGCCGGAGCCGAACGTTCGGACGAGGAGCGGCGCCGAGGCGAGCGCGAGCACTTCCCACGGCAGCGTCACCCGTCGGGTTCGGAACGCGAGCGCGGGGAGCACCGCGAGCGCCCCGACACACACCGCAAAGCCGGCCCAGAGGAGATCGCCGACCAGCAGGCTTCCGCCGGCGACGACGACGACGAACCCGGTGAGCAGCCACGCCGCTATCGCGTTTCGGGATTCGTTTTCGATCAGCGCGTCGATCGCTGTCAGATCCATCCGATATCGTTGACGTCCCTATCCAGCCCTCGACGTATATGCCTCGTGTTTTCATGCACGGGTATCGCCCGATACCACAGGAGGGCTGGCGGAGACGTATCGCCCACTCACGGGCGTTTCCGGGCGTCGTGAGCGGAATGAGACGATGTTTAGCACTCTTGTAACGAATTCGCGCGGTGCGAGAGTGCGTCACGCAGAACGAGTGGGACCATCGCCGCACAGAGCGCGGCGTATTCCCGTTTTCCTTCGGAAAAGTGGGACCGCTGAGAGTCTAACAGTACAAGCCGTTCCTACTCGCTCGCATACGCTCGCTCCGTGGGCTGCGACTTGCTGGCTCGACACTCCGCTCTATCCATAATTCTGCTGCTCGCGGAGTTGCTCGCAGCAGAATATGGGACCGCTGAGAGTCGAACTCAGGTCCTACGGACCCCATCCGCAGAGGATACCACTACCCCACGGTCCCGTGTTTCGGACAACGCTCGTCGGTCAATTAAGGGTGTCGTTTTCCGGCTCGTGATCGTCGAGTTCGGCCGCCGTCTCGACGACCCGGCCGAGCAGCTTTCGTTCGGCCCGACGGAGGTTGTTCGAGACGGCCGTATCGGAGATCCCGAACCGATTCCCGAGCGAGGAGAGGGTTTCCCCCCTTGGGGTCTCGAAGTAACCCCGGTCGACCGCGACTGAGAGCGTCTCGCGTTCGGTCACGGAGAGCGACCGACAGGCCGAGAGTAGATCCGCGGCGGGCCCGGCGTTTCTGAGCACGTCGAACAGCTCCTCGGGCGAGATCGCCTCGCGGTCCGTGACCGAAAACTCGTTTTCGCGTTCGAGATCCGAGAGCGTGTCGTCGGCGATCCGCTCGTCGTCGAAGCCGACCTCCCAGCACTCCCGGCCGTCCTCGATCTGAAACGGGCCGGTGATGTAGCCACCGTTCTCGCGGATCGTCCGCATGGCGTTGGTCTGGTCGATTACCGTTCGCACGAGGCCAGTGTCGCCGTGTTTCATGAACGTATCGCACTCGTGGAGCCGGTCGTGGTCCCGGAGTGCCGCGAGCGCGCGTTCGAGTTCGACGTGCGAATCGGCCTCGGCGATCATCCGGGTCTCGAGGCGCTCACTAGCGGTGTCGAAATGCCAGTGGATCGCGGAGAACGTTATCCCGTGGTCGTCCGTCGTGTCGATGAAGGGGCAGTCGTACTGCTCCATGTCCATCGCGAGGTCGATCATGCCTGGATCTCCGCCCCGGAGTACATAACGATTGTTCCTGTCGGCATCGAAACACACTCTATGGCCCCAATCGAACCGTTCGACATGGAACCCACCGAGCGGTACGCCGACGCTAGCGGCTACCGGATCCGTTACCTGCAGGCCGGCGAGGACGGCCCGCCCGTCCTCTTGCTCCACGGCGGGCTGATCGACGCCGCCCACTGCTCGTGGGGCGCGGTGATCGAACCGCTCGCCGAGCACTGTCGCGTGTTCGCGCCGGATCTGTTGGGCTACGGGGACAGCGACTGCCCCGAGATCGCCTACAGCACGAAACGCCACGTGGCCGTCATCGAGTCGTTCATGGACGCGATCGGACTCAACCGGACGAGCCTCGTGGGGCTGTCGGTCGGCGGAAGCGTCGCGCTCGGCCTCGCGCTTCGCTCGCCCGAACGGGTCGATCGGCTGGTGTCCGTCGCGAGCTACGGCCTCGGCGGGGAGCTACCGAACGGTCGTCTCACCTACGCCCTCTCGCGGCTGCCGGCGTTGAACCGGCTCTCGGTGGCAGCGCTCCGACGGAGCCGGCGATTGACGAAGGCGAGCCTCTCGGGGATCGTTCACGATCCAGAGTCCCTCCCGCCGGACCTCGTCGATGCGGTCTACGAACTCGTCCGGCGGCCGAACCCCGGCCGTGCCTACCGAAGTTGGCGGCGTCACGAGGTGGATTTGGGAGGGTTTCGGACGGACTACCGACCCCGGCTCGGGGAGATCGAGGCGCCGACGTGGTTCGTCCACGGGCGCGAGGACGAGGTGTTCCCGCCCCGGTGGTCGGCCCGGGCCGCCGACCTGACGGGCGCCGAGTGCTGGATCGTTCCCGATACCGGACACTGGGTGCCCCGCGAGCGTCCCGAGGAGTTCGCCGAGCGGCTACTGGAGTTCCTCGACTAAACGAGCACGCGTTCGAGCGCGACGACCCTCCCTGAATCGGCGTCGGGATTCCCTACTAAGCGGCCCAGACAGATCGCCGATCCAGTGGGGGTATAGCAGGCCACGAGCGGCTCCTCGTCAGGGTCACCCTCGGCGTCGATGACGCCCGGCGCGTAGACCTGCGCGCCGTGGGCGACCTCGCGGGCAGCACTCGGCGCGATCGTCACCCGGGGGAGGTGGGTGAGCGCCCGCTCGCCGGGTTCGATGACTTCCCTGAGCGCGTCCTCGTCGCCCTCCTCGGCGAAGGCGATCGCGTCGGCAAGATCGTAGAGCGAACACAGTGAGGTGTCGTCGAACGGGGTCGTCGCGGTCCGCCGGAGATGGCCCATGTGCGCGCCCGTCCCCAGCGCGAGGCCGACGTCGTGACAGAGCTTCCTGACGTAGGTCCCGCTCTCACAGCGGATCCGCAACAGCGCCTGTCGGTCTTGGACCTCGAGCAGGTCGAGTTCGTGGACGGTTCGGACCCGAAGCCGCCGGGAGACCGCGCTTTTCCGTGGTGGTTTCTGGTAGAGGTCGCCCTCGAACTCGGAGACGACCGATTCGATGTCCGTCGGGGCCGGCCCGTGGAGTTTGAGCACCGCGACGTACTCCTTTGTCCCTTCGAGAAAGGCGGGCGCGAGTCGGGTTGCGGTGCCGGTCAGAACGGGCAGACACCCGGTGACTTTCGGATCGAGCGTACCGGCGTGGGCGGCCTTCTCGACGCCGAGCATGTCCCGCAGCCAGCCCGAGACCTGATGGGCCGAGGGGCCGGGCGGCTTGTCGAGGTTGACGACGCCGAACTCCACGAGGGATTCGAGCGAGCGCTCGTCGGGCGGATCACGGCACATTAGAACTCGTAGCGAACGTCGGTCACCGGAAAGCCCCCCTCGTCGCTGGCGGGGTCGTAGCGCTCGGCGGCAGCCACGAGCAGGTCGGTGGTCTCTCCGGGCCCCCAACGAGCGGTATTGACCGCCAGATCGTAGATCGAGAGATCGTTGATATCGATCCCGTAGTACTCCTCGTACCTGCTGGCCTCGCTTTGGGCTCGCGTGATCGTCTCGGATTTCGCCTGCTCGACGGGTTTGTCCTCCCGATCAGCGATCCGTGTCGCCCGAACCTCGACGGGGGCGTTGAGCCAGACCCGAAGGTCGGCGTGCTCGGCGGCCATCCAGCCCGCCAGTCGGGACTCGAGGACGAGGTCCTCGCGCTCGGCGGCGAGTTCCCGGAGTCGCCGGTCGAGGTCCCGGTCGATGGTGTCGTCCTCCTCGGCGAGCGCATTGAACTCCGAAAGCGAGAGGCCGCGCTCGGCCGCGAGTTCGCGAAAGACGTCGCCGCCGCTTATGTGCTCGTAGCCGAGCGCATCGGCCAGCCCGGTCGCGGCGGTGCTCTTGCCGCTGCCCGGCGGGCCTGAAACGGTGAGTAACATATCCACTCTCGCTCGGAGAGGCTAAAAGGAGTTTCTATCCGCTCAGCCCGTCGGCGTCGTACTGATGTTGAGCGACTTGCGCATGAGCTGGGTGAACGCCATCGAGCAGACGAAGTACCAGACGATCCACGCCTGCATCGGGCCGATGACGCCGCTGGTCCACTCGACCTGTCCCGCGAGCGGCATCACGATCCCGCCGATCTCCTGGAGGTGCGCTTCCGCGCCACGGGCACCGATCATCCAGTACATCCAGAGGAACACGGGGATGGTCAGCAGCATGATCCAGACCATCGGGCGGAACTGCTCTTTGAGCATGCCCATCTGCTCGCCCATCGCCTCCATCTGCTCCTGTTGGATGCGCTCCATCGCCTCGTCGTCGCCGCGCTCCTTCGCGCGCTCGCGTTTCTCCTGGATCGCCTTCATCTTGCCCTGATACTCGCTCATCTTCGAGGTGTCCATCAGGTTCGCCTGCAGCAGCGAGGAGTACAGCCCCGTCAGCAGCGCGAGCACGAGGATCACGGCGTAAAACGGAAGCACGTCGTTGAGCGGGCCCAGAAACAGGTCCATCGTACTGCCGATGGCGTCCCGTGCGGGTCCCCACGCGTACCCCAGGAAGGTCAACGCGACCCCGCCGGCGGCCATCTTATCCCACTTCGACCAACTGGACTCCTCGTCGTCGTCGCTGCTCGTGGACCCCGTCGTCGGCGTGGAAGTCGTTCCATCGGCGTCGACGACGGACGCGACTTCCTCGCGGTCACGGACCTCGAACCCCTCGTAGCCGTCGACGAGGATCCCCTTCTCGATCAGCCGTCCCCACTGCCCGCTCGAGATCTCGTCGCGGACGTCCGCCCATTCGACCTCCCCGTCGCCATCGGACTCGCGCAACACGACCGCGATGGCGCCTTCCATGTTCGGGTTCTCGTCGATGAGAGTCTGTACCTTCTCCGCGGTTCGTCCCATTACCCCGCTGTAAGAAATCGTGGGTAATCAACCTGTTCCTCTCGGTTTCGACCGATCGCTCGCCACATGCCGAATCGGGAAAAAGCGACCTGCGGGATGGGCCGTGGGTACCGAGAGGGTTCCACTGAATCCGAGCGACCGTCGGTGCGGAGTCACCCACAGTTATTTCAGTTACCGTAGTAGTTCGATCATGGGCAGTTCCAGTACCGAAAGCAGCTACGACATCATGGAGATCTTCATCATCAAGTTCGTCCTCGCCGATGTCGTCATCGTCGCGGCGTTGCTGCTCGCCGACCCCATCTACGCGGTCGCCATCACCGCCCTGCTCGTGGTCAGCGTCTTTCTCACGTGGTATCTCACACACCGGATCAACGGCGAGACGACGGGCGGAACCGCAGATTCCGAGCGCGATCCCGTCACCAACCTCCAGGAGCGATACGCCGCCGGAGAACTGACCGAATCCGAGTTCGAATCCGCGCTCGATCGGCTGATCGACGCGAACGAACGGGCCCAGCGAGCGGGCGTAGAGACCGAGGAGCTGTCGATCGAACGATCGTCCTGATCGAACAAACGGCCGGATGCATCGATCGCTCGGCGGCATCGGTCGTACGGGGAAATTCGAACGGGATCAGATCGTCGTAGCGGTCCGGGGGACGAAGACGTCATTCGCCACTGTCGAGCGAGCGCGCTCCATTGCCTCGTAGACGCCATCAGGGTCGTCGATCGCCGCCCGGTCACAGCGGATATCGAATCGACAGGGGCGCTCGACGACGAGTTCGTCGGCGGTCAGGCGAACGTCGGAGACGGTTTCCCACGGGACGAACCGCCGTTGCATCGGACGGACGATGGCGATTCCGGCCTCGTGAACCCGCAGTTCGGGAAGCCACTGCTCCGTCGACTCCGCCAGCCGATCGGTATCGAGAACGCGTCCGGCCCAGCCGTCCCGATCCGGTTCCCGGAAACCGAAGCGCAGTTCCACGCCCCGATACAGGGCAAAAACCCCCCACGCGATGACCCACAGGATCGAGTTCCCCGATGTGAACTCCCCGGTCGCAAGCACCCACGCACCGTAGCCGCCGAAACAGAGCACGCCAAGTGCGAACCACCGGCGGTCCTGGTTCGGTTTCAGTCGAGTAGTGGCGGCGATCGGGTCCTCGGGAGCCATCGCTCGTGCATACCGGGTCCGTGCCATCGTCACGATCGCGAACGCGACCACGAGCGTGATCGCCGCGCCGGTCCCGGCCCCGAGGGCAACGACCGGTGGAAGCACGGGGAGCGACAACGCGACGAGAGCGATCCCGACGAGGATTGCGGGCGGGACGAACGGCACGAGCAACCGCCGTCGTCGCTGACCGAGACGTTCGGGCAATCCCGCGACGAAACTCGCCGCTACGCCGCCGGCGATGAGGCCGACGGTCGCCGCGGTCGAAACGCCACCGAGGACGGTCGCCACAGACGCACCGACCGCGGCCGCGACCGTGAGAACGGCCGCGACGAGGACGGCCGCGACGTACGCACCCGCGGCGGCCATGAACCCGGCATCGGGCGTCTCGAACGTCTCGGGGGGGAGCGTCGTGCCGTGCCGGTGGGACATGAATACGGTCGTATATGTTAGTCAGGGTAAAATACCTTCGCCGGGCGAACGTCCCGCGGGTAGAAGTCAGTACGCTACGTGATCGCAACCCGTCGGTAGCATCCGGTCGATGCCCGTCCTCACGAGTATACCGACGATGTGCTGAATCGAGCCGTGCTAGTCGACGCGCTCGTCGACCGCCTCGTTGATGTCGTCCCAGACCTCTTCGGGGGTCTGTTCGCCGTCGATCCGGACGAAGCCCGCGTGGTCCTCGTAGTGTTCGATCACCGGCGCGGTGTTCTCCTCGAAGACCCGAAGGCGCTCCTGGACGGTGTCCTCGGTGTCGTCGTCACGCTGGACGAGGCGCTCGCGGACCTCCTCGTCGTCGGGCATGTCGTATTCGGTGTGGTAGTTCTCGCCCGTCTCGGGGTCGACGCGCCGTCCGGTGAGCCGATGAACCAGTTCCTCGCGGTCGACGTCGAGATACAGCACCACGTCGAGGTCCGTAATCGATTCGAGGTACTCGACTTGCGACTCGTTTCGCGGGTAGCCGTCGAGGACGTAGCCGTCGGCCGACTCTAAGGCCTCGCGGACGATCTCGTTGACCAGTTCGTCGGGGACGAGTTCGCCCGCCTCCATGTACTCCCGTGGCGTGCCGTGTTCGGTCTCCATGTCCTTGTTCGCACGCAGCGCATCGCCCGTCGTGACGTGTTCGATGCCGTACTCTTCGACGAGGTTCGCACTCTGTGTCCCCTTTCCTGCGCCGGGCGCACCGACGATGAGGATCTGTGGCTGTGCCATAGTCCCCTCTCCTGTGTCCAGCATTAAAGAGGTACAGGAACCGTTGTGGCACCGACAGGGTCGTTACAGGTCACAGCAACTCTCGCCGGCCGAAACGACACGGTGAAGTCGGTAACACGGGAGAGTACAAGCGAGAATGGTTCCGGAACAGAGCTCCGAATCGACCCCAAACGCGCGGATCAGTGCGTACTGGGCACGAATCGACCGAGGATGGCGGGCAGTGATACTCGGCCTCGCGGTCGTCGGAGTACAGTGGCTTCGGCAGTTGATCTGATGGGGTTTCGGCAGCATCTTCCGGGACTCGTGACGCTTCTCGTCGTCGGTATCGCCGCTCGAAGCCTCGCGACGCTGATCGGAATTAACGACCTCGTCCTTGCGATCGGTATGGGTGTCCTGATCGGCAACCTCGTCGGGATACCGCCGTGGGCCGTCCGGGGTATCGAGAACCACAAACTCCTCCTCGAGACCGGGATCGTCCTGTTAGGGGCCGCGATCGCGATCGAGGAACTGATCGGGGCCGGCCCGCTGGTGATCGTCCTGGTCGTCGGAACGGTCGCGTTCAGCCTCCTGCTCGTCGAGGCGATCGCCCGCGGCATCTTCGGACTACGCGGGAGGACCGCCTCGTTGCTCGCGGCGGGGACGAGCATCTGCGGGGTTTCGGCGGTCGCGGCGGTCGGACAGGTCGTCGACGCGCGCGGCGACCAGCTCACGTATGCGGCCGCGACGATCGTCTTCTTCGACGCGATCACTCTCGTGGCCTATCCCGCTCTCGGCGATCTACTGGGGCTGAGCGCGCGGGAGTTCGGCGTCTGGGCCGGCCTGAGCATGTTCAGCACCGGCCCGGTCGCGGCGGCGGGCTTCGCCCACTCGCCGGAGGCGGGTCAGTGGGCGACGGTGACGAAACTCGCACGGAACACGATGCTGGGGGCGGTCGTCGTCGCGTACTCGATCGGTTACGCGACGCGGAAGGCGAACGATCCGGGGATCCGGCGCCTCTGGCTCCAGTTCCCGAAGTTCCTCGTCGGGTTCCTGTTGGTCGCGTTGATCGCAAACATCGGTGTGTTGACGCCCACCTCGCTCGATGCGATCGGTCGGACTTCCGAGTGGCTGTTCGTCCTCGCGTTCGTCGGCCTCGGATTCGAGATCCGACCGGCCCGAATGCGAGAAAGCGGGCTGACGCCGGTCGCGATCGTCCTGTGTGCCTTCTGCGTGATCAGCGTCGTGACGCTATTCGTCGTTCGGACGCTCCTGTAGTCCGGCGGTCTTTTGTCCATGCTCGCGTAGTCGGAGTATGACGCGATTTCGCGCCGAGTCCGAAACGGAACGCCGCGCCCTGTTTACGGACGCGATCACCGCCCATCGGGCTCGCGACAGTCCGTTCTGTACGTTCGAGGTCGAGACCGAGGACCCGACGTGGATTCAGGTCGGTGAGGACGTGTTGAACCTCGACTGCACCGACGAGGAACTCGACCGGCTCGAATCGCTGTTGAACGGGTTTTCGGCCTTCTCGATCGAGGAACTCATCCGACCGGAGGACGCCGACGGAACGAACGTCCGAATACAGGCCTACGCCGACGAGGAACGCCTCGGGGGGTTCGTCGAACGGTGTTTCCGTACGGTCTACGGACAGCCGGCGGAGTACGTCGTCTGGGCCAGCGAAGTCTGAGGGACGATCACTGTTCGATCTCGACCGGCCGGGCGGCGAACAGCCACGCCTCCGCGGAGGTCGCGTCCCTGAGTTCGAGGCCGTTGGTTCGGTAGTACGCCGATACGCGATCGACCGCGTCGTGCCGAAGGGACATACGAAAAACATCGTTGTATTGATGTCTTACTATGAACCGGCTAGACGTCATCAGCTGCACGCGGCCAGCCTCCCGACGAACCCGCCCTCGTCCTTCAATAGTACGGTACTAAGTTTCGACGAGGAGCGCCGAGACCGGTAGCGGATCGCACGCCTCGCCGGTTCGGCAGCGACTTCGGACAGTCGGCTCGCCGTGTCCCCACCGACGAGCAGACGGACCGAGAGTACTCGTCGAGTCCGTCGAACGCTGAGGTGACGGGTCGGTTCGCTGTCCGAACGACGCCTCGAGTTCGCGTGTCGATTGCTCCGAGACGATCTCGACAGTATCTGTTCCTCAAAATCGGAGGTGTGAGGTCGAACTCGGCGCGTCCCCGCCATCGTCATCGTTCCGGCTCGGTCCCTCGTAGAGGAAGCGGACGTCGTCGTCAGTCAAGTAAACCTGTCCGTCTTCGACGGTGATGTCGATCGCAGGAAGCGTCGTTTCGGCCGCCGGTCCGTTGTCACAGTAGCCAGAACAGGTATCGAACGCCGAGCCGTGTTTCGGACAGACGATCGATCCCTCACGGACCACCGCCCCCACGTCCTCGCGATAGAGCGCCTGAGCCTCGTGGGTACAGCTGTTGATCCACGCCTCGATTCCGTCCGCCTCGTCCGCACAGGGGACGAGAAACACTTCCACGTCCTCGTCGTGATCGTCGCGAACCGTGAACAACCACGCGTCTTCCTCTTCGACGGTTTCGACGGTCGTCAATCGGTGGCGGCCACTCATATTCGCACGGTCGGTATAGGGGCAGTTTAGCCTCCCGGTTGGAGGACGTTTCGTGTCCACCCCCGAAAACGAGGCATCGGAGGTATCCGTTCGACCGGACTTTCCCGGTCGGTTGACTACGACCGCACCGGTGTGCGTCTCCGCCTCTCGTCCTTATCCCTCCTTCCCTCAGAAATAACGTACAGCAAAGGAATTGATCGGAACGATCATTGTTCCGCGAGGGGTGTGATACTTCGTCGCAAGCCATGAAAGAGACAGCCCTTCGATTCACGATCCGACATAGCCGTCTCGTCGTTCTCTTGACGGTTGTCGCGCTGTTACTGCTCGTCGGCGCTGCCGGTGAAGTCGCTGCACACAATCCGGCGGGCGTCAGTGTACCCGCATGCGAAAAAGGCGCCGAGGCGGCGGCTCACAGCAATCCTACCTGTCACGGGTGAGGGTCGGGCCAAAGCTCGTAGCCGGAGAGGAACTATAATCGGGTACTGAACCCGTCCGTTTTTCGTCCCGCTACCGTCCGCCGAACATCTGGCGCATCATCGGGTGCATCTCCATGAGCTGTTCTTCGGCGATCTCCTCGTAGAGCTTGTAGGTGATCGAGACCGCAAGCAGCAACCCGGTACCCGAGACCGCGCCGATCGTGCCGAGCATGTTCGCCATCACGGCGAGCAGGCCCACTAAGGCACCGCCGATGACGGTCACCTGCGGGATATATCGATCCAGAACCTTCTCGTAGACGCCGATGTTCTGTCGAAAACCGGGGATCTGCATCCCCGAGTTTTGGATCTGTTTCGCGGTCGCCTCGGGACCCATATCGGTGGTTTCGACCCAGAATATCGCGAAGATCGCCCCACCGATGATCATCACTGCCAGGTCGATCCCGACTCGGAGCATGATCTGCCAGACGGCCTGACTCGCCTCGCCGAGCCACCACATCCACTCCCCGGGGGCCTGAATCGGGTTCAGGTAGTAAAACAGCCCGCTGACCGGCTGGCCCTGGTCGTTGTAGATCCCGAGCCACGCGGGCATCCCCGCCCACCGGGCGTTCAGGATCCGCCCGAGAAATTGGATGTTCATCTGTACGGCGCGAACGAGGATCATCGGGAGGACGCTCGCGTAGATCAGTTTCACGGGGAATCGGCCCCGAGCACCCTTCACACGGGCGTGAGAGAGTGGGATTTCGACCCTGACGGATTCGGCGTAGACGACCACCACGAAGATGAACACCGTCGTGATGATCGCGAGCAACGCTCCCTGACCGAGAAAGAGCGCCTGAAGCCCCTCGCCCGTCAGCAGCGACGGGAAGGAGGCCTGTCCGAGGAGGATCGAGAACCACGTCGGGATGATCCCGGCCTCGCCGGGAAGCCCGCCCCACGCGAACAGCCCGCCGATGAGACGCTGGCTCACGCCGGCGATGATGAACAGCCCGATCCCGCTGCCAACACCCCATTTGGAGACGATTTCGTCGAGAAACAGGATGATAATCCCGCCGACGAACACCTGCGCGAAGATGATCGTCTGGATCGTCGTCTGTCCGTAGATCGCTGCGAGTTCGGGACTCGCCGGAAGGAAACCGCCGAGAAACACCATCGGGAACGCGGTCAGGGCGACCATCACGATCACCAGCAGTTTCTGCAGGCCCTGATAGAGCACCTGATCGCGCGGGTCGCTGGTGTCCAAGCCCAACAGACCGGCACCGCCGAGCAGTTGGAGCACGATGCTTGCAGTGACGATCGGTCCGATCCCGACCTGCAGGATCGTCCCCTGACTACCGGCCAGTATCGATCGGAACTGTCCGAAGATGTCCTGACCCGCGTCGGCCGATGGGAGCCCCCACAGAAAGACGTTCGTCAGGAAGAAGTAAACGATGAGCACACCCGCCGTCCACGCTAGCTTGCGCTTGAACGGGACGTGCCCCTCCGGACGGGTGACGCCCGGCATTCGCGTGAGGACCGGTTCGGCGGCTTCCTTCCAACTCATTGATTACGCTTCGTCAGCCGTTGGTTCAATATCTTCCGGTTTTGATTCGTCCTCGTCGGCCTCCTCGTCGACCTGGCCGCGCTCGGAGACGACGGCCTCGCCGCCGTTCTCCTCGATGAGCTCGACCGCGTTCGCCGAGAAGGCGTCGGCCGTGATCTCGAGGCTACTTCTGACCTGCCCGCCGCCGAGCACCTTCACGGCGTCGGCGTCGTGGCCGTCCTCGACGAGATCACGGGCGTCCATCCGGTAGCCGTCGTCGGTCTCCTCTGCGAGACCGTCGGCGGCGAACAGCGGCGCGTCCTCGTCGAGTTTCTGGACGTCGACCGTCAGGACGGTGTCCTGTGCCTTCTCGGGCCGTTTGAAGCCGTGTTTACCGAGCGGCCCGTAGTTGTGGAACTCGTGCTTGCTACGTCCGGCGGCGCCGCGTCCGCCACGGTGACCGGCCCCCCGTCGGTTCTTGTGGGTGCCGCCTCCGTGGGTCCGCGAGCCACGCTGGCGTCGTTTCTTGCTTGTCATGGTTATCGCATCGCGACGAGGAGTTCGTCGATCCCCTCTGTCGAGTGTTTGCCGAGCTGACCACCCTCCGCGGTGACGTGCTTGATGCCGTCGTGGCCGCCCCGTGGCGGATGCAGTCGAAGCACGGGCGTCAGCCCCTGTTCTTTGAGCGTCGTTTCCTCTGCGATCAGTGCTTCGGCGAGCGCCTCGATCGAGCCGTACTCGGTGTTTGCTGCGAGCCACTCGTCGTCGATGTCGTCGCTACCCTCTGCGGGCTCTGCACGCGTCCGAAGGAGCGTCTCGACGGTCTCCTGGCTCGGCTCGCCGTGGGCGACGTAGTCGTTGACCTTCGTGATCATCCCGCGGAACGTCTCGTGTTCCGGGACGAGCGCACAGTGATTGACCCGATGGAGGTTGAGCATCGAGAGGGTGTCCTTGACCGTGTAGTCCATGTTGACCTCGCCGCGCAGTTGGACGACCGCCTGCATCACTCGATCACCTCGCGCTGAGCGGCGGCGTGCTCGGGGACGCGGGCCTCGGCGGTGTTACGAAGCGCGTTGAACGTCGCCTTCGCGAAGTTGACCGTGGTCCGGGTCTGGCCCGACGACCGGGTCCAGGCGTCCTCGATACCCGCAAGCTCGAGGACGTTGCGGACGGTCTCCCCGCCCGCGAGCCCCAGTCCGCGGGGTGCGGGCAGCAACTCGACTTCGACGCTGCCGGCCTTGCCCGTCGTGCGAAGCGAGACGGTGTGGGGGCGACCGCAGCCACACTCCCACGAGCCACACCCACGGGAGACGTCGATGATGTTCAGTTTCGCGATACCGATCGCCTTCTGGATGGCCCCGCCGACCTGGTCGTCTCGGCCCTCCGCGTAGCCGACGTAGCCGTCGCGGTTGCCGACCGCACAGACACAGCGGAACTTGACTCGGCGACCCGAGTCGGTCATCCGCTGGACCATGTTGATGTCGAGTACCTCGTCCTCGAGGCCGGGAAGGAGTTGGTCGACGATCTCGACCTCCTTCAGCGGCAGCCCCGAGTTGAGCGCCTCGTCCATCGTCTCGATCTCGCCGTCTCTGACCTGGCGACCGAGACGGGTCACGGGCTCCCATCCGTCGTTTCGTGCCATTGTTAGTCCTCCATGATGGTCTCCCGAACCGAATCGAAGTGCTCGGGAAGCGTCGTTGCGTCGAACTCGCCGCTGTAGAGCGGCTCGTCGAGACTCTCTGCGTACTCGGCGATGTGCTCGCCGCGGGTCCGATCCCAGTCAGCCAGAACGCTGTCGTTGTGCGGGACCTCGAGTCCCGCGTCGATCGCGCCCTCCTGGACGGCGAACACCTTGTTGCCGGGTGTCGCCGTGTGCAGACCGATGTCCAAGACTGCCTCCGAGAGGCCCGCCTCCATGGCGCGGGTTCCCGCAAGCAAGCCGGTCAGATACGCCGCCGGCAGGTTCCCCGTCGGAGCCTCCCAGCCGTACTCAGCGAGGTCGCTCGAATGAGCGCTCGCGAGGGTGTCGTCACCCTCGGGGCTGGTCGTGATCAGCTGCGCCCTGATGTGGTTGTTGCTCGGTCGAGCGACAAGCCGTGGCTTGTCGGATTTCAACAGGCGCAACCTCTGGTGGTAGTCGGTTCGGACTTCGCGGCGCCGCCGCATCGGCACCTTATAGCGTGGTCCTGTTGCCATTATTCGTCACCGTATTGGTTCTCGATGTAGTTGGTCATGTACCGGACGGTTCGGAACTCCCCGCCGCGAGCCTTGTTGTAGAGCTCGCGGTACTGGGTCGAGTCGATCTCGCCCTCCTCGCGGAGTTCGCGCAGTTTCCGGCGCTGTGCTCTGATCTGGTTCTTCCATTCGTCCTTCTCGTTCTGGCGCGCGCCGGCCTTCCCTTTGCGCTTGCCGGCTCCCTTTCGGTGACCGTAGGCGCGCTTTTCCTGTCGCTCGCGCGCCCGACCGCGGGAGTTGCCCGTGGCGTCTTTCGACTGAATGGTACCCTGGGCGACGAGCTCGCGGATCTCCTCGCGGGTGATCGCGTCGGCGATCTCGCCTTGGGCCTCGGGATCGAACCAGACGCGGTTCTTCCCGACGTCGAGGACGTCGGCCGCCAGTCGTTTCTGTGCTTTGAGATCACTCATCTGCGTTCACCTCGACTTCGACGTAGGTGGGGTTGAGAACGCGGATACCCGCGCTTTCTGCGTCCTCCTCGATGCGCTCGCGCTTCCGGCCGCCGACCGACGACCCGATCCGCACCGCCTGGGTGTCGCCGTCGACGCCCTCGAGGTCGGACGGGTTCTCGACGTAGACCTCCTCGAAGCCGCTCGGGTGCAGTCCGCGCACCTCGGTCGGCGTCCGGTAGCCGGCCTCGACGACCGGACCCCGGCTCTTGAAGCGCCGTCGCTGCTTCGAGAGGCCGCCGCGGGGGCGGCGCCACGATTCGGGCGTGCGCTTCTTCTTGTGGTACTCCTGGCGCTTGAACGCCGGCTTGTTGATGCGGTGGCGCTCGCCGAGCAGGCGTGCCTCCTCGTCGTCCAACTGGGGGGTCTTCTCGGTCAGCCCCCGGGCTTGGAGTTCCGTCTCGACGTCCTCCTCGGCTTCGGTCTCGTCCTCGGTGCCCTCGTCTTCGACCTCGGCCTCGGTCTCCTCGTCGACCTCGAGACCGCCGACGTCGGCTTTGATCCGTGCCGCGAGCGCGTTGCCGACGCCCTCCACTTCAGCGAGGTCGTCCTGACTCGCGGCCTTGACGTCCTCGACGCTCTCGAAACCGGCCTCGCGCAGCGCGTCGGCCTTCGACTCGCCGACGCCGCTGATATCGGTTAGTTCGGTGGGTTCGGTCCCCGAAGCCGTCTCCTCGAGGTCGTCACCGTTCGTCTCTTCGTCGGAGTGCTGTTCCGGGTCTTCGTCAGCCATTTAGACGCCTCCTTTGGGTTTCTCGGTGATGTACACACCGTCCTGGAACACCCGCGTGTCCTTGCCGCTGACGCGGGTGAGCTGTTCGATGTCCGCGGCCGTCTGGCCGACGTCCTCCTTGTTCGGTCCCGAGAGGACGACCTCCTCGCCGTCGACGTCGACCTGCGTGTCGCCATGGATCGTCGTCCGACGATCGGCGCGCTCGCCGAGGAAGTTCTCGATGACGACCTCCTCGCCGTCGACGGCCACCTGCATCGGGAAGTGCGAATAGAGGACCTCCATCCGGTACTCCCAGCCCTCGGTGACGCCCTCGATCATGTTCCTGACGTGGCTCTCGAAGGTGCCGATCGTGGCGTTGGTCTTCGCGTTGTCCGTCCCGCTCTCGATGACGAGCGCCTCGACCTCGCGCTGTTCGGTCTCGTCCTCGTCGGTCTCGACCTCCTTAGTGACGGTCTCGGTCGAGACTGTCACGTCGGGGTACCACAGGCGGCGAGTGACCTCGCCGTCGGGCCCCGAGATCGTCACGTCGAGGTGGTCGATCTCGCAATCGACCCCGTCCGGTAGTGTGATTTCTGTTCGTGGCATGTTAGTAGACGTACGCGATCACCTGACCACCGATGCCCTGTTCGCGGGCCTCGTAGTGGCTCATGATGCCGTGGCTGGTCGTGACGACGAGCGTCCCGTAGTCACGGGCGGGGAGGTATCGCTTCTCCCACTGTTCGTACTCGTCTGCCCCCACCGAGTAGCGGGGTTTGATCGGGCCACATTCGTTGATCGCGCCCTTCAGTTCGACCTCGAACCGTCCCGCTCGGCCGTCCTCGACGAACTCGAAGCCGTCGATGTACCCGCGGTCGTAAAAGACCTCGAGCACGGAGCCGATCTGGTTCGAGGCGGGCTGTATCGTGTGTGTCAGATGTCCCACGCCCTCGGCGTTGTCGATCCCCGAAAGCGCGTTACTGAACGGATCACTCGTCGTCATTTGTACTTCTTGAATCCCATGTTGCGGGCGATCTCGCGGAAGCACTGTCGACACAGCCAGATGTCGTACTTCCCGACGAGACCCTGTTTGCGGCCACAGCGCTGGCAGTCTTCGAGCTGGCCGGTGCGCTTTGTGGCGTGCTCGCCCGTCTCGTGTTCTGTCTCTGATTCACTCATTCGTCTCCTCCTGTCCGATACCGGCATCGAACTCCTCGTTTAGGTACGCGATCGCCGCCGGAGCGTCGAGCCGGTGGTTCGACGGGATCCCTCGCGAAGCGATGTCGCGTTTCTTCACCCGGTAGCCCGGGCGTACGAGGTTGACCGTCACGTCCATCCCGAAGATCCCGATGTTCGGGTCGTACTCCTGACCGGGGAACTCGGTGTGTTCCTCGATCCCGAAGCTGACGTTGCCGGTCTGATCGAACTGCCCGCCGGCGATGTCCGCGATGTCGAGTGCCGTCTCGAGGAACTCGCGGGCCGTCTCCTCGCGGAGGGTGACCTTCGCGCCGATCGGGTCGCCCTGACGGATGCCGAACTCGGGTTTGGTCCGTTTCGCCTGCGTCCGGACGGTCTGCTGGCCCGTGATCTCCTCGAGAATCTCCTCTGCGTTCGCGAGTTCGCGCCCGCCGGTGCCGACGCCCATGTGGACGACGACCTTCTCGACGGTCGGCTCTCGCATCTCGTGGAACTCGCCTTCGGCCTCGTTTTGGCTCTCGCTCATTGCTCTTCACCCTCCACGAAGTTCTCGTCGATCACGACGACGTACTCCTCGAGCGTCTCGAACTCGGTGTCCTCGCCGACGATGGAGACGGTATTCGGTGCGCTCGATTCGATCACGCTGATCTCCTCGATTTCGCCGACCTCGCCCGCGTGCTGGCCCTGTACCGCCGTGACCAGCGCGCCTTCCTCGTAGACGAAGTGCGCGAGGATCTCGTTGTCCCAGTCGATGACGATCGAGTCACCGCCGGAGTACTCGCTTCCCTCGCCGACGCGCAGGTTGCGCCCGTCGTGCAGTTGGAGTTGGGTCTCGCCGCCGGGGACCTGGCGTTTGTCGACGATCTTGCCGAGTTTGCCGTCGGCCGCGCTCTCCTCGATCGGCGTCAGCGCGAGCCGACCGCCCTCGTCGGGGAAGACCCGATAGAACTCCTCGCGTTCCTCGAACCCGAGGATGTCGAACATCCCGATGGGGCGACGGACGTCGCTCACCGATTCGCCGTTGACGAGGACGTTGCCCTCGTTCGTGGCGTACATTGCCTCCTTCTTCGAGTCGACGTATCCCAGCACGTCCCGCAGTACGATCAGGAGCGGAACGCCGTCCTCGCCGTGGGGGCCCGCGCGGGCCTTCACGGTGTACTTGGCAGTCTTGCGCTCGACCGGCCACGAGTTCGGTACCGAGAGTCGTTTCTGGTGTCTGCTCATTCGTTATCACCCGAGAGTCGCGCCTCTCGAACCTCGTCCTCGAGGTTCAGCGCCGTGATCCGGAGGTTGCTCGCCTCGAGCGGGCGGGGGACCTCCTCGCCGTCGGCCTTCTCGATGACGGCGTCTTCGACGTGGACGACGCCACGCTTGAGATCGGTCGCGACGACCTCGCCGGTCTCACCGGCGAAGTCCCCCCGCATGATCTCGACGGTGTCGCCGACGTTGACACGGGCCCGACGGGTACCGTGATCCTCACGGAGCTCCGCGTCGAGCGACGCGTTGAGCTGTCGGTGGCGCTCGTGCAGCGGCGCGTTCTGTGCGTCGTTTCGCTGTTTGCGTGGTTGCTTGCTCATGGTTCTATACTCTAGACGATCATCGTCGCCGTGCTGGCGACGCTTCCGAAGCGTTCTGCGACCTCGCGTGCGATCGGGCCTCTGATCTCGGTCCCGCGGGGGTCTTCGGCGTCGTCGATGATGACCGCCGCGTTGTCCTCGAACTTCACGCGCGTGCCGTCGGGCCGGCGGATCGATTTCCGCTGGCGGATGACGACCGCCTCGAGGACCTGCCGGCGCATCTCGGGGGTCCCCTTCGTGACCGAGACGGTGATCTTGTCACCGACGCCGGCCTGGGGCTGGCGGTTTTTCACGCCCGAGTAGCCCGAGACGCTGAGCAGCTTCAGTTCGCGGGCACCGCTGTTGTCCGCACAGTTGATGAGCGCGCCCTTCGAGAGGCCCTTCGTGACGTTGGCTTTCAGCGCCTCCATCACTGCTCACCCGCCTGTGCTTCTGCGCTTTCGGTTACATCGCCCTCGGTGCCCTCGTCGCTTTCGGCCTCGTCAGCCGCTTCCGTCGGGTCGACGGGGCCGAGTTCGAGCTCGTCCGCCGTGACCTCGACGACGACGTGGCTCTTCGTCTTCGAGAGGGGTCGTGTCTCTGCTATCTTCACGCGATCGCCGACCGAGACGTGATCGAGCACGCCCGGCACGTGGGCCGGGACGCGCGATCGACGCTTCATGTACCGATCGTATTTCGGCACGAAGACGTCATACTCTCGCTCGACGATCACGGTCTTGTCCATGTCCGCGCTCGCGACGATCCCGTCGAGGATCTGGCCTCGAACGGAGAGCTCGCCGTAGAACGGACACTTCTCGTAATCATAGTCCGGATCGTCCGGTTCTGGTGGTGTTTCTACGTCTAATCCTATCGCCATGGTGAATCACCTGTGGTTTCGGTGCGTCGGGCGGGTCGTGAGAGCAGTCTGTCGCCATCCACCGTAACGTAAGCCGCCGGGTCGCAGTCGTGTTCCCCGGCGGTCTCGGCTCCCTTTCGGGAACCCGCGGCTTCATCTGTGGCGTCGAGTCGGAACTCGAACGTCGTACCCGATTTCGGCACTCGCTTGTCCCGGACATCGCGGATCGAGAGCGTCTTCTCGCTCTCGGAGACGACACGGCCGGCAATCCCGACGAAGTCGGGACTGTCGGCGGAAACGACCCGTACGCACAGGCCGTTGAGCTCGTGTCGCGCGATCGTCTCGGGTGTGAGTGCCATGGTTCGTTTACTCCTCGGTGCTGTCCGTATCCGCATCCACGTCGTCGCCTTCCTCGCCCTGAATCGTCTTCACGCGGGCGATGGTGCGCTTGAGTTCCCCGATCCGTCCGGGGTTCTCGGGGGCGCCACCGGCGGCCTGCACGGCCTTCATGTTCAGCAGCTCCGTATGGAGTTCCTCGACTTCGGCCTCGCGCTCGGCGGGCGTCATGTCGCGGATCTCGTCGGTGTGAAGGATCGCCATCAGTTATCGTCCTCCTCTTCGGCTTCCATCTCGGCGACCAACTCCGCGGCTTCGGCCTCGATGTCCTCTTCGAGTTCGCTCTCCGCTGCGTCGGTCGCGTCGCCGTCCTCGATCTCTTCGCTGACCTCTTCGATGATCTCCTCGTCGACGGGCTCTTCCGTGACCTCCTCGTCGATCTCGGTCGCTTCGACCTCGCCGTCGGTGTCTGCGGTTTCGGCGACCGGTTCCTCGCCGGGCACCTCCTCGACGTCGTCGAGGATCTCCTCGACGCCCTCGTCGGTTTCTGCGGTGTCGGCGATCAGGTCCTCGACGTCGGCGTCGTCGTGGATCCGGAAGTCGTCGGGCAGCTGTGCGCCCGGCGGGATGATCTTGACGTTGACGCCGATCGTGCCGAGCTTCATCACGGCAGTACCCAGTCCATGATCGACGATGTCCTCTGCGGGCTCGCCGTTGTGTTTGACGTAGCCGCGGTTGAACTTCTCGACGCGCGAACGCGCGCCCGTGACTTTGCCCGAGAGGACGATCTCCGCGCCGAGGGCCCCGGCGTCCATGATCCGGTCGATCGTGGTGTGACCGGCCTTCCGGAAGTACCACCCTCGTTCTAAGGCGTTCGCGAGGCGGTCGGCGACGATCTGGGCGTTCAGGTCGGGCTCGTCGACCTCCTGAACGTCGATCTGGGGGTCCTCGAGGTCGAATCGCTCCTCGAGCTGGCGGGTCACCTTTCGGATGTTCTTCCCGCCCTTCCCGATCACCATGCCGGGCTTTTCGGCTTTGAGGACGATCTGTGTCCCCATCGGGGTCTTTGCGACCTCCATGCCGCCGTAGCCGGCACGCTCGAGTTCCGTCGCGAAGAACTCGTCGATCTGGGAGCGCTGCATCCCGTTCTGGATGAACTCGTGTTCGTCTGCCATTAGTCCTCCTCCTCCTCCTGGTCTTCGAGGATCAGTTCGACGTCGACTTGTGGGGTGTTCCACGCCGTTGCCCGTCCCATCGCCCGTGGCTTTCGGCCCGGACTCTCGCCGACCTTGTGGGCGGCGACGTGGGCGATCCGCATCGACTCGCCGTCGAAGCCCTGATGGTCCGCGTTCCCGACGGCGTTTCCGAGCAGGTCGAGAAACGCCTTCGAGACCTTGTTGGGGTACCGGCCGGCGTCCCAGCCGTCGATGTCGTTCCGGTGGCCGACGCCGCTGTTGTGCGATTTAAAGGGCACCGACTGTTCCTCGGCGACGACCGCTTCGAGGTACTCGATGGCCTCGCCGGCGGTCTTGCCCTTGATCTCGCGGGCGACCTCCTTGCTGTGCTTGTGGCTCATGGGACGCTCTCGGAGCATGGCTTTCGCCGTTTTCTCCGGATCCGCGTCCACGCTGTAGCTGATTCCCATTCTGGTCACCTCATTTCAGTGGCACGAACTTCGAGGAACGGGTCGCGCCGATCCCGGCCTGTCCGTGTTCGACGGACTGGCGTGTGAGCTGGAACTCGCCCAGGTAGTGGCCGAGCATCTCGGGGCGAACCTCGACGCGTTCGAAGCTCTGGCCGTTGTAGACCTCGAAGGTCTTGTTGATGAACGCCGGAACGATCGGCATGTCCCGCAGATGTGTGCGGATCGGGTTGTTCGCGCTCTCTTCGGGGGCGCGGTCCTCGGCCTTCTCGAGCAGTTTCTGCTTCTCGACCGACAGGCCCCGCGTGATGCTTCGCCGCTGGCGAGCGGGCAGCAGTTCCGCGACTTCCTCTAGCTCCATCTCCTGTAGCTCCTCGACTGTGTGACCACGGTAGGTGAACTCCCCCTCGTGGCCGGTTCTGTAATCGGATGAACTCATTTGTTACCACCTCGTCCCGTCCGCCGGGAGGAGATATCGCCCACCTTCCGTCCCGGGGGTGCGTCCGACGAGACGCTCTTCGGTCGACCGGGATGTTGGCGACCGCCGCCACCGAACGGGTGGTCGACGGCGTTCATCGCCACGCCGCTGACGCGGGGCCACTTCGTGCCTCGCGCCTTCATCTTGTGGTACTTGTTTCCGGCCTTGACGAACGGCTTCTCGGTGCGGCCGCCGCCGGCGACCACGCCAATCGTCGCCCGGCAGTCGGGCGAGAGCCGTTTGACCTCGCCGCTTGGAAGCTGGACCACGGCGGCGTTCCGGTCGTGGGTGATCAGCGTCGCGTTGACGCCGCTCGCTCGTGCGAAGCGACCGCCGTCGCCGGCTTTCGACTCAACGTTACAGACCGGAACACCCTCCGGGATCTCCGCCAATGGTAGGGTGTTGCCGGGCTTGATCTCCGCGCTGATGCCGACCTGGATCTCCTCGCCGGTCCCGATCCCCTCGGGAGCCAACACGAGCCGCCGGTCACCGTCCTCGAACTCCACGTCGGCGACGGGTGCCGAGCGGGCGGGGTCGTGTTCGATCCCGACGACCGTCCCTTTGAGGACGTCGCCGTCCTCCGAGCGCCGGTGTGAGAGGTCGGCCTTGTATCGGTGCGAGGGTGCACGGAACACCGAACCACCACGGCCACGTCGCTGGCCCCTGATTCGCTGTCCCATTCTAGAACACCCCGATTCGGGAGGCGACTTCCTGTGCGTCGTCCTCTTCGGAGAGGCGCACGGTCGCCTTCTTTGTTCCGTTCATGGTTACCTGCGTGTTTACCTTGGTGACCTCGACGTCGTACTGCTCGCCGATCGCGTCGCGGATCTGCGGCTTGGTCGCGTCGAGATCGACGATGAACTGGAGCTTGTTCTCGAAGTCCATGTCGTTCATCGCCTTCTCCGTGATGAGGGGGTGCTGGATCGTCATCGATCCGCCACCTCCTCGATCGCGCTCTCGGTCCACACCGTGAGTCGACCCGGATGCGTCCCGGGCGCGAGGTCTTCTGCGCTGACTTCGCGGGCGGTCGCGACGTCGACTCCCGCGAGGTTGCGCGCGGCCTTCGACGGGCCGGCCTCGCTCGACGTCACGAAGAGGATCGATTTGGGCTGTTTGTACTTGCGACCGCGGGTCTTTCCGCGACCCGCACGGACCGACCGCCCCTCGTCGGCGCGTTCGATGTCGTCGGCGAGCCCGACGCTCTCGAGGAACGAGAGGACCTCCTTAGTCTTGATCAGGTCCTCGAACTCGTCTGAGACGACCAGCGGCAAGGAGACGTCCTCGCCGAAGCGGTGGCCCCGCTCTGCGACGAGCTCGGCGTCCGTCGTCGCGGCGATCGCGCTTCGGGTCGCGAGCTTTCGTTCCTTCTTGTTGATGTTCAGCGAGCGGTCCTTCTCGGCTTTCGGGGGGTGTGCCCGGCGGCCGCCGACGGCCTGGGGCACGCGTTTTCCCTGCCCGTTCGAGCGGGGGACACGCGCCATTCCGCGACCCGTCCCCAGCGACTCGGCCGAGGTGCGCTTGCCCGCGAAGGGGTCCGCGCCGTAGTCCTGCTGTCTGTTTGCCTGGGCGGCCAGCACGGCGCGCTTGATCAGGTCCGGCCGGTAGGTCGTCTCGAAGACCGCCGGCAGGTCGATCTCGCCCGCCTCGGTGCCGTCCAGGTCGAGTGTGTTTGCGTTCATGTTATCCCTGGTTCGATGCGGTGGAGACGTACCGGACCTCGGGGTCCAGCCGCGGTTGGTCGTTTGGCCGGATCGCGGGGCGGAACCGGAGCAGCCGTTTGTCCGGCCCCGGCAGCGAGCCCTTGATCAGCGCGTAGGGGCCCGAAACCTCGCCGTAGTTGACGAGCCCGCCCTCGGGGTTGACGTCGTCTTCCTCGCCGAGCGCGATCAGGCGCTTGTTGAGTTCGGTACGCTGATGGTAGCCGGTCTGGCCCTGCTGGGGAACCGTCGAGCGAACTCGGCTCGGGTTCCACGGACCGAGGTTGCCGATCCGTCGGCGCCAGCCTTGGCGGGCGTGTTTGCCCTTTCGCTTCTGGACGCCCCAGCGCTTGACGGGGCCCTGGGTGCCCTTGCCCGTGGTGACGCCGCTGGCGTCGAGGTACTCGCCGGCGCGGAACACGTCGTTCACGTCGTGTTCGCCGCCCTCGTCGAGCAGACCGAGTGCGAACTCAGCGCGCTCTTCGAGCGAGCCCCCGCCGACGCGGGTCTCCATAATGTCGGGTTTCTTCTTCGGGACGCCTCGAACCGACGCGGGGGAGGTGTGGGTGATGACCCGGAGGTCATCGACTTTGCCCTCCTCGAGTGCGGTTTCGAGGTCGTTGCGGGCCGACGGGTCGGCCTCCGAGGGGAGGTCCAAGGCGCGATCGAGTTCCTCGTCGAACTCCTCGGCCCAGACCTCGCCGCGGGGCTGTAGTCCGTAGGCGGTCTGTTCGTACGCGCGCAGAGCGACCGCCCGCATGGGCGGGGTCTCCACGATGGTGACGGGCACCGTCTGTTCGGTGCCTTCGATGGGCGAGTTGGCCTCGTCGTTGACCATCACCACGTGGCTCATACCGGCCTTGTAACCGGCGAATCCCTGCAGCGCTGGCTGTCCGTCGTCGTCCGGCCACGAGTTAAAGCGCGGGACTTCGCTCGTCGCGCGCGTCCGTGGGCCGAACCCTAACGAGCCTTTGCGTGGTCTGCTTGGTTGTGGCATGTGACTCTCACTCCGTGAGTGTCAGGCACGCGAGCGAGGCGAACATCGCTTCCTCCGTTCGCACCGTCTCGCTGCCCTGATGTGGGATCGTGTTGAGCCAAAGGTCGAACCGTTCGGATCCGTCCGAACCGGGTTCGACACCGTCCGCCGGCTGGTCGCCGACGGCCTCGGCGTTCACGTCCAGTATGTCCGGCAGGCCGCGGCCCGGCGAACCGAAGGCGACGGTCATTCCGTCGTCCTCGATGCGCGCCGAAAGCCCCGGGAGACGCCTGATCGAGAGCTCCTCGCCGAAGCGAGAAGTCGCGATCCGGACGCCTGCGTCGGGGCGGCCGAGCGCTGCCGCGAGGTCCGTGTGCTCGACTTCGAGCCCCGCCGGCTCCTCGGTGAGCTTTGCACGGACCGGTCGTCGCGAAGATATCCTGACGGTCACGCGTTCCCCCTGCTCGACCTCCATACCGGGAGGCGTAATGAGGGAGAGTGGGTGTTGCAGTCCGCAATTGACCCGTACGCGCCCTTCAGGTCCGACCTCGGTCACGAGTCCCTGTCTTAACGACCCCGAACCGTTCGATCCGGAGCCGGTCCGTGACACGGCGCGAAGCGGGGGCAAAACCCCAGCGAACTCCAGTTCGTCCCGCATCTCCCACACCTCGGTTCGGAGGTACGGGGGCGTTGCGGCGTACCGCAGTACGATTTCGACGAACCCGCCACCCCACCTGCGCTCCCCATCGGCGTCGGGGAAGACACACAGGCGGTCGGCCCGGAAGACGGTCGCCGCGCGGGCGATGTAGCCGAGTTTGCGAGTCGCCTCGCGTTTGTCCTCGGCCTCCCGAACCACTGATGACGGCACGAGTATGCTGACGGTCATGCCAGCCACTTTCGCGCCTCGCCACTAGACTGTGACGAAGCTATCTCATCCGGACCTAAAAGGGTAGCGTTTTCTCGATCGGATGTGTGCGCTTCACACGCGTAAGAACGCCGATATCAGCGGATTCGGAGAGAAACGGATGACTCCGATCCGGAAGCCTTATACTCCTCTCCGGAATATCCGGAAATGCAACAGGGCGCTGGTAGTGTAGTGGTATCACGTGACCTTGCCATGGTCACAACCTGGGTTCAAATCCCAGCCAGCGCACTTTTACGGCGAACAATTCTGACAGCGATGGCGAGCGGTGGCGAGGCTCGCTGTCCACGCCGTGAACCGTGAATACGGAACGCGGGGTTTGAGCAGACCAGTCGCGCGCAGCGAAGCGAGCACGTCTGTGCGAGTTCGAATCCCAGCCAGCGCATCTCTCCGAACTCGACTATCTCACGAGCGACCCACTTAGTTCGACGACTCCGGTTTGCCCTCTGAGTCCTCCGTCTCCTCCTCCCGAACCACAACGGTTGAAATCCGGGTCCCGTCGACCGCCTCGACCGAGAGCCGGTAGCCGCCGGCCGAGACCTCGTCGCCGACCTCCGGGACCCGACCCAGTCGGTCAAGTACGAGCCCTCCGATGGTCTCGTATTCGGCACGCTCGAACTCGGCGTCGAGTGCGTCGTTGACGTTCGAGAGGGAGACACCCCCGTCGATGGCGTAGGCACCGTCCTCGAGGCGTTCGACCGAGGGTTCGCGCTGTTCGACCTCGATGTCGAACTGGTCTTGGATGTCGCCGACGATCTCCTCGACGATGTCCTCGATGGTCACGATTCCTTCGAAGGCCCCCCATTCGTCAATCACCGCGGCCATCTGGCTGCGGTCGCGCTGGAACCCCGAAAGGAGGTCGTCGATACGGCCCGTCTCGGGGATGATGATCAACTCGCGTGCGAGGTCGCGGGCGGTCGTCCCCTCGTCCGCGCCGTCCTCGATCGCCCGCAGTACGTCCTTGACGTCGAGGAACCCGACGACCTCGTCGTTGTTCTCTCCCTTCAAAACGGGATAGCGGGTGTGGCCCGCCTCGACGATGGTCGACCGGAGTTCCGAAAGCGGGAGGTCGGCCGGTAGCCACACCACGTCGGGTCGGGGGATCATGACCTGCCGGACGGCGGTGTCGTCCAGATCGAAGACGCGTTCGATCATCTCGACTTCCTCGATGTCGACGGCCCCCTGCTTGCCCGAGCGCGCGAGCACGAGCAGGATCTCCTCCTCGCTGAGCGTCTCGTCGGTTTCGGACGCGGGAGAGACGCCGACCAGTCGGGTGAAGAAGTTGGCGGTGCCGTTGAAAACGACGATCCCCGGAAGGAACAGGTAGTAAAAGACCTTCATCGGCGGAGCGACCAGCAGGGAGATCCGTTCTGCCTTCTGGATCGCGATCGTCTTCGGCGCGAGTTCCCCGAAGACCACGTGCAGGAAGGTGATGAAGCCGAAGCCGATCGCGAACGCGACAAGCGAGATGAGGCCCGGTGGGAGAACGGATTCGAGCACCGGTTCGATGAGTGCCGCGATGGCGGGTTCTCCGACCCACCCCAGCCCGAGCGAGGAGATCGTGATGCCGAGTTGGGTGACCGCGAGGTAGTCGTCGAGGCTGTCGATGGCGTTCGCGAGGGTCGCAGCACCCGCTTTGCCCTCCTCGACGAGCGTCTCGACGGTAGTCGATCGGATTCGGACGAACGCGAACTCCGCGGCGACGAAAAAGCCGTTCAGCGCCACCAGAAAGAGCGCGAGGAGGAGGCCGCCGACAGAGAGGGCGTCTACCATTCGCTCCTCCACGAGCGATCCGCACCGAGATGCAAAGTGTAGGCTCCAGACACGCATAGCCCTACTCGGGGCCACCACAAAACGGTAGCGCCGGACGACCCCCAGCTATACCACCGTTGGCCCCGTTTTCCGGGTATGGGACAGTCACTCGACGAGATCGAAACGGAACTCGCGGAAGCGACCGAGATCGAGGACGACGAGCGCGCTCACGACCGTCTCGAAGCCGTCCGCGGGGAACTGTCGGACCTCCGCGAGCGGGGCGACGTGGACGAAGAGCGCGTCGACGCCCTCGAAACCGAGATCTCCCAGCACCTCCGGGCGATCGAGGAACGCGACAGCTACGACGTCGATACGATGGGGGCGGCCAGAGAGCCCGACGACGAGACCGCCTGAGTACTCGAACGTAACCCCCTTACCCGCCGATCGCGTTCTCCCGGCGATGACCGACCCACACGAGGCCCTCTCCGAGCACGCGGCCTACGAACGCGGCGCGACGGGACACGAACTGACGACGACCCCGTTCGAGGCGGTCGTGGAGGTCGAGGAGAACGGGGAGACGGTGTATCACGTCGTCGTCCGGCTGCCGACGCTCGACGCCGTCGTCGAGGGCGAAACCGTCGCACAGGTGGTCGAGGACGGCTGGTTCGAGACGCTCGAACGCCGGCTCGAGGGTCCCGAGCAGGTCACGAGCGGATTGGAGTCGATCGATTCGGAGGTGCGCCGGGAGGGGGACGAAGTGCGCGTCGAACTGACGTTTTCGAGTGCGACCCCCGAGCGAGCGGCCGAGAACGCGAAGTCGCTCGTCGAGTTCGTCGAGGGGACGTGGGTTCAGGGGATCGTCCCCGGCTACGAGTACGGCGAGCCGGCGGCGTCGCTGCTGGATCGGGCGACCCGAAACTACGATGACGGGGGTGCGTAGCGCCTAGTCCATCGCGATATAGGTCCGCGTGTCCTCGACGCCGGAGATCCCCTGGATGCCGTCGGCGGAGATTACTTTGACCTGTGCGGGCGAGTCGACGCTCAGTTTGGCGATGATGTCGACGTCGCCGGCGACGATGTGGGCCTCGTTGACCCCTTCGATCTCCTCGATCGCGTTCTTGAGTCGGTCCGCCTCCCCCGTGTTCGCTTTGACCATGACGTATGCTTTAACCATGTTTAGATACCTCCGGCCGCTGCCCGTTTCGCGTTGCCGACGATGAGCTGTCGGACGTCATCGAGCACCTCGAAGTCCGCGAGCACCGCGAGCCGATCGCCCTCCTCTAATGACTCGTCGGACGAGGGGATCGCGAGCGGACGGTCGTTCTTCCCGAAGGCCAGAAACGTCGCGTCGGCGGGCAGCGAGATCTCGCTGATCGTATAGCCCTTCATCGGCGAATCGGGTTGAACGGTGAGTTCGACCACCTGCAGGTTCTGTGCGATGTCGGCGATCGCGCGGATGTCGCCCCCGAGCAGCGCGTTTTTCGCGCCGATCGCGCCGAGTCGCTCGGGGTAGACGATCTCGTCGACCTCGTCGGCGTACTTCCTGTAGATGTCCTCGCGGTAGTCCTCGTCGATCCGAAGGATCGTCCGACAGCCGTAGTGTTTCGCGATCATGCATGCCGCGAAGTTCGTGTTGAGGTCGCTCGTGAGCGCGCCGAAGGCGTCTGCATCGTCGATTCCCGCCTCCTCGAGGACCGACTCGCGACTGCCGTCGCCTTCGACGACCTCGTAGCCTTCGGTTCGGGCGCGATCCGCCATGTCCGCATCACGCTCGACGAGGACGACCTCGTGGCCCTCCGCCGAGAGCACGCGCGCCGTGCGCAACCCGACCCGACCGGCACCGATAATAACGAATCGCATGGACCACCATACGCCGGGGGGTATGAATAATGTTACCCATTCAGGCAGTGGTTTCCACTCGGCGAAACGGGGAAACGATGGCGACGACGCGAGGCGTCCGTCCGCGATGGGGACGGCCTCAGTCCACTAGCTCATGTGGGTTGTCGTAGACGACCTGCCGGATCGTTTCGATATCGAGCCCCATCCGGTACATCTCGAAGACCGTCCGTTTGAACGCGAAGACATCGCTGCGAAGAATGCCTGCACTATCCGTCTCGACCAGTACCCGATCGGGTCCGTACTCGGCGACGACTTCGGCGACATGGTGCGGTTCGACGCCCAACAACCAGGGGTAGCTAACGGTAAAACTCACGTAGCAGTCGGTGTTCTCCAACACGTACGGCGCGACCGTCTTGTCGGCGTGGGAAAGCACTACCCGTTCCTCGGGCAGTCCCGCCTCCGCGGCGAGTTCGACGTCGATCTCGATCGCCTCGCGTTTCGGGTTCTCGCCGGTGAGCACGGGCTCGGTCTGTAGGGAGGAATCGACCTCGTAGCCGGGGATCGAGCCGTGAACCCGGTCGGGAAAGTCGGCGTCCCTGAGATCCGCGGGCGTGTGCAGGATCGCCGGCAGGTCGTAGTCGGCGGCGATCTCCAGTTGGCGGCGGGTCACGTCCCTCTGTCCTTCGAGGTCCCACCCGGCGACGTGCTGGGACTCGGTGATCCCGATCTCGCCAACGGCACTCACCTCGTCGAGTTCGCAGTACTCATGCATGACGTCGAGGAGTTCCTCGTAGTCCTCGACGCGCGCGCCGGTGTGGATCCCGACCCCGAGCGAGGCGTCGAAGGGGTGGGCGTCGCGGATCGGCCCGAGGCGGGCGAGCGCGTCGTCCCAGAGGTACCGGACGTCTTCTGGTGCGACGGGTTTGTAGGGCGTCCAGTAGTAGGCGGCGGCCATCATCACCATCGAGTGACAGCCGCTCAGCGCGAACTTCTCGCGGTCGTTCCACGAGAGCGTATGGGCGTGGTTGTGGACGTCGATCCAGGGGATGGTCGTCAGCTCGGCTGGGAGGTCTGCGGCCGCCTCGTCGGAGCGGTGCTCGCGGTCGGTCGGCCGTCGCGTGGGATACTCGTGGGCCATCGGACTCAGGTGTGCCGACAGGTGTTGGTCAGTTCGCCGATCCCCTCGACCCCGACGGTGACGCTGTCGCCGTCCTCTAAGAGGACCTGCGGCTCGCGGAAGTAGCCGACGCCGTCGGGCGTGCCCGTGTAGATCAGGTCGCCCGGCTCGAGGGTGAACGCCCGGCTACAGAAGGAGACGAGCTCGGCGATATCGAAGATCAGGTGGCGGGTGTTCGAGTCCTGCAGGCGCTCGCCGTTGACCTCCGCCCAGATATCGAGGTCGCCGATATCGTCGATCCCGTCGGGCGTGACGAGGTCCGGTCCGAGGGGCGCGAACGTATCGAGGCTCTTGCCCCGGACCCACTGCTCGTCGGCCATCTGGAGGTCCCGCGCCGAGACGTCGTTGCCGACGGTGTAGCCCGCGACATAGTCGAGGGCATCCTCATCCGAGACGTTTCGCGCCCGTTCACCGACCACGGCGACGAGTTCGGCCTCGTAGTCCACTGCCGAGGTGAGCTCGGGGTCCCACTCGACGGGCTCGTCGGGACCGGCGATCGACTGGGGGAACTTCGAGAACAGTACCGGCTCGTCAGGAGCTTCGAATCCCCCTTCATCGGCGTGGTCGGCGTAGTTGAGTCCGATACAGATCACCTTCTGGGGATCGGTGATCGGCTCGCGTTGGGTGAGGTCCGCCCGGTCGTAGAGCCCGACCCCGGTTTCGAGGGCATGCGTGAGCGCGAGGTCGACCTTCTCGCGCCAGCCCCATTCGCCGAGGACGCCACAGAGATCGTTCGGAAGTCTGATTCCGGCGGCGTCGGCCGCCTCTCGGAGATGGACGACACCTTCCTCGTGGCGGACGCCCGCCCACGGTTCGTTCTCAGCCTCCGATTCGAACTGGCCGAGCCTCATCGTTCCGCCTCGCGTTCGTCGCTGGTATTCATGGTCCACCATGTGACGCACAGCCACATACGTCTTACCATCTGGTAGATCTCCAGCGCGGTGAGTATAAACGCTCGAACCGCGATAGGTCGGTATGAGCAGTCCCGACGGGCGGGCGTCCTCGGAGGGGACACGAGAGGCAATTATGGAGGCGACCTTCCGCGCGCTCAGCAAGCATGGCTACGCGGACCTGCGGATGCGGGACATCGGCGAGGAGTTCGAAATGACCCGACCCGTGATCCACTACCACTACAACAGCAAACACGAGTTGATCTCGTCGTTCCTCGAGTATGTCATCGCCCAGTACAAGGACGACGACACGATCGGCGCCGAGGACCACTGGGAACACCTCGGGATCCGGATCGACCAGTGCATGTTCGGCCCCGACATCGACGGGTTCGACCACTGGGAGCGCATGAAGGTGTATCACGAGCTGTTCTCGCAGGCCCAGCACAACGAGGCCCATAGAGAGTTGTTCAACGAACACTACGAGGGGATGGTCGTCGGGCTCGCCGAGGTGATCCAGGCGGGGATCGACGACGGCACCTTCGCGGACGTCGACGCCATGGAGTTCTCCCAGCTGTTGACCGACGTCATCCACTCCGCCCGGGCACGGCGGATTTCGCTGGGCCAAAAGGAGGCCCCCGAGCAGGCGCGTGCGGCGATCGACCGGTTCGTCCTCCCCCGTCTCGTCCCGAACGTCAGTGTGGAGATTCCCACCGAAACCCGATAACGCCCGGGGACGGGTTCAGTCGACGGTGATGTCAGGGAGCTGTTCGTCGATGTACTCGATGTCGACGTCGAGCCAGTCGGGTACCCGGAGGTTCTCGCCGAGTTCCGAAACGTCCTCGTCGAGGGTGACGCCCGGTCCGGTGGTCGCGAACTCGAAGATCGAGCCGCCTGGCTCGGTGAAGTACATCGACCAGAAGTAATCCCGGTCCTTCCGGGAGGTGGTGATCAGGTCGGCGTCGCGAAAGCGCTCGCTCCATTCCCTCTGTTCCCACTTCTCGCCGGCGTCGAAGGCGACGTGCAGGAAGGTCCCCGTTCCCATCACGCCCTGGGGAGCGTTCGGACGGATCAGCACGTCGACGAACTCCGCACCCCTGCTGTCGCCGGGGGCTTGGAACCGGACGCGGTCACCCGCCTGCGGTTCGTCGTGGCGCCCGACTCGGTTCCAGTCCATCGTCTCGAGCGCCCGGAAGCTCCCGGCGGGATCGTTCGAGTGAACGGTGACGCTGTGAAGCCCCTGAATCCCGTGTTCTGCGGGGACCGGACCGTCGCCCCACGCCTCGATGTCGGACTCGCCCGTGACGAGTTCGAAGGGAGTTCCATCGGGGTCAGTGAAGCTGATGGCCGCCTCGTCGAAGCGCTCCTCAACGGTGTACTCGACGTCGTGTTCGCCCAATCGGTCGGTCCAGTACTCGACCGAGCCGTCGGGAATCACCAACCCGGCGGCGCTGAGCTGGCCCTTCCCGACGCTCCCCTCCGGCATGTCGGTGACCGGGAAGAACGTCACGATCGATCCGGCCGAGCCCACCTCGTCGCCGTAGTAGAAGTGGTAGATCTCCTCGGGAATGTCGAAGCGAACGGTCCGCTTGACGAACCGGAGTCCCAGCACCGTCCGGAAGAAATCGAGGTTTGCCTGTGGGTCGCTCGCGAACGCGGTCACGTGATGTAAACCGTTGATCTGTCCCATAATTTACGTTCTTACCAAGTGGTAAATCTATAAATAGCTACCGACCGGAAGGGGTGTATGGGAGACAAACGAAAATCGAACTCCATCGCGACGAAACGGGACCCGCCTGCACTGCTCGGCCGACTACTGTTCGGCGGGATGTTACTCGCCGCTGCGATCAACGCCTTTCGGGGAATGGAGGGACAGATCGCATACGCCGAATCGAAGGACATCACGTACGCAGACCGCATCGTCCCGCTGACGAGCGGGATGCTCGCCCTCGGGAGCGTCGGGATCGTCCTCTGGCGGTTTCCGAGGCTCGCGACGGGTGCCGTCGTCACGTTCCTCGCGGGCGTGACCCCGACGATGCACGACTTCTGGAACGTCCCCGACGAGCAGAAGCAAAACGAGATGAACCACTTCATCAAGAACGGCGCGATGCTGGGGGCGGCGCTTGCCTTCCTTCACCGAGCGTTCCAGCGGAAGCAGAAGTAACGGCGGTCACGAGCCGAGACGGCCGCTCACCGACGGGCAAAGGCTTTTGATCCACGATAGCGTATGTCAATGACGATGGTTCACGCGTTCGTCATGGTGAAGACGGTGGCGGGGAAAGCCGAAGCGATGGTCGATGCCGCCCGCGAGATCGCGGCGATCTCGGAGGCCCACATCGTCGCCGGCGACTACGACATCATCGCCGAAGTCGATACCGAGGAGGTCTACGACGTGTTGCATACGGCCTCCTCGGAGCTACAGGGTCTCGACGGCGTCGCCGAGACGAAGACGTACATCTCGCTCGACTGAGGCTACCGGTCCAGTCGCTGGGGGTCGTGTTCTTCGGCGTACTTGAGCAGCCACTCGCGCTGGTTCTCCAATCGGGGCGGGATCTCCGCGTAGACCGGATCGAACACCTCTTCCGGGCGGACCTCGGGTCCCGACTCGGCCCGCTCGACTGCCTCCTGCAACTCCGCTTCGACCGTCGTTTCGAGTTCGTCGACGAACTCGTCGTCTATGACGTCCTCCTCGCGGAGATATCCCTCGTAGCGTTCTACGGGGTCGGCGGTCCGCCACGCGGGGAGGTCCTCCTCCCCACGGTAGCGTGAGGGGTCGTCGCTCGTGGTGTGAGCACCGCGCCGGTAGGTGAGGCTCTCGACCAGCACCGGTTCGCCCTCGCGTGCCTTCGAGAGCGCCCTGCGGACCACGGCGTAGACCGCGAGCGGGTCGTTGCCGTCGACTCGGGTACCCGTGATGCCGTAGGCGTCGGCCTTGATCGCGATGGATTCGCTTGCGGTCTGGCGATCCCTCGGCATCGAGATCGCCCAGCCGTTGTTCTCACAGAAGAAGACCGTCGGGGTGGCGAACACCCCCGCAAAATTCAGCGCCTCGTGGAAGTCGCCCTCGCTGGTCGCACCGTCGCCGAAACAGCAGAGCACCGCCGCCTCGTGGTCGGAATAGTCGATCGCCATCCCCAGCCCCGCGGTGTGGGGGAGCTGGGAGGCGATGGGGACGGCTTGGGGGAGGATCGGGAGATCGTGGTCCGACGTGTATTCGGGATAGCCCCGGCGAAAGCGGAGGAGATCGCTCATCGGCACGCCGCGAGCGATCTGGGCGGCGTTCGACCGATAGGTGGGAACGAGCCAGTCGCGTTCGGACAGCGCGTGGGCCGCGCCGACCTGCGAGGCCTCCTGGCCCGCAAAGGGGGGATAGCCGCTCATCCAGCCGCGTCGCTGGAGCGAGAGGGCGCGCTCGTCGAACCGCCTCGTTCGAACCACGTCCCGGTAGAGCGCGCGTGCGCGCTCCTCGCCGATCTCGGTCGCCGAAAGGGGGTGTTCGTCGATGACGCGGTACATGGCCGGCCCGACTCGCGGGGAGGCCAAAGCGATTCCGATACCGAAAAGGGCGCGTCCCTCCTACACCACCCATGCTCAGCCTCGGGACGGTCGTCGGCCTCGCGGTCATCGTCGGGGTCCACACGGTGATCGCATCGGTTCTCATTCGCTTCTTCCGACTGCGCCTCGACACTCGCGGTGGGATGGTAGTCTTCTCGCTGTTTCTCGTCCCCATCGTGCTGGCGTTCTCGCTCCTCTTTTTCGGGCAGCTACCGATCTTCGGGACGATCGACCGCGGGACCGTGCTACTGGTGGCGATCCTCATGCCGCTGCTTCTGGGGTTCGCGATCGACCTGTTCTGGATGCCCTCGCCCGAGGAGGTCGAACTCGCTCGGCGGGGTTAGACCGCCGCCGAGAGCACCTGCTCGACCCTCTCGACGACCACCTCGGGTGATCGGGTCGCGTCGACCCGGACGAACCGCCCCGGTTCCGCCGCGACGAGGCGCTCGTAGTTCGCTCGCACCCGCCCCAGATAGTCCGACTGCTCGAACTTGTTCGTCGCGCCGCTCCGTCTCGCGCCAGTCTCGGGGTCCACATCGAGGTAGATCGTCAGGTCGGGCGGGCGGGTAAACGCCGCGTGGATCCCGCGGACGTACTCCATCGGGCGGTCGACTACACCCTCCAGAGCGACCCCTTGATAGGCGTAGCGCGAGTCCGAGTAGCGATCCGAGATCACCAGTTCCCCGGCGTCGAGCGCGGGGCGTACTGTTCGAGAGAGGTGATCGGCGTGGTCGGCGGTGTACAGGAAGAGTTCCGCGAGCGGGTCGGCCTCGTCGTCGGCGATCGACCGCGCGACGGCCTCGCCGTACCACGAGTCGGTGGGTTCGCGGGTGAAGACGGCGTCGGGGTAGGTATCCTGAAGTGCCTCGTGGACGGTGCTCTTACCGCTGCCGTCGAGGCCTTCAAGGGTGACGAGCATACCCGGGATTCTACTGGCCCCGGTATAGTCTGTCGGATACGGAGTTCGGACGCGACGCCGGCAGTAGGTTTACGGCGGATCGGATACACATACGAGATATGAAGGTTCTCGTGACCGGCGGAACGGGATTCATCGGACGACACCTGTGTGCCGAGCTGGACGAACGGGGTCACGACGTGACCGCGCTCGCACGCTCGCCGGACGCGAGCGGGCTCCCGGCCGGCGTTTCGGTGGTCCAAGGCGACGTGACCGACCGTGCCTCGCTGGACTTCGAGGGACAGGGGGTCGTAGTGAACCTCGTCGCGCTCTCCCCGCTCTTTCAGCCGACGGGTGACACCACTCACGAGTCGGTCCACCTCGACGGGACCAGAAACGTCGTCAGCGAGGCGACCGACGCGGGCGTCTCCCGGATCGTCCAGATGAGCGCGCTCGGGGCCGATCCCAACGGGCCGACCGAGTACATCCGCGCGAAGGGGAAGGCCGAAGCGGTCGTCGAGGAGTCGGCGCTCGACTGGACGATCTTTCGACCCTCGGTGGTGTTCGGCGACGGCGGGGAGTTCGTCGAGTTCACCAAGAAGCTCACCCCGCCGTATCTCGCGCCGCTACCGGGCGGCGGACGGACCCGATTCCAGCCCATTTGGGTCGAGGACATCGCTTCGATACTCGCGGATGGTGTCGAGGACGAGCGTCACGCCGGCCGGACCTACGAGATCGGCGGCCCCGAGGTGCTGACGATGGCGGAGGTGGCGAAACTCGCCCATCGGGCCGACGGGCACTCGGTGACCGTCGTCCCGGTCCCGATGGCGCTCGCGAAACTGGGATCGGCGGCGATCGATCCCGTTCCCTTCATTCCCTTCGGGTCGGATCAAGTCCGCTCGCTGGAGTTCGACAACACCACGCAAGGGAACGATATCGGGGACTTCGGCCTGAACGAGGGAGATCTGTTGAGGCTCTCGTCGTATCTGAACCGGCGATAACCCACGCGGTACCGACAGGGGTCGTCGCGAACCCGACGCCATCTCCGTTCCAACCGGGTCACGAGCCTCGTCCGAAAGGCTGCGCTCGGACGGTGGACGCTGTTCTGCGAAATCCGGGGGACCGAACGCGCCGTGTTCGTGATGGCCGGCCCGCCACGGCACTTGAACCGGGAGGGTATCGAGCGCGGGCGCACGTGGATCGGGGAGCAGACCGGCAGCATGGAGGTCCGGGACGGGGACTACCCCGTCTCCGGTGCAGAGGGGGTCTCGGCGGTCTCCTCGGAGATCAAGACGTCCTCCGGATCCGCGAACTGTAGCGAGTCGTCGTCGAGTCCCGGGACGACACCGACGACATCCGGTCTGAGCACGACGCGAACCCAGAGAACCCGTCAACGACGACGGCGACGAACTCGACCCGTGTTCGAGGATCGTCGCTCCCGGTGTGGCCCCGTGTCCCTTATTAGTGCCCGTCGCCGACCGGCGAGCGATGCGCGTCGTCGTCCCGTTCGCCACGAACGACCCGAAGACCCGGCTGTCGGACCGTCTCAGCCCCGCGGAACGTCGCGAGTTCTCGCGGGCGATGCTCGAAGACGTCCTCGAAGCGATCCGTGGGTCGGGCGGCGAAATCGAGGTGCTCGCGACCGCCCCTCTCGACATCGACGCGCCCGTGACGGTCGACGACCGCCCGCTCACAGATGCGGTCAACGCGGCGCTCGTCCCCGAAACGGCGGTCGTGATGGCGGATCTCCCGCTGATCACGGTCGCCGTCCTTGAGGAACTGTTCGAGACCCCCGGCGACGTCGTCCTCGCGCCGGGCCGTGGCGGCGGGACGAACGCGCTCGTCTCGCGTCAGCCCGACTTCCGCGTCGACTACCACGACGGCTCGTTTCCGAAACACCGCGCGAGCGCGGCCGAACTCGGCTCCGTGGCGGTCGTCGACTCCCACAGGTTGGCCACCGACATCGACGAACCCGCGGATCTGGTCGAATTGCTGATCCACGGCGAGGGGCGGGCAACGGACTGGCTCCGGGACGCGGGGTTCGAACTCGCTCGGACGGAGAGTCGACTCGGGATAGAGCGGGAGTGAGGCGGGTCGTCCCGGCCTCGATGGTGACCGGTAGCCGTGGGTTTTTGTCGCTCGGGGGTCGAACGGGAACCGATGATCCCGGGGGCCGAGGCGTACGACATCGACATCGGGTTCGACGGGCGCGAGATCGAACGGGCGCTCTCGGTCGGCCCCGAGGACGTCTCGCCCTCCTCGGAACTCACCTTTGCGCGCAACGTGTTCGTCCCGCTGACGACCGCCTGTCGGTACACCTGCACCTACTGTACGTACTACGACCCGCCGGGCCAGGCGAGCCTGCTCTCCCGCAAGGAAGTACGGAAAATCCTCGAAACCGGCGTCGAGGCCGGCTGTACGGAGGCGCTCTTCACCTTCGGCGACGACCCCGACGACCGATACACGGAAATTCACGACCAGCTCGCGGCGTGGGGCCACGACTCGATCCACACCTACCTGCGCGAACTCTGTGAACTCGCCCTCGACGTCGGGATCCTGCCCCACTCGAACCCCGGTGACCAGACCCGCGAACAGATGCGAGCGGTCGCAGACGTCAACGCGAGCATGGGCGTGATGCTCGAGACGACCGCTGACGTGACTGCCCACGGCGGGCCCCGGGCGAAGTCGCCGGGCCAGCGACTCGCGACCATCCGCACTGCGGGCGAACTCGGGGTGCCTTTCACGACGGGGATCCTCGTCGGGATAGGCGAGGGCTGGCGCGATCGGGCCGAAAGCCTGCTCGCGATCGGGGAGCTCCACGAGCGCTACGGCCACATCCAGGAGGTGATCGTCCAGCCCGTCTCGAACAACGAGCGCTGGCGTGAAGGCTCGCCGGATCTCGAAGCCATGCGCCGGGTCGTGGCGATGGCACGGGTCGTGCTGCCCGCGGAGGTCTCGGTGCAGGTGCCGCCGAACCTCGCGCCCGTCAGGGAGCTGCTCGATTGCGGGGTCGACGATTTGGGGGGCGTCTCGCCGATCACCGACGACCACGTCAACCCCGATTACGCGTGGCCCGCACTCAGGGAGCTAGAGGACATCGCGTCGGGGGTGGGCGTCCCCCTCGAGGAGCGTCTCCCGGTCTACAACCGCTACGTCGAGGAGGGCTGGGTCTCCGAGCGCGTGCGCCGGAGGATCGAGTCGATCACTCGGAGTCCTTCATCCAGTCGGGCGTGAGGTCGGGCATCCGCTTTCTGATCGCCGTGTAGCCGACAGATACCCCCAGCGCCGCGAGCATGACGTTCCTGACGACTCCGTCGTAGAGGATCAGTACAGGAAGGGTGACCACGCCCATCAGCGCGAGGTCCTCGGGCGCGCCGTCGTAACGGATCCACCGCCGGGGAGCGATCCAGCGACCGAGCGGGTGGGCGTAGACCGCCCGCTTTGAGGTCCGCTCCCACGGGCGGAGTTCGTGGCCCGCGCCTGCGGCGTCGGTCACGGCGTGGACGGTCGCCCCGAGGGCGAAAAACGCCGTTCCGACGCTCACGAAAGAGGGCACGAGGACCGCCCAGACGGCCGCGGGCAGGGCGAGGAGCCACCCGACGATCGGGAAATGGAGGGTCTTCCTGTGGGTCCCGACGAAGAGATCGAGGTCGGGAAAAACGCTTCCCAGCAGGGCACCGACGGCGGCGATCACGGCGAACTCCGGGGCCACGAGGACCGTCACGGACGCCATCGCAACGCCGATGGCCCCGTGCGTGGTGTTCATCATCCCCCTATCCTACGTCGCAGAAAGGATAGGTGTTCCGAACCGTGCGGTCGGGTAGCGCGGGTCAGTCGACGACCATCGGGGAGCCGTCCGCACGCGGCCCCAACTGCGGCCCGTGTGGACCGTCGTCGGGGTCGACCCGCCGTCTTTCGCGGTAGTCCGTCGAGCGCTCGACGGGTACCCTTCCTATCGAAGCGATCATTTCGACGAGATCCGAGACGTCGCGGAACTCCCCGTGTTCACCGCCCGCCCGTTTGGTGATCTCCTCGGAGAGGATCGTCCCCATGAAGTCGTTCGCGCCACACGAGAGCATCTTCAGGCCCTGCTCGTCACCGTACTTCACCCAGCTCGACTGGATATTGTCGATGTTGTCGAGGAAGAGCCGCGAGACGGCGATCATGAGTTCGTCCTCGTCCGTGCTCGCGCCCCCGGTGACCACACCGCGTTCGTACAGCGGGGTCGACTGATGGATGAAAGAGAGGGGGACGAACTCGGTGATCACGCCGGTGCGGTCCTGGAGGTCCCGGAGACGTTTCAGATGCATCACGCGGTGGGCCTCGTTCTCGACGTGGCCGTACATGATCGTCGAGGTGGTGTCCAACCCGACGTTCGCGGCGGCCTCGATCGCCCGCTCCCACTCGTCCGACCCTATTTTGCCCGGGCAGATCACCTCGCGGACCTCATCGACGAGGATCTCGGCGGCCGTGCCGGGGACGCTGTCGAGTCCCGCCTCGGCCAGTCGGCCGTAGACCTCCTCGTAGCTCCAGTCGGTCCCCCGGCGGGCGTGGTAGGCCTCCTCGGGCGTCATCGAGTGGACGTGGACGTCCCCGACGCTCATCGCTTCGATCTGCTCGGCGTAGGTTCGCGGGTCGGTGGCGTATCGCTCTGGGGGCTTGAAGTTCAGTTCGGGGTCCTCGTCTGTCGCTCGAAGGATCTCAAGGTGCTCGGGATCGAGCGCGAACGCCGGGTGGAGCCCCGAGACCGAACAGACCTCGTAGATCCCCATTTCGAGGGCGTCCGAAACGATCTCGCGGGACTGCTCGGGCGTCTTCGTAAAGCCGGGATGTTCGACTTCCGAGTCTACTTCAAAATTGCTCGCGGTGTCCTTGAAGTTACAGAACAAGCAACCAGTATTGCAGGCGGTCGTGACGTTGTTGTTGAGGTTTGCGACGAACGTGACCTCCTCGCCGACGACCTCGGCACGCCGGGCGTCGGCGGCTTCGAGGACGAGCTCCTTGCGATCGGGGTCGATTCCCACGCGTTCGGAGCCGGTCGTCATGAGTTCGATCCCGTCGTCGACCGTGAGCCGCTCGCCCGCGCGGGCCTTCGCGAGCGCGTTCTCGAAGGACTGGTCGGTTGCCGATCGGTGGTCGAACGCGAACTCGCGCTCGGTCTCGGGCGTGACGGCCATCACCGTATGACGCCACCCCACGAACAAAAGCCTGATCGATAGCGGTAGGTTTCGGTCGGTGGGATGGACCGTCCATCGACACCGATAAGCCGTGCTGGTCGGTACCTCCTACCGATCCGATGGACGCGATCTTCTTCGACATCGGCGGCGTGCTCCTCGATTCGGCGTCGGTTCGACGGGCCCACGAGCGCTTTATCGCCGATCTCCGCGACGAGTACGATCTCGACGCCGGGAACCCCCTCGAGACGTGGCGCGCGGAGCTGGGTGCGCACTTCCGCGAACGAGAGGGGACGGAGTTCAGATCCGCACAGGCGGGCTACGAGCGGGCGATCGACACACTCGGCGTCGGTGGGGACTGGGAGTCGGTCTTCGAGCGCGCGCTGGCCGAGACGATCGATCCGAATTCCGGGGCGGTCGAGGTCGTCGAGACGCTCGCCGAGTACGACCTCCATCTCGGCGTGATCAGCGACGTCGATGCGGCGGAGGGACGGCGGATCCTCGCCACCTTCGGCGTCCTTGAGGAGTTCGACTCGATTACCACCTCCGAGGAGGTGGGACGAACGAAACCCGATCCGGCGATGTTCGAGACGGCACTGAGAAAGTCGGAAACCGTCCCGGATCGCTCGCTGATGGTCGGCGACCGGTATCGCCACGATATAGCGGGTGCGAAGGACGCCGGAATGGTCACGGCGGCCTACGGTGCCGAGGAGGGTCCAGCGGTCGATCACCGACTCGGCGATCTGCGTGAGGCCCTAGACCTCGTTTAGGGGGCGAGGACCTCGATCGTCCGTTCGGTCATCTCCTCTCCCGCATTCGACGGCACCACGACGATCGGCTCGGTGATCGGTTCGGTTTCCGCGACCCGCTCGAACCGCTCGCGTGCCTCATCGGGGGTTCCCGCGACGCCCAGCGCGTCGACCATCGCTTCAGTGACCGCCTCGCGGGCGTCGGCGCGCTCGCCCGCCCGCCACGCCTCGGCGATCCGTTCTGCCTCCTCGGGGAACCGTTTCGAAACCGCCTTCCGGTAGCCCTCGCCGCTGCCGACGTAGTAGGCGACGTGCCCGCTGATCGCCTCGCGGGCCTTCTCGGACTCGTCGGCGACTGCTGCGGGGACGTACGGCGAGACGGCGAGTGCGGGATCCCGACCCGCCTCCCGGGCGGTCCGCCGGACCGTCTCGAAGGCCCCCTCCAGATCGCCGAAGGGGATCATGTGTGGCAGCCAACCGTCGGCCGTTCGCCCGGTCGCCCGTCGGCTGGTCTCGCCTAGCGCGGCGGCGTAGACCGACACCTCGCCGTCGAGCGCCGGGAAATCCTGTACCGAGAACAGCTCGCCGTCGTATTCGACGCGGCCCTCGCCGTCGGTGAACGCCCGGACGAGTTCGGCCGTCTCGTGGAGCCGACGGACGGGCCGGTCGTACGGGATCCCATGTAGATCCTCGATCGCTTTCGGCGTGCTCGGGCCGACCCCCAGCCTGATCGGCCCCGAGGCGAGATCGGAGAGGGACGAGGCCGCGCCCGCGAGCACCGCCGGCGACCGGGAGAAGACGTTAACGATGGCCGTCCCGAGCGCCGCGTCGGTGTGGGGTGCGACCGCCGCGAGCGTGACGAACGCGTCGTGTCCCCAGAGTTCGTTGGCCCAGATCGAGTCATACCCGTGAGAACCCATCCAGCGGGCGAAGTCGGGGGTCGGTTCGGCGGAATCGGGCAGCAGAACGCCGCGTGTCATAGAGCCCCGTTCGATACTGGGGACCATGAATCCCGAGGTGGGTATAAGCCCGTCTCGTCCCAACGGTGGGTATGGTCGATGCGACGATCACGCCGATAGACCGCGGGCGGGTGCGTGCCGATAAGAACTACATGATCGAGGGCTACAAGCTCGCGTCCGCGAGCGATCCGAATCCCGACGCTGAGATCGTCGAGACGCCCGTCTACGACCTCGTGATCGAACACCCCGAGGCGACGATCCTCTGGGACACCGGCTCGCACCCCGAGGCCGGCGAGGGCTACTGGCCCGCGTACCTCTACGACGCCTTCGAGCACTACGATGCGGGCGAGCATCCGCTGGAGGCCGATCTTGAGGATTCGGGCTACGCGCTCTCGGAGATCGATGCCGTGATCCAGAGCCACCTCCACCTCGATCACGCCGGCGGTTTACACAACTTTGCGGGGACGGACGTCCCAGTCTACGTCCACGAGGAGGAGTTGAAACACGCGTACTACAGCGCGAAGACGAGCGAAGGCGACCCCGCCTACCTCGCGGCGGACTTCGACCACGATCTGAACTGGCGGGTAATCCACGGCGAGCGAGAGACGCACTTCGAGGGCATCGAGTTCATCCACCTGCCGGGCCATACCCCCGGATTGATGGGACTTCGTCTGACCCTCCCCGAGGCAGGTACGGTACTCGTCGCGGGCGATCAGGCCTACGTCGCGGAGAACTACACCGACGAGCGCCCGCTTGGTCCCGGCCTGCTCTGGAGCAAACGGGACTGGTACGAGAGCCTCAGGATGCTACAGGAGACGGAGCGCCGCGAGGACGCGACGCTGTTTTTCGGTCACGATCCTGACTCACTGGCTCGTCTCGAAGGCGGGCTTCGCTAGGCGTCCAACCGCGCTACGAGCGCGGGCAGGACCTCGGTCACGTCCTCGCGGACGAGGACGTCCGTCCGGTCGTCGTGGGGCGTCGGATCGAAGTTACAGATCGCCAGTAACCCGTCACGCGCGCCGGCTTTCGGGAGCGAGGCGGCGGGTTCGACGGTGAGCGAAGAGCCGACGGCGAGGAAGACGTCGCTCTCTCGGGCGCGGCGCTGTGCTTCGGCCATAATCGCCTCGGGCAGGGACTCGCCGAAGAGCACCACGTCGGGTTTGAGGAGGCCGCCACAGTCACAGAGTGGAGGCGACTCGCCCTCGCGAACGCGCTCGCGGACGGAGGCGGCGTCGATTTTCCGTCCGCAGTCCATGCAGACGATGCGATGGGCGTTGCCGTGGAGTTCGAACAGCTCCTTCGAGCCCGCCGCCCCGTGCAATCCGTCGGTGTTCTGGGTGATGAGGGCGTCGAGCCAGCCCTGTGATTCCAGTTCGGCGAGCGCTTCGTGGGCGGCGTTGGGTTCGATTTCTCCCGGGAACATCGCCTCGTGGAGCTTCACCCTGTCCTCCCAGAACCCGGCGGGATCCGAGCGAAAGCGTCCGACCTGAAAGTCCGCGGGATCGAACTGCGCGTTCCAGATCCCGTCTTCGCCCCGGAAATCGGGGATCCCCGAGGCGGTACTGACTCCCGCGCCGGTCAGCGCGACCGTCGAATCCGCCTCGCGGATCGCGCTGGCGAGTCGGTCGAGCGCGTCGTCCATGGGCTCGATAGGTGGGCTGGCCGAATAACGATCCGGATCTATCGCCGAACCGCGAGGAGGCGTGCGACGGCGGATCGAGCCCGGAACCGGACGGCGGGAACGCCGAGTCGGAACCGAAGCGAGTCCCACGCGAAACGGAGCCGATACTCGTAGTCGGCGATCCGGTGGGCGATGGGTGCGTCGTGGCGACCACAGTGAGTGCACTCGCCGTCGAGCATCAACGGACAGTCGACGCCACGGGAGACACAGTCAGGGCAGAACTGGACATCCATACCCGTTCTCCCGTCGGGATAATAGTAGTTATACAGACATGAAGGGACGTTAGGCGGCGGCTAACGCCGCGAACGGGAAACGTTCATGCCGGGGCCGAAACGACGGACACCATGGGCGAGAAAGAGCATGACGAGCGTTAAGGAGTTCCACATCGAGCGCGAGCCGACCGATTCGTCGCCGGGAAAGGGGTCGTTCGTCTTCACGGACGCCTACTCGGTGTTCGACTGGGGGCGGATGCCCGATACCATCCCCCGGAAGGGCGCGAGCCTCTGTACGATGGGGGCGTTCAACTTCGAACGGCTCGAATCCGAGGGGATCGCGACCCACTACCGGGGTGTCGGCGAGGAGGCGCAGGCGCTCGGGGCGGTCGAGAACCCGCCGACCCGGATGGCGATCGACCTCGTACAGGTCCCGGACCTCCCACACGACGGACGCGAGTACGACTACGACGCCTACCATTCGGGCGCGGGCGAGAACTACCTAATACCCTTGGAGATCGTCTTTCGCAACCAGGTTCCCGCCGGATCGAGTCTCCGACGGCGAAGCGAGCCTGCCGCTCACGGTCTCGCCTACGAGGAGTGGCCCGACGGGGCCGTCGAACTCGACGAACCGATCGTCGAGTTCTCGACGAAGTACGAGGAGAGCGATCGATACCTCGATCGCGCGGAGGCCGACGAGATCGCCGGAAACGCCGATATCGCCGACCTCGAAACCGTTGCCCGAGAGGTCAACCGCGTCGTGAGCGAGCAGGCGCGCTCGAACGGCTTCGTCCACGAGGACGGCAAGATCGAGTGTTGTTACGTCGACGGCGAGATCCGGGTCGCCGACGTGGTCGGCACCTTCGACGAGAACCGGTTTTCCTACGAGGGTCAAGAGCTATCGAAGGAGGTCCTCAGGGGGTATCACAAGCGCACGCAACCCGAGTGGGTCGAGGCGGTCACGTCGGCGAAAGAGGAGGCGAAATCGAGAGATATCGCCGACTGGCGAACGCTCTGTGAGCACGATCCCGAGCCGCTCTCGACCGAGGTGATCGATCTCGTCTCCGAGATGTACGCCTCGGGGACGAACGGCTACATCGGCGAGGAGTGGTTCGCCGCACCACCGGTAGAATCGGTCGTCGGACGGGTTCGGGGGCTCTAATCGGTCAGGACGCCGCCGATCCCGTCGATCGGTCTGTCGGGGTTGATCTCGTCGAGCGCCCGGTCCATGCCGAGCTGGTAGTCGCCCTCCCCCCGGAGTTCAGTCCGTCCCCGGTGGACCGCGATCGCCTTATCGAGGTGGAGACGGACGGCTTCGAGGAGGGCGTCGGCCTCCAGCGGCTGGCCGCGGCGCTTGATCTCCGCGAGGTCCGCGTCGTCGGGGAGGGTGAAGGCTCGCTGGGTGATGATCGGTCCCTGATCGAGGTCGGTGGTGACGTAGTGGGCACTGACGCCCGCGACGCGAACGCCCTCCTCGATCGCCTGACGATACGCTTCCGCACCGGGAAACGCCGGGAGCAAGCTCGGGTGGACGTTGATGATGCGGTCCTCGTAGCGGAAAACGACGTTCGGCGAGAGGATTCGCATATATCGGGCGAGGACGATGAGGTCGACCTCGTACTGATCGAGGAGTTCGAGCAGGCGCTCCTCGCTCGCGCTCCCGCTCTCGGTGCCGATGTCGTGAAACGGGACGCCGTAGTGTTCCACGAGCGGCTGCATATCGGGGTGATTGCCGATCACGACCGAGATGTCCGCGCCCAACTCGTCGTTGGCCCACGCCTCGAACAGCGCTTCGAGACAGTGGCTCTCCTTGGTGACGAGCACGGCGATCCCCTGTGTCTCACGGTCGGCAGGGAAGCGAACCTGGACGTCGACCCCGAGGTCCGCACCGAGATCGGCGAGGGCGTCGCGGAGTTGCGCCTCGGTACACGTCATCCCGCTCGCGTCGACGTGCATCGTCATCCGGAACAGCCCGTCCCGCACGGCCTGATCGAGGTCCTCGATGTTGATGTCGCGTTCGAACAAAAGCGTCGTCACGCGAGCGATCAACCCGGTCTTGTCGTCGCCAACGACCGTGATCTCCGTCAGCGGCGGCGTCATCGTCGCCACCTCGTGGTCGGCGTCATTGTCCCCTCTCGGCGAGTCACGGCAAAAAGCGTGTTCGTCCGCCGAGTTTCACGGGAGTATCACACGTTCGTGTATTACATCGGAGAGTAGAAAGAGCTTTTGAGCACGACCACGCCTCTCCGGGTATGACCGCCTACACCGCGATCGTGACGGTTCGCCTCAAAGCGGGCGTGCTCGATCCCGAGGCCGAGACGACGAAACGGGCGCTCGAACGCCTCGAGTTCGATCTGCAGGCGCTTCGGTCGGCCGATCGCTTCGAGATCGATCTCGACGCCGACTCCGAGCAGGCGGCCGAGCGCCGGGCGGACGAGATGGCCGAACGACTGCTTGCGAACCCGACGATCCACGACTACGAGGTGGAGGTCCGACGGCGATGATCGCGATCGTTCGCTTCGGCGGGTCGAACTGCGACCGGGACGCGGAACGCGCGCTCTCGGCGATGGGTATCGAGAGCGAGATCGTCTGGCACGAGGACGGACTGCCCGAGGGGACCACCGGGATCGTCCTTCCCGGCGGGTTTTCGTACGGTGATTACCTCCGTGCGGGCGCGATGGCCGCCCGCTCGCCGATCCTCGCGGCGGTTCGAGACGCCGCCGACGAGGGCATCCCCGTCCTCGGGGTGTGTAACGGCGCCCAGATCGGCAGCGAGTCAGGGCTCACTCCGGGGGCCTTTACGACGAACGCGAGCGCGCGCTTTCAGTGTGAACACGTCCACCTTCGGGTCGAGAACGCCGACACGCCGTGGACGGCGGCCTACGAGGCGGGCGAGGTGATCGAGCTGCCGATCGCCCACGGCGAGGGCCGTTTCGAGATCGATGAGGCGGAATTGGATCGACTGGAAACGGAGGGACGGGTGCTGTTTCGGTACTGTGACGCCGAGGGGCGGGTGACACAGGCGGCGAATCCAAACGGTTCGGCGGGCGGCGTCGCGGGCGTCCGTGGGGAGCGCGAGTCGGTCGCAGTGCTCATGCCGCATCCCGAACGCGCCGTCCTCGACGATATCGGCGGAACGGACGGTCGGGGAGTCCTCGCGGCGTTCGCCTAACGACAGATATCGACGGGGGAGTCACTCGCGAGCCACTGGGCGGGGTCTTCGGTGTTTCTGATGATGAACCAGCCGTCCGCGTGGACGACCGCTTCGTCTGTCTCGTGGGCCATGTGTATCGCCGCCGTCACCGACGGTAGTTCATATACAGCCCGAGCGTACTTCGTTAATCACCGCCGTAATTCCTTTAGCAGGCGATTAACTCACCGAGCAAGCGGCATGTTGTAGCCCATCTCTCGTCTCATCACCGCCTCCCACGTCGCCTCACACTCACACGAGACCTGCTCGAACACCGACGGGTCCTGCCGGAGATCGAAGTCCTTGATCGCGCGCTGGACGCGGTCGTCACACTCCCCGCAGTTGTGCGGGCCCCGATCCGAGCCGTGGCCCACCGGGTCCGAGACGACGATGGCGTCAGCGTCGGCGGTTGATTCGAGTACCTCCGCGACCGACCAGAGCCACGGCGGGCGGTAGCCCCCCCGGAAGTAGAGTTCGTCGACCATGGTGTAGCGCTGGACGTTCGTCGGGTTCATCGAGACGGTGTGGGCGTACTCGGCACACCGCCGGATCGACCGCTTCATGTCCTCGACGGCCTCCGATTCGGAGAGGAACGGCGGTTTCATCAGGAGGTAGGCCTTGATCCCCGCGCCCGCGGCCCCGGCGGCCTCGCTCGCCTCGATGAAATCGGCGAAGTCGAAGTACTTGTTCACGCAGTCCCGACGCACCCTGTCGGTGGCCGTTTCGAGACCCACGGCCACGTCCGTCTCGAGGCCTCGGTCGGTGAAATCGGCGACCCGCTCGCCCTCGACGAAATCCGGCAGGCTTTCGACGACGATACGCTCACGATCCCCGAAGGTTTCGGCGATCGCCTCCCGCGAGCGCGCCCCGACCTCACGCTCGTCGAGGAAACTCCCGGAGGTGTAGATCTTGATCAACGGGCTCTTTTCGTCGGCCTCCTCGCGCTCGTGTTCGAGACAGACCTCGATCTGGTCCATCAGCGCCTCGTGGGAAACCGACCCCCCCTCGACGCTTTCGGCGACGTAGCCACACATCGTACAGCCGCCCGCACGCGCCCACCGACAGCCGCCGGTGTTGAGGATGATCGTCAGCGACTGGCGGACGCCGTCGGGCGTGTTGTCCTCGTCGAGCCAGACACGCGTAGGCTCGTGGGGGTCGTAGGTTCGATCCTTCTTCGCGCGAATGGAGCGCATCACCTGGTTGTGCGCGTCCATCCCGCGCCCCTGCTCGTAGACCTCGGGGGTGGGCTTGCTCATTGGACGCGATAGCCGCCCGCGGCCTAAAGCGGCTTCGTCTCCCCTCGCCGGGATTACTGTTCGGGTTCCTCGTCTTGGGCCTCGACGAAGACGGCCTGCTCGACGAACTCCTGACCGCCGCCCGTCCGAAGCTGAATCGTTCGTCCGGGGAGGTCGGTGTCGTCACCCTCGGCGTCGTCTTGGGGGACCGAGACCGCGGCGACCCCGCCGACTGTGACGGTTCGACGCTGGATCGGATCGCCCTCGTATTCGACGGTTTCCCACGTCTCGACGTCGAAGTCCTGGATGTTCTCGCCGAAGTACTCCTCGCTGTCCTTGTTCACGGAGTCTTCGGTCTGGGACTCGCCGGTCGTCCGGTTGTCGTCGAAATCGACTTCCTCGTGTTTGTACTGGTGGAGATGGACAAGCATACCACAGAGGGGTTCGGCGACTCAACACATAAACGGTGTCACGGGAGGTGCCGGTCGTTTAAACATGAGAAACTCTTACAAACCATGACAGAGAGAAGGGAGTATGGTAGAGTTTCAGATCTATCGGGAGCTCGACGGGTCGATCAGTCACGACGAACTCGACGACGCCGCGGCCGAATCGGGGCGCGTCCTCGAGGAAATGCGGGAGGAGGGAACCGACATCAGGTGGAACGAATCCGAAGTACTCACCGACGAGGAGGGCGACGTGGTCGGGACGTTCTGTCAGTACGAGGCCGAAAGCGAGGACGCCGTCGAGGAACACGCAGAGCGAGCGGGTCTCCCGGCGACGACTATCGCACGCCGTGGGAGCCCGCTCGACGGGGAGTAGGGCGGAGTCGTTTTATCCCAGGGAGAGCAACTCACGGTATCAATGCGCACGCGAGAGTTCTGGGCACTCGACGATGACGATCAGGGGGTGATCGACCGGTTGGCACCGGGGATCGGCGACGATCCGGCCCGCGTGCTCGCGTACCTCCTCCTTCGCTCGGGGATCGAAGAGGACCCAGCAACGGAGCTGACCCTTCGGATCGGGACGGAGCTAAACCGAACCGCGATCACGGCGGCGATCGCGAGCCTCGAATCGGCCGGCGTCGTCGAGCGGACCGCCGTCCGCGACGACGGACCCGGACGGCCGCCAGCGGCGTGGCACGCCGCGTCGGATCTCGAATCCACGGCCCGAACCGTCCACCAGCACCACGCAGTGGCGCTGCTACAGCGGGCGCGCGAACGACACGAAATCGAGCGAGAAGGCACCCGCAAAAGCGGAGCGGACGGCGAGCTCTCACTCGGGCTGAACTGGCGGCCGAACGGGCTTCATCTCCCGTTTTACGCCGCGGAGGAACGAGGAGAGGAATTCGATCTCGAACTCGACATCGAGCACCACGAGGGGTCCCACCGGGCGCTCGAATCCCTCGTTTCGGGCGAGACGGACGTCGGATTGGTCGGCGCTGCGACCGCCCTCCGGGCGCGGGCGGCGGACAAGCCGGTGGTGGCGATCGCGGTCGCCTACCAGCGCGCGATGGCCGTCCTCTATACGGTTCGCGAGACGTTCGGCGAACCGCTCACCAGCGTCGCCCAGCTCCGGAATCGTCGGATCGGCATGCCTGCCCGGTCCGAGACGGGGATACTCGGGCGGCTCTTCTTGAATCAGGTCGCCCTCGACGGCTCGGTGCGGATCGTCGACACCGGCGGCGAGGAACGGGACGCGCTGCTCTCGGGGGAAGTCGACGTCGTCACGGGCTCGTTCTCGGATCCGCGGGATCTAGAGGGGGAAGGGACGACCGTCGACACGCTCGCGGTGGCCGACCACTTCCCGATCTACGGACCGACGCTCGTCGTCCGCGAGGAGACGCTCGAAGAGCGCGAGAGGGCACTCGAAGCGTTTCTGGCCGCAACGACTGCCGGCTGGGCGGCGACGTGTCTCGATCCGACGGCCGCCGCCGAGCGGGTCGCCGCCCGTTCGGACGAGCCGAGCGAGCGACTCGCCCGGACGTTCGAGACCGCCTCCCGAGAGTTCTGCCCGAGCGAAGCGGTCGAGGAGAACGGCTGGGGCTGGCAGCGCGAGGGGACATGGGATCGCCTCCGGACGGCGCTCGAACAGGGGGGCCTGCTCACGGGGTCGGAGGCCGCATGATCGACCTCGACGGAGTGGGTGTCGATTTCGAGGGCGTCCGGGCGCTCGAGGGGATCGACCTCCGGATCGAGGACGACGAGTTCGTGACGGTCGTCGGCCCCTCGGGCTGTGGGAAGACGACGCTGCTGCGGGCGATCGGTGGGCTACAGGCGCCGACGGCCGGTGCGGTACGAATCGACGGCGACTCCCCCGCGGTCGCACAGGCCGGCGCGCGTTTGGGATTCGTCTTCCAGAACCACACCCTCCTGCCCTGGAAGAGCGCCACGGAGAACGTCACCTTCCTCCGGGAGATGGCCGGGGAGGAGCCACGGCGCGAGGAAGCGCAGGACCTGCTCGCGAGCGTCGGGTTGGAGGGGTTCGAGGACGCGAAGCCCCGGGAACTCTCGGGCGGGATGAACCAGCGGGTGGCGATCGCGCGTGCGATCCACCTCGGCGCGGACGTGTTGTTGATGGACGAGCCCTTCGGCGAACTCGACGAGATTACGAGGGACGAACTCGGCGTCGAAGTGCGAGACATCTGGCGCCGGGAACGAAAGACCGTCGTGTTCGTCACGCACAGCGTTCCGGAGGCGGTCTTCCTCGCGGATCGCTGTGTAGTAATGGGCGCGACGGGCCGCATCGAGCGGGTCTTCGAGATCGACCTGCCCACCTCCCGCGACGAGGACGTGTTCGGATCCCGCGCGTTCCAAGAGCAGGTCGCCGCCGTCCGGCGGACCCTTCACGAGAGCTATGCCTGAGGCCACCCGTTTCACCCGTCACGGTCGCGGGTGGATCGAACGAGCGTCGTATCCGGTTGGGGCGCTCGCCCTCGCGGTCGGCGTCTGGTGGGGGCTCACGCTCGCCTTCGAGATCCCGCCGTTCCTCCTGCCCCCGCCCGAGGCGGTGGCGGCACGCCTGCTGAACGATCCCGCACTCTACGCCCGAAACGCGCTGTTCACGCTGGAGAAGGTCGTCTACGGGGGATCGGTTGGAATCGTGGTCGGGTTCGCCCTCGCACTCGGCGTCGCCTACCTGCCGTGGTTCCGCCGGGCGATCTATCCCTACCTAGTGACCGCACGCGTCCTCCCGAAGGTCGCGATCGCGCCCGTCCTGTTGATCTATCTCGGAACGGGACTGATCACGGCGGTCGTCTTCGTCGCGCTGATCGCCTTCTTTCCGGTGGTTCTCAGCACGGCGGCGGGCCTCTCGAACGCCCCCGCCGAACACCACGACCTGCTCGAATCGGTGGATGCGGGGTGGATCCGGCGCGTGGTTTACGTCGACCTGCCCTACGCGCTGCCGGATGCGTTCGCGGGGCTGAAACAGGCGGTCACGCTCTCGGTCGTCGGCGCGGTGATCGCCGAGTGGATCGCCGCGGACAACGGCCTCGGGTTCGTGATCCTGATCGCCTCCGAGAACGTCCGGGCCGACGTCATGCTCGCGGCCCTCGCGGTCCTCGTCGTCGAGGGGCTCGCGCTCTACGGGGCGGTGACGCTCGCCCAGCGGGCGGCGGGGCGCTGGAGCGCGCTCGAGTGAGCTACCACAAGACGCGTTCGAGGGCGACCGGCAGCAGGTAGAAGGCGATCCCCAGCACCGAGAGCGCGACGAGCGCGGCAAACGACTCGGCGGTCCGGAGGTAGGTCGCGGTGTAGAACACGCGATAGCCCAACCCGGCGTTCAGCGCGACGAACTCGGCGACGACCGCCCCGATCACCGAGAGCGTCGCGGCGATCTTGGCCCCGGCGAGGACGCTGGGCATGGCCGCCGGGATCCGGACGTGGACGAAGACCGTCCAGTCGGACGCCCCGACCGACTCCATCAGGGCGAGGTACGGCTCGGGGGTGTTCCGGAGCCCGTCGAGCGTGGCGATCGTCATCGGAAAGAGGGTGAGCGAGGTCACGAGCAGCGCCCGTGCGGGGATCCCGCGGCCGAACCAGAGAAACAGGAGGGGGGCGATGGCGATCAACGGCGCGATCCGCAGGGCCACGACATAGGGCAGTACCGTCCGGGCAAGCACCCGCGAGAGCGTCATCGAAAAGGCGAGAACGAGACCGATCGCCGTCCCGGCGAGCAGCCCGACCCCGGCGGTGACGGCGGTGACGGCGGCGTCGGCGAGCAGGAGGGGGTACGTCTCCGCGAGCGCCCGGGCGACCTCGGTCGGCGAGGGCAGGATCAGCGACGGGATCCCGTAGACGACTATCGCTCCCTGCCAAACGAGCAGGATCCCGACGAGAACCGCGATCGGCGGCCCCGTGCGGGCGAGGAGGGCACGCCCGTTGTGGAGGGCCGAGGAGTCCCCGGCGGGCGCCTGTGAGGGGAGATATCGTCGTCGACGGTCCGACTCCCCGTCAGTCATCGACCGGCGACCTCATTCCTCGACCATGCTGGCGTAGTCGGCGATGTACTCCGAGCCCGTGTCGAGGTAGTCGTTGGTCCACACCGCGTCGGGATCGACCTCGCTGTCGAAGAACCCACCGGCGTCGAGCGTTTCATACGTGTCCTGCCACGGCCCGGGCGCGCTCACACCCCAGCCCTCCTCGCGGACGGTCTCCGAAACCATGTACTCGGTACGCATCACGTCCCACTTCTCGCGCTGGCTCTCCCTGACCTCCTCGAGTTCCGGCTGGGCCGCGACGAGCGCGTCGATCGCCTCCTCGGGGTGGTCGGTGGCCCACACGGCCCCACGAGCGGTCGCCCGGAGGAACGATTCCACCGTATGAGGGTTGTCCTCGCCGAATCCGGCGTCGATGGCGACCAGGTGCCCGTAGGAGGGGATCGCCTCGGCGACCGACAGGGTGTCGATCTCATAGCCCTGCTGTCGGGCGTCGACGACGTCGCTGAAGACGCCCGCGGCGGCGTCGATCTCGCCCGCCAGGAGCTGTTGGACGGTGTCGAACCCCGAGTCGACGTACTCGATCGCCCCGAGGACGCCCGCGCTCTCAAGGTACGCCTCGGTCATCCCGCGGACCATACCGGGACCACTGCCGAGCGTGCGTCCGCGAAGCTGCCGTGGATCGGTCAACTCCTCGCCGAAGGTCTCCTGCGAACTGAAGACGACGACCGGGTTTCGCTGCATCACGACCCCCGCACACTGCGGTGAGAGTCCCTTGCTGGTGACGTTGAGCACCTGATCGCTGCTCGTGATCGCGAACTCCGTGTTGCCAATGGCGACCTGTTGAGCGGCGAAATCCGAGCCCTGTCCGCTCTCGATGTCGACGTTCTCGAAGCCCTCCTCCGCGTAGAACCCGTTCTCCTGGGCGGCGAAATAGGGCGCGTGGAGCCCCCCGATCCGCCAGTTGAGCACGAGCGAGACCGAGGCGACCTCCGGTTCGGATGCGCCGCCCCCGTCGCCGGCGTCCGATCCCTCCCCGTTGGTACCCTCCGATCCGATACCGGGATCGCGCTCGCCGGAACAGCCCGCGAGTGCGACACCCCCGATGGCCCCGACGGCCCCGATGAACGCACGCCGTGTCTGCTGCATGATGGCTTTCACCCGATAGTGGGAAGTCTCCGGTATAAACTATACGGGAAAATAGTTAAGTAGCACCGACGGTCCAAACGCCGGAAGACAATCGACGCCGAGCTCCCCGACCCTGTTTCACCCCTCGTGTCGCTGTTCGACGGTCCGGCGCTCGATACCGGCGTCGACGACCGCCCGGTCGGGCAGTTCGGGATCCGGTTCCCGGCCCACGGTGAGCAGGCGCTCGGTGAGGGTGAGCTCCTCGGTGGCCGGGTTCGGCTTCTCGATCCGTTCGTACTCGACGGCGACGGTGTCGCCTCCGGGTTCGAGGCCGATCCGGATCGCACACAGCTGGAACGACGGGTAGAACACGGGGGGCAACAGGCCGACGATGCCGTCCCGGCGGTGGAGGCGTTTCAGCCAGGTCCCCGTGTTGACCAGGAGTCCGCCTCCGACCTCCTTCATCGTCGGGCGGTGGGTGTGGCCGTAGCAGAAGACGGCCGTCTCGGGGCGCTCCTCGAAGACCTCGCGGGCGGCGTCCTCGTATGGCTCGTTGGGGTCGACCGTGAGTTCCGTCTCGAAGACCCCGAAGCGGTCGATCGTCTTCCGGAGGTCCCGCCGGATGAAGTAGAGGGGGATGCCGACCAGAAGGAGGAGGCCGGCGACGGCGACGTTGACGGTGAGGAACCACCAGAGCGCCGTCCCAGCGGTACCGAACTGACCGAGAAACGCCGTGCCGCGCTCGATGGGCATCGACCAGATCCCCGCCAGATCGAGGCCCGCGAGCACCGCGAGGACGGCGCTGACGTTGAACAGGAGGAGGAAGGGGACGATCGAGTAGCGCAGCAAGGGATTCATCTCGCGGTAGAAGTACTTCGAGACGAGCCAGACGGGCATCCGCTCGGTCGGGGTCACGGCCTGGACGTCCTTCATCCAGTTGTAGCGACCCCGATCCGAGAGCTGGCCCGCCCGGCTGGTGACGAGCGTATTGTAGTAGTAGCCGAGCGGCGTCGCATAGGGGTTACCGAAGTCCTCGATACGGTTGTTCGGGTCGCGCTGCATGCCGTGTTCGAAGTGGATCGTCCGCCCGCCGATCGGGCGGGTGATCGACTCCTCCTGGATGAGATCGACGTTGTACTCCGCGAATCGCTCGACGTACTCTTCATAGGCGGCCAGATCGTGGTCGTGATTTCCCGGCAGGAGCGTGATGGGAACCGACTCGCCGGTCGCCCGCAGCTGGGCGAACAGTTCGGGATAGCTCTCGACCAGCGCGTCGAACTTCTCGATCCCCTCGATCCGCGTGAACTCCCAGAGCCCGAACGCGTCGCCGTTGACGATCAGCTCCGCGTTCTCGTCGACCCCTTCGAGATGTTCGAGAAACGCGATGAGTTCCTCGAGGAACTCGACGTGCTCCAACTGCTCGTCGCCGCCGATGTGGAGGTCGCTGATCACGTAGTAGGTCGGCTCCCTGTCGCCGTCGTCGGCCATGACGATTTCATACCGGCAGGGGCTGAAATCAGTTGTCATGCGGTCGTTACCGGCTTGTGGGTCGGCGAGACGGTGTTCTCGGCGGCGTTCGGGGGACAGATGCAGGAGGAACTCAGATACATGCAAACCGACCGCGCGACCGACGACCTGGAAGACCACGTGATCATCTGTGGCTACGGGATGTTCGGTCGGACCATCGCGGATCGGCTCGACGACGACGGCGAGAGCGTCGTCGTGATCGAACTCGACGAGGCCGAGTTCGAACGGGCGCTCGACGACGGCGTACTGGCGCTACAGGGCGACGCGCGGCGCGAGGAGACCCTCCACGAGGTGGGTATCCGGGCACGCACCCTCGTGACGGCGATCGACGACTCGAACGCGAACATCCAGACTGCGATCACGGCCGGCCAGATCGCCCCGACCGTGCGCCTGGTGGTCCGGGTCGGCGACGCGATGTACGAGCCGCTCGCGCGGCGGGCGGGGGCCGACGAGGTGATCATCCCCGAGGTCGTCAGCGGCGAGCGGGTCACCGAGTCGCTGTAACTCACTCGACGTCGTCGTGGGTCAAAAGCGGCCGCTCGCGCTCGCCCGCGGGCGGGTCGTAGGTGATGACCTCGAGGAGATTGCCGTCCGGATCCAGGAAGTAAAACCCCTCGAACTCGCCCCAGTCGTACGGTCCCTGTTTGGGAAACTGGCCGTCGAGCTCCTCGGAAAGCGCGTCGTACTTCTCTCGGGGGGCGTCGAAGGCGATATGAGCCTTGTCGAGCGGGTGGTCGATGCCACGCTCCGTCCAGCCGTCGGCGCGTCCGGTCTCGGCGAGCGTCAGCACCGTCGAACCGGCCCGGAACATGACGTGTGCTCCCTGGAAGTCCTCCGGGGGACGGAGCAGTTCGAGGTCAAGGACCTCGCGGTAGAACTCGTAACAGCTCTCCAGGTCGTCCACGTCGACGTTGATGTGATCGACGGCGTCCATACCCGGTATCGGTACCGGACCCACAAATAAACCGTCACCGCGAAGGGCCGAATCCGGTTCGGACGGAACCACGAACCCGACGCCGGCCGCGCCCGTGTATAGATATTCATGAACGATTACACACGATGTGTGGGTTATATGATACCGACCTGCATATCCGAGGGCGATGTCACGCCGACGGTTCGTCACGTTGTTGCTCGTCGTATTGCTCACCGCCTCGGTGGTCGCCGTCCCCGTGATGGCACAGGAGGACGGCGAGGAAGGTGAGGAAGGAGGTATCGAGGGTGCCATCGAGGGCTTCATCGAGGGCCAAGGACTGCTCGGGGCCGTGCTCGTTCTGGCCTTCGGGGTGGTGCTACTGACGGTCTGTGTCGAGAAGCTGATCAGTTACCTCGCCCGCGCGGCGATCGGGATGAAGATGTCGCTGTTCGCGCTCGCCATCGTGTTTACCGGGTTCGAGTTCGACGACACGATCCTCGGGCTCGTGCTCGCCTCGGGCGGACTCGAAGGCGCCGCGCTCGGGACCGCGCTCGGTACCGGCCTGGCGATCATCGGCGTGACGCTCGCGATCGCGGCGATCGTCCGGCCGTTCCCGGTCGACCTGCCGAACGACTACATCGCCCTGTTCGCGCTGGCGCCAGTGGTTTTGATCCCCTTCGTCATGCTGGGGACGCTGACGCTCGTTCCCGGCCTCGTGTTGCTCGGATTTTTCGTCCTGAGCTTCGCCTACTTCATCGTCCGGGAGCGCGGGCGCGACGTACCGGTCTTCCGGAGCACCGAACTCGGGGCGGCGATCGAACCCGACGGCGGCACGGAGGTCCGGCCCGACGGCGGGACGGCGTTCCCCGAACCGCTTTCCGAGATCCCCGAGGACCGCCTCGTCGGGGATCGATCGGGGTGGATCTGGATCGGTTTCTCCGTCCTCGCGCTGGCCGGAGTCGTCTTTGCGGCGATGTTGCTAGAGGGGGGCTCGGAGGTCGCCATCGAGGGCTTCGGCATCGAGGGGACCGTCTTCGGCGCGACCTTCCTGACGCTGATCCTCACCTTCGAGGACATCATGCTGACGATCGAGCCGGTTCGTCGGGGCCTCCCGGAGATCGGCGTCGGCAACGTCATCGGGAGCGTGCTCTTCTCGATGACGGGCAACATCGGGGTGCTCACGCTCGTCAGCACGGTCACCATCGCGCCATCGGTCCTGACCTTCCACCTCCCGGCGATCATCGTCGTGACCGCGCTGTCGGCGTACTTCATGTATCGTGGCGAGGTGAAGCGCTGGCACGGGGTGTTGCTCCTCGGACTGTACATCGCCTACTGGGTCATCGCACTGACCGTCTTCGGGGGCGTACCCATCGGAGAGTGACTCACAACAGGTAGTTCACACCCCAGTAGGCCGCGTACAAGCCAAGGAGGGCGAATCCCTCCGGGCGACCGACCCGCCCGCGGACGAAGACCGCCGCGACCGCCAGCAGCGCAACGAGAAAGAAGGGCCAGTGGACGGTCATCACGGTCCCGCTCGTGTCGATCGGGCCGAAAAGGGCGAGGACGCCGACGTTCGCTGTCACGAAAAACAGGACGCTCCCGACGACGTTGCCGACCCCCAGATGAGGACGGCCCTGTCGGGCGGGCTCGACGGTCAGAAACAGCTCCTCTAGCGAGGCGACGAAGCTCATGACCGTCGCGCCGAAGACCAGCCCGGTGACCCCGAGCACCGACAGCAGGTCGCGCGCACCCGTCACCGCGAGCTCCGAGCCGACGGTCATCCCGACGGTGGCGACGAGCGCGACCCCCAACTGATACCACCCCTCGTATCGCTCGCGAAACGAGTCGCCGCCGGAGGGCTCGTCGTCGTCTGTCTCGGATCCCCCTTCGAGGGCTTCTTCGACCTCCTCGGCCGAGAGGTACCGGGTCCCACGATTGCGTTCGAGGGCGTAGACGGCCCCGAGAAGCGGGAGAAAGGCCACCGTAAGGAACGCGCCATCGACTCGGGAGAGCGTCCCGTCGAACGCGAGCGCGAACAGGAGCGACGGGGCGAGGAGAACGAGCAGGAGGTACGACCGCGGCACCGAGGTCTCGAAGGGAGTGAGCACACCCGCGAGCCCGACGGCCGCGCCAAGCACGAATAGCGCCTCCCCGAAGACGGTGCCGAGCGCGAGATCCGGGAGCCCGTCGGCGACGGCAGCGAGGCCAAGGATCGCGTTCTCGAGGTCGGTCCCGGCGAGGACGACCGTCAGGAAGAAACCCGAAAGACCGATCGAGAGGGCGCTCTCGGCGACCGCCTCGATGAACGTCTCGACGCTCGCGATCACCAGCACGACGCCGGCGAGGAAGAACGCGAGGGCGATCAGTTCCGCCGGGAGTCCGAACGGCATGCTCGGCATCGACGCGACGACGGGTCATAAGTGCGGCCCCGAAGTGGATCCGACGCGACTCGCCGGGGCGCTACCGGCCGATCCGGTCGGCGTACTCGGCGATCGCCGGAGCCTCGTTGTCGAGGTGCTCGTTCGTCCAGACCGCTCGGGGGTCGATCTCCCCTTCGAGCAGGTCGGTCTCGGCGAGCGTCTCCCCGAGGCGCTCCCACCGCGCGGCGTCGTGGTTCCCCCAGCCCTTGCGGGCAACGTGCTCGGTGAACTGGAGCTTCTCGGCGGCCGTCTCGAATTTGATCCGCTCGATCTCCCGGTCGCGTTCGAGGGTGGCGTTGCGCGCGACCAGCGCGTCGATCGCCGCCTCGGGATTGGCGGTCGCTTCCGCCCACCCGCGGGCGGTCGCGAGCAGGAACCCTCTGACTACCTCGGGGTTCGACTCGGCAAAGTCGGGATTCGTTACGAGCGTCATCCCGTAGATCGGGAGGTACTCGCCGATCGGGAGTTCGTCGGCCTGTCGGCCGTGTTCGCGTTCGAGTTCCGTTCCATTAGTAACGACGCCGACGGCGGCGTCGACCGACCCATCGAGCAGCTGGTGTTCGACGCGGTGGTGGGTGTGGGGGTCCACATCGAGGAGGTCGACCTCCTCGCGAATCCCGGCGTCCGAGAGGAGTTGGGCCGCGAGGATTCTGGTCTTCGTCGCCGAGGGCGCGACGGTCCGGCCCGCGAGCTGTGTCGGGTCCTCCAAGGGTTCGCCGAAGACGTCCCGAAGCGTGTAGACCGCCGCGGGCGTCTTCTGAGTGAGGGCGGCGACCGCCAGCGGCTCGTGGCCCCGGCTCTGCACCGAGAGCACCGCGCTCGCGCCCGCGAGAGCGAAATCGGCCCGACCGCGGGCGGCCTCCTCGGCGGCGAAGGGCGAGCCGTGACCCTCGACGAACCTGACTTCTATCCCCTCCTCCTCGTAGAAGCCCCGCTCGCGCGCGAGGAAGTAGGGGGCCTGAAAGCCGTTCGGTTCCCAGTTGAGCTGGAAACTGATGGGGGTCATTCGGGGACCTCCAGTCGGAACAAGCCGTCTGGAAGATGGTCGACCCCGATGGCCTCGGCTCCCGCGACGTCGAGCAGGTGGTCGAACAGCTGGTCCATCCCATTTACTGTTTCCTCGTCCCAGTCGTCGACGACCATGTCGCGCCAGCCGTCCCGGACCGCGCGGATCACGGCGGGGTCGTTCTCGTACATGAGCTCGTCGCCGATGGTCTCCCAGAGCTCGTCGTCGCTTCTCAGCTGGTCGACGGCCTCGCCGTAGGCACGCTTGAACCCCCGAATCGCCTGCGGGTTGTCCTCGAAGTAGTCCTCGCTGGTAAGGAACGTCGAGATCGGGAGCTTGTTGTCGGTGCCCGAGAGCCGTTGGACCAGTTCGGAGACCGGAAACGCCTCCCGATAGGGGCCTGTCTCCGTGATCTCGGGAACGATCGGCCAGAACTGAAAGACCCCGTCGACCTCGCCGTCGTGTAGCGCCTCGGTCAGCCCGACCTTCGAGCCGATTTCGATAGGCGTCGCCTCCTCGTCGGGGTCGAAGCCGTGGAACTCTCGGCACGCGGCGCGCGTGAGGATCCAGTTCTTGTCGAGCCGGCGGACGACGCCGAGGCGTTTGTCTCGGAGGTCTTCGAGTCCCTCGATGTCCGAATCCTCGCCGACGACGAGCCCGCCGACCGTGCGGCCGTAGGGGTGGAAGGCGACGATGGGTGCGCCCTCCGCGCGCTCGCGGGCGGTCGATATGTAGTCGATATCGATCAGGTCGGCGTCGCCCTCTTGGAGCTTGGCCTCGACGGTTTCGACGCCCCCTTCGAGTTCGTCCGAAACGAGTCGCACGTCGAGGTGGAAGCCGTGATCGTGGTCGAAGCCGAACTTCTTGATCGTGTAGAGCATGTACCGCGGGCTGCCGTTGTGCTCGAAGCGCGCCCGAAGGACGGGCAGGTCGCCGGGGTCGTCGTGGAGGGCGTCGAGCGCCGCCTGTTGGGTCTCGACGTCCATGTCAGTGCGAGGCGACGATCCGGTCGATGTCGGCACTCTCGTCGACCAGCTTCCGTTCCTTCATCCACTCCAGATGGCCGTCGAGCTCCGTTCTATCAGCGCGCTCGGGCACCTCGTAGCGGGGGACCGAGAGGTCCGCGCGGACCGCCTCCATGTCGACGTCCTCGAAGAGGTCGGGTGCCACTCTCGAATCCTTCTCGAGCATGTCGAGGTACTCCTCTCGATAGTTTTCGGGATTGGCGTTGATCTCCATTGCCGCCCGGTCGTAGGCGGCCATGAACGCGTCGAGGACGTGCTCGTCGATCCCGTCGCCGCCGACGATCCCCATGTGGTTGTCGAAGGAGAGGACCTCGCGGAAGCCCATGTGTTCGGCGAGCGTGCTCTGGGGGTCGAGCAAAATCGCGGCCTCGACCTCGCCATCCCGGAGCGCCCGCAGACGGTCGGTCGGCATCCCGAACCCCTTGAGGGTCACCTCCTCGGGGGTCATGTATTCCTCTAAGGCCCGCATCGCGGTGTACTCCTGACCCGTCCGTCGGTTGACCGCGACCGGGACGCCCGCGATGTCGGCCGGCTCCTCGATATCAGAATCGGACCGGACGAACACGGTGTAGGGGAGGTCCGCGAAGGTGCCCTTCGCGACGATCCGTCCGTCGTCCATCTCCCACGTGCGCTTGATCGACTCCCACTTGCAGATCGGGTAGAGATCGACCCCGTGATCGCCCGTCAGGCTCGACTCGCTGGGGATGTACTTCACGTCGACCGATTCGCGCTCGCGTTCGATCAGTTCGACCGTCAACCCCGCCTCCTCGAAATACCCCCGCTCGTGGGCTACCCGCTGGGGGAGCATAAACGAGAACGGGAGGTGAAACAGCCGAACACTGTTACCAGTTCCCATGTCTCTAGGTCGATGGGGAGTGTTCCACTTAAAAATTCCTCCAGAATGTTTATTAGGAAATCGAACCACGACTCACGGGAACGGATATCATGGAACGGATCAGCACCGAGGGGGCGGGCATGGAGGAGGTTGCGGAGGGCGTGTCTCTGGGCGATTTGGCGACGGGCGAGCGCGCGGGGATGAAGTACTGGCGCGTCGAACCCGGCGCGACCCTGCCGGCCCACCGCCACGACCACGAGCAGATCGGCTACATGATCAGCGGGGAGCTCGTCGCGCTCGTCGAGGGCGAGGAGGTCCTTCTGGAGCCGGGCGACTCCTATCGCTTTTCGAGCAACGAACACCACGGCGCCGAGAACAGGGGCGACGAGCCCGCCGTCGGCGTCGGAATCCTCGCGCCGCCACGGGGAAAGCCCGCGTGGGGCGACTCGCAGACGGCGGAGGCGGACACGCCACGATAGAGTGCTCGCCACATCATGCTTCACGCAACCGGGCCCCTTCTGACGATCGATGTCGCGGAACGCACCACCAAGACGAGCGACATCGACGACCTCCTCGCGGAGTTCATCGGCGGGCGCGCGGTCGCGACCGCACTCGCCCACGAGCGGATCCCCTTCGACGCCGACCCCTTCGGGGCCGAGAACCGCGCGTACCTCTCGACCGGCCCGCTCCAGACCGGCCGGATGAGTTTTACGGGACGAACGAACATGACCGGGCTCTCGCCGCTGACCGACGGACTGGTCTCGACCAACGCCGGAGGGTATCTCTCGCGGAACTTCGCCGCCACCGGAGTTTCGGTCGTCGAGGTCGTCGGCCGCTCGGAGGAACTCCTCGCGATCCACGTCACCGACAACGGAGTGACCTTCGAGGAGGTCTCGGAACTGGCGGGTGCGACGGTCCCCGAGACCTCGGTATATATGGCCGAACACCACGAGTTGGGCCCCGAAAACTGCATCGCGATCGGCCCCGCGGGCGAGAACCTCGTTCGGTTCGCGAGCGTGATGACGTTCGACTCGCGGGCGTTCGGGCGGGGCGGGCTGGGCGCGGTGCTGGGGTCGAAGGGGATCAAGTGCGTCACGTTCGCGGGCGATTCGACCCCCGAAATCGAGGTCACAGACGTTCAGAAGGAAGTCCACCGCGAGGCCGCGACCAGCGACGACCTGATGCGCCGGCAGGGTACCACCGGGAGTACGGAGTTCATCAACGACAACTTCGCGCTGCCCACGAGATACTTCCAGGAGTACGAGTTCGAGGGTATCGAGGGGATCGGCGGCGACGCCGTCGAGGAGAAGAAGTACGAGAAGGGTGCCTGTTCGCAGTGTGCCTACGCCTGTAAGCTACCCACGAGGGACGAGGAGGCGGGGATCGAGACGGAGGGCCCGGAGTTCGAGACTGTCTTCTCCTTTGGCTCGTGTCAGGGCGTCGGCGACGTCGTCGACGTGATGAAGGCAAACGAGCTGTGCGATACGCTCGGGATGGACACCATCTCGGCGGGCGTGACGGTCGCCGCGTATCTCAAAAGCGAGGACGCCTTCGGCGACGCCGAGCTCGCACGCGAGGTCACGGAGAGGATCGCCTATCGGGAGGAGGGCGACGAACTCGCGGACCTGCTGGCGGAAGGGGTCGACCGCGCACACGAGGAGCTCGGCGTCGAGAACTACACGGTCAAGGGCATGGAGTTCGCGGCCCACGACGGGCGTGTGCTCCACGGCCAGGGGCTCTCGTATGCCGTCGCGAACCGCGGCGCGGATCACATGTACGGCGGGATGCTCTCGCTCGAGTACAGCGGCGACCTCGATCCCGAGGGGACACTCGGGAAGGCCGAGCGGCTCGTCCACGAGGAGAACAGGAGGGTAGTACGGGATTCGGGGATCGTCTGTGCCTTCGCGAGCGGCTACGTCACCCGCGACCGACTCGAAACCCTTCTGGAGACCGACTACGACCACCTGCTCGCTATCGGGGCGCGCGTCGTCGCCCGCGAACGCCACTTCAACAATCAACGGGGGAAGGACGCCGGCGACGACCGCCTGCCCTACGCCGAGGAGGTTCCCGATCTGGAGAGGGCGATCGGGGAGTACTACGAGGTGCGCGGCTGGAACTCCGATGGAACTGTCCCATCGGACGCGCTCGATTCGGTCCCTGCGAGCGCGATCGGCGCGAGCGTCGTCGCCGACGACTGATCCCTACGTCCCGACCGATCGTCCATTCACCCGCCGTAGACCGACGGCGTCAGCCGAATCACGTCACCCTCGTCCAGCCCAGTTGCGATGCCGTCGAGATGTCTAACGTCCCGTTTCCCCTTCGTGACGACCGTCGAACCGGCGATTCCCTCACCGTCGACCAGTCGCCCGTCGAGGGCGGGATACGCTGCCGAAAGCTCGTCGAGTAGTTCGCCGACGGTCCGGGCGTCGGTCTCTCTGAGCACCCGCCTCTCGCCGATGTCCTCGCGGAAGGGGCCGTAAAAGCGACACTCGATCTGCATGGGTCGTCGTACGTGGTCCGTCGGGTTATACCACCCACCCTCACCCGAGGAACTCCCCGAACCGGCCGGGCCCCTCGTCCGCGCTCGGATCGACCGCCGAGAGGGCGTCCTCGAAGCCCGCGCGGGTCAGGACGATCGACTCGACGTCCCCGCCGTCGTGGACGTACTCCCGGACGGCGGCGGTCGCGGCCTCCCGACAGACCGCCTCGATATCGGCCCCGACGTAGCCTTCGGTTTCGCTTGCGAGCCAATCGAGGTCGACGCCCTCGGCCAGCGGTTTTCCGCGCGTGTGGACCGCGAAGATCTCCCTCCTCGCCTCCTCGTCGGGCTCGGCGACGTGGATATGTCGGTCGAGCCGTCCCGAGCGAAGCAGGGCGTCGTCGATCAGTTCGGGACGATTGGTGGTCGCGATCACGACCACGTTTTCGAGCTCTTCGAGCCCATCGAGTTCGGTCAGCAGTTGGGAGACCACGCGCTCGCCGACGTTCGAGCCGCCGGGCCCGCCGCCGCGTTCGGCGGCCAGCGCGTCGAGTTCGTCGAAGAAGACCACAGTCGGCGCGTTCTCCCTCGCTTTCGCGAAGATCTCCCTGACCCCGCGCTCGCTCTCGCCGACGTACTTATCGAGCAGCTCGGGACCCTTGATCGAGATGAAGTTCGAGTCGGCCTCGTTCGCGACCGCTTTGGCGAGCAGGGTTTTACCGGTGCCCGGCGGACCATAGAGGAGGACGCCCGTCGCGGGCGTGAGCCGGACCCGCTCGAAGGCCTCGGGGTAGGAAAGCGGCCACTGGACAGTCTCCTGTAGCCGGGCTTTCGTTTCGTTCAACCCGCCGACGTCGTCCCAGCTCACGTCGGGGAGTTCGACGAACACCTCCCGCAGCGCCGAGGGCTCGATCCCCCGAAGCGCCCGCCGGATGTCCGCGTCCGTGATCCGCAGCGAATCGAGGACGCCGGGGTCGAGCGACGTCGAATCGAGGTCGAGTTCGGGACGGACCCGCCGCAGGGCGGCCATAGCGCTCTCGCGGATCAGGTTCTCGATGTCGCCGCCGACGAAGCCGTGCGTGCTCTCGGCGTACGCCCCGAGGTCGACGTCCTCGGCCAGTGCCACTCCTCGCGTGTGGATCGAGAAGACCTCCTCGCGACCCGCCCGGTCGGGGACGCCGATCTCGATCTCCCTATCGAAGCGCCCGGGCCGTCTGAGCGCGGGGTCGACCTCGGCGAGGCTGTTGGTCGTCCCGATGACGACGACGCGCTCTCGGGTACCGAGCCCGTCGAGCAACGAGACCAGCCGGGCGACCTCGCGGCGCTCGGCCTCGCCACGGTCGTGGTTCGGGGTGATCGCATCGAGTTCGTCGATGAAGAGTATCGCCGGGGCGTTCTCCTCCGCCTCCTCGAACACCTCACGGAGCCGTCCTTCGGTCTCGTCGGGATGGTTCGCGAGGAGTTCCGAGGCCGAGAGCGTCCGGACGTAACCCTCGGTTTCGGTCGCGATGGCTCGTCCGAGCAGTGTTTTGCCGGTGCCGGGCGGGCCATGAAGGAGGACGCCACGGGGTGGGTCGATCCCGAGGGCATCGAACAGTTCGGGGTGTCTGAGCGGGAGTTCGGTCATCTCGCGCAGCTGCGTGATCTCGCCGTCGAGCCCGCCCACGTCGTCGTAGGTGATCGCGTCGGGGTCGCGACCGCCACCGCTCGTCATCGAGAGGTCGCTCGCGGGCGTGTCCGAGATCGTGATCCGGGTCCACTCCTCGACGAGGACGGATCCGGCGGGGTCGGTCGAGACCACCCTCATGGGGACGTACTCGTTCGATCCCGCCGCAGAGGTGCCTTGCAGGGTGGCGACGACCGTCTGGCCGCTCGTGAGGACGCGGTCGACGAGCGCCCGACGGGTCCGAACGTTGGGGTGTTCCTCGAGCGGGAGGTCCTCCGGCAGCGCGACCGTCACCCGGTCGGCCGGGCGGACCGTCACCTCCTCGACGGTCACCGAGTCGCCGGTCGAGACGCCGACCGCCCGTCGAAGGTCCTCGTCGAGCCGGATCGCACCCTCGGGCGTGTCGTTGAAACTCGGGCGGACTTTCGCGACCGCTCTGCTCCCGTTCTCGCCCTCGATGGCGACGTAATCGCCACGCTCGAGGCCGAATTCTTCGAGGGTCGTGCTCGCGATCATCGCCAAGCGCTCCCCGACCGCACGTTTCTCCATCGGCTTGACGAGCAAGGTCATCGTTCCCATGGGTCGTAGATCGTCACACGACGGGTAGTCGCGTCCGCTATATGAACCCACGGGCCCGTCCTACCCTCAACCGAGGCGATCGGAACGACGAGTAAGCGAGGCGTCAAGCGAATCGTATGGTCTCAGTAGCCCTCTCGGACGCCGATTGTCCGCCGAACGGAGCCCCCGTCCACCGGGAATATTCCCTGATTTCGTCATCACGTCCGCCGAGTGAATAACACCAAGAACTATGATGGACCCCTCCATAGGTTGCGGTGGTCCATGGCAAAAGTAAACAGGCCGCAAGTATCGGTCGAGGACCACGAGCGATTGGCGCGGAAACTCGGGGTCAGTTCGGCGGGCGAGGAACTGACGGTCGAGGAACTGCGCAGGGTGATCGATACGAGCGACGACGAGGAGTTCGCCTCGATGGGCGAGGCCGTTCGCGACGAACTGCGCGGCGAGCTCGACGACGACCTCATCGAACGGGAGCTGTCGGAGCTGGCGACCCAGCTCCAGCGGCTACCGGAGGTCCGGGAGGCCGGGATCCCCGACGGGGAGACCGAGCCCGAAACCCTGTATCGAGAACTCGTCGCGCCGGGATGGCGGATCTACGACCATCTCGTCGAGACGGGATTCTTCGAGAGCGTCGAGGCCGCCCTCCCACGATTCACCCCGGAACACATCGAGCGGACGGCCCACGGGCTGATCCGCTCGGAACCGCTCGCGGCGGCCCTCGAGGAGTGTGGGTTCGACGAGCGAGAACGAACCGTTCTGGTGATGAACGTGGTGAACAACAACAACCGCCTCGCACGGTGGACGCCCACGAAGGACATCCCCGACGAGGTCGAGTTCAACGTCGAGGACGTCCCGCCGCTCCAACAGCGCGCGATGGGCGGTTCGTTGCTCTGGGTGAAGAACCTCGACATCCACCTCTGGCAGAAGAAGTTCCTCATCACCGACGAGATCCTCGATGACGGCTACTGGGACGTCAAGGCGATGCTCGGGGGGCTGTACGTCATGGCGACGGCCGCCCATGCGATCGCGACGGACGGGTCGCTTTCGGACGAGCAGTTGGCAGCGGCGCTCTCTGCGAGCACCGCGATCATGATCACCAATCAGGAGGAGATCGTCAAGGACATGTTCTGGATCACCGAGGAGATGCGAAAACCGAGTACATTGCGATAACACATAACACATAACAATGTCAATAGACGAAGACAGGGCCGTCAAGGCCGCACAGGACACGGTTGTACGGGAGACGGACAACGGCTATCGGGTGCTCGGCGCACCGGAGAAATCCGTCACCCACCAACACGACATCGATCGCATTCCCGAGAAAGACGTCACGCAGGAGATGCTCAGCGAGAGCGGGCAGAACCCCGAGGCGTGGCTCGTCTACGGCGGGAACTACGAACAGCACCGCCATACGACCTGCGAGATCATCACGCCCGAGAACGTCGGCGAACTCGAACTCGAATACGAGATGTCGGTCGGGTCGGGATCGAGCATGGAGGGGACCCCCCTGATCGTGCCGGGCGACCCGCCGATCATGTACCAGTCGAACGGGCCAAACCACATCAAGGCCATCGACCCACGCGAGGGCGAGGTCCTCTGGAGTTACACATACGCGGTGCCAAACGACGTGGTACTGTGTTGTGACGACAACAACCGCGGGCCGGCCGTCTACGAGGACAAGGTGTTCATGACCACCCTCGACTCGGGGGTCGTCGCGCTGGATCGCTACTCCGGCGAGGAACAGTGGTACCACAGCACCGCCGACCACGAGCGGGGCTACTCCGCGACGTGGGCCCCACAGGTCTACGAGGGCACCCTCTTTACGGGGAGTGCCGGCGGCGAGTACGGGGTTCGCGGGTTCCACACCGCCATCGACACCGAGACCGGCGACGAGGTCTGGAACACGTTGCTCTCGCCCGAAACCGAATGGGTCGGCGATAGCATCAACCAGTCCGGGACGACCAACTGGATGGGCGCGACCGTCGACGAACAGCGTGGCAAACTCTACCTCCCGATGGGCAACCCCGGGCCGGACTTCGACGGCTCGGTCCGGCCGGGGCCGAACCGCAACAGTATCGGGACGATGTGTCTCGACATGGAGACGGGCGAACATGAGTGGTTCCACCAGGAATCCGCCCACGACGTCTGGGACTACGACTCGGCGATGCCCCGGATCGTCATCCGGGACGTCGAGATCCGCGGGAAGGAACGCGACGTCACCGTCTCGGTGGGTAAAACCGGCTGGCTCTACACGACGGACGCCGAGACCGGCGAGTTGCTGGTCCGCAGCGAGCCGCTGTGCCAGCAGCTCAACATGTTCCGGATGATCCCCCACATCGACGAGGGGCGCCGTGTGCCCTTTATGCCCGGCGGCATGGGCGGCAACGACTGGCAGCCCGGCACCTACAACCCCGAACTCGGCATCTCGTATCACAAGCTCCACAACTCCTTCCAGGAGGCGTGGTGGCGCTTCGAGGAGTTCGAGGCCGGCAAGAAGTACTGGGGCGGTATCCTCGAGGACGAGACCGAGGCCGAACCCGAGGGCTACAACGGTCACATCAGCGTGATCACCGCCGTCAAACCCCTGACCGGCGAGGTCGTCTGGCAGGACTGGATCGACAGCGACGTCTACCTCTGGGGCGGCACGATGTCGACCAAGACCGGACTCATGTTCGCCGGCAACCAGAACGGCGAGATGGTCGGCTACGACGGCGAATCGGGCGAGCGCCTCTGGGAGTACGACGCCGGCGACGCGCCGATTTCGGGCGACCCGATGAGCTGGTACGATCCGGGCACCGAAAAGCAGTACGTCGCGATCCAGGTCGGCGGCAGCGGCTGGCTCCGCCGTGGCAAGCGCGACGACCGGCTGCTCGTCTTCTCGATGGAGGAGTAAGTCAACACCGCGAATCGGATTTTTTCGAGGCGAAACCGGCACCATCGACCGGTTTGCGATCCGTGTATCGATCGAGAGGACGTGGCGCGTCCCGTTCACCGTTCGCCGAAGACCGCGTACTATCCCGGATAGATATATATTCGTACAAATATAACGTTTCAACATGTCCTCGCTCGTGAGAGTACGGCGAACTCTGCTCGGGCGTGACGTTGCGGTCGCTTATGCAGTCATCATGGCACTCTATCTCGTGAGAACCGTCGGGTTTCAACCGCTACAGATTCCGGCCTACCTCCTGATCGTCGCATACGACGTCGTCGAGGTCGTCCTCCCGTTCCTGACACCCTACTATCCTCTCGGATTCCTCCTCTTTCTCTACTTGCTAGCGATCGCCGGGGCGGGAGCTGCCCGCCGATTCCAGTCGAGGGACGGATCGACCGTGAGCCGGACGGTCGGTGGTGTCTGTCTAATCGTCGGAACGGTCTCGCTTCTGTTCGGCGCGTCCATCGGTGGCCCGCTCGTTACCCCTAACGACAATCCGACGCCGTTGGTCATCACCGCTACAACGGGGGGCCTCTTTGTGGTCACCGGCTGGTGGTTACTCGGTCGTCCACTGCGAGGAGGGAGGCTGTCACGGCGTGGCAGCTGACGGAGTGAGCTGCCGTCTCTACCACTCCATCAGTATCGAGCGCCGCCCGACCAGTACCGTGTCACTCGATAGGCGCGGCGACGAGCACGATGTACGGCTCGCCGCCGCGCGTTCGCTCGACCCGTCTCACCGTTTCTACCGCAAAGCCAGCCTCGGCGACCCGCTCGCGCCAGTACGTCTCGGGATCGCTTCCGGTCCCCTCGGGGACGATCGGCAGTTCGAGAACTCCTACAGTTCCGTCGGGCGCACAGACCCGGTGGATCTCCTCTAACGCGCACCCGTGATCCTCGGCGGGCAGGTCGTGCAGGACGCGACAGGCAGTCACGACTTCTTGCGAGCGCGACGCCAGCGGAAGCCGGGCGGCGTCACCTCTGACGGGCGTGACGTCGATTCCAGCCTCGCGGGCGTTTCGCCGCGCGAGCAGCGGGGCGTTGCCGAGGATCACCCGACTGTCGAAGACGTCGAGGCCCACAACTGAAGCGTCCTCGGACAGGTGGGGTGCGAGCCCGACGAGCGACCGGCCCGTGCCACAGCCGATATCGAGGACGCGGGCCGCCTCCCCGAGCGGGAGTTCGTCGGCGAGCGCGTCGTACTTGTAACGTTCGAGCGCCCACGGCGGGGGTCGGAGCAGTTTCGATCCCGCCCGGCCGGCCCGCAAGAGCGCCGGAAGGGAAAGCGCCGCGACGAGGAGGCGAACGCCTCGAGAGGGGGTTGCCCGTCGGAGCAGGGCGAACGCGAGAAGCGAACAGCAACCGACGAGTACCGAGCGGAGGCGGCTTCGCCAGTGGTACAGGCCGAAGTAGTACATTCGAGACGAGTCACTCGACGCTGAGGCCGCTCCCCTCGCCGCCGCGGGCCTCGGAGAACTCCACCTCGATCTCGAGTTCGCCCTCGCGTTTCTTCGAGAACTCGACTTCGACCTCGATGGGTTCGCGGTACTCGAAGGGGATCTCCCAGTCGCTCCCCGAGACGGTGATGGAGGTGTCGCTCTCGATGGCGTCGGCGAGGTTATGGAGGAACGCCGCGGTTTCGCCGCCCGAGAGGCGGATCTCGCGCTCGAAAAACCCGCTGGTGATCGTCTTTCGTCCGTGGTCGCTTTCGTCCGGGAACTCGATGTCGTTACCCATGTGGATAGCTACCGTTCTACCCACTTAACTCCGGGCGCTCGGAACCAGGAGATGGAAGTAGCAACGACTATGGGGAAACCTCACAAACGAGGAGGCGTGTCATTGATCGACGCGCTGGGGAGTACGCCGCGGTTGAAGATCATCCGCGAACTCTCCCACGGGCCGCGGTACGTCTCCGAACTCACGGAGGCCGTCGGGATGGACGGGAAGACGGCCGCCCACCACCTCTCGACGCTCGAAGACGCCGAGATCGTCGAGCACTATCGCCGCGGTAATCGCAAGTACTACCGCCTCGTTCGGAAGATCGAACTCCGGATCGCCCCGCCCCCCGAACGGACGTTCATCCTGCAGGCGACCGAGCTACAGGACGCCCCCGCACAGGACTGACCGACCCGTCGGGCCAAAAGTATATGGTAAATCGTGCTGATTGTGCGCATATGTCTACGGGTGACGGTGTCACGGTCGAGGCGAACGACGGGGAGAAAACGACGGTCGACTACCAGATCGAGGAACTGATCGAGCGACGCACGCAGGCGCTGGCCGAGGAAATCGAGGAACTCGAAAGCGAACTGGAGGACCTCGACAACTTCGCGCGGATCAGTCTGGCCGAGCGGCGGGTCAAAGGCAACGAAGCGAACCTCGCTGAGTTCTCGAACTCGCTGACAGGGTTCGCCGAACGGACATTCTCCAAATTGAACACGATCGAGAGCCGCCTCGACACACAGACGCTGTTGCTCGCGGCGGTCGTCGAGGCGCTCGCCGATGCGGACGACGTCGAGATCGATCTCTCGGAGGTCGAAAAATACGGCGAGGAGCAGCTGGTGGTGAGCGCCTCGCCCGAAGAGCGCCTCAAGGAAGCGATCGACGAGGCGAGTTAGGTCAGACCTCCCGAACGCCGACGATGTTCTCCTGAAGGTAGTCGTGGTGCATGGCGTTGTAGACGATCTTGACCTCGTCGCTCTTCGGGATCGACTGACAGCTCAGGTAGATGTTTCGCTCCTCGACCTCCTCGTCGGTGAGTATCAGGTCCATGTCCATCTTCACGTCGCCCTCGTAGAGGATCATCGTACAGTACGCACACGAGGCCGCGCGGCACTCGAAGGGCCATTTCTGGTCGGCGTCCTCCGCGCCGTCGAGGATGTAGCGTGTCCCGCGGATCTCGAAGGAGCCGTGGTCCTTCTCGCTCAGGTCGGCGGCGGCGGCCTTCTCGAAGAGGTCCTCGTCGTCGATGTCCCAGCCGTGTTCGGGGATCGCTTGGTAGTTCAGATACTCGACCTCGTAGACGGGGAGGTCCTCGGGGTCCATGTCGGCTTCGGCGTCGCGGCCGACTTTGATGTTCGGAAGGCTGCTTGACATACACGGACGATAGTGATACACGTACTTAACTGGCATGCCAGCAGATACCACGAGACGAGCGTTGAACGAGGGCACACCGCTCGGAGAGTGACGGGGAAGCTCGAAACCGGTGTGTGGCGCGATGGCAGTCGCGCTACATTCCGTTCCCGGTAGTCGTCACAGGAGGGGGACGAGTTCGTCGTCCTCGGCGGTCGGGACGGATAGTTCGGCGAGCAGCGAGCCACAGTCCGCACACTCGGACCAGACGACGGTGTAGGCCCGCTGGCAGCACGGGTCGAGGCGCTCGTCGTCGCGCTCCACGGAGCCACCACACTCGGGACACGTTTCGACCAGAAGCCGGAGTCGCTCGAAGAGGTCTCGGCGGCTGTCGCTATCGAGTGCCTCCCAGTCCTCGAAGCGCTCGCGAAATACCGCCGCGGCCGCGACGTCGGCGACGAGCGCGGCCCGCGAGTCCCAGCGAACGAGCTGGTTGCCCTCGACGGAGTACGCCCGGTCACCGCGTTTCGCGGCGGATCCGACGCCGAGGGTGCGCTCGACCGCCCGCTCGTCGAAGTCGTCGTCACGAACCCGATCCATCTCTGCGAACCAGCGCGAGCGAAACCCGTCCGCAAGCGAGGGCTCGCCCTCTCGTGTGAGGAGCCCGGCCGTTTCGAGGGTTGTCCACAGCGCCTCGTTTTCGAGGTCGCCCAGCGTCTCGGGGACGGGCTCCTTGCCGAACAGCCGGAGCACCACGGCTGGAAGGTACCGCTTCGTGAGTTCGGGCGTCCCGGGAACGAGATACCCACGGAGGTAGATGGCGAGGGAACTACCGACGAGTATGAGCGCGCCCGCCGGCGGCGAGAGGACCGTAACGGGTATCGCGAGCGCCACGGCGAGCAGGACGTTCACGATCGTACACGGGGTACAGCGGTTCTCGCCGGTGTATTCGGGCTGGCGGACAGTGGCAGTAATTTCGGTTACGTTCACTCTCATATCTTCCGCTCGTCTCGGATCGCCGCGATGCGCCGTCCTCCGACGGCAGACTGGCAGCTCCATGCGGCTGCGTTTGCTACTACGACACACATACAGAGAGCCACGGATTCACGAATCGTAAAGCTGCCGCCAGCCGATCGGCACTGGAAGATTCACGCGATAGAGGCCATAACAACGGCGAAATAGAGCGAGTAACCGATATCAGTTACACTCTGGTGAGAAGAACTAACACGTCTCGGAGCCAAAGTAACGATCGTAGATTACCATGACAGACTTAGGCGGATTCCAAGACCACGTCGCGCGAGTCGACCTCTCCTCGGGCGATGTGAACTACGAGAGCATCGACGACGAGGACGCGAAGAAGTACATCGGTGCGCGCGGACTGGGCGTCAAGTACGTCTTCGACAACGGCCCGGACGTCGACCCGATGAGCGAGGAAAACCTCATCGCGTTCATGAACGGCCCGCTGACGGGCACCCAGACAGTGATGAGCGGTCGGATCGCCGTCTGTACGAAATCGCCGCTGACGGGCACCGTCACCGATTCGCATCACGGCGGCTGGTCGGGAGCGCGCCTCAAGTGGTCGGGCTTCGACGGACTGGTGTTCGAGGGTACCTCGGAGGACCCAGTGTACGCCGTTGTCGAGGACGGCGAACTCGAACTCCACGACGCCTCGGACCTCTGGGGCAAGGGCACCCACGAGACCCGCGAGATCTTAGAGGAGCGCCACGAGGGAGCCTACGGGAAGAACATGTCGTTCATGGGCATCGGGCAGGGCGGCGAGAACGGCGTGAAGTACGCCTGCATCATGAACGAGGACGACCGTGCGAGCGGTCGGGGCGGCACCGGCTGCGTAATGGGCAACAAGAACCTGAAGGCCATCGTCATCAAGTCCGGGACGAAGATGCCCAAGCCGGCCGACCAGGAGACGTTCATGGAGGGCCACCAGCAGGCGATGCAGCTCATCCAGGAATCGGACGTCACCGCGCCCAACGAGGGCGGCCTGTCGATGTACGGGACGAACGTCCTGATGAACATCACCGAGGAAATGGACGGCCACCCGACCAAGAACGGGCAGTACACCTCGGGCGTCTCCTATAACGAACACGAGGAGGACCGCCCACACGATCTGGACGCAGAGCGGATCAGCGGGGAGAACGTTCGGGAGAACATCCTCGTCGACGAACCGACCTGTCACTCCTGTCCCGTCGCCTGTAAGAAGGAGGTCGAGGTCCAGACGATGCACAAGGGCGAGGAGATGAACGTCCGCATGGAGTCCTTCGAGTACGAGTCGGCGTGGGCCTTGGGTACTAACTCCGCGAACGACGACCGCGACAAGATCGCCGTGATGATCGACCGGTGTAATGACGTGGGCGTCGATACCATCGAAGTCGGCAACATCATGGCGATGACGATGGAGCTGACCGAGCGCGGCAAGCTCGAGGACGTCGGCGACGGCGACGGGATCGACTGGGGCGACGAGGAAGAGATGATCGACATGATCACCCGGATCGCGAACCGCGAGGACGATCTCGCGGACCTGCTTGCGGAAGGCCAGCACGGCCTCGCAGAAGAGGTCGACGGTCACGACAGCAAGCTCTCGGTTAAGAACCAGTCGATCGCGGCCTACGACCCCCGCTGCATGAAGGGGATGGGCATCGGCTACGCCACCTCGAACCGCGGCGCGTGCCACCTACGCGGGTACACGCCCGCCGCGGAGATCCTCGGAATCCCGGAGAAGGTCGACCCCTACGAGTACGAGGGGAAAGGCGAACTCACCGCGACCTTCCAGGACCTCCACGCGATCTCGGACAGCTTCGACATCTGCAAGTTCAACGCCTTCGCGGAGGGCATCGAGGAGTACGTCCTCCAGTACAACGGGATGACCGGCCTCGACGTCAGCGAGGACGAACTCATGGAGGCCGGCGAGCGCGTCTACAACCTCGAACGGTACTACAACAACCTCGTCGGCTTCGACGGTGCGGACGACTCCCTTCCGGAGCGGTTCCTCGAAGAGGGCGGCAACCCCGGTCAGGGCGCAAGCGAGGGCGAGTACTGCGAACTCGACGAGATGAAGGAGGAGTACTACGAGCACCGCGGCTGGGTCGACGGCGTCGTCCCCGACGAGAAGCTCGACGACCTGGGCATCGATGTCGGCCCCGGAACGGGCGTCTCTGCGGGCGACTCGCCGGCCCCCGCCGACGACTGAACTCGCGCGGATAACACAACCGTTTTTTCGGAGATGTGTGGACTTCGAGTATGACTCCCGAGCACAGCGGACGCGCCACCTCGCGGTGGACCCGCGAACACGCCTCGACGATCGAGCGGACGGACGAGACGGTCGCGCCGATCATCTACCCGCCCCGCGAGGACGCCGCACCCGAGATCAACGGCTGGGACACCTGGTTTCTCAGGACCCGCGACGGTTCGATCGCCACCGTCGGCGGGTGGCGCGTGATATTTTCCCTTACTGCGCCCGCGGACCTCCTGCCCGGAAAGCGCCACGACGTCGCCGAGATCCGGTATTTCTACTCGAAGGACGGCGAGACGTGGCACGACGGCGGTCCCGTCTTCGAGGGCGGGGTCCGTGGCTCTCGGCAGTGGGCCGGCTCCGCGCTGCTCGACGACGGGGAGCTCTACGTCTACTACACCGCCTCGGGCCGGGCCGGCGAGGAGGAGCTTACCTACGAGCAGCGTCTCGCGGTCGGCTTCGGAGGGACCATCGCGATCGATGAGTCGGGACTTCGCATCGACGGCACCTTCGAGCACGAGATCCTGCTCGAACCCGACGGCGATCGCTACGAGCGCAAGGACCAGTATCGGGGCATGATCTACACTTTCCGGGACCCGTGGTTTTTCGAGGATCCCGCGGACGGAGAGACCTACCTCCTGTTCGAGGCGAACACCCCCGTCCCCGAGGGCGAGGGCGTTTGTGCGGAGCCGGTCTGGGAGGAGTTCAACGGCAGCGTCGGGATCGCACGCTCGCGAACGGGCGATCCGACCGACTGGGAACTCTGCGATCCGCTCTTGGAGGGAGTCTGTGTCAACCAGGAACTCGAACGCCCGCATGTCGTGGTCCATGACGGGCGGTACTACCTCTTTATTTCAAGCCACGACCACACGTTCGCACCTGGACTGGAGGGACCGGACGGCTTGTATGGATTCGTCGCCGACTCCCTCCGGGGAGAGTATCGCCCGCTCAACGGCTCGGGGCTGGTACTCACCAATCCAGAGAACGCGCCGTATCAGGCCTACTCGTGGCTCGCCTTTCCCCACCGCGAGGAATTGCTCGTCAGCGGCTTTTTCAACTACTACGACCTCGGAGGACTCACGCTCGACGACGTCGCGACCCTGCCGCCCGACGAACAGCGCGCGAAGTTCGGCGGGACGCTCGCGCCCACGGTCCGGGTGGCGCTTTCGGGCGATCGAACCCGGATCACGGGGACGCTCTCGCACGGACGGATCCCGCTCGAATCCGAGGAGCTACCCGCGTTTCCCGAAGAACGGCTGGCCCACCGCGAGGAGACCCGACGAGGTTACGGCGGCTACTGATCCGGTATCGGCCCGCGCTCGGTAGCGTTCCACGCCGACCCGAGCGTCCAGATCTCGAGTTCCTCGAAGCGCACCGATCCCTCGTGTGCGTAGACCGAGAGCCCGTCGCTGTCGGGTCGGGTGGGATACACCCGCGTCGAGAGGGTGCGACGCCCGTTGACGAACACCTCCAGAACGGAGCCGTCGAGAAAGACTCGAAGATCGAGCGGGCGTTCGAGGTCGTCGATCGGGAGTTCGCGGGGGTCGACCGACGACGACGCGAGGCTCGAGTCCTCACGGTGGACGACCAGCCGGTCGCCCTCTACCGCGATCCGCGTGCGCTCGACGCAGTCGGGCGATTCGAACACGCCGAAACCGGCCTCGCTCGCGTCGGCGTGGACTCTCGCCCGGAGTTCGATCGCCCGCCCGCGGACGTCGAGTTTCTGCGAACCGTTCTCGACGTCGAGGCCGACGTGGCGGGCGTGGGAGCGCCGGAGCGTCTCGAGTTCGGGGGCGGGACGCTGGCGTAGCTGGTCGTTTTCGACGGCGAGTTCCCGCGGGATCGAGAGGGTGCCCGACCAGCCGGCGTCCCACTGGGCGCGCTCGTCGCGGAGTTCGGGGATCCAGCCCCACAGCACGTAGCGCTCCTCGCCGAACAGCGACTGGGGGGCGTAGAGGTCGCCGTGATCGAGCAGTCCTCGCCGGTCGGCGTGGAACTCGCCGTCCCGGAACTCCCCGAGGAAGTAGAGTACGTCCTCGTAGTTCGAGACGTGAAGCAGGTCACGCTCGCCGAGTTCGAGCAGTTCGGGACACTCCCACATCCCGCCGGTCTCGCCGTCGCCGACCAGCAGCGGGCCGACGTACTCCCACTCGCGGAGGTCCGCGGAGGTGTAGTAGAACACCGCCCCGCCGACGTCCCGTAACCCGGAGCCGATCAGATGGTGCCACAGCCCGTCGGCGAACCAGATACAGTGGTCGCGGAACTCCGCCTCCCAGTGGTCCGAGCCGACGACACCCTCGGGCACCTGCTCGATCACCGGGTTGCTCGGGTCCTTGTTCCACCGCCGGAGGCCAGGATCGGCCGCGTCCGCCCGGCAGGGCAGTTGGACGGGGCCTCGCCCGCCAGTGTAGAAGACCGTCGCCGTACCGTCGTTCTCGACCGCACAGCCCGACCAGCAGCCGTCGCGGTCGGGACCGTCGGGCGAGGGGGTCAGCGCGACCGGTTCGTCCTCCCAGTGGACGAGGTCGTCACTCACCGCGTGGCCCCAGTGAATCGTCCCGTGCATCGGGCCCGCGGGGTTGTACTGGTAGAAGACGTGATAGCGGTCGTCCCACTCGATGATCCCGTTGGGGTCGTTGAGCCAGTTCGCCGGCGGCGTGAGGTGGTACTGCGGGCGCAGCGGGTCCGCCGCGAGGCGCTCGCGCATCGCCGTGAGTCCCGACACCGAGCGGGGATCGGAAACGCCGAGACGTGCACCTTCGGCCAGCCCCGAGAGGAGCGATCCGACGAACTGCGAGCGGTTGCTCGCACAGATACCGTCGGCGGGGCCGTCGAACGCGAGCGTGCTCCCCGCGCCCACCACCGACCCGTCCCCGACCGACCACGAGACGAGCGACAGCCCGTGAAATCGGTCCATGCCACCGTCGACCGTCGCCGCGAGTGCCTCCCCTCGTTCGGGGAGAACGCGCTCGTAGCGGGCGTATGGAACCTCCTGACCGGGCTCGCAGGTGTGGATCCGGAGGTCGTCGAAGGCCGCGAACGGCGGGTCGTCGGCGTAGATCGACTTCGCCAGATAACCAATCGGCTCCCCGCTCTCCTCGACTCCCGTCAGATCGGGGGCGACGGGGTCGATTTCGAGGGGGTCAACCGCCGAGAGCGCCCGCAGGCTGAGCAGGAGTCCACCGCCGCGTTCGAGATACGACCGCAGGGCCGGACCGGCGTCCGCCGTGGAAGCACCGAGGTCGTCGAGCGGCGCGGCGCGGTGCCACCAACAGACGTCGTAGCGGTCGAGATCGGCGGTGCCGGCGGCGATTTCGGGAATCGAAACCGTCTCGACGAACGGGGCGACGGCTCGACACCACTCCAGGGCGGCCCGCTGCTCGGCGGAGAGGTCGCCAGCGTGGAGGAATCCGACGGCCACTGCGGGATCGAACATCGACTCGTGGTTGCACGCTCGCGAGTAAAACGTGTGCGATACGGTTCAGGCGGTTTCGGCCTCGCGTTCAAGGACGTTCACGCCCTTGTTCTGGAGGTGTCTGAGCTGTCCGCGGACGAACTCCTCTTCCTCGGTGCCGCGGGTCGCGAGCATGTATACCTGCGCACCCCCCACCGGACGCATCGTCCGACCCACGCGCTGAGCACCCTGACGCCGGGAGCCGCCGAGTCCGCTCGCGACGATAGCGACGGTCGCCGCCGGCAGGTCGATCCCCTCGTCGCCCACTCGCGAGACCAGCAGGGTGTCGCGGGTGCCGTGGCGGAATTCCGAGAGCAGACGCTCGCGTTCCGCGTAGCGTGTCTCGCCGCTCAGGAAGGGGATATCGAGCGCCTCGGCGTACTCCTCGCCCTGTTCGAGCCAGTCGACGAAGAGCAACACCTGTTCGCCCTCGTGGGAATCGAGCAGGCGGCGGATCTCGTCGAGTTTCGCGGGGTTGGCGGCGGCGACCTGTCGGCGCTCGTGACCCAGCGCGCTGGCGTACTCCGATTCGGCGGCCTCGCTCGCCCACGGGACGTAGCGGATCTCGACGTCCGGTTCCATCACGTAGCCCGCCTCGAACAGCGCCGACCAGTCCGTACCGATGGGCGGGCCGATCAGCGTGAAGATCTCGACCTCGTCGTCGCTTTCCCTGACGGGCGTCGCTGACAGCCCGAGCCGGTGTTTCGACTGGAGGTCCGCGCTCTGTCGGAAGATCGGCGCGGGGATGTGGTGACATTCGTCGTAGACGATCAGTCCCCAGCGGCGTTCGTCGAACAGCCGTCTGTGGCGATCCATGCCCGCGGTCTGGTAGGTCGCGATCGTCACGGGTCGGATCTCCTTTCGACCTCCGTGATACTCGCCGATCTGGCTCGCCGAAAGCGAGGTCGATTCAAGCAGCGACTCGCGCCATTGGGCCGCGAGTTCGCGGGAGGGGACCAAAATGAGAGTCTCGCCGCCGACGGTGGCCATCGCACCTATGCCAGCGACCGTCTTGCCGCTACCGGGCGGCCCCACGAGGACGCCCGCCTTCCGCTCGACGAACCGGTCGACCCACTCGCGCTGGTAGTCCCGGAGTTCGAGCGCGAGGTCGATCTCGAGGTGGTCGCCCGTATCGAGGTCGCGGGCGTCCCGGACGGGGTAGCCCTCGTCGTAGAGGATTCGCTTGATCTCGCCCTCGCTGCCCTCGCGCACCCAGCTCTCGGTATCCGAGATGGGCGCGTGAAGCTGCTCCTCGCCGAGGGCCTGTCGGGCGACGTTGCCCATCAGGCTCTCGCTGTCGGCCTCGAGGACGGTGTACCCGTCCTCGTGGGTCCGAAGAACGAACTGCCGGGCGCGCTTCCACTGGCTCGTGATCCACTCCTCTAAATCCTCCAGGCGCTCGCCGGTCACCCGTCGGAGGGCGAGAAGCAGGTCAGCCAGATCGTCGTACGGTGCTCCCCAGACGTCCTCCTCGCGGATACGGTAGATGGAATCGCCCGATCCGTTCGAATCGACGAGGTAGGCGAACGTCGAGAGCCGAGCGCGCGTGAACTGCTCGGGATGCGAGACGACGAGTTCGCGGCGGTTCGGGAAGGTGACGACCCGTTCGCGCCCCGCCTGCTGGTCCCACTCCTTGGGGTACCAGATCACGGGATCGCGTTCGACGTCCCGCCGTCCCACCAGCCCGGCCTCGGCGAACTCCGTGAGCCGGCGGTCGGCCTTCTCCTGGGTACACTCGCGGGCGCGAGCGAACTCCTCGGCGGTGAGGACCGGCTGGCCGAGTTCCTGCATCGCATCGAAGAAATCGTCGAGCGTGTCGTCGGTCACTGACGGGCATAGGACACCGAGGACTAAACGGCTTTCAGTTCGCCCGCCCAATGACGGCCGCAGAACGCACCTCGAGCGCCGTCTCGAACTCCTCGCGTCGCCCCTCACGCTTTCCGAGACGTTTCAGTTGCTCCTCGTGGGTCCGCCGGATCGCGCGGTACTCGCGACGCTCCAGTCCGAGGTCCGAACCCACCGTTTCCCAGTGGTCAGCCGGAACGAAAAAACAGCAGGCGTCGTCGGTCTCGACGGCGAGCTCGTAGCGCCGCCGGTAGGCCTCGAGTTCGGGACCCAGTTTTTCCTGAGCCCGTTCGAGCAGTTCGGGCAACCGACTGCCGGGAACGCTCGCCTTCGCGGCAGCGAGCAACACCACCTGTCCGTCGATCGGGTGGCTCATCCGCCCGCACGCATCGCCTTCTGGGCGAAGTCCTCGATCAGCGGTTCGAGGACCTCCTCCTCTCCCTCGAAGACGACCGTCACCTCCGTCAACGACATGCTGGGACCGATCGAGACCTTCCGTGAGGAGAGGTCGGCCTCCCAGCCCTCGCCGACGACCCGGTCGTCACTCTCCTCCTCGCCCCCGAGGTTCGAGAGGTAGTGGCGGGCGAGTCGCTGGCTGATTCCCCGAAAGGAGCGTTCTACCCTCACGCGGACCCTCCGGCGACCGGCGGGAAGAGGCTCACCGTATCGCCCGCCTCGAGCGGTGTCTCGGGGCCCTGTGCGTGGGTCACGTCCCGACCGTTCTTCAGGATCGACAGCTGTGGCTGGATCTCGCCGTCGTCGTCGAGCAGTCGCCCCTCCAGCCCGTCGAACTCCGATTCGAGATCCGCGAGGACCGCTCCCACGGTGGCGCCCTCTTCGTACTCGCGTTCGATCGTCTTCTGGCCCATCGCCTCCCGGAACGTCGCAAAGGAGCGCAGCTCGAGGTTCATACCCGAAGCAGGGACGCCGAGGGTATAAATGCCGGCCGTCGGGCGGCGACGCCCCGTGCCGCGGGGCTATCCCCTGAGACGGACCCCGAGTTCGCCGCTGAGCGCACCGAAACACAGTGCGAGCAGTCCGAACGCGACGAACGCGGCCGTGGAGAGCGTCTCGTAGGCGAGGACGAGCGGGACCCGCGAGAGCGAACCGATCCCATAGGTCATCGACACCGAGACGGCGACCATCAGCCCCGCCGTACCGAGGACGACCGCGACGCCTTGGACCGCGCCGCTCGAGCTCGTGTGGGTCAGATAGCCCGCCACGAGGCCGCCACAGAACAGACAGAGCGCGGTAAACGAGAGGCGAAACCCGGCCGAGAGCGGCCCGGCGGTCGAGACGAAGACGGCGAAGACGCCGAAACAGAGCCCGGCGGCGACCGCCCCGCCGTCTATCGCTCGCGCCCTCCCGCCCTCGGTGCGGGGCCGTCGGGCGTAGGCCGGGTCCTCGTCGCTCATACCGCGTCGCTCAACCGGATGCCGTCGTCCACGAGCCGGGCGTGGCGCTCCTGATCGAGCGCGTCCGCCAGCTCCTCGTGGTCGTACAGTTGCTGGATCAGCGCGTACTGGAAGTCACACCACACCTCCGCGTAGATCGACGACTGGCCCCACGCCCGGAGTTCGGCGATGAGCCCGTCGTACTGCTCCCAGCGCTCCTCGATCCGATCGAGTACATCGGCGGCGGCGCTCGCGGCCTCGCTTTCCCCCTCGGCGATGGCCGCGTTGATGTAGCCCTCGTACTGGTCGATCTCGCGTCCCATTGCCATCAGCGTCTCGTCGCTGTCCTCGGGCAGGGTCTCGCCGAGTTCTCGGGGTACCGCCAGCGTAATCTCGTCCATGGAGGCGCATGGGACGCATGGGATAAAGACCTGTCCGACGGCGGTCAGTGACGACGCCGTCGATACCGGTGATCGCTCAATCCGTGTCGATCTCCGTGGTCGTCGCGTACTCCTCGTCCTGATAATCGCGTTCGATCGCGGTTATCGCCGACGGGAGCGACTCGAACTCGAGACGGACCTCGTAGTCGTCCGAACTGAGGCCGTCGGTACACACCTCGTCCTCGTCGCTCGTATCGACCCACGTCACGACGACGGTCACCGTATCGGAACCGTCGTCGGAAGTGATCTCATCGAGGATCGCCTCGTTGCACGACCCGGAGCGTCCCGGTTACCGTGGCGCTCTCTTCCTCGACGTTGACCTCGATCATAGGATCGTCCTGCGAACGTTCGTCGCTTCCGTCCGAGAACTCGAAGCCGACCTCAGTCACCGGTTCGGGCGTCTCGACCCCGTCAGAGGACCCGCCGTCGAACCGTCCCAAACACCCGCCGAGGGAGAGGGCTACTCCGACAAGAGACGCCTTACAGAGGTGACGGCGGTGCATGGTCGTTCCGTTCTTCGGCGGTCGCTATGTTTTTTTTTGGCCGTTTTCGTCCGATCGGCCCCGATAACGGGAACTAGAACGGATAGTCCACCACTGGACAGAGCACGGAGAAACGTTATTGCTCCTCGACGTGGCGGACGTCGACCGCCACCCCCCGAGTGCTCTCTGCCATCTCGCGGCCGAACATCTCCGCGCGTCCGACCGCAAAGGCCTTCGGACCCTCGACGACGACCTCGTCGCCCGTGCGAATGGTCTCGTCGGCCTCCAGGACGCCCGGTGCGAGGACGTTTCCGTGCGGGACGAACCCGTCGATCTCGACGCGCTTGGTGGGGACGTCGCTCTCGATCCACCGCCGGGCGCCCGCGAGCGTCAGCGCCAGCGTTCCGTACTGGGGTACCATCGCCGCCAGCTGCTCGCCCTCTTGGGTGTGTGCGCGGAACTTCGGGTACCGGCTCTGGATCGAGAGGTCATCGAAGAGTTCCTCGCCCGCACCCTCGCCGAACTGGTAGTCCGCGATCGCTTTCACCGTGTTGTGCTGGCGCTCTCGCTTGCCGTACTTGAGTTCGCCGTCGAGGGTCCGCATCAGGTTCGCGATCGAATCGGTGGTGGTTGGGTGGTCCTCGACGGTGTACTCGATTCCCGTGTCGATATGGGGCTCGACGCGCTCTGTGATCTCGCGGTAGTCCTCGGGCAGGTGGGCGATGATTCTCGGATACTCGTTCCGTTCGAGATACCGCCGCAGGACGCGGGCGACGAATGCGATCTCGGTTTCAGTCCACCTTCCCGTAACGGCGGTGTCGTAGTGCTGGGCGGGGTAGGTCGTCTCGAGTTCCTGGGGAACCACGCCGATCGGCGAGGTCATCGAGACCAGATGGGCCCGGTACTGGATCGCGTCGTGGAACTGGCCGTGGCTCTGGGACTCGCTGTAAGGTTTCGTGGCCGAACACGGCACCAGCACGAGCGGGTTGTCGAACCGGTTTCGGTATCTCGACGTGACCCGGTCGGCGAAGCGCTGGATCTCGACCCGTCGGAGGGTGTCGTCGGTCGTCGCGCTGATTTCACTGGTGCGGTAGATCGGAGTCCGTTCCTCCACGTAACTCCATTCGTCGTCGAACTCCCGGAAGAGAGCGGTCAGCCACGGTGCGTGGCGGGCCTGGCCCTCGACGTAATCGCGCAATCGCCCCGCGCGGATCCGTTCGCGCACGGTCGCGAGTTCGGCCCTGAGGGCGTTCTCGTTGTGTTCGACACAGTCCTCGCGGGTGAACTCCTCGATCGGGCGCTGACAGGCCGCACAGGCACACGGCAGTTCCTCCAGATCCGAGAGGAACTGCTCGTCCTCGCTCGTGAGATACTTGCCCTGGGTGCCCTTTACGACCGCACGATGCGAATCGAGCAGGTCGACGCCGATGTAGGCCAGCAGTGCGGCGTTTCGGGGCGTCGCGACGCCCGAGAGGTAGAGTGCGGTGTCGGCGGGGATCACCTCTCGAATCGCGACGATTTCGTCGCGGAGCGCGCTGGCGTGGCCGACGCTCCCCTGTGCGGTCGAGAGGACGTAGGCGTCGGTGTCGTGGTTCGTGGCGGTCGTGGGCGAGACAACCGCGGCGCTCGGGTACTCGACGTCGGGCTGTGAGACCGCGAAGGCCTCCTCAACCTCCTCGTCGGTGCCGCTCGGGAAGGCCCTGTGGGGAAGGACCGTCACGCGATCCTCGCGACCCTCGGGCAACTCACGGTCCTCCGACCAGAGGCTGCCCGCGTCCTCGACGTACTCGTCCGCGAGCGCCGGGGTAGTGAGGGGGTCGGCGAGACGCACCTCGCCGAGGCGGGCGACCCCGTCGCGCCCGTGAACCTCGAAGTATTCGGTCATACGGGTCATCGGAGAGTGTCGCGAAAGAGAGTATCGATAGGGAGTTTGGCCCCAGTCAAGCGAACCGAGTCAATCGAGAAGATACAGCACGCCGACCGAAACCGACAGTACTGCTGCGGTGACGAATGCGAAGAAGATACTGTCGCCGTTATCGAATACGGTGAAAAGCACCAGCATTAGTACGATGATCCCGGCTCCCGTGAGCTTCTGTGAAAGCATCCCCCGGTAGGTGTGTTCGACACCTGCGACAGAGAGAGCCATAGCGATACCGGCTATCGCCGGAAGGACATGAACGCTGGCCCCGGTCAAAAGCCATCCGTAGGCCGCCAAAACGGTAACGATAGTACAGAGAAAGATTACGCTCCGTTTCATTGGCTATAACACTTCGAAGTGCACGCCGGGAACACGTTTCAATGAAGGGACTTGCGATCGCCCTGCGCTGTATTGGCTAGTCACTCCGTGGCAGATGTTTTCGTAATTTAAATAGCCATGGTGACAGTCCCACGCTCCCCATGTTCCGGTACTACCGGACGGATTAATGTGGTCAAGAAAGAAGCGGCCGATTACGAAGCACCCGATGCCACCAGCCGCAGCACTAGCCATGCCGCCTTTGGCACCAAGAACCGCACAAATTCCTGCCTCAAGTGATCCTCCCGTGATGCTGTCCCACGTTTCGCCGAGTTCGATCGAGAGAGCTACGTAATAGTGATTTCGATAGAGGTGTCCGCCACAGGAACCAAATTGTCTCACCTGCACATCGGAGCGGGAAATAAGCTCATTGTGTCCCATCGTGCTTATGCCACACTTGAGACGGCTCTGACAGCACCCGTGTTTTTGTCTACTCGATAATATTCTGTTTCGTCGTCTTTCGTAACCGCAACGATGTGGTACTCATCGCCTTCGTCAACTACCTCGTGACTCATCTCTGAGTCATTGCCCGATCGTTCGGAGTCTGTTTGAGGAGAGGCTTTGCCTTTCTGTACGCCCAGTATAGGGAGGCTTCCTGCAGCACTAATTCCTATCGCAGCTGATTTTAATACAGATCGCCGATTTTGTTGTTTTTTCTTCATAACATACACTCCCTTAATGTATATATGTATCTTGTGGCCATCATTGGTAGAAATGGGATAATCGTATCTGTATGGTTTCTAAAACAGCCCTCAAACAGGGACCTACATGTCGTGAACTTGCTAGGAGATTAATATGCAGTTGGTATGTTCGGGCAGGGCCGCGAGCGCCACCTCGGGCCAGCCCGCGACGAGCGTGACCTCGCAGTCGGGGTTCGCCTCGGCCAGTCGAGCGACCCCGCGGGCGGCCAGAGCGTAGGCCTCGCCGTCGAGCCGGTCGGGGAGTTCGGCGTTCACGGGGTAGGTCTCGGAGAGTTCCGGAGGGACGGGGCCAAAGGGCGGGCGCACGGTCCAGACCTCATCGGCCTCGATCCCGTCGACGGAGCCGTCGGCGAGCAACAGCGAGTCCGGTACCGAAAGGCGTTCGAGCCGTCGGTGGTGACGGAGCACCTCGGGTCGGCGGGCGCTCTCGCCCGAGAGATAGAAGAACGTCGACTTCGAGGCGGGATCAGTGCGTTCGAGCTGTTCGGAATGAGCGAGCAGCGCCCGGTAGCCGTCGAGCATCGCGGGATGACCTCTCGCTCGCGTTTCGACGAGTTCGAGCAGGTTCCCCTCGCGGATCGCCGCCTTGATCCGTCGGATCTCCGCGAACGTGACGTACAGGTTGTGCTCCGAGAGCAGGCGCTCTCGCTCGTCGCTCGCCTCAACCCCCGCGGGGGTGTGTTCGGCACAGACGGGACAGGAACACGGGAAGTACTCGAGCTCCTCCAGGTGTTCGGTGCCCCGAACCGTGAGGTAGCGCCCGTCGCGCGCGTAGATAGCGTAGGCCGCCGAATCGAAGAGGTCACAGCCCGCCGCGACCGCCAGCGCGAACATCATGGGGTGGCCCGCGCCGAAGAGGTGGACCGGAGCCGCGGGCCCGAGCCCCCGTTTGGCGGCCATCACGACGTCGATCATCTCGCCGTAGCGATAGTCGTTCATCAGCGGGACGACCGCGCCGACCGGAAAGACGTCGAGACCAGTTTCGGCGGCGTGCTCGCCCGCCGACTCGCGCAGGTCGGTGTAGGTCGAGCCCTGAACGGGCGCCGAGACGAGCATTTTTCCTGAGCTGAACTCGGCGGCGGCGTCGAGACGCTCCTGTGTGGTTCCGAGCTCGATCTCGACCGCCTCCCGCTCGGTGTCGGGTGCCGTCGGGATGTCGACAGGCGTCGCGATGTCCGAGCCGATCTCCCGTTGAAAGTCGAGGATCTCCGCGCTGGTGACGTCGATCTCGCCGTATTCCGAGAGCTGGAACGAGCCCGAATCGGTCATGATCGCACCGGGGAAGTCAAGCAGGTCGTGCAGGCCCTTCTCGAGGGCGTCCTCGCGCAGATCGTCGCTACCGTGGAGGATGTAGGAGTTCGTGATGAGGATCTGTGCGCCGAATCGCTCCGCGAGCTCGCGGGGCGGGATCGTCTGGATGTGGGGGTTGACCACCGGCATGATGGTCGGCGTCTCGACGGTGACGCCCGCGCGAGGGACCGAAAGCCGGCCGATCCGCCCGGCGGCGTCCCAGTCGTGGGCCTCGAAGATGTCGTTCATTGGCCGGGGTTAGACGGAGTTCCGGGTAAGGGTTGCGAGTCAGTCCTTTCTGGCGACCAGCCGAATGTCCGTCGCGTCCTCCGTGATCTCCATCGGTTCCTCGTAGCGGACGACCCGCAGGTCGAGGGTGGCTCGCAGGAGGTCGTTCGGCCGGAATCGAAACGTGTGGGAGCCGTCGCCGGGCGGGTGGAGGCGATGTTCGTACAGCAAGACGCCCCCGGGCGCGAGCGCGCGCTTGAAACCGGGTAGCGCGTTCAGACTGTAGTAGTGGCTCACGACGATTACGTCGTACACCGCGGCTGGAAAGTCGTGGTCCTCGACGTCGCTTCGGACGAACTCGATGCGCTCCGAGAGACCACGGTCCTCCGCGCGCTCGCGGGCGATCCCCAGTCCCTCCTCGGAGACGTCGATCGCGTCGACCGCGTAGTCGTGTCCAGCGAGGAAGATCGCGTTGCGCCCGCCGCCGGTCGCGACGTCGAGCGCCCGACCCTCGGGGAGGTCGTCGATCCACTCCCGAAGCAGGTCCGAAGGCTCGGTCGGGGGCTCACGCTCGCGATACCGCTCGTTCCAGTGGGCGCGCTCGTCATCAGTCATGTCGAGAGCGCGTACTGGAGGACGCCCGTCACGGTCCGGCCGTCGCGGACCTCGCCGCTTTGCACGTCCGCGAGGAGCGCCTCCCAGTCAGTCGTCGCCACCCGGATCGATTCGTTGAAATCGAGTTCCTGCTGGCCGGTCGGCTCGCAGTCGTGGGCGACGAAGTAGTGGTGGACCGCATCGAGCAGGCCGTTTGCGGGCTCGACGCTGGCCAGGAACTCCATCTCGCCGGCCTCGTAGCCAGTCTCCTCGACGAGTTCGCGGCGGGCGGCCGTTTTCCTGTCTTCGCCGGGTTCCATGCTCCCCGCGGGAAGCCCCCGGTTGACCCGTTTGACCGCCTGGCGCCACTCCTCGATGAGCACGACCTCGCCCCCGGAGGTAAAGGGCAGGATCACCGCCGCCGGTGGCTCGCTTGCGTAATCGAAGTCCGTCTCGGTGCCGTCGGGCAGGCGGACCTCCTCGTGAATCACGTCGAAGCCGGGACACGAGTAGGCGACTGACTCGTCCAGCGTCTCCCACTCGAGGGGATCAGTCATATGAGGGTCTACGGACGGTCGGGTCCAGAAGCTTCCGACACGCCGGCGAAATAGTGGTGATGATGGCCCGCACAGCCGGGATTGAACGCCGCGCCGCAAGCGGGGCAGGCGTCGTCACACGAGAGGTACTCCGAGATCGTGAGTTCGGCCCGACAGACCCCACACAGCACCGCCCGCGAGGAGCGGGCATCGGCGGGCCAGCGCTCGGCGTCGTGGTCGGCGCGGACGGCGTGACACTCGTAGCAGGCGTAGTACTCCCCACAACAGGGAAACCGGATCGCGATCACGTCCCGTGGCGAGTCGTAGTGGGCACACCGTGTCTCGGAATCGAGGTCGATGCCACGGACAGCCACGTCGTCGACCATTGTCGATCGGTCGGCTCAGGCGATCATCAAACCGTCGCTATCGCGGCCGGCGGCGACCGGATCCGGCGCGTATCGTGGCCGATTCTGACCCATAAGATGGTTTCAAATGGTTGTGAATGGTATTCTGGGGCAACACTTAACCCGCCGAACGGCGTACGTTCGGATGATGACCGATCAGCACACCCCGATGACCGCGGCGTTCGAGATGCAGCGACTGGCGATCGAGCAGGGCCAGCGTGCGTTCGAACGGGGCGTTGACGCCCAGCGAAACGCGAACCGGATGGCGCTCAGCGGCTTCGAGATCCAAGAGGAGCTCCAACACCAGAGCCTCGAACTGATGCGCGAGACGACCCACGGCTATCTCGATGCCGTCGAGTCGACGGTTCCCGGCGGGCGAAGCGGGTTCCGGCAGCTTCACCGCGCCGTCGACCAACAGTTCGACAGCATCGAAGAGGGCCACGATCAGCTCCTCGAGAGCCTCGAATCCGGGTTCGAGGAGGGGACTGAGGCGTACGACGAGGCCCTCGAACAACAGGCCGACGTGATCGAGGAGCAGACCGAGACGCTACTCGACGCCCAAGAGGAAACCCGGGAACAGGCCACGGAGGTCTCCGAGGAGTTCCGCGAACAGCTCGAAGAGTCCCAGGAGCGAATGCGCCAGCAGTCGGAGCAGTTCCAGGAGCAACTCGAGGGACAGTCCGAACAGTTCCACGAGGAGATGCAGCAGTTCCAAGAGCAACTGGCCGAGCAGCTCGAAACGCTCCAGTCGGAGATGCTCGAGACCCAAGAGCAGGCCGAAGAACAGGTCGAGGACACCCAGACACGGCTCCAGCAGCAGACCGAGGAGTCAGGGGAACGGATCGAGCAGATCCAGGGGCTCGGCGAGACCTACGCCGACCGACTGCACGAGGCCGGCTTCGAGTCGATGGAGGCACTCGCGGAGGCCAACGCCGAAGCCGTTGCCGAGGCCGCCGAGGTCTCCGAAGCGCAAGCCGAGGAGTGGATCGACGCCGTCGAATCGAACCAGTCCTAAGCACCGGCGGCCAACCGGTGAGAGCGATCGTCCCGTCTGATTCCGTTATCCCTGACCCCGCTGACGCTGACACCGTCAAGTTTTTAGGCCATCCTAAAAGATATCGTATCGACATGGGCCGCGAGATCTGCGTCATCATTCCGACAATCCGGGAGTACGAGTGTCTGCGCGAGTACCTCCGAAACGCGCGCGATCACGGGTTCGACACCTCGCGGCTCCACGTCCTCCTGATCACGGAGGACTTCTGTGAGGGCGACGCGATGGCGGCGATGCTCAAGGAAGAGGGCGTCTCCGGGGAGGTCTTCGACGGGACGCGCCGGGAGGAGTGGTACGAGGAGCAGGGAATCGCCGAGTACGGCCACCTCGTCCCGGCGGCGAGCCACGCCGAGACGAGTTTCGGGCTGCTGTACATGTGGGCAAACCCCAAGTTCGAGTACGGCGTTTTCATCGACGACGACACCCTCCCGCACGAAGACGAGGACTTCTTCGGCACCCACATGGAGAACCTCGCTTTCGAGGGCGAGGTCGAGACGGTTTCCTCGGACGAGCGGTGGGTGAACGTCCTCCATCGGAACGCGGACGACCACGGGCTCTACCCCCGCGGGTATCCCTACGCCGCGATGGACGAGACGGTCGAGACGAACAGGAAAAACATCGGAAACGTCGTCGCCTCCCAGGGGCTGTGGACCAACGTACCGGATCTGGACGCCGTGCGCATCCTGATGGACGGCGACCTGCAGGGACAGGCCCGGACGCGGACGAGCCGCGAGGACTTCGGGGCGGACTTCGTCGCCGCGCGCGGCAACTATCTCACGGTCTGTTCGATGAACCTCGCCTTCCGCCGGGAGGTGATCCCCGCGTTCTACCAGCTCCCGATGGACGACAACCGCTGGGACGTGGGCCGGTTCGACGACATCTGGAGCGGCGTGTTCCTCAAGCGCGCCTGTGACCTCCTCGGGACGCGGATCTACAACGGCGCGCCCCTCTGTGAGCACAACAAGGCCGCCCGCTCGACGTTCGACGACCTCCACAACGAGGTCGCCGGCCTCGAACTCAACGAACACCTCTGGGAGGTCGTCGACGACGTGGAACCGGCCTCCGAAACCCGACCGTCCGGGGACGCCGAAGCCGACGACTACGCCGCGGTCTACGAGGCGATGGCCCGGGCACTCGTTGACGGCGAGTTCGGCGAGTACCGAAACGGGGCGTTCTTCAATCACGTCGGCGAGCACATGCAGGAGTGGCTCGCGTGTCTCGACGCGCTGGACCGGATCCCCGCAGTCGCCGACGATTGAAACAGCAGCTATAAGTTGATTTAGGTAGGCCTAAACCATATGACGCGAAAAACGCCGAGTCGAAGCGGTCGCCGACGGTTCCTGATCGGAACGGCAGCGGTCGGGACGGCGGGGCTGTCGGGCTGTACGGGCCTGTTCGGCGGCAACGGGAACAACGAAGACGAGAACGGGAGCGAGGGCGACCCGTCGATCGGTCAGATCGGGTCGGGACGCGAGGGTCGGGGCGCTCCCGGCGGGACACCGATGGAGGAAATGCCCCCCCTTGAGGGTGAACTCACCGTCTACTCGGGTCGGGGCGAGTTCCTCGTGGGCGATCTGGTGGGCTACATCGCGGACCTCTACGACGGCTTTTCCCTCGACGTTCGGTACGGCAACTCGACCGACCTCGTCAACCAGATCCTCACCGAGGGGAACGGAACGCCCGCCGACGTGTTCTACTCGGTCAACGCCGGATCGCTCGGCGCGCTGGCGGCGCAAGGACGGACCCGGTCGCTTCCGAACGACCTCCTCGAGATGGTCCGTGAGGAGTTCCACGCCGAGGACTGGATCGGCACCTCGGGGCGTGCCCGAGCGGTCCCGTACAACACGGAGGCGCTCTCGGCCGAGGACATGTCGAACAGTATCGACGACTACGCGAGCGGGTTCGCCGGATCGCTCGGCTGGGCCCCCTCGTACGGCTCCTGTCAGGCGTTCGTGACCGCGATGCGGCTTCTGCGGGGCGAGGCGGCGACCCGCGAGTGGCTTCAGGGCGTCGTCGACGCGGGCATTGCCGACTACCCCGACGAGTTCGCGGTGTGTCAGGCGATCGCCGACGGCGAGATCGATGCCGGCTTCACGAACCACTACTACATTCAGCGCGTGCTCGACGGCTCGCCGGAGGCCCCCATCGCCACCTCGTTCACCGAGGGCGACGCCGGGGCGATCTTCAACGTCGCGGGCGCGACCGTCACCGACGCGGCCGCCGAGCCCGACCTCGCGGTGAACTTCATCCGCCACCTCCTGTCGGCGGAGGCTCAGGACTACTTCGCGCGCACGACCTTCGAGTACCCGGTGATCCCCGACGTCGAACCCATCGGGGACCTCCCGACGATCGACGAACTCAACCCGCCCTCGGATCTCGATCTGACCCAGCTGTCCGACCTCGAACCGACGATCAACCTGATGCGCGACGTCGGCATCGACGTCTGATCGCACCGCCAGATGAATCGCCCCTCGGGCCGATGGCCGGACCGCGAACCGCTTTTAGCCGGCTGTATCGCGGCCCTCGCCGCCGTCGCCGTCTTCGCCGTCGCCAGCGTCGTCTTCCCCTATCACTCGGTCAACCACGACGAGGGCGTCTACCTCCAGCAGGCCGCGATGTTGCTCGAGGGACAACTCCAACTGCACGCGGGCGACCTCGCGGGCGCGTTTCGCCCGTGGTTCTTCGTCGAGGACGGCGGGCGGCTCTACCCGAAGTACGCGCCGGTGCCCGCGGCGATGTACGCCGTCTCGATGGCGCTGTTCGGCGAACCCCGCGTGACGCTCGCCGCGATCGCGGGCGGGAACGCCCTGTTGGTCTACGTTCTTGGAACGATGGCGTTCGACCGCCGGGTCGGCGTCGTCGCCGCCGCGACGTTCGCGGCCGCGCCGATGACGCTCGTGACCTCCTCGGTGTTCCTGCCCTACGCCCCGACCACGCTGTTGAACCTGCTCTTTGCCGTCTGGTATCTCCGAGGGGCACGGCGTCGTGACCGCCGGTACGCCGCCGCCGCCGGCCTCGCGATCGGCCTCGCCTTTTTCGCTCGCCCCTACACCGCCGTGCTCTTCGCCGCGCCGTTCATCGCCCACGCGCTCTGGACGGTCGGGTCGGCGCTCCACGAAAAGGGGCTCCGACCGCTGCCCGGCCCGCTCGTTCGTAACGCCCTAACGGCAGTCGGCGGGCTTTCGTTCGTCGGGCTGACCCTCGCGTACAACGCCGTCCTCACCGGATCGCCGCTCGTCTTTCCGTTCGCGGCGTTCGCGCCGATGGACGGGCCGGGCTTCGGCCGGCGGCGCATCCTCGAACACGCCATCGAATACACGCCCGCGCTCGCGCTGGAGGCCAACGCCCACGTCCTCCAGTACCTCGCGACGCGATGGTTCACCGCGGGCACGCTCGGGACCGCGTGTGCGGCCTGTGGGCTGGTACTCGCAGCCCGCCGGTGGCGCGAGCCGGAAGATCGGGTCGCTGGCCCGATCCTCTCGGGGCTGTTCCTCACGGTTCCGCTCGGGAACGTCTTCTTCTGGGGGAACTTCAACATCCTGGCGACGATGGGCGATCCAAACGACGGCCTGATCGCGTCGCTGGGCCCGTTCTACCACTTCGACCTGCTCGTTCCCCTGTCGATTTTCGCGGCGGCAGGAGTCGTGGCCGGCTGGCGGTGGATCGCGGTGCGGGTCCGCGAGCGGGCCTCGCGACCGGTAGCTCGCCCCGTACTCGCGGCTGTCCTCATCGCGAGCCTCGCGCTCGCGGGGGCCGCGACCGCCCCGCTGGTCGCCGAGCCGATCGAGCGGAACGCCGAGTACACAGCGAAGTACGAGACGGCTTACGAACCGATCGAGGCGGCCGAGTTCGACGAGGCGCTCGTCTTCATGCCGACCCCCTACGGCGAGTGGCAGAACCACCCCTTCCAGTCGCTGCGCAACGACCCCGGGTTCGACGGATCGGTGGTCTACGCGCTGGATCGCGACCCGGCGGAGGACTTCGCCGTCCTCGACGCGTACCCCGACCGAACCGCTTACCGCTACGCCTACCGCGGCGAGTGGACGCCCGACCCCGACGAGCACGTCACCCCGAAACTCGAAACCCTCTCGGTTCGATCGGGCGATCGGCTCGCGGGCGAAACGACCGTCGGCGTCCCCGCGAACGTCGACCGTGCAACGGTCCGTCTCGAGTCCGACGGTGAGGTCGCCGAGTACGGGATCGACGGCCCCGGCGAACGGATCACGGTGAACTGGACGCTCGAACCGGGTGCGGCCCGACTGGAAGGAGCCGACTCGACCGTGGGCGTCGAGGGAACCGAGGAGGTCGTCCTCACGGTCACGCTGGTCCAGCCCGACGGCTCGACGCTGACCTACCGCCAGGAGACGGCCGTCAGGGAGGAGGACAGGCGCGTCGAGGCGATCGCGCCGCCCGAGCGCACCGTCTGCACGCTCGTGACCCGGTGTGGGTCCGAGGGAACGTACCTCCCCGAGAACCCCAATGCCCACCGCGAGGGCGTCTCCTTCGAGACGCGGATCGAACCCGCCTAGCGAAGGCGTTCCTCGATACCGGCCCGCAGGATGGATTTCGCGATCGCCGCACCACCAGAAAAGGGATCGAGTTTCGTCTCGCCGGCGCGCTCGCGGTACTCGATGGGCATCTCCCGGACCGCGTAGCCCCGCATCAGCGACCGGATCAGCAGTTCGGCCGACAGGCCCGTGTTCTCGGTCCACTCGATCGACTCGACGACTTCGCGTCGATAGGCGCGCATCCCGGTAGTGGTGTCGTGGACCCGCTCGCCCATCAGCGCGCTCGCAAGCCACGCGAACGCCGCATTGCCCAGCCGGTTGGTCGCCGGCATCGCGTCGGCGCCGTGGTAGAGGCGGTCCCCGCTGACAACGTCGTAGCCGGCGTTGATCCCGGCGAGGAACTCCGGTAGGCGCTCCATCGGGTAGGTGTCGTCGCAGTCGGTCGTCACCACGACAGGTCGCTCGGGCGCGAGGAGCGCCGCCCGAACCGCGACGCCGTACCCTTGGGGTTCCTGTTCGATCACGCGCGCGCCGTGCTCGCGGGCGATCTCCGGGGTGCGATCCGAGGAGCCGTCGACACAGACGACCTCGGCTCGTCCGTCCGTGACCCGGTCGATGTCGGCGATCACGGTGCCGACGGCCGCCTCCTCGTTGTACGTCCCCATCACGACGCTCACGTCCTCGAAGGTGTACTCCCCCCCTTCGACCGCCGATGTCTCCGGACTCGCTACCGACCGTTTGAGCCCCGAATCGTCGGCCCGGTGAACCTGACTCATTGCCGTCCGTTTCGGTCGGGGGGACTTATTCTTTTAGGTTTGCCTAAACGAGGATTCACAGCGCGTCGTCGATGTTCTCCGCGGTCTTCAGCGCCAGCGCGGCGATGGTGAGCGTCGGGTTCACCGCGCCGCCCGTGGGAAAGACGCTGCTCCCGGCGATCCAGCAGTTCGAGAGGTCGTGGGTTCGGAGGTCGGGGGTAACGACGCTTCCCTCCGGGTCCCCGCCCATCCGGGTCGTACCCATGTGGTGGAAGGCTGGACCGGTGTTCTCGGGGCCGACCGTCCACGTGATCTCGGCACCCAGTTCCCCGAGGATCTCGCGCTGGACCTCGTTCGCGCGTTCGAGGGTCCGGAGCGCCCGGTCGTCGACGCTCCAGTGGACGTCCGGGACGGGGAGGCCGCGGTCGTCGGTCACGTCGGGATCGAGGTCGACGTAGCTGTCCTCGCTCGGGAGCTGTTCGACCAGCGCGCCGACCCCGACGTGGGTGCCGTAGCTCCCGCGCAACTGGTCGAGCAGCGCGTCACCCCACTGATCGCCCGTGAGGGCCTCCTCGACCGGCGAGGGACCGGCGTAGTTGAAGAACTCGAGTTTGAAGGGGGCGAGGTCGGCGTCGGCCTCGTCGTAGAACTGGTGGCTCTCGCTGGTGAGGAAGCCGACGTGGTTCTGTCGCGTGGGCTCCTCTATCGTGCCGCCCACTCCCGCGAAGAGGTGCTCCATGAAGGACTTGCCTACGAGCCCGCTGGAGTTCGCGAGGCCGTCGGGATACCGCTCGGACTCGGAGAGCAACAGTAATCGGGGCGTCTCGACGCCGCCACAGGCGACGACGAACGCGTCGGCCTCCTGTGTGTGGATCTCGCCCCCCGGGATCGTGTAGCGCGCCGCGGTGACCCGGTCGGCGTCGTGTTCGAGCCGGCGGACGGGCGCCCGGTCGATCACCGTCGCGCCCCTCTCCTCCGCACGCTCGACGTGGACCGAGGCGTCGTACTTCGCGCCGGAGGGACAGACCGGCTGGCAGGTGCCGTAGCCGGCGCAGGCCCCCCGGCCGTCGTAGGACTCGGAGTTGCGGGCGTTGGGCACCGAGTGCATCGCGATCCCGAGTTCCTCGCAGGCCCCGGCGAACAGCGAGTCGCTGTACGAAGGGGGAAACGCCGGCATGGGAAACGGTTCCTCTCGAGGTGGGCCGAACGGGTTGTCGTCCGCGCCGGCGACGCCCAACTCTCGCTCGGCGGCGACGTAATACGGGCGCAGGTCTCCGTAGTCGATGGGCCAGTCGATTCCGACCCCGCGGGCGCTCTCCGAGCGGAAGTCGTCCTCGTGCAGGCGCATCACCATCCCCTGCCAGTGCAGCGTCGAACCGCCGACCCCCTTCACGCGGGCGTGGTTCAGCGGGTAGGACCGGTCGCCCGAATTCGAGTGGGCGTCCCGGTCCCCACCCATCCCCCAGACGCCGGGGCGGTCGTAGGCGGGCCGGAGCGCCCGTTCCATGCGGTCGAGCCGATCCGCCGGGTCGAAGCGGGGACCAGCCTCGAGTATCACGACCTCACGACCAACGTCGGCGAGTCGGTCCGCCACGAGCGCGCCGGCCGGGCCCGCCCCGATCACGCAGACGTCGGCGTCCTCGATCGGGGTTCGAGCGCTCACACCTCTGGCCCCTGCCGGTAGCTCTCGATTCCGCCGGGGTGGCCCTGCGGGTTCTCGATATCGACCAGCTTCCCGCCCGTCGGCGAGCTGTAGAGCGCGAGCAACAGCTCGTTGACCACGTAGTAGCGCACTCGTTCTGCGGTCGTTCCCGCGGGCTTTTCCTCGGCGGTGTCGGCACCGATCTCCCGGAGCAGGCGGTCCCGATCCGCGGGCGACAGCGCCGAAAACCGCCCATCGTACCATTCCGTCGCGGCGTCGTCGAGGTCGGAAACCGCCGCCCGGAGCCCCTCGGCGTGCGTGTCGTCGTCGAGACGCCCCGTCAGGAAGGTCTCGACGAACTCGCTCACTCCACTGACTTCCGAGGGGTAGACGACTTCGGCGGCCGCGACGAGCGTCTCGCGAACCCGTGCCTCGGGTTCCTCGTCCTTCGAACCGGTGCGTTCGCGGACGCCGACCGCCGCCGCACCGACCCCCAGCGCCCCGAGCGCGGCCATCGCGTCGCGTCTCGACAGCTCCATGCAACCGATTAGGCTAACCTAAACCTTATATCCGTTGAACCACCATCGTCGTTCGAGAGGCCGGGCGATTCCGGATACCTCGATCATCGATGAGATCCGTCGTTCCCACCGCGATACGCACACGGTTCGATAGCGTCCCGCTCGGACTGGCACTGGTCTGTGGAGTGATCGCCACGAGCGTGGTGTTTCCGCTGACCTGGCTCGTGATCCGAGCGACGAGCGTCGATCCGTCTCGCACGCTGTCGATGCTGACCCGTCCGGGAACCCTCGAAATCGTGGTCAACAGCCTGCTGCTCATGGCCGCCGTGACCGCTCTTTCAGTGTTGCTTGGCGTCCCGCTCGCGTATCTCACGGTGCGGACGGACCTGCCGTTCCGGCGGTTCTGGTCGATCGCCGTCTCGCTGCCGCTCGTGATCCCGAGCTACATCGGCGCGTTCGCGTTCGTTTCGGCGTTCGGCCCGCGCGGGGAGTTCCACTCGATCCTGTCCCCGCTCGGGATCGAGCGCCTGCCCGAGATCTACGGGTTTCCCGGCGCGATCGCCGTCATCACCCTCTATACGTACCCGTACGTGTATCTCACGACCCGGGCCGCGCTGCTGTCGTTCGACACGACGCTCGTCGACGCCGCGCGGACGCTGAACCACGGTCAGTGGTCGGCGTTTCGTCGGGTGACCCTGCCCCACATCCGGCCGGCGATCGCCGCCGGGGGGTTGCTCGCGGCGCTGTACGCCGTCTCGGATTTCGGGACGCCGACGATCATGCGCCTGCCGGTGTTCACCCGCCAGATCTACGTCGAGTACAACGCCTTCGGACAGGACTACGCGGCGCTGCTCTCGCTGCAGTTGCTCGCGGTCGTGATCGTCGTGCTGGTGCTCGAGCGGTGGGTGCGCTCCGGGGCGACGATCCACAGCGACATCGGGGAGGCCGCCGGCGAGAGCACCGTCACCCTGGGTCGGTGGCGCTGGCCGGCGACGCTCCTCCCGGCGGCGGTCTCGGGGATCGCGCTCGTCGTCCCGATCTGGATCCTCGGTCTGTGGCTCGTCACCGCCAAGACGGGCGGGCGGGCGTCGCTCGCCTTCCAGTGGTCCTTTGCGTTCAACTCCGTCTGGGTCGCGGGGCTGGCGGCGCTCGTCGCGACGCTCGCCGCGCTGCCGGTGGCGTATTTCGCCGCCTCCACCGACTCCCTGCTCGCGACCGTCTTCGAGCGTGCGACGTACGTCGGCTTTGCCGTCCCGGGGGTCGTGCTGGCGCTCGCGCTGGTGTACTTCGGGACCGGCTACGTTCCGGCGCTCTACCAGACCATCCCGCTTCTGGTCTTCGCCTACACCGTTCGCTTCATGCCACAGGCCGTCGGCGCGATCCGGACGACGACCCAGCAGGTCGACCCCCGGTACGTCGAGGCGGCCCGGACCCTCGGGGAGCGCCCCGCCCGTGCCTTCCGGCGGGTCACCCTCCCGCTGATCGTTCCGGGCGTGATCGCGGGCGGGGCGCTCGTCTTTCTGACGACGATGAAGGAACTGCCCGCGACGCTCATCCTGCGACCGACGGGCTTCGAGACGCTCGTGACCCACATCTGGCGCGCACAGGAGGCCGCTTACTTCCAGTACGCCGCCGTTCCCGCGCTCGTGCTCGTGGCGGTTTCGGGACTGTCGATGGTCGTCATGCTGTCCCAAGAGCGCGGGGACTGACCGCACATCGGTCGAAAAACGGGGGAAAACGGATCGAACGTCGGTCGATACCCGAGCGGCGGCGCTACTGCTAGTTGGCGACGGCCCTCGCGACGATTACGAGGGGAACGACCGGGATCGCCAACCCCGTGACGATGAGGAAGACGAGGATCACCGCCTTCTCCAGTCGACTGGAGTCGTCCTAGATCGAGCGAGACATCTCGTCGATCGAATCGGCCGTGCGCTGGATGAGTCCCGCCATCGCCGTATCCGAGACGATCGACCGTTGTAAAGTCCCCGGAGACCGCGACGGTAGCGGCGCTCCCCGGCGGTGGGATGCGGGACGAAAAGTGGGCCGGCTCAGATTCGAACTGAGGTTACGGCCACCCGAAGGCCGAAGGATACCAAGCTACCCCACCGGCCCGCGCTCGGAAGAAAGCCGGTGGCGTTGTTAAGCGTTCCGGAACGGCTCCTCAGTACCGGCGGTAGCCCTCAGTGTCGAGCCAGTTGTGCGCCACCGTGATCGCGTGGTTCGCGTGCAGGCGCTCGGGACCGAGGCGCACCCGCGCGTCGGCGCGCTCGTCGAGCAGGTCGGCCTCGTGCACCGTGAAATCGTGGTGATCCGAGAGGACGAACACGGGATCCTCGGGCGGTTCGACCTCCACGACGGGGTCACCGTCCTCGTGGAGTTGGACCACGGTCCCGTCCTCGGCGGCTCGTTCGAGGATGGGTTCGAACCCACGCCGCGAGAGGTATACCCCGGGGGAGGCCTCGACCTCCATGTGGCCGATGGCCTCCTCGCGCTCCTCGAGGGCGTTTCGAACGAGCGCCGCCGTGGAGCGCTCGTCGGGGTTCAATCGTCTGAGTTCGCGTCCCTCGAACCGAAGCGTGAACTCGTCGGCGAGCACCAGATAGGCCCGGACGTCCTCACGGATGGCATGCGAGAGGAAGAAGGCCGAGGAGACGCACCGACAGAGCACGTCCAGACGGCCCGCACCGCCGGCGAGGTCGGAAAGCGAGAAGTCGGGAGTGGTCGGAACGTCGTGGCCCGAGACGATGAACTGGCGCATACCCGCCCTCGCCGCTCGGCGGGGATATAGCCGTGGATCCCCGCCGCTCGTCGGGCGAAAACGTCAGGCCCTTAGCCGCCCCCCTCGAAAATCCCGGTATGCACACGGTCGAGCAACGGCGACACTCCCATTCAACCGGTGTCGCGAAAACGGCGGGCGTGGAGGCGGAGCGATGAGCGTTCTCGAAGACGCTCGAGAGATCGTCGCACAGGACCCCGTCTGCAACGCCTGTCTGGGGCGGGTCTTCGCCGACCGGAGTTTCGGGCTGACCAACGACGAGCGCGGTACCGCCCTGCGCACGGCGCTCGCCCTCGAGGACGACGAGCCCTACGAGGTACCCGAGATCGAGGACTGTTGGGTCTGTGAGGGCTACAGCGGCGCGTTCGACACGCTGGCCGAGCGCGTCGTCGAGAAGCTAGAGGGCGTGGGCTTTTCGACCTATCAGGTCGGCACGCGGGTCCCGCCGCTGATCGAGGAGAACGAGCATCTCCTGCGCGAGAGCGCGAACCTCCCCAAGGACGCCGGCGAGGCGTTCAAATCCGAGTGCAACCGCGAGGTCGGAAAGCGGGTCGGTGCGGCGACAGACACGGAGGTGGACTTCGAGCGCCCGGACGTGCTCGCGCTGTGTGCCATCGAGGGCGAGGGTCCCGAGTCGATCTCGTCACATGCCGTCGACCTCCAGATCAACCCGGCGTTCGTCTACGGCCGGTACCGAAAGCTCGAACGGGACATCCCCCAGACCGAGTGGCCCTGCCGGGAGTGTGGCGGGTCGGGCAAACAGCTCTCCCGGGACGGCGGCGAGGAACCCTGCGAGCACTGCGGGGGTTCGGGCTACCTCTACGATGACAGCGTCGAGGGATTTACCGCTCCGGCCGTGGTCGAGGCGATGGACGGCGAGGAGGGCGTCTTCCACGGCGCGGGCCGCGAGGACGTCGACGCGCGCATGCTCGAGTCGGGCCGCCCGTTCGTCCTCGAGGTCAAACACCCACGGAAGCGTGACCCCGATCCGGCGGCGCTCGAAGCCGAGATAAACGAGCGAGCCGGGGGGTCGGTCGAGGTCGAGGGGCTCGAACTCGCGACCCACGAGATGGTCGAGCGGGTGAAGGGCTTGGAGGCGAGCAAGACCTACAGAATGGACGTCGAGTTCGCCGAGCCGGTCGATCCCGAGGCCTTCGAGGAGGCCCTCGAGGTACTCGACGGCGCGACGATCGAACAGGACACCCCTCAGCGGGTTTCGCATCGCCGGGCCGATCTCACCCGCGTCAGGGAGGTCTACGAGATCGAGGGCGAGCTTCACGACCCCGAGCACGCCGAACTCACGGTCCACGGTGCGGGCGGGCTCTACGTCAAGGAACTGGTCAGCGGCGACGAGGGCCGGACCGATCCCAGCTTCGCGGGGCTAGTGGGGGTCGAGAGCGTGGTCACGGCACTCGACGTGATCGACGTCCGTGGCGAGGACGAACCGTTCGACGATCCCGACTACCTCCGGGAGTGATCGCGTAGTCGACGGCGGACGAGGCCGGGACGAACTCCGTAGCAGACGCTCGTTAGCGAAACGGGTAATCGATACGATCTAGAACAGTTCGTCGAAAGACACGTCACCGAAACGAATATATCTTGTGGTGTGGTACCAGTTCGTATCACGTCGAGGGAACCGCGGCACGGGCGGTCTCACGGCGTGAGAACGCCTCTCGGGAGGAGGACGTTCCACTGGAGGCGACTGATACGATGAGTACGACAGACGCGGACATCGACGGGGAACTGACGGACGACCGAACTGAACTCGGAGCGTCCAGCCGGTCACGGTGGCCGGCGGTCGGCGGTACGGCCCCCCGGTCGTCGCGATTGCAGCGCGGTGCGTCCGAGACGGGCGCGCCGACGCACCGAGTCGGGCGGCGACGGGTCCTGCAGGCGCTGGGCGCTACGAGCGCTGTGGCGCTCGCGGGTTGTCTCGGCGGCGGATCCGGTTCGGGCGGCACTAATGGCGACACGAGCGGAGACGATGGGAACGGAGGCGGAGGCGCCGAGGCGAGCGCGCTGTTCGGACAGAGTGCCCGGTTCGCCGACTCCTATGCCTTCGAGATGCGGAGCCTCGAGACGGGGGAAACGTTGGGGTGGAGCGGACGGATCGACGGGGAGGACAGCTACATGCGAATGGAGGACGAGGGTGGGGTGATGGAGTTCTACTCTATCAGCGACGAGACCTACATCGTTCAGGACGGAGGGTGTTTCCGAATGCGTCCCGGCGAGAGCGAAGGGGTCGAGGGCGGGGACGTCGACGAGCCGAACATGGGGGCTCACGAGGGGGAGGCCGCGGCGCACCCGGAACTGGAGGCGGTCGGTCGGGACACGATCGACGGCGAGGAGGTGTACGTCTTCGAACTGTCGGCGAGCGAGGTCGCGGAACACGACGGTGCCGTCACCTACTACGTGAGCGTCGAGACCGGCTACCTGCGCCGGGTGGAATCCGAGGGCACCGCCATGGACTTTCACTCGTGGGGTGACGTCGACCCGATCGAGCCGCCGGAGATAGAGTGCATGGAGATGGGCGGCTGGGACGAACCCGGGGAGATGCCGGCGGTCGGCTTCCCCGACGAGGGGTGAGCGATGGCGCTCTACTTCGGGAGGGCCACGAAGGTCTTCTTCGGGACGCTCCCGTTCGTCGCGCTCCGGATGGTCGTCGGGGCGCTGTTCGGCCTCGTCACGGTGGTGTACTTCGGGGTCGTCGGCTGGTCGGTGCTGACCCTGCTCGACGCGGGGACGATCTCGGGTCCGATCGGCGGGATCGGGCTACTGGTCGCCACCCTCGCCTTCCTCGCGGCGATGCGCTTCGCGAGGCGGTACGTCCTCTACATGGTCGCCGCGGGCCACATCGCCGTCATCGCCCACATCGTCGAGACCGGCGAGACCCCGCCGAACCAGATCGTGTTCGGGACGAACACGGTGAAAGACGACTTCGCGGTGGCCAACGCGCTGTTTGCCGTCGACCAACTGATCAAGGGGGCCCTCAAGCAGTTCAACGGGACGGCCCTCCCGTTCTCGCGCGGGGTGCGTTTCGTCCCGGCGCTCGAACACGTCCTGACGGTGCTCCGTCGGGCGCTCTCGCTCGCGGCCACCTACCTCGACGAGGCGATCCTCGCATACGTCTTCCTGAACGACAAGGGGGACAACTGGCGGGCGGCCCGCGACGGCGTGGTGCTCTACGCGAAGACCTGGAGGTCGGTGCTGGGGTCGACCCTGCTGATCGTCCTCGGGATGTACGCGGTCGCGTTCGCGCTCCTGCTGTCGCTGACCCCGCTCGCGGCCGTCTTCGGTGGCCTCTCGCCGACGTTCGAGGTCCTCGGGTGGGTCGTCGTGGCCGGCGTGGCGGTGGCGCTCTACCTCGGCGTGCTCCGGCCCTGGGTCAAGACCGTCGTGATCACGACGTTCCTCCTCGAATTTCGGGGGTTGACGCCCGACAGCGACATGATGGGGTTCATCGCGAGCCGATCGGACGAGTTCGGACGGCTCGTGGCCAACGCCGAGGCGGGCGAGCGCGACGAGTATCAGAGCAACCGCGACCCGCTCGGCGAGGGACGAAGCCCGAGTTGAGCGAAAGCCCGCCGATCGGTCGGGAGAGTACCGTTGGACCGTCCCGTCACCTACATTATCTACGCGCGCCAGCGGCGGGTATGGAACGCTTCGGGATCGACGAGGCCGGCAAAGGCCCCGTGCTTGGGCCGATGGTCGCCGCCTGCGTGGTCGCCCCCGAGGGAGCCCTCCCCGAGGGGATCGACGACTCGAAACGCCTTGCGCCCGCTCGCCGGGAGGAACTGGCACGGCGACTACGAAAGGACGACCGGATCACGGTCGGTTTCGCCGCCGTCACGCCGGACCGGATCGACGCGCCCGACACCGACATGAACACGCTGACCGTCGCCGCCCACGCCGAGGCCGCCCGGGAGGTCGTCGAGCGCGGGATGACGGGAATCTGTGACGCGGGCGACGTGAACGCCGCGCGGTTCGTCCGTCGGGTGGGAGAACACCTCCCCGAGGGCGTCGCGCTCGACGGCGAACACGGCGCCGACGGGAACCACGTGATCGTCGGCGCGGCCAGCGTCGTCGCGAAGGTCGAGCGCGACCGGCGGGTTCGTGAACTCGAATCGGAGTACGGCGAGGTGGGAAGCGGCTACCCGAGCGATCCACGGACGAGGGCGTTCCTCGCCGAGTACGTCGCCGAACACGGCGATCTTCCGGCGTGTGCCCGGTCGTCGTGGAAGACCTGCGCGGACGTGCTGGCGGCCGCAGAGCAGGAGACGCTCGCGGAGTTCTGAGCGTGTGACCGTGGTACTATACGTGCGGTAGACGATATCGGGACGATGAGCGACGGGAGGCGAAAGCCGGTGTACGCAGGCGATGACCGACGGACGGGAGACGCACTCCACGAACACGAGGCGTTCTACGATCTCTTCGTCGACTTTATTCAGGGTGGGCTCGCCCAATTCGCGTTCCTCTCCGCGCCAGCGCTCTGGTTCGTCGCCGCGACGCCGGTCTACACCGTCGAGGTCGCGACCGCCGCCGGGAGCACACTCGTCCTCGTGCCGTTCCTCCTGACGATGGCTCGCGGCGGGCACCTACCCCTAGGCCGGTCGTGGCCGGTGCTCACGAACAGGCGACTCGGGACGACGGGCTGGCGGGCGTTCCTGACGCGGTCGGTCTACCTCTCCTCGACGCTGTTGCTCGCCACGATCGGTGGCGTGCTAGCACAGGTCGTAAGCGGCGCGCCTCTCGCGAACGTCCTCGTCGCCGGAACGCTGAGCGCCGCGGCGCTCGCCGCGCTGCCGTCCTTGTCGGGGTCCTCACGACGGGTACGGATCGCCCGGTTCTCATACTGCGTTCTAGGGATCGCCGCAGCGATCGCCGTCTTCGTCCTCCCGTCGGGTACCGACTCGACGGGCGCGCTCGCCGTCGTACTCGTCCTCGTACTTGCGGTCGTCGACACCCGACCGCTGGCCGCGGCGACTCGCCGGTAGGCCGAGCGATCAGCGGTCGGTCGTCAACAGCACCCGGAGGACGTCGCCGTAGGCCGGCCGGGTGACGAGCACGCCGATCAGGACGCCGACGATGGTAAACAGCGCGAAGCCGGTCAGGTCGCCGAGGCTCAGGAAGGCCAGCGGCGACATGGCGATGATGGTGGTCGCGGCCGCGGCACCGATCACCCAGAACGCCTTGCGGAAGCGGCTCTCGAACACCCTTCCCGTACTTACGTCACCCTCCTGGAGGATCTCGTCGGCGATGATGATCAGGTCGTCGACGCCGGTGCCGACGACGGCGATGAAGCCCGCGATCGCCGCGAGATCCAGCGGGTAGCCGACCGCCGCGGCGAAGCCGAGCAGGAGAAAGACCTCGGCGGCCGCAGTCAGGATCATCGGGCCGGCGATCCGCGGGCGGCTGTACCGGAACGCGACCGCACCCGCGACGGCGACGACGGCGACGAACCCGGTGATCAGCGAGTAGAGCTTGAAGTCGTCGGCGAGGCTGGGTTCGAGGTAGTACTGGGTTCCCGCCTCGATGTCGAGCGGTGCGGGCGTCTCCCCGGCCAGCAGGTTGATCCGCAGCTGGCGGACGTCCTCGATCGACTCGCCGCTCATGACGAACCGGGGGTCGTCGACGTACGCGCCCGACTCGATGCTCGCCGCGAGGCTCTCGCCGAGGCTCGCCGAGTAGACCACCTCGCCGTCGACGACCGTCAGCAGGCAGTAGCCCGGATCGTCCCGGTTCTGGTCCCACCGGCAGGACTCGACGCCCTCCTGTGTGAAGCCCGTCTCCTGCATCACCCGCGAGAAGTCCTCGGCTCCCGCCTCGTTCAGCGTGATGCTGATGTGGGGGCCATAGGGCGGTTCGTCCGTCGGTTCGCCGATCGAGTTGATGTCGTCGGGCTGGATCGCCGTAGTGTTTTCATATCCCACCTCGGTCGGATGATGAGCGTAGACCTGGACGAACCCGCGGTCCTCGATCAGATCGATCACCGTCTCGCGGTCCTCGCCGGGCACCTCGATGACGACGAAGTGCTCGCCGGTCGACGAGGTCGATTTCCGGACCTCTCCCGCCGCGAACGGCGACCGACTGATCTTCTCCTCCAGTACCTCGACGGCGTCGTCGACGGTGTCCTCGGTCACGCCCCGTCGGACGTCGCCCTCCTCGACGTCGTAGTTGCTCGCCCGAAGCGCCGCGAGGAACTCCTCCTCGGTGACGGTTTCAGTCGTGATCTCGATGGTCCCGTCGTCCTCGACCTCGGGTTCGCCCGGGTAGGCGTTGACGTTCCGGACGCTGATGCCCAGTTCCTCGGCGACCTGGGATTCGATTTCGGTCTCCTGGCCGGCTTGGACATCTAGTCCCTCTGCGGTGAGGCCGGCAAGCGGCGCGCGGATCCGTGTCCCACCGGAGAGTTCGAGACCGAACTGGAGGTTCGTCGGGCCGGTGTCGGCGGTGGGTTCGCCGCCGGCGTCGTCGGGCCCGAACCCCGGGGCGAAGAGAACGACCGCGCTGATCGCCACGAGCACGACCAGCAGGCTGATCCGCCAGTGCTTTCGGACGAGGTCGAGTGCGCTCATCGCCCGACCCCCTCGTACTTGTACCAGCGAAGCAGGCTCACGTTGAGCAGGTAGGTGTTCATCAGGTCCGCGAGCAGGCCGAAGACGAGGACGATCCCGATCGCCGGGAGCAGCGGGATCGCAAACAGCGTCGCGACGCTCGTCATCACGAGCATCGCGAGGATCGACGTGACCGTCATCGTGATCCCGGTGCGCATCGCCCGATGGGTGCTCTCGTAGAAGTCGCCGCGACGGCGCAGGACGTGGTTGTTGAGAAGCAGGTCCGAGTCGACGCTGTAACCGATCAGCATCAATAGGGCCGCGACGGTTCCCAAGGAGAGTTGGATGCCGAAGAGGTTCATCAGCGCAACGGGGATGACGATGTCGCTGAAGGCGGAGAGTACGACCGCGATCGAGGGGACGAACGTCCGGAACATGAGGGCAACGAGGACGCTCATCCCGACGAAAGCGATGGCGACGCCGACGACCGCCTGGTACTGGGTCTCCGCGCCGAAGGCCGCAGAGGTACTCGATATCGAGGTGACGGTGAAGCCAGCCTCCGTGGCTTGTTGCTCTATCGCTCCGGTATCGGTCGATTGGAAGGTGACGATGTATTCGCCCTCTTGGGTGGCGATCGACTGAATCGAGACGGGTTCGGTCTCGAAGGCGGCCACGATCTCCCCCCGGGGGGCGTCGGTCTGAATCTGGAGTTCGGTGCCGCCGGTGAAGTCGATCCCGGGATCGACCGGCGTCCCCGTGGCAACCCACATCCCCGCGATGACGAGAAGCGAGAGGGCGAGAAGAGCAATAGGGACCGCCGCGAGTTGACGGTTCGAGTACCGGGAGTATTCGACCACCGGCACCGTCGAATCGAGCATGGTTTTCGGTGTGATGCGGCCAAAAATAAACGTTTGTATCCGATCAGGTGTGGCGTTTTTGCCCTTCGAGCCCGTATCCGGGCTATGGCACCGAACGACGCGGCAAGAGTCGTCGTCTCCTATCCCGAGGACCTGAGCGACTGGGGCAGGTTCCAGGTCGAGAAACCCGCGTTCCGGGCGTATCTCACGAAGACGCTCGGGGAGGTCCGCGAGGGCGACGAATGGGAGGAGTTCGTCGGCGTGGGCTGCTGTGGCAACACGCTCGACGTCCCGCTGAGAATCGAGCGAGTCAAGGGCGGCACCGAGGTGACCCGCGACACCGGGATCGAGTACGTGGTTCGCGAGGCCTGCGGGATTCAGGGTGGGTGGTTGGTCCAAAGTGCCGGCGGCCCGACGGCTTAGGGCAGATATCGTATGCTGACGATCCCCTCCTCGGCACGGATCTCGACCCGGTTGACGCCGTAGCGCGCCGCGCGTGCGAGCGTCTCCTCGTCGGCGAGGACCTCCGAGACGGCCTCGTCGGTCCGCTCGGGGGGTACCGTCAGAACGTGAATCTCGCCGGTCCCCGCCCGCTCGGTCCGGGTGACCTCGCCCACCCCCTGTCCGGCGGCGATCTCGCGCTCCTGGTTCGTCGGAGGCTCCTCGCTCTCGGCGACCGACAGCACCCGGCGCTCGTCGATCTCCCGGAGTTCCCACGTCGCCTCGACCGGCAGTTCGGGCGCGATCTCTCCCTCGATGGCTTCACCCTCCTCGAGACCCGGGTTGGTAGAGAGCGTGTGAACCTGCCCGGTCTCGACGTCCCTGAGAATCGCGGCGTCCTCGTCGACGTGCGTCACCAGAAACGTCCCGCGCGTCCCGTCCGTGTCGACCATACCCGAAAGAGATCGCGGATCCCTTTGTCGATTTCGCCTACCGAAAGCGGCGGTGGAGGACGAGGACGAGAGCGGCCGCGAGAAGCGGCGGAACGAGCCCCAGCAGGGACGGGAGGGCGTAGAGCGCGCCGACGACGGCCCCCAGACCGCCGCCCGTCGGCTCCTGGAGGTCGGGCGGGACCGAGATCACGAGGCCGAGATAGAGCGCACCGATGAAGAGGAATCCACCGACGGCGAGGGCGGTGTCGTAGGCGGTGCCCGAGCCGAGGCGTTTCCTGTGGCGCCGTGCGACCAGCAGGACTGGCGCGAGGATCGGCGCGATGACGAGCAGTCCCACGAGGACGAAAAACGAGCGCACGAGCGTGATCGTCTCGGAGGCTCCGAGGGTCGAAGCGACGATGCCGATCAGCGCGAAGGTAAACAGCAGCGTTAACGAGAGCGAGAGGAGGGCGCCGACGACGACGTAGGCCTTATAAAGGATGGAGTCGCTCGCCCCGTAGGAGTAGCGAAACGACCCGAGCAGGCCCGAATACGTCCTCTCCTCTCCCATTACCGGAGGTTGGGACGGCGATCGAATAAGCGGCCCGGTCACGAACCGAGGAGGGTCACAACCCTTTTGCGCCGTCCGTGCGCGGTCGACGTATGGAAATCGACATCGGCAACGCCTTGCACTCGGTCGCCACCCCGGGCGTCTCGCGCGAAACGCTGGAACGCCTCGACGAACGGGTCGCCGACGCCCACGACCGGATCGGGACGGGAATCGACGGACGCGAACACGGCTACGCCGCACTCGCGCTGCCCGAGACCGCCGACGCGGAGGCGATCCGGACGGCGGTCGACCCGATCGACTGTGAGGCCCTCCTCATCGTGGGGATCGGCGGCAGTGCGCTCGGCGCGGCGACGATCGCCGACGCCCTTGACGTCGATATCGACGTCTACACGCTCGACAACGTCGACCCCGAGTATACCTCCCAACTGCTCGACTCGCTGGACCTCTCGCGGACGGCGCTGCACGTCGTCTCCCGGTCCGGAACGACCGCCGAAACGCTCGCGAACTTCCTCGTCGCCCGCGAGGCGATGGAGTCTGTGGGAGTGGACTGGACCGAACGCACCCTCGTCACGACGGGCGGGGAGGGGAACCTGAGAGCGCTCGCCGAGCGCCACGACCTGCCCGCTCTGGACGTTCCCGCAGGTGTTCCGGGCCGGTTTTCCGTGCTCTCGACGGTGGCACTTCCGGTCGCGGCGCTGGGCGGGGGCGACGTCGAGGGACTGCTCGCGGGGGCGGGTACGGAGGCCGAAACGCTGTCGGGTTCGCTGTTCGAGACCCCCGCCTACGCCTACGGTGCGACGACCTACGCGCTCGCCGAGCGGGGCTGGACGGTCAACGCGATGATGCCCTACGCCGAGTCCTTAGAGACCTTCGCCGAGTGGTTCGCACAGCTGTGGGCCGAGAGCCTCGGCAAGGACGGCGTCGGGCAACTGCCGGCGCGCGCACTCGGCGCGACCGATCAGCACTCCCAGCTCCAGCTGTATCGGGCGGGCCCCCGGAACGCGATGGTGACGCTCGTTCGACCCCGAGAGCGTGCCGATGTGACGATCCCCGAAACCGAGCTGGAGGGGCTGGCGTATCTCGGGGGCTCCTCGCTCGGCGGGCTACTCGACGCGGAGTTCGAGGCGACCGAGGCGAGCCTGGCGGCGGCGGCCCGACCCTCGATCCGGATCGAACTCGAGCGGGTCGACGCCCACGGACTCGGTGAATTGCTCTACGGCATGGAGGCGGCCTGCATCCTCGCCGGGGAGCTGTTTTCGGTGCCGACCTTCGAACAGCCGGCCGTCGAGTGGGGCAAACGGGCCGCACGGGGCCTGCTGGGCGGCGGGGAGTTCGAGGAGGCACGCGCCGTCGAGGAGAAGACCCGGCTCGTAATCGACTGAGCGGATTTGGTTAATATTTCGACATGTAATCCGCGCAGAGATGTTCTGGAAGTCTGACATAGATTTATATCTATTGCCGTCGTAGGATGAACCATGTCCCAGCGGTACAGCCTCGTGTGTGACGATCGACTGGCGGCGGAAGTCGACGCCATCGCACGGGAGTACGAACTCACCGAGACGGAAGTCCTCCACCAACTCGTCACGATCGGACTCGAACGGCGCGAGACGGCCGCGCGCTAGTTCGGGTTCTTGCGTGCGAGCGGGCTCCCACAGATCTCACAGCGGTCGCGCTGCTCGTCGAACTCCCGACCACAGCCCTGACACTGGAACGTCCAGCGGCGCTGTTCGGTGATCCCCTCGCGGGCGATCACCTCGACGTCGACGTTGAGTTTCTCTGCGACGTTCTGCATCGCGTAATCGTCGGTCACGAGGGTCCCGTCGAGTTCGAACGTGGTCGCGACCAACCGGATGTCGGTATCGGAGAGTTCCTCGAGGTCGCCGAGTTCGGCTGCTGCCCTCCTGACCGTATCGATCGTTTCGTCGGTCGGGATGTGGATATGCATCCCCGAACCCTCCATCGCGTCGTAGCGGTAGGCGCTCTCGTCTTCCAGTTCCTCCCTGACGAGCGGGATGCTCGCCGTTTGGTTCGTGGTATGATACTCGTGGATAAAAGCCGAGGAGTCGAGGACGTACATTTACCGCTGGACGACGATGTAGTCTTTGACGGCCTGCACCCGAGAAACGGGCAGTCTGAGGCGGTTTTCGTCGTCGAGTTCGAGGCCGAAATCCGCCGCGGTGATGTCGTCGTTCGGGGTGACGACGAGGTCGTGGAGCTCGCCGCTTTTGATATCCATCGTGATGTTGTACAGCATTCCGAGTTCGGCACCGTCCGCGCCCATGACCGCCTTTCCGGAGAGGTTCTCCGCCAGTATTTGGGACATACCCCACAGAAGAGAGCCGACGCTAATAAACGCCACGGGGCCGATTTTTCGGGGTTCGCTCGCTACGATGGACTTAACTACCGCGCCCCGTTCGGCTAGAACACGAACTTCTCGGGTGGTAGGATGTCGGATACAGATACAACACGGACGTCATCGTCGGGGCTCAGAACACCGATCGTCGCCGTTCTCGGACACGTCGATCACGGAAAGACCAGCTTGCTCGATAAGATCCGCGGCTCGGCAGTGATCGAGGGCGAAGCCGGCGCGATCACCCAGCACATCGGGGCGACCGCCGTCCCCTTAGAGACCGTCTCGCGGGTCGCCGGCCGACTCGTCGACCCCGACGACTTCGATCTTCCGGGGTTGCTCTTCATCGACACGCCGGGCCACCACTCCTTTACTACCCTCCGGTCACGCGGGGGCGCGCTCGCCGACATCGCGATCCTCGTCGTCGACGTCACCGACGGCTTCCAGCCCCAGACTATCGAGGCGATCAACATCCTTCAGGACTCCTCGACACCGTTCGTCGTCGCCGCCAACAAGATTGATACGGTACCGGGCTGGAATCCCCGGGAGAACAGCCCCGTCCAGGGAACGTACGACGCCCAGAGCGATCGGGCGCGCTCGCGACTCGACGAGCGCCTCTACGAACTCATCGGCGAGCTCTCTGATCACGGCTTTTCCGCCGACCTCTACTGGCGGGTGCAGGACTTCCAGAAGAACGTCGGGGTCGTCCCCGTCAGCGCCGAGACCGGGGAGGGAGTTCCGGACCTGCTCACCGTGTTGATGGGGCTCTCCCAGCGATATATGAAAGACGCCATGCAGATCGACGTCTCGGGGCCCGGCGCGGGCACGGTGTTGGAGGTCAAAGACGAGAAGGGCTTCGGGGCGACCGTCGACGTGGTGCTGTACGACGGCACGATCCGGGAGGACGAGACCATCGTCGTCGGCGGGACCCACGAGCCGATCGTCACCGACGTCCGCGCGCTGCTCCAGCCCCGACCGCTTGCCGAAATCAGAGCGGAAAGTCGGTTCGACCGTGTCGACGAGGTGGGTGCGGCGGCGGGCCTGAAGATCGCCGCGCCCGACCTCGAGGAGGCGATGGCGGGTGCGCCCGTTCGTGTCGTGCGAAACCGCGAGATCGACGACGTGATCGCGGAGGTCGAAGCCGAACTCGCGGAGGTCGAAGTGAGTACCGAAGAGGAGGGCGTCGTCGTCAAGGCCGACACCCTCGGGAGCTTGGAGGCAATGGCCAACGCGCTGGCCGAAGCCGAGATCCCGATCATGCGCGCGGAAGTCGGCGATATCGCACCGCGGGACATCTCGGTCGCGAGCACCGCCGATGAACCGGTTCACCGGACGATCCTCGGGTTCAACGTGGACGTACTGGGTGATGCGAGCCGTCACGCAGACGAAAGCGAGGTCCGGATCTTCCGCGACGACGTGATCTACCAGCTCGTCGAGGAGTACGACGCGTTCGTCGAGGATTCTCGACGGGCTCAACAGGAAACGATCCTCGAGAACATCACGCGACCGGGCCGGTTCCAACTGCTCATGGACCACACGTTCCGCCAGAACGACCCCGCCGTCGTGGGCGTCGAAGTGTTGGGCGGTACGGTCAGGAACAACGCGCAGGTCGCGAAGTTCGAGGGCAACGAACCCACGCGTGTGGGACGGATCAAGGGGATTCAAGAACAGGGCGACGACGTCGACGAGGCCCGACAGGGAAAGCGCGTCAGCGTCGCCATCGACGGACCGACCGTGGGCAGACAGATCGAGGAGGGCGACGAGCTCTGGATCGAAATCCCCGAGAAACACGCGAAGATCTTAGAACAGGAACTCACCGAGGACATCCCCGCCGACGAGCGCGAAGTCCTCCAGATGTACCTCGACAAACAGCGCCGCCGGGACCCCTTCTGGGGGAAGTGAGGTCGAACGCCGTCGAAATCGGGACTACCGCGCGGTCGGCGAGACGTCGTCGCTGATCGCGTGTTTGACCTGAAGGGCGGCGCTCGCGGCCAGTCCGCGGGCAACCTCCTCGCGGTCGTTCTCGGTGATGTACTCATCGCTCTCGAGGTCGGGCTGGAAGCCGGCGCTGATCGGGTGGCCGACCGGCGGCTGAACCGCCACCATCGCCTCGGGGCCGCCCTGACCCTGACTGACTTCCGCCCCGACGACGTACTCGTCGGGCAGGTACTCGCGGACGCGACGGGTGATCGCCGAGAGATCGGCACGGAGCGTCCGGCGTTGATCCGCCGTGAGTTCGGGCACCTCCTCGGGCATGCGCTGACCGGCGGTCGTCGTCTCCGGCAACCCGGCGTACGGCGTATTTCCGTTCATGAACTGGAATCACCCGCGATAGGCGCCCCCACATCAAAAGTCCGTCGGCCCCTCATCCCGTCGCCTCCACGAGCGCGACGATCCGCTCGCGAAGCTCCGTGGGGTCGGTCTCGAGCCCGAGGAGGGTCCCGATGTCGAGTCCCGCGGCGGTGGGGACGAACCTCCCGAGGGCGTCCTCGGCGGGGTAGACCCCGCCGGCGACGTAGGCGGTGTCGTTTTCGGGCATCCAGACCGCGAACACCCCCTCCGCGTCGAGGGGGTCGCCGTCGGATTCGATCGTCGTCGAGACGCCGTAGGCGTCGACCTCGCGGGAGAACGACGGGATACCGATCTCACCGCGATACTCGACGATCTCGCCGTCGACCGCGGGGAGGGGGTCGGTCGTCTCGACGCGCTCGATCGACTCGAGGCCCTCCTCGCGGAGTTCGGACTCGATCCCTTCCATGGCGTCGTCGACGAGCCGCTCCGGGGTGGCAAACGGCCGGCCGATTCCTTCGAGCGTCATGCGCGAGGCGACGAACCGCGCGAGGCTGCGGTCGATCTCGTTGCCGGTCAACCCGGCGACCGAGTCACGCAGTTCTGTGTACTCGTACGAGTAGCGCCGCTCGTGGACCGAGAGGGCCTCGATCCCCCAGTAGGAGACGCCGTACTCGTCGCTTCGCTCGTAGAGACGGTCCCACCCCGCTAACGCCTCCTCGTCGACCGTCGGCCACGGATACGCCTCACGGGCGCTCCCGAGACACCCGCTGAGAGCGAGCGCACCCGCTCCGGCGACGCCGCCGAGGAGTTCTCTGCGTTTAACGACCGGAGAAACTCGAAACGAACTGATAGTTATGGAGCGCCTATCGGATCGGACGCCCCTCGCCGTAGACCGCGAGGACCAGCGCCGTCGCGAACCCCTCTTCGGGTTCGATAGCTGTGACGGCGCTCTCGACGCCCCCTCCCGACCACCCCCGGAGGTCCATCCCGGCAGCGATACCGTCTTCGACGCGTTCACGCGATTCCGCGGGCGATTCCTCGCCGGCGGCCTCGTAGAAGAGGCCGGGACCCGCCTCGCTTTGCGCCCACGCGAGGGCGGCGCTGACACGGTGATCGGCGCTCGTCGCGCGGGCCTCGACCACCGTGAGACCGTCCCCGATGGATCCGAGATCGGGGGCCGTATCGACGAACTCGACGCTCGCGTCGGCGGGGATGACGGAGGAGACATGCGTGAGGTTGTAGTTGTGGACGTTAGCCTCGGCGAGGGCAGCGTCGTACGAGGCCATCTCGGTGGGGGCGGTGGCACTGCCCCGAACGATACGGATCTCCATGTCCGCACTCGGCCCGAGCGAACCAAAGGGGGTTCGGTTTAGTAGACGTAGTATCGCGGGTCGTTCTCGGCGTCGGTCGCGACCTTCTCGAGGGCCTCCTCGAAGTCCCCGGTCCGGACCTCGGTGCGGTCGTCGCGAACCGCGAACATCCCCGCCTCCGTACAGAGGCTCGCGAGTTCCGCGCCGCTGAATCCGGCGGTGTCCTCCGAAAGGGCCTCGAAATCGACGTCCTCGGCGACGTTCATCTCCTCGGTGTGGATCTCGAGGATCCGTTCTCGTCCCGCCGCGTCGGGTTCGGGGACCTCGATGAGGCGGTCGAACCGGCCGGGTCGGAGGATGGCCCGATCGAGCATGTCGAAGCGGTTGGTCGCCGCGATGATGCGGATCTCGCCGCGCTCGTCGAACCCGTCCATCTCGTTCAACAGCTGCATCATCGTGCGCTGGACCTCCGCATCACCGGAGGTTTTCGACTCCGTGCGGGTGGCGGCGATGGCGTCGATCTCGTCGATGAAGACGATCGCGGGTTCGTGTTCGCGCGCGAGTTCGAACAGATCGCGGACGAGGCGCGAGCCCTCGCCGATGAATTTCTGAACCAGCTCCGAACCGGCCATCTTGATGAAGGTCGCGTCGGTCTCGTTGGCGACGGCCTTCGCGAGCATCGTTTTCCCCGTGCCCGGCGGTCCATACAGGAGCACGCCGCCCGGCGGTTCGATCCCGACCTCCTCGAACTGCTCGGGAGAGTTGAGCGGGTCCTCGACGGCCTCCCGTACCTCGCGGATCTGCTCGTCGATCCCGCCGATATCCGAATAGGAGACCGCGGGGCTCTCCTCGACGGTCATCGCCTGTGCGCGGGCGTCGGTCTCGACGTCGAGGGCGGTCTCGACGCCGAAGGAGTCGTTGACCGCGACCCGATCGCCCGCCGAGAGCTCATCGGCGAGCGCGGGATCGATCTCGGTCACGACCTCCTGGTTGGTTCCGTGTTGCTTGATGATCGCCCCGTCCTCGGTGAACTCCTCGACCGTGGCGACGTACAGCGAGGCGGTCTTCAGCGCACCGTTCTCGCGTTCGAGTTCGTCGACGCGCTCGTGGAGCGTCTCGCGGCGGTCCGTCGCGTCCTCGATTCGCTCCTCGAGCTGGTCGTTGATCCGGACGATGTCCGTGTAGTGTTCGCGCAGGGCGGCGAGCTGTTCGCCCTCGGACATCTCGGGGTCGAGGTCGAGGCGCGGCCGGTCGGGAACAGAGGGGCTATGGGCCATTGATGTCCCCTCTAGGAAAGCGCGTCAAAAGTGCCTTTGGGTGTCGGCCGATCCTACAACAGCGATCCCATCTCGTCGAGGTACTCGTCGTACACCGAAAGCGCCTCGGCGATCGGCTCGGGCGAGCGCATGTCGATTCCCGCGATCTCGAGCAGTTCGAGGGGATACTCGGTCGATCCCGACCGGAGGAACTCGCGGTAGTCCGCGGCCGCGGGTTCGCCCGCTTCGAGGATCCGCTCGGCGAGCGCGACTGCGGCGCTGATCCCCGTCGCGTACTGGTAGACGTAGTACGCTCGGTAGAAGTGGGGGATGCGCATCCACTCGCGGGCGATCCGGTCGTCGACGATCACGGGCTCGTAGAAGTCGCTTTTCAGCTCGCCGTAGAGTTCCTCAAGCGCGTCGGGGGTGAGCGCACCGCCGTCCTCGTCGATCTCGTGGGCGCGGTGTTCGAACTCCGCGAACATCGTCTGGCGATACAGCGTCGAGCGAAAGCGCTCGAGGTACTCGTTCAATACGTGCAAGCGGAACCGTTCGTCCTTGACGGTGTCGAGCAGGTGATGCGTCAAAAGCGCCTCGTTTACGGTGGAGGCGACCTCGGCGACGAAGATCTCGTAGCCGCTGTAGACGTAGGGCTGGTGCTCGCTGGTGAGTTGCGAGTGAAGCGAGTGGCCGAGTTCGTGAGCCAGCGTGTACATCGAGGGGATATCGTCCTGATAGTTCATCAGGATGAACGGTTGGGTATCGTAGGTGCCACCCGAGTACGCGCCCGCCTGCTTGCCGGCGTTCTCGTAGACATCGACCCAGCGCGAGTCGAGTCCCTCGGCGACCCGGGACTGGTACTCCTCTCCGAGCGGCGCGACGGCCTCGACGACGTACTCTGCGGCCTCGTCGTACGCGATGTCTGGGCTTTCACCCTCCGCGACCGGCATGTAGAGGTCCCACATCCGTAGTTCCTCTACCCCGAGCGCCTCGCGTTTCAACTCGCTGTGGCGATGGAGCGTATCGAGATTGTCGTGAACCGTCTCGACGAGGTTGTCGTAGACCTCGACGGGGATGTTCGGCCCGTCCATCGCCGCCTCGCGGGCCGTATCGTAGTTTCGCGCTCGGGCGAGTTTCACGTCGGCTTTCACGCTGTTCTTGTACGCGCTGCCGACCGTGTTTCTGACATCATCCCACGTGTCGTAAAAGGCCTCGTAGACCTCACGGCGGAACTCCCTGTCCCGACGCTTCTGCAGTTTCGTGAAGTTGGCCTGCGTGATCTCGATGGCTTCGCCGTCGCGCTCGACGGTGGGAAACTCCAGATCCGCGTTCGAGAGCATGTTGTAGATCTCGCCCGACGCCCCGGTGACCTCGCCCAGTTCGGCAAGGAGGCCCTCGATCTCCGCCGAGCGGGTGTGGGGTTTCATCCGCAGTACGTCGTCGAAGTAGTGGGCGTACTCCTCCAAGGCGGGTTCCTCCTCGATCAGTGCGTCGAGTTCGTCCTCCGAGAGCGCCTGCAGTTCGGGCTCGATGAAGCTCGCGGCGCTCGACGTTTCCGAAGCAAGCGACTGCGATCGGGCGGTTAGCGCCTGGTACTCCTGATTGCGGGTGTCCTCGTCGCGGCGCATGCGCGCGTAGGCGGCGACCTGCGAGAGGTCACGCATCACGTCCTCGCGGAGCGTGAGTAGCTCGTACAGCGTCTCGCCGTCGTCGGTCGTCTGCCCCTCGTAGGCTTCGAGCTCCGGGATTCGCTCGGTGAGCGACTCGTAGGCGTCCTCCCAGTCGTCGTCGCTCGCGTAGATACTCTCGAGATCCCACGTGTACTCCTCGGCGATCTCCTCGCGTTCGGGAACCGAACTCATTACACATGATAGGTGTCAGTACGGACTAAACACTAGCGGTTCACCCACACGGAACGCAACGACCTTGGCGTGGGCGCGATACCGGACGATCATGACGGAGATCGACGCGCTGCTTGGCGGCGCGTGGCACGACGACGCTGCATGGGAGCTGCTGACCCGGCTGACCGAACTCCCCGAGCGCATGGGGGGCCACCCCGGCGAACGCCGCGCCGCCGAGTACGTCGCCGAGAGCTTCGAGGACGGTGGCGTCGACGGGATCGGGATCGAGGAGTTCGGAATGAATCGATGGGACCGCGGGCGCGCCGAGTTCGCCCTCACCGACCCCGTCGAGCGCTCCTTCGAGACGCTCGCGCTGCCGTACTCGGCGGCGGGCGAGGTATCGGGAGAGCTCGTCGACGTCGGCTACGGGACGCCCGAGGAGATCGAGGATGCCGACGTCGCGGGAAAGATCGCCGTCGCGAGCACGACGACACCGCCCGAGAAGGGACGGTTCGTCCACCGCATGGAGAAGTTCGGCCACGCGGTCGCGGCGGGCGCCGAAGCGTTCGTCTTCGCCAACCATATTCCCGGCCAGTTGCCCCCCACTGGAGCGCTCCGGTTCAACGGGGAGGCCGCCGCGCCGGGCGTGGGCGTCTCGAAGGAAACGGGCGCGTGGCTCACGGAGTACGCCCAACGGGGCGGGCGGGCGAAGCTCTCGGTCGAGGCGAGTACGGAAACGGGAACGAGCCAGAACGTTCATGGACACCTCGGCGAAGGCGACGAGGAGATCGTTCTGGTGGGTCACTACGACGCCCACGACATCGCGGAGGGCGCGCTCGACAACGCCTGTGGGATCTCCGTGGTCGCTGGTGCGGCCCGCATCCTCGCGGAGATGGAGCTTGACTGTCGGGTCCGGGTCGCGGGCGTCGGCTGCGAGGAGGTCGGGCTGATCGGTGCGGAGGCGCTCGCCGACTCCCTTTCGCTCGATTCGGTTCGCGCCGTCGTCAACGTCGACGGCGCGGGCCGATTTAGAAACCTGAAGGCGTACACCCACGGCTCGGAGCGGATCGGGGACCTCGTCGAAACCGTCTGCGGGGAGTGGGGCCAACCGGTTTCGTTCTCGCGTGATCCCCACCCCTACAGCGACCACTGGCCGTTCCTCCAGTGCGGCGTCCCGGCCCTCCAACTGCACAGCGAGCGCGCGCGACCCGCGGGCGGCGCGCGGGGCCGGGGCTGGGGGCACACTCACGCCGATACCCGCGACAAGGTCGACCCGCGGAACCTCCGCGAGCACGCGATGCTGGCGGCGTTGCTGGTCCGTGAACTGGCCCGGTGTGAGGTCCCCCGGGTCGACGAGGACGACCTCCGCGAGCAGCTACGGGAGAGCGACGCCGAGATCGGGATGCGCGCGGCGGAGGTCTGGCCCGATCACTGGGAGTAGGGGCCTTCGGCCAGCGCGATCCGCACGACGAGGACGAGCGCGTTGACGACGAGCCACCAGCCGGCGAAAAACAGGTCGGCAGCCACGACCGTCCCGACGACCAACACGGCGAGGGAGCCGAACCCCATTGCGAACGCGAACGCGTTCAGGCCGAACCCGGCGACGATAGACCCCGCAGTGAGGGTCACCGCGGTGTCCGTTTGCCCGCTCGAATCGCCCAAAATACGTCGGAAATCCGCCATGCGGACCCACGTCAGGATGGCGCCATAGCCCTTGTGGCTACCCGTCGACGCCGCGTTCGATCAGCCCGGCGACCCGCGCGCCCGTCTCGCGTTCGACCCGCGTCGTTCCGAAGACCTCCCGGGCGCTCGCTGCGGCCTCCTCGTCGATCTCGAAGGCGAGGTCGTACTCCACGTCGGTCAGCACGAGCGGCTCCGGTGGAGCAGAAGCGACCCCCTCAGGTCCCGAAAGACGCTCCTCGGAGAGAACTCGCCCAACGAAATCGGGCCCGCTGGTTCCGGCGGCGACCTCCGAAACCAGCGAGACGATTCGACGAACCAGTCGCTGGAGGAAGCTGTCGGCCCGAAGCGTGATGGCGACGAACTCCCCCTCGCGAACGGCATGGGCCTCGAAAATCGCCCGCGTCGTTCGGCCGTCCTCGGGCGTGAGGTTGTGGAAATCGTGGGTGCCGGAGAGCCGCGACAGGACGTCTCGGATCGGGCCGATCTCGGCCGTCGGAGCGTGGAGGTAGTAGGTGTACTCTCGCGATTCGGCGTCGTATCGCGTGTGAAAGTCCGAGGAGGCGTCCGCCATCGCCCACGCTCGGATATGGCCGGGGAGTTCGCTGTTGAACGCGGCGGGCGTGAGCCACTCGGGGGCCTCGAAGCCGACGGTCTGGGCGAGCGCCGACACCCCCCTGTCGGTCCGTCCGGCGGCGGCGTAGCCGGCGGGTTTCGCTCCCGTAAAAACGCCGAGCCGGTCGAGTGCACGGAACAGCGCCCCCTCGACGGTCTCGACGTCGGGCTGGCGCTGAAAACCGTGGTAAGAAGTACCGTCGTAGGCGATACGAAACGCGCGCATAGCCGATCACTCGGACGGCCATGTCATCACGTCGTCGAAGTCTTCGGCGGACCCGGTACTCGGAGGCTACGCGAGGTCGTCGTAGGTCGGCCGGTCGGAATCGGGAAACGACTCGACGGGCGCGGTCGTTTGTTCCCCAGAGTGCATGTCCTTGACCGTGATCTCGCCGGATTCCAGGTCGCGCTCGCCGACGATCACGACCGTCTCGGCACCCACCGAGTCGGCGTAGTTCATCTGTGCGCCGAAGCTCCGCCCCGAGACGTCGGTCTCGACCATGTTCCCGCGCTCGCGCAGATCGCGGGCGATCCGGGCGGCCACGGGTCGGGTGTCGCCCACCGTGAGGACGTAGTAGTCGGTACCGAGGGCCCCCTCGGCGCGAGCGTCGGCGCGATCCAACAGGAGCGAGAGCGTCTCGTGGCCGACGGCGAACCCCACCGCAGGCGTCGGCTGGCCGCCGAAGCCCTCGATCAGGTCGTCGTAGCGGCCGCCGCCGAAGACCGACCTGCTCACGTCGCCCGCCGAGTCGAAGCACTCGAAGACCACACCCGTGTAGTAGTCGAGCCCGCGGGCGGTCTCGAGCGAGATCGTACAGTAGTCACGCGCGCCGAAGTCCGCAGCCGCGTCGAGAACGTTTTCGAGGTTCTCGACGGCCGCCTCGACCCGGTCGGTACCCGCAAACTCGACGAGTTCGGAGAGGTCGTCCGTCGAGAGCAGGGCGTCGAACTGCTCGGCCTGCGATCGGGCGAGTCCGGCATCGGTCAGCAGGCCGTAGTACTCGCCCGTCTCGATCTTCTCGCGTTTGTCGACCGCACGGATCGCCTCACGGACCTCGACCTCGCTGTCGAAGGCTTCGAGCAGGCCCCCCAATATGTCGCGGTGGGAGACGCGGAACTCGAAGTCCTCGCCGTCGAGCCCCAACCCGGTCAGGGCGTCGGCACAGTACGCGAGGACCTCGGCGTCGGCCTCCGGCTCCGAAGAACCGAAGATATCGACGTTCGTCTGGTAGAACTCCCGAAATCGGCCCTGCTGGACCTGCTCGTAGCGCCAGAACGGTCTCGTAGAAAACCACTTGATCGGCTTCGGGAGCGCCTGCTGTCTGGCGACGACCATCCGCGCCACCGTCGGGGTGAGTTCGGGCGTCATCGCAACGTCACGGCCGCCCTGATCGGTGAAGTTGTAGAGTTCGTCGGTGATCTCCTCGCCACTCTTATCGACGTAGAGTTGGGTTCGTTCCAGCGCGGGCGTGCCGATCTCCCGGAAGCCGTAGCGCCGGGCGACGTCCTCAAGTTCGTCGGTCACCGCGCGGCGCGCGCGCATCTCCTCGGGGTAGAAGTCACGAAATCCCTTGATCCGCTCGTACATGCGCGTGGGTTGGAGGGAGGGGCGCTTCAATCCTCTCACTCGCGGTTCACAGCGCGATCAGCCCCACCCCACAGACCGCGAGGGCCGCCGCGATCAGCCGGGTTCGGAACGCCCGCTCGTCGAGGAGCACTCCGCCGAGCACGACGGCGACGACCGCCTGCGTGTTGATGATCGGCGAAGCGACACTCGCCGGGACCAGCGAGAACGCGAGCGCCGTGAGGTGTTCTGCGACCGCGACCAGCAGGCCCGCCGCGAGGAACTTCGGAGCGTCCCCGTCGATCCCATTCCACGTGCGGACGGCAAGCGGCGAGAGGACGAGTGCCATCCCGGAAAGCAACCCGAGAACGAGAAGTCCTGGGGGAAGTGCGAGCTCCTGTAGCGTGACCCGCCGACCCACGTCGCCGACGGCATACAGCGCCGCACTGAGGAGCGCAAAGCCCGCCGCCCGCGAACGAGCGGCGTATCTGATCGGCTCCAGAAGCGATCCCCCGGTGAAGTTCGCGACGTAGACCGCGAGCGTTACGAGCGCCACCCCGAAAAGCTGAATCGGTGTGAGATACGCGCCGAGAAAGACGATCTCGATGGGGAGGACGAACGCCGGGACGATCTTGCTGATGGGCGCGACGTAGGAGATCTCGCCCGCCTCGATCGCCCGGATGAACGCCATGAACGCGAGCGAGTTGGTGACGACGATGGTCGCAAGGCCCGGCCCACCGGCGACGAGCGCCCCGACAGCACCCCGCGGGACGGTCGCGAGCGCGACCGGCAGATAGAACGCGATGGCGATCGAGTGAACGACGACGATGATGACGCTCGCAGAGTAGTTCGAAAAGAAGCGTTTGAGCGCGAAGAGATAGCTCCCCCACAGCAAGGCGGCGAGAACGCTGGCGACGAGACCGAGGCTCATATCGGGTGGTCGCCGCTTCGTACAATGAACGGTTCGTTATCGAAAGCCGGTGACTGAGGTCTGTTCGTGGTCCGGAAACGTCTCGAAAACGGCCTCCCGACCGGCACGCTCGGCGAGCAGTGCCCGGAGTTCGGCCTCGTAGTCCGCCCGCGGGATCGACTCGCTGGGGCCGGATTCGACGGCGAGGTGTGCGTCGACGAGCCGGTCGACTGCCCTCCGGCCGAATCCCGAGAGGGGCGCGATGTAGTCTACCTCATGGCGGTCCTCCAAACTCTGTGCCTGTGCCCGCGAGACGGAGGGGACCCGGTCGTCCCGGCGGGTGCCGTCGGCGATCGCCGAGAAGTCCTCGCCCGCGAGTTCCTCTAGGGCGTGGGTGTGGACCTGCTGGATCGCGTGTCTGGGAAAGCCGTCGTTCTGAAGGCGGTCGACGGCCTCCTCGGCGACGGCGGGGTCGAGGTCGAGCGTCCGAAACTCGAAGCCGGTCGAGTCGGCCGACCGCCGGGCGTGTTTCCAGTCGTCGGTGATCCCGAAGGTCGCGGTGACGAGGGTCACGCTGTAGAACGAATCGAGCAACAGCGCCGCGAGCGAGGAGTCCTTACCGCCGCTGTACAACAGCCCGAGGTCCATCTCAGCGCCGCTTGATGTCGAAGCTCTTCTGATCCGGAGTGAGCTCCTGGAGCAGTGCCTTCATCTTCTGCTCGTCGATCTTGCCCTGGATCCGCCCGCTCTGAGCGAGCGAGAGGACCTGACGTTCGACCTGCTCGGCGAAGTCGGGCTTGCTCATGCGCACGGAGTTGAGGCGCTTTCGCGCGCCGTCGGTCAGGTGCTGGCGCAGCATCGCCTTCTTCTGGGCGTCGGCCTGCTGTTGGGCCTGTTGTTGGGCCTCCTCGGACCCGCCGCCACCGCCCTCCTGTTGGTCCTGAAGCTGTTCGAGTTTCTTCTGTCGGAGCTCCTCCAGCCGGTCGTCGTCGGGGCGTTCGCTCATGCGTACTCGTTCCCGCGCCGGCGACAAAACGATTACGGAGCTATCAGGCGTAGCGTTCGAGTTCGGGGCGGTCCTCGGCGAGCGAGGAGAGGACCTCACCGGCGACCTCATCGAGGAGACTTCGACCCTCGGCGGTCGCGATCCGACCGGCGTCGCCCTGCTGGGAGACGAGACCCTCGTCTTCGAGCTGCTGGAGGATCGTCCGGATGACGTTATCGCTGCCGTCGGTCTGTTTCGGTGGGGCGACCGTATAGCGGTTCGATCCGCGCTTTGCGCTCCCGTAGTGGGTCGCGAGGCGCTCGACGCCGACGGGACCGTCGATGGCGACCCGTCGGAGGAGGCTCGCCGCACGGACCGTCCAGAAGTCCTCGCGTTCGGGCGGGAGTTCGCGGCTGGCACCGGTCTTCGCGTAGGCGGCCCAGTCGGGCTGGTCGATGCGATCAGCGAGCCGATCGGAAAGCGCCTCGATGAGTTCGTCCGCCGGCACGTCGTAGAGCGTCGTCATTGCCCGCATTTCGGCGCTGTCGTGTTTAAAAGCATCGTTGTCCCGTTTCGATCGGGCCGTTTTTGCATCCCTCGTCGGATAAACGGGTATGGACGAACGCACCGCCTTGGAGATGCTCTCGGGGGCGCTCGCGCACGCCGGTGACGACGCCGCAGTGATCGAAGATCTGGTGCTCACGACGGACATGCTCCACGAAACGACGGACTTCCCCGATGGAACGACACGCTACACCGCGGGCTGGCGAGCCGTGGGCGCGTCGCTTTCGGACGTGGCGGCGATGGGCGCGGCGGCGACGGCCGCAGTCGCCGTCTACGCGGCTCCGGAGTTCCGAGAGGAAGAAATCCGAGAGTTCGTCACGGGCGCGAGCGAGGTCTGCGAGGCGGTCGGCGGGGCGTACGTCGGGGGCGACCTCGACACCCACGAGGAGTTCACCGTCGCGACGACCGTCGTCGGTCGCTCCCGGAACCCGGTCTACCGCTCGGGCGCACGGCCGGGCGATGCGGTCTGTGTCACCGGCACGCTGGGACGCAGCGCGGCGGCACTCCGACTGTTCGAGCGCGGCGAATCGGCGAGGGCCAACCGACTCTTCCGGTTCGAGCCCCGCGTCGCGGCTGGGCGCGCGCTCGCCCCACACGCGAGCGCGATGATGGACTCGAGCGACGGGCTGGCCCGGTCGCTCCACCAGCTCGCAGAGACGAGCGGTTGTGGGTTCTCGGTCGAGAGCGAGGAAGTTCCGATCGACGGGGCGGTCCGGGAGGTCGCGGACGGGAGGGACGAGGCCTTCGAGATGAGCGTCTTCTTCGGCGAGGACTTCGAACTCGTTTGTACGGTTCCCAAGGACGAACTGACGGTGGCGCGGGACGCCTCACCGACGCCGATTACGGTGATCGGGGAGGTCACGGAGAGGGGTGTCGCGATGGACGGCGAGTCGCTTCCCGACCGCGGGTTCACCCACGGATAGCGCGTCTCGTCTCAGCCGACGACCTGGATCGGGACCGGCGTGAAACACAGCAGCCCGAGGGCGATGGTGAGCACGCCGATGGCGATCCGGCCCGCCCCGAGTTCGCGGTCGTCGATCGGGGTCGCGGAGCCGACGAAGGAGAACACGAGCGCGAGAACGCCCCAGAACGCCCAGATGAACGCGGCGTCGCCGGGGATCCCGCGGACGTAGTAGAGGTAGGCCGCAAGGGAGAAAAGCACCATTGGAACGAACGCGGCGATCCGATCGGATCCCTCACCGAGGATCGCCCGCAGGACGTGGCCGCCGTCGAGTTGGCCGACCGGGATCATATTCAGGAAGGTGACGAACATCCCGACCCAACCGCCGATCACGACCGGGTTGACCGACGTCGCGGGGTCCTCGTACCGGAGGGGTTGATCGACCAGCCACGCGAGCGCTTCGAGCAGGGGCGGGTAGCCGAGTTCGATCTGGACGGCGTTCGGGTCTCCGACCAGACTCGCGGGAGCGGTCACGGGCGGGAGGTGCAATCCGATCACGGTGACGACGACCGTCGCGACCAACCCCGCGAGCGGGCCGGCGACCCCGATATCGAACAGCGCCTTCCGACTCGGGATCTGGCCTTTCATCTTGATCACCGCCCCCATCGTCCCGATCAGGGTCGGAATCGGGATGAAATACGGGAGCGAGGCGCTGACCCGATGATACCGGCTCAGAACGTAGTGGCCGAGTTCGTGGATCCCGAGCACGCCCATGATCGCAAACGTGAAGGGCCACGCGTGGAGGACCTCCGGCGAGAAGGGGTCGAGGTGATACCAGATCGACCCCGCAAACAGCGTCGAGGCGACCGTCAGACAGAACAGGACGACGTTGGTCCAGGGGATCCCGTCGATACCGACGTCGATGGGGTCGGCGATCAACACCCACTCGCCGTATTCGCGCGTCAGGCGGATCTCGTAGCCCCGTTCACGGAATACGGGCCAGAGTTCCTGCATGACGGTGCGACCGGAGACCCGGGGCGTGCCGTAATACTGGAGGGACTCGCCGTCGATCTCGGTCTCGTAGACGTAAAACACGTCCTCGATGTCCGTGACCGGGGGGCCCGTCTGGGGCTCGCTCATCACCCGTGGTTAGTCTCCCGGTAATATAAGGGTTCGATGGAGCGACGGTGAAGGGTAACGCCAGCGGGGATCACTCCTGTCTCACGCGACCGGCGTCACACGCCACGTTGTCGCGCTCGTGTACGACCACTTCTCGATCTCCAACTCCTCTGCGGTGTCGCTGAGTTTCACCATCAACGCGCCGATCTCTTTTGCGGAGAGGCCGACGTCGTCGGCGATGAACTTGCTCTTGAAATAGAGTTCGCCGTTGGCCGCACGCTGATTAAGGTACTGTTTAAGCCGGGCTTCCTTCGATTCCGGGGCAATGGAGGGCTGTGTGGTGGTACTCATCGTGTTCCTCACCACTTCTTTAACGCCCAGATAATGTTATAAGTAGAGGATGTTTAGAATGGATTCTATTTCCTTTGCCAAAAATTATACTAAAACTAATTATTCAAAACGTTTTAGATACGCCGTAGACGTTTTATTATCGCGTCTCAGGTCTCTGTTTACTAGTACGGGACCCCGACATACATACCTGTCGTTTCCACCTCGAAAGGGATCTCGAACCGGGTCAGGTCCTCAAACGCGGGTGTGGACCCAGAACTCCTCGTCCGTCGTCACCTCCTTTTTGAAGATAGGGACCTCGTCTTTGAGCCGGTTGATACCGTCCTCGACGGTCCGAAATGCCTCCTCCCGGTGGCCCGCAAGTACGACGACGAAGACGATGTCCGCGCCCGACTCGATCACGCCGGTCCGATGGTGCATCAGGACCTCGTAGACCCCCTCGCGCGCCTCTAGCTCCTCGCGGATCGCCGTGAGACGCTGTTGTGCGATCTCCTCGTAGGTCTCGAACTCGAGGAACTCCGTCGGGGCGTCCTCGGCGCTGTCCTTCTTCCGGACTCGTCCGGTAAACGTCGCGATGGCACCCGCACGGTCCGCCTGCGGCGACGCCTTCACACGCCGAACCAACGACTCGAGCGTCACGTAGGGCTCCGTCGATTCGAGCGACTCGATCACCGCCTCGAGGTCGATAGCCGTCGCGTTCTCACCGGTCGCGAGCGTCTCGCCCGCGTGATCGCGCTCACCGAGGACGACCGTCGGGATCGCGGCGTCGGCGACGCCCTCGATAAGGACGTAGTCGTGGGTGGGCGCGAGACCGTCGAGTGTGTCGGCGAGCGTCCGATTCTCGCCGGTGGCGAACCACCCCGCGTCCGATAGTCCGTAGGTCGACGACGCGCCCGCCCCGCGGTGGCGGTCGGTGTCGGTCCCGGCGGTGTCGATATCGGGCGATTCGTTGCAGTGTTTGACCGTTGCGACCCGTCCGCGTTCTCGAAGACGGGTCACGAGCGACTCGACGAGTTGCGTCTTCCCGACGTCCGAGGGACCGACGATCCCGAGTACGTACATACCTCGAAAAGGAAGGGTTCGGCCTTGTACGTGTCGCCGACCGGGAGTTGACAATCCTTAAGCCAAGGACGGGGCTACCCGGGTGCAAGCATGAACGTGGTCGTTTCTATCGGCGGCAGCGTCCTCGCACCGGATCTCGGTGCGAACCGAGTCGAGGATCACGCCGAGGTCATCCGCGAACTCGCCGACGAGGGCTGTTCGATCGGCGCGGTCGTCGGCGGCGGCGGGGTCGCCCGCGAGTACATCTCGACGGCGCGCGATCTCGGTGCCAACGAGATCGAACTCGACACGATCGGGATCGACGTCACCCGACTCAACGCTCGCCTGCTGATCGCCGCCCTCGGCGAGGCCGTCGTTCCCGCACCCGTGAAAACGTACGAACAGGCGGGCGAGGTACTGCGGGACGGCGACGTCTGCGTAATGGGCGGGGTCGCCCCGGCCCAGACGACCGATGCAGTGAGCGCCGCCCTCGCCGAATACACCAACGCCGACCTGTTGGTCTACGCCACGAGCGTTCCGGGCGTCTTCGACGCCGACCCGAACGAGGACCCGGACGCCGAGCGCTTCGAGGAGATCACCGCCGCCGACCTCGTCGACACCATCGCCGACATCGAAATGAGCGCGGGCTCTTCCGCACCAGTCGACCTGCTCGCGGCGAAGATCATCGAGCGCTCGGGGATGCGCACGATCGTCCTCGACGGCACCGAGCCCGAGCGGATCGCCTCCGCAGTCAGGTACGGCGACCACGAGGGAACGGATGTCGTCCCCGAGGGCGTGGGGGACGAACCGACCTACTGGGCCGAGGATGAGCGATAACGCCGATACGGATGCGGACCCCTACACGCTCCACGATGGGGACGAAGGAGAGAACGGCGAGCGCGGGTTCGTCTTCTGGGCCGACGAGATGGCCGACGAGATAGAGGTGAGAGCGCCCGAGGAGCCGATCGTCATCAAGGGCGGGATCTCGCCCTCCGGAGTGCCCCACATCGGCAACGTCAACGAGATCATGCGCGGGTATTTCGTCGCCGAAGTCCTCCGCGAACGGGGCCACGAGGTCCGACAGGTCTTCACCGCCGACGACAAGGACCGCCTCCGGGGACTGCCACGCAAGCTCGCGGATCTAGAGGGGAATATCGTCGACCTCGGCGAGGTCGATGCGGGAGCGCTCGGACGCAATCTGGGGAAACCCTACACCGCGATTCCCGATCCCTTCGGCTGCTGTGACTCGTACGGCGATCACTTCTCGATGCTCATCGGACGGAGTGCCGACCTGTTGGGAGTGCCCATCGAAATCGAATCGAACACCGCGATGTACGAGGAGGGCGAGTTCGAAGAGAGCACGCGATACTTCCTCGAGAACCGCGAGCGTGCCCACGAGGTCCTGTCGAAGTATCAGGACGGCGTCGACGAGTCGTACATCCCGTTTCTCGCCGAATGCGAGAACTGCGGACACCTGACCGACCAGATCACGAGCGTGAACCTCGATTCGAACACGGTAGAATACGAGTGCGTCGACGTCGAGGCCGGCGAGCAGGTCATCGAGGGCTGTGGCCACGAGGGGACCGCGACGCTGCGGGAAGGTAAGCTCCCGTGGCGCTTCGAGTGGGTCGCCCAGTGGAAGGCCCTCGGAGTGGATTTCGAACCATTTGGGAAAGACCACGCGGAGGGCTCGTGGCCCAGTGGGCAGGATATCGCCCGGAACGTCTTCGACTTCGAGCCGCCAGTCCCGATGGTCTACGAGTGGTTTACCCTCGACGGCGAAGCGTTCTCGTCCTCCGCGGGCAACGTGATGCTCGTCTCGGAGGTGCTCGATCTGATCGAACCCGAGGTTCTCCGGTACTTCTTCGCGAAGGATCCGAGCCGCGCTCGCGATTTCAACGTCGAGCGGATCGATCTCCTCGTCGACGAGTTCGACAGGCTCGAACGGATCTACTTCGGCGAGGTCGAGGCCGACGACCGCGAGGAACAGCGCGCCGAGCGGATCTACCCGTTCTGTGTCGAGGAGGTATGCGAGGCCCGGATCCGCCTGCCGTACACCTTCGCCGCGGTGTTGGGCATGACGGACGATTCCGACCTCCGCGAGGAGATCGCACGCCGCGAGGGCCACATCCCGGAGGAAGCCCCCGACTGGGCCGTCGAAGAGGCCCTCTCGCGCGTCGAATCGGCCCGGAACTGGGCCCGCGAGACCGAAAACGAGTACGACTACGACCTCAAGCGGACCGAACTCCCCGACGTCGAGGTCGATGGGAATACCAAGCGAGCGCTCGAAGAACTCGCCGACTTCGTTGAGGAAGGCCACACCCCCGAGGAGATCCAGGGCGAGATCTACGAGGCCGCGAAGCGAAACGACGTTCCTGTCGGGGACTTCTTCGCGACCGGCTACCGGCTGTTTTTCGATCAAGAACAGGGCCCGAAGCTGGGACAGTTCCTCGGCAAACTCGACCGGGAGTTCGTCCTCGCGCGGCTGCGCCGGGAACGCTGAGGCGGAACCACGACGGGGACAAGGTTTTTGTTTCGTGGTATTGTGTGTCATTCATGAACGAGACGTTCGTTCGACTGTTGTGTCCGGACTGTCAGAAAACGTGGGAGCGAAAACCGAACCAGCTTCCGGCACACACGGACCGGTTCGCGTGCGACGGCTGTGAGGCCGAGTACCGGACCGCCGAGTTCACCCGAACCGACCGCGACCTCGACGTACTGAAACAGTTTCAGTAGCGCCGGAACCAAACCCATTTGAGCGGCGCCCGCCGAAGGAAGGTAATGAGCACGCTCACGTGGGTCCTCGTGGGTGTCGCGATCTACTGGGTGATCTTGCTCTCGTTTCGCAACCGGGGGCTGTTGCCCAGCTACGTCGGGACACAGGGCCCGATCATCACCCTCCACACGAAACGCGGCCGGATCCTTCTCGATCGTCTCGCGCGCCCGAAACGCTTCTGGCGGGCGTTCGGCAATATCGGCGTCGGGATCGCGCTCGTCGTCATGGCGCTGTCGTTCGCGTTCGTCCTCTTCGCGGCGGTTCAGGCGCTCTATACCCCCGAAACGACCGCGAGCGCCGTCACCGAGCCCCGAAACGTCGTCGTCATCCCGGGCGTCAACGACTTCCTTCCCCTCTCAGTGGCCCCGGAGATCGTTTTTGGACTCCTCGTCGCGCTGGTCGTCCACGAGGGCGCTCACGGACTCCTCTGTCGGGTCGAGGACATCGACATCGAGTCGATGGGCGTCGCGCTGCTCGCGATCGTCCCGATGGGCGCGTTCGTCGAGCCGAACCACGAGAGCCAGGAGAACGCGGACCGCGGCGGGAAGACGCGGATGTTCGCCGCTGGCGTCACCGCGAACTTCATCGTCACCATCGTCGCCTTCGGGCTGCTGTTCGGCCCGGTCGCCGGTTCGATCGCGGTCGCGCCCGGTGTCGCAGTCGGCGGCACCTTCCCCGGTTCGCCGGCCGACGAGGCCGGGATCGGCGAGGGCGATCGGATCACCGCCGTCGACGGCCAGTCCGTCGCCGGCGAGACCGAACTCGCCGAGGCGCTCTCGGAGGCAGGAGGGGAGGTCACGCTAACGATCGACGGCGAGCGCGACGTGACGGTCGAGCGCGAGGTGAGCGTCACCGAGGCCGTCGAGAGCGGCCCGAGCGGGCTCGCCGCAGGCGACAGTATCGCCTCGGTGAACGGCCAGACGGTGACGACCGAAACCGAGTTCCGCGAGGCGCTCGCCGGGGAGCCGATCGTGACCGTCGAAACCGCCGCGGGCGAGGAACACACCTTCGCCGCGGGCACGCTCTCGACCGTCGCCGAGGACGGTCCTGCGGCCGCTGCCGGTATGCCCGCGGGCGAACAGGTCGTGATCACCGCGATCGACGGCGAGCGGGTCGTCGACAGCGAGGAGCTGACGACCGTTCTTCAGGACACCGAACCCGGCCAGACCGTCGAGATCGAGGCCGTCGTCGACGGCGAGGTCGAGACCTACTCCGTGGAACTCGGCGAGCATCCGAACGGGTACGGACAGGTCGGAATCCAGGTCCAGCCCGGCATTACTGGTCTCGTTCTCGACGATATCGGGGTCCAACCGTATCCCGCTGAGACGTATCTCGGGCTGGTCGGCGGCGAGGGCAGCGGAACCTTCGTCGGCGCGATCGCGACTGCGTTGATCCTGCCGATCGCGGGGATCGGCGGGTTCGGCCTTCCCTTCAACTTCGCGGGCTTTACCGGCTACGTCACGGAGTTCTACGTCGTCGAAGGGGCGCTCGCCCCGCTCGGTAGCGGCGTCTTCTTACTCGCCAATCTCCTCTTTTGGACCGGGTGGATCAACCTCAACCTCGGGTTTTTCAACTGCATTCCGGCGTTTCCGCTCGACGGCGGGCACATCCTACGGACGAGCACCGAGGCGATCGTCTCCCGACTCCCGATCCGGGGCAGTTACGAACTGACGAAGACGGTGACGATCTCCGTGGGCGTGACGATGCTGTTCGGCCTGCTGGTCATGATCTTCGGACAGGGCCTACTCGCCTAAGCCGAATCGCTCGGCGAACTCCTCAGGGGTCGCTTCGATCCGCTCGAACTCGCCGAAGTCGCGCTCGTAGTGGCGGATTACCTGTTCTGCGATCCACGCGCTGAAGGTCTCGTCGAAGCGCCACTCGCTCTCGACGGCGGGAAGCGAGAACCGCTCGTCGGTCGCGAGCGCGACGTAGACGTGATAGAACCCGAGGATCACATCCGCGAACTCCCGGCCCGTGGTCGCGATCTCCGTTCGTTTCCCCGCCAGTTTCTCGCGGCCGGCGTCGGTGAGTTCGAAGTACTTGCGGTCGGGTTCGTCCTCGCGGTCGAGGCGTTCGGCCCAGCCCTCCTCCTCGAATTTATAGAGGATGGGGTAGACCGACCCGTAGGACGGTTCCCAGTGGCCGCCGCTGATCTCGGTGATCTCCTTTAAGATCTCGTAGCCGTACCGGGGCTTCTCCTCGAGGAGTTCGAGAACGAGATACGAGATAACCCCCTTCGGCGGCCCACTCTTTCGCATTGGCCACAGTTCAGACGGGCGAGGTGAAAGCGTTTCGTTTCCGATACTCACGGCGTCGTACGGGCCGTTTCGGAAACCCGCCGTGCCAAGGCCGTGTAGAAAAGTCCTTCCGGGACGCCTCCCAACCGCGGGTATGGACCGACGCGAGCCGCCACGCACCGAGGAAGGATTGTACGTGCTCCACGACCTCCGGCGGGTCGACTGGGACGCCTGGCGCGACGCCGGGGAACGCGACCGCGAGGCTGCGATCGAGGAAGGCGTCGAATACCTCGAAACTCATGCGGACATCGAGCAGGGCGACACCGCCGTCTTCAGCGTGCTCGGACACAAAGCCGACCTGCTGATCCTGCACCTGCGGCCCACGCTCGAAGCACTCGACCGCGCCGAACGCGAGTTCGAGGGCTGTGCGCTCGCGGAGTTCACCGACCGGGCGAGTTCCTACGTCTCGGTCGCGGAGGCGTCGGGGTATACCGAGGCCGCGGCGGACTACTTCGATCCCGACGCCGAGGCCGATCCGGGCCTCCAGCGCTACATGGACTCGCGGCTGCATCCCGAACTCCCCGACACCGAGTTCGTCAGTTTCTACCCGATGTCCAAGCGTCGGGACCCCGAGTACAACTGGTACGACCTGCCCTTCGAGGAGCGACGCGAACTCATGGCCGCCCACGGCGACATCGGGCGCGAGTATGCGGGGAAGGTCACCCAGATCATCTCCGGCAGCATCGGGATCGACGACCACGAGTGGGGCGTCACCCTCTTCGCCGACGACATGACCGACATCAAGCGCCTACTCACCGAGATGCGCTTTGACCCCTCCTCCTCGAGATACGCCGAGTTCGGCCGTTTTTATACTGGACGGCGCTTCGCGCCCTCCCAGTTGGAGGCGTTTCTCGCCGGCGAGTCGGTCTCGATCGACGGAGTCGACGAGAGCGGAAACGGGGGTGCCGTCGACAGCGAACTCGCGGCGGAGTTCGGCCGTCTGGGCGTCACCGTCGACGCTCCCGAGGGCGCACACGGGCTCGTGCTCCGATCCGAGGCGGCTGTCGAAACGGTACGAGAGGAGGTCGACGGGCTCCGCGGGAACTTCGAGCACTACGACAGTCACGTGCTGACGGAGGTGAAAGACGACGAGGGGGAAGCGGCGATCGTCAGCGTCTGGGAGACCGAACGCGCCGCGGGCACCGCACGAGGGTTCCTCGAAGAACTCCCCGGCGTCCACGAGGTGATCGCGGGCGCACTCGCAGACGAGGAGGTCGAACCCGAAGAGACCGGTGAGGCCGAAAGCGGGGACGACATCCGCGGCGAACTCGCGGACCTGGACATCTACGCCGGAAAGCCCCACGGCGAGGACGTCTACGCGATGGTGCTGTACTCGGAGACGGATCCCGACGAGTTGACCCCCGCGGTCGAGGACCTCTCGGAAGGGTTCGACCGCTACGACACCCACATCAAGACCGCGACCTACCGGGCGGAAGGCGGGGGGCGCTCGGCGGTGGTCAGCATCTGGGAGACGGCCGACGCTGCCGACACCGCTGGCGGTTTTCTGGCCGACCTGCCCGGCATAGTCGCGCGGGCGGGGGAGGAATCGGGCTTCGGCACGATGGGGATGTTTTACACCGTCAAGCCGGAACACAGGGACGATTTCGTCGAGAAGTTCGAGGTCGTCGGCGGCCTGCTGGCGGAGATGGACGGCCACCACGAGACGGATCTGATGGTCAACGTCGCCGACGAGAACGACATGTTCATCGCCAGCCAGTGGCGCTCGAAGGAGGACGCGATGGCCTTCTTCCGCTCCGAAGCCTTCCGCGACACCGTCCAGTGGGGCCGTGACGTGCTCGCGGACCGGCCGCGTCACGTCTTTCTGGCATGAGCGAGGGGCCGACGGAGGGCCGCTCCGCCGGAACGCTCCGAATCGCGGTGATCGCGGGTTTTCCCGTCGTCGTCGCGTTCCTGATCGGGCTGCTGGGTGGGAACCTCCGCTCGGGGCTGGTGATCGGCGCGGGGATCGGTCTCGGGCTGGCGTTCGCGGTCGTCATCTACGGGCGACTGGTGGGCTGAGGAGCCGACGGTTCAACGTCCGAGCAGTGCGTATCCGGCGACACCGCCGAGTCCGAACACGAGGGTGAGAACGACCCACTGCCCCGCAGGGCGGCCCCGTCGCCGGGCGTGGACGAAAACCAGCGCGGCCAGAACCGCGTGGAACACGGCGGTACCGACGAGGAACCTACGCACGTCAGTCGGCGGGCTGTTTCTCGATGTCGGCCTTCCGGAGATCCGCGCCGTCGACGGAGGAGCGAAGCGAGTCCATCCCGTCGTCGCGGTCGATCCCGAAGTTCGTCGTGTAGAGTTCGGCGACGCGGTCGAGTTCTTCCTCCGAAAGCGCCGGCACCTCGCCCGCGTCCGCCCACTCGTCGATGTCCTCGGTGGTGCGGAACGTCGGCGTCACGCTCGCGACCGCGTCGTGGGCGAGCAGCCATGCGATCGAGGCCTGTCCCATCGTCCGCTCCCCCTCCCGTTCGAGGAATCGTAGCGTCTCGAGCTTCTCCCAGCCCGTCTCGTACCACTCGTCGGGCCGAAAGCCCCGGTGGTCGCCCTCGCCGAGTTCGGTTTCGGGGGTGACCTGCTCGTTGAGCAGGCCCGAGGAGTGGGGCACGCGGGGAATCAGGCTCGTTTCGGCGTCGAGCTCATCGATCGTCTCGAGGAAGTGAGTTCCCACCTCCTGTTCGAGCAGGTTCCAGACCAGTTGGACCGAATCGAACCCCTCGGCGATGGCCCGATCGCCCTCTGCGAGCCACCCGATCGAGGGGCCGAGCGCCCAGCCGGTCGCCCGGATCAGCCCCTCCTCGCGGAGTTCGTCGAGGGTTTCGAGGATATCGTCGTCGACCTCCGAGACGTCCGCGTTGTGCAGTTGGAGGACGTCGACGTACTCCGTATCGAGGCGGTCGAGGCTCTTCTCGACAGCCTCGCGGAGGTATTCGGGGATGATCTCCTTTGGGATCTCGCCGTGACCTGCTTGGGGATTGTTGTAGAAGTCGTAGCCGACCTTGGTGGCGAGTGTGACCTCCTCGCGTCTGTCCGCGAAGGCCTCGCCGACGAGTTCCTCCGAGCGGCCGTGGCCGTAGACGTCGCCCGTGTCGAAGTAAGTGATACCCCGGTTGAGGGCGTGTTCGAGCATGTCGAGGGCCTGTTTCTCGCCCCTGTCGCCCCACCAGTCGGTGCCCACGACCCACGCGCCGAAGCCGACCTCGCTGACCTCGACGCCCGAGTCGCCGAGCGTTCGATAGTGCATACTGGGAGTATGGAACGGGGATACTTAGCGGATGCGGACCCCGCTCGGTCGCCGGCGTGCGAGATGTGGTGCGTGTTACAACCGAACTCCATTTGAACGATCGTATCGAACGACACCTATGACGAAACGTCACGTCTCGCTCCCCGAGGAGGCAGAACAGGGAGTAGAGGCGTTCATCGCGGAGGTCGATGACCGGCTGTCGGGCGAGGAGGACACCTGCGAGGTCGTCCGTGACACGCTCGTGGATCTCTACGGTGACCGGGCGGCCTACGAGCGCTGGCAGGCGGGCGAGGACGTCTCGCCCGCAGAGCGGGTTCGCCTGCAGGGGTACGATCCGTGTAACTCGACGCTCGAAAGCGAGTATTACGCCGAGAAAAACGAGGCAAAGTTCAGACGCTCGAAGCACCTCCAGTGGCTCTGGCGGCAGTTCGATGCCACGCCAATGGCCGACAACGTCGCGTTCGCACTGCGGTTCCGGGCGATGCTCGCCGACCATCTCTTCGAAGAGTGTGGCGAGGGGTGTCGCTTCTTCAAGGGGATCAGCTTCACCTACGGCCACAACATCACGGTCGGCGACAACACGGTCGTCCACGACGATGTCCACCTCGACGACCGGGGACGACTGGAGATCGGAAATAGAGTCTCGATCTCCGACGGGGCGCACATCTACAGCCACGACCACGACGTGGTCGATCAGACCGAGGTGACGAACTTCCGCACCGTCGTCGAGGACGACGCGCGCGTGACCTACGACGCGATGGTCCGGGCGGGCTGTACAGTGGGCGAGAACAGCATCGTCGGGGCACGCGCGATCGTGCAGGGGGACGTCCCGGCTCACCACGTCGTCGTCGGGACCCCCGCGAGGAGTGTGCGGATCAAGCCGGGCTTCGAGGAACACGCCGAACCCATCGGGGACAAACTGACGAACCGGCAGGACGACCGCGAGATCGACTACGAACTGCCCCCCGACGTGGAGCCGTTCGACGAGTTCGGCCGGACGCTCGAACCGGAGGGAAGAGCCAAGTAGTACGGTGGCGTGTATCGCGTGAGATGCCCCGAGCCGTCGCGATCAACGTGGGGGCGAACACCTCACTTCCGGGGTTTCGAGGGACGATCTACCCCGACGGCCGCTTCGAGTACGTCCCGATCCCCGAGCACGAACCCGTCCGTGAGCCGGTGCCGACCTACGCCGACCTCGAACTTCCGATCGAGGTCCCCGATTCCCTTCTGGACCGCCGCGTCCACTCGACCCTTCCTTCGCGGAGTACCCCCGCTGTGAGGCCTACACCTACGGCGACGAACACGCGGTAAAGGCCGGCCCGCTGTCGGAACTCGAAGCGGGCGACGTCGTCTTCTTTTATGCGACGCTCTCGACGGTCGGCGAGGACCCCGCCCCGTGGATCACTCCCGACTGGGGCGCGTACGTGATCGGATCGTTCGTCCTCGCGGCCGATTCGGGGCGTGGGCCGTGGTGGCGCAGGCCGCTGCGGTTCGACGCTGATGCCACCGACCGACTGCTCTCGTTGTCGCCGACCGATCTCTGCCCGTAGTTCGGATCGCGCCTGCCGGTCGTGCTTTTAAGCGTCTCGACGGAGTAGCGACGGACGATGCAACTACGACAGTACGTGCCGCTTGCGATCTCGGCGGATAGCGAGGACAAAATGCCAGCGAGCGTGCGTTCGGCGGTCGAGACGCTCCGACCGATCGTCGTCAAACACGGTCGGATGGGGACGCTCTCGCTGCTCGCAGGTGGGTTCACGGTCCTGAAGGGGCTGGCGTCGCTTCGCTCGAACAAGGGCCGGGCGCTCCGTCAGATTGCCGTCGGCGCGGGCTGGATCGCCATCGGGCGTGCCCAGCAGCAGGCCTCCGAGGGCGACGTTGAGGTCAGCGAACCGTGGAGCAGCGACGACCCCGAGGAGGAGGAAAGCGGCGTGATCGCCGACGCGAACACCGAGTCACCGCGGGACTTCGGCGATCCCGATACGGGCGAGACCCCCGAGGCCGAGGGTGCCGGCGAGGAGGCCGAGATCGCCGGCCCGACCGAGGGCGATGCGGTCCCGGAAAACACTAAAGAGGGCGGTTCCGAGGGGCATCCCGCCGACGACGTCGAGATGGTCGATCCCGACGCCGAGGAACTCAACGAGGGAAGCCTCCAGACCGACGAACAGGAAGCGGAGGTCGCCGAGGACGACGACGAAGACGACACCGAGGAGTAGTCGTTACTTGCCGTCCTCGAGTTCGGTTTCGTCGCCCTCACCGTCGTCATCACCGTTTTCGCGGAGTTTCTCGACTTCCTCGTAGTCCTTTGCGAGTAGATGGAGCTGTTTGACGGGCGTGTAGTCCGCCAAGTCATCGGGTTTCTCGAACTCGACGAGCCGGTAGTTCGGCGGATAATCGCTGCCGGTGCGGCCGTCCCAGCGGATCTCCCAGCCGGCGTCGAGCAGTTCCTTGACGTCCTCCAAGGAATCGGGTGCTGACATGTCTACCGGGAACTGTCTCGGACGGTCGTTATAGGTGTTGGGCCGAACGTGGTCGCTCTCGACGTTTGCTCGGTAGAATGCGCCGGCCGGGAGTTGAACCCGGGCTATGAGCTTGGGAAGCTCATGTCCTACCACTAGACCACCGGCGCTCGTCTCGTTTTACCCCGTCGCGTCACTTGAACGTAGCGCTTCGTCCCGGTGGACGCACATCCAGTTTCTCGCCGACGGAGGTGACTATTAGGCGCTGGGGTCGCTACGGGCACCCATGATCGACCTGCGATTCTCCGAGGAGGAACTCGATACCGTTTACGACCGAATAACGGGCTTTATCGCCGATACCGTCGCCGAGGCGGGCGCCGACGGGGCCGTACTGGGTCTGTCGGGCGGGATCGACAGTACGCTAACGGCGTACTTGGCCGTCGACGCCCTCGGTTCGGAGAACCTCCACGGACTCGTGTTGCCGGGGGAGGTAAGCAGCGAGGGGAACATGAGCGACGCCGAACGAGTCGCCCGGGATCTCGAGATCGGGTACGACGTGATCGAGATCAATCCGATCGTCGAAACCTTCGTCTCGGCGCTCCCCGAGGTCGAAGGTGATCACGTCGCGGTCGGCAACGCCCGAGCGCGCACCCGGGCGGTGCTCAACTACCTGCTCGCGAACCACGAGAACCGGGTCGTACTGGGGACCGGAAATCGTGCGGAGGCGGCGGTGGGTTATTTCACGAAGTACGGCGACGGCGGGGTCGACTGTCATCCCATCGGCAACCTCTACAAACAGCAGGTCCGCCATCTCGCCCATCACCTGGGGGTCCCCGAGGACCTCGCCGAGAAGACCCCGACCGCCGAGCTCTGGGAGGACCAGACCGATGAAGGGGAGTTGGGGATCGACTACGACACGCTCGATGCGGTCCTCGCGCTGCACGTCGACGGGCCGCTGTCGGTCGCGGCGACGAGTCGTGTCGTCGGTTGTGAGGAGGACGTGGTTCGGGATGTCGACTCGCTGTACGAACGGAGCGCCCACAAGCGCACGGTGCCGCCCGCACCCGAGCGCTAACGGCGGCGTTCGATCAGTTCGGCGAACGCCACCGCCTCGGCGGCTTCCTGTTCTGCCGTCGAAGAGTCATCGCGCAGTCGTTCCTTGGTCAGCGCGAGCGCCCGGTGGTCGTTGTCTGCGACCTCGCGGGCGACCGCCTCGGGATCCTCGACGATCCGTGAGACCAGCCCCATCCGAAGGGCTTCCTCGGCGTCGACGACTCGACCCGATAGCGAGAGGTCCATCGCGTCGGCCGAGCCGATCAGCCGAGGAAGGCGAACGGTCCCGCCCCACGCGCCGAACAGGCCGAGGCTGACGCCGGGCTCGCCGAACGTCGCCTCGGGGGTCGCGATCCGCAGGTCACAGGCCAACGCCATCTCGAGACCGCCGCCGCGTGCGGGGCCGTCGATACCGGCGACCACGACGCTCTCGGCCGCCTCGATCGCGCTGGCGGTTCGCTGGCCCCGCTCGGCGAACGCCCGGCCGTCTTCGAGGTCTTCGACTACCTCTAGGTCCGCGCCCGCACAGAAGGCCGAGCCCGCCCCCGAGAGGTAGACGACCGGTTCCGTTGCGGTCTCGACCGTGCGGGCCAGATCGTCCAGACCTTCGGGAGTGAGTGCGTTTCGGCGCTCGGGGCGCGCGAGCGTGACGTGGCGAACGTCGCCTTTCGAGTCGGTTTCGATCATGCAGACGGGTGGTTTCCAAAGGTCTTTGCCCCTTCCATCCCTACCGCAGTCAAATGGAACAGGCCGAGTTGGCACGCCGGGGCGCACGCGAGGCCCTCGCCGACATCGACCCACCGCGGCTGGCCGACCGGATCGACTCGGTCCTCGCGGCGGCCTCGATGGCCCCCGGCGCACTCGTCCTGTTGATCGCCCAGCGGGCCGACCCAACGGTCGATCCCGAGGCGCTCGCCGAACGCGCCGCTGGCGTCCAGCTCATCTACGAGGGACTCCGGCTTACCCGCACGCTCGCCCACGAGGAACCGTGGGCCGACACCGATGAGCAGACCGCAGCGAACCTCGACGTGCTGGCCGCCGACATCCTCGTCTCCCGTGGCTTCTATCTGCTGGCGATGACCGACGCAGCCGACCGGGCCGTCGAGACCATCCGGGCGTTCGGCCAGGACCAGACCCACCGCCGGGAACCCGACGCGGATCGGGCGGCGCTCGACGCGAATCTGGAGAGGGGCGTCCTCGAACTCGCGGGCGTCGCCGGCACGAGCGCGGTCGACCCGCCCGTCCCGACCCCCGTGCAGGGCGCGCTGGATCGGCTGGTACGCGAGGCCGAAGCCCCGCTGCCCGATGCGGCGGCGCTGTTTCGCGGGACGGCGCTGCTTCCGAGCGCAGATGGGCACGCCCCGCCGTCGGCGACCGACCCCTAACCGTGCGAGGGAACGCGGATGGAAACCCTTAAACACGCTCCACGGGAAGGAAGCGATGCGCGCCTGGGTAGCTTAGCGGTAAAGCGCGTCCTTGGTAAGGACGAGAGCCCGGGTTCAAATCCCGGCCTAGGCTCTATATGACAGAGCCCAAAACCGCCCGGCATCTGTCTCGTCGCTGTATCTTCTAGTCGATTTTTGGATGGACGATGTTATTCCCGGCCGTAGTGAACCGATACTGGCTCGCGTCGGATACGATCACCAGAACTGTCCGCCCGACAGCTCGGTTCACAGCGGCCCGCATTAGAGACCCACAATCACTAGATCATTATTACGATAATCATTACCCAGATAATGATCCTCTACGGCAGATAAGATGAGCTCGCGGTCCTCGAAACCACGTTTGACTTTCAGTAACTACTACTGATCCTCCCCGTCCTGATGCTCCTCCAACCCATGCGCCACCAGTGCGTCGCGCTTCTCGAAGCGCTCACCACACAACTCACAGACGAACTGCCGTTCCATCACTCCGGTGCGTAGTCGTCGTGGATGCGGTCCATCCGCGCGGCCATCACGAAGTCGCTCTTGTGCAGGCCGTCGATCTTGTGGGTCCACATCTCGACTCGTACCTCCCCCCACTGGAGATGCAGGTCCGGGTGGTGCCACTCCTCCTCGGCGAGTTCGCCGACCTCGTAGGTGAACTCAAGCGCATCTCGGAAGTCCTCGAACGCGTAGGTTCCCTCCAAATGGTGCTCCTCCACTACCTCCCAGACCTCGTCGTCGAGTTCCGTCAGATACTCCGCGTACCCCTCCTCGGAAAGCGGTTCGTCCTCGGAGGTACATGCCTCACAGGCCTGATCCGCGAGTCGCTGTGCCATACTCGATGGTAGACCGCCCCGGTGTTTGTAGCTTCGCCCCGGTCAGCTCTCGCGGTCCTCGTCGGCCTCGCCGGGCCAAGTCACGCCCTCCATGAACGGCACGCCCATGCGCTGGGCGGCGCGGGCGATCATGTGCGCGCCGGTCGGCACCGTCAGGAAGAGGAAGAAGACGCCGATCAGCGAGGCGAGGCCGTTCCCGCCGGGGCCGAAGTGGACGAACCCCGCGAAGAAGATCGCGGCGGTGCCAAGCGTCGTTGGCTTGCTGGTTGCGTGCATCCGGTTGTAGACGTTCGGAAACCGGAGCAGGCCGATGGTCCCCACCGTCAGGAAGAAACACCCGACGGCGATCAGTACGGTGATCAGAACCGATTGGAGCGTGCTGAGCATTATTCGATGATGTCCCCCTCGGTGACGAACTTCGCGACGCTGACGGTGGTAATGAAGCCGATTATCGCGAGCACGAGCGCGCCCGTGATGAAGAGGCTACGCCCGGTCAACAGCGCGAACAGCACTGCGATGGCGACGACGTTGGTGACGATGGTGTCGATGGCGACCACGCGGTCGGGGACCGTCGGTCCGGCGATCGCGCGATAGGCACACAGGACACAGAGCGCGCTGACGACCACCAGTCCGGCCCGAATCGCGAACACGACGAAGTCGGGATCGGTCCCCTCAACGACCATCGTTCTCACCCCCGTCGATGACGATCTCCGGGGCGGGCGACCCGGGGTCGAGTTCCTCCTCGAAGATCAACAGCGCGTAGTCCTCCCAGCGCCGGATGGGTTCGACCACGGCCTCGGGGTCTCGCCCGTCGATTACGTGGACGTATAGCGCGTTCGCCTCCGCGTCGTAGTCCTGGGTGATCGTCCCCGGCGTGATGGTGATGCTGTTTGCGATGGTCGTCACGCCGAAATCGCCCTGGACGCGAAGGGGGATCAGGATGACTTCGGGATCGATGGTCGATCCCGGCGCGAGCACGCGGTAGGCGACGTCGAGGTTGGCGACGACCACCTCCCGCGAGAAGGTCAGGACGTACAACAGGACGTACGGGATCGCCCGGATGATCTGGCCGAGATCGATTCGCTCGTCGTAGAACCGTCGGAAGAGGAAGGCGATCGGGAGTCCGACCGCGAGCCCCATGAGGAACTGTCCGAGGAACGCATCAAGGGTCGGCCCGACGTCCCGGACGAACAACCACAGCACGCCGAGACCGACGCCGACGACGGGCCACGTTCGCACCCTCATGCGCCCGCACCCCCAGTCAGGCCGACGGCGTCGATGTACGCGCCCCGATCGGTCGCCGCGGTCGCGGCGGCGTCGGCGAAGCGATAGACCGGATCGAAACCGACCCCGACCGCGACGATACAGGCCGCGAGCGCGACGACGACCACCAGTTGGACGCGAGCGGGACTCGACGCCGCGACCGCCGGCGACGCCTCGCCCCAGAACGCACGGTTCCACACCCGCGTCGTGTAGGCGATGGTCAGGCCCGTCCCGCCGAGCAACAACGCCAGTCCGAACGCCGACTCCGCGCGCAGCGCGACGTCGAACACGAGCAGCTTTCCGAAGAAGCCCGTCAGCGGCGGGATCCCGACGAGCGAGAGCGCCGCGACGAAAAAGACCCCCGCGAGGGCGGGCGAGTGCGAGGCGATGCCGCCGAGGTTGCGAAGCCGACTCGTTCCGATGGCGCTCCTGACCGTCCCGGCGGCCATGAACAGCGTGCTCTTGGCCAGCGCGTGGTTGAGCGCATACACGAGCGCCGCGAGGATCGCGAGATGCTGGATCGCCGGCCTCGCGGAGGCGGCCCCGATCGCAAGCGGGACGACGATGAACCCGATCTGACTGATCGAAGAGTAGGCGAACACGCCCTCGAGTTCGTCCGCAGCGAGCGCGCCCAGTCCCCCGACGAGGACGCTCGCCGTCGCCAGACAGAACAACACGACCCCGTAGAACGCGAGCAGCGAGTCGCCGCCCACGCCGGGGATCGACACCGAGAGTCGGGTCGCCCCGAAGACGGTGAAGTAGAGCCGAACGATGGCGTAGAGGCCGACCTTCTTCGTGACGCCCGCCAGCAGCGCCGTCACCGGGAGCGGGGCGGCGCGGTAGGCGGCAGGCACCCAGAACTGGAACGGGACGAGCCCCGCCTTGAGCGCGAACACCGCGAACAACAGCGCCGAGAGCCCCACGACGGCCTCGACCCTGATGCCGAAGGCCGCGGGGTCGGCGAGCCGGCGGGCCATGTCGGCCATGTTGAGCGTACCGGTGATCGAGTAGAGCCCGCCGATGGCGACCAGCATGACGACGCTGCCGACCAGGTTGAGCACGACGTACCAGAGCGCGGCGCGGGTGTGCTTTTTCCGGCCGTAGAAGGCGACGAAGACGTAGCTCGACAGCAACATCACCTCGAACCAGACGAAGAGGTTGAACAGGTCGCCCGTGAGGAAGGCTCCGCTGACACCGAGCAACAGGCAGTGAAACAGCGGGTGATAGAACACGCGCTGTTCGTCGGGCGTCATGTAGCTCACCGAGAAGACGAGTGCCGCCAGCCCGACGACCGCGACCATGCTCAGCATGAACGCCGAGAGCGCGTCGGCGACGAGCGTGATCCCGAAGGGGGCGGGCCAGCCCCCGAGTTGGTAGGTCACGGGACTTGCGCCCGGCGAGAAGACGACCCGCCAGACGATAGCGAGGACCGTCCCCGCGTACGCGAGCGCGCCAGCGACGCTTAGGGCGATCTGCGTACCGAGACGCCGACGGGTCCCAAGGGTGAGCACGATCGAGACGAGCGCCACGAGCATCGGCGCGACGACGAATTGGTCGGTCACGGCTCCCCCTCGAGGGTCGTGGTGTCGAGCGTGCTGTGCTCCTGATAGACGCGGTAGGTCAATACGAGTGCGAAGGCGGTCATGGCGAAACTGATGACGATGGCGGTCAGGACGAGCGCCTGAACGAGCGGGTCGGTCGTCTGGGGGACGTGTTCGCCGTGACCCGCGAGAACGGGGACGCCGTCGGCCGAAGGCTCGACGATGCCGCCCATGGTCATGAGATAGACGTTCGCGGCCTGACTGAGGACCGTTACGCCCCAGACGATCCGAAGGACGTCACGGCGGAGCAACAGGAAGGTCCCGGCGGCAAAGAGGATCCCGAGAACGGTCGCGAGGACGAACGCGGTCATTCGGCTCCCACCACCGACAACACGGTGAGAAGGCCCCCGACGACCACGAGGAACACGCCCAGATCGAACACGAGCGCGCTCGCGAGTTCGATCTCGTGGTAGATGGGGATATCGTGGAGGATCACGTAGGTCTGGGAGAGGAAGGGCAGATCGAACAGCAGGGGGACGAGCCCGCCGCCGACCGCGATGGCCAGTCCCGACAGGAACGTCCGGCGATAGGCGACGACGACGGGGTCCTCGAAGACGCTTTCTGCGGGTTCCATCTCGTGGCCGAGCACCCGTGGGAAATCGAGGCCGTAGGCGATGTAGACGAGCGCGAACGCCGTCGTGGTGAGCACGCCGCCGATGAACCCGCCGCCGGGCAGGTTGTGACCCTGGAGGAACAACGAGATCGAGACGATCAGGATGATCGGAACGACGACTCGCGCGGTCGTTCGCATGATGACCGTCGTCACGTGGCGTCACCTCCGTCGCGCACGGTCATAAGCACGAGCACGGCGACCGCGGCGATCGCGATCACCGTGATCTCCCCGAGCGTGTCGAAGCCGCGGAAGTCGACGAGGATCACGTTGACGACGTTGGTGCCGCCCCCACCGGGGACCGCCTGCTCGGTGAAGTACCGGGCGATCGACTCGCCCCCACCCGGCGGCGTGCGCGTCGTCAACAGGACCGTGAGAAAGACCGTCGCGCCGACGACGACCGAGAGGCCCACGTCCCGAAACGCGACCCGGCGGTCGATATTGCCGTAGAACTCGGGGACCTCCTCGAGGACGAGCAAAAAGACCAGCAGTGCGAGCGTCTCGACGACGAGCTGTGTCAACGCGAGATCCGGTGCACTGGCCAGGACGTAGAAGACCGCGATCATGACCCCGAGGATCGAGACCGTGAGCACGCCCGCGATGTGCGAGGGTGCGACCGCGACCGCGATAGTCACGGCGACTGCGACGACCAGCACCAGGACGATCGGGAGCGAGACGCCGACCCCGTCGTAGGCCGGTATCGAGACGCCCGCTACGGCGTAGCCCGCGAGCGCGAGCGCGCTGGTCGCAGCGAGCATCCACGTCACGGAGGTGCGCAACAGCCCGTTCTGGATCGTCGGGATCAGCCGCGCGCTCCCCGAATCGAGGCCGGCCAGCGCGGCGTCGTACCACCAGTTCGGGCGCAGTACCCGGACCGAGGCGAGCGTCCGGACGGCGTCCCGAACGCCGGCGTAAAACGGGTAGGCGACCGCCCCGAGGCCGATCGCCGCGACGGACATCGCCACCGGCGGGGAGAGCGACGTGGGCAGGCCGGCGTGCATCTCGTGGGCCTCCAGCGCGGTCGGTTCGACGGCCCACCCGACGAAGCTATCGACGGCGAACTGGGGGTCAATCCCGACGAGGGCCGCGACGGCCGCGAGGACGGCCGGCGGGACCAACAGGGTCAGCGGCGGTCGATGGACGGTACCCAGCCCGTCGGGACGTGCCCCGAAAAAGAGCGCGAGGAATCGCAGCGAGTACAACACGGTAAAGACGCTCGCGAACACCGCGACGACGGGATAGAGCCACGCCAACCCGCCCGCGGCGTGGGCGACCTCGTAGGCCGCCTCGAACAGCAGTTCCTTCGAGTAAAACCCGTTAAAGGGCGGGAAGCCGGCCATGCCGAGGGCCGCGACGGCGGTAATGAGCGCAGTCACGGGAAGGTCGTGGCGGAGCCCGCCCAATTCGTCGATCCGGCGGGTGCCGACCTCGTGGGAGACGATCCCGGCGACGAGGAACAGCGGGGCCTTGAACAGGGCGTGGTTCAGCAGGTGAAAGACGCCCGCTTCCGCACCGTAGGGCACTGTGAAACCGAAACCCGCGATCATCAGCCCGAGGTGGCTCGCCGTCGAGTAGGCGAGCAGTTCCTTGATGTCCGTGGCGGCGACCGCCAGCATGGCGGTGATCGTCATCGTCGCCAGTCCGAGGGTCGCGAACAACAGCATCCACTCGGAACTCTCCAAAAGCGGTCTGAGCCGCCCGACGAGGTAGACGCCGACCTTCACCATCGTCGCCGAGTGGAGAAAGGCCGAGACGGGCGTGGGCGCCTCCATCGCGTTGGGGAGCCAGAAATGAAGCGGGACCTGTGCGGATTTCGAGGCCGCCCCGACCGCGACCAGAAACAGCGCGGGGACGAACAGGCCCGCCTCGCGGAGCGCTGCCCGCATCGCTTCGGGCTCTTCGAGCATCGCCACGAGCGAGAACGTCTCGGTTCCAAGCGCGCTACCGGAGACGACGAACAGGGCGAGAAATCCCACGAGGACGAACAGCCCGCCTCCGACCGTGACGACCATCGCCATCCGGGCGGCGTACCGCGAGGAGGCCTCCTCGGTGTGGTGGCCGATCAACAGGAACGAACAGACGCTCGTGAGCTCCCAGAACAGGAAGAGCGCGATCAGGTCCGCCGACAGCGCCACCCCGAGGATCGATCCCATGAAGGCGAGCAACGCGCCGTAGTACCCCACCAGCCCGCTCTCGCCGTGCATGTATCCCACGGAGTAGGTGAAGACGAGCGCGCCGATCCCGCTCGCGAGCAGGGCAAACAACAGCGCCCAGCCGTCGACGTACAACCGCAGCGAGACGTCGAGTGCGGGGATCCACGGGATCGAGACGGCCGCCTCGGTCCCGAGTTGGGTAAGAAGCAACCCGAAACAGACGAGCGCAACGGCCGCCCCGGCGTAGCCGGTTCGCTCGCCGAGCACCCCGTAGACGGGTCGAACGAGCGCCGCAGCGAGAAAGGGCAGGCAGACGACGAGAAACACGACCTCCGTCCCTAGGGAGAAAACCATACACCTACTCTGGCTACGGAGGCTCCTTAGCTATTGTCCATTCGTGCGAAACCCGCCTCGAAACGACCCGCGGATCGAGGGGACGCTCGTCGCCCACGGAGCGACGGGGCCACCGGTCGTTCCGGCGTTGAATCCTCGCCTCGATAGGAGCATATAACCCACTGGCGGGCACATCGGGCGGTATGCGGACCGAACACGCCCTCCACGCCGGTGACGCACGCGACCTCGCGCTCCCGGCTGACGCGGTCGATCTCGTCGTCACCTCGCCGCCGTACCCGATGATCGAGATGTGGGACGAGGCGTTCGCGGGCCTCGATCCCGCGGTCGGCGACGCGCTCGAAGCGGGCGATGGCGACCGCGCGTTCGAGGCGATGCACAGAGTGCTGGACTCGGTCTGGGACGAACTCGACCGGGTCCTCCGGGAGGGGGGAATCGCCTGCATCAACGTCGGGGATGCCACCCGGACGGTCGAGGACACCTTCCAGACCTACCCGAACCACGTTCGGGTCACCGAGGCGTTCCGCGAGCGGGGGTTCGTCTCGTTGCCCGGGATCCTCTGGCGCAAACCCACCAACAGCGCCGCGAAGTTCATGGGCTCGGGGATGGTCCCGACGAACGCGTATCCGACCCTCGAACACGAACACGTGCTGGTCTTTCGCAAGGGCGGCCCCCGCCGGTTCGAGCCCCGCTCGGAGGCGCGCTACGAGAGCGCGTACTTCTGGGAGGAGCGAAACCGCTGGTTTTCGGACCTCTGGAGCGATATTCGAGGAACCGACCAGCGCCTCGACGGCGAGGCCCGCGAGCGCTCGGGGGCCTTCCCGTTCGAACTCCCCTACCGGCTGATCAACATGTTCTCTATCTACGGCGATACGGTCTGTGACCCGTTCTGGGGGACCGGGACGACGACGCTCGCGGCGATGGTCGCTGGGCGCGAGTCGGTTGGCTACGAACTTGATCCCGACCTGATCGAGGCGTTCGACGAGCGACTCACAGGGCTCCCGTCGTTCTCCCAGGAGGTGATCGAAAAGCGCCTCGCGGCCCACGAGGCGTTCGTCGAGCGGGTCGGACCGGGGGAACTGGGCTACGACGCCGTCCACTACGGGTTCCCGGTCCGGACGAAACAGGAGCGAAACGTCCGGTTTTACGCCGTCGAGCGGGTCGAAGAGGCTACTCGGGGTTACGAGGTGGTCCACCACCCCATCGAGTGCGAAACGGACGGGTGAGGACTGTCGGCGTTCGGGGAGGGTTCGGTCGAAGTCGGGGGCTAACGTTTTTCTAGCGGGTCGTCATAGAAGGGCCATGAAGTTCGTTATCGTCGGGTACGGACGCGTCGGGATGCGCACGGCACGGATCCTCGACGAGGAGGGTCACGAGGTCTCGATCGTCGACAACGACCACGACAAAGTGGAGCGCGCCCGGAAGTCGGGGTTCGACGTCGTCGAGGGCGACGGCGGGAACGAGGGCATCCTCGAAGAGGCCGGTGTCGAGGGTGCCGACGCGCTGGCGGGGCTGACCGGCGACCTCAACACCAACTTCGCGGCGTGTATGGTCGGCAAACACTTCGGCTGCCGGACGGTCATGCGGATCGATCACGACTACCGCGAGGAGATCTATCATAAGTACGCCGACGACGTTGACGAGATCGTCTACCCCGAACGGCTGGGTGCGGCGGGGGCGAAGACCGCCCTCCTCGGGGGCGATTTCAACCTCGTCGCAGATCTCACGGAGAAACTACAGCTCATCACCGTCACCGTTCCCGACGGCTCGCCGGCGATCGGAAAGCGCGTCAGCGAGATCGACCTCCCGGAAGGGGCCCGCATCTATGCACACGGGACGAACCACGAGGCGATGACGATCCCGCTCCCGCGAACGACGATCGACGAGGGTGACCGCGTCGCCGTCATCGCCGAACAGGAGAGCGTCGAAGGGGTCAGAGCGGCGCTCCTCGGAACCGAGGAGCCGGTGGGCGCGTGACGTGTGGGTGATGTGGGGAGTGATCCCGCGCCCTGTCTCCGGGTGGATCCATTCGGGCTTAAAAGTATGTCAGACGATCGCATGACACGTATCAGCTGGCGGGAACTCTTCGAACGGGCCGGTCCACCGGTCGAACGCGGAGCAATCCGGCGGCGACTCGAGCACCTCCGTGATGAACGAGCCTGACCCCTCCCGTGTGGTCGCCGACGCGGACGTCCTCGTCGCGGACCTCCTCGGGGACGAGACCGCACGCGAGGCCCTGGACGTCGTCCGGAGCCACTCGTGGCTCACGCTCGTCGTCACCGAACGGCTACTCGACGACGCCGAGGCGATCATCGCCGACCTGCGCGGGGAGGATCTCGCGCTCGCCTGGCGGGTGAACGTCGAGGGACTCGCACGGATCGTCGAGCAGTCGACCGGCGACCATCCCGCGCTCGCGGCGGCCTACCACGGCGACGCCGCCCAGATCCTCTCGTTCGACGAGGACCTCCAGAGCGCTCACACGGGAGCGACGCTCAAACCCCGCCTCTCGACGAGCATTCGCTCTCCCGACGCCTTCCTGACGGTCTTCGACCCCGAACGGCTCTACACGGTCGTAGTGGGCGGGGAGTACCCTGGCCCGGACCGGGACCCGTCCGGGTAGCACAATGATTATAGTCCAGTACTATAATATATTATTTTATATGGGAACTAAATCCGTACCAAACACGGGACGGCTCCCGATCCTCGGCGGTATGACGGCGGGTGGCCTGTTGGTCGTCCTCATCGCGGTCGGTCTGGCCGGGTTCGTCGGACCGGCCGCCGGAATCGAAACGACGGTCTCTCACGCCGGGCCACCCATCGCTGCGGTCGGCGTCCTGATCTCGACGGTCGCGATCCATCGATTCGGGTGATCAGCGCTCGGCCAGCCAGTCGCCGAACGCCGCGAGCGCCCGCCCCCGGTGGGAGACGGCGTTTTTCTCCTCTATTGCCATCTCCGCGAACGTCGTTCCGCGGTGTTCGAAAACGGGATCGTAGCCGAAGCCCCCGTCGCCGCGCGGCGCGACGATCCGGCCCCGTACGACTCCCTCAAACGTCTCGACACCCTCGCCGTCGGCGTAGGCGACGATCGTCCGAAAGCGTGCCCGGTCGGTCGACTCGCGCTCGGTGAGTTGTTGGACGCGCTCGATCCCGAGTTTCTCCTCGACGTACGAGGAGTACGGTCCCGGAAAGCCGTCGAAGGCGTCGATAAAGAGCCCCGAATCGTCGACGAAGACGGGCTCGCCGATCTCCCGGTAGGCGTCGCGTGCGCCCGCGGCGGCGATCGCTTCCAAGCTATCGGACTGGATCTCGGGGTAGTCGTAATCGACCCGTTCGACCTCTTCGGGGAGGTACTCGCGGGCTTCGCGGGCTTTGCCGGCGTTACTCGTGACGAATCGGAGCACACCGGAAGCTTCGGGCGCAGCGAAAAAGCGGCGTCGATCAGTCGTCGACGACGACTTCGACGGGTTCCTCCTCGTCGGCCTCTTCGGGCTCGGCCGAGGCGCTTCGCTCGTTGTAGAGCAGGCCCGCGGCCACGAGGAGGACGACCCACGAGCGCCAGCTCGCGAGGTTCAGCGTGTAGCCGACGCCGAACGGTTTCTCGACGAGCATTCCCTTGCCCGGCTGCCAGTACGCCGACAGCAGTCGGCCGACGCTCGGTCGCTCGAAGTTGTACGGCAGTCCGAACAGCGTCCCCGAATCTGGTTTCTCAGCCATACCCCGACCAACGTTCGCCCGCATTATAAAGCCTCAGGGACTACCGATAGCGCCCCCGGCCCTCGATCGCTCTGAGCTGGTCGATCACGGCACGGTCGCCGACCTCGCAATAGCCCGCCTCGAACGCCCCCACACAGGCCTCGAAATCGGCGGCCGTGCCCGCGAGCGAGCGCTCGAAGACGTGGAGGTCCATCGCGTAGTCCTCGATCTCGTCGGTGTGATAGCCCAACCCGAAGTCGATGCAGTAGAGCCGTCGGTCCGAGACCCTCGCGTTTCTGGGTGTCGGGTCGCCGTGGACGACCCCCGCGTCGTGGAGCGTCGCCAGATGACGCCCCAGTTCGCGGACGCGTTCGGGCGTGAGGTCGGCGCTCAGATCGGCCTCGCCAACGTGCTCGAAGACGAGCGTTCCCTCCCGGAGGTCGATGTCCCGAATCGCGGGCGTCGGAACACCAGCGCGCCGTGCGAGGCTCGTCAGTCGGGCTTCGCTCGCGGTGCGCTCGCGTCGAAGCCGGGCATCGAGGGCCGGATGGCGGTAGGTCTTCGGGCGGCGGCGCTTCCGTACGTCCTCGTCGAGTTCTACGACCGCTTCCGCGCCGATCACCTCGTGTTCTTCGTTCATCGGTCGCGAGACGGACTCCGCGCCGCGCCACGTCACGTCGACCTGATCGGGACGGAAGTTCGAATCGACTCTCGACTCGTCGATCTCGAGGATGTCGCCCGCGTCGGCCATCGTCGCACCCAACACCGCGATCATTCCCGCGTTGTCCCGGAGGAATCGGGGTTCGGGGGCGTAAAACGACGCGCCGCGAGCCTCACACATCTCCGCGAGCATCTCTCTGAGTCGAGCGTTCTGTCCGACCCCACCCCCCAAAACGAGTTCGTCGCTTCCGGTGAGCGAGAGGGCGCGTTCGCTGACCTCGGCGAGCATCGCGAAGACGGTCTCCTGCAGTGAGAAACAGACGTCCTCGATGCGCTCGCTGGAATCGACGGCGTCCTTCGCCGCGCTCATGATCCCCGAAAACGAGAAGTCCATCCCCTTGACGACGTACGGCAGGTCGATATACTCGCCTCCTCTCGCTCTCTCCTCGATCTTCGGCCCGCCCGGATGGCTCCACTCGAGGTGGCGCGCGAACTTATCGAGTGCGTTCCCGACCCCGGTGTCCATCGTCTCGCCGAGCACCTGATACCGGCCGTTGTGATAGCCCAGCACGTGGGCGTTCGCGCCGCTCGCGTTGAGACAGACCGGATTGGAGAAACCAGAGCGGTGCCGGCCGATCTCGAGGTGAGCGACCATGTGATTGGCGCCCACCAGCGGCACGTCGAGGGATTGGGCGAGCGCGCGGGCAGCACTGGCGACGATTCGCAGACAGGGACCCAGCCCCGGGCCCCGTGAGAACGCGACCGCGTCTACGCTGTCGGCTTCCGAGAGCGCCCGCTCGATCACCGTTGGGAGCGCCCCGGCCATGTGTTCTGCGGCCTCACGCGGGTGAATGCCGCCGCTTTCGGGCTGGTAGGGATCCGAGTCGATGAAGACGTCACCGGTCTCCGTATCGAAGTAGGCGGCGCTCGCGGCCCACGCCGTCCCCTCAATCCCGAGAACGCGCATCTATCACTGACTCCGCAACGCCACTACTGCCACTCGGTGTAGCTACAGCGCCCGCAGTGCATTCGGTCGCCGTGGTCCGCGAGATACGCGTCGCCACACCGGGGACACTGCTCGCGCTCTACCGAACCGTCCTCCTCGTAGAGGTCGTAGCGGGCCATCTACGCCTCCTCCCCCTCGTCGGCGGTGTCGCCCTCGCCGGCGCTGATCTTGTTGCGTTCGAGCATGTGCTCTTGCTCGACGTCGCGCGCGAAGTCGGGGCTCTCGTAGACCTTCGCGTATCCGACGGTCGTGCGCATCCCGAACTTGGTGTTCATCTCGCGGATAACGACCTCTTCGGCGTCCTTGTTGAGCTTCGCCGCGAGGCTGTCCCTCACCGACAGGCGCTCGGGCGTGGCCTCCTCGTGGGTGATCTCGAAGGTGACGTCCGTACGGTGCAACATCGGGTTTTCCTCCTCGGAAACGATTGAGATGTCCATGATACTCAGTTGCCTGTACTTCTCCCTGAAGCGGGTAAAAGGATTTCGGGACGCACTTTTTTCTGCGTCGGGTTTCCTCACGCTAGCGCGCTGCGGGAACCGCTCCTCGAAAAACCTGCACTAAAAAGCCGAGCGCGCTCTGCGCGCTCGGCCAGCACAGCCTACGCCCCGGTCAATTCGTCGACGTCCGCTAACCCCGTGTCGGTGATCCGGAACTGGGCCGACTCGCCGGCGGGCTTCGCCCGGTGTTTCTCCAGCGTTGCCCGGCGCTTTCCCCCGCGGAATCGATCGATTCTGAGCACTGTACCGGTCCAGTGTTCGAGCGTGTTCCCCCCCAGCGCGCGAACCATATCCGAGTCGGGATCCGAGAACACTTGATTGGTGATGAGTACGGCGAGATCGTGTTTTCGCGCGAGCGCGAGCAGGTGAGTTACCTGACGGGCGACGGATCGAAGCGCGTCGCCCTCGCGCTCGTCCTCGGTGCGCTGCAGTCGGTAGAAGCCGGTCGCACTGTCCAGCACGATCAGCGACACCTCTTCTGCGAGGTCCTCGACGTCCCGGACGGCCTCCTCTTGCTCCTCGAACGTATGGGCCTCGCTGATGACGATTCGGGAGGACAGCGTCTTGATGTCGTCAGAAATCACAGATTTCTGACTTCTAACCGGATCGTTTTGCAATCCGGTGTTGTCGTCGCTTCGGGCACGGAGCAAGTCCTCGAATCGGTCGGGCGAGAGCCCCTCGGTGTCGATGTAGGCGACCCGTTCGCCGGCCGCGGCGCACGCGACGGCGGCACACAGCGCGAGGTTCGTCTTGCCGGCGGCGGGCGGGCCGTAGACCTGCGTGACGGTCCCGCGCTCGACGCCGCCGCCGAGCAGGTCGTCGATCGGGGGACACCCGACTGGAATGGCGTCGTTCACGCCGGAAATCGGGCCGACGGGGGCAAAAACGCCCCGGTCCGCGAAAACGTTTAGCGAGCCGACGGCGAACCCCGAGCGTGATCGTCGTCGCAACCGAGGACTTCGAGGTGTATCACGGCGTCGTAGGCGAACTCCGCGAGCGCGGGGTCGCGTTCACGACGATCGAACCCGGCGACGAACTCCCCGAGCGCACCCGGGTCCTGATCGGCGGACCCGACGACGAACCCCCCGACGGCGTCGAGTCGATCCGGGCCGACCCCGACAACCCCCGCGAAGCGGTCGAGGCGGCCCTCTCGGCGCTCAGAACGGGCGACGGCCGGACGATCATCGGCGTCGATCCCGGGGATCGACCGGGGATCGCGGTCCTCTCGGGGGAGACGGTCGTCGCGGCCTTTCAGGTGCCGCTCGCCGACGCTGCGGAACTCGTCATCGAGGAGGTTCGAGGGGGCCTCGACCCGCTCGTGCGGATCGGGGATGGGGCGCGCCTTCAGGGCGCGACGATCGTCAACGCCCTCGACGGCGTCCGAGTGGAACTCGTCGACGAGACCGGGACGACCCCCTCGCTGGGAACCGGTGCCCGCGGGATGGGTGACGTGCTCGCGGCGGTCAACATCGCCCGGATGGAGGGCGAGGCCATCGAGCACCGCGAGATCGAGCCGACCGAGGGCGAACTCACCGTGATCAAACGCCGTTCCCGGGAGCGCTCGCCGGAGAACCGCGAGATCGACGAGGCGCTGGCCAGACGGGTCGCCCACGGCGAACTCACCGTCGAGGAGGCCTTGGAGAAACACCGCGAGGAGTAAGTGGACGCTCAGAACCCACACTCGGGGCAGTCGAGCAGTCCTTGGACGTTGATCGCGGTCGCGCCACAGTAAGGGCAGGTACCGCGTTCGCTCGGGTCGTTCGTGGTCGCCGTCGGTTCCTCCGGCCGCGAGACGAGTTCCGGGGTCATCGGTAACCACTCGACCCGCCTCGGACATAATCCTAGTCCTGATAATGATATGATAATACTATGTGTTTATTTCAGTACTAGGTTCACGTGAGGTCGTGCCATGCCACCTCCGCGCGGGTCAGGACCTCGCGGATCGGTAGTCCGGTCTCGCGAGCGACGGCCGCCGCGTCGTCGTACTCGGCGCTTGTGTCGTAGACCTCGCCCGACTCGTCGCTCGCGATTTTTACGTCGATCCCGTACGTTTCGCCACCGATGTCGAGCGAAACGGTCTCGATCTCGCGGCTTGCGACCCAGCGGTGGATACCGGGAGTCGAGCGCACCCCCAGCGTTCCGGTCTCCTCGGCGAGACGGCACGCGACGCGTTCGGCGTCCGGGGGCCGGCAGATCACCTTCACGAGGTGACCGGGCCGGGACTTCTTCATCGTAGCCGGGAGGATCGAAACGTCGCGCGCGCCCGCCTCCACGAGGGTGTCCTGAAGCCCGCCTAGCACCTCGGGCGAGACGTCGTCGACGTTGGTCTCTAGCACCGTGATCTCCTCGCGGGCGAGGTCCCCCTTCTCGCCGACGATCGCCCGCAGGACGTTGGGGTGGTCCTCTATATCCCGGTCGCCCGCGCCGTAGCCCGAGCGCTCGACACGGAGATCGGGCAACGTCTCGCATCCTTCGGCGACGTGCGCGAGGATCGCCGCGCCCGTCGGGGTCAGGAGTTCGGCCTCGACCGGGCCGCCCCGGACCGACCAGTCGGCCCGTGCTGCGATCTCGACGACCGCCGGCCCGGGAACGGGGTAGGTCCCGTGGCTCATCTCCACCGTCCCCCCGCCCGACGAGAGCGGCGTCGTCACCACCCGATCGGGAGAGAGGTCGGCAAGGAGGAGGACGGCACCGACCACGTCCGCGATGGCGTCGTCGGCACCGACTTCGTGGAAGTGTATCGAGTCGAGGTCCTCGCCGTGGACAGTGGCTTCGGCCTCCCCGAGGAGCTCGAAGACCGCGAGCGCGTCCTCCTCGACGTCGGGATCGAGGTCCATCGACTCAACGAGTCGGCAGACCTCCCGATACGAGCGGTGTGGTCCCGCCCCCTCGGCGTGAGCGTGATCGTGTTCGGTGTGATTCCCGTGATCGTGACCGTGCGATCCGTGATCCGCGTCGTGATCGTGGTTTCCATGGTCGTGTCCGCCCGCCAGCGTCACGTTCACGCTCGTCGCGCTGATGCCGTTTTTCACCACGTCTTGGACCTCGTAGCGCACGTCGAGGGCCCCCTCGATCGGGGCGAGCGCCCCGGGATCCCCACCGGCGGCCAGGAGCGCCCCCAGAATCATGTCGCCGCTCGCACCGGTCCGTCCGTCGAACGCAAGCGTTCTCATACCCTAGCCCTCGTGGTCGCGGACAAAAAGCGTCCGATCGGGGTGGCGATTCGTCACGAACGGACCCCGTGAAAGCCTCATCCAAGCAGTAGGGTTTTGTACCCGCTCGTGCGTAGAGTATCGTGCGAAGGAGTAACACAGCCGCCGGTAGCGCACGCAACACAAGACCTATCGGCCCCGGAAACCGACAAACACCCATCCCCGCAGCCCCATCATGAACGAAGTACAACTCGAGGTGGCGAAAGCCTACCCGAACGACTCCGGGAGAGGCATCGCCCGCCTCGACCCGGACACGTTGTTGCACCTGAAGCTGAGTCCCGGAGACATCATCGAGATCGAAGGCGGCGACACCACCGCCGCGAAGGTCTGGCGCGCCGACCGCCAGGACTGGAACACTGATACTGTGCGTATCGACGGCTTCACCCGCCAGAACGCCGACGTCGGCATTGGCGAGCGCGTCACCATCAGGAAGGCCGACGCGACGAAGGCCGAGAAACTGGTGCTCGCGCCCCCGGAAGAGGCGTCGGTCCAGTTCGGCTCGGACGCCGCCGGCATGGTCAAACGCCAGATCCTCAAACGTCCGGTCGTCGAGCGTGACATCGTCCCCGTCATGTCCTCGACGAACCACCCCTTCATGCGCTCGCCCGGTCAGGCGATCCCCCTCATCGCCGTCGAAACCGACCCCGAAGGCGTCTGTCTCATCACCGAGGACACCGACGTCGAGCTGCGAGAAGAGCCCATCTCGGGCTTCGAGAAGGCCGGTTCGGGCATCACCTACGAGGACATCGGCGGCCTCCAGAACGAGATCCAGCGCGTGCGCGAGATGGTCGAACTGCCGATGAAACACCCCCAGATCTTCAAGAAGCTGGGGATCGAGCCGCCCCAAGGGGTCCTCCTCCACGGCCCGCCCGGGACGGGGAAGACGCTGCTCGCGAAGGCGGTCGCAAACGAGACCAGCGCGAGCTTCTTCTCTATTGCGGGACCGGAGATCATCTCGAAGTACTACGGCGAATCGGAACAGCAACTGCGGGAGATCTTCGAGGACGCGAGTGAGGAGGCCCCGTCGATCATCTTCATCGACGAACTCGACTCGATCGCGCCAAAGCGCGAGGACGTCACCGGCGAGGTCGAACGACGGGTCGTCGCCCAGCTTCTGACGATGATGGACGGCCTCGAAAGTAGGGGACAGGTCATCGTCATCGCCGCGACCAACCGGGTCGACAGCGTCGATCCCGCCCTTCGTCGGCCGGGGCGCTTCGACCGGGAGATCTCGATCGACGTGCCCGACGAAACCGGGCGCGAAGAGATCCTCCAGATCCACACCAGAGGAATGCCCCTCTCGGACGACGTGAGCCTCTCGGAACTCGCCGACGACACCCACGGGTTCGTCGGCGCGGACATCGAGAGCCTCACGAAGGAGGCCGCGATGCGCGCCCTGCGGCGGTATCTCCCGCAGATCAACCTCGACGAGGAGGAAGTGCCCCCCGAACTGATCGACCGGATGATCGTCAAGCGTGGGGACTTCCGCGGGGCGCTCGGCGAGGTCGAGCCGAGCGCCATGCGCGAGGTGCTCGTCGAGCTGCCGAAGATGTCCTGGGACGACGTCGGCGGCCTCGAGGACGCCATCGGCGACGTCAAAGAGAGCGTCGAGTGGCCCCTGACCAATCCCGAGCGCTTCACCCGGTTGGGGATCGACCCGCCCGCGGGCGTTCTGCTCTACGGTCCACCGGGCACCGGCAAGACGCTGATGGCGAAAGCTGTCGCCAACGAGACCAACGCCAATTTCATCTCGATCCGCGGACCTCAACTGCTCAGCAAGTGGGTCGGCGAATCCGAGAAGGCGATCCGTCAGACCTTCCGGAAGGCCCGGCAAGTGAGCCCCACGGTGATCTTCTTCGACGAACTCGACAGCCTCGCGCCCGCACGGGGCCAGGACGTCGGCTCGAACGTCTCCGAGCGGGTTGTCAACCAACTCCTCACGGAACTCGACGGGCTCGAGGAGATGGAGAACGTGATGGTGATCGCCGCGACTAACAGACCGGACATGATCGACCCCGCGCTGATTCGCTCGGGGCGGTTCGACCGGCTCGTCATGGTCGGCCAGCCCGGCGAGGAGGGTCGCGAGGAGATCCTCGAGATCCACACGCAGGACATCCCGCTTGCGGCCGACGTCAGCCTGCGCGAACTCGCGGAGATCACCGACGGGTTCGTCGGCAGCGATCTGGCGAGCATCGCCCGCGAGGCCGCGATGACGGCGCTTCGCGAGGACAGCGACGCGGAGGTCGTCGAGATGCGCCACTTCAGGGGGGCGATGGAGTCGGTCCGGCCGACGATCACCGACGACATCCTCGAGTACTACGAACAGATCAAAGACGACTTCGCGGGCGGCACCGCCGAACCCGGTCGGAACAGGCAGGGTAGCCGGATCGGGTTCCAGTAGCCCCCGCCGTTCGGCCCGTCGAACCGTCCTTCCGTACACCTGTTTGGACTAGCTATCCGACTGTCTATCTACTGAGATTTATAATAAATTATATTGCTTCGTAGGAAATAAAATAGTATGCAGACGCAGGAGTCGGTCGGCGAGCGGGTGTCGACGGGTATCGAGGGTGTCGATTCGATCCTTCATGGCGGATTCCTCCCCGAACGAACCTACATGGTCCGGGGCGATCCGGGGACCGGAAAGAGCCTGTTGGGGCTTCATTTCCTCCTCCGGGGGACCGAACGCGACGAGGAGGTCCTCTACATTAACCTGGAGGAATCGGAGGAGAACATCCGCCAGAACGCCGTCTCCTTCGGGTTCGACATCGAGGGGATAGAATTTCTGGATCTGAGCCCGGATTCGGAGTTCTTCTCGAAGGACCTCTCCTATGACATATTCAGTCCCGATGAGGTCGAACAGGAGTCGCTGACCGCCGAGATCGCAGACCGGGTCGAGACGCTCACCCCGGATCGGGTGTTCGTCGACCCGCTGACCCAGCTTCGCTATCTCGCACCCGACGACTACCAGTTCCGAAAGCAGGTGCTCTCGTTCATGCAGTTCCTCCACGGCGAGGGCGCGACGGTGCTGTTTACCTCACAGGACACGACGCCCCAGCCCGACGACGACCTCCAGTTCATGAGCGACGGAACGATCACGCTCACACGCGACGCGCGCGAGCGACTCCTCGAAGTGACCAAGTTACGCGGCTCGGACTTCGAGGACGGGCGTCACTCGTTTCGAATCCGAGAGGGAAGAATGTGCGTCTTTCCCGACCTCATCCCGCGCCAGCACGGTCGGGAGTTCGCCGACGAGACCATCCCCTCGGGGGTGCCCGAACTCGATCAGTTGCTGTATGGCGGTCTCGAACGGGGTACGGCGACGATCATCACCGGGCCGACGGGCGTCGGCAAGACCACCACCGGGATCCAGTTCATGAAGGAGGCCGCTGGTCGGGGCGAGCGTTCGGTGGTCTATACGTTCGAGGAGGGAAGGGAGACGCTGATCCACCGGTGTGAGTCGATCAACATGCCCGTCGGAGAGATGCTCGAGAAGGGGACGCTGCGGATCGAGGAGATCGAGCCGCTCGAACTCTCGGCCGACGAGTTCGCCTACCGCGTGCGTCAGGAGGTCGAAGAGGAGGGCACGGAGATCGTGATGCTCGACGGGATCGTGGGCTATCGCCTCTCGGTGTACGGAAACCACGACGACCTGACGCGCGAGATCCACAAGATCGGCAAGTACATGAAGAACATGGGCGCGACCCTCCTCCTGATCAACGAGACCAACTCCATTGCCGGCAACTTCGAGGTGACCGACGAAGGCGTGAGCTACCTCGCGGATAACATCCTCTTCTTGCGCCACTTGGAGATCGGCGGCGAGATGCGAAAGGCGATCGGTGTCCTGAAAAAGCGAACGAGCGACTTCGAGCGCACGGTTCGAGAGTTCAAACTCGACGAGTACGGCATCCGCATCGGCGAGCCGATGACGGATCTCCGAGGGATCTTGAACGGTACGCCCGAGTGGATCGACGGCCCGAACGAACTGATACGCGACGGCGGTCCGGAGGACGAGCGGTGAGCGCCCCTCACGCGCTCGGTCGCCGAGGGCACCGGACCGAAACGCTCATCGAGGCCGGTTGAATGGCCGAGATACTCCTGTTGATCGACCGCGACGAGAACCGCCGGCTACTCGTCGAGTGGCTCTCGAATCGACACGAGGTTACAAGCGCCATCGACGAGAGCGACCCGGAGCGCTCGCCGGATCTATGTATCATGGACCGGGTCTCGCTCGAACGCCACGCGACACGGCTCGCGAAACGAAAGACGGCCGCCGAACCGGTTTTTCTGCCCTACCTACTCGTCGTCTCCCAACAACACCTCGGGGAGATCAGCTCCGAGATCTGGTCGCAGATCGACGCCGTCGTCCAGGAGGGTGTCGACGAACTCATCACCGCCCCGGTCAAGAAGACCGAGCTACACGGCCGGATCGAGAACCTCCTTCGGACCCGCGAGTTCTCGGTGGATCTGCGCGACCGAAACGACGAGCTTCGGACGTTGAATCACATCAACGCCGTCATCCGAACCGTCAACGGGGCGCTCGTGACCGCCGTCACTCGCGAGGAGATCGAACGCGAGGTCTGCGAACAGTTGGCGAACGCCCCGCCCTATCGCTTCGCGTGGATCGGCGAGCCGGCCGTAACGGGGAGAACCGTCGAGCCTCGAACCGCCGCCGGCGTCGAGTCGGGATATCTCGACGCCCCGATCCCGGTCGAAATGGATGGCGAACCGACCGGGACCGCTCTCACGGCGGGCGAGTCGCGGTTCGTCCGACCCACCGAGACCACGGCGGCGTGGGCCGAGGCCGCCCTCGATCGGGAGTACCGCTCGATCGCCGCGATCCCGCTCGTCTACGGCGAGACCGTCTACGGGGTTCTGGGGGTCTACTCCGATCGAACCGAGGCGTTCGGCGGGGAAGAACGGACAGTGCTCGACGAACTCGGGCGGACGATCGGTCACGCGATCAACGCCGCCGAGAGCAAGATGGCGCTCGTCGCCGATACCGTCACCGAACTCCGGTTCGGGTTCGCGGACACGCCCGAACCCCTGATCGCCCTCTCGGAGGAGGGCTACGAGGTGTCGCTCGAAGGCACCGTCTCCGACGAACACGGCGACGTACTGGAGTTCTACGCGATCGAAGGGGACACAGAGGCGGCTCTCGATCGGCTCTCGTCGTCTCCGGCGGTCGAGAGCGCGCGGGTCGTTACCGACGGGACGGACGCGGCGCTGGTCGAACTCCGCCTCGCGGAGTCGCTGCTCGCCGAGTTCGCCGATCAGGGCGCGACCGTCGAGTCGCTGTTGGTGAGCGAGGGAGCGTGTCGCCTCGTGGCGACGCTTCCCCAGTCGGTCGCGGTCAAGGCGGTGATCGAGGGGATCCTCGCGAACCATCCCGACGGGGAGTTGCGCGCACGGCGCCAGGTCGAACGCTCGGGGACGAACCGGCAGGCGTTTCGGGCCGTCCTCGAGGCGGACCTCACCGAACGCCAGCGCGAGGTGTTGCAAACGGCGTACCTCTCGGGCTTTTTCGGCTGGCCCCGCGAGAGCACCGGCGAGGAGATCGCCGAGTCGCTCGGGATCACCCCCTCGACGCTCCACCAGCACCTCCGCGTGGCAGAGCGCAAGCTGCTCGACGCCTTTTTCGATCGTGACGATCAGTCCGATACCTAATTGATTAGGCCGTATTCTTTTTATAATATATCTATTAATACGTATGTAATGGGAACGAAGACCGGCAGTTCGACGCCAGCGGCGACGGAGGAAGCACCAAGCGATCTCGACATCGCGCTGCGAACGCTCGCGAAACCCCAGCGACGGTTCGTGCTCGAACGGATGTGTGAACACGGCGGACCGATCGACGCGACCGACCTCGCAGCGGCGATCGCGGCCGCGGATTCGGACGGGGCCGCGATCGAGGACTCCGATCGGGTCCTCCGATCGCTCAGGCACATCCACCTCCCGAAACTGACCGATGCGGGGCTGATCGAGTACGACCGGGTGAACGAGACGGCGACCCCGACCGAGATGGGCACACAGGTGCTCACCTCGCTCGCCGAGTCCCTCCGGTAGCACCGGTCGGTTTTAGGTTCGTGGCCCGCGTCAGGTCGCGTATGACCGTCATCGCACTGCTGAGCGTCGCACCCGTGGTCGAGGGGAGCATGGCCGGGGAGGTCGCGAAGGCAGTCGACGCCTTGGAGGAGTTCGACGTCTCCTACGAGACCAACCCGATGGGGACCGTCATCGAGGCCGAGAGCACCGAGGAGCTGTTTGCGGCCGACGCGCCGCCCACGAGGCGGTCGACGGCGACCGGGTCAGCACCGTGTTGATGATCGACGACAAACGGACGAGCACCGAGGGGGCAAGCGAGAAGGTCGCGGCCGTCGAGCGCGAACTCGGGCGCGAACCGCGGGGCGACTGACGGACCGATATTTCCAAGGCAACCCCTCGCGCAATCGGGGTATGGACAGCCTCAACCGCATGGCGCTCGAACTCGTCGACGAGGCGATCGACTTCGCCGACGAACTCGACCTGATCGTCTCGGAACTCGACGGCGAGACCACGGTACTGGATTTCGGCGTCGAGGCCGAGGGCGGACTCGAAGCCGGCCTCCTGCTCGTCGAGATCCAGACGGCGGGCCTTGCGACCGTCCAGACCCGGATGGACGAGGTCGGCGGCGTTCCGATGCCGTTCGTCGAGTTCTCGACCGACCAGCCCGCGCTCTCGGTGCTGTGTTCGCAGAAGGCCGGCTGGGAACTCGGCGTCGAGGACTTCGAGGGACTGGGTTCGGGGCCGGCCCGCGCGCTGGTCGCCGAGGAGGAGGAGTTCGCCCGCGTGGGCTACGAGGACGTCCTCGACTTCGCGGTGCTCACGGTCGAGAGCGAGGACCTGCCCACAGCGTCGGCCGCCCGGCAGGTCGCCGAACTAGCCGAGGTCGACACGGGCGCGCTCTTCCTCCCCGCGTTCTCGACGGCGAGCCTCGTCGGGAGCGTCAACATGGCCGCCCGGGGGGCCGAACTCGCCGTCTTCCGGCTCTCGGAACTGGGCTACGACCCGCTGGACATCGTCACCGCGAGCGCGAGCGCGCCCGTCGCACCCGTCGCCGGCAGCGAGGAGGCCGCCATCGGCCGGACCAACGACGCGCTGGCCTACGGTGGGCGCGCCCATGTCGTCGTCCGCGAGGAGTTCGACCGCTTTTCCGAGGTGGCCTCCACCGCCTCCGAGGAGTACGGCCGGCCGTTCGCCGAGATCTTCGAGGACGTCGACTGGGAGCTCTACGACGTTCCCGAGTCGATCTTCGCGCCCGCACAGGTGACGATCGACGTCCTCGGCGGGGGGACGTATCACTACGGCCAGCGAAACGAGGAGCTTCTCACCGATAGCTTCGGGCTATGAGGACGAAGCCGGTGCCCGAACCGCCCGGCAACCTCGCGGAACTCGAGCGGATCCACGAGGCGGTCCCGCTCGTCCCCGAACCCGAGGAGAGCTGCTGTGAGCGCCTCGCCTCGCGCACCGACGTCGACCCCGACGCGGCGAGCGACTGGCTGACGTTCCTCCGGGGACTGGGGCTGGTTCGAGAGGGGGAGTCGGGGTTCTACCGGTCCCACGGGGAGCCCGATCCCGCCCTGTCTGAGGCGTTGCTCGCGGGTGTCTACGGCGCCCGCGAGGTGACCGAAATCCTCTCGGCGGACCCGCTTACCCCCGAGGAGGTCTTCGAGCGCTTCGAGGCGGTCCCCCGGTGGGAGCGCCATCGGAACCCCGACTGGAAGGCGCTCTGGCGCAAGCGGGTCAAGCGACTTCTCGGGTGGTTGGTGCTGGTCGACCTCGCGGAACGCCGAGAAGAGGGATACGTCAGTCGCTCGGGTTTACGTCCGTGACGGTGCCGACGCCCTTGGAGCGCCCCTCGCGGAAGACGAACCGCTGGCCCTCCTCGACGAGGTAGGGGCGGAACTTGAAACGCACACGGGTGGTGCCGGTATCGCCCGGGAGGAGGCGGCCCTCCGTAGGGGTGAACACGCCCGCCTCGCCGATCGTTTCGAGGTGGACGACCGGTTCGTAGCCCGTCCCGATCCGCGTAGGGTGGTTGAGTACCATCACCTCGGCGTCGAACTCGCGGACTGGTTCGGGGTCGGCCTCCCGTGGAAGGAGCACCATTCCGCGTTCGATGTCGGCCTCCCGAACCCCCTTGAGCGCGATGCCGACGATCCGGCCCGCCCGAGCCTCCTCAACCCGGTGGTAGTGCATCTCGATCGAGCGCACCTCGACCTCGGCGAACGTCCCGTCGGCGAGCGGCCCCAACAGCAGTTCGTCGCCGACCTCGACGGCGCCGGATTTCACCGTCCCGGAGGCGACCGCGCCGACGCCGGTGATGGAGTAGGTCCGGTCGATGTACAGCCGAAAGTCGCCCTCGTCGCTCGCGCGCTTGGGAAGCTGCTCGAAGATCGCATCCAGCGTCTCCATCCCCCGACCGGTAACGGCGCTCGTCTGCAGGATCGGGACGACCGTCTCGTTTATCTCCTCGATCGCCGCGTTCACGCCGTGGCGGACCACCGGCAGCGGGGTGCGACCCACGTCCCGCAGCAGGCGCTCGACCTCGCGGGTGACCTCCTCGGCCCGCTCCTCGTCGACCAGATCGATCTTGGTGATCGCAACGATGGTGGGGAGGTCGGTCGCGAGCAACACCCCGAGGTGCTCGCGGGTCGTCTTCGTGGGGCCGTCGTCGGCCGCCACCGTGAGCAGTCCGTAATCGAGCTTCTGGCCGACGAGCCCACGGATGGTTGTCCTGAGCCACGGCTCGTGGCCCACCGTGTCGACGAAGGAGACGAGGCGGTCGGACTCGCGAACGACGCCCGCTCGGTCGTCCTTGCGGTGGGGGTTGTCCATTCGGACGGGCTCTCCCCCCCGGAAGCCGTAGACGGCGTACGAGAGGTCCGCCGAGAGGCCGCGTTCGACCTCGTGGGGCTGGACGTCGAGAAAGCCCCGAGTCCCGCCCTCGCCATCGTCGCGCTGGCCGGTGACCAACGAACCGACGAGCGTGCTTTTGCCGTGGTCGACGTGGCCCGCCGTGCCGATGACGACGTGTTCGTCGTCGGTTTCGAGCATCGCCCCGCGTCGGAGGGTCGCGACTCCCACGAGGCCGTCCTCGCCGTCGACGCCGTCGGCGGCCCACGTCTGGACGTCGTGGATGTGGGCGCTCGCCTCTTCTGCGAGCAGCGAGAGGACGTCCATCGACTCGGAGAACGCCTCGTGGGTGATCCCGGCGATGCCACCGGAATCGGTGACGCCGACGACGTAGGTCGCCTCGCCGTCGCCCGAGAGTACGCGGTGGCGAAGCTGGGCCGCCAGACTCTCCATCCGACCTCCGTGGAGGTGCTCGGCCCGGGTGAGTCGCTCCTTGAACTCGACGCTGCCGCCCTCGCGCTCGCCGTGTTCGATCGCCTCGCGCAACACGGCTCGGTCGGCGCTCATGAGTGGGCGTTAGTGGGAGTCGACAAAAACCACTCGTTTCGTGGTATCATTGAACACGGAGTCGATCCGGTGTCATCCGTACTCATTCGGAGAGGCGCTCGTAGGCGCTCGTGACCTCCTTGAACGCCGCCTCGTCGCCGCCGCTGTCGGGGTGGGTCGTTTTGACCTTCTCGCGGTAGGCGCGTCTGATCTCCGACCGCTCGGCACCGGGGTCGAGGCCGAGGGTTCGGTAGGCCTCCCGGCGGGTCGGCCCGGTGGGGGGCTGGCGTGGCGGACGACGGCGGTTCGCCCGCGTTCGCTCCCGGGGTCCGGTTCGGGTTCGGGTGTGGGTTCGACCGTCGGGTCGGCGGGCGCGTTCCCGTATCCGGGCGGCGAGCCGGCCGGTCCCCTGATACCACAGCAGGTAGCCGGTGACGCCGAACGGAAGCGCGATCGCGAGCGGTACCGGCGTCCGGTAGGCCGACGCCACCACGAGCATGAGAGCGGCGACTCCGACGAACACCGACGCGAGTCCCACGAGCAGCCGCGATCCGGTCACACGGAGGCTAGGGAAGCGGGGACCGTAAACGTCCCGGCGGCGGACTGAAGGGGATCGATGCTGTAGGCTCCCTATGAGCCAGTCGGGACTCTGCCAGCACTGCGAGAACGCGCCCGCCAGCCACACCTGTCCGAACTGTGGGAGTCTGGTCTGTGAGCGCCACTTCGACCGGCAGCACGGACAGTGTGCGAGCTGTCTTGGCGGACGACAGTAGTCGGTTCGTCGGCCGGTCGATCAATCGCGGGTCGTCCGAACCGCGTCAAGGACAGTTTCGTGGACGTGACCGTTCGAGACCACGAGGCCCGTACTGTCGTGACGCCAGCGCTCGCCCTCGACGTCCGTCGCTTCGCCGCCCGCGTTCCGCAGGAGGTGGACGCCCGCGACGGTGTCCCACGGGTTCGGGCGGACGTCGCTGAGCGCCCCGTCGAGACCGCCGTCCGCGACCAGCGAGAGCGTCGCCTGCGCACAGCCGAACCGGCGCACGTCGCCGAAGCGCTCGACGACTCCCCGGACGACCCGGGCGAACGCCTCGCGCTGGTCGAAGTCCCACCACAGCGTCGGCGCCACCGTACAGGCCTCGGGGTCCGTCCGGTCGCTCACCCGAACCAACTCCCCGTTCAGCCGCGTCTCGTCATCGTCGGCCACGTAGTAGTCGTCGATCGCGGGCATCGCGTTGGTCGCGGCGACGGGTTCGCCGTCGATCGTCGCCGCGACGCTACTCGCCCAGATCGGGACGTCGCGCACGAAGTTGCTGGTGCCGTCGATCGGGTCGATCACCCACGCCGCTCCCTCCGCGGGGACCTCCTTCAGCGCGTCTTCCTCCTCGCCGACGATCGCGTCGCTCGGGAACTCCTCGCGGATGACCTCGATGGCCCGGTTCTGGGCGTCGCGGTCGGCCTGCGTCACTACGTCGGTCTTGCCGTCTTTGGTCTCGACGGTGATGTCGGTCCGAAACCGCGAGAGGGCGAGGTCGCCCCCGGCGCGGGCGGCGCGTTCCGCGACCGCGGCCCTCGTTTCCAGATCGTTCATGGGGATACGGCTCCGTCGAGCCACATAAGGATGGGAGTCGGGGCTACCGATACCGGTTCAATCGTTTTTTGAGGCGTTTGGCCGCCTCGCCGGCGGCCTTCGCGAAGTCGTCGCTCTCGCCGTCGATTCCGGATCGTCGCTCCGAGTCCTGCTCACCGGCGAAGATGATCCCGCGCGAGGAGTTGACGACGCCGACCCCCTCGCTCAGTCCGAACTCGACGGCGGCTTCGGCGTCCCCGCCCTGCGAGCCGACCCCGGGTACGAGGAAGGGGAGGTCGGGGACCTGCTCGCGGAGTTCCTCTATCTCCTCGGGTGCAGTCGCACCGACCACGAGGCCGACGTTCCCGTTGGCGTTCCACAGGTCACAGAGCGCGGCGACCCGCTCGTAGACGGCCTCACCGGAGGCGAGTTCGAGGTCCTGAAGGTCGCTTCCCCCCGGATTCGAGGTCCGACAGAGCACGAACACACCTATCCCCTCCTGTAAGAGGAACGGTTCGAGCGAATCGCGGCCCATGTAGGGGTTAACGGTGATGGCGTCCGCGCTATGGGAGTGGTCAGGATCGACGAGTTTCGCGTACTGTCTCGCCGTATTGCCGATGTCGGCGCGTTTGGCGTCGAGGATCACCGGCACGTCCTTCCCGTGGGCGTAGGCGATCGTCTCGGTCAGCGCGCGCCACCCGTCGGGGTCCTCGTAGAAAGCGGCGTTGGGCTTGTAGGCGGCGGCATGGGAATGGGTCGCGTCGATGATCCGGCGGTTGAACGCCCACCGGGGAAGGTCGCGATCCCGAAGGTGCTCGGGGATCCTGCTCGGGTCGGGGTCGAGGCCCACACAGACGACGCTGTCTACCTCCTCGATCCGCCCGGCGAGTCGCTCGAAGAAGCTCATAGGCGCCCATCACGGGGCGACGACTACAACGTTCCCGTTTCGGTCCCGATGGTCGTATCGCCGACGGACCACGTCGAACCCGTTCGGACGGTCGGAGTCGATAGGATACCCTCAAATGCCGGGCGTTCGTATAGGGGGTATGGCACCCAGAGCGGTCGTGTTCGACCTCGATTACACCCTTGCGGTGGTTTCACGCGACCGGTCTACGCTGCTTTCGGAGGCGTCGGAGTCGGCCGGGATCCCCGTTGGGTTCTCCCGAGAGGAGTACGGCGCCGCCCACCAGCGCGCCCATTCTCACGAGACTCGCGGGCCGATCTTCGCGGATTTGCTCGAAGAGGAAGAGGCCGGCGAGGCGCTCGCCGAGGCCTACCGGAACGCGATCGCCGACAGCCTCGAACCGGTCGAGGGGGTCGAATCCTTGATCGGGGACCTCCGACAGCGCTACGCGGTCGGCCTGCTGACCAACGGGCCGGTCGTCGCCCAGCGCGACAAACTGCGGACGCTCGGCTGGGAGGGGCTGTTCGACGCGGCGGTCATCACCGGCGAACTCGAGGCGGGAAAACCCCATCCGAGGGCGTTCGAGGCGATTCTAGGCGCGCTCGAAATCTCCCCCGAGGAGGCGGTCTACGTTGGCGACAGCGTCGAGGCGGACGTCACGGGCGCCTCGGAGATCGGTATGACGGTCGTTCAGGTCCTCTATCCGGGCGGCCCCGACCCCGATCCACGAGCCGACGCCCACCTCGACAGGGAGGACCTCGTCCGCGACCTGCCCGACCTCGTCGCTCAGTTCGACTGAACAGCCCGTCCGAGCACCGACACCGCGCGTTTTACCTGCGCGCCGTCCTCGACGAACACGAGCGTTTTCGGGGGACGCGTCGCCTTCGGGCGCACCCGCAGTCCCTCCGATTCGGCGGCCTCGACGACCGTCTCGCTCGCCGAGAACTCTACGTGTGCGCGGTCGGGATGGACGTAGACCGCCGCGAGCCGGTCGCCGTCGGCTTCGATCGCGTAGGCAAAGGCGCCGTTTGCGGTCGGCTCGACCTCGGGATTCGCCCCGCGAACCGAGAGAGTATCGAGAATCCCGGCGACGCGGCCGTCGACCTCGCTCGCGAGCAACTGGGCGATCCGCGTCCCGTCGGCGAGTCGTTCCTCGACCATGTCCCTGGTACTCGCGGCGGCTTATAGGGGTTGTCGTAGCTAACCGGATAGTTCGACTCCCGGGAGCCGACGCCGTGTTTCGATCCACGGACGGGAACTTTATGGGTTTCTACGACACCCCCTATCACTCCCGGTTCAGCGTCTCGCGGATCGCCGGGACGTTCTCCGAGACGTCCACACCCTGCCTGCGCGCGAAGACGACCGCCGCGACCTCGATGGTGACGCCCAGTTCGCGCTGGAGTTCGTTGATGCGGGCGACTGCGGTCCGTTTCTCGACGCCCGCTGCCACGATCGCCTCCAGCACGCGCTCGAACGGCGAGCGCTCGACCAGCAGGTCCTCCTCGGGGGAGAAGTCCTCGGGGATCTCGACGGCGTCGACCGGAAAGGTCGCCTCGAGGCCCGCGTCGGTCCGGTCGAGCAGTCCCTCGCTTACGGCCACGTCGATCAGGCGTTTTGCCTGATCGGGCGAGAACCAGTTCCGATCCAGCGACAGCGAGACGACGAACCGGCTCTCCTCCATCGTGCGTGTGCCCGCACCCTGAAACGGCGCGGCGACGGCGACCCGGAGACTCATCCGTCGAGGGTGCTCCCCGAGGGGAGGTAAGCGGTTCGGATGCGATCCCTTTTAGTAGCCACCGGCGCTGCTCACAGGTATGAACGATCACGGCCGTTCGACGCGAAAGCGAACCGGCGGACGACTGCGCCCGATGTCGAAGCGAAAGAAACACCAGCTCGGACGCGGCCCCACCGAGACACAAGTGGGTGAAAAGAAGTTCAAGACCGTCGACGCACGGGGCAACAGCCGGAAGGTCCGCGCGATCGCGACGGACCTCGCGAGCGTCTCGGTCGGCGGCGAAGTCACGAGCGCGACGATCGAGGACGTCGTCGAGAACCCCGCAAACCCCAACTACGTCCGCCGGAACATCATCACGAAGGGCGCGCTCATCGAGACCTCCGAAGGGAAAGCGCGCGTCACCTCCCGACCCGGTCAGGACGGACAGGTCAACGCCGTCCTCGAGGAGTAATCGACCGTTTTTCGATCCGGCCGTCCAACCACTGGCGGATACGTCGATATCGACGACAAGGAACTAGGGCCGTGGCGCGGCCTTCTGAAGCGCCGTCTCGGCGATGTTACCCCCGTAGTCGGCGGTACGGGAAAGCGAGTCGACGACGAGCCCGAGGAACTGTGCCTGATGAGCGTCGTCGAGGTTCCTGATCCTCTCGTCGGCGCTCCGGGTGTGTCGATCGATCGCTTCGACGTCCTCTCGGGCCTGATTCGCAAGTCGAGTCCCCCGCGAACTGTCCTCCTCGAGAAAGGCATCCATCGCCTCCTCGACGACGGCGACGCTGTCCTCGTGGAGATCATCGAGCGCCGTTGCGACCTCGTCGGGGATCTCTCCGAGGTCGAGTGCGATGTTCGCGATCTTCGCCGAGTGGTCGGCGATTCGTTCTAACTGGCGGGCGCTCGAGTGGTAGTCGAAACACGCCTCCCGTCCCAGTCCGATCTCGGCGGCCGTACCCGGGTTTCGGAGGGTGGAGCGAAAGACCCGCGAGACCATGAACCAGAGGCGGTCGACGTCGTCGTCGCGCTCGATGACGTCCGCAGCCAGATCGTCGTCGTCCTCGACCAGCGCGCGCACCGCGTCCGCGAGCATCGTCGTCGCGATCAGGCGCATTCGCGTGACGGCGTTGTGGACCGAGAGCTGTCCCGAGTCGAGCAGGTCCTGTAACACGACGTGTTCGCCGGTCTCCTCGACGACCTCGAGGCCCACGAGCCCCTGGGTCGCGTCCCGAACGCTGCGGCGCTGGTCGGCGGTGACTTGACCCGTCTCCAGTCGAATAACGTCGAACCCGCTGACGTACATCGTCACGACCGCGCGCGTGAGGTCGCGACCCCGCAAGTCGGCGATGTCGAGGGTCCCCTCGACGATCTCGTCGCCCCGACGCGGCGAGAGCAACAGCGAATCGCCGTCCTGATAGAAGGAGACCTCCGTCCCCGCGTCGATCCCGTTGTCCGTCGCCCACTCCTTGGGGATCGAGACGGTGAAGGTCGACCCGCCCGTGATCTGCACCTTTCTGGTGTCCATACGCAGCCGTATCCGTGGATTAACGTAAATCTGACTATGAATATATAGGCCACTACTGCCGACCGACTGTGACCGCGTCAGGTCGGGATTCGTGCCGGTAACGCCGACGATCGGGGGAGAGTCCCGGGCGGGATCGACGCCGGGCCTCGTCGGTCCGGTCGAATATATGCTACTATATAGTAATCATAGTAGGGTATTTAGTATTCAGACGGCCACGTTCCGGTGATGTCGAGAGACCCATCGGGGTGGGCGCCCCGCTCCGTATCCAGGCGCGATTTCTTGGCCGCGACCGGGGTGGCGGGCGCGATCGGCCTCGCCGGCTGTACGCGGGCGGCCAGCAGCGAACCGAAGGAAGTGAACATCGCCGGGAGCAGCACCGTCTTTCCCATCGCGGAGGCGGTCGCCTCGGACTTCGTACAGGAGTACCCGGACATCAACGTCTCGGTCAGCCAGACCGGCAGCGGTGGGGGGTTCTCGAACTTCTTCTGTCCGGGGATGACGGACCTCAACAACGCCAGCCGATCCATCGCTGAAGACGAACAGACCCAGTGTAGCGACAACGGGATCGAACCGATCGAGTTCACCGTCGGCACGGACGCGCTGACCGTGGTCGTGAACCCGGAGGCCGACTGGGTCGACTGCGTGACCATCGACGAGCTCCGCCAGATCTGGCGGGCGGACGGCGCCGAACGCTGGAGCGACGTCCGGGAGGACTGGCCCGACGAGCCCTTCGAGTTCTACGGCGCCGCGACGGTCAGCGGCACCTTCGATTACTTCCGCGAGACCGTCATCGGTGAGGACGCGAACCACCGCAACGACTACTCGGCGACCGAGAAGGACCGAACCATCGTCCGGGGCGTGAACGGATCGCCGTACGCGATAGGGTATTTCGGCTTCTCGTACTACAGCGAGAACCCGGATGCGATCAAGGCGCTCGCCATCGACAACGGCGAGGGCTGTGTCGAACCCTCGCTCGAGACGGCGAAGTCCGGGGAATATCAGCCCCTCTCGCGGCCGCTGTTTACCTACGCCGCGAAGGAATCGCTCGCGGACCCGGCCGTCGAGAAGTTCGTCCGGTACTTCATCGAGAAGGCGGCGACTGACCTCGTCTCGGACGTCGGGTACGTCCCGATCACCGAGGAGGAGAAACGGAAGAACCTGGATCGACTCGATACGGCACTGGAGGACCTAGCATGACCGGGATCAGTTTCGACGACCAACGACGGGATCGATCGACGAAGAGAGGGGAGAACACGCATGAGTGACGCGACAGCCCCGGATCTCTCGCGACGGAGCGGACAGAACACGCGCGAGTTCGCCTATCGGGCGGTCTTCTTCGTCTGTGCGTTGCTGTCGATCCTCACGACGCTCGCCATCGTCCTCACGCTGCTCGGCGACGCACTCACGTTCTTCGCGGAGGTCTCCCCGATCGCGTTCCTGACCGGGACGACGTGGAGCCCGGCCAACGACCCCGTCAGCTTCGGCGTGCTCCCGCTGATCACCGGAACGCTCGTCATCACGTTCGGTGCCGCGGCGATCGCGCTGCCGGTCGGACTACTGACGGCGATCTACCTCGCGGAGTACGCGAGCGATCGCGTCCGATCCGTACTGAAACCCGCGATCGAGGTGCTCGCGGGCGTGCCGACCGTGGTGTATGGCTACTTCGCGCTGGTGTACGTGACGCCCGCACTGAGCGTCGTCTTCCCGACGATCAGCACGTTCAACGCGCTGAGCGCCTCCATCATCGTCGGGATCATGATCATCCCGATGGTCTCCTCGATCAGCGAGGACGCCATGAGTTCGGTGCCCGACTCGCTCCGGGAAGCCAGTTATGGACTGGGCGCGACGCGCTTTACCGTCTCGACGAGCGTCGTCGTTCCGGCGTCGATCTCGGGGATCGCCTCCTCGTACATCCTCGCGCTCAGCCGCGCGATCGGCGAGACGATGGCGGTGACCATCGCGGCGGGCAACACGCCGCGACTGGTCGATCTCACGGATCCCGCGGGGGTCTTCCTCAACTCGATCCAGACGATGACCGCCGCGATGGTCCAACTGGGCGCGAGCGACGTGACCGGCCAGTCGCTCGCCTACAGGAGCCTGTTTGCGGTCGGACTCACGCTGTTCGTCATCACCTTCCTCATGAACCTGATAAGCGAATGGGTGGCCTCGCGCTACCGGGAGGAGTACCGATAATGGCCGCCGAAACCCGCACTGACGAAACCGACTTCGGCGAGGTCAGCCGTCTGAAAGACAGGGTCTTCGAGTCCGTGACGCTCGCGGCGGCGCTCTTTGGCATCGTCACGCTCGCGGTGTTGCTGGTCTACGTCACCGTCGATGCCGTCGGCTGGCTCGACTGGCAGTTCCTCACGAGCCCGCCCCATCCCCTGGCCGAGGAGGCGGGGATCTTCCCGGCGCTGGTCGGGTCGATCGTCCTGATGGTGCTGATCGCGCTGGTCACGTTTCCGTTGGGGGTGGGTGCGGCGATCTACCTCGAGGAGTACGCCTCCGACGGCCGCCTGACGCGGTTCATCCAGCTCAACATCGCGAACCTCGCGGGCGTCCCCTCGGTAGTCTACGGGCTGTTGGGACTTGGCCTGTTCGTCCAACTCCTGAGTTTCGGCTACGGCACCCTGCTGGTGGCCGCGTTTACGGTGTCGCTGCTGATCCTCCCGATCGTCATCATCGCCGCACAGGAGGCGATCCGGTCGGTGCCCGACTCGCTGCGGCAGGCCTCCTACGGCATGGGCGCGACCAAGCGCCAGACGATCCGCAACGTCGTCCTGCCCCGGTCGCTGCCGGGGATCATGACCGGGACGATCCTCGCGCTCGGGCGGGCAATCGGCGAGACCGCGCCGCTGATCATGATCGGCGTGCCGACGACGGTCTTCGGCGTGCCGAACGGGCTGTTCGCGAAGTTCAGCGCCATGCCGATGCAGATCTACACCTGGTCGAGCTACCCCGATACGGCCTTCCAGTACGGCGTGGTCTCGGCGGGGGTCGTGACGCTGCTGGTGGTACTGCTCTCGATTAACTCGATCGCGATACTGATCCGCAACAAGTATCAGACGGAGCGTTCATAATGACACAAGACATGACGACATCGGATCCGGACGAAAGCGACGGAACGACCGCCTCGACGAGTCCGGATCCCGGCGGATTCTCGGAGGCACGCACACAGACCACCCAAGAGGGGACCTCGACGGCACCGACGGTCGTCGAGAGCCGGGATCTGGCCGTCTACTACGGCGACGAACAGGCCCTCCAGCCCACCACGATGGAGATCCCCGAAAAACAGGTAACGGCGATCATCGGTCCCTCGGGCTGTGGGAAATCCACGTTCCTCCGGTCGATCAACCGGATGAACGATCTGATCGACGTCGCCCGCGTCGAGGGCGAACTCCGTTTTCGAGGCAAGAACGTCTACGACGAGGACGTCGATCCCGTCGCGTTGCGCCGCCGGATCGGCATGGTCTTCCAGAAACCCAACCCTTTCCCGAAATCCATCCGCGAGAACGTCGCCTACGGCCTGAACGTTCAGGGCAAGGAGGTCACCGACGAGGCGGTCGAGACCGCGCTCAGACGGGCAGCGCTCTGGGAGGAAGTCGAGGGAAAACTCGATTCGTCGGGACTCGATCTCTCGGGGGGCCAACAACAGCGTCTGTGCATCGCCCGCGCGATCGCGCCCGACCCCGAAGTGATCCTCATGGACGAACCCGCAAGCGCCCTCGATCCGGTCGCGACCAGCCAGATCGAGGACCTCATCGAGGAACTCGCGCGCGATTATACGGTCGTGATCGTCACCCACAACATGCAGCAGGCCGCTCGGATCTCCGATAAGACCGCCGTGTTCCTCACCGGCGGCGAACTCGTCGAGTTCGGCGAGACCAACCGCATCTTCGAGAACCCCGAACACCAACGGGTTGAAGACTACATCACTGGTAAGTTCGGATAAGAATGGCACGGAAGGAATACCAACAGAAGCTCGACGCGTTGCGCGAAGACGTCCTCTACATGGGCGAAGTCGTCCAAGAACGCCTACGGATGGGGCTTGCGGCATTGGAGGACAAGGACGAGGAGCTCGCCGAGGAGGTCATCACCCGCGACGCCGAGGTCAACGAGATGTATCTCGAACTCGAACGCGAGTGTACGGACCTGATCGCGCTCCAACAGCCCGTCGCGGGCGATCTGCGCTTCATCGCCGCCTCGTTCAAGATCATCACCGATCTCGAACGTATCGCCGACCTCGCGACCAATCTGGGCAACTACACTAAGCAGGCGACCCGGAACCTCTATCCCGACGTCGACGTCCAGGGGATCGGGTCGGTCACACTGGAGATGATCGAGGCGTCGCTTGCCGCCTACGCCCACGAGGACGTCGCGGCCTGCTACGAGATCGCACAGCGAGACGACGACCTCGACGAACGCTGTGAGCGCGCGAGCGAAGTCGTCGTCCGGGACCTGATCGAGACGGAACTCGGCGACGGTACCGACGAAGAGGAAGTGGAGAACATGCTTCAGGACGTCTCCCGGCTCCTGTTGACCATCCGGGACCTCGAACGCGTCGGCGATCACGCAGTAAATATCTCCGCGCGTACCCTGTACATGGTCGAAAACGACGACGAACTCCTATTCTAGGGCCTTTTTGCGGCGAGCGGTTCCCGCAGCACGCCGCAGGCGTGCGAGGAAACCCGAGCCGTAAAAATCCCCTCCAAAAAAGCCGGCGCGGCGAAGCGCGCCGGTCCGCCACGTCGTTGGACGGATCAATCGAGGCCAGCGGGGCGTTTCAAGAGATAGACCCCGAGGACGACCAGTCCGGGGAGCACCCCCAGCAGACCCCGGTGCGCGGTCGACTCCTCGGTTCGTCCCGTCGATGTAGGGCCAGTAGCTCGTCGAACCGGCGAGCAGCAGGAGGACGGACACCCCTCACGAAGGTGTAGGTCCCATCGGTCTGCAGCGGAAGTATAGTCGTGAGTACGGGTCGCCTCCCTATTACCGACTAGCCGGAGAACACCGGACATCTCGTAGAGTAAGGGGGTGTGTTATTGACAGGCCACCGTGACTACGACCTCTACGCAAATATTTAATAAAATTTATGTGTTTAATTACCGTGGTATTTACATGAATAGACGCCGTTTTCTCGCTTCGATATCCGGTGTCACAGCTCTTGGTCTATCTGGATGTGTGACGGTAACGCGTCCGGTGCCGATCGAGTTCACGATGTTCAATTTCACTGATCAGGCCCACGAAGTAGAGTTCGAACTACTTGAGCACGAGAGCAGGTTCAGCAGTGGTTTCACGCTGCCGGCCGAGTACGATGAGTACGTCGATATTATCGAGGAGAGACACGACATCCGTGCCAATAACGAGTACACGTTTCGTATCGAACTTACGGTCGACGGCGGAACGGTCGATGTCCCTCTATGTAGGGTCGAATGCGCACACGAAGACGACAGCGTCTGGTTCGGTCTAGATCTGAAATCGTACGGCTCCGATTACTTTCGAGTGGAGAAGCTTGAGGACGGTTGTCGATCTCCTGCCGGAGTCGGGTTCAGAATCGGCTAAGAACGTATAGATACGAGGAAAGGTATTTGAATCACCTGAACGTCGTTCGCTTCGCTCACTCGTCCCGTACTTCAAATCCTTCAGTCCGATTTTCACGACTCTCACGTCCGTTCGAGAGGAAAAATGCGAGGGAAGGGATTTGAACCCTCGAACCCCTACGGGAGCGGGTCTTAAGCCCGCCACTTTTGGCCAAGCTCAGCCACCCTCGCGCATACTCTCCTCTCTCCGTCGCTCAAAAGTGCGTTTCGGTCCGAGAGCGCAGGGAGCTACAACTACTGACTAAATAACGGGAGGACTGGCGCGGCTCCGCCGCGCCAGTTTTTCGTTACCAGACGCCAGCGGCGTCCGGTAGCTAGCAGGAGCGAAGCTCCTGCGATGTCGCCAGAAACCGGAGGTTTCTGGCTGCTAACCAGAACGTTTCGCGTTCTGGTAATGGAGGAGATTTTTCGAGGAGTGGTGCCCGCAGCACGCCGCAGGCGTGCGAGGACACCCGACGACGAAAAAGGTCCGTTTCTAGACGCTACGGCGTTCCTTGGCCTTCGCGCGGAGCTTCCCGTAGCCGCATTTCCGGCAGCGGTCGGCGTCCTGTGGGTTTCGCGCGTTACACTTCATACATATCTGTTTGTGCAGGGTCCGGCGTTCCGCCGTCTCGAATGATGCCATACCCCCGTTTTTTCGCCGGCGCAGTTAAGGCTTCTCAGTCCGCGAACTCGAAGTAGATCGCCCGTCGCTCGCCAGGGGCGGACGTCGTGAGCCACGAGACGCCGAGGGTCAACGCCAGTCCGAGTGCCATCCCGAACAGCGACGCGCCCCACCCTCCGTAGGCGGTCGGCACGAACGGGAGGAAAACGCTCGCCAGGTAGAACGCCTGACTCCCGGCGATTCCGGCGGTGATCCCGGCCCGGGTCGTCCCCGTCCAGTAGAGCGCGACGATCACCGGGAGCGCGAGCTGGGCGAACCCGCCGAAAGCGGTCGCGCCGATCTCCAACAGGGTTCCGGGCCGAAGGAGGCTCGCGAGAAAGGCCCCGGTCGCGAAGACGACCACCCCGGCGCGCCCCAGCAGGTCCTCGCGCCGTTCAGTGGCCTCAGGGTTAATGAACGGACGGTAGATATCGCGCGTGAAGTACGACGAGCCCGACAGCAGCATCGAGTCCGAAGAGGACATCATCGCGGCGACCGCCCCCGCGATCACGAGCGCCCCGAACCAGACCGGGGTGTACTCCGCGAGCAACAGGGGCAGGACGTTCGCGCCCGGAGCGGCCTCGATCCCGAGCCCACGGGCCCACGCCCCGAGCATGAACGCGGGGACGAAGAGGGCAAGGACGAGCACGGGCCAGAGCGCGAAGGTACGCTTGAGCACTGTCCTCGACCGGGCGACGAAGAAGCGCTGGTTGACCTGCGGGAACATCGCCACCCCGAAGGCGATGCTGACCGCCTGCGTGACGACGAACGCCGGGGTGTAGAAATCGCCACCCAGCGCCGTGAACTCGGGAGCGACGCCGACGAGGTCGGCGGTCGCCGCCGACGGGCCGTCGGCGACGGCGAGGATCCAGAACAGAGCCGCCCAGACGGTCACGAGCATGAACGCGCCTTGGAGCGTGTCGGTCCAAGCGACCCCACGCATCCCCGCGAGCACGACGTAGACGATCATGAAGACGGTGATCAGGCCCGCGCCGGCCCAGTAGGGCACCGCACCGTTTGTCAGCGCCGTGAGCGCGGTACCCGCGCCCATCTGCTGGAGCATCACGTACGGGAAGAGCCAGAAGAGGCTGATCCCGGCGACGAGCCCTCTCAAACGATCCGACCCGAAGCGATCGCCCAACATCTCCCCGAGCGTGAGGTAACCGTGTTCGCGCCCGACGAGCCACTGTTTGTATCCCACCAGATACCAGAGGACGGCGAAGATCACCCCGTCCATGACGCCCATGACGAGGATCCACTCGGGACCCTCCCGGTAGGCGGTGTTGGGTCCGGCAAAGAAGGTGAATGCCGACAGCAGGGTCGCGAACGTCGTAAACAGCAACACGACCGTGCCGAGGGTCCGACTCGCGAGGTAGTAGTCCTCGGCGGTCCGATCCGTCAGCCGATAGGCCGCGACCCCGATCAGCAGCGCGAGGATCAGGTAGCCGACGATGATCCCCAACTGGACCGCGAGGCTCACGTCGTCCCCTCGATCCAGAGTCCCCACGCGCGCCGGGAGAACAGCCAGAAGGCGAGCGAGGCCAGCCCCATCCAGCCGACGTGCCACCAGAGCCAGACCGGCAGTCCCCGGATCACTCGCGCGTCACCCCAGAGGAACCACGGCACGGCGAAGACGACGAGCACGACGAACACGAGACCCCACGCGTATCGCTCATATGTCGACACCATTGTGGGTAGTTGAGCGCTCAAATGGGTATAAAAGTTGCTGACGCGCTTCTATTTTCCGGTTCGAATAAAATATACCTTCAATATCGCTCAGAACAGGTCTATCGATTTCGATCCGGGTTCAGGGGTCCTCGCCGCGGTCGAGGTACTCGCCCTGAATTTCTACGACTTCCGTCGAGTCCGTACAGGCGGCGTAGCGCCGTAGCGGCTCGTCGTTGAGCTCCAGAAAGGTGTGGCCCCAGCGGAACTTCGAGAGGATCGACTCGGCGTGTTCGCGCTCCCCGAGGACGACCAGCCCGGCCGCGAGCGCTTCCACGGTCGTGAGGCGAAACGGCCGGCCGAAGTTCACGGGGTTGGCGGCGACCAGATAGGGGAGCGCGCGGTGCTCGCCGGCCATCGAGAAGAGCGCCTCGCCCGCGCTCTCCCACGAGCAATCGAGCGCGACGAGTCGGGCGCCCACTTCCCGATCCGCGGGCGAGAGCGCCCGCTCTGCGTGGGGGTTGAGCACGATCCCGTAGGGGGTCGCCCGATCAGAGCGGTGAAGCTCCGCGAGATCGAACCGGGCGAGCTTGCGGGCCGTACATTTCTCGGGGTCATCGTCGCCCTCGTAGCGGACGTGAAGCTGCACTACCGGAGGGGAGACGGCCGGCGAGTAAAAGCGCCCCGTCCCGAACGTTCTTTTCGGGTCCCGCCGAGGAGCGCGTATGAACGCCGCCCGCGAGTACTATCGCACGATCGATTCACACGCCTACGACGACCTCGCCGAGCTGCTCGCGCCCGATTTTACCCACTATCGCCCGGACCGGACCATCGAGGGGCGGGCGGCGTTCGTCGAGTTCATGCGCGAGGGCCGGCCGATGAAAGACACGTCCCACGAGATCCGCGCCGTCTACGAGGCCGACGAGGGCGTGGCGGTCCGGGGACGACTTATCGATAGCGAGGGCGGGGCGCTGTTCGACTTCATCGACGTCTTCGAGTTCGCCAGCGGCGCTATCGGCGCCGTCTACACCTACACCCGCTGAGTGGCGAGCCACGTCGCCGCGATCAGAAAGGCCGCGCCGACGATCAGGACGACCGGAACGGTCATCGCGACCTCGATCCCGTAGATCCCTGTGAGCACGCCCATCGCGGTGGGGACGACGGCCATTCCGATGTACGTCGCGCTCGTGCTGATCGCGTTGACGGGGCCGCTGTACTCGCTTGCGGCCTCGACGCCGACCGCCGACAGCAGGGGGAACTGCCCGCACATACAGAGCCCGAGGCCGAACACGGCCGCGAGCATCGCATACCCGTCAGTGGCGACCAGCGCGACGTACATCACGGGGATCGCGGGAATCGCGAGCGCGAGCGAGAGGGGCGCGTAGCCGACCCGTTCGGCCAGCACGGTGTACGTGACCCGCCCGGGGACGTACGCGAGCAGGTACGCAGAGAGGGCCAGCGGCGCGAGCGTCGCCGGAAGCGACGTGCCGGCGTAGTACGGCAGCCAGGTGAAGATCGCACCCTCGATCCCGCCGACCAGCAACAGCGCGCCCGTCATCCCTAGAATGGTCGGGTCACGCATTAGCTCCGTCGCGCCCGTAAGCGAGATCGGGCGCTCGTTTTCCATGCGCTCGGGCAGTGGGAGGGTCCGGATCGAGAGCGCTACGGGGAGAAACCCAAGTCCGAGGAGCACGAACACAGCCCGCCAGTCCGCGACGGAGATCACGAGGGCGGCGAGTGCCGGCCCCGAAACCGCCCCGAGCGCCCACGCCAGCGAATGCAGCGTGAAGATCCGGCCCCGGCGCTCGGGATACAGGTGACTCAACAGCGCTCGATCGAGGGCGCGAACGCCGCCGAGTGAAACCCCGTGGAGGACGAGCGCGCCCAAAAAGAGGGGGTAGATCGGCGCGCCGCTCATCACCAGCAAGAACGCGCCCGCACCGAGAACACCGAGCAGAAGGGTTTTGTGTACCTGAATCCGTCCGGCGGCGAGGCCGACCACGAGCACGGTGAGGAAGAAACCGGCCGTACCGGCAGGCGCGACGAGGCCCAGAAGCCCCGGCGAGACGTCGAAAGCCGCCTCGAACTGCGGGAGGAGCGCGCCGCGGATTTGGAGGCTCGCGGCATCGAGCGCGACGAAAACGAAGATCGCCGCCGTCCACCGGGTGCGTCGCTCCATATCCCGGCCACCGAGCGAGCGCCTAAATACGTCCGCGTCGATGCCGATCTCTCCGGTAGTTCACTCGCCTTCGCCCGCACCGAGCGCGCTCTCACCGACCGGGCGGTGGCCCTCGATGAGTTCTTGGCCGTCCATATAGGGGCGAAGTGCCTCGGGAACAGTAATAGAGCCGTCGTCGTTCTGGTAGTACTCTAGGATCGCGACCATCACACGCGGGACGGCGACGCCGGAACCGTTGAGCGTGTGCAGGTACTGGGCGGATTTGTGGTGTTCCGGGCGGAACTGGATGCCCGCCCGCCGGGCCTGGAAGTCCTCGAAGTTCGACACCGAGGAGACCTCAAGCCAGCGCCCGCCCTCCTCGGGGCCCTCTGCCATGTCGTCGCCGGGGGCCCACACCTCGATGTCGTATTTCTTCGCCTGAGTAAAGCCCATGTCGCCGGTGCACATATCGAGCACGCGATACGGGAGTTCAAGACGCTTCAGGACCTCTTCGGCCTCCGAGAGCAGGCCCTCCAAGCGGTCGTAGCTCTCCTCGGGCCGGACGAAGTTGACCAGTTCGACCTTGTTGAACTGGTGGACCCGGACGTACCCGCGCGTCTCGGTGCCGTGTTCGCCCGCCTCGCGGCGGAAGTTCGGCGAGTACGCCTGGTGTTTGAGCGGGAGGTCCTCATCGAGCAGGATCTCGTCGCGGTACATGTTCGTGACGGGCACCTCTGCGGTGGGCAAGAGCCACAGATCGTCGTCGTCATACTCGTCGTCCTGTCGCGCGCCGACGCGGTAGGCGTCCTCTGCGAACTTCGGGAGCTGGCCGGTCCCGCGCATCGAGGCGCTGTTGACCGGGATCGGCGGGAACACGTCGGTGTAGCCCTGCTCGCGGTGAACCGAGAGCATGAACTGGATCAGCGCGTGTTCGAGGCGTGCGCCGTCGCCCTTGACGAACTGATACCCCCCGCCCGTGACCTTCGCGCCGCGCTCGAAGTCGAGCAGGTCGAGTTCCTCGCCGATGTCGTAGTGGGGAACGACCTCCTCGGGGAGGTCACGGAGGTCGTCGAACCCCTCGCGGTAGCGCTCCTCGTTGTCGGCTTCGTCCTCGCCGACGGGGACCGATTCGTGGGGGATCTGGGGGAGTTCGAGCAGCGCGCGCTCGAAGCGTTCTTCGAGTTCGTCGGCCCGCTCTTCGATCTCCTGAAGTTCGGTTTTCAGTTCGCCCGAGCGCTCGATGGCCTCCTGAGCCTCCTCCTCCTTTCCTGTCTGTTTGAGTTCGCCGATCTCGCTGCTCACCTCGTTTCGCTCGTGGCGGAGTTCGTCGCCTTTCGCTTTGAGTTCGCGCCACTCCTCGTCGATCGCGAGGGTTTCGTCGAAATCGACGTCGACGCCCTTGACGTCGAGCGCCCAGCGCACTTTCTCGGGGTCCTCGCGGAGAATCGAACGGTCGAGCATTCTTGTCCTCGCTTCAGCGTCCGGGGAAAAGAGCGTATCGGCCTCCGTCGCCGGATGACGAACGTTTTTACCCCTCGGCTCGCGGATTCGGGTATGGCAATCGGTGACTCCTACCCCGTGGACGGCTGTCAGGACTACTACTACCTCGATACCGGGATGTACGATACCGAGCGCTACGGCGCAGTCTACATCGTTGACTCCGAGCGCCCCGCCGTGATCGACACCGGGATCGGTACGAACTACGAGTTCATTCTGGAGGCGATGGACGGGATCGGCATCGCCCCCGAGGACCTCGAAATTATCGCACCCACCCACGTCCACCTCGACCACGCGGGCGGGGCGGGTTATCTCGCCGCCGAATGCCCGAACGCCGAGGTCTACGTTCACGAGATCGGCGCGCCCCACCTCGTCGACCCCTCCAGACTGATCGCGGGGACGAAAGCGGCCGTCGAGGACCAGTGGGAGTACTACGACGAGCCGAAGCCCGTCCCCGAGGATCGGATCGTCGAACTCTCCGATGGAGATACGATCGACCTCGGGAACCGGAGTCTGGAGGTGTATCACGCGCCCGGCCACGCGCCCCATCAGGTGATCTACTACGACCCCGACGCCGCCGCCGTCGCGACGGGTGACGCCGCGGGGATCTGGGTGCCCCAACTCGAAACTGTGCGCCAGACCTCGCCGCCGGCGAACTTCGATCTGGAGGCCTGTCTCGACGACGTCGAGACGATCCGCTCGCTCGATCCCGACACGCTCCTGTTCGGTCACTTCGGGCCCGCGCCTGCGAGCGACGACCTGCTCGACACCTACAGGGAGGTCCTCTCCGAGTGGGTCGCGGCCGTCGAGGAAAAGCGCACGGAACTCGGGGACGACGAGGCAGTGATCGAGCATTTCGTCGAGACCACGGAGATGGCGGAAGTCTGGGGCGAGCGAAAGGCCCGCGCCGAGGAGCGCCTGAACACGCGGGGCGTGCTCGGCTACCTCGACGCCCAGTCGTAGCGCTTCCAGCACGGACCGCTCCGGCCACACGAGAGGTGTGTACAGTCCTCATCGAAGGGCCAGCACCGACACGGGGCCGTGGGAGGGGTGATACGAGTAAACTCCGCGGTCGATGTGTCGCGTTGGCGGCATACTTTTCGTGCTGTGTCGGCTACCCACACGCCATGCACTGGCGCGAGGCCGAACGCGAGTACACCGACGCGGTGATTGGCGAGTCGCCGCTTCCCCGCCTGTTCGAGGAGAGCGTCGCCCGGAACGAGGGACGAGTCGCTCAGCGCTACAAGGGCGGCGTTCACGACCGCTCGTTGACCGACGGCCCCCTCGAATCGGCCCCGAACGGCGAGTTCGCGACGCTGACCTACGGCGGGATGGCGTCGGTGGTCAGGAACCTCGCGGCCGGCTTTCGCGAGCTCGGCGTCGAAGGCGGCGACCGCGTGGGGATCTTCGCCGACACCCGCATGGAGTGGGCACAGGCGGACTTCGGGCTGCTCGCGGCGGGGGCGGTCGTCACGACCGTCTACGCCGGCTCGTCGCCCAACCAGGTCGAGTACCTGCTGTCGGACGCCGGCGCGACGGGCGTCGTCGTCGAAAACGAGGAGCGCCTGGAGCGGGTACTCGCGGTCGAGGACGCCCTCGACCTCTCCTTCGTGGTCGTCATGGACCGGATCGAGGGATACGGCGAGCGCGAGGACGTCCTGACGCTCGCGGAAGTCCACGACCGGGGCGAGGCGACGTTCGACCGCGAGCAGTATGGGGACTGGATCGACGCGGTTTCACCCGACGATCTGGCGACGCTGATCTACACCTCCGGGACGACGGGCCAGCCGAAGGGCGTCGAACTCACCCACGCGAACCTCCGGGCGAACGTCAACCAGTGTCGCAAACGGTTCGGCCCGCGCCCCGACAAGGAATCAGAGGGCCTGCCCGCCATCGACACCGACACCCGGACCGTCTCCTTTCTGCCGCTTGCCCACGTCTTGGAGCGAACCGCCGGCCATTTCCTGATGTTCGCGAGCGGGGCCTCGGTGGCGTACGCGGAGAGCCCCGACACGCTTCGTGAGGACTTTCAAGCCGTTCGACCCACGACGGGCACGAGCGTCCCGCGGGTCTACGAGAAGATCTACGACGCGATCCGCTCGCAGGCGAGCGAGTCCGACGTCAAACGGTGGATCTTCGAGTGGGCCGTCGGGGTCGGCAAGGATTACCACCGCAAGCCCTCGCCGGGGCCCGTTCTCAAAGGGAAGCAGGCACTCGCGGACCGCCTGGTGTTCAGCCAGGTCAAAGAGGCGCTGGGCGGGGAGATAGAGTTCCTCATCAGCGGCGGGGGGAGCCTCTCCCCCGAGCTTTGCTCGCTGTATCACGGGATGGGCATGCCCATTCTAGAGGGGTACGGCCTGACCGAGACCGCGCCGGTTATCTCGGTCAACCCTATCGAGGCCCCCGAGATCGGCACCATCGGCCCGCCGCTGCCCGACGTGGAGGTCCGGGTCGACGAGTCGGTCGTCGGCGAGCGCCAGCGCCGGGAGGCCGACGGTGAAGTCGGCGAACTCCTCGTACGCGGGCCGAACGTCACCCGTGGCTACTGGAACAACGAGGCGGCCACCGCCGAGTCGTTCGCTGAGGACATCCCCGCACGCGGCGTGAGCGGGGAGTCGGATGACGAGTCCTCCGGACGGTGGTTCCGCACGGGCGACATCGTCGAGATCCGCCCGGACGACTACGTCGTCTTCCGTGAGCGGGCCAAACAGATCATCGTCCTCTCGACGGGCAAGAACGTCGCGCCCGGGCCCATCGAGGACGCCTTCGCCGCGAGCGACCTCGTCGAGCAGTGTCTGGTGATGGGCGACGGCCGGAAGTTCATCTCCGCGCTGGTCGTCCCGAACGTCGCGGGGGTTCGCGAGTGGGCCGCGAACGAGGGTATCGACCTGCCCGACGACGAGCGCGAGTTGTGTCGGGACGACCGCGTGAAAGAGCGGATCGAGCGGGAGGTCGAGCGCGCAAACGAGGAGTTCGAGTCCCACGAGCGCATCAAGCAGTTCCGGCTGGTGCCCGAGGAGTTCACCGAGGACAACGGCATGCTCACCCCGACGATGAAGAAAAAACGCCGGACCATCTTGGAGCGTTTTGCCGACGACGTCGAGGCGATCTACGCCGAATAGGGTTCAAGGGAGCGGCTTATCCGGTCGGGTTCCGTAGACCGCACCACATGACCGTCACTGCGAACGTCGTCGAGCGCACTGGAACGGTATCGGCGAGTGTCACACTCCGATGACCGGGTCATCGGTCCCCTTCCAGCTCCTCCCGGTCGACGTCGAGCCGAACCTGCTGTTGATCGTCGCCTCGATCGTCGCACTCGGGGTGCTCTCGCAGGTGCTCGCCGACCGGTATCGGGTGCCGAGCGTACTGTTTCTCATCCTCTCGGGGATCGTCCTCGGGCCGAAAGTCCTCGGGGTCGTCACCCAAAGCGCCTTCGGGGGCTCGCTGTCGACGATCGTCGGCCTCAGCGTCGCGATCATCGTCTTCGAGGGGGCCCTTCACCTCCACGTCGACAAACTGCGCCAGTCGCCCGTGGCCGCCGTTCGCCTGATCACCATCGGCTCGCTGATCTCGTTTCTGGGGACGGCGGCGGCCGTCTACTACCTGCTCGGCGCGGATCTCGGGATCGCGCTCGTCGTCGGCGCACTGTTGATCGCGACGGGGCCGACCGTCATCACGCCCATCCTCGAGATCGTGCCGGTTCGCCGACCCGTTGGGGCCGCCCTCGAGACCGAGGGGATCGTCAACGACGTGACCGCGGCGATCCTCGCGGCGGTCATCTTCAAGGCCGTCACCGCCCAACAGATCGATCCCCGGAACTTCCTGATCGGCTTCAGCGAGCGGCTGGCGGTGGGGGTCGGGATCGGCCTGCTGGTCGCGGGCATCCTCTGGTACGTCCTCACGCACGTCGACCTCTCCTCGGGGAACGCCCCCGAGAACGCACGCCTGATCACCTTCGCGGGCGCGCTGATCGCCTACAGCGTCGCGAACACGATCGCTACCGAGGCCGGGGTCGCCGCGGTCGCGACCGCCGGGATCGTCCTCGGCAACGTCGACCTCCCCTACCGCGAGGAGATCGAGGAGTTCAAAGGCACCATCCGGCTGCTCGTCCTCTCGTTTATCTTCATCGCGCTGGCGGCGCTGATCGACATCGACACGCTGCTGTCGATGGGGATCGCCGGGGTCGCCGTCGTCGTCATCGTGGCGCTCGTGTTGCGCCCGTTCGGGGTCTTCCTCTCGACGGTCCGAACGGGCCTCTCGTTCCGGGAGAAACTCTTCGTCAGCGCGGTCGGCCCGCGGGGGATCATCCCCGCCGCGATCGCGACGCTGTTTGCCCTCGAACTCCAGCACATCGCGACACAGCAGGGTCGGCCGTCGCTGATCGCCCAGTCGAACATCCTCGCGGGGACGGTGTTCATGGTAATCGTCGTCACGGTCGTCCTGCAGGGCGGACCCGCAAGATGGATCGCCGAGCGCCTCGACATCCTCCCCATGCGCATACTCATCGTCGGTTCGGGCAAGGTCGGTCGATCGCTCGCAGAACGCCTCGACGAGCGCGGCGAGGACGTCGTCGTCATCGAGGAGGACCCGGAGATCATCGAATCCTCGCGGTCGGCCGGTTTCACCGTCAAAAAGGGCGACGGGACCGATACGGACGTGCTTCGCAGCGCCGGGATCGGTAACGCGAAGATCGTCGTCGCGGCGACCGGTGACGACGACACGAACCTGCTGGTCTCGCAACTCGCCCGAACGAGCTTCGACGTCGAGGACGTCATCGCCCGGGTGAACGACCCCAAAAACGTCGATCCCCTCGAAGAACTCGGCGTGCGGACCATCTCCGGGACCGACGCGACCGCGTGGGCGATCGACAACGCCATCGAGCGCCCCGCGCTGTCGAACTGGATGACCGAACTCGGGCGCTCGGGCGACGTCCAGGAGATCACCGTGACCTCCGAGGAGACCGCCGGCCGGACCATCGGCGAACTCGAGGACAGCATCCCCGACAGATGCCAGCTCGCGCTGATCAGCCGCAACGACGAGAACCTCGTTCCCGACGCCGACGTCACCGTCGAGCAGGGCGATCACGTCACGTTCCTCGGCCAGCGCGACGCCGTTGAGCAGGCCGTCGATCGGTTCCACCCCCACGACTGACCACTACCTGGCCCGGATCGAAAGGACCGAGGGATCCGGACGGTGAACTGCGGTATGCGCCGCCCACGTCGTCCCCGCTTTCGCCCCTCCGACATCGCCCAGCAGGTCGTCGGCGGCTTCCTGCTTGCGGGCCCGTTCGTCGTCACCGAGGAGGTGTGGTGGCTCGCGGCCACCATGGCGATCTGGCAGACGCTCGCTATCGTCGGCCTCGTCGGTCTGATCGGCTACGGCGCGCTGTACGCGGCCGACCGCGAGCGCGACCCCGAGGCCGAACGCGAGGTCGCCGGTGTCCCCCTGCGCTTTCTCTCGCTGATGGTCGTGGCCTTCGGCTCGGTAGCGCTGCTTGCGGTCCTGTTCGACGCGCCCGACACCTTCGATGCGGGCTGGGGGGTTTCGCTGCGGGCAGTCTGCATCGGCGCGGTGTTCAGCGTCGTCGGCGCGGCGACCGCCGACAGCGTCTTCTAGACGGACCTTTTTACTGTGGGTCCTCGCTCTCCGGTCGCTCGAAACGCTTGTAAAAATCTCCTCGAAAAAACCGCTCGTCGCTTCGCTCCTCACGGCCGCGGTGCCTGCTCCGACAATGCTTCGTAAATTTCCACAACGCTCTCGAAATACGCGCCAGTCATCAACCGGAGATTCTGAACGCGATGGAAGTCCTCACAGACGAACCGGGTTTCCACACCACCCAGTCAGGAGGCGTGAAACCCGCCGCGTCGAGCTCGGTCTGCGCCCTCTTTCATTCCTCCCGCGCTCTACCGAGACGAGAGCCGGGTTTCGTCCGGACGGCGTTCGAGGTTCGGCGTCGAGTCCGGTATCGCCGCTCCGGACGACTCCGAAACCGCACTGACGTCGTAGAACACTGCCTCGGGATCCGGGTCGCGACGCCAGCGCCACCAGGTCCGAGCCACCAGTTTCAGCCGCGTCGTCGTCCCGAGTTCCGGCCGCGTAGAGAGCACGTCCCAGCCGTTGACCCTGATGAGGCGGTGGTGTTCCGCGTAGAGGACGGCCGCCAGCACGATGGCGAACTGAGAGTCCTCCGGGAGATATCGGATACCCACGACCCCCTTTCTGTAGAGCCGTTCGGCCCGCTCGAGTTCGGTCCGCATCGCGGCGGCGAACCCCGGCGAGAATTGCCCGGACGCGAGGTCGGCCTCGCTCACCCCGTGGGCCCGGAGCGTCCGGCGGGGGAGGTAGACCCGACCGTACTCGTCGATGTCCTCTTTGACGTCCCGGAGGAAGTTGGTTAGTTGGAACGCTTCGCCGAGCGCCTTCGCATGGGGTCGCGCCGCCTCGCCTTGAGTGGGATCCAGCACCGCGAGCATCATGTACGCTACGGCGACAGCGGACTCGCGCAGGTACGTCTCCAGGTCCTCGTAGGTCTCGTAGCGCGTCTCCGAGACGTCCCGCTCCATCGCGTCGAGGAAGACGTCGATTTCCTCGGCGGGGATGTCGTGTTCACGGCGCAGGGCCCGGACCGCACGCAGGACGGGCTCCTCGACCGCTCGGTCGCCGAGCACCGCGGTACGGATCCGCTCGAGTTCGGCCCGCTGGGCGCTCGGATCGGTCTCCACGGTCGTATCGACGACGTCGTCGGCGATGCGGAAGAAACCATAGAGCACGTAGGTCGGCTCGCGATAGCGGGGTGGCAACAGCCGCGTCGCCACGTGGAACGTCGGTCCGGTCCGGCGCTGGATCTCCCTCCCGACCCGACGCTGTTCGTCGTCGATCGGTCCGCCATCGTCGTCTCGGAGGTAGTTCCTGAACACGGGTCGATCGAACTACGCACGGCCGACGGATCAGAATACTACCTTACTAGTAGGATACTACTGTGGCTGACGGCGATTCGTCTCCTCTGTGGCTCGCGTCGTCGGGGCGATACACGGGTAGCTCCCGCATCCAATAATCGTGTATGCGAGTGGGTGCGGGATCGTCAGCGCGACCGGAGACCGCCAACAGACGGTGGAACCGTGCCGACGGTCGCAACCTACTCGGCGGCGAACTTCTGCTCGAGAAACCGAACGAGCAGGTACGCTCCCAACCGCCCTGTCCCCTCGGTCGGGTCGTAGGTCGGCGCGACCTCCATCAGGTCGACCGCGCCGACCGCTTCACTACTCCCGAGGACGTCCATCGTCGAAAGCGCCTCCTGTGCGGAGAGCCCGCCGGGAACCGGCGTCCCGGTGCCGGGAGCCACGGACGGATCGACCGCGTCGATGTCGAAGGTGACGTAGACCGCGTCCGTTCCCTCGGCGGCCGCTTCGACCGCCCGCCCCGTGATCGCTCGAATTCCCTCCTCGCGCACCTCGTTCATCGTGTAGAGGTTCAGTCCCACCTCGTCGGCGAAGTCGAAGAAGTCTGGGCTCTCGTAGCCCCTGATCCCGACCTGACTGACATTCTCGTACTCCGCGTACTCCGAATCCGCGATGTGGTGGGTGCTCGATCCGTGAAAGTGCTCGCCGAAGACGGCGCTCTCCGCGACGGTGTCGGTGTGGGCGTCGATCTGGACCAGCCCTACGGAATCGGCGTCGATCCCCTCGGCGAAGCCCTCGAAGGAGGGGTACGTACAGTAGTGATCGCCCCCGAGCAGCACGGGAAACGCCCGTTGGGCGACCGTCGCGACGTGGGCGGTGATGCTTTCCGCAGTCGTCTCGCGGTCCATCGGAAAGACGGGAATATCGCCACAGTCGGCGACCGACAGGTTCGAGAAGTCGACCTGTTCTCCCGTCCCCATGTTCGTCAGCCCGCCCTTGTACCCCGAGAGGTACGCCCACCACGCGCTGGCCCGCCGGATCGCCTCGGGGCCGTAGCGCGTCCCGGGGCGGTTGCTCACCGCGCCGTCGTAGGGCGCGCCGAGCACGCCGACGTCGACCCCCGAGAGGTCCTCGACGTCGCGGGGTTCGCCCTTCAGGAAGGTGTTGAGCCCGGCGTAGGCGAGTTCGACGTTCGATTCGGGAACCCGCTCACGAAAGCGCGCGGCGGGCGAGTCCTCGCTCATCGCTCGACCTCCGTCCCGGTCTCGTCGGGGCCGGTCATGTCGGGAGTGGCGGCGGGCGGCCGCTTATACGTTCCGTGATCGGACGGGGGCGCAATCGAACCCCGCCCGTCGACCAACGACCGTCGCCCGGGATCGACGTATCTATACGGGTCGCTCTGACAGTCGACCTATGGTAGCGTCACCCATCGATGGCGGGATCGTCGTGCTCTATCTCATCGGGATGGTCGGCGTCGGCTACTGGGGATATCGCCGTTCGGGGTCGCTCGAGGAGTATCTCGTCGCGGGGCGATCGATTCCGCTATGGATGTACGTCCCGGTGATGTCGGCGGTGATCCTCGGGGGCGCCTCGACGATCGGGGGTGGCGGGCTCGGCTACCAGTACGGGATCTCCGGGGCGTGGCTCGTCGTCTGGCTCGGGCTGGGCGTCGCCGCGGTCGGCCTGCTCATCTCGACCCAACTGGCGAACCTCAAAGCCTACACCTTGGGCGAGGTGCTCGAACGCCGGTTCGACACGTACTCGGGAACCGTCGGCGCGGCCGTCGCGGGCGTCTACGCGCTGACGATCGCCATCACGCAGGTGATCTCGATCGGCACGGTTTTGAGCGCGCTCTCGGGGTACGGCCTCACCGAGATGACCGTCGTCGCGGGTGCTATCGTCGTCGCCTACACGGCCCTCGGTGGGATGCTCTCGGTGACGATCACCGACTTCTTCCAGTGGCTGATCATGACCGTCGGGATCTTCGCGCTCGCCCTGCCGCTGGGACTCATGGAGGTCGGCGGGATCTCCGGACTGACGAGCGAACTCGATCCCTCCTACTTCAGTCCCACCGGAATCGGCCTTGAGACGGTGTTCACCTACTTCCTGCTGTACTTCCTCGGAATCATGATCGGTCAGGACATCTGGCAGCGGGTCTTCACCGCCGACAGCCCCCGTACGGCGAGGGTCGGCAACATCGCGACAGGGGCGTACGCGGTCGTCTACGGGATCGCGACGGCACTGTTGGGCATGATCGCGCTCGTGTTGTTCCCGGCGATCGAGAACCCCGACCTCGCGCTGCCGACGATGGTCCTCGAAACCGTCCCGGTCGGCCTCTCCGGGCTGATCCTCGCCGGGTTCATCTCCGCGATGATGTCGACCGCCGATTCGGCCCTGCTGGCTTCGAGTACGCTGTTGACGAACGACGTCTACCGGCGCTTTATCGACCCTGACGCGAGCGAGAAGCGCTACACCGCCGCCTCCCGGATCGGCATTATCGTGTTGGGTGCCGTCTCGATCTGGGCTGCGGTCGTCATCGGCGACGTGGTAAACGCGCTGACGCTCGCGTACAACCTGCTGACGGGCGCGGTCTTCGTTCCCATTCTGGGCGCGTTCTTCTGGAAGGGGGCGACTTGGCAGGGAGCGCTCTCGGCGATCGTCGGCAGCTCGCTCGTGGTCGTCGCGAGCATGGCGCTGTATGGCTTCGGCTCGAACCTCCCGATCATCTACGGGCTCGCGACGAGCCTCGTCCTCTTCGTCGGCGTGAGTATCGTTACGGGTCCACCACCGCGCGAGAAGCTCGAACGATGGCTCGCCGATACGTCCTCGGCGCCGACCGTCGAGTGAGGCGGCTGTATAGCTTTATTGGCCGGGCTCGCAAAGACCGAGTATGCTTCACGCAGAGGGGGCGCTGCTCTCGATCGATCTCGGAGCGCACAGCCACGACACCGAGGACATCGACGACGTTCTTTCGACCTTTATCGGCGGGCGGGGCGTCGGGACGAAACTCGCCTTCGATCGGGTTCCGTTCGACGCCGATCCCCTCGGGGAGGAAAACAGGCTCTACTTCACGACCGGCCCGATGCAGGCTAGCCGGATGAGTTACACCGGCCGGACGAACGCGACCGCCCTCTCGCCGCTGACGGGCGGGCTCGTCTCCTCGAACGCCGGCGGGTTCGTCTCCCGGAACCTCGCGGGAACGGGCTACGGCGCGATCGAGTTAGTGGGAAGAAGTGACGAGCCGGTCGCGATCCACATTACCGATGAGGGAATCGAGTTCGACCCGGTCCCCGAACTGGAGGGGGCGCTCGTCTCGGAGGTGACGGAATACGTCGAGACCGAACGCGACCTCACCGAGGAGAACGCCGTCGCGATCGGTCCCGCCGGCGAGAATCTGGTGAAGTTCGCCTCGATCATGACTACCGAATCGCGTGCGTTCGGCCGGGGCGGGCTCGGTGCCGTCCTCGGCTCGAAGAACGTCAAGGCGATCACGTTCGACGGCGATTCCCACCCCGAGATCGAGATCCCCGACGTCCAGAACGAGGTCCATCGCGAGGCCGCGACCACCGACCATATCATGAAGCGCCAGGGAACGACATCGGTGACGGACCTGGCGAACGAGGTCAACGGCCTCCCGACCCGCTACTTCTCCGAGCAGCAGTTCGAGGGGGCGGAGGGGATCAACGGCGATCGCGTCGAGGAGAAGAAATTCAAGAAGGGGACCTGTTCCGCGTGTGCCTTCGCCTGCAAGCTCCCGACGAAGGACGAGGAGCGCGGCGTCGAGACCGAAGGGCCGGAGTTCGAGACCGTCATGGCGTTCGGCTCGAACTGCGCGATCGACGACATCGTCGACGTGATGCAGTCGAACGAGCTCTGTGACGAGCTCGGCCTCGACACCATCTCCTGTGGCAACACCATCGCAGGGTATCTCGCCAGCGAGGACGCCTTCGGGAATAGCGAGTTGATCCACGAGACGGTCGAGAAGATCGCCCACCGGAAGGGGATCGGCGATACACTCGCCGAGGGGATAAGCCGGGCTCACGAGGAACTCGGAGTGGGTAACTGGACGGTCAAGCACCTCTCGTTTGCGGGCCACGAGGGTCGAACCTTGCATGGGCAGGGACTGGCCTACGCCGTAGCGAACCGCGGTGCGGACCACATGTACTCGACGTTCTATGCATGGGAGTATCCATTAGTCGGCAAGGACGACGCCTTCCCGCAGGGCGGGTTCGAGGGCAAACCCGCGGCGATCGCCCGCCAGGAGAACACCCGCGCGCTGGAGGACTGCGGGATCGTCTGTCGGTTCTCGCGGGGGATCATGAATCCCGACCGGTATGAGAACCTGTTCTCGGCGGAGTACGAGGACCTACTGGACGTGGGCGCTCGCGTCGTCGAGATGGAGCGGGAGTTCAACAACCACCGCGGGTTCGACCGGAGCGACGACACGCTTCCGTATGCCGACCAACTGGAGGGGTTCGACGACGCCCTCAGCGAGTATTACGAGATACGGGGCTGGAACGACGACGGCACCGTTTCGACCGCCTCAGCGGACGACTGATCCGTGATCCAGCGATCAGTCGTCCGATTCCCGCGGCACGATGATTTATTGTGTGGGATTCGGATAGGGAGGTATGGCGCTCGAGTACGAGGAAGAAATCGCGGCGTTCGAGTGGGAGATCCCCGAGGAGTACAACCTGCCCGAGGTGATCCACGAGCACGCCGAGTCGTTCGGCGAGCGGACGGCGGTCGCGTTCGTCAGCGCGTCGGGCGGGCGAAACGAGCGCACCTACGGCGAGCTTCGCGCCGACATGAACCGTTTTGGAAGCGCGCTTTCGGACCTCGGGATCGGGACGGGCGACCGGGTGATGCACCTGCTTCCGCGCCACCCTGACGTCTTTTCGGTGCAGTTGGGCGCGCTCGCGGCGGGTGCAGTGCTCGTGCCCTGTTCTGCGATGCTCAAGCCGAAGGACATCGCGTTTCGCGCCGAGGACTGCGGAGCCGAAACGATCGTCTGTCACGAGTCGCTGATCGAGATGGTCGAGCCGGTCGTAGACGACACGCCGGTAGAGCGGGTGATCGTCCTCGGGGGCGCGCGCCGCCCGCCGGAGGGTCGCGAGGACAGTGTCGACAGCGAAGAACGCCCCGAGGGCTGGTACAAGTACAGCGATCTGGTGGCCGAGTCCACGGCGGAGTTCGAGGGCCCGGATCTGGGCGCCGAGGACCCGATGACGATCAACTACACCTCCGGGACCACTGGGAAACCCAAACCCGTCCTTCACAAACACCGCTGGATGCACTGTTTCAACCGGATCAACGGTCCCTACTGGTGGGGGCTGGACGAAGAGACCGACCTCGACTCCGAGCTGCTGTGGGCGACCACCGGAACGGGATGGGCCAAGTGGTTCTGGAGCCCCGTCGGCGTGGCGCTCACGTCGGGGGCGACCCAACTGCTCTACGACGGCGAGTTCGATCCTGATAGATTCCTCTCGCTGATCGAACAGGAGGGCGTCACCCGGCTGTGTGCGGTGCCGACCCAGTACCGGATGTTCACGCAGACCGATCTCTCGGAGTACGACGACGTTCAACTGACGGACGCGCTGTCGGCGGGCGAGCCATTGAATAGAGAACCCATCGAGGCCATCGAGGAGGCCTTCGGTGTCATCCCACGGGACGGCTACGGCCAGACCGAAACAGTCGCGCTCGTGACGAACTACCCCGGGATCGAGGTCAAGCCCGGCAGCATGGGCAAGCCCACGCCGGGGATGGGGACGACGATCATCGACACCCAGGAGGAGGAAGTGGAGGACGGCGAGATCGGCGAGGTCGCCGTCCCGGTGGGGTGTCCCGGGATTTTCGACGGCTACTACGAGAAACCCCGTCTCGACGAGCGGACCTTTCACGGCGAGTACTACCGGACCGGCGACCTGGCGAGTCGCGACGAGGAGGGCTACTTCTTCTTCGAGGGACGGGCAGACGACATCATCATCTCGGCGGGCTACCGAATCGGCCCCTTCGAGGTCGAGGACGCGCTCGTCTCTCACGAGGCGGTCGCCGAAGCCGCCGCAGTCGAGAGCCCTCACGAGGAGCGGGGCAACGTCGTAAAGGCCTACGTCGTCCTCGCGGAGGGCTACGAGGGGAGCGACGAACTGAAAGCGGAGATCCAAGAGTTCACGAAGGAGGAGACCGCCCCCTACAAATATCCTCGACGAGTGGAGTTCGTCTCGGAACTTCCCAAGACGTCGAGCGGGAAGATCCGCCGGATCGAACTTCGAGAGCAAGAGCAGGCGCAGTTCGGGGAGTAGCCGCTCTCCCGTCAGCGGTCGAACTCCGACCGGTCTATCGCGAGAACTCGATCGCCGCACCCTGTCCGAAGCCGACACAGAGCGTCGCCAGCCCGCGGTCGGCGTCGCGCTCGATCAGTTCGTGGATCAGCGTCACGGGCAGGCGCGCACCGCTTGCACCGAGCGGGTGACCCAGCGCGATCGCCCCGCCGTTGACGTTCAGCCGGTCCTCGGCGATCCCGAGCTCTCTCCGAGAGTACTCACACTGGCTCGCGAACGCCTCGTTGATCTCGACCAGATCGTACTCCTCGATCTCTCTACCAGTTCGTTCGAGCAGGCCCTCGGTCGCCGGGACCGGCCCGATTCCCATCACGGTGGGGTCGACGCCCGCGACGTTGTTCGAGCCGACTTCGGCGAGAACCTCTAAATCGTGGTCCTCCGCGAAGGCGCGGCTGGTCACGAGCGTCGCCGCCGCCCCGTCGGTCAGCTGTGAGGCGTTGCCGGGCGTCACGGTACCGTCTCCCTTGAATACCGTCGGGAGGCCCGCAAGCGTCTCCATGTCGGTGTCGCGGCGGATCCCCTCGTCCTCGCTGACGCTCCCATCGGGGGTTTCGATCGGGACGATCTGGTCGTCGAAGCGACCCTCGTCGGTGGCGGCGGCCGCTCGCTGGTGGCTTCGCAGCGCGAACTCGTCCTGTTCTTCGCGAGAAACGTCGTACGTTTCTGCGACCTTCTCGGCGGTCATGCCCATCTCGAGTTCGCCGATGTTGTACTGCTCTGCGAGCCGCGGGTGGAGGTGGGCGTAGGACTCGCCGTCCATCGGGACGTTCGACATCGACTCGACGCCGCCGGCGATCACGGCCTCGCGCTGGCCGGCGCGGATCGCATCGGACGCCGAAATGATCGCCTGCATCGAGGAGGCACACCAGCGGTTGATCGTGGTCGCCGGGGTTCCCTCGCCAAGTTCCGAGAGCAGCGCGATCACGCGCGCGACGTTGTTGTCCTGCTGGCCGCGCTGTTGGGCGACGCCCCACATCAGGTCGTCGATATCGTCGCTTCCGAGTCCCGTGTCGGCGAGGATCTCGTTTATCAACGGGATCGAGAGGTCCTCGCTGCGGACGTCCGCGAAGACGCCGCCTTCCTTGCCGAACGGGGTCCGAAACGCCTGTACGACGACGGGGGTGGTGTCCGATGACATTACACTCGCTTCGAGTGGCAGAACCTTAAACGGCGGCACAACGGCGCGCGCCGGGAGAGGAGTTCATTCGTTGGCAGCCGAGTTCGAGGGGACCTCCTGGCCGTTCTCCCGACAGGCTTCGAGACGGTCGCGGGCCCACGCCACGGCCGCGTCGGCCTCGGTCGTGATCGCCCCGCGGATGTTGCCGGTGTCGTCGTAGACGCCGATCCAGACCGACGACCCGTCGGCGAGGGCGATCCCCATGTTCGGACAGAGCGATTCCGAGAGCCGAAACATGGTGAAGTTCGGGGCCGAAAACGCCTCGCGTAGCTCCTCGGTGTAGCCCGAGACGAGCCGTTCGATCAGCGGTTCGTCGAGGAAGAGTTCGATCTCGGTGTCGGTCCGCGTAACCTGGTGATGGAACAACGAGACGTACTCCGGGACGGCGATCGGCGAGTAGCCAACGAGGCTGTCGGCCCCCTCGACCAGACGTTCGAGTTCGCGGGCGGATTCGCGGGGGAACCGGTGGTCGGCGTGGACGACGGTCGCCCCGGCGAGCACGTCGGTGTCGATGCGGGTATCGGGCGGGAGATGCACGAGGAGGTCGCGGGCGAGACAGAGCCGCTCGTAGGCGGTGAGCAACGACTCGAACTCCCGGTAGGCGAGCTCGCCGACGAGCGTCAGTCGATACCCCTCGTCGGTGCGCTCGACGATGGCGACCGATTCGAGTTCACGGACAGCCCGGTCGACGGTCTGTCGCGAGACGTCGAGTCCCTCGGTGAGTTCGCGTTTGTCGCGCAAACCGCCACTGAGACGCTCGATAACGGCCGCCCGCCGTGTGACGGTTTCGAGGAGGCTGTGCGCAGGGGAAGCCATATATATGGCGGTAGATGGCCGCACCCAAAAGGGTACGCACACGAGGCGACGAAAGGGTGTCGCGGACCGCCGTCGGCGCGGTCCGACGGCGCGATCGGAATCGCGTGTCGATGGCGTTAATAATATCGGGCGATAACGGTATTGGGAATGAGCAATCCGGCGCTTTCGGTGGTCGAGTTCCTACTGACGGCCCACGCCTACAGCACCGACCGGCGCTTCGACGAGAACGACCTCCCCGCGGAGTACCGCAAGGTGTTCTGGCAGGGCGGGTCGATCGAGCGACCGCTCTCGGTGACCGAGGAGAACGCTCGGGAGGCGACGGACGTCGACGAGCCCTGGGAGGCGGTCTCGGACCTCCTCTTTACCACGCGCGAGGAGTTCTCGGGCGAACTGGCGCTTTCGGATCCCGATCTCGCAACGGAGTGGTTCGGGAAGCGTGCCGACGAGGGACGACTCGCAGACAATCCCACACTCTCCGGCTTCTACGAGGACCGCGAGATCGACGTGCCCGTCGACTACGAGCGCGCACGCGAGAACGCCCGCCCGATCCAGGCCGACCGCGTCTGGATTGACAACCTCCTCGAAACGTACTTCGATCCCGACGACGAGGAGGAGGCGGAGATGCTCGATCTCGTCGACATCCGCGCGCCCGAGGAGATCGAGATGACCCTCAACGATCTCGTATTGACCGGCCAGCAGGAAGCCGAGATCGAGAAGATCGTCAAGGCCATCGAACACCGCGACTATCTGGCACAGATCGGGCTGCGCGAGATCGGCAAACTGCTGTTCGTCGGGCCGCCCGGAACCGGCAAGACGACCACCTCGCGGGCGCTCGCACACGATCTGGACCTCCCGTTCGTGGAGGTCAAACTCTCGATGATCACCTCGCAGTACCTCGGCGAGACCGCGAAGAACGTCGACAAGGTCTTCGAGGTCGCAAAACGCCTGTCTCCCTGTATCCTCTTCATCGACGAGTTCGACTTCGTCGCGAAAACCCGCCGCTCGGACGAACACGCCGCGATCAAGCGCGCCGTGAACACCCTGCTGAAATCGATCGACGAGGTAAGCCTGATCCAGGACGACGTCCTCCTCATCGGGGCGACCAACCACCCCGACCAACTCGACGCGGCGGCGTGGCGCCGGTTCGACGAGATCGTCAACTTCCCCAAGCCCGACGAGGGGATGCGCACGGACATCTTCTCCGTCATCACCCGCGAGATGGAGATCACCGGATTCGACCCCGGGGAGATCGCCGCAGAGACCGAGGGACTCACGGGGAGCGACCTGCGGATGGTGCTCCGCGAGGCAGTCCTCGAGGCCCTGACCGAGAACCGCCGCACGCTGACCCAGCGGGACCTGCTCGATGCGGTCGTAGATTTCGAGGAACGGGACACCCTGAAGGATCTGGACATGATCGAGGGCGACCACGAGGCGCTGGTCGCCGGCGGCGATCCCGGGGGTCACGATCACGACCACGATCACGACCACTGATGGAGGTAACGCTGCTGGGGACCGGCGACACCACCGGCACCCCGACGCCGGGCTGTGAGTGTGGGACCTGCCAGCGCGCCCGCGAACTCGGCGTCGAGCGCAGTCGGTACTCCGTCCACGTCACCAACGAGGAGACCGGCGAGTCGCTGCTGGTCGACGCGAGCCCCGACTTCCGGTACCAGTTTCTCACGCAAGAAGTGCCTCTCCCGGATGCGATGGTCATCAGCCACATCCACTTCGACCACCTCGACGGGCTGGGCAACGCCTACCGGCTGTTCGAGGACCTTCCGGTTCACGCCGCAAACGAGGTCGACCCGAAAACGGGTGAAAGCGTCGCCGACACCATCAGGGGGAAGTACGACTACCTCGACCGGATCACGGTCCACGATCACGCGCCCTTCGAGACCGTTCGGAGCTGTGGGTTCGACCTGACGCTCGTGCCGGTCGACCACCCGCCGCTGGTCTGTTACGGGCTCGCGATCGAGAAGGGGGACACGAAACTCTCGCTGACGGGCGACACCAGCTACGCCATCCCCGACCGCTCGAAGGAGGTGCTTTCCGATCCGGACCTCCTGTTGGCCGATGCGATCGTTCCGGCCTCGCTGTGTGAGGACCACCCGATCGGCGGGCGACACCACGACCCCGAGGGCGTACCGCGGACCTTCGGCACTAAACACATGACCCGCGAGGGAGCCCTGTCGCTCGCCGAGGAACTGGACGCCGAACGAACCCGCCTCGTCCACCTCGCGCACTTCTACCCGCCCGAGGAGGCCTTCGAGGAGCCGCTCGCGGTCGACGGCGAGCGCTACGGGATCTGATCGAGGCGCTCGATCTCGGTGAGGAGTTCCGCGAGTCGCTCGCCCCGCTCGGTGAGGCCATACCGGACTGCCGGCGGGGAGTCGTCCTTGACCTCACGGGAGACGATCCCGGCCGATTCGAGGCGTTTCAGGCGATCCGACAGGGTGCTCGTGGGGGTCCCGATGGCGCGTTCGATCCCGTTGAATCGCGCCTCGCCCTCGGCGAGATGCGAAACGATCCGGCGGGTCCACTTACAGCCGAGCACGTCCCAGAGGTCTTCCGCCATCGCTTCGATATCGTGGACCTACTCGCTTGGCTCTTACTCCTCTATTTACAGGTTCACCCGTGGTAGTCAGTGACGCGATGGCTCAGGAGATCCCCGGCTACGACTACGGCGACGAATCGCTCCCCGAGGCGCCCTACGACGAGGAGGACCTCGAGAAACTGCAGGCGGCGGTGCTGTTCGACGAAGGAGACGAGGAGGCGCTTCGAGAGGCCGGCGAGGTACTCGAACCCCAGATCGAGGAGATCCTCGACCTCTGGTACGACTTCGTCGGCGCGAACGACCACCTCGTCTACTACTTCACCGACGGCGAAGGGAATCCGGATGAGGAGTACCTCGATCGGGTTCGCGCGCGTTTCGGCCAGTGGATACGGGACACCTGCAACCCGCCGTACGACCAGGAGTGGCTGAACTACCAGTACGAGATCGGGCGCCGCCACACCCGCGAGAAGAAGAATCGAACTGATGACGCCGACGCCGTTTCCCACATCCACGCCCGGTACCTCATCGCCTTCATCTACCCGATCACCGCCACGATCAGGGAGTTCCTCGAGAACGGGGAACACAGCGAGGAGGAAGTGGAGGCCATGTTCCACGCGTGGTTCAAGAGCATCACCCTGCAGGTGACGCTGTGGACCCAACCGTACGTCCGGGCGGGCGATTGGTAGAGTTAGGCGTACCGAAAACGGAAAGCGTTATGTGTCTTTAGGCAGGCCTAAATCATATGGCCGACAGTTCGCGGCGGAGGGTGACGCGACGGGACGTACTGCTATCGGGCGGTGCGGCGACGGGACTCGCGCTGGCCGGCTGTACCGGCGGCGGTTCCGACGGTGGGGACGGAACCGGTACCGGTGGCGGGAACGCGAGCGATGACGGCGGTGGGTCTTACACCGTCTCGATGGCACCGGTCGGCGACGTCGAACTCGAATCGGTGCCCGAGCGGGTCGTGACGTACTTTCCGGGCTACGCCGATATGTGTGTCGCACTCGGCGTCGAGGATTCGCTGATCGCGATGGCCGAGACGAACCGCTATCACACGGGCTACTACGACGAACTCGACAGGGTTTCGGTCGACAAACCCCAGGACATCCTCGGCGAGAGCGGGATCGACAGGGAGATCTTCTACGAACTCGGCGCCGATCTCCACCTGATCGACCCGCAGTGGCTCACGAACAACGAGTTCTTCGGCCTCGACGAGAGCGACGTCGAGGACGTCCGAACGAACGTCGCACCCTTCCTCGGGAACGCGATCTTCCGGCGAACCGACGAGTGGCACGACTACGAGTACTACACGCTCTACGAGGCCTTCGAGACGGTCGCGCAGGTCTATCAGGCGGAGGAACGCTACGAGGCGTTCGCCGCGTTCCACGACGAGTTCGTCGCGGGCGTTCAGGACCGACTGCCCGAGGAGCGCCCGAACGCGCTGTTGGTGTTCGGCGACGGCGACGAACCCGAGGCGTTCTCGCCGTACCGCCTCGCCGACGAGGGAACCAACAAGAAGCAGTTCCACGACCTCGGGATCGAGGACGCGCTCGCGGGAACGGGCATCGAGGGACTCTCGACGAGCGATCGCGGGCAGATCGACTACGAGACGATGCTCGAGGTCGATCCCGACACCCTGTTGGTGCGGGGTCACGAGGACAAGTCGGCGGCGGCGTTCGAGGACACGGTCCTCGCGTTCATGGAGGATCACCCGGTCGCGAGCGAACTGACCGCCGTTCGAGACGGGAACGTATTCCGCGGTGGGCCGATCTATCAGGGGCCGATCCAGAACCTCTTTACGACCGAGCGCGCCGCCCACGACTTCTTCCCCGATGAGTTCGGCGAGGAAGAGCTGTTCGACCGCGCCGAAATCGCAGGGATCGTCGCCGGCCGATGAGAACCCACGTCGAGCGGGCGTGCGAACGCGTCGACCGCGAGCGCGAGGCGGTCGAGGCGAAGCGCGAGGCCTACGGCCGGTTTCGCACCCGGCTCGGATCGATCTCCCCGCGAACGGGTTCCGAGGCGCCCGGCGAGACGCTCGTCTCTCCGGCCGGCGGGACGGTCTCTCGGCCGATCCGCGAGGCGTTTGCCGGGACGGTCGGGCCGGTCTGTGAGAATCGCGCGCACGAGGAACTGCTCGTGGCGGAACTCGGCGAGGACATCGCGCACGCACTCACGACGGGCGGAGCGACGCCGGGACTCCGTCGTGCGGTCCGCGCCGAGACCGACCGGCGTCGGGCCGAACTCGCCGCGATGGACCGCGCGCTCGAGGCGGAGGCCGACTCGCTCTCCGGTGCGGACGCTATCATCGAACCGATCCGCGAGTGGCTGCTCGAGGGGAACGAGACGCCGCTTTCCGCCCACGGGTTCGAGGAGCTCCGAGAGCGCCACGCGTGCCTCGCGGCGTTCCGCGCCGACTGTGACTCGCTCGTACTCGACCGACAGTCACACTTCGGTCGGACGACCGGCGCCGACGGAAAGGCGGGGGTGCGCCACGGTGACCTCTGTGGGTATCTCTACGACGGGTTCCCAATCGACTACCCGGTACTCGTGACCGCGGTGCGCCTCGACGAACTGTGTGGGAAAGCCCAACGGGCGGTCCGCGATCACCTCGTGAGGCGGGTCTGAGATGGCGGGCGAGGACCGGGTCGGGCGGTCGACTCGACTGGAACGCTTCGCGTGGCTGGCCGACACCCGCCTGCTGACGCTCGCGCTCGCGAGCACGCTGATCGTCGTGGTCGCGGGGCTGGTGCAGGTCAGCTTCGGCGCGTACTCGATGAGCCTCGCGGAGGCGTGGCGGGCGGTGTTCGACCCGACGGTGTGGACGAACCCGGGCGTGGTCGCCGAACTACTGCTTGGCGACGGGCTGGCGGCGACCCTGGGACTTTCATCGGCGGGGATCGAACTCTCCCGCGAGACGCTGATCGTCTGGAACATCCGCCTGCCGCGGGTGCTCGTCGGCGCGTTCGTCGGGATGAACCTCGCGGTTTCGGGGGCGATCTTCCAAGCGGTGACGCGAAACGAACTCGCGAGTCCCTTCATCCTCGGGGTCTCCTCGGGCGCCGGTCTCGCGATCCTGTTGACGCTCGTCGTCTTCAGCGGGCTGTCGACGCTACTGCCGGTGATCGCCTCGGTCGGCGGCGCGCTCGCCTTCCTACTCGTGTACGCCATCGCCTGGAAGGGCGGGACGAGTCCCGTCAGACTGGTGCTCGCGGGCGTCATCGTCGGTACCGTCTGCAACTCCCTGCAGACGGGCATCTTCTTCTTCGCCGACGACATCGGCGTGGTTCAGAACGCGATCGCGTGGACGACCGGCTCGCTGACGGGCACCGACTGGCGGCAGGTCCGGATGGTCCTGCCCTGGACGGTCGTGGCGATGGGCCTCGCACTCGTGAGCTCCCGCCAGCTGAACGTCCTCCTGCTGGGCGAGCGCACGGCCAGCGCGCTCGGGATGTCCGTCGAGAAGGTCCGCTTCGCGCTCTCGGGGGTGGCGGTGCTGGCCGCCGCGGCGAGCATCGCCGTCGCCGGGATCGTCGGTTTCGTCGGCCTGATCGTCCCCCACGTGGTCCGGAACGTCGTCGGGAGCGACTACAAGCGGCTGGTGGTGGGCTGTCTGTTCGCCGGGCCGGCGCTGCTGGTCGCCGCTGACGTCGGTGCGCGCCTCGCGCTGTCGCCGGTCCAGCTTCCCGTCGGGATCGTCACCGGACTCGTCGGCGGGCCCTATTTCCTCTATCTGATGCGGAAAACCGAACAATTGGGTGAGATCTGATGGTCAAACACGTGAACACGAACCTGAACACACGACTGGGGACGGCCGTATCGAAACGCACGACACCGACCGCCGACGCGACCGGGGGCTCGGGTGCGGGCGCGACCTTCGCCGGCGAGGACCTCGTCATCGGCTACTCGAAGGACGACCCGGTAATCGACGGCGAGTCGCTCGTCGTCCCGCCCGGCGAGGTGACGGCGCTGGTCGGGCCGAACGGGTCGGGAAAGAGCACGCTTTTGAAGGGGCTCGCCGATCAGCTCGCGCTCGATGGGGGCTCGGTCGTCCTCGACGGCCGGGAGATCCACCAACTGGGAGCCAAAGAGCTGGCCCGCAAGCTCGGCCTGCTCTCCCAGGAGAACGTCTCGCCGGGGTCGATCAGCGTCGAGGAGCTGGTCTATCACGGTCGCTATCCCCATCGGGGGTTTTTCGATAGCGTCGGCGAGGAGGATGAGTGTGCGGTCCGGGACGCGATCTCGCTTGCGGGGGTCGACCACCTGCACGAGCGAGAGGTGAGTAGCCTGAGCGGCGGGCAGAAACAGCTCGTCTGGATCGCGATGGTGCTGGCCCAGGACACCGACGTCCTGTTGCTCGACGAGCCCACGACGTTCCTCGACATGCATCACCAACTCGAAGTGATGGAGATCGTCCGCACTCTCCGGGAGGACCGCGAGATCACGGTCGTACTCGTGCTCCACGACATCGAGCAGGCCGCCCGCTACGCCGACCACGTAGTCGCGCTCAAGGGCGGCGAGATTCAGGCGCGGGGCGCTCCCGAGGAGGTCGTCACCGAGGAACTGCTCGCGGCAGTCTTCGGAATCGACGCCGAGGTCGAACTCACCGACCGCGGCCCGCGGGTGACACCGATTCGCGCGTGTCACCACGACCCGTAAAGCCGCGAGGGGAGCCGCGACACCACGAACTGCCGTCGAGGAGTGTCTACCAGAGAACCCCGATCGACGAAATTTTGGCAGGCCTAAAAACCGGAGGAGTTATCGTGTTTTAGGCTAGCCTAAAAATATGTCGAGAGCCACGATGTCGCTCGAAGCACCGACGCGCAGGGAGTACGTGAAGTACGGCGGGACGGTCGTCGCCGGTGGGCTACTGGCGGGCTGTACCGGCGACTCGGGCGATGGGGCCGGAACCGACGGAAACGGGAATTCCGGGGGGTACACCGTCTCGATATCGCCGGTCGGCGAGGTGACCTTCGAGTCACCCCCGGAGACCGTCTTCACGAGGCTGACCCACCACGCGGACATGGCGCTCGCGCTCGGACGCGGCGACGGGGTCACCGCGCTGCACGCTCCCGACTACTACGACGGGCTGTGGAACCAGTTCGTAGAACGGCTGCCGGGCGTTTCGCTCGACTGGTCGGGGCTGTACTCCTCGTGGGAGCCCGACAAGGAGACGCTGTACGAACTCGACAGCGACGTCCACCTCGCGGACCCGGCGTGGGTCACACAGGTGGAGGGGTGGACCCGGGAGGACGTCGAGGAGATCGCCGAGAACGTCGCCCCGTGGTTCGGCAACTCGCTGAGCGACCGCCACCAGGAGCCGCCCGCAGAGTGGGCCGAGGGCTACGAGTACTACGGCCTGTGGGAGCAGTTCGAACTCGTCACGACGGCGTTCGACGAGATCGCGCGGTTCGAGGAGTTGGCGGCGGTGTACGAGGACCTGCTCGCGACGATCGAATCGGGACTCCTACCCGCCGAGGAGCGCCCGACGGCGGTCATGATCGCCTCCGCGGACCTGAAGTCGATCTACGCGTACACGTTGGGCAATCCGGGGTTTTTGACGGCCCACACCCGCCCGCTGGGGCCACGCGACGCCTTCGAGGGGACCGTCGAGTCGGGCGCGACCGTCGACTTCGAGACGCTGTTGGAGGCCGACCCCGAGGTGATCCTGTTTCTCGGTGGGATGGAGCCCGACACGAGCATGCCCGACACCCGCGCGGCGCTCGAATCCGATCCGGTCGCCGCCGAGATCACCGCGGTGCGCGAGGGGCGCGTCCACCCGCAGGGCGCGCGGTATCAGGGCCCGATCCTCAACCTCTTCCAACTGGAGATGACCGCGAAACAGCTCTATCCACAGGAGTTCGGCGAGTGGCCGACCTACGAGGAGGGACCGTATCCCGAACTCCCCGCCGAGGAGCGGCTGTTCGACCGCGAGCGGGTCGCGCGGGTAATCGCCGGGGAGGTGTGAGGATGGATGAAAAGGACATCGAGGACCGACCGCGTCCAGCCGGATCGAAGTCCCGACGCGGGACGAGGGCGTCGATGCGTGCCCGGGCGTGGACCGTGGCGTACCGGTACGCCGACCCGGAAGACTACGGGATCCCGGCGCTTCCCGACTGGCGGGTCGTCCGCGACGACGACGGGCTGGCGCTCGCCGAGGAGGGGGAGAGCGACCCGTTCATCCGGGCCGAACGGCCGATGCGGGTCCGGCGGTAGGGGAGTCGGGAGCGAGTCAGGTCGAAAACCGGTCGAGGCCGGCCTGTCGCCGTTTCCGCCCCGCCGGATCCGCCACCCACGGGGTCCGGCGCTCGCGTTCACCGGTCAGATCGACCGCGGGCGACTCGCCGGGTTCGTAGCCCGGACACGCCGGACCGCACTCGCCGGGATCGACGATCCGGCCGTAGTACGAACAGAAAGGCACGCTCGCGCCGGCGGCCTCGCCGAGCGCGCCGCGAGCGCAGGCGGGCGGCTCGACCCGCCAGCCCTTGCCGTATGCGCGCTCGGCGATGCGTCGGCGCTTTCTCGCCTTTTCGGCGGGCGAGACCATCGCGACGTCGGTCCGGATCGGCGTTCGATCCCGGAGTTCGACGCCCCACCCGGTGGGATCGAGGGGCGTCGGCTCCCGGACGACCTCGCGCTCGCCGTCGACGACCCGCCAAACGCCGACGGGGTCGGGAAGCCGGTTCAGGTGAGCGCGCGTGACGTAGCTCTCGGTCGCGAGGATCACCCGGTCGACCAGCCCCAACGAAACGTCGAAGCGGAGCTGGCGGTCCAGATCGCCCGGGGTCGAGAGATCCGGTTTGTTCTCGATGGCCGTGATCGGGCCGAACCAGTCGGGGTATCTCGTCGTTTGCCGGACGTACTCCCGGCCGCCGCGGCGCTCGCGCTCGAAAAATCCCACGTCGACCGCGCGCTCGACCACGCCCCGAGCGCGGTCTGGGTGGATCGAGAGGGCGTCCTTCCAGTAGCGCGCCCTGCCGGTCTCGACGGCGGCCTCGATGGCCGGGCCCGGGATCTCCTCGGGGGTGATCGCCGCCCGCGCCTCGAACTCCGGGCCGGGTTCGATGTGGACGGTATCGAGGATCCGGCCCCCCGGAGAGGCGACCGCGCCGCCGAGCTGTCTGGCGACGATCCCTCCCTCGCGTTCGAGGCGGGCACACAGCGACAGTTCGAAGCCGAACTCGCGCACGGGCAGGGTAGGGAGTCGAGCGAGAAAAGGCCGCCGGAGCGACAGGCCTAACCCGTCTGCCCCGAACTCCCGTTTATGAAGGGATTCTCCCGGCGGGCGCTGCTCGCGAGCGCCGGCGCGCTCTCGGCGGGCGGGCTCGCGGGCTGTCTCGGCGGTTCAGGTGGCGGCGGCGACGAGCACGAGTGCTCGGGCGAACAACGCAGCGTCGAGGTGCCGCCCGCGGGCGACCCCGAGAGCGACGTGACGGTCACGGCCTACGAGGACTTCGCCTGTCCCCACTGTCGCCGGTACGCCGAGGACACCGCTCCCGAGATCAAGGCCGACTACGTCGAGACCGGCGAGATCGCCTACGTGCACCGCGACCTTCCGATTCCGATGGACGAGACGTGGTCGTGGGCGGTCCCCAACGCCTCGCTCGCGGTCTTCGAGGACGCGGGTGCGGACCCGTACTACACGTTCGTCGAGGAGGTCTACCAGTTCCAGGACGAGTACTCGGCTGACAACGTCGCGGGGCTCGGCGCGGAACTAGGCGCCGACGAGGAGGCGGTACGGACGGCGATCGAGAGCGGCCCCTTCTGCGAGCAGGTCAAAGAGAGCAAGGCCGAGGCCGAGCAACGGGGCGTCTCGGGCACTCCCACCGTCTTCGTCAACGACACGCAACTGGAGGCCCCAAGCACCGACGAACTCCGAGAGGAGATCGAGTCGGCACTGGGCTGATCTACACGGTGACTGGGATCAGTTCCCGGAGCCGTCGCCGCCCGTGACCGTCACCTCATCGGTCCCCGAATAGCCGTGTTCGCCGGACTCGTCGCGCTCCCAGACGAGCCGTCCCTCCGTGCTGTCCTCGTCGAAGCCCGTCTCCTCCATCGGGAAGTGAAGCACCAGCGCGCCGTCGGTGTCGGATCCATCGTGGCCGTCGTGGGCGGGTCGGGCGCCGCCGCCGTCCTCGACGACGGCGGGCGCGCCAAAGCGATAGCGCACGGCCTCCTCGATCGGATCGAACCGGACCGTCTCGCCGTTCTCGTCGGTGAACTCCGTCGACATGACGGCGACCGGAACGACGCCGCGACTCCGCGGATTGATCCTGTTCTCCTCGCAGTCGGGTCGGATGTCGATATCGAGCCGGTCGGGGAAATGGGCCGCCGCCGATCCGCTGAGAAGCGGGACGGCTCCGACGGCCGCGAGCGCTCCTGCTCCCGTCTTGAGAACGCGTCGTCTCGTCGTGTCGGTACCGTTCGTGTCGTCGGTCGAAGCTTGTGATCTGTCTGTCATACGGTATCGAATATCGACCTCGAACTAGGCTATAGGTTCTGGTTCGATCATCGAATCCGACGGTCGGGGTCCCGTTCAGTTGGACTGGGGCGGGTGCTGGTGGCCGGTCGGGCCGCTCAGATAAATGGCTAAGAGGACGAAGGCCGCGATGAGGACGTCCAACCCGTGGCCGACCAGGTGGTGGATCGACATGGGGACGAGCGCGAGGACGGTTCCCAGCCCGACGACCGAGCGAACGACGAGCGCGCCGAGCGCGACCGTAACGAGCAGGTACTGGCGGGTGCGGCGCCGCACGAACGCCAGAACGCTGAGGGCGAACAGCGTCGCCGTCCCGAGACCCGCGGCGAGGATGATCCCGATGAGCGGCAGCGAGTAGTGCACTCCCGACCACTCCGTCGCCGCGGGGACGAACGCGGTGAGCGGTTCCATGCCCGTCTTACGGGGACTGTCCGTATCATTTTGCCGATCCAGCGACGGCGAACGAAATCGAAGACGGCACGCAGTGGGCGTTGAGGCCCTCACCCGTTTCACTCCTCGCGGGTTTCGAACAACCGGTCGGTGAGCCGGACGAACCGATCGACGAACCGATCCGGCGTCGAGGGACGGATCTCCCGGAGGAGTTCCATCGTCCGTTCGGGACGCAGTAGCGCGATCGTCACCCGATTTTTCGAGTCGTACCGTTTTTCCAGTATATCGTGGGCGACGAACTGATCGAGGTGCCATTCGAGCGTGCTCCGTGCGATGTCGAGGTCGGCGGTGATCGTCGCGGGAGTCGTCGGCCCGTCTTTGAGGAGGTACAACAGGACCTCCCGGGCAGTTTCCCGACGGAACAGCGCCAGCACGCCGCGCTCCCAGCCGTCGTACCCCGGCGGGTAGTAGTGGGTCCGACCGGAGATCCGTTCGAGCACGATCCCCTCGTCGAGCAGTTTCCGGACGTGATACTGGACCTGCCCCGGCGCGATATCCAGCGTCCGGACGATGGCGTTGAAATGTACGCCCGGGCGGGCGGCGATGTGATCGTGAATCCGTTGGCGAGTGTCGTTCATGGTTCTGTAGCCGATCGGACGGGCTCAGACGACGTATCGAGCGCCTCGTTCGAACGTAGCGCGATGGGCGTAAAGTCCCCTTCGGTCCCCCTCGACCCCGGACGAGGACCGGACGGCGAGCGGCCGTTTTCGGTCGCGGAGGGGTGCGGGACGGCTCCAGCAGCAGCGACGGTCACGCGGGTTCGACGGGCGAACCAGAACCCCCAATGGCGTGGGGACCCAGGCGTCGACATGGACCGGCGTACGTACCTGGGCGCTGTGGCGGCGACCGCAGGGGCCTTCAGTGCTGGCTGTCTGGGGCGGGGCACGCAGAACACGGCCCTCGGCAAACCCGAGGACCAAGGGGCGGACAGCGAGGACCTCCCCTATCCCGCCTTCGGGGAGGAGTTCCCCGAGTCGACGCTTCCGGACCCGCTTCGGAATCGAACGGTCACGACGAGCGACTTCGAGGGCGAGCGGGTCGTCCTGATGACCTTCATCTACACCCGATGTCCCGACGGGATCTGTCCCGCGCTGACGCAGGTGCTTCGCCACGCGCAGGCCGACGCCATCGAGAACGGTTACGAGGGCGAGGCCGCGTTCCTCGCGACCACCTTCGACGTCGAGCGCGACACCGCCGAGGTCCTCCGGGAGTACGGCGAGGCACAGGGCGTCGACTACGAGGCCGAGAACTGGCACTTCCTCCGACCCGAAAGCGAAGAGCGCGCCCGCGAGGTCGTCACGGACACCTACGGCGTCGAGTACGAGCGGATCGACCCCAGCGAACTGAAGGGCGACCACTCGGGCCACGACATGGGCGAGTACGCCTTCGATCACTACCCGATCACCTACCTCGTCAACCGCGAGGGCTACGTCGAGCGCGCCTACGCCGGGGTGCCCGAGACCTCGCGCGTCGTCGAGGACTTCTCGGCGGTCGCCGAGGGCTGATGCGCCGACGCGACCTACTGGCGGGCGCGGCGAGCGCCGGCGTCCTCGGGCTGGGCGCGTGGACCGTCTCCTCGAACTCCCTGGGAGGTGGCTACGACCCCATCACCCTCGAGACGATCGAGGCTCCCGGCAGCGAGGCCGGCGAGGTTCGGATGCCCGAACGAGGGACCGTAAACTTCCTCGACTTCTTCGGGACGTGGTGTGGGCCCTGCGAGACGCAGATGCCCGCGCTCGTCGAGACCCACGACCGGGTCGAGGGGGTCCAGTTTCTCTCGATCACGAACGAACCCGTCGGGACCACGCTCCCGCCCGAGGAGGTCGCCGAGTGGTGGGCCGCCCACGACGGAGCGTGGACGGTCGCCCACGACGCCGACCACGAACTGACCGAGCGCCACGACGTGACACGGCTGCCGACCGCCGTGGTACTGGACGTCGAGAACACGGTGACGTGGTCGCACACGGGGCTGGTGGAGGCCGACCGACTGCTCGAAGCGATCGAGGACGCCCAGTAGATGCCCGACCTTGAACTCCTCGGAACGATGGGCTTCGCGTTCGGGGCCGGGGTGGCGACGTTCTTCTCGCCGTGTGCATACCCCCTGTTGCCGGGCTACGTCGGCTACTACGTCTCGCGGGCCGAGACGGGGAACCGCCGGCCGGTCGGCGGCGCGCTCCTCAGAGGATTGGCCGCCGGCGCTGGCGTCCTCGCGGTGTTCGGTGCGTTCGCGGCGGTGGCGGTCGGGGTCGGCCAAGCGGGCTTCGAGCGGCTCGTGTTGCTCGAGCCCGTCATCGGGGCAGCACTCGTGGTCTTCGGGCTGCTCGTCGTTCTCGATCGGGGTCCCTCGTTGCGGGTCGCCCTTCCGGAGCGTCGGACAGGGATCCTCGGGTTCTCGATCTTCGGCGCGGTCTACGCGCTGGCCGCGGCAGGCTGTGTCGTGCCGGTCGTGCTTGGGGTGTTTCTGGGCGCGATCGCCCGGCCGCCCCTTGAGACCGCGCTCGTAATGGGCGCGTACGCGGGCGGCGTGGGCCTGTTGATGGTGGCAGCGACCGTCGCGACCGGGGTCGGCGTCGCGCTCGGCACCGAACGGCTGGTGGGCTACGGCGATCGATTGAAACGGCTGGCCGGCGCGGTCATGGTCGTGGCCGGGCTCGGCCAACTGTACCTCTCAGTGTTCGTCCTCGACCTGTTCTGAACGGGAGCGAACGGGAGCGTTTTTGTCGACCCGCCCGTATCGAGAGCCGAGCAATGGACCCCGAACGGAGCAGCCGACGGCGGTTTCTCGGTCTGACGGGTGCGCTGGGTATCGCGGCGCTCGCCGGCTGTACGGACGACGAGAGCGACGGGAACGGCGGCGGCGAGGAGAACGGGAGCGAGGAGGGAGCCGAGCGCGAGGGGACGGGGGAGAACACGGAAGTCGACGAGAGCGGATCGGAGAGCGGCGCGGAGCACGGGAACCCCGAAAGCGAGAACGACCTGCCGAACGTCGAGGGGACGAACCTCTTCGTGCGGGTGGTCGACGGGGAGGGCGCCGCGATCGAGGGCGCGACCGTGACGGTCACCGGCGGGGCGTTCGACGCCGAGGCGTTCGAGACGGACGCCGACGGTCGGGTCATCGAGCGGGGCGTCGAACCGGGCGAGTACACTGTGACGGCGGCACTCGACGGCGAAGAGGCCGAGGAGTCGTTCACCCTCTCGGAGGGTGACGACGAGAGCATCGCGCTGACGCTCGCGCTCGCCGGAGCCGAGGGCGAGGGCGAGGAGGCGGACGACGGGGGCGAAAACGAGAGCGACGGGACGGCGACGAACGAGAGCGACGGGGCGTCGGACTGATCCCGAGACGAGTCGTGTGGGTGGACGAGTAGCGGGGGACGTTCACACCAACCAAAGGTAGGAGAACAGTAGGTTTATCAGTCGTTCGGGGCGAAGATTCACCAAATTACTATGGAGGCTACATTGGCGGAGAAACAACGGCAACCGGAGGTGAACATCGGACTGGTCGGCCACGTCGACCACGGGAAGACGACACTGGTACAGGCCCTCTCGGGGTCGTGGACCGACCAGCACTCCGAGGAGATGAAACGCGGGATCTCCATCCGGCTGGGCTACGCCGACGCGACCTTCCGGCGGTGTCCGGGCGTCGAGGAACCCGACTGTTACACCGTCAAGGAGACCTGCCCCGACGGCGAGGAGAGCGAGGTCGTCCGCACTGTCTCCTTCGTCGACGCGCCGGGCCACGAGACCCTGATGGCGACGATGCTCTCGGGAGCCTCGATCATGGACGGGGCGGTCCTCGTGGTGAGCGCCACCGAGGAGGTGCCCCAGCCCCAGACCGAAGAGCACCTGATGGCGCTCGACATCATCGGGATCGAGAACGTCGTCATCGCCCAGAACAAGGTCGACCTGGTCGATCGCGACCGGATCGAGCGAAACTACGAGCAGATCAAGGAGTTCGTATCCGGTACTGTGGCCGAGGACGCCCCGATCGTCCCGATCAGCGCCCAACAGGAGGTCAACATCGACTACCTCATCGGCGCGATCGAGGAGGAGATCCCCACCCCCGACCGAGACCCCGACGCCGAGGCACGCCTCCACGTCGCCCGGAGCTTCGACATCAATCGCCCCGGAACCACCTGGGAGGACCTCACCGGCGGCGTGATCGGCGGCAGTCTCGTCTCCGGGCATCTCGAGGTCGGCGACGAACTCGAAGTCCGGCCGGGTCGCGAGGTCGAGGAAGGAGGACAGTCCTCCTGGAAGCCGATTCGAACGGACATCCGCTCGATTCAGGCCGGCGGCGAACAGGTCGACCGGGCGGTGCCCGGCGGTCTGCTGGGCGTGGGCACCGGACTAGATCCCAGCCTGACGAAGGGCGACGCGCTCGCGGGCCAGATCGCCGGGATCCCCGGGACGCTCCCGCCGACGTGGGAGTCCTTTACGATGGACGTCGACCTCTTAGAGCGGGTCGTCGGCGCTGACGAAGGCGATTCGATCGACGAGATTTCGACCGGTGAGCCGCTGATGATGACGATCGGCACCGCGACCACCGTGGGCGCGGTCACGAGCGCCCGCGAGGGTGAATGTGAGGTGAAACTCAAGCGGCCGGTCTGTGCGCCCGTCGGCGCGAAGATCGCCATGAACCGCCGGGTCGGCACGCGCTGGCGGCTCATCGGTATCGGAACGCTCGTCGAGTAGATGGCCGTCGTCTGCATGGACACCAACGCGTTGATGATTCCGGTCGAGTGTGACGTGCGGGTGTTCGAGGCGCTCGATTCGCTCGTTCCCGGGGGGGAACTCGTCGTGCCCGATTCGGTCCTCCGGGAGCTGCGGAACCTCGCCGGCGGTGCAAGCGAGGAGGCGGTCGCCGCCTCGGTCGGGTTGGATCTCGCACAGCGCTGTCGATCGATCGAAGTCGAGGAATCACACGCTGACGACGCCATCGTCTCGCTTGCACGGGCGGGCGAGGTCGAGTACGTCGTCACGAACGACGGCCCGCTGCGCGAGCGCCTGCTCGATGCCGGCGTTCCAGTAATTGGTTTAAGGGGCCGGAACGAACTCGCAGTCACTCAGCCACAACATGTATAAACGGGTTACACTCACGGACACGGTCGAAGTCCCCGCACGGGAACTCGGCAGCGTCACGACCGATCAGATACGGCGATTACTTCAGGACAAACTCGAGGGACGGATGGACTCCGACGTCGGAAGCGTCGTGACCATCACCGAGGTCCACGACATCGGCGAGGGCGTCGTTCTCCCCGAGCGGGAACGCCACGAGGGATCGGTCTTCTACGAGGCGGAGTTCGACGCCGTCACCTTCGACCCCTCGATGCAGGAGGTCATCGACGGGACGGTCGTGGAGGTCGTGGAGTTCGGCGCGTTCATCGGGATCGGTCCCGTCGACGGCCTGCTGCACGTCTCACAGATCTCCGACGAGTACCTTTCGTACGACGCGGAGAACCAACAGCTCGCCTCGACCGAGTCCAACCGCACCCTCGGGGTCGACGACGCGATTCGGGCCCGGATCGTTACCAAGAGCATCGACGAGCGCAACCCGCGGGACTCGAAGATCGGCCTGACCGCGAAACAGCCCGGCCTCGGCAAACACGGCTGGCTCACCGAGGAACACGAGACGCGCCAGCAGGCGGCAGGTGACGACTAAATGGCGCGCAACCGGAAGGTCTGTCGGGACTGTCATCGCGTCGCCGATCCCGACACCAACGCCTGTCCATCGTGTGGGTCGACCTCCTTTACCGAGGACTGGGCGGGCTACGTCGTGATCGCCCACCCCGAGGAGAGCGAGATCGCCCAAGAGATGCAGGTCACCGAACCGGGCGAGTACGCGCTGAAAGTCCGCTGATGGCAGACGCCGAGGTCCTCGTCCGACTGCCCGAGTCGCTCCGGGGCGCGTTCAAGGACCCGATGGGGCCGGTCGAAACCGACGCCGAGGTCCTTCTGGGGGACGTCTCGGGATCCCTGATCGCGGTGGGTGACGTCGTCGCCTACCACTTCGAGCGGATCGGCCGTACGCCCGACGTCGCCGTGGTCGACGGGCTGACCGAACGCGACGCGGTCGACCCCGAGGTCGCGGACACCCTCGAGGCGAGCGGTGCGCGCCGTCTCGAAGCGACGAACCCGGCCGCGGCGCTCTCGGCATCGATGGTTCGGGCGCTTCGGGAGGCCGTCGAGAGCGAGGAGCCGGTCGCCATCGACGTGGAAGGGGAAGAAGACCTCGTGACTCTACCCGCGCTCGCCCTCGCACCTGAGGGCGCGAGCGTCGTCTACGGCCAGCCCGGCGAGGGGATGGTCCACGTCCGGGTCGACGAGGCGACCAGAGAGCGGGCACGCGATCTCTTGGAGCGCATGGACGGCGATCACGAACGGCTGTGGGAACTGCTCGACGCGAACGTGTGAGCACTCCCGGACACATCGGGCTGGAGAACCAGTCGAGGACACCGGAGCATGTCTAATCCACGGAGTGACGAGGGGAGCGGCGACGCCGATTCGAGGACGGTCACGTTCGGTCGTCACGGGGTTCGGGCGGGCTTTCTCACGGCGCTTCCGATCGCGCTGGGGGTCGGGGGCTACGGGATCGCCTTCGGGGTGCTTGCCGCCGGTGCGGGGCTGAGCGCCGCGGAGGCGGGGCTGATGAGCGCCACCGTCGTCGCCGGGACTTCCCAGATCGTCGCCGTCGAGCTCTGGGCCGACCCGATCCCCGTCGTGACGGTCCTGCTCGCGGTGTTCGCGATTAATCTCAGATACTCGCTGATGGGGGCGGCCCTCCAGCCGTGGTTCAGTCGGCTCTCGGCGAAACAGGCCTACGGGAGCCTCTTCCTGATGGCCGACGAGAACTGGGCGCTGACGATGCGCGATCTGGGCTCTGGCAGCGGCCGGGGCGCGTTCCTGCTGGGCAGCGGGATCGCCGTCTGGACGTTCTGGGTCGGCTCGACGGTGCTCGGCGTTCTCGCGGGCGGGGCGATCGGCGACCCCGCCAGGTATGGAATCGACTTCGTCCTCGCGGCCGTCTTCGTCGCGCTCGCCGCCGAACTCTGGGAAGGGAGGTCGTCCCTCGTTCCGTGGACCGTCGCGCTCGCGGGCGCGCTGCTTGCGGCCGAACTCCTCCCCGGCCAGTGGTACATCCTCGTCGGGGGGGCACTCGCCGGCGGCGTCGAGGTGATCCGCTACGATGGCTGAGGTCCTTTCGCTCGATCCCCGGGTGGTGGCCGTGATCCTCGCGATGGCCGTCGTGACCTTCCTCACGAAGGTCGGCGGGCTGTGGCTGTTGAGCCGATTCGAGGTGAGCGACCGGCTCGAAGCCGGGATCTCGGTCCTCCCGGGCGCGATCGTGATCGCGATTCTGGGCCCCGAATTCGCTTCCGGTGGCCCCGCCGAGTGGGCCGCCGGCGGCCTGACGCTGCTTGTGATGTGGCGCACCGGGAACATCCTGCTCGCGCTGGTCGCGGGCGTGGTCGGGGTCGTCGCGTTCAGGGCGGTCGGCTGAGGGGCCTACCGACGGGAATCCAGCGCCAACAGCGTGAGAAACGCCACGACGAGTACCGCCGAGAATACGATTACCAGTTCTATCCCTGCAACGGGGCCGATCAGGAGCGGTGTCATCCAGAGGGCGGCCAGTCCGAGGACGACCGACGCGACGAGGTAGAGGACTTTCGTCGCAAGCGACGACTCCGTCTCGACAACGCGTTCCGTACTCATGCGCCTAGTTATATTTGATTTACAATAACTATTCTGGCCGACCTATCGACAGGGAGGTCGAAACGAGGCCTATATCTCGTTGAGCTTTCTGAGCAACTGCCCCTCGTACTCCTCGTCGGACTGCATCCCTTTCATCTCGAGGACGTTTCGCTCTAGCTTGTCGAGTGCGACGTGGAACGCGGCGTTGGCGCCGTAGCCCTCGCCGGTGCCGGCGACCTGCCCACGGTTGGTGCGAAGGCGGATCTGACAGTGGATCAGCGGGGTGCCACGCAGTTTCTCCTTGTGTTCCTGGAACCGCACGTGGGCGTGCTGGACCTGCATCCGGCGGTACTTGTCGGTGACGCCCGCGATATCGGTGCGGATGTCCTCGCGCGCGAGGGTATCCAGCAGGTCGATGTTGGTGATCTGGACGTCCATGTGCTCGTCCTCGGTGAAGGTGAGAGCGCGCAACACGTCGGTTTTCGTGACGATACCCGTGACCTGCCGGTCGTTCGCGTCGGCGGTGACGATCAGGCCGTTGTAGTCGTGTTCGAGCATGCGCTCGACGGCGGTGCGGGCCGTCTCCTCGCGGTCGGCGGTCTCGACGGGGCTGTTCATCACGTCGTACACCGGGATATCGAGGATGCGTTCGAGGTCGCCGCCCCGGTCCCCGACGGTGGCCTTGTCCATGTCGCGGATGATCACGTCCCGCAGGTCGTGGGTGGTGACGACGCCATCGAGTTGGCCGTCGTCAGCGAGTACTGGGAGGCGGGAGATGCCGTGTTCGCGCAGGAGATTGATCGCCCGGCCGACGGTGGTGTCCGCGTTGATCGAGACCACGTCCTCGGTGTAGATCTGCTCGACGGTGATCGCATCGAGGTTCTCGAGGACGCTTTCGAGGATGGCGTCGGCGGTGACGATCCCCCAGAGGTCCTCGTCGTTGAAGACGGGCGCGACCATCGTCCCGCCCTCGACGAGCATGCGCGCGACCTCGCGAAGGTCCTCCTCGCGGTCGATCCCCGGCGCAGAACGCATGAATGCCGAGGCCTTGGTGTTGTCCTCGACGTGGGACTGGAGGATCTGGCGCTCGGTCACGATGCCGGCGTACTCGCCGTCGTCGGTGATCACGATCGCTTTGGGGTTGGTTTCCTCGAAGGCGGCCCGGATCTTTCCGAAGCGCTCGCCGACGTCGGCTTCGGTGTAGTCGGTCGTGGCTATATCGGCAATATCCATCGTATCGGTTGTGTTTGGCCGTCCACCGTAATCAACGTTAGTCATTCACACGGCGATACTGTTTAGCATATGCCATCCGTCGAGGACGGTATGCGATTCGATATTACGGTTCTCGGGCGCTATACCTATCTCGCGACCATCGTCTTCTGGGGAGCGATCGCCGGAGCGTTGCTCCGACGGGCAGGGGCGCTCAAACGGGCCGCGAAGACGATCCTCGTGCTCTACCCGGTCGCGTACGTTTGGGACTGGTACACGCTGGAAGTGGGCGTCTTCGATATCATCGAGCGCACCGGAATCGAGGTCGCCGGGATCCCGCTCGAAGAACACTGCTTCATCGTCGTGGTTCCCTCGCTCGTGCTCGGCTTTCACGAGACCCTACACGACCTCACGGCGGCCAAAGCCGACGGGGAGTAACGCGAGGGCGGTTATCCGAACCGCGCGCCACACTCGACGCAGCTCTCCATCCCTGCGGCGTTGATCCCCCCACAATCCGGGCAGCGAACCCTCCCCGGAGTCGTGGCGGTGACCTCCTCGACGAACCCCGCAAGCGAATGGGACCGTTCGATTCGGCGCAGTTCCTCTTCGGTCATGAGCCGGTAGATCAGGTCCTCGTCGCGCATCCGGTTCAACAGGCGGACGAGCCCGAGGAACATGAGCGTCGGCGTGACGATGACGAAGACCGCGACCGCGAGCCGAGCGAGCAGTCCGGGGTCGGGAAGCATGGCGTCCCCTAGGGATGCAGGGAGTAATCGGTGTCGCCGGTCGTCCTACTCCGGCGAATCGGCGGCGAACCCGCCCCCTGAATCGAACTCGATCCTTCCGGGCTCCTCGACGACCCGCAGGTCCTCGCGCTCGCGGGCGGCCTCACAGAGCGCCGCGGAGGCGTAACAGCGCTGCAGGCGCATCGTGTCCGTCACCCGGAGGGCGCGGACGTCCGAACCGGCGACGGGGCCGATCGTTCCGAGGGCGGCCGTCAACCCCACCCGGTCGGTTCCGACGACCGGCGGGAGGCGTACTCCTCGAACCGTGCTCGCGGTGATCGCGTTGATCAGCGTCTTCGAGGGTTCGAGTCCCTCGAAAACGTTCTCGTGAACGAAATCCGCCGCACCCATGCCCATCGCGTTGCCCTTCGTCTTCTTCGTAAATCCGCGGACGTAGATCCGCTTTACCTCGGGGGATTCGGGTTCGGGTTCGTTGATCGTGAAGTGCCGGCGGCCGGTGACGTTGGTGTCCATGCCCTGTCCGCTGACGTCCTTTCCTATTCGGTCGACCACGAGCACGTCCAAGTCGTCGAACGGGAGTTTCGGCATGTGCTTCCACGCGGTTTCGAGGAGTTCTGCCTCGCGTTTCAGGAAGCTCGATGGGGGAATACCCTCGATTCGATCGGTGTCGTCGTGTTCGTTTTCGAGGACTGCGACGCCGCCGGCGACCGGGAGTTCTTCGAGGAGAATCTCGGTAATCTTGGGGAGCATGTTGCGCAGGCTCCAGTCGACCGCCCAGTCGTGAGCGGTCTTCGCGCCGCGCTGCTTGCCCATCCCGATGACGAGCATCTTCGAAAGGCCGCTCTCGACTTCGCCGCTGAAGTCGGTGTGGGGTTTGATCCGATTGACGGGGACGATCGCCTCGGCCTCGACCGCGTTTGCGGCGGCGTAGACGGGTACGTCGCGCTCGGGCGTGCGCCCGACCTCGACGACCTCCATCGTCGCGCGGATCGGACATCCTATCGATTCCTCGGTGACGCCGAGCGTCGAGAGCTTGTCGACCTGTCCCTCCGCCGTCGCGCCACCGTGCGATCCCATCGCCGGGAAGACGAACGGCTCGTAGCCCGATTCCTCGACGCCCCGGACGACCCCGCGGACGATCTCGGGCAGGTTCGCGATTCCCCTACTACCGGCCCCGACCGCCACCTCGCCACCTTCAGGGACGTCCTCGAAGGAGAGATCCTGTACTGCATCTGCCGCCCGGTTCTCGATTTCGTCGGTGGGGATGGGATCGGTCTCCCAGGCCTGTTCGATGACGCCCATTCGCGGGAACTCGACCTCCCCGCAGGCTTCCTGTATGGTTTCCTCGGGTACCACGAGATCAGTTGGCATACTTGGTGGAAGGGACGGAGAGGGTAAAGAAACCCGCGGCACTACTATCTATTACGAGTGAAACATAACAGAAACGGGTTGGGGCGGATTTGAACCTCGGTCGTTCCACTCGCTCTGCTCGTTTCACTCCCTGCTTCAAATCCTACCAACGTGACGAATTTGCGCCTCGCGAAAGTGCTCGGCGCAAAATTAGTGGGTTGGGGCGGATTTGAACCGCCGGCCTCCTCCATGTCAAGGAGGTGTCATAGCCAGACTAGACCACCAACCCTCGCTGCCTCGTGCACTTCCGGGTAGCCCGCCGGAGTAATTGAAGCTTTCGACTCGGGGAAAGCGGCGACGATACGCTTAAGTTGATGTACTGATTTGTGCATTACAAGCCGAAATCGTACATCGGAGTTTACTCATGAAGGATACCATCGAGCGAGTAACGGAGGGCGAGGACCTAACACAGGACGAAGCACGGGAAGCGGCGACGGCGGTCTTCGAGGGGGCCACGGAGGCCCAGATCGGTGCGCTGCTGACCGCGCTGCGGGCGAAGGGCGAGACCGAAGCCGAGATCGCGGGCTTCGCGGAGGGGATGCGCGGGGCGGCCCGGACCATCGCGCCCGAGCGCAGTCCGCTCGTGGATACCTGTGGCACCGGCGGAGACGACTACGATACGATCAATGTTTCGACCACCAGCGCGATCGTCGCCAGCGGCGCGGGCATCCCGGTTGCGAAACACGGGAACTACTCGGTCTCCTCGAACTCGGGGAGTGCGGACGTGCTGGAGGAACTGGGCGTCGAGATCGACGCCGAACCCCCGGCGGTCGAGCGGATGATCGAGGACCAGGGGATCGGGTTCATGCTCGCACCGGTCTTCCACCCCGCGATGAAGGCCGTCATCGGCCCGCGAAAAGAGTTAGGAATGCGCACGATCTTCAACGTGCTCGGGCCGCTGACCAACCCCGCGGGCGCAAATGCACAGGTCGTCGGCGTGTACGATCCCGACCTCGTCCCGGTGCTCGCTCGCGCGCTTTCCCACCTCGATGTCGAACGCGCGCTCGTGGTCCACGGCGCAGGCATGGACGAGATCGGACTCCACGACGAGACCCGTGTCGCCGAAGTTCGAGGGAGTGAAATCGAGGAGTACACCCTCGAACCGGCGGACCTCGGACTCGAATCGCACCCTGTGAGCGCGGTGGCGGGCGGTACGCCCGCGGAGAACGCCGCCGACCTAGAGGGGATCGTGACCGGCGAGGTCGGGGGCGCGAAACGCGAGATAATCCTCGCGAACGCGGGCGCTGCGATCTACGTCGCCGGCGAGGGCGACTCCCTTGCGGAGGGAGCGGAGATCGCGGCCAACGCCATCGACGAGGGTGAGGCCACCGAGAAACTCGAATCGATGCGCACGACAGTAATACAATGACCCGCGTGAAAGTCTGCGGGCACACCCGCGAGGCGGACGTCGCGGCTTCAGTCGAGCGGGGCGCGGACGCAATCGGCGTCATCAGCGGTGTGCCGGTCGACAGCCCTCGCGCCGTGGACGCCAAGCGGGCCGCCGACCTCCTCGAAGAGGTCCCCCCGCTCGTGACCGGCGTGCTCGTAACGATGCCCGAAACCCCCGGAGAAGCGATCGACCTTGTCGAACGAGTTCGACCGGACGTCCTCCAGATCCACGGCCCGTTTTCGCCGGCCGATCTCGAGGAAGTGAAAGAAGTGGTATCACGGCCGGTGATAAAATCGGTCGATGCGAGCGATCCCGAGGAGGCCCACGAGTTCGATGGGATCGCGGACGCCCTGTTGGTGGATTCGGCGGACGCGAGCGGGGCGGGCGGCACCGGGCGGACCCACGACTGGGAGCATACCCGCGAACTCGCAGACGACCTCGACTCGCCGGTGGTGCTGGCGGGTGGACTCACCCCCGAGAACGTCGCCGAGGCCGTCGAAGTCGCCGAGCCCTTCGGTGTCGACGTTGCCAGTGGGGTCGAAAGCGAGGGAGGGCTGAAGGACCACGAGAGAGTCGAGCGGTTCATCGGGCGAGCGAAGGGGACGAGATCGGAGGTCGCCGCGCGATGATCGACCGCGAGACGTTCCGCGACCGAGCGACCGTCGAGGAACCGTCGGTCGTCTATATCGGAGTCCACATCGATGCCGAGACGACGCCGCTCGGTGCGTACGCCGCGCTCAATACGGAGTACGGCTACCTACTCGAGAGCGCCGAAAAAGTCGCCTCCTCGGATCCCGACGGGGCCTTCCAGCCCGCGAGCGCGAGCGCCACCCGCCACGCCCGCTACTCCTTCGTGGGCTACGACCCCGAAGCGGTCGTCACCGTCCGGCCCGAGGCGACCGACCTCGACGTGCTCGGCGACGAGCGTCTCGGGGGACTGATGGAGCCGAACGGCGGCGACACCCTCGACAGCCTCCGGGAGACACTTCCCGCCATCCCGCGGCTCGGCTTTCCCGAGGACAATCACCTCCACGGCGGCCTCGTGGGGTTTCTCGCCTACGACGCGGTCTACGACCTCTGGCTCTCGGAAGTCGGGGTCGAACGACCCGAAAGCGAGACGCCCGACGCCCAGTTCGTCCTCAGTACGAAAACGCTCGTCTTCGATGACCTCGAGGGCACGCTCACGCTTTCTCTCACTCCCGTCGTCTTCCCCGAGGACGATCCCGACGACCTGTACGACGCGCTGGAAGCGGAGGTCGAGCGCGTTCGAGAAGCCCTCGAACGGGCCGCCGAACCGGAGACGGGCGGGTTCGTCCGTGAGGGCGAGTCGGCAGGTGCCCGCGAGGAGTACGAGCAAGTGGTTCGGGAGACGAAAGAACGCGTTCTGGACGGGGACATCTATCAGGGCGTGCTCTCGCGGAAACGCGAGCTCGTCGGCGAGGTCGATCCGCTTGGACTGTACGAAGCTCTCAGAGAAATCAACCCCTCGCCGTACATGTACCTGCTCGGCTACGGCGAGCGAACGGTCGTGGGAGCGAGCCCCGAGACGCTGATCTCCGTGCGGAACGGGCTGGTGACGAGCAACCCGATCGCGGGCACCTGCTCGCGGGGGTCGAGCCCCGTCGAGGATCGCCGGCTCGCCGGCGAGATGCTCGCCGACGACAAGGAGCGGGCCGAACACACGATGCTCGTGGATCTGGCCCGAAACGACGTCCGGCGGGTGAGCGAGCCCGGTTCGGTCCGGGTCGAAGAGTTCATGAACGTCCTGAAATACAGCCACGTCCAGCACATCGAGTCCACGGTGACGGGCCAGTTGGCCTCGGAACACGACGCTTTTGATGCCACACGAGCGGCGTTCCCCGCCGGCACGCTCTCGGGGGCGCCGAAGATCCGCGCGATGGAGATCATCGACGAGCTCGAAGCCGAGCCCCGAGGGATCTACGGCGGCGGCGTGGGCTACTACTCGTGGACCGGCGACGCCGACACCGCGATCGCGATCCGAACGGCGACCATCGAACATGGCGAGCGCGACGAGATCACCGTCCAGGCGGGTGCGGGGCTGGTCGCCGACAGCGATCCCGCAGCGGAGTACGAAGAAACCGAGAAGAAGATGGGCGGCGTCCTCGACGCGATTGAACGCATCGAGGTCGAGCCGGGGGCGGGGGTGGTTCAGTGAGCCTCGCCCGCGAAAAGCGCGTGCTGTTCGTCGATAACTTCGATTCGTTTACCTACAACCTCGTCGAGTACGTCTCCGAACAGGGTGCGGAGACTGAGGTCCTTCGCAACACCGCGTCGCTCTCGGAGGTTCGGGCGGTCGATCCGGACGCGGTCGTGATCTCGCCGGGGCCGGGCCACCCGAAGAACGAGCGGGATGTGGGCGTCACGCTCGACGTACTTCGTGAGCTGAGTCCCGAGATCCCGACCCTTGGGGTGTGTCTCGGCCTCGAAGCCGCCGTCTACGCCTACGGCGGGTGCGTGGGACGGGCACCGGAACCCGTTCACGGGAAGGCCTTCTCCGTTTCTCACGACGGTCGGGGCGTCTTTTCGGGATTGGATCAGGGCTTTCAGGCCGGTCGGTACCACTCGCTGATCGCGACCGAGATACCGGACTGTTTCCGCGTGACGGCGACGACCGACCACGCCGGTCAGCAGTTGGTCATGGGCGTGCGACACCGCGAGTACCCCATCGAATGCGTGCAGTTCCACCCCGAAAGCGTTCTCACGGGTGTCGGCCACGACGTGATCGAGAACTTCCTACACCAGCGCGAACACTGAGGGGAGGACGACGGTCACGGCGTAAAACACGACGATCCCCACGGTCGTCATCGCGACGAGCCGCCACGCGAGCTTCAACAGGAATCGACCGACGAGGACCACGACGACCAACACCGCCAGCACGAGCAACACCAAACTCGAGTCGGCGGCGAGGGCGGCCTCTAACGGGACTTGGGTGTCCATAACCCCCAGTAAGTATATGAATAAATAAATATTTTCCGTTGGACGTGTGACGGGCGTCGGACAGGGGAAGGGACGTTCACTTTCGCTCCGGTTTGGACAGGTTATAGTAGGCGCCGAGCGTACCCTCTGATAACCGGCGAGAATGAGGAATCGCGCCCACCAAATAACCAGCTACAGCTCCATTATTCTTTCATCAATTCCCTTTCTGGAAAGTAAAGCTTCATACGACTGGCCGCGTATTCGACTGCCGTCACAAATGGTACGTAGCCGAAATCATCTACGCCGTCAAATCGTAGGCCAGTCTGTCGCTACCGGTAACGGGGAGGTTCGCGCGTGAGCATGGATACGGACGCGACCGAGGTCACCCTACCGGTAAAACGCACCGAGGGTGAGACCTTAGAGGAGCGCCTGACAGCGAACGCCTATCAGAACATCCTCCCCGCTCGCTACCTCCGGAAGAACGCGGAGGGCGAACCGGTCGAATCGCAGGAGGACCTCTTCGCCCGCGTCGCGCGGAACATCGCGCTCGCGGAGGCCGTTTTCGAGGCCGAGCGACAGGGGGTCGAACTCAGCGTCTCGCCGGATCAGCTCAAGCCGGACCACCCGCGCCGGGACGAACTCGCAGCGGAGGTCTTCGGAGCGGGCGTAACGGCCGAGGACAGCGCGGAGACGGAACTCTCCGTGTACAACGTCAACAAGTTCGCCTACGAGACGCTCGTCCCCGAACTCCCCACCGAGATCCGCGAGCACGTCGAGGCGAAAGCAGCGGAGTTCCAGGAGCTGATGGAACGGCTCTCCTTTATTCCCAACTCGCCGACGCTCATGAACGCGGGCGACGAACTCCAGCAGCTCTCGGCGTGTTTCGTCGACTCGCCCGACGACGACATCTCGGATATTCACCAGACCGCAAAGGAGGCCGCCGAGGTCTTCCAGTCGGGTGGTGGTATGGGCTATGCGTTCTGGCGCCTGCGCCCCTACGGCGACAGCGTGGGCAGCACGGGCGGCATCGCGAGTGGCCCGATCACGTTCATGCGCACGTTCGACCAGATGTGCGAGACGATCGCGCAGGGCGGTGCCCGACGGGGCGCCCAGATGGGCGTCATGCGCGTCTCGCATCCGGACGTCATCGAGTTCATCCACGCGAAAAACAAGGACGTCTCTCTTGCACACACCCTGCGACTCAACGACCCGGACGACTACACCTACACCACCTTCTCCGAGGCGCTCGAGGAGGCCCGCGGGCTGATCGACGACGACGGGAGGGTCCCGAAACACCTCCGGAACGCCGTCGAGGGGCACCTCTCGAACTTCAACATTTCTGTCGGTGTGACCGACGGGTTCATGCAGGCGCTCTACAACGACGAGGAGTTCGTCTTCACCAACCCTCGCACCGAGAAACCCCATATCGCGACCGCCGAGACCAAGGAGATGTACTCCCGGTACGACCTCGGCGACTATGTTGAAATCGGCGAGGAACTCTCGATTCCTGCTGAGCTGATCTGGGAGCGCATCGTCGGCGGCGCCTACGAGAACGGCGAACCCGGCGTGATCTATCTCGAACGGGTGAACAAGGAACACTCCTTCGACGTGGAGGCCCACCCCGACCACCGCATCCTCGCGACCAACCCCTGTGGCGAACAGCCCTTAGAAGAGTACGAAGCCTGCAATCTCGGTCACATCAACCTCTCGACGCTCGCGGACGAGGGTGCCCCCGACTGGCGGGTCTGGCACGCCGACCACGCCGAGGAGTACGACTCGCTCGATGACGCAGTCGAGGCCTACCTGGAGGAGGCCATCGACACGGCGGAGTTCGAACGCCGGATCGAACTCGGGACCCGATTCCTCGAAAACGTCGTCACAATGTCGGACTTCCCCGTCCCCGAGATCGAGCGGAAGGTGCGGGAGATGCGAAAAATCGGGCTCGGAGTCATGGGGCTCGCCCAGCTCTACATCCAACTGGGCGTGCGCTACGGAAGCGAAGAGGGCAACGAGATCGCGAGCCAGCTCATGACCCGGATCAACCACGGCTCGAAACGGACGAGCCACGACCTCGCCGAAGAGCGCGGCGTCTTCGACGACTGGGCCGACTCGAAGTACGCGAACCCGACCGAGTACCGCGAGTGGTTCGAGCGCCAGACCGGATTGGACGCCGACGAGTGGGCCGATGGTTTCCCGATGCGCAACCACAACACGACGACCATCGCGCCCACCGGAACGACCTCGATGGTCGGCAATACCACCGGGGGCTGTGAGCCCATCTACAACGTCGCCTACTACAAGAACGTCTCCGACGACGTGCAGGGCGACGAGATGCTCGTCGAGTTCGACGACTACTTCCTCAGGGTTCTGAAGGCCAACGACATCGACGTCGAGGAGGTGAAACGCGAGGCCCAAGACCAGATGAGCGAAAACGAGTTCGACGGCGTCGAGGGGCTCTCGACCGTGCCCAACGCCATCGGCGAGCTCTTTGTCGTCACGAGCGACCTCTCTGGCAAGCAACACGCCGCCGTCCAGTGTGCCTGCCAGACGGGCGTCGACAGTGCGATCTCGAAGACCTGTAACTTCCCCAACGACGCTAGTCGAGAGGACATGGAGGACGTCTTCAGGTTCATCTACGACAACGGCGGCAAGGGCGTCACCGTCTACCGGGACGGCACCCGCTCGAAGCAGGTGCTCACGACGCGTGCGGACAACGCGGAGTTCGCCGACGAGGAGGAGGCCGCAGCGGCGCTCGTTGAGGGGATCACGGAGGTCTTCGGCGGGATCGATGAGTTCCTCAGCCACGAGGAGGTCCGTGCGGTCCTCAACGACGACTTCGACCTCACCCCCGAGTCCGGTCAGTACGCCGAAAAGCGCGCTCGACCGGACGTTCTGCACGGTGTGACCCAGCGCATCGATACGGGCTACGGCAAGCTCTACGTCAACATCAACGAGGACAACGAGGGGCACCCGTTCGAACTGTTCGCGAACATCGGCAATTCGGGAGGATTTACCGCGAGCTTCACCGAGGCGCTCGCCAAAACCATCTCGACGGCGCTTCGCTCCGGGGTCGACCCCGAGGAGATCGCGAGCGAGCTCCAGGGGATCCGCTCGCCGAAGGTCGCCTGGGACAAGGGCCAGCAGGTCAACTCCATCCCGGACGCGATCGGGACGGCGATGCGACGATACCTCGACGGCGACATCGAGCGCGCCTACCCCAAACAGCAGAACCTCACCGAACTCGAAGAGGAGGGCGAACCGGGCCGAACGCAGCCGACCTCCGACGGCGGAACGGCGGTCGATTCGGGGGCCGCCGAGGACGCCCATCAGGACCTCATCGACGCGGGCGAGAGCCCCGAGTGTCCCGACTGTGGGTCGATGACGCTGTACTATTCGGAGGGCTGTAAGACCTGCGAGTCCTGCGGTTGGTCGGAGTGCTGAAGTAGGCGGTCGGGTTTTTTCGATCGATAGCGGCTATCTCACGCTCGCGACGACAAGAGTTAATAACGAGGTATACGGTTTCCGTGTATGGATCGTGATACCGCGGAGCCGAGCGTGCAGCGACTCCCCGGGGAGCGGACGCGCGAGTGGGTCGAGTACCACCACCGGTACTCCGCACCCAGCGAGCACGCCCACGAATTCGCATGGGACATATCGGGGGAGGCAGAGGGCCCGTTCTGTACCGACCTCGACGGCAACGTCTTCCTCGATTTCACCTGCCACATCGGGGCGGCTCCCTTGGGATACAACAACCCCAAAATCACCGATCGGATGGCGGAGTTCGATCTCGTCGACCCATTGAAAATCGCCGGCCAGGACTTCTACGCCGGGTCGGCGGGCGGTCCCGCCGAGCCCGAGATCCCGGGAGCGGCCCAACTCATGGAACGACTCGTCGAGAGCGCCTCGCAGTACGACATGGACACGGTCTTCCTCTCGAACTCGGGCGCGGAAGCCATCGAGAACGCGATGAAGATCGCGTATGCGAACACCCCCGAGCGAAAGTACGGGATTACCTTTCTGGGGGCGTTTCACGGCCGCACGCTCGGAACGCTCTCGATGACGCGGGCGGGCGACGTCTACACGCGCGCCTATCCCGAAACCGCCGGTACCCGGACGGTACCCTTCTGCGAGGACCGCACCTGCGAGGAATCGACCTGTTCGTGCGGCTTCTTCGCAGGCGGGCGCTCCCAACTGGAACGGATGCTCGACCCCGAGCGGGGCTATATGGATCCCGCCGAGGTCGCCTTTCTCGTTCTCGAACCGATCCAAGGTGTCGGCGGCTATCGGTTCCCGAGCGACGCGTTCATGGAGGAGGTCCAACGGGTCTGTGAGACCGACGACATCCACCTGATCGTCGACGAGATCCAGTCGGGGGTCGGCCGTACCGGGAAGATGTGGGCCGCGGATCACTACGCGATCGAACCCGACGTGATCTGTAGCGCGAAAGCGCTCCGATCGGGGGCGACGATCTCCCGCTCGGACGTCTTCCCCGAGGAGAAGAACCGACTGGGCTCGACGTGGGGCGGTGGGGATCTCGTCGCGGCGGCCCAGGGCGTGTTCACCCTCGACGCGATTCGGGACTACGACCTCCTCGACAACGCCGTCGAACGCGGCCAACAGGTGAAAGAACTGCTCGTCGATGCCGATCTCCACGGAGTCGAGGACGTTCGTGGGAAGGGACTGATGCTCGCGATCGAGTTCGACTCGAAAGAGCGGCGCAACGCCGTCGTGAAGGCGGGGCTCCAGCGAGGACTGCTCACATTGGGTTGTGGCCACAGCACCATCCGCCTGTTGCCGCCGCTCGACGTCACGGAACGCGAGATCGAACTGGGGGTCTCGCTGTTCTGCGACGCCATCGACTCGACGTAATTACACGGATTCCGTTATCAGAGTACACAAAAAGCATAAGTGCCGGGACCGAGAGATCGGTCTTGTTAGTGATTATCGTGCAGGTGTTCGAGCGATCCGAGTACGAGCGGCGGATGGAACGGACCAAAGAACGCATGCGGGAGGAGGGGATCGAGACGCTCTTTCTCACGGACCCCGCGAACATGAACTACCTCTCGGGCTACGACGGCTGGTCGTTTTACGTCCACCAGGGGCTCATCGTCTCGCTGGATCACGACCAGCCCGTCTGGGTGGGCCGCGACATGGACAAGAACGGGGCGAAAGCCACCGTCTGGATCGACCACGAGAACCTCTACCCCTACAGCGACGACCACGTCCAGTCGCCCGTGGGCAAACACCCGATGGACTACGTCGCCCACGTCATCGAGGAGATGGGGCGGGGCGACACCCACATCGGCGTCGAGATGGATGCCTACTACTATACCGCCAAATCCCACCAGCGCCTGCAGGAGAAACTGCCCGAAGCGACGTTCTCGGACGCCACGTTGCTCGTGAGCTGGGTCCGGGTGGTCAAATCCGAGCGGGAGATCGAACTCATCGAGGAAGCCACCCAGCTCTCGGAGGCTGCAATGGAAGCGGGGATCGAAGCGATGGGCGAGGGCGTCCCGGAATCGACGGTGGCGAGCGAGATCTACCGCACCCTCGTCGCCGGAACGGAAGCCTTCGGCGGCGATTATCCCGCGATCGTACCGCTGATGCCCTCGGGCGAGCACACCGGGACGCCCCATCTCACATGGTCGGACGAGCCGTTTTCCGATGGGGATCCCGTGATCGTCGAACTCGCGGGCTGTCGCCACCGGTATCACTCGCCGCTGGCCCGGACCGCCGTCGTGGGTGAGATCCCCGACGAGATGGCACGGGTTTCCGAGGTCGTCGTCGAGGGGTTGAACGCGGCGCTCGACCGGGCGGCACCGGGCGTGACCTGCGAGGAGGTCGAACTCGCGTGGCGCGAGTCGATCGCGAGACACGGCATCGAAAAGGAAGACAGGATCGGCTACTCGATGGGCCTTGGCTACCCGCCGGACTGGGGCGAGCACACCGCGAGCCTCCGGCCGGGCGACGAAACCGTATTGAAGGAAGACATGACGTTTCACATGATCCCGGGGATCTGGACCGACGAGTTGGGCGTCGAGATCAGCGAGTCGTTCCGCGTGACCGCGAACGGGGCCGAGCGCTTCTCCTCGTTCCCCCAGAAGGTGTTTTCGGTCTGAGAAGAGGGGCGCAGCGGCGATCGTATCCGGGTTCGACCGAATTGAGGCTTGGTAACGTTTCTACCGACCGATACCGACATAGAAAAGTAGTCGACACCCCACCACCAGAGTGGAAACGGCCGTCGTGAAGGAAGGTTTTCCATTATGGTAGAAAAATACGACCTCGTCATCGTCGGCGGAGGAATCAGTGGGGCAGCGCTGCTCTATACCGTCTCGAAGTTCACCGACATCGAGCGGGTGGCGCTCTTGGAGAAAGAAGAGGATATCGCGGCGATCAACTCACACCACACGAACAACTCCCAGACGCTCCACTTCGGGGACATCGAGACCAACTACACCCGCGAGAAGGCCGAGGAGGTAAACGAGGGTGCCCAGATGCTCGCGGGCTACCTCGAAAACGAGGACCCCGACCGTGAGATCCACAGCAAGCGCAGCAAGATGGTGCTGGCGGTCGGCGATGAGGAGGCCGAGGAACTCCGCCACCGGTATCACGACGAAGGGTTTTCGGACCTGTATCCGAAACTGCGGGCGATCGACCGCGAGGAGATCGCCGAGATCGAGCCCAACGTCGTCGAGGGACGGGACCCTGATACCGAGTTGCTCGCCCTCCAGACGCCCGACGGCTACGTCGTCGACTACGGCGAGACCGCACAATCGTTCATCGACAACGCGAGCGGGGAGGACGGGATCGACGTCTACACCGGCAGCGAGGTAAAGCGCCTCGACGAAACCGACGACGGGTTCATCCTCGAGAGCGAGGCGGGCTGGTTCGAGGCCGACACCGCCGTCGTCGCGGCGGGCTCACACAGTATGCAGATCGCAAAGGAGATGGGCTACGGCGAGGACATGTCGCTGCTGCCCGTTGCGGGCAGCTTCTTCCTCGGGAACGACCTGCTGAACGGCAAGGTCTACACCCTTCAGATGCAGAAGCTCCCCTTCGCGGCGATCCATGGCGACGCGGACGTCCACGACCCCTCGATCACGCGCTTCGGCCCGACGGCCAAGTTGGTGCCCGAACTCGAACGCGGGGAGCTCTCGACGGTCGAGGACTTCTTCGACGTCTTCGGGCTGAACGTCGATTCCCTACTGAGCTACGGCAACGTGCTGGCCGACCGGATCCTGCTGCCGTACGTGCTCAAGAACCTCGTCTACGACGTTCCCGGGGTCGGAAAGCGCGCCTTCCTGCCCCACGTGAAGAAGGTCGTCCCGAGCGTCGAACTCGACGACATCGAGCGGGCGAAGGGCTACGGCGGGGTGCGTCCCCAGATCGTCGATACGGACGGAAAAACGCTCGACATGGGCGAGGCCAAAATCACCGGCGAGGGGGTTATCTTCAACGTCACGCCCTCGCCCGGGGCCTCGACCTGCCTGAAAAACGCCATGCGCGACACCGAACAGCTGGTCGAGTTCCTCGACGGCGAGTACGCGTTCGACGAGCGGGGCTTCCGCGAGGCGACGGTCGGGAACTTCCCCGAAAAGCGGGCGATTCCGGCCGACGACGACTGAGTTATTCGGGCGACACCACGAGGTTGTCGAGGTCCCCACCCCCGTCGAGCGCCTCGACGTTTCCGGCGACGATTTCTGCCAATCGTTCCCAGTGTTTCGGGGTGTGACCGCCGGTGTGCGGCGTTATCAGCACGTTCTCGAACCCCCACAGCACGTGCTCCGGCGGGAGGGGTTCGGGGTCGGTCACGTCGAGCGCCGCCCCTCTGATACTATTGAACTGGATCGCCCCGACGAGCGCGTCCGTGTCGACGATCGGCCCGCGGGCGGTGTTGATCAGGACCGCCTCGGGGGGCAGGGTCGCGAACTCGTCCTCGCCGATCAATCCTCGGGTCGTTTCCGTCAGCGGACAGGCGATCACCAGGTAGTCGGTGCGCGCGAGCGCGTCGTGGAACTCCTCCTCCTCGAACCCGATCACCTCGTCGGTCGGCCCGCCCTTTTCGGGTGAGTAGCGCACCCCGATCGTCTCGACTTCCATCCCCTCCAGTCGCTGGACGAGCGCCCGCCCGATGGAGCCGAGGCCGACGATCGTGACAGTGCTTCCCGTGAGTTCGCCCGACTGGAAGTGGCGCCACTCGCGGTTCCCCTTGCGCCGCCAGCCCTCGTGGAGTCGCCGGGCGAAGACGAGCATGTTGCCCAGAACGCCCTCGGCGAGCCCCGGTGCGTGGATTCCGCCGGCGTTTGTCACCGCCACGCCCCGCTCGCGGAGCGCCTCGGTCGGGAGGTGTTCGGTGCCCGCGAAGGCACACGCGAACAGTTCGAGGTTCGCTGCGTGCTCCAGCAGTGCCTCGTCGATTCGAACCCCGGTGGCGACCCGGGCGCCCTCGATCAGGTCGCGCTCCTCGCTTGGCGTCCGGGCCCGTCGGACCTCGTGATCGGGCAGTCGCTCGCGGAGTTCCTCGGCGTACGGTTCGGTCGAGAGGCCCTCGGTCCCCTCACGCAGCACCACCACGTCCGGTCGTTCCTCGGTCATAGCTATCACTCCTCCCGATCGGACGCCCGGCGCTAAAAACTTCGTATTCGCTATCAACGAATTCTGTGTATTTTTAAGTGACTGGGGCGACGAGTTCGCGAGAGAATGTCACGGACGATACGCGACGGGATGAGCGAGTGTCGACGGACGTTTCACAGGTATCCCGAACCGGCGTGGCGGGAGTTCTACACGACGAGCCTGCTGATCGACGAGATCGAGCGCGTGGGGGTAGACGAACTCGCGGTAGGCCGGGAAGCGATGGCCCCCGACGAACGGATGGCGGTCCCGGGAGACGAGAAACTGGAGGAATGGTTCGAGCGGGCGCGTGCGGCCGGCGCGCGCGAGGACGTCCTCGAGGCCTGCGAGGGGGGGTATACGGGCTGTGTGGCCGTCCTCGACCGTGGCGAGGGGCCCTCGATCGGCCTCCGGGTCGACATCGACGCGCTCTTCATCGAGGAGGCATCGGACGAGGGGCACCTCCCCGCACGCGAGGGGTTTCGCTCCGAACACGAGGGGCTGATGCACGCCTGCGGGCACGACGCACACATGACCATCGGGCTCGCGGTGCTGGAAGCGGTGAAGGAAAGCGACTTCTCCGGCACTCTCACCGTCTTCTTCCAACCCGCAGAGGAGGACGGCGGCGGCGGGCGGCCGATGGCCGAGGGACCCTACACGGAGGGGATCGAGTACCTGCTGTGTGTCCACGTCGGGCTCGATCACCCCACCGGCGAGGTGGTCGCAGGCATCGAAAAGCCGCTGGCGATGAGCCACATACACGTCGACTTTTCGGGAAAGTCCTCCCACGCGGGCCAGGCGCCCGAGAAGGGGGCGAACGCGATTCAGGCGATGGCGACGGCGGTGAGCGAGGCCTACGCGATTCCACGCCATGCCGGGGGGATGACGCGGGTGAACGTCGGGCGGGTCGAGGCCGGGACGACGAGCAACATCATCGCCGAGAACGCGCGGATCAGCGCGGAGGTACGCGGGGAGACCACCCGGTTGATGGAGTCGATGAAGGAGCGTTTCGAGCGGATCTGTGCGTCTGCCGCCGAGATGCACGGCTGTGAGGCCGACCTGCAGGTCCACAGCGAATCCCCGCGCGCCGACAGTGATCCCGAACTCGCGGCGCTGGTCGACGGGGTCGCACGCGGGGTCGAGGGGGTCGACAGACCCGTCGAAGCGGCCGATTTCGGTGCGAGCGAGGACGCGACGTTCCTGATGGAGGCGGTCCAGGAGGCGGGCGGATTGGCTACCTACACCATCGTCGGCACCGATCACCCCGACAGCCACCACACCCCACATTTCGACGTCGACGAGCGCACGCTGGGGATCGCACTTGACGTGCTGACCGGCTCGATCGAGCGGATCGAAGCCGAGCGGCCCTAGTCGGTCAACTCCTCGATACGCCGGTCGCGTTGGGTGGCGGCCTCCTCGGCCCGCCGTGCAAAGTGATCCATCTGACCCTTGATCTCCTCGCGCAGCGGCGCGGGCGAGAAGTCCTCGCTCTCGGCGAGCAGGCGAACGAACGCGCGAAGCTCCTCGTCGGTGATCTCGTCGAACGACCCCCGATCGAGCTTCGCAACGACCTCGTCGACGTCGATCCGACCGACGGGGTCGACGTTGAACTCGACGTTGACCATGCGGTAGTCAGAGCCCGCGAGCTCCTGTTCTCCCTTCGAGACGCCGCGGGCGAGCATCTGTTTGAACGGCGTCGAGTAGCCCATCGTCCCCAGATGCAGGAAGGCAAGCGTATCGGTGATCCCGCGGGTGTAGGCGTCCCGTTCGTCGTCCTCGGGGTCGAACACCGTCTCGCGGTCGCGCTCGTCGAGGTGATCGAAGAGGATCGTGAAATCGAGGATCGCGTTGCGGACCCGCCGGCGGATCCGGTTTCGCTTCTGTTTCTTCGAGTGCTCCGTATAGTCGGTCTTGCGTCCGAGCAGGAACGCCCGGTCGCTCGGGGTCAACACGCCCCGATCGCGGTCGGGAGCGAACGCGAGATCGGCGGCCGACTCGCTACCGGTGGTTTCGTCCTCGTCACCCATACACAGAAACTGTATACGATAATGGAAAACGGTTCCGAATAGCGTCGATCAGTCGTCGTCGTTGGCGGCGGTCGGCGTGTCGGCCGATTTCGAGCGATCGGGACCGGGGCCGACAATCCACGCGCCGTCCTGCAGGATCACGCGGCCGTGGGTCGCGCTGAAGTGCTTTGCAAGCCCGAGCATGGCGAGGAAGCAGACGAACGCGAACGGGGCGCCCGTGATGATCGCCGCCGACTGGAGCGCCTCGATCCCGCCGATGATCATGAGGATCGCCGCGGTCATCCCCAACACCACGCCCCAGAAGATCCGGTTGATGTTCGAGGGCTGGGCTTTTCCTCCAGTAGTCATCATCGAGACGGCGAGCGTCGAGGAGTCGGCGGAAGTGATGAAGAAGGTCGTCACGAGGATCATGAACGAGATCATGAAGACGGTCCCGAGCGGGAACGCGTCGAACAGGATGAAGCCCGAGACCTCCGGACCGACCTCGCCGGCGATGACGGCGCCGAAGTCAGCGACACCGTTGTGCTGGGCCCAGACCGCCGTGCCGCCGACGAACGTGAACCACGGAATGGTCGCCGCGGAGGTCGCGGCGATACCGGTGAAGGCGACCTCTCTGACTGTTCGTCCCTTCGAGATCCGCGCGATGAACACGCCGGCGAAGGGCGACCACGAGAGCGCCCACGCCCAGTAGAAGACCGTCCAGGCGTTGGCCCACTCCGTGCCGCCCTCGACGCCGGCACCGGTAAAGAGGCTCATCGAGACGAAGTCGGTGATCATGCCCCCGACCGCCTGCGTACCGAGCAGGACGAGGAAGACCGACGGTCCGACGATGAAGGTCGCGACCATGAGGGCGACGAACAGCGCCATGTTGAAGTTCGAGAGCCGGCGGATCCCCTTGTCGACGCCGAGTACCATCGAGATGGTGAACAACAGCGTCATGGTCGTCACCACCAGCAGGATGCCGGCGTTGCCCAGATCGATCCCCCACTGGAAGCTCAGCCCGCTGATGAACTGGCTCCCGATGAATCCCAGCGAGGTCGCGACGCCGCCGATGGTGGCGAACACCGCGAGGATGTCGACCAACTTGGCGATCGGGCCGTCGAGGTTGTCGGCACCGAGGATCGGCGTGAGCGCCGAAGAAACCCTGAGTGGCACGTTCTCGTAGTTGTAGGTGAAGTAACCGATCGCGAGCCCCATGATAGTGAAGACCGCCAGTTGGGGCAGCGCCCAGTGAAACAGCGTCTGTTGGATGGCGATGGTCATCGCCGCGGCCGACCCTCCCGAAACGTCGAACAGCGGCGAGGGGTTGGCGTAGTAAAACAGCGCCTCGGTCGGCCCCCAGAACACCACGCCAGCGGCGAACCCCGCCGAATAGAGCATCGTGAAAAACGAGATGAAACTGTACTCGGGCGGGTGGTCCCCGAACTTGATCTTCCCCCACGGACCGACGATCAAGAAGAGCAAGAAGAGGACTATCAGGAAGACGATCACGAGCAACGCCCAGTTCAGGTACTGGAGCATCGCCCCATTGAGGTAGGCGATGGTGCTCTCGACGGTGCCGGGACTGGCGAAGAACGTCGCGATGATGCCCACCGTCAGTCCGGCACCGAAGAGGAAGACCACCGGATCGATCTCCTCGCGGAAGCGCCCGACCGGCCCGAGGTCGTCGTCGGGCACGGTCAGATCCTCCTCCCGACGCCGAATCGACCCTCGCGTTCGGGCGAGCGATCGACAGCGAGACGGTCGCGCACGGCACCCCCGCCGGTTGCGAACCGGTTATTAACTCTTGTCATGGTGTGTGGTGTCACCTGTCATTCACAATCGACGAGGACGGTAATAACGGTTCCGATTACTGTAGATGGCACACACATATTACGTATACTAAGGACCGAAAAGAGAGGGCAGAAACGGCCGTCCGGATCGAGGTTCGTCAGACCGACTGGGTAGGTGTCGCGTGTTCGATCGCCTCACAGACCACGTCCATCGCCGTCTCGGCGAGTTCGTGGGTGAGCACGAGCGGCGGGAGTAGGCGAAGGACGCTGCCGTGGCGACCGGCGGTCCAGACGAGCACGCCGTGTTCGTAGCAGTACTGCTGGATCGCGTCGACAGCGTCGTCGGCGGGCTCGCCGTCCTCGCCCGCGAACTCCGCGCCGATGAACAACCCCTTTCCGCGGACCTCCGCCAACAGTTCGTTGTCCTCGCCGGCCTCACGGAGTCGCTCGCGGAGATACTCGCCCAGTTCGCGGGCATGCGCCAGCAGGTCGTGGGCCTGGATGTACTCGATGGCCCGCGTGCCCGCACGCATCGCAACGACGTGCCCGCGATAGGTGCCTGCGTGGTCGCCCGGCCCCCACGTGTCGAGCTCCTCGCGGTACATCGTCGCCGAGAGGGGGAAGCCCGCGCCGCCGAGGGCCTTGGCCATCGTCATCGCGTCGGGCGTCACGTCGTAGTGCTCGCAGGCGAACCACTCGCCAGAGCGTCCCAACCCGGATTGGATCTCGTCGAACACCAAGGGAAGGGCGTTGTCGTCGGCGATCTCTCGCAGGCCCTCCAGAAAGCCCTCGGGCGGGACGACGACCCCACCTTCTCCTTGTATGGGTTCGGCGAAGATCCCCGCCGGGTTCGCGAGCCCGCCGTAAGGGTCCTCGACGATCGCGCGCACCTCTTCTAAGGCGTCCTTCACCGCCTCGTCCTCACTCTTGCCCTGTCTGAGGGGGTAGGGATAGGGCGCGTGGACCACGTCGGGCAGCAGGGGCGTGTAGTGGCCCTTGAACTTCTTGTTCGAGGTCAGACTCATCGGGCCGCTCGTGGGGCCGTGATACGCCCCTCGAAAGGCGATCAGACCCGTGCCGCCGGTGTTGTACTTCGCGAGCTTGATCGCGGCCTCGATGGCGTCGCTGCCGGTCGGCCCACCGAAGATCACTCGATTGTCCCCAGCGAGTTCGCCCGGCGCGATCTCGTCGAGCTTCTCGATGAGTTCGAGGCGTGCTTCCGACGGGAAATCGACGGTGTGGACGAGCTTGTCGGCCTGCTCGTGGACCGCCTCCATCACGTAGGGGTTGGCGTGGCCGACGTTGAGCACGCCGATGCCCGCAAAGAGGTCGATAAAGGTGTTGCCGTCGGCGTCGCGCAGCGTCGCTCCCTTCCCCTCCTCGAAGGCCAGCGGCATGTCGTTGGGGTAGGCGACGGCGCTACTGTCGATCTCGCGCTGTTTCCGGACGAGTCTGTCTGACTCGGGGCCCGGCACCTCCCCGACGTCGGGCGCGTCGTCGAAGTGGAGCTCCTCGATCGGTGGTCCTGCCATGTGCCACCTCATGACGACCGCCCGTAAATAGCTTATCAACGATTACCGAAAGAGTCGTACACAGTATTCGATACTGGTATCGGCGTCCCGCGACTGAAGGAACCGTACTCGCTGTCAACGGTCGCTGTGTACAGTTAAGTGTCGGGCGCGGCATGGGCCGGTATGTCGACGCTACGCACGGGCGGCGAGGGGATCGCGGATGACGGATGAGCCCCCGGTCTCGATCGGGGACGTCGAGGCGGCCAGCGAGCGCCTCGAAGAGGTGGTCCACCGGACGCCGCTGGACCGCTCGACGACGTTCGCGGGGATGAGCGGGGCGGCCTCGGTGGGACTCAAACTCGAGAACGCCCAGCGGACGGGGTCGTTCAAGATCCGCGGGGCGTACAACTGCATGGCCCAACTCTCCGACGAGCAGCGCGAACGGGGCGTGATCGCGGCGAGCGCGGGCAACCACGCCCAGGGGGTGGCGCTGGCCGGGCAGTTGTTGGGGATCGAGACGACGATCGTCGTCCCCGAGATCACGCCCGCGGCGAAGATCGCGGCCACGCGGGGCTACGGCGCGGCGGTGGTCGTCGAAGGCGATATCTACGAGCGCTCCTACGAACACGCCCTCGAACTCGCCGAGCGCGAGGGATTGGAGTTCGTTCATCCCTTCGACGACGAGCGGATCATCGCCGGGCAGGGGACGGTGGGACTCGAACTGTTCGAGCAGTACCCCGAACTCGATACCGTGCTGGTGGCGATCGGCGGGGGCGGGCTGATCGGCGGGATCGCGACCGCGCTGAAGGCCCAGGACCGCGACATTCGGGTGCTCGGCGTCCAGCCAGAGGGCGCGGCCCACGCGGGTCGGTCGCTCGAAAACAATGAAATCTACGAGCGCGAGTCGGTCGACACCGTCGCCGACGGGATCGCCGACACCCGACTCCTCGAGACCACCTTCGAGACGATGCGCGGGCGGGTCGACGGCGTGGTGACCGTCGCGGATTCGGGGATCGCGGCCGCGGTGGCGTTGCTGGCCGAGCGGGCGAAAACCGTCGTCGAACCGGCGGGTGCGGCACCCCTCGCGGCGCTCCTGTCGGGGGCGGCCGAGTTCGAGGACGAGGACGTCGCGGTCGTGATTTCGGGGGGCAACGCCGACCTCACCGACCACGCCGACCTCGTTCGGCAGGGATTGATCGAACTCGGCCGGTACGCGACCCCCCGGCTCGCCGTTTCGAACCGTGGCCGGATCGGGCCGGTCACGGATCGACTGGACGAGTGTGGGGCGAAACTCGACGGGGTTCGGGCCGGCCGGCGGATCCCGGGCGACGACCCGAACCGCCGGCCGATGGAACTCGGAATCGAGGCGAACGGCCCCGATCACCTTCGGGAGGCAATCGAGGCGATCGGATCGCTCGACGGGGTCGAGGTGCTCGAACCCGGTCTCGAACCCGAGCGGGTGTTCGAAACGACAGACTGAGGGACGGGGCGAGACGAGTAGAAGTATGAGCGACGAGGTGCCGGCGGGACGGCCGTGTCCGCGGTGTGGGACGCCGATGTACCACCGCCACTGCAAGTACGTGTGTCCGAACCACGGCGTGATCTACGACTGTGCGGACACCTTCTACTGAGACGGCGAACCGAGCCGTGTGGGAAACGCTTTGTGGATCGCATCGGTACTGGCGGTGATGAGCGATCCGGTCGAGATGGGCTGTGAACTCCTCGAGAACTGCGAGGACGACTCTCTGGAGCTGTCGGAAGCCGTCGACCGGCTGGAAACGATCACGACCGATCCGCATCTCACCCGCGAGATCCTCGACACCGCCGAGAAACGCGGGATCATCGCCCGCGAGGACGGGCTGATCCGCCCCAAACGGAGTACGTTCGTCAGTTTCGAGAGCGAAGTGGTAACGAAAGAAGGGGACTTCACCTGTCGGCGCTGTGGGGCCGGGCTGTCGACAGGGCATTTCATCCGGTTCGAGTCGGGCGAACACGGTCCCTTCGGCTCCTCGTGTATCCGAAAAGTCACCGGCCGGGAGTGAGTGGAATGAGAACCTTAAAGGTCGCCAGCCGATAACCGACGAACGCGCCCGGGTGGCTTAGCTGGACATAGCGCCGCACTCATAGGGTTTCAGAGTCGAGGCGGCTGCCTTGGAAGCCTCCCATGCCCACGCGCCGTGCCACGGCTCGAATCTGGGTCATGCGGAGATCGAGGGTTCGGAGCCCTCCCCGGGCACTGGCTTTCTACGCGAGTCCGAATGGTAGAGTGACGAGTCCGATACCGTCAGGAGTCTCGAGATCACCGGCGCAGGCGGAGTCTCGACGCCTGAGTCCATCCGAGCCCGAAGGCTACGACAGGGCCGTCCCGTCCTCGAACTCCCGGATCATCGCGTCGGTTCCAGCCACCAGAAGCCGATCGGTATCGCGGATGGCGGTCTTCTCGTCGGTCAGGTACTCGCCGTCGCGTTCGACGCCGACGATCACCCAACCGGTCTCGGAGCCCGCGTTGACCTCGTCGATCGACCGGCCCGCGAGGGGGGCTGCGTCGGTGCGGATCATTCTGATCTGGCTCACCGGCGAGATCACGTCCTCGCCGTAGACCTCGCGGGCGAGCAGCCGTGCGGTCGCCTGCTGGATCGACAGCACGTAGTCCGCGCCGCCGCTGAAGGCCGTTCGGACCTTGTCCTCGTCGGTCACGCGTGCGAGGATCTCGATGTCCTCGTTGAGCGAGCGGGCGAGTGCGACCGTGAGTAGTGCGGTGGCGTCGTCGTCGACGGTGACGACCAGTGCCGTGGCCTCGTCGAGTCCGGCCTCGGTCAGCGTCTCGGGGTCGCCGACGTCCCCGACGAGGTCGACCCCGTCGTGGTCCTCGACGTCGACCGTCGTCGTCGAGACGTCCTCGGGGAGCGTTTCGACGACGGCCCGCCCGCCCTCGCCCGCGCCGGCGACGACGACGGAGGTGTGATCGCGGGTGGTTCGGAGTCCCGTTCCCGACAGTTTCTCGCTCACGTCGTCGATAGCCCCCTTCGGACCGGCCAAGAGCAACACCGTGTTCGGCATGAGCCGATCGGTCGGGTCCGGTGGGAGCCGGAGGTCCCCGTCGAACCAACCGGCCACGAGCGTCAGGTTCGGATGATCGAAAAACGGCGTATCGCGCACGGCCGTCCCCCGCAACGGACTCCTCCGACGAACGAGGACCTCCCGGATCTCGACGTCTTCGCCCAAGGCGGTCCCCTCGGGGAACGACACCGACGTGGTGGCCTTGTGCGCAAGCCGCCGCCCGATCAGGACGTGCGGAGAGATCACGCTGTCGACGCCGATGCGTTCGAGCGCGGCGTTCCGTCGGGTCGACTCGGTGAGGCTCGCCACGCGGAGGTCCGCGTTCAGGTCCAGCGCCGACAGCGCGATGCTGGCGTTGCGATCGCCCGCGTCCGTCACCAGCAGATCCGCCTCGTGGATGGAGGCGCGTTCGAGGGTTTCGACCGTCTCGGGATCGCCGTTGATCGCCTGATAGCCGTCGTCCGAGAGTCGCTTGGCCTCCTCCTCCTCGGAGTCGATGAGGACGTAGTCGATCCCCAACCGTTCGAGTTCGTCGAGCAGGACGCCGCTATCGCGTCGGTACTCGCCGATCACGACGTGGTCGTCCTTCGAGGTGAGCCGATCGTCGAGATCGAGGGACGTCCGCTCGAACAGCGGGATGACCAGTACCCGGAGAGTGAAAAACCCGATCGCGATCCCCGACAGCTGCATCGTGACGACCAACGCGTTCATCCACGGGGTGGTCCACGGCGAATCCGCGCCGTATCCCGTCGTCGTCATCGTCTCGACGACGGTCTGGAACGATCGGAACAGCGAGTGGGAATCGCCCTCGAGCGTTCGCATCCCGGTGTTGTAGACGATCGTATAAAACAGGACGACACAAACGAGCCCGAACACGTAGCCGATCAGCAGTCGCTGGCGGCGGGACAGGTCCTCGGGCGACCGAACGTCCGCAAAGTCGGTAAGCGATCTCACAGGCAACCACTGGGAGTGTACCTAACGGGCGGGCAAAAACACGCTGCATTACATCGAATCGGACCCACAGCCACGACGGCGTGCGGACGGTGCAGTCCGGTCCTACTCGCGGGTGGGGCTTCGCTCGCGAAACGGCCGACGCCGCCTGTGACGAGAGATCACCAGAGGCGTCGACTACGGAGCCTGAGATACCACGACGCGGCGACTTCCGCGATCATCAACCCGACGACCAACGGGACCAACAACGTCATCGTCTGTACGGGAACCATCGTTCACCTCCGTATTATCATGTAGTCGACTAGAATAAAAACATTGTGTTTTTCTGAAATATTAAATCGGAGGGCAGGGGGAGGTCGTCGCGTCTCGGTGGCACCGGTCTCGCGAGCGGGACCGGGATCGGGATCGGGGGGTGCAACGGGAGCGACTGTCGACGCTCGCTCGCGGTGGATCGGTCCCGATCAGAGGTAGCCGCCGTCCCACTCGTCGGGTTTGTTCAGGTTGCCGCAGGTCCCACACTCGATTCGGTCCATGCTGTCGACGGCCTCGACCATCGACTCGCAGTTGCCACAGTAAAAGCCGTACTGCTCGTCGTAGTCCTCGTCGGCGTAGGTGACGAAGAAGGGACCGTCCTCGCCGGCGAGTTCCTCACTCCGGTCGATGTACACCGTTCCGTCGTCGGTTTCGACGGTCTCCTGGGGTGGGCTATCGGTCTCGTCCTCGCCCTCGGTCTCCGATTCGCTCTCGGCGTAGATCTCGACGACGAGGTCCTCGCCCGCGATCTCGATGCGGTCCTGTTCTGCCTTCTCGAATCCGAAGTACTCGAAGAACCCCTGTCCCTCGGCGTTGTCGGCTAGTTCGCGCGCACGGACGCTCTCGATGCCCGCCTCGTGGAGCCGGTCGCGGGCGGCCTCGAACAGCTCCGAGCCCGCACCCATCCCACGGAACTCGGTGGCGACGTGAAGCCACGTCAGGGTCCCCGTCCCGTCGTCGATTTCGGCCTCGACGAATCCCGCGACCTCGCCGTCCTCCCTTGCGACGAGCAAGACGGTGTCGTCGCTCTCGGCCTGTGCGGCCAGTCGTTCGGAGTTGAACTGCTCGTTCAGGATCGCTTCGAGCGTGTCGGGGCTGACCGCATACGAGGCCTCCATCGACCGTTCTGCGACGTCCTTGATCGCTTTCGCGTCCTCGCCGGTGGCGTCCGTGATTTCCATACCGCTCCTTCGACGCCCGAGCGGATAAAAGGCCACCCGGCGACCCGACCGAGGTCGGACGATATATTTATCAATACCTATACCATTTGTTTCGGTAATCTACGCTCGAGAGGTGTTTCCAGCAAGCAATCATGTTCGCAATGACAGAGAGCGTTTCGGCCGACCTGTGGAATGTCGTGTTTCCGGAGACGAGCGGGCCGTCGTTTCCTACCACCCTACTCGAACGGACCGAATTCGAGCGGTGGGCGGGCTTTTCCTCTGGACGGGCGGCGCTGTGGTACGCGCTTCGGGATGCCGGGATCGAGGGCGACGACGAGGTCCTCACCCCCTCCTATTCGGATCTCTCGGTCGACCGGGTCGTCGAGGACGTCGCCACCCCGATCCACGTCGATATCGACGAGGGCTACACGATGGACCTCGATCACGCTCGAGAGCGCGTCACCGACCGGACGAAGGCGATCATCCCGACCCATCTCTTCGGCGAGCCCTGTGACATGGATCGGGTCGCGGACCTCGCCGCCGAGTACGACCTGACGGTGATCGAGGACGCCGCTCACGCACTCGGGGCGATGCACGTAAACGACGGGATCGGCCGGCACGGCGACTACTGTCTGTTCAGTTTTCGCTTCACGAAGGAGGCGACGATCTACAAGGGCGGGCTGTTGTTGGGCGTCGATCCGCCCCGATCGGCCGCCCCCCGACCCGACATCCGCACCGTCGCGACGCTCGGCGGGATCGTCCTCGGCGAGACCGTCATGCGGGCGCTTCCGGGACCGGTCTACGGGGCGCTCCGTTCGACGCTGCTCGATCCGTACTTCCGGACGAGTGCGGGGTTCCTCGACCGGGGAACTCCCCAACGCTTTACGGATCGCCAGCACGCGATGCTCCGGACACAGTTCCGTGACCTTTCGAGTGCCGTCGAGACCAGACGCCGCCACGCCGAGCGCTACCGTCGCGGGCTCGCGGACGGTATCGACCGTCCGCCGGCCGCGGAGGACCACGCCTACTTCCGGTACCCGATTCAGGTCCCACGCTCCCGACGCGAGTCGATGGCGAACGCGCTCCAGCGCCGCGGCGTCGGCTGTTCGAAGTCCTACTCGTACATCCTCGGTCCGCCCGGGGAGTGTCCGAACGCCTATCGGGCCTCCGGGCGGGTGATCGACCTCCCGATCCACGCCCGCCTCGACGCGGAACAGGTCGATCGCGTCATCGAGACCGTCAACGAGGTCTGGGCCGGGTTCAGCTAGTCCTCGGGATACTTCGGCTCGCGGCGCTCGGCCCGTTCGAGCGCCCGCTCGATCACGCCCCGGACGTCGCCGTGGAACTCCCCGCCGTGGCCCGAGTACATGTCTTCGACACCCTCGGGCAGGCGATCGAGGAGACGTCGGACGCTCTCGATCAGTTCCTCGCGGGACTGACCGGCCATGTCCGTCCGGCCGAAGCTGCCGCCCTCGAACGCGCCGTCGTCGTGGACCACGACGTCGCCGCTGTATACCGTCGTCTCGCTCACGAACGAGAGGTGGTCGTCGGCGTGACCGGGTGTGTAGATCGCCTCGCACTCCTCGTCGCCGATCACGACGACATCGCCGTCGTCGAGTGCGTGGGTCCGATCGGGGTGATCGGCGTAGGCGTACAGGTCGGGATCGAACGCCTCTAGCACCGCGTCGAGGCGTTCGACGTGATCGCTGTGCTGGTGGGTGAGGACGACCCGATCGAGGTCGTCGGTATGCTCCCGGATGGCGTCGACGATCCCCGGCATCGCCCCGGCATCGACGAGTGTCGTCTCCTCGCCGGTGACCAGAAAGACGTTACAGGTGAACGTATCGGCGTCCGCGGTCAGGTTGTAGACGGCCATACCGGTAGCTCGTCGGCCGTTCGTATAAGGGTTGTACCGGCGTGTGGTCGCCCGCGGCCGGTTCAGGCCGTAGTGTTGTTGGTGAGATCACGACAACTGTCTCGGCGGCGTGGATTTTTAGTGAACGGGGCCAGTAAAGACACATATGGGCTTTGGGAGCTACGATGAAACCGAACAAGAGAATCAAGACTACGACACCGACTTCGAGGATGGCGACGGTGTCGACACCAACGAGAACACCCACGACGGTGCGATCACGTTCGACAACGGGGCGTCGAACGACGAACTGCTCTCCAAGCTCGAAGAGATCAAAGAGGAGTGAAAGCCGGAAGCCGGGTGTTGGGCATCGCCGAGTCCTATCGCGGCGACCGATCCCCGGGTGAGGCAAGCACGCTGGCCGGTGCGGTCGTGCGCGCCGATCGAGTCGTCGACGGCCTCGTTTTCGGATCGATCACCGTCGGCGGAGAAGACGCCACCGACGCCGTTCGTGGGCTGTTTTCCGAGCTGGACCGCGAGGACGTCCGGTATCTCCTGTTGTCGGGTATCGCACCCGCGTGGTACAACGTCGTCGATCTGCCCGAGATCGCAGACCAGATCGGTCGCCCGGTCTGTGCCGTGAGCTTCGAGGAAAGCGAGGGACTCGAAGGACCGGTCAAACGGGCCTTTTCGGGGGACGAACGCGACCGGCGGCTCGCGACCTACGACCGCCAGCCCGCACGCGAGCGAATCGAGGTGAACAGCGAGACGCTGTACTGGCGCGGCGTCGGTCTCGATTCCGCGGAGGCCCGTGAACTGCTTTCGACCCTGACGCCCGAGGGCGGACGGCCCGAGCCGCTCAGAGTCGCGCGACTCGCGGCCCGGGCCGCGGATCGCTTCCGAGAGGATTTGTAGCCCGCTCTCGAAGCGGGAGTATGGAGAACATGGAGGGACCCCGCGTGACCGACTGCGAGCGCTGTCCCGCGCTCGTCGAATCGCGCTCGCGGATCGTCAACGGCGTTGGTCCAGAAGACGCCGACCTGCTGATCGTCGGGGAGGCCCCGGGCGAACAGGAGGACCGCGAAGGCGAGCCCTTTGTCGGCCGGAGCGGGACGCAACTCGACGAGAAGCTTCGCGAGCACGGGATCGCCCGCGAGGACGTGCGGATCACCAACTGCGTGCGGTGTCGCCCGCCCGAAAACCGGGATCCCACGAAGGAGGAACTCGAGAACTGCCGGGGCTATCTCGAACGCGAGATCGAACTGATCGATCCCGAACTCGTTATGACCGTCGGGAAGGTCCCCACCGAACACCTGCTGGAACGTGACGTGGCGGTAACGAAGGAGGCCGGAAGCGTCGCGGAACACCGGATCGGCGGCGTGGCTCGAAAAGTCCTGATCAGCGTTCATCCCGCCGCGATGCTCTACGACCGCTCACAGGAGGCGACGCTCGATTCGACGATCGAGGAGGCCGCGGCGCTGATCGGCGCGGAAAGGAGCGATCAGTCCCGACTGGACTCGTACTAGCGCGACGGAAAGGGACTTTACCGGGAGGGACATACGACGAGTTATGAACACGAACACGCAGACTCCGCGGGCACCCACGACCCTCGCTGAGGTCGTCGTCGTCGACTACGGGCTGGGAAACCTCCGGAGCGTCACCCGGGGGCTGGAACGCGCCGGGGCGGAGGTGGAAATCACCGACGACCCCGACGCCTTTTCCGAGGCCGACGGGATCGTGCTGCCCGGGGTAGGCGCGTTCCGCGAGGGCGTCGAGAACGCCGGGCCGTACCGCGAACCGCTTCTCGAAGCCGCCGAGCGGGGCCAGCCGACATTCGGGATCTGTCTGGGGATGCAGATGCTGTTGACCGACAGCGAAGAAGCCGCCCACGACGGCGAGGGCGACGTCCGGGGACTGGACCTGATCCCGGGGACGAACCTCCGGTTCGACGGGGGCCAGAAGGTCCCTCACATGGGCTGGAACGAACTCTCGATCGAGCGCGAGCACCCGCTCGTGGAGGGCGTCGACGGCGAGTACGCCTACTTCGTCCACTCGTACTACGCCGAGCCCGAGGATCCCTCCAGCGTGGTCGCGACCACCGACTACGGGATCGAGTTCCCCGCGGTCGTCGCAAACGAGGCGGGCAACGTCTTCGGGACGCAGTTCCACCCCGAGAAGAGCGGCGAGACGGGGCTTGCGATACTGCGGAACTTCGTCGGGATCTGTGCGGAGGACTGAACCGCTCCTGTAACGGCTACTCGAGTTCGTCACGCTCGCCGCGGATCTCGACGGGGTCGCCCACCTCCACCTCGCCGTCGTCCTGAACCCGGGTGTTGACCATCAGCCGGAAGGGGTGGTCGAACCGATCCGAGTCGGTCCACTCGGGCAGCGTTTCGCGGCGCTTCGCGACGAACCGCTCGCGAAACCCGTCGAGTTCCTCACCGGTGTCTGGATCCCGCGAGGGTACCACACAGCGCTGACACGGGTTCACTCCCGAAAGGCGGACGCCTCCTACAGAAAAGTCGACGACGCGACCGTGATCCGAAAAGAGACGGTCCTCCCAGAAGGCGGGGACGCCCCCGATTTCGAGGTTTGCGCGAAAGCGCCGACGCACGTTTTCGGGCGCGAGGTCGAACCACGAGGCGACTGTCTCGATCGTCGCGGTGCTGATGACCGTTGGACCCGGAATCTCCGTGTCATCGGGCAGTCCTGTTTCGTCGCGGATCAGTTCGATGGGATACTCGAAGTGTTCGGAGAGGCGCGCGGCGAGTTCCTCACGGTCGGCCCTGAGGTCGAACTCGTCGGCATCGCTTTCGAGCATCGAGAGATCGGCTCGGTCGGGATCGTGGTAACTCGCCCGCAGCCGATGGACCGCCGGTGTACGTTTGCCGTTTACGTACTCGCCCTCGTTATCGACCATCGCATACCGTCTGTCGCCCGCGATAGGCCCCTCAGAAGTGACCTCGGCGCGCTCGGGCTCGAAGGCGTCGAGGGATTTGATCGGAAACAGCGAGATCCGCGCGAGCCGTGGGTCCATGGTGGGAGCTAGAAGCGAGACGGCTTCGATTTATCGACCGAGGTGCGGCGGCCGGCGTGAGGGCGGTCGCCAACTCGGCGACCGCATGAGCGGGGCGGGGAAAGGCAGGTGCTCTACGCAGCCGGGTAGCCGCCCGGCTGCGTATGCGACCTGGCGGTCCTCGGAAATCGAAGATTTCCGGGACGCCGAGAGAGCGCGGAGCGCTCTCTCGTAGCGACATGAAAAGGGCGAGAAATTCGCGCCAGTGCGTTCCGAGGGCTTTCAGAGGAAACTGCGGACTTCCGAGTACCACATGTCGTGTTCGTCGACCCGTCCGGTGGCCTCTGCGATGACGACCGCCAGCGCGTGCCAGCAGCGTTCGGCCGGATCCTCGGGATCGAGGTTGTACTCTGCGTCCTTGCAGGTACAGCCCCGACCCTCGACGACGTACTCCTCGTCGTGGCCGACGACGACCGTGAAATCGCGGTATTTCTTGACTCTACCCTCGGTGACGGCCTCGATTGCGCGCACGCCCCGGTCACCGTGGACCGCGATGATCCGCTCGGCTACGGAGCCGGTCAGTCGGCCCGCGCTCGCGAGGTCCGCCGTCCACGTCTCGACCGGGTCTGCCACGCTCGCCCTTGGGACGGACGGGGCTAAACCGGTTCGGTTCTCCCGTGTGGATCGCATGGCTTTTCCCCCGCTCGCCACCGACAAGGAGTCATGCGCGTACGCGAGGGTGGGGTCGAAATCGAGACCGGCGAGGCCTTTTACAACCCCGATCAGGAACTGAACCGCGACCTGACGATCGCCGTCCTCCGAGCGTACCGCGACCGGGAGCCCCGCGCACAGCGGTATCTCGACGCGATGAGCGCGTCGGGGATCAGGGGCGTGCGGGCGGCCGCCGACGGTTGGGAGGCGACGCTCTGTGATTACAAGACTGAAAACGCCGCCCTCTGTCGTGAGAACCTCAAACGAAACGGGTTCGAGAGTGACGTGGTGAATCGGGACGCGAACGCCTTGCTCCACGAGGGGCTGTTCGACGTCGTGGACCTCGACCCCTACGGCACGCCGATCCCCTTCGCGGACGCCGCGTTCGCGAACGCCCGCAACATGGTCTGTGTCACCGCGACCGACACCGCACCGCTGTGTGGCGCACACTTCGAGAGCGGGGTCAGGAAGTACAGTGCCGTTCCCCAAAACACCGACTACCACCCCGAGATGGGCCTGCGAATCCTGCTGTCGGCACTCGCCCGCACCGCCGCGCGCTACGACGTCGGAATCGTCCCGGTCTTCAGCCACGTCACCCGCCACTACGTCCGGACCTACCTCGACCTCGAACACAGCGCCACCGACGGGAACCGCGCGATCGAGCAGTTGGGCTACATCGACCACTGCGAGGACTGTCTGCACCGCGAGCACAGCGAGGGATTGATCGCCGACCCGTGGGAGGCCTGCCCGCTGTGTGGCTCGAATCGGGTGCTGACGGCGGGACCGGTCTGGCTCGGCTCGATCCGGAACCGGGAGTTCAGCGAGCGCGTGGGCGAAAACATCGACGAAGAGTGGGGCAGCGCGAAGCGCGCCAATCGCTTGGTAGCGGCGCTCTCGGGGGAACTCGAGTATCCGACCCACTACGACCAGCACCGCCTCTGCAAGGAGTGGGGTCGGCCCGCCGAATCGATGGACGAGTTCCTCGGGACGCTCCGGGAGTCCGGGTTCGCGGCCTCCCGGGCGCACTACCACGGAACGGCGTTCAAGACCGACGCGACCGTTGAAAAGATGCACGACGCGGTGACGAGGGCGGGGGCTTGCGAATGACATCCCCCGAGTATTTGTATCTGCCCGACCCAATCCCGGTGTGAATCGCCGCATGACGAACGCCGTCGGGATCGGCCGCGACGTCGTCGAGGAGGTGCAGGAGAACGAGGCCACGTTTCTCGCGGCGAGCATCGCGTACTACGCCTTTGTCTCCCTCATTCCGCTGTTGCTGTTCACCTTCGTCGCCGTGAGCGCGGTCGGCGGCCAGGCGCTCGCAAACCAGATCCTCGATCGGACGAGCGAGTTCCTCGCGCCGGCCGGCCAGGAGGCGATCGAGGGGGCGATCACCGGTGAAGCCGGCCGCGGTGGGGCGACGATCGCTAGCTCGGTCGTCCTGCTGTGGAGCGCGCTGAAACTGTTCAGAGGCCTCGATACGGCCTTCTCGATCGTCTACGACTCCGGGCTCGATAAGTCGATCGTCGCCCAGATCGCGAACGCCCTGATCGTCTTCCTCTCGATCCTGCTGGCGGTCGTGGGCATGCTCGTCCTCGGGACCGTCTACGCGATCCTTCCGGCGATCCCCTTCATCGGCTATGTGACCCCCTTGTTCGCGCTGATCGCGCTCTCTGTCGTCTTCCTCCCGATGTACTACTTCATGCCCGATCTCGACGGGATGACCGTCCGCGATGCGATCCCGGGGGCCGTCCTCGCGGGCGCGGGGTGGGCGGCCCTGCACTCGGTGTTCGGGTTGTACGCCTCGAACGCCGGCCAGTACGAGGCCTACGGCGTGATCGGCGGAATCTTGCTCTTGCTGACGTGGCTCTATATCGGCGGCGTTCTGATCATCCTCGGTGCCGTACTCAACTCAGTACTCATGAATCGCGACAACGATACGGACGGCGCAGGCGAAGAGACCACCGAAACGACCACGGCGGCCGACGGGAAGGGCACGCGTGCAGTGACCGATTCCCCGCGCGAACCGGGTCCGGATATCGGTGCCGAGACCGACGAGGCCACCGAATCGACCCGGACGGCCCACGACGAGGCCGGGACCGGAAAACGCGGACCCGCACCCGACGTCGTCGGCCTGCAGGACGAGGTCCGATCGCTCAGGACCGACCTCGATACCTTTCGGGCCGATATCGAGGACCGAACCGTCGGGAAGGAGGACGTCGAATCGGACCTGAAGAAGTACGTCAGAAAGCGGATTCGGCGCGGTCACGCCACCGGCTGGGGGCCGTATCTCGTCCTGTTGTACGGGACGGTCATGACGCTCGGGGCGTTCTTCTTCCTCACCGGCGGGTGGGCCATCGCCGCGATGCTCGTCCTCTGGCTCTCGACGCTCGGCCTGTACGTCGTGATGGTCACGGTCGGCACTGGTTTGGGAGTCCTCGGGTTCCCCGGTCGTATCAACGACGCGATCCGTAACTGGCGCGGGAACTGACGGTCCCGACAGACTGCCCCGTCGCTGAACCGGAATCGTCATGGCCTCACCGCGAGAACGCACTCTCGACCCCCCACGTCGTGGGTCCGGGCGATGGAGTCCGCCCGCCCCAACCGCCATCCTCGGCTGATGACTCCTTTTCATCGAGAGCCATGTCAGAGACGACCCACCATCCGCTCGTTCGACTCGAATCGCTGGCGCTGATCGCCATCGGCGGGTTCGCCGGCTCGAACCTCCGGTATCTCGCCGATACCCTCCTGCCGGGTCTGTACGGCACGCTCGCGGTCAACGTCCTCGGGAGCTTCGCGCTCGGGTTCGTCCTGTACGAAGCGCTGTACGCGGGCGTCTTGGCCCCCGAAACCCGGGCAGTCGTCTCGACCGGGTTCATCTCGTCGTTTACGACCTACAGCACCTTCGCCCTCCAGTCGGCCCAGTCAGCACCGACGTGGCTGGTGCTGAACGTCCTCGCGAACTACGCGCTCGGCTTTTCGGGCGTGCTCCTCGGGCGCTGGCTCGCGCGCTCGACCGACCGGCGGTGGTCGGCGTGATCGAGTTCGACCCCGCCCACGTCGTCGGTACCGGCGGTGCGATCGGCGCGTTGCTCCGACAGTACGTCAGCGCGCTCGTCGACGTCAAGGGGTATCCCACGGGAACGTTTACGGTGAACGTCCTCGGGAGTTTCGCCCTCGGATTCGTCACGTTTCTCGGTGCGGACACGACGCTCCTCCTGCTGTTCGGGACCGGCCTCTGCGGGTCGTTCACGACGTTTTCGTCGTTCTCCTTCGAGACCGTCCGTCTCTGGGAGACGGGCGAGCCCGGTCAGGCGATCGGCAACGCCGGAGGGAACCTGCTCGGTGCCGGAATCGCTATCGGGCTAGCGTGGGCGCTCGTCGAACTGCTCGCCTGATCTCCCCGTCGGTCGGATCGGGGGGACGGTAAGACGCCGAAACGCGCTCAAAAAACGATCGCGCTGATGCGCACTCGATTCGGATCGAAACCGCTTTGGAGACCACCTCAGAACTTCTCGAGGTACTTCTCGGTCTCCCAGCTGCTGACGTGAGTCCGATAATCGGCGTAGTCGGCACGTTTCGCCTGGATGAACTTCTCGGTGACGTGCTCGCCAAGCGCGTCGGTAACCACCTCGTCGGCCTCGAGGGCGTCGACCGCGCGCTCGAGGTCCGGCGGCAGCGTCGTGATGCCGTACTCCTCGCGTTTGGCGTCGTCGAACTCGTAGATGTCCTCGCGCACGGGTGAACCGGGATCCGCGTCGGTCTCGATGCCGTGCAGGCCCGCGCCGATGATCGCCGCGAGCGCGAGATAGGGGTTACACGACGGGTCGGGGTTGCGGACCTCGAAGCGCGAACTCGCGCCCGCGGCGTCGGGAACCCGGATGAGCGCGGAGCGGTTGACGTCCGACCACGCGATGTAGACGGGGGCCTCGTAGCCGGGGACGAGGCGCTTATAGGAGTTGATCGTCGGGTTGGTGACGGCGGCAAACGCTTCGGCGTGGTTCAGGATGCCGCCCATGAACTTGTAGGCGAGTTCGGAGAGGTTGAACTCGTCGCCGTCGTCGGCGAAGGCGTTGCCGTCCTCGTCGAAGAGGCTGATGTGGGTGTGCATCCCCGAGCCGTTGATCTCGGCGATCGGCTTGGGCATGAAGGTAGCGTGCAGGTCGTTCTGTGCGGCGACCGCACGGACCACCGACCGGAAGGTTGCGATGTTGTCCGCCGCCTCGAGCGCGTCCTCGTACTTGAAGTTGATCTCGTGTTGGCCCTCGGCGACCTCGTGGTGGGAGGCCTCGATCTCGAATCCCATGTCTTCCAGCGCGAAGATGATGTCCCGGCGGACGTCGCTCGCGAGGTCACGCGGCGCGAGGTCGAAGTAGCCGCCCGTGTCGTGGGGGACGGTCGTCGCGTTGCCCTCCTCGTCGGTCTTGAAGAGGAAGAACTCGGGCTCGGGGCCGATGCTGACCGTATAGCCCATCTCGTCGGCCGTCTCCAGAACGCTCTTGAGGACCTGTCGCGGGCCGCCCGCAAAGCGCGTGCCGTCGGTGTTGACGACGTCACAGATCAGGCGCGCGCTCGCGACGTCGCCGTCGGATCTCCACGGGAGGACCTCGAACGTCGACGGGTCGGGTTCGAGGCGCATGTCCGACTCCTGGATGCGGACGAACCCTTCTATCGAACTCCCGTCGAACCAGATCCCCTCGTCGAAGGCCTTCTCGGCCTGACTCGCGGGGATGGCGACGTTCTTGACCGTGCCGGTGATGTCGGTGAACTGCAGGCGGAGGAAGTTGACGTTCTCCTCGTCGATACGCTGCAGGACCGATTGTTCCTCAGATGTAATGTTTCCGTTTGCCATTGTTCTCGACACTCTCTCTGAACACAGTTGCCACCAAAATACTATCGCTCTGCGCAAGTATTCCGTTTCCCAAATAGAACTGGATATTCGTAAACTTCTAATGGATGCAGTGGATGGGTAGAAGTGATGACGTACGAAAATCTCGACTCGAAGTTGGTGAACGCGCTGCTGGACGACGGTCGTGCGAGTCTGCGCAGTCTCGCCGAGGAACTGGACGTGTCCGTGACGACCATCTCCAATCACCTCTCGGACCTCGAAGAGGAGGGTGCGATCACCGGCTACACCCCGAAGCTCGACTACGGTCTCTTGGGCTACGACGTCACCGCGATCCTCCAGCTCAAGGTCGAAGGGAACGCCCTGCCGGACGTGACCGAACGCCTCAGGGAGTCGGACCGAATGATCAGCGTCTACGAGGTCACCGGCGACCACGACATCATCGCCGTCGCGAAGTTCGAGGACACCGACGCCATGAACGACGGGATCAAGTCCCTGCTCGTGGACCCCGACATCCGCGAATCGAACACCAGCGTCGTGCTGAACGCCCCCATCGAGAACCGCCAGTTCCCGCTCGAACTCGAGGAGTAGGTCCTATTTCTGCTGAAACGTTGCGTTTCGCAACCGGCCCCTACCTACATGTCCGTCCGGTCCCTTCGCCCGAATCATGAGAGGACTGGCGTTCCAGGCGGGGATCTCCGCGCTCCTGTTCGCATGCGTGGGACTGCTGGCAATTGTCGCTCTATCGCCGCCGCTTCCCCTGTCGGGCTGTACCGAGGTCGCCGCGGTCGGCGAACCGCCGGGCGGGCCGGTGATCTACGGTTTCGACGGTACCGACCTCCGCTATACGCCCGACCGCGGCTTCAACGAGTGTTCGACCCACGTCGCCGTGCCGGGATTCCCGGTCGCGTTACTGGTACTCGGTGGGTTGTCGATCGCCGCCTCGCTGTTCGGGCGCGACTGATCACTTCGATTCGGCTCCACGAGCCGGCCAGAACAAAATATTTTGTCAGTGTTATGTTAATATATGGTTGAAGTGATCTTCTGGGTCTTCTGGAGTCTGATCGTGTTCGTGTTCCTCACCAGCGCGATCTACGTCGGCGTACTGCGGGCGCTCGACGTCTATTTCAACGAGAACGAGGACAGCCTGTTTCTGAGCGACGAGCCGCGCCGCTGATCGATCGGAAACGGGAAGAAGTCGATTCGTCGGTCGGGTGGTTGGTCGATGGTACGGACGTGTGACCTATTTCACATCGCGCCGCCCATGCCGCCCATTCCACCCATACCGCCCATGCCGCCCATTCCGCCGCCGCCCGGGGGCATCTCGTCGTCGCCGCCGTCGTCGCCGTCGACCTGCCCGCCGGAGAGGTCGCCCGCGGCGATGACGTCGTCGATACGCAGGATCATCACGGCCGCTTCGGTTGCGCTCTCGATGGCCTGCGTCTTGACTCGGAGGGGCTCGACGACGCCTTCGGCTTCCATGTCGATGACGTCACCGGTGTAGGCGTCCAGCCCCGCGGCGGTCGCGCCGCCGTCGTGCTGGCTGCGCAGTTCGACCAGCGAGTCGATCGAATCGAGACCCGCGTTCTCCGCGAGGGTGCGGGGGTTGACCTCGAGTGCGTCCGCGAAGGCCTCGACGGCGAGCTGTTCGCGCCCGCCGACCGAGTCGGCGAAGTCACGCAGCGCGAGCGCGAGTTCGATCTCGGGTGCGCCGCCGCCGGGCAGGACCTTGCCGTCCTCGAGGGTGACGCGAACGACGCCCATCGAATCGTCGATGGCGCGCTCGACCTCGTCGACGACGTGCTCGGTGCCGCCGCGCAGGATCAGCGTGACCGATTTGGCCTCCTCGACGTCCTCGACGAAGATGCGCTGGTCGCCGCCGATGTCCTTCTGTGCCACGGAGCCGGCGAAGCCGAGGTCGTCCTCGTCGAGGTCGTCGACGCTGGAGACGACGCTCCCACCGGTCGCGCGGGCGAGTCGCGAGAGGTCCGAGTCCTTCGCGCGCCGGACTGCGATGATGCCCTCCTGTGCGAGGAAGTGCTGGGCCATGTCGTCGATGCCGCTGCCGACGAAGACGACGTCCGCGCCGACGTCCTTGATCTGCTGGACCATCTCCTCGAGCTGGGACTCCTCCTGGTCGAGGAACTGCTGGAGCTGGTCGGGATCGGTGACGTTGACTTCGGCGTCGATCTCGGTTTCCTTGACTTCGAGTGCGCCGTCGAGCAGCGCGACGTTCGCGTCCTCGGCGAAGTAGGGCATGTTGTCGTGGACGCGCTCCTTGTCCACGATGACACCCTCGATGAGCTCGGACTCGGCGGTCGCGCCGCCGACGACCTTCTCGACTTTGACGTTCTCGGTGTCGATGCCGTCCTCGTCGGCCACAGCCTGAACGGCGTCGACGACGAGTTCCGCGAGCACGTCGCGGGCGTTCTCGGCGCCCTTGCCGGTCATCGCGGTCGCGGCGATCTGGGTCAGGACGTCGGTGTCCTCGGCGTCGACGTCGATCGCGATCTCGTCGAGGACCTCCTTTGCCTTCTCTGCGGCCTGTCGGTACCCCTGTGCGAGCGTGGTCGCGTGGATGTCCTGATCGAGGAGTTCCTCGGCCTGCTTCAGGAGCTCACCCGCGACGACGACTGCCGAGGTGGTGCCGTCCGCGACCTCCTCCTCTTGGGTCTGGGCGACCTCGACGATCATGTTCGCGGCGGGGTGCTCGATGTCCATTTCCTTCAGGATCGTGACGCCGTCGTTCGTGACGACGACCCCACCCGAGGAGTCGACGAGCATCTTGTCCATCCCTTTCGGGCCGAGCGTGGTTCGTACGGACTCGGCGACGGCCTTCCCGGCCGTGATGTTCATCGACTGTGCGTCCCGTCCGGACGTGCGCTGGCTGTCGTCCGAGAGTACGATAAGGGGCTGGTTACCCATCTGCTGAGCCATGGTCAGGAGAAGGATTGTTTGTGCTTCTATATAAAAGCACCGGAACCGGTCGTCGCAGGCGTGGGAACTGCTGTCTTCCCACGTCGTGACAGGTTATCGCACGGATGTTTATATACTACGCCGACTCCCCGCCGGAGAAGCGGTGGTAGCTCAGGTCGTCGCGTTTCTGCTCGTTGTGTTTGCGTTCGAGGAAGGAGTAAGCCGCGCCGTGAGGGGCCCCCTCTAGGAGCATCTCCGCCGCTTCGCGGACCATAGAGACCTGTTCGGGCCGCCCGATGACACCCATCGTCGACCCGTAGATGACGACGTTCGCTCCCGAGAGCTCCTCCATGATCTGGCGGGTTCGCCCGCCCTCGCCGATGAGCCGGCCCTTCTTTCGCTGGAGGTCCTTCTTGTTGCGGGCGGCGGCGTCGATGTCGATCAGGTCGAACAGCATCACGTCGTCCTCGAGCAGTTCCATGGCGTCCTCGGGGGCGAATCCGCGCCCGATCGCTCGGACGATCTCCGGGCCCTTGAGTCCAGTCACGGGGTCGCCGACGGTTTCGACCTGCACCGCCCCGTTCTCCGAGTCGACGTCGAGGCGCACCTCCGCACGCGATTCGATCTCTCGCAGCGTCTCACCGCCCGCACCGATCAGCGCGCCGACGCGGTCCTGCGGAATCTTCACGTGGTTCATATCCGATCTACTGGCTCGGTTAGGTTAAGCGTTCGGCCATCGCTCGACGGATCCGGCTCTATCGGCCCGTCGAAGGCGGGACGCCCACGGGATGCGAACCGCCCTCGTACTTATGCGACCGCTACGCGTAGTGGGAACGAACCATGACACCCGATTCCGACGCCGGCGACGACCGCGTGCGACGGAACTCCCTCCGCGCCACCGTCGAGGACGGCGGTGTCGCGCTGGGGGTGCTCGACGACCTCTACAGCCCCGAAATGGTCGAGGTCTACGGCGAGTTGGGCTTCGACTTCGTCTGGCACGACCTCGAACACGCCGGGCCCTCACCCCGCGACGCCGACGCGCTCGCGGGTCTGCTCCGGGCCGCGGAACTTGCGGGAACCGAACTCCTCATTCGGGTTCCCTCACCGGACCCGGCGACGATCCGCAAGGCGCTCGATACCGGCGTCAGGAACCTGTTCGTCTCACACGTCGAATCCGCCGAGGAGGTCCGTCGGGCTGTCGAGGCCGCGCGCTTTTCGTACGACGGCGCGCCCGGAAAGCGGGGCTTCGCGAACCCGCGGGCGAGCCGGTGGGGCCGAACGAGGGACTACGTCGAAGTCGAGGACCGCGAGACGATGATCGGCGTCACGGTCGAGGAGCCGGCGGCCGTCGAGGAAATCGAGGAGATCCTTTCGGTCCCCGAACTGGGGTTCGTCTTCCTCGGCCCGCTGGATCTGGCGGTGGCGATGGGCCATCCGGGCGAACCAGATCACCCCGAGGTCGAGGAGGCCGTCGGGACGGTCGTGTCGGCCGCCCGCGACTCGGATGTCGCGATCGGCGGGCTGGGCTTCGGCGAGGATGACGTCGCCGAGAAAATCGACGACGGCTATCAGATCCTACACACGGGTTCGACGACCGCCGCCGCCGCGGGGGCGCTCGAATCGTGGCCCGAACGGTTCGGCGACCGCTGAGCGTCCGAGCGTGACCGTCTCGAAGGCCGATTTCAATCAGTCTCAGCCGGTGGTCTGGAGGATCAGGCGCGTCGCCTCCTCGGGACGGTCCCAGTGGGGGTAGTGGCCGGCCTCGTCGAACCAGTACAGCCGAGCGTCGGGGAACCGTTCCATCGCCCGACCCGCCTGACGGGGAAGGGTGAGGCGGTCCTTGCGCCCCCAGCCGATCACGACCGATCCCGGCGTGGAGTCGGCTCCCTCCTGTGGGGGCCCGAACGCCAGCCGATCCACCAACTCGTCGAACACTGGCGAGTCGGCGAAGGTCCGTAGCTCCTCGAGCGTGACGTCCGCGGGCAGGTCCCACGGGCGCGCCGAGAGCTGTGCCAGAAGCAGTGTCCGGCCCACGGCGCTCGCGGTGAGTGTCTCCATGACGGGCTGGAGCGCCCGGACGAGGCGGATCGACGGGGCGATGGTCGCGAAGAAGAAGTACTGCTCCCAGCCCTCCCAGAACCCGCCGGGATCGAGCGCGACGGTGTCACCGACCTCACCCCGGCGTGCGAGTTCGAGGACGAGCCGTCCGCCCATCGAGTTCCCGACCACGTCGACCCCGGCGAGGTCCCGAGCCTCCATGAACCCCTCGACCGCATCGGCGAGCGTGGCGATGGACGTCTCGCCGTCGAGCGGCGGGGTATCGCCGTGACCGGGCAGGTCGAGCGCGATCACCTCGCGCTCGGCGGCCAACCCGTCGAGCACCGGCCCCCACGACCGCCAGCTCCCGCCCAGCCCGTGGATCAATAGGAGCGATTCACCCGTGCCCCGACGGACGTGGTTCAGCTCCATCGGTCGGCCTCTCCCCTGCGGGGATGTCCGACCGTTCGACCGCCGTTCATCGGCTCGGTCGGTCGGCAGTCATCGCTACCGTCTCCGGCGCGGATCATAGGGGGACCCTATATGACATACGAGAAGTACTGTCGGTACGCGTAAAAGTGTGTGCCAATCAGCAGTGTCTCCGATCCTCCAGTACGGCCGTAATCGTATCCTCTCTGTGAATCACTCCTCGGCCACGGACTCGCCGGTGACGAAGGCGTAGAGGTCGTCGGCGTCGGTTTCGAGCCCCTGTCGGGTGAAGAAGTTCGTGACGTTTTCACAATCGCGCCGGAGGAACGCCTCGGAGTTAGGGTGATGAACGGTGACGGCTTGGCCCATATCGAGGAAGACGAGTTGGCCCTCGTGAAAGACGATGTTGTACTCGGAGAGGTCGCCGTGGACGAGCCCGGCGTCGTTGAGCCGGCGCATGTACTCCCGGACGACGTTGTAGGCCGTTTCGGGGTTCTCGATCTCGACTTCATTGAGGCGCTTTGCCCGCTCGCCGTCGGTCGCGATGTACTCCATTACCAGTACATTCCTCTCGACGGCGATCGGCGTCGGCACCCTGACGCCCGCCTTGCGCGCTCGTTCGAGGTTCGCGTACTCCTTTCGGGTCCACGCGAGCACCACCCGCTTTTTGTCCCCGCCGAGTTCCTCGAACCGGGGGTCGCCGATGAGGTACTCGCGCATGTCCTTGAAGTCGCTAGCGTTGATCCGGTAGATCTTCACTGCGACCTGTTCCTCCGCGCCGAGTGCCTCGTAGACGTTCGCTTCCTTTCCGGTGGAGATCGGCCCGCCGAACGCCTGGATGTGGCCGTGATGCACTAACCGATAGAGCGCCCGCAGGGTCGCCTCGTCGAAGACCGACGCCTCGACCTTGAACTGGTCTGCGTCCTTGATGCGCTTTCTGAACTGGTTGAACTCCCGGTCGCGTTTTCGTGCGACGCGGTCGGCCTCGGTGTCGGTGACGTCGATCTCCTCCCACTCGTCGCCAACCCCCTCCGCGCCGTCCGGATCGAGCAGGTCGAACTCTCCCTCCGTGTTGCCCATGGCACATCTACAGGTGCCAGCGATAAAAGTCCGGGTCCACACCGCGACCCAATCCGAAGGCCGAACGACGTGAGCTACCGGATGTGTCCTTCACGTCGGAGCTGGTCGGCATCGCTCTGCTCGTAGCGCCACGTCACGTCGGCCTTCTCGTCCTGCCAGTCCCACGGCTCGACCAACACGACGTCGTCCTCGCGGATCCAGACGCGCTTTCGCATCCGCCCTGGAATCCGTGCGGTCCGTTCGACCCCGTCGGCACACCGGACCGTGACCCGGTTCGCGCCGAGCATCTCGGTCACCGTGGCGAACACTTCGCCCTCCTCGGGCATCCGGAGGTCCTCTCGTCCCCCGTTTCCGTCGTCGCTCATACGCCGGGCTTCGACAGGTTGCGGTTTAAACCCGCCGGAGCAGTGCGTCAGGGGGTTTATACCGGCGGCGTCCCCAGCCCCGTCATGTTCGATCGACTCGGTCTCGCCGGTATCGTCGGCCTTCTGCTCGTTCTGGTCGGGCTCGCGCTCGTCGCCGTCGAGAGCCCACTGATCGCCGCCGGTCTCGGACTCGTGCTCGTCGGCCTCGGGCTCGCCGTCAAATCGCTCGTCTCGGGGATGCTCTCGGCTTTCGGGATGGGCGGGATGTTCTAAGCGGTCGTCACGCAGTCAGCGACTCTCGGCGCGGTGCTCGCTGATGACCTGATCGACCATCGAGGCGTTCTGCTCGCGGCGGCGCTCCTCCGCCCGGTCGCGCCAGCTCTCGATGACGGCCTCGACCTCGCTTTCGCGGGCGACGGCGAGTTCGTCGACCTCCTGAACCGTCACCTCGCTTGCATCCCCCACAGGAATTCCCGCCTCGAAGAGGATCTCGTCGGCGCTATCGGAGAGCCCGCCGTTCTTGAGGACGACCCGTGGCGGACTCTCGGCGAGCCGGCGGGCGGTCTTCGGCCCCGCCCCGCTCGCGTCTCGGAGCAGGATCACGTCGCCCTTCGAGAGGCCGTAGGCTTCCTCGGCGCGCTCGATCGCATCCATCGTGAACTTCTCAATGGGTTTTACCGGAATCAGATCCCGTTTCTCGCCGTCGACGTCCGCGAAGTTCGAGTGATCGAGCTTCCAGAGCTCCTTGAGCCGGTCGAGTTTTTCCGATAGCGCGTCGCGCTCCTCGCGGGCCTCGTCGCGCTCGCGTTCGAGGCGATCGGTCTCGCGTTCGAGGCGCGTGATCTCGCGTTTTCTCCTGATCTCCTTTCGTTCCTCGCTGCGACGCTTCGAGAGGTCGTCTTCGAGGTCCGCGATCCGCTCGTCACGTTCCTCGACGGTGCCCTTCAGGTCGTTCGTATGGTTCTTGAGTCGCTCGACCTGCGTTTCGAGGGTCGCGATCCGCTTCTGTTCGGGGCTGCGCTCGGATTCGGTGTGTTCCGTCGAGCCCTCCTCGCCCCCGCCGTCGTCCTCCCGGTAGGAGTCGAAGACGGCCTCGAGGCTCTCGCCACCGACTACGCGGGCGATCACCTCGCCGGTGTCGATTCGTGCGGGTGTCTTCCGGGCGATCCGCTCGAACTGATCGGCGTGGTCGTCGTGGGCGAACAGCGCCGCGGCCAGCGCGTCGCGCTCGTGGTCGTTGTCGTAGCCCACCTCGCGGGTCCGGTGCTGTTTCTCGTCGATCGGGAGGTCGGTTCCGGGGACCCAACTCGCCGCGTCGAAGCTCCGGCGGATCTTCTCGACGGTGTTGGGCATCGGCCTGACGTCCGCGGCGACGACGAACGGTCGGCCCCGCTCGATGATCCACTCGATGACCGCGGCGGTGTCGGCGGTTCGCGTGCTCAGGACGTCGAGCACCTCGCCGTCGATGCCGACGATTGCCACCGCGGTCGTGGTGCCGGGGTCGATCCCCACGAGGACGTGATCGCGACGTTTCGCGAGGGGCTCGAACTCGATGCCGTCGGTGCGCTCTCGCTCCATCTCGACTCGGACGTCGCCCGCCCGCCCCGTCGAGACAGGGATCTCGTGAGGATCGGCCTCGACGACGAAGACGGCGCTCGAATAGCCGCCGTACTTCTCCGTGACGTTCTGTTCGTACTCCAGACCCGCCCCGTCGAGGTTCGACTCGATCTCGCGGGCCCGTTTCCTGACCGCGCCGTGGATCCGTCGGGTGTAGCGATCCGCACTCCAGCCGCCCTTGCCCGTCGAGCGACCCCGAGAGACCTTCACCCGCGTGGTGTTGGTAAAAGCGCTGACCTCGTGGCCGACGTTGCCCGCCGCGAGCCGGGCGGCGGCTTCGGCCTCCTTCATCGGTTTCTTGCCGTACGGGACGCCGTGGCGCGAGGCGACCCGCGAGAGGGGTTCGGGTCGCTGTGCGCCGGTGACCTGCACGAGCGTGGTGTCGCTCGGAAGCTCCCTGAGAAAGCCCACGAGGGCGTCCTTGTCGGCGGCCAGTTCGTAGACGTTGTCCGTCGCGAGGATGTCGGGTTCCTCCCGTCCGATCAGCCGCCGGAGCTTCCGGTAGGAGACGACGTCCTTGTCGATGTGTTCGCCGTCGAATGCCACGACGGCATACGAGGGCGCGTCGCCCCGGACGTCCCCGCTTTGAATGTCGACGCCAAAAATCAGCGTATCGAGGGCACTCGTTCGCGCGCTCACGAACGGATGTACGGAAGCGAGATATATTAACGCCACGCCCGTTACGAAACGGCTACGATATGGGCCGGAGCTGCCCGGTTCGAAACGGTAGCATTCTCCCACATCGTCGATCGGTCTCCCGGACGATAGCTTCTATTCCGGGAACGGGACCTCGATCTCCATACCGTCCTCGGCGACAAAGGCCTCGTCGTGTTCCTCGCCGGCCTCGCGGGCGAGCCGGGAGGCGTCGCCGGCATATCGCGAGGAGATATGCGTCAGCGCGAGGCGTTTCACCCCGGCACGGGCGGCGAGCTCGCCGGCCTCGCGGGCGCTCGCATGCCCGGTCTCCCGGGCGCGCTCGGCCCAGTCGTCCCCGAAGGTCGCATCGTGGATCAGCAAGTCGGCGTCCTCGCTCGCGTCGACGGTTTCCTCGGTCGGGCGCGTATCGCCCGTGTACACGACCCGCCGTCCGGGACGGGGTGGGCCGACCACCTGCTCGGGCTCGATAACGGTGCCGTCCTCCAGTTCGACGGGCTCGCCAGCGTGGAGTCGCCCGAACGCCGGACCGACGGGCACGCCCAGCTCCTCGGCGCGCTCGCGGTCGAACCGGCCCTTGCGATCCGATTCGGTCAGGGCGTACCCCACCGACCGGGTGCGGTGTTCGGTCCGAAACGCACGGATCTCGTACTCCTCGCCCTCGCGAACCGTCTCGCCGGGGGCGACTTCACGGACCTCGAGGGGGTAGCCCAGCCGGGCGTCGAGCGCGCCCACGAGGTCCTCGACCGTGCGGCGGGTCCCACGAGGGGTATGAATAGTGAGCGACTCGGCCCGATCGTTGAAATCGAGCGTCTGGAGGAGTCCGGGGAGGCCGAGGACGTGATCGCCGTGGACGTGGGTGAGGAAGATCGCCGAGATCGAGAACCCCGTCCGAAAGCGCATCATCTGGCGCTGGGTGCCCTCCCCACAGTCGAAGAGCACCTCCTCACCCTCGCGGTTGACGTGGATCGCGCTCGGGTTCCGCTGGGCGGTGGGAACCGCGCCGCTGGTCCCCAGAAAGGTCACGCGTAAGGTCATTGGCGGCTCTGCGGGTGGCGCGCCTAAACGGGTGTCGGATCCGTCCTCAGTCGCCGTTGAACTCCTCCTTCAACGACCCCAGTTCCGCGACACGCTCGGCGTGGGCGTTGTGCTGGTGGATCGACTCGTCGTTGGACTGTTTCATCGTCACGACCGCGTCCTCTGGCAGGTCGGGGAACTCCCGGATGACGCCCTCGGCCATCGCGCGCACGCAGTCCTCGACGAACTTCGCGTCGGCGTGGGCCTCGTAGGTCATGTGGTCCTCGTCGGGCCGTTTCGCGAGGTTGTAGATCCGCGCGCTCATCGAGTCGCGAGCCACGTCGATCAGGTCGTTCAGGTCGACCTCGGGTGCGCCCTCGCTTTCGACGGTGATGGTGGCATGGCCGCGCTGGGAGTGGCCCGCCTGGGGTACCGTATCGAGGAACTCGGTGATGACCTCGTCGTCGACGTCGAGGTCTTCGAGAGTTCCGCGGGCGCGGGCGGCGGACATCCCCTGCGAGCACGGACAGACGGTCATTCCAGTGACTCGGGTCCCGATCTCCTCGCGGGTGCCCTCCTCCGTGGCGGTCGCGCCCGCGATGATGTCGACGGTGCCCTGCGTTTCTCGATTCGATTCGGGTGTGCGGTCGCGGGTCATGTACTCCGCCTCCATCGAGACCTCCGCCCGCGAGGTGTAGTCGTGCCGGGACAGCAGGCGTTCTGCGGCGTCGCCACAGACGTCCTCGACCCGGTAGGTCGGCTCGCTCACGGCGTCCTCGAGGATCTCGTTGATGACCTCCATGTTCCGACTCATGTCCGCGCCCTTTCGCCAGCTGGGGAGGTCGACGAACACGGAGAAGTCGGCCATCAGGACGATCGGGCGCTCGTCGGGGCGCGCGACCTTGACGAGTTTCTCGACGCCGGTAACCCCGACCTGGCTCAGTCCGACGGTGACCTCGGGGCTATCGGCTTGTACGTCCGGCAGTTGCCTGCTCATTGACTATGGGCTAGGGCCGACGGCGATTCAACGTTTCCATCTGGGGTCGTCAATCGAGTTTGCCCAGCGCCTCGAAGAAGTCCACCGGAGGGCCCGCGAGGTGTGCCGGCTCCGCGGCGAGACCGATCTCGATCTGTGCGGGGGGCTCGATGGCCCGCTGTTCCTTGCCGTCGCCGATGACGTAGGCCAGATCGGCGTCGTCGACCCGCACGGAGAGGGAGCGATCGTCGCCGACGACCAGCGACGGCATCGCCTCGGCGGCACACATCTCGGTGATCACGATCCCCGAGACCCCCGGATGGACGAGCGGCCCGCCCTCGCTCAGGTTGTAGGCGGTGCTGCCCGTCGGCGTCGAGAACAACACGCCGTCGGCGTGCCCGCCCGTATAGAGCGAGCCGTCCACCCGGACCTCGACCGTACAGCCCTGTCCGTGGCCCCGCTGGGGCCCCTGAACGACGATCTCGTTGACGGCGGGCATGAGCGACCAGTCCTCGCCACGGGCCTCGATCCGGGGGACCGGCCGCGAGCGGACGGTTCCGGTGCGACGGGCGTATGCGATTTCTTCCTGAACTGCGGCGACGGCGTCGGCGGGTGAGACGGCGTTCAGAAAGCCCACTTCACCCAGATTCACCCCCAGAATCGGGGTCGCGCCCACTCCACGGGCGGTAAAGAGGAAGGTACCGTCGCCGCCGATGCTCACCACGAGGTCACAGTCGCGCATCGCCGAGGGGTCGACGCCCGACGTCGAGAGGGCCTCGGCGGTCGCGGTGTCGATCCGAACGTTCGCCTCCTCCCCGCGGAGCGTTTCGATGAGCTCGTCGGCCAGGTTCGCCGCGCGGGCGTTGTCCTTCTGGGCGACGATGCCGACGTCCATACCGACCTTCCGCCCCGGCCGCCTAAAAACGCCTCGCCCGACGAGAATCAATCACTGAATCCGCCATTCGCGCCGCCGGATCGCCCCGTCCTCGACGGTGAGCACCCGTCCCAGATGGGGCTCGGGGAGGTCCTCACGTTCGATACGGAGTGCGGCGTCCGCAAGCACGGCGTAGGCGGCCTCCCGTTCTGTGACCTCGCCGAGTGCATCGACGACGACCGCCTCCCCCGTGCCGACCCGACAGAGCACCCGCCACGGCCGATCACGCTCCGTCAGTTCACCCACCAGACTCGGGCCGTCCTCGCGGGCGAGTTCGATCCGGTCGGGAGCCCTTTGCGTCCACGACCACCCCTCGGGGACTGTCGGTGGTTCGACGGTCATGCCCCCACGTTCGTCCTCGGCGTCTGTCGGTGTTCTCCCTGCGCTCGCCTGTGTACTATAGTTCCGGCCGAACGACTGTGGACGAATCGTACTCGACGGGAGAAAACGCCCCGCCCGGGATCGCTGTATGGTGCCTCTGACGCGTCCTCGAGAAACGCTGCCGTGTTTCCAACGGCGACCCGAAGTCGGGCCGATCGCCACTTAATTTCCACGATATCATAGATACATATAAATCTATTGACGAGTGGTATTTCGATTCGTTCACGTTCAGTAAGGGGTCAGACGCGAGGGTGAACGCCCAGAGGCGCGGTGTAGGATGTAGAAACCCCTATCATTATGCGTGGTTTTAGATGGACTATGGCGACGATCACCGATTTTCAGGTCCCCGTCGAGCAGTTCGCCCTCGCTGAGACCTTCGGGCAGGTCTCCGGTCTCTACGTCGAGATAGAACGGTTCGCCGCACAGGAGTCCGATTCGGCGATGCCCTTCGTCTGGGTCAGCGCAGACGACTTCGAGGCGTTCGAGGAGGCGCTGTCCGGGGATCCCTCGGTCGAGACGTTCGACGTCCTCGCCGAGTTCAACGACGAACGCTTCTATCGCATGAGCTGGGTCGACGAGGTCGAACTCGTGATGCATCTCCTGCTCGAAGAGGAGGGTGCGATCACGCAGGCGCGCTCGAACGGCGACACGTGGAGCCTGCAGGTGATGTTTCCCGATCACGACTCGCTGTCGCGGACCTACGACTTCTGCGAGGAACAGGGGTTGGATCTCACTGTCGACTCCATCTACCGCCTCGACAACGACGACAAATCACAGTTCGGACTGACGGAATCGCAGTACACGACCCTCGCGGAGGCCAAAGACATGGGCTACTACGACGTGCCACGCGAGGCGACGATGTCGGAACTCGCAGACAGCCTCGACGTCTCCCATCAGGCGCTCTCCGAGCGTCTCCGGCGGGCCCACGGGAACCTGGTCGATCGGGCGCTCTCGGCGTCGAACGCGAAACAGGAGGAGCGACAGTCGCTCGAAGAGCCCAACTGACGGCGCGTCACCAGTCGACGCTCAACGTCCCGTCGCCGTCCGGGTCGGGCGCGATCTCCTCGTCCGTGCGCCGGTCGACGACGTGGATCACGCCTCGGTCCTTCTTGGCGGGACACAACTCCGCCGCCCGGACGTTCTCCTCTAACTCCTCCTCGGTGATGAAGTACGACCGGGGTTTCGCGATCCCCGTCTCGAGGTCGAGTTCCCAGTTTCGCGACGCTTCGGCGCACTTGCCCGCCCCGAAGCACTTGTTCGCCTCGAAGACGATCTTGTAGGGTTTTTCCTCGATCGGCGGGGCATCCGATTCGCCGATCTCGCTCGGGCGGACGGCTTCCTCGCTGTCGCTCATACCCGGAAGACGGGCCGGGTCGGCTTTCGGGTTACGGTTCGGGCCGGTAGCGATATGCCGGTCCGTAGAGGATTTCGGATATGTCGCTCGCGCTCGCTGTCGTCCTCTGGATCAGCGGGTTCGTGACGATCGGACTCGGGCTACTGATCCGCAGCGGCCATCCCGAACTGATCTCGGGCTACGATCCCGAAACCGTGAGCGACCCCGAGGGATTGACGGCCTTCGTCGGCCGGTGGACGATCGCACTGGGGATGGTCCTCGTCGCGAGCGGGTTCGTTCCCGAGGCCCGCTGGGACAGGGGCTTTGCGGTCGCGTTCGTTGCCGTGACGCTCGCGGTCTCGCTGTGGATGCTCGTCGGCGCGCGCCGGTACTCGTAGTCAGTCGTGCTCGATCGTGACCGACTCGATCTCGATGGTCGTCGTCGGCTTGTCCTTCCCGTCGGTTTCGGTCCCCCCGATCGCCTCGACGACGTCCATCCCCTCGATTACCTCCCCGAAGACGGCGTGGCGGTCGTCGAGGTGCGGAGTGGGCGCGAGCGTGATGAAGAACTGCGAGCCGTTGGTGTTGGGACCGCTGTTAGCCATCGAGACCGTCCCCGCCGAGTCGTGGCGCAGCTCGTCGTGGAACTCGTCGTCGAAACTGTAGCCGGGGCCGCCCCGACCCGTTCCGGTAGGGTCGCCGGTCTGGATCATGAACTCGTCGATCACGCGGTGGAACTCGACGCCGTTGTACAGGCCGTCCCCGCGGGTCTCGCCGGATTCGGGGTCCTCCCACGTGGTGGTGTCGGGCGCGGGCTCGTCGCTTGCGGCCGGGTCGTGTTCGGCGAGGTTGAGGAAGTTCTCGACCGTTCGGGGCGCGCGCTCGTCGAACAGTTCGATCTCGATGTCGCCTTCCGTCGTGTGCAGCGTCGCGGTCGTAGCCATGGCTGGTCAGTCGTCGAGGCCGCGTAAAACGCTGGTGGTCGTCGGTTAACCCGTCCGCGGCGGGTTCAGCGCGACCGCGTCCGCGATGGCGAGCGCGCCGACGAGCGCCGCGTGGACGCCGATCGCGAGCGCGTTGCTCGTGACGAACGCGAGCAGGAACGCCACTGGGATCGTCACCAGCAGGAGGTCGTACCGCGAGAGGGAGGCGAGTACTTCTCGAAACCGCTCGATCGGATACCGCGTAGGTTCGTAACATGTCTGCCGAGTTATCGATCTCACCCCGCCGTACGATTCGTGATGGATTTACAAAAATCCGGTGCGGGATCGGCGAGATTGATGTGGGAGCCGACCACAGGGAGGGTATGGCAACCCACCGGAGCGATCGGATCATCCTCGCTCGCCTCCCCTCCGGGATCGACGTCGAGACGACGGTCCACCACTATCGGGGCTCCGACGGCCCCACGCTCTACGTTCAGGCCGCCCAGCACGGTCGCGAGGTGAACGGCGTCGAAGTCCTCAGGCGGCTCCACGACCGGCTCGTCGCCGCCGATCTCGCGGGCGAGGTGATCGCCGTCCCCGTCGCCGATCCCCTCACCTTCGACCGGGTCTCGTACACCACGCCGGAGGAACTCGACAGCATCAACGCGAACATGAACCGGGCGTGGCCCGGCGACAACGAGGGAACGCTCCACGAGCGCATGGCCGCGACCCTCTGGGAGTACGTACGGGAGGCCGACGCCGTCGTCGACCTCCACACCGGAAGCCCCGGGATGTTGACCCACGTCGTCTTCACGGCCGGCGACGACGGTTCGAGGGACCTCGCCGGCACGTTCGGGACCGACCTACTGCTGGCCGAACGCGCCGGCGAGGCGGCGAACGAGGAGTGGGGCCAGCGCGGTTTCGACGGCAAACTCCGGGTCGCGGCGTCGCGGGCGGGGATCCCCACGATCACGCCCGAACTCGCACACAACAAGCAGATCGTCGAGGAGGCCGTCGAAACCGGCGTCGCCGGCATGGTGAACGTCCTTCGCGATCGGGGGGTCTTGGAGGGTGATCCCGAACCCATCGGGAAACGCCGGCTCGCACGCAACCACCTCGGGCGCGTGACGGCGACCGACTCGGGGCTGTTTCGTGCCGACCCCGAGCGCGAACTGGGTGAGGAGGTCACGGCCGGGACCCGGCTGGGAGCACTCTACGACCCGACGAGCTACGAGGTCCTCCAGGAGGCGGTCGCCGACCGGGACGGCGTCCTCTATGCGCTGACGAGGGAGGCGACCGTCACCGGCGGGGAGAAGCTCGCGAACGTCGCCCTCCCGATCGAGGAGGATTAGAGCGCGGCGACGTCCTCGCGCAGGCGCGCGGCGTACTCGAGACGCAGTTCGCGGGCGCGCTCGTGATCGATCCGCTCTCCGGCCGCGATCTCCTCCGAAAGCGGGGAATACCTGCCCGAATCGATCCCCATCGCGTCGAGATACGCCTCGACGGCGGGGGTTCGACCCTCGACGATGGCCTCGCGAGTGAGGTCACGCAGCTCCTCGAAGGCCGGGACTGTGACCGTCTCCCCGTCGATATCGGGCTCCTCGCCGATCTCGAGGGAGCGCCCGTCGAGGGCCGAGACCGCCGTCGTAACGTCCTCGAGGAGCGCGAGCAACTGGCTCGGGAGGGCGGCGTCGGGCGCGCGCCACTCGACGGTCGGCGAACCGAGTCGGAGGCGAACCGGCGTGAGGACGCTGTTTTCGGGTTCGATGTGTCGCTCGAAGGTCGCCTCGTCGATCCCGCGCTCGGCCGCGAGGACGCGAAGTTCCTCGTAGGTATCGGCCAGACGGGTGTTCCACTCGTTCATCGAGTCGGTGTACTCCCAGAGGTCGCGATACCGGGAGAACTCCCGGCCCGTCTCGTAGCGATAGACGTACGCCCGCGAGGAGTGTGCGAGACGTTGGCCGTCGTAATAGGGCGAGGAGGCCACCAGCGCGAGCACGGGATCGAGCGCCGTCAGCAGGTTGAGCTGGTCGGGCACTGCCCGCTTGTCGAAATGGACGTGCGTGCCCGCACAGTGTTTGGCGTACTCGATCCCCTCGCCGTAGAGGCGTTCGAGCAGCCGCCCGCGCTCGGAGATGGCGGGCATCGTCTCGCTGACGAGTGGCGTCCCGAGGGGAACGAGGTGTTTGTCCGCGTCCGTGGCGGCCTCGGTCCCCGCTTCGAGGACCTCCCGCAGGTCACGACACACCGTTTCGAGGTCGTCGCTCGGGGGCGTCTCGAACTCGACCATCGGCGCGACGAACTCGTGGCAGATCCGGTCGTGGGCGGCGACGACCTCCTCGCCGGCACAGAGGCGCCCCGCCCCGTCGATCACCCAGTACTCCACTTCGAGTCCCAGAGCCATCCCCTCCATTCGTCGTAACAGGCCGGAGACGTCCAAGAAGGTTCCGTCGGATCCGGCGAAACGACCGAGCGTGGCGGTCTTTCATCCGCCACCGTCAACGGGGCCGGTCGACCGCCGACCGAACGACTCGTCCGGGACTGGCGCCCGACGCCGGTATATAGGAGGGTATGACCACCGATTACCACCGGCTACGCCCGGTAGGGAGCGCATACCGATATCCTCGGGGGGAGGTACTGTTCACATGCAGGAACCGTCAGTCGGGAACGGGACGGGTAGCGCGTCGGTCGAACCGTCGCTCTCTCGACGACGGTTCGTCGGGATCGCCGGAGCGGTCGGTCTGGTCGGTCTCGCAGGTTGTATGGGGGACAGCCCGAACGACGAGTCGAGCGATGCCGGCACGGGATCCGACGGGAACGGGAGTGGACAGTCGAGCAGCGCGAATCAGAGCGAAAGTGACGGCGAAAGCGGCGGATCGAACCGGAGCAACGGAAGCGAAACCGGCGACACCGGGTCGGGACCCTACACGCTGACGGTGACCGTCGAGGACGAAGCGGGCGAGCCGATTCCCGGCGCACGGGTGGAGGTCGACGAGTTCGACGAGGCCGACGAGACGGCCGATTCGGATGGGCGGATCAGTTTCGAACTCCGAAACGGCCAGTACCGCGTCGAAGCGGAGGCAGCGGGCTTCGAGAGCGTCGAAACCACCGTGACGATCGACGGGGCGGACGAGGCGGTCACGCTGACCTTGCCCGCGGACGACTGATCGGGGCTCGCCCTTCAGAACGCCCGCAGGTCGTCGAGGACGGCCCCGGCGCTCCCCTCGTCGATCGACCCGCGAGCGAGTTCGAGCCCCTCGTCGATAGAGGCAGCGTCCCCACGGGCGTAGATCCGGAGTGCGGCGTTGAGCGAGACGGCGTCGGCGAACAGGTCCTCGCGCTCGCCCGAGAGGACCTCGCGGGTGATCCGTGCCGAATCGCCGGCGACGTCCCCCACTGCGAGGTCCTCGCTCTCGAAGCCCATGCCGTATTCTCCAGTTTCGATCTCGAAATCAGAGAACGTCCCGTCGTCCCATTCGGCGACCTTCGTCAGGCCGGGCCGGACGTCGTCGTAGCCCTCCATTCCCTGGAACATCAGCACACGCGAGAGGTCCTGTTCGCTCCGCCCGAAGGTATCGACGATCCGTTTTGCGAAGGGGAGGTGATAGAAACTCCCCAGATGGATGTCGGCGTTCGCGGGGTTCGCGAGCGTTTCGACGGTGTTGAGGAAGGTGCGGACGCCCATCGCGTCCCGACGCTCGAACAACCCGTCGATCTCGGGGTTGAACGCGGGCTGGTAGTAGAACCCGAAGCCCGTCTCGTCGACCATCTCGGCGCTCTCCTCGGGATCGATCTCCGTGCGGACGCCGAGTTCGTCGAGGACGTGCTTGTAGGCGGTCGCCTTCTGCGTGGGAACTCGATCGCCGGAATGGGTGACGACGGGAGTGCCCGCGCCGGCGGCGACACAGCCCGCGGCGACGCCCAGCAGTGCGGACGTGTGCTTGCCGTCGTAGTTCGCCCCGCAGTCGACGGGATCGCAGTCGGGTTCCGCAGTACGAACCGACTCGCGCATCACGTCGGTAAAGGCAGCCAGTTCCTCGGCGGTGTTGCGTTTCCAGCGGTTCGCGAGCCAGAAAGCCCCGAGAGTAGTGTGATCGGGTTCGTCGCCGAGGATCCGACGGAACGCATCGCTCGCCTGCTCGTAGTCCATGTCGTCGGCCGATTTGTGTCCCGAGCCGACGACCTCGCTCATCAAACGCTTGAGCGGCCACTCGCCGTACTCGTGGGTCGCTTGTGCCATATCGGTGGTTGGAACGGCGCGCGCAAAAACGCTCGCCTTCGGTCCCCGAGCGCCACACCGTGGGACACGCTATCGCGCGGTTGCAACGGGAAGGTTTCCCCGGTTGCTGGTCGTTTATTCGGGTAGGTCCCGTATCGACGAGCGCAATGGTAACGACTGGCGAGACGGCACCGTCGATCACCGCGACGGTCGCCAACGGCGAGCTAGCGTCCTTCGAACTCGACGAACACCTCGGCGACGGACCGATCGTCCTCGCCTTCTTCCCCGGCGCGTTCACCCCGCCGTGTTCGAACGAGATGGTCGCCCTCCAGAACGAACTCGGGGAGTTCGAAAAACGAGGTGCGACCCTCTTTGGAGTCAGCGCCGACTCGGCGTTCTCGCTGAACGCCTTCCGCGAGGAACACGGCATCGAGTTCGACCTCGTCAGCGACACGAGTCGCGAGGCGATCGACGCCTACGGGCTCGAAATCGACATCGAGGATCTGGGGCTGTACGGCGTCGCGAACCGCGCGGTCTACGTCCTCGACGACGACGGTGAAATCGTCTACGAGTGGGAAGCGGAGTCCCCCGAGAACGAACCCGACTACGAGGCGCTCCTCGAGGCGGTCGCGTCGGCCTGAGACGGGGCGACCGGTCGACGGGCGGAGAGCGAAACTGATACTCGATATCGGTCCGTAGTGAGTGTAATGACACTCACGGCGGACTGGCGAGCCGACCTCGACGGGGTCGATACCGCCCTCATCGACGGCTATCAGAGCGGGGTTCCCGTCGAACCGCGGCCGTTCCGATCGATCGGGGAGGCACTCGGCGTGGACGAACGGGAGGCGCTCGCACGCGTCGAGGCGCTCGTCGAACGCGGGATCGTCCGGCGCTTCGGCGCGGTGCTCAACCCGCCGGTGATCGGCTCCTCGACGCTCGCGGCAGTGAAAGCGCCCGAGGAGCGCTTTTCGGAGATCGCGACCGTGATCAACTCCTACCGGCAGGTCAACCACAACTACCGCCGGGACCACGAGTGGAACATGTGGTTCGTCGTCACCGCCGGGTCGCGCGAGACCCGCGACCGGATCATCGACGAGATCGAGGAACGAACCGGTTGTGAGGTCCTCAACCTCCCGATGCTGACGGACTTCTACATCGATCTGGAGTTCCCCGTCGTGAACGCCGATCGGTTCGCCCGCGAGTCGGCCTCGGAGGCGGGAGCCGTCGAGGCGACGGCGATCAGCGAGGAGGCGACGGGCGACCTCTCCGCGCTCGACGCCGCGGTCCTGCTCGAGATCCAGGAAGGGTTGCCCCTCTCGCTTACCCCGTACGCGGACGTGGCGGGGGCGACGGGATACGAGACGACGGCGGTGATCGAGTCGGTCACCCGGCTGCTCGAGAACGGCTGTATCAAGCGGATCGGCTGCGTCATCAACCACGTCGTGACGGGCTTTACCGCGAACTGCATGGTCGTCTGGGACGTCCCCGACGAGGAACTAGAAGAACGCGGCCGGGCGGTCGGAGCGCTCCCCTTCGTCACGCTCTGTTATCACCGCCCCCGCAGGAGCGGCCTCGGCTGGGAGTACGACCTCTTTACGATGATCCACGGCCGGGATCCCGAGGCGGTCGACGCCCGGATCGACGACCTCCACGACGGGTACCTGCCCTACGAGCACGAGCGGCTCTACTCGACAGAGACGCTGAAACAGACGGGTGCACGGTACGACGAACTTCTCTCGTCCGATTGACCGTGGTGGTGCGGTTTTTCGAGGCGGTGTTTGCGTCAATGCGGGACCTTCGGTCCCGCGGGCCATGCGAACGGACGCTTCGCGTCCGTGAGCAGAGAGTGAGCGAAGCGAACGAACGGAAAATGGTCCGCGGGAACAGACGGGTGTACGGTACGAACTGGTGTCGACGGGGAGCGACCGAGAGGACGAAAGCCCAGCGGGTCCGGAACGGTTCGGGTCAGTCGCGCGCGGTCGTATAGAGGATCGGGCCGATGAAGAGGAGTGCCACCCCAAGGAGTTTGTACTCGACCGAGGAGATGGTGTTGGGGACCAACAGGAACAACAGACCGAAGAGGATCACGTTCAACGACAGCAGTTTCTTCGAGAGGGCGAAGGACCCGAGCACCGAGAGGACGAACACGGCGACGAGTACCTGCCCGAGATGGTAGCTTTGGACGAAATCGTCCACGGGCTGAAGAGGGACGAACTCAAGCATTCTGTCGGGAACTGTGTTCGATTCAGTCTTTAACCTTCCGTTCCGCCTCGTCGGGGTCGAGTTCGGGGCCCGTAAGCTCTAGCGGACGGAGCCACCCGTACCAGATCACGGCGATCATCAGGGTATACCCGAGCACCCAGACCAGCCGTCCGAGCATCTGCTGGCCCAGTACAACCGAGAAGACGTAGTTCATCACGCCGGGGACGACGATGCCCGTCACCAACACGAGGACGAACGCCGCCTTGCTCGAAAGCGCTACCATACCGTCGTTTCGATTCCCAGCCCCCTCAATCGCTCGGTTCGAGCGGGCGGCCTCGCAGGGTATATGGCAGCGGCACTCGAACCCTCCACGAATGTCGGTCCGCACCGTCGTCGGGTTCTATCGCGCCCACTGGCTGTCGTTGACGCTGTGTCTGGGGATCATGGCGCTGTATCTCACGAGCGCGCTCGTCCACGAGGATTACTGGCACGCGCTGGCGGGCGTGGTGCTTCTCGCACTGGGCGTGGGCTGGCTCTGGCGCCGGTACGACCCGCCGGCCCCAGCGTAGTTGTTTTGTACGCGCTGGCTGAATAGCCGCCATGCGATCGAACGAGACCATCCGGGAGCGTATCGCTGAACTCGAATCGCTCTACGACGATCAGGACCCCCCCTCCTCGCCGCTGGAGGACGAACAGGAGGCGGTACTGCTACGGGCGATCGAGGAACTCGAATGGGTCCTCGAGGAGCGCGAGGGACCGCCGGGTTACTGATCCCGATCGTCGAACTCGAGGGCGGCGGAGTTGATGCAGTAGCGTTCGCCCGTGGGTTCGGGTCCGTCCTCGAAGACGTGACCCAGATGGCCCTCGCAGTTCGCACAGACGACCTCGACCCGCTCCATCCCGTGGCTGTGGTCCTCGCGGAACTCGACGGCACCCTCGTTCGCGTCCGAGAAACTCGGCCAGCCACAGCCGTGTTCGAACTTCGTGTCCGAGTCGAACAGTTCGGCGCCACAGCCCGCACACCGGTAGCTGCCGTCCTCGAAGAGGTCGACGTACTCGCCCGAGAAGGGCCGTTCGGTCCCCGCCTCCCGCAGGACACGGTACTGCTCGTCGCTCAGTTCCTCGCGCCAGTCGGCGTCGCTCGTCGGGATCTCCCGGTCACTCATACCCCGCCTACGGTACGAGGAGCGAAAAACCTGTCCGACGGCCACCGAAGTCGGACCTCCGTCGGCCGTGTGTCGGACACGGCAGGGACGACGGCCGAAAACGGAAACCCGCCGCCGAAGGCGGGTAGAAACCCGGATTTCGTCGGATAAATCGTGCGGGATTGCAGCGAACGTAGCCCGCAGGATGAAAGACATAAGTGTCAGTCCGCCGATTCGGTGAGGTATGGACTCGTTACCTGCAGTCGTCCTCGCCGCCGGGGAGGGAAAGCGCCTCCGCCCCCTAACGCATCATCGGCCTAAACCGATGTTGCCCGCGGCGAACAAGCCGATCCTCGCGTACGTCTTCGACGGGCTGATCGAGGCCGGCGTCAGCGACATCACCGTCGTCGTCGGCTACGGTCGGAGCCGCGTTCAGGACCACTTCGGTCCCACCTATCGGAACGTCCCGCTGACCTACGTCGTTCAGGAGAAACAGTTGGGGTCGGGCCACGCGCTGCTCTCGGTCGAGGACCGGTTCGACGGGCCGTTCCTCGTCGTCTACGGCGATCAGATCCTCGACTCGCGGATCATCGGCGACGTAATCGAGGCGACCGGGGAGGGCGCGGTGACCCTCGGAGTGCTCGATCACAACCGCGTCGAACACTACGGGGGCGTGATCATGGATAACGGTCGGGTCGTCGACCTCGTCGAACGGCCGACCGACGAACGGAAATACCGGCTCAACGCCGGCGTCTACGGCCTGAATCCGCGGATCTTCGAGGCGATCCGGAACGCCGAACCGCGCGACGGCGAACACTCGCTGATCGACGCGCTCTCGTGGCTCGTCGACACCGAGGCCGAGGTGAGGGGAACGCTCACGGAGGGGCTGTGGGTCGACGCGACCTACCCGTGGGACCTCCTCGAAGTGACCCGGGACCTGATCCAGGCGGGCGTCGTCGGGGAGAGCCGCGAGGGGCGGATCGACGACACAGCGAGCGTTCACGACACCGCAGTGATCCGCGATCCGGTCGTGATCGGGGCCGACGCCGAGGTCGGACCCGGGGCCGTTCTGGGACCGTACACCTGTCTCGGCGAGAACGTCACCGTCGGGTCCGGCGCGGTCGTCGAGGGGTCGGTGCTCGATTCCGACACCAGGGTCGAGCCGAACGCGACGCTCATCGAGTGTGTCACCGGGCAGGGTGTTCACATCGGCGCGGCGACGACCGTCCCGGGCGGGCCGGGCGACGTCCGGATCGGCAACCGGGTGTTCGAGCGCGAACGCCTCGGCGCGCTGTTCGCCGCTCGGGCCCACGTGGGTGGGGGAGCGACGTTCGTCCCCGGGGCGATGGTGGGGCCGGACGCGACCGTTCGGGCGGGCGCTCGGGTCGAGGGAACGATCGCGGGAGAGACGGAGGTGCGATAACCATGTGTGGGATCATCGGCTACGCCGGCGACGGACGCGACAGGGAGGTCCTCGACGTGCTCCTGACGGGGCTGTCGGGACTGGAGTATCGGGGGTATGACTCGGCGGGGATCGCCCTCTCGGACGAGGCGATCTCGGTCTACAAGAGCGAGGGCGAACTCGAGAACCTCGAATCGCTCCTCGACGGACAGGAGATTCCGAGCGTTCCCGTCGGGATCGGCCACACCCGCTGGAGCACCCACGGCCCGCCCTCGGACCGCAACGCCCACCCCCACGCCGACTGCGAGAAACAGGTCGCGGTCGTCCACAACGGCATCATCGAGAACTACGAACCCCTGCGCGAGGAACTGGCGGCGGACGGTCACACCTTCTACAGCGAGACCGACACCGAGGTCGTCCCCCACCTGATCGAACACTACCTCGACGAGGGGCTCGACCCCGAATCGGCGTTCCGCACGGCCGTCTCCCGGCTGGAGGGCAGTTACGCGCTGGCGGCCGTCTTCGAGGGTTCGGAGACGATCCACGCTACCCGACAGGACTCCCCGCTCGTGTTGGGTCTCAGCGAGGGTGGCACCTATCTGGCGAGCGACGTCCCCGCGTTCATCGAGTACACCGATCGGGTGATCTACCTCGAGGACGGGCAGTTCGCCGCCCTGACCGACGACGAGATCGTCGTGACCGACGCCGAAGGCACCGTGTTGGAACCGCCGGTCGAGCGGGTCGAGTGGGACGCCGAGGACGCCGGCAAGAGCGGCTACGACCACTACATGCTCAAGGAGATCAACGAACAGCCCCGCTCGCTGCGCCAGTGTCTGCGCGGCCGGGTCGACGAACTCGAAGGGAGCGTGACCATCGAGGAACTCGCCGGACTGCCGACCCCGAAACGAGTCCAGTTCGTCGCCTGTGGCACCTCCTATCACGCCGCGCTCTACGGCGAACTCACCCTCCGGGAACGGGGCGTTCAGGCCCAGACGTTCATGGCCAGCGAGTACGACCGCTCGTCGGTGCCGATCGACGACGGCACGCTGGTGATCGGCGTCACCCAGAGCGGCGAGACCGCGGACACGCTGCGGGCGCTCCGGCAGGCCGGCAGGGCGGGCGCAACGACGGTGGCGGTGACGAACGTCGTCGGCTCGTCGGCGGCCCGCGAGTGCGATTACACGATGTACATCCGGGCCGGTCCCGAGATCGGCGTCGCCGCCACGAAAACCTTTGCGAGCCAGCAGACCGCGTTGACCCTCCTGGCCGACGCAATCGAGGACGGCGAACGACGGGAACTGCTGGGCGCACTGCGGGACCTGCCCGATCACGTCCAGTCGATCCTCGACAGTTCGCCGGCCAAGGAGATCGCCGCCGAGTACGAGGACGCGGGAGCGTACTTCTTCATCGGCCGGGGCTACAACTATCCGGTCGCGCTCGAGGGCGCACTGAAGATGAAGGAGATCACGTACAAACACGCCGAGGGCTTTGCGGCGGGCGAACTCAAACACGGCCCGCTCGCGCTCGTAACGGGCGAAACGCCGATCTTCGCCGTGGTGACCGGCGACGACGAGCGCGCGACCAAGACCATCGGCAACGTAAAGGAGGTCGAGGCCCGCAGTGCGCCGGTCATCGCCGTGACCGACGGCCAGTCCGACGTCGAGCGCTACGCGGATCACGTCCTCTCGATCCCCGAGACGCACGGACGGGTGGGACCGATCCTCGCGAACGTCCAACTCCAGTTGGTGTCGTACTGGCTCGCGAACCGTCTCGGCAGGTCGATCGACAAACCGCGCAACCTCGCGAAAAGCGTCACCGTCGAGTAGCCCGGTTCAGCCGGTTCCTGTATCGTTCTTCGAGCACCACCCGAACAGCGCGAGCGCCACGTAACAGACACCGATCACACGCGTCAGGGGAACGACCCACGGCTTCCACTCGGGGCGTCCGTCCTCGTAGATCAGCGGCGTCCAGTACTCCAGATATCCATCGGGCGAGAGCGCGGCCATCAACCCGTAACAGCCGAGTACCGCTCGGATCGGCCCCGAGAACGCCCGCGGTTTGGCGAGCGCCGCGAGAAAGAGCAGTCCCTCGAGGCGGGCGACGGGAATCACCCACGATTCGAGCGAACAGTCCTTCGGGTTCTCGAGGGCATAGCCCTCCCAGAACTCGATGAATCGACGGGGAACGAGCAGTTCGACGAGGCCGAGGACCGCGAGCACTCCTTTTATCATGTGAGACACTACCACAGGAGACGACAAGAACCTACTGCCGTTCGGCACCAACTGAGGAGTCTCGCACAAATCACCGACGCCGAGATGTCGGAATTTTCGTTCCAACTTAGGTAATTATCACACCAGCAACACTAAACGCACGCGACGGGTAGGCGGAGGCGAATGTGGCCGTGGGGACATGCGGCGCTCGCGTACGTCCTGTATTCGGTGCTGAGGCGGCGTCGGGGCGAATCGCCGGACGGCGTCGCGACGATCGTGGTGGTGTTCGCGAGTCAGTTGCCGGACCTGATCGACAAGCCGCTGGCGTGGAATCTGGGGGTGATCCCGTCGGGGCGGATGCTCGCACACGCGCCGGTCGTCGCGCTCCCCCTGTGTGTGGCCGTTTACTGGTATTTCGCGCGCCGGTCGAGGGCCGAGTACGGCGTCGCATTCGGCCTCGGTTACCTCTCTCATATCGCGAGCGACGCCGTGCAGTCGGCGCTGGCCGGCGAGTACGCATACACGCGATTCCTGCTCTGGCCGCTGCTTTCGGTCCCCGAGGACAGCCAAGCGGGAGTTCTCGCCGAACTCAGTGGGTTCAGCCTCACCCCCTCGCCGGCGCTGATCGTCTCGGCGTTCGTCGGACTGGCGGTTGCCGGCCTGTGGATCAGGGACGGCACTCCCGGGGCCGGCGTGCTCCGGAGACGGTTTCGAGCGGTCGCTCGGGCAGCATGCGACCGTTCGTGAGAGAGTCCGTCGGTCCGGTGGAGGCGTGTGTACCGTAGAAGGATCAACTCCGGTTGTGGAACACCAACTCCGGTTTGTTAACAGTCAACAAGGTTAAGCTATTCTGTGGAGCTAGAACGGGGTATGGCGACGATATCTCGACGAGAGGGGGAGTTCGATTCCCTCCGGGCGCTGTTGGCGAAGGCCAACGAGCGAAAGACGGGCGACGAACTGGCGGGGATCGCGGCCGACTCCGACGCCGAGCGGGTCGCGGCGAAGAAGGCGCTCAGCCGCGTGACGCTTCGGGAACTACGGGAGAACCCGGTCGTCCCCTACCAGGAGGACGAGGTGACGCGAGTCATCCAGGACGCCGTCCGCGAGCCGATCTACGAGCGGATCAAAGAGTGGTCCGTCGCGGAACTCCGGGAGTTCCTCGTCGACTCTTCTACTACTGACCGCGAGATTCGGGCAATCCGCGAGGGGTTGACCAGCGAGATGATCGCCGCGGTGGCGAAGCTCATGTCGAACATGGATCTGGCGCTCGTCTCCTCGCGGATGACGATCACCGCCCGGTGTAACACGACCATCGGCGAGCCCGGCACCCTTTCGTTCAGATTGCAGCCCAACGACCCCGCCGACGACGTCGAGAACGTCCTCGATTCGACCCGCGAGGGGCTCTCGTACGGGACGGGCGACGCGGTGATCGGAATCAACCCCGTCGTCGACAGCGCCGAGAACACGGCGGCGATCCTCGAAGCGACCCACGGGTTCATCGAGGAGTGGGCGGTGCCGACGCAGAACTGCTGTCTCTCGCACGTTACCACGCAGATGGAGGCGATCCGCGAGGGTGCACCCGCCGACATGGTCTTTCAGAGCCTCGCCGGTACGGAGGCGGGCAACGAGGAGTTCGGGATCGACGTCTCGCTGCTCGACGAGGCCGACGAGCTCGCCCGGCGGCGCTGTAGCTCCTCGGGGCCGAACGTCTGGTACTTCGAGACCGGCCAAGGCGCGGAACTCTCGGGCGACGCCCACGAGGGGGTCGACCAGCTCACGCTCGAATCGCGCTGTTACGGGCTCGCGAAGCGCTACGATCCGTTCCTGCTCAACACGGTGGTCGGGTTCATCGGCCCCGAGTACCTCTACGACGGCCGGCAGGTCATTCGGGCAGGGTTGGAAGACGTGTTCATGGGCAAGCTACACGGGATCCCGATGGGGATCGACGCTTGCTACACCAACCACATGGAGGCCGACCAGAACGACATCGAGACGCTCGCGATCACGCTCGCGGCGGCCGGCTCGAACTACTTCATCACCGTCCCGATGGGCGACGACGTGATGCTCAACTACCAGTCCAACAGCTACCACGACGCGGCAACGCTCCGGGAGCTGTTTGGCCGCGAACCTATCGAACCCTTCGGGGAGTGGCTCCGCGAGATGGGGATCACCGAGAACGGACGGCTGACCGAGCGGGCCGGCGACCCGACGGTGTTCGCGTGAACATGAGTGACAAACGAGCGAAGGACCGGCTCGACGGGCCGCGGGATCCCGACCTACTGGAACGGATCACGGATCGAAACCCCTCGCGGCTGGGCGTCGGGCGGGCCGGCTCGCGCCCGCGGACCGACACGCTACTCGAATTCCGGGCCGACCACGGGATCGCCCGCGATGCGGTACTCACGAACGTCGACGAGGGGTTCATCGAGGAGACGGGGCTGGTGAAGATCGGCACGCTGATCGAGGACACCGAGGAGTACCTCGCGCGGCCGGATCGGGGACGGGAGATCTCCGCGGAGACCGCCGAATACCTCCGTGAGCACTGCGAGGAGGGCCCCGAGGTCCAGTTGGTCGTCGCCGACGGGCTGAGTTCGAGCGCCGTCGAGGCGAACGTTCCCGACCTGCTGCCGATCCTGCTCGACGGCCTCGCCGACCGCGACCTGCGGGTCGGCACCCCCGTGTTCGTCGAGTACGGCCGCGTCGACGTGATGGACGCGATCGGCGAGGAGCTCGACGCCGATTGCTGTGTAATCCTGATCGGCGAGCGCCCCGGCCTCGCGAGCGCCGAGAGTCTGAGCGCGTATCTGGTCTACGGACCCGAACGCGGCGGGCCGACCGCGAAGAAGTCCGTGATCTCGAACATCCATCAGGGAGGGCTGCCGCCGGTCGAGGCGGGGGCCCAGCTCGTCGACCTGATCGCGGAAATGTGCGAGCGCGAGCGAAGCGGGATCGACCTGCGCGAGGACGACCGGGAGTTCGTCACCGACTGAGATGAGAAGGATTGGATCCGGGCGATGAGCGAACACCGGCTGACGAGCGTCGGGATCGACGTCGGCACTACGACGACGCAGGTCGTCGTCAGCGAGCTAGAGGTGAGGGAGCCCGCCGGCGCGGGGAAACTGGAGATCGTCTCACGAGAGATCAGGTATCGGGGGACGATCCACGAGACGCCGCTTTCCGGGCCGGAGACGGTCGACATCGACGCGGTCGCGCGGATCGTCGAGGACGAACTCGCCGCCGCGAGGGTCGAGCCGAGCGGGATCGAGACGGGGGCGGTGATCGTCACCGGCGAAACCGCTCGGAAGGACAACGCCGAGGCGCTGGTCCACCGGATCGCGAGCGAGGGCGGCGAGTTCGTCGCGGCGGCGGCCGGTCCCGCGCTCGAAGCGGTGCTCGCGGGGCAGGGTTCGGGAGCGGCGACACGGGCGAAAGAGCGCGGGGAGATCGTCGCGAACGCCGACGTGGGCGGCGGGACGACCAACGTCGCGCTGTTCGACGCCGATGGCGTCCGCGACACGCGCTGTCTCGATGTCGGCGGACGACTCGTCCGGTTCGATTCGGAGGGAGCGATCACGGGCGTTTCGGAGGCGATACGGGGACTGGCCGACGATCTGGGGGTCGACCTCGAACCCGGCACGGAGCCCTCGACCGAGGACCTCGATCGGCTGGCGGGCGCGATGGCCGACTGCGTGATCGACGCGATCACGGGCCCGCCGTTCTCGGATCGCACCGCCAGCCTCGCGATCGGATCGCTCCCAACCGACCCGATCGAGGTCGACGGGGTCGCCTTCACCGGTGGGGTCGGTCGGCTCGTCCACGGCGATCCCACTGACCCGTTCGAGTACGCCGATCTCGGGCCGACGCTCGCGGCGGCGATCCGCGAACGGGCGGCCGAACTCCCGCTTCTCGACCTCGACGAGACTATCCGGGCGACCGTCGTCGGGGCGGGGACGCGAACGACCGAACTCAGCGGTCGGACGGTCGAGGTCGACGAGTCGCTGCTCCCGCTTCGGAACCTCCCGGCGATGGGTGTCGGCGACCTCCCCGAGGAGGACCTCGAAACGCGCCTCGAAGGGGTGATCGGGGAGGCGACCGAGCGGTACGGCCCGGACGAGCCGGTCGTACTCGCGATCGACGACGTCGGTCCCCTGACCTACGACCGGCTCACGCGGGTCGCGGCGGCGATCGATACCGTCTGGACCGCGGATGGAGGCGGTCGACCGCTCCTCGTGCTCACCCGACAGAACTGTGCGAAGGCGCTCGGACAGGCCCTCCGACGGCGATCCGACGGCCGGCCGCTCGCCGTCATCGACGAGGTCGGCGTCGCCGACGGCGAGTATCTCGATATCGGGCGGCCCCTCGACGGTGGCGAGACGGTTCCCGTCGTGGTGAAGACACTGGCGTTCTGATACGGCGGTTTCCGTTGCAGGGGGCAGGTATTAGTGACACGGCGTGTCATGGACCGTACATGGTTCGAATGTCCTCGATCGTAATGCTCATCGGCGTCGTGCTGTTGTTCGTGCCGATCCCGCCGATCGCGACGATCGCCGGGGTGCTCGTGATCCTCGCGGGCGCGCTCTTACGGCTGTTGACCGACAAGTGATCGGCTCGGAGGAAAAGGAAGACCCCAGCCGTCCGAGCGATGTGGAGCGACTGTAGACGACCGATCAGCGACCGGTTCGTGGCCGCCACGACCGCTTTCGCTTCTCGAAGCGGTTCAGTATTCGAAGACGGTGTAGCGGCTGTTCCCGCTCACACTCAGGTCGTCGGTCTCGACCGAGCCCGCACCGCCCGTGATCGAGACGCCGTCCCGAACGGAACTCGAGAGGTCCATGTCGACGTCGTGAATCGACGCCGAGTCGACCCCGGGCATGACGCGGATGGCCTCGGTCTGGTCGATACTCATGTCGATCTCGACATTCGAGACCTCGAGTCCGGAGCCGCCGTCGAGTCGGATGGGGCGCTGGCCGCCGAACCCGTCGAAGTGTTCGTCGTAGACGAACTCCGTTCCCTCGAT
>NZ_LTAZ01000003.1 GCF_001593955.1 Halalkalicoccus paucihalophilus | reverse complement strand
AATCCCGTGGTCTCGATGATGACGACGCCAAACAGATGATCGTGAGCGGGTTCATCGAGCCGATCACCGAGGAACTGCCCATCGAGTACGCTGTCGAGCTCAACCGGCTCATCGAACTCGAAATGGAAGGCAGTCTGGGCTGATCGCGCCCGTCGGGAGCGTCTTCCGAGTTCGTTTTCAGTTTCCTTTTCATCGTTCTCGACCGGAAGCCGAGGGCATCCTTTATGCGCCGTGGGGAGAGTCCGGTAGCTATGTCCAACGGAGATTTCGAAGGGTACGGCGGACGTCACGTTCCGGAAGCGCTCGAGGGACCGCTCTCGGAACTCGCGGCAGCCTACGGCGAGGTCGGCAAGAGCGAGGGGTTCCAGGAGGAACTGCGGGGCTATCTGGAGGAGTTCGCGGGCCGGCCGACGCCGCTGTATCACGCGCGCAACCTCAGCGATCGCTACGGCGCGGAGATCTACCTCAAGCGCGAGGACCTCCTCCACGGTGGCGCCCACAAGATCAACAACACGCTCGGGCAGGCCCTGCTCGCGAAGAAGGCGGGCAAAGAGCGCCTGATCGCCGAGACGGGAGCGGGCCAGCACGGCACCGCGACCGCGATGGTCGGCGCGCTGTTCGGCCTCGACACGGAGATCTACATGGGGGAAAAGGACGCAGAGCGCCAGCGGATGAACGTCTTCCGAATGCGCCTGATGGGCGCGGAGGTAAACGAGGTGACCCGCGGGGGGGCGGGACTGGCTGACGCCGTCGACGCCGCCCTCGAGGACTTCGCGAGCAACGTCGCGGACACCCACTACCTCGTGGGAAGCGTGGTCGGACCGGACCCGTTCCCGCGGATGGTCCGCGATTTCCAGTCGGTGATCGGCGGGGAGGCCCGCGAGCAGATCGTCGAGCGCACGGGCAATCTGCCCGACGCCGCCGTGGCCTGCGTCGGCGGCGGGTCGAACGCTATCGGGCTGTTTCATGCCTTCCGCGACGACCCGGTCGGCTTTTACGGTGCGGAGGGCGGCGGCGAGGGCAGCGACTCCGCCCGCCACGCCGCCCCGCTCGCGAAGGGCCACGACGACACCCTCCACGGGATGCGGACCCGAGTGCTCGACGAGGACGTCGAGGTTCACTCGGTGTCGGCAGGTCTCGACTATCCGGGCGTCGGCCCCGAACACGCCATGTTCCGGGCGGTCGGCCGGGCGGAGTACACCGGCGTCACCGACGAGGAGGCGCTCGCGGCCTTCAGGGAACTCAGCGAGACGGAAGGGATCATCCCCGCACTCGAATCGAGCCACGCGGTCGCGCGCGCGATCGAGTTGGCGGAGGCGGACGGACACGAAACGATCCTCGTGAACCTCTCGGGACGGGGCGATAAGGACATGGAGACCGCGGCGGAGCGTTTCTCGCTCTAGCCCAACACCTTCCCGATGGCCGCCGCGAGCGCCTCGAAGTCCTGCATGGTGATGCCGTCGGTGGTGACGAGGACGCCCTCGCGGTCGGTCGTCAGGCGAACGAGGTAGCCGCCGTCGAAGACGCGAATGGTGTAGCGGTAGTCGCCGAGTTCCGAGCCCTGATAGGCATCCTCGGTGATCCGGAAGCCGCGCCACTCGTTGCCGATAAAGGTCGAGAGGTCGGCGTCGCGCTCGAGGTCGCTGCGAAGGTACAGTTGCTCGAAATCGTCGCGTGTGAAGTAGGTCGCCGAGCGGAGGCTGTCGCCGACGGCGGTGCGGGCGGTGCGGACGATGTGGTCTGCGGTTTCCGGATCGACGAGATCTGCGGGCATGGCGGAAGGGATGTGTCCAGCCACATAAACCCCTATCGTCCGTGGTACTCGGTGGCATTCTCGTGTGGAGAGTAACTGCCGCCACGCGAACGTTTTTGCCCGTCGCTTGCGCGGATACCCACGTCATGGACCTACAGATCGGAGGAAACGCGGCGCTCGTCACGGCCTCTTCGAGCGGACTGGGGAAGGCCTCGGCGACCGCGCTTGCACGCGAGGGCGCGAACGTCGTGATCAACGGGCGCGACGAGGAGCGACTGGAAGAAGCGCGCGAAGAGATCGAGGCGGAGGCCACTGGAGAGGTCGTCGCCCAGCCGGGTGACCTGACCGACCCCGAGGACATCGAGACGCTTGTAGAGACGGTAGTAGACGAGTTCGGCGGGCTCGACCACCTCGTGACCAGCGCGGGCGGGCCGCCCAGCGGCCCGTTCATGGAGACCGAGGAGGACGAGTGGTATCACGCCTACGACCTGCTCGTGATGAGCGTCGTCCGATTGGTGAAAGAGGCCGCCCCACACTTGCAGGACGGCGGGGGCACCATCGTCACCATCACCTCCCGGAGCGTGAAGGAGGCGATCGACTCGCTGGTGCTCTCGAACTCGGTGCGCATGAGCGTCATCGGCCTCGAAAAGACGCTTTCACAGGAACTTGCGCCCGAGGTACGGGCCAACGCCGTGTTGCCGGGGCCCCACGAAACGGCGAGAATTCAGGAACTCGTCGATCAGGCCGTCGACCGGGGCGACTACAGCTCGTATGAAGAGGGACTGGCCGACTGGAGCGACGGCATTCCTCTCGAGCGGATCGGTGACCCGATCGAACTCGGGAACACCGTCGCGTACCTCTCCTCACCGAAATCGGGTTTCATCAATGGAGTCTCGGTGCCGATCGACGGCGGGGCGGGGAGTTCGAACCTATGAAGCACGTCGAGTTCGACGACGCCGAGAGCTACGAGCCCGAGGAGGGGTGGGCGCGCCGGGCGCTCGCGGGCAGCGACGACTTTACCTTCGAGTGGTTCGAGAAACCGTCGGGCCACTCCTCACCCATGCACGACCACGAAAACGAGCAGGTCTGTCTCTGCCTCGAGGGGGAGCTGGTCGTCCATACCGAAGAGGAGACGGTCACCCTCGAAGAGTACGACTCGGTGTGGCTCGACTCGTGGGAATCGCACCGCGTCGAGAACACGAGCGAGGAGCGCGCGGTCGGGCTGGACGTCTTCGCGCCGGGGCGCTCTTTCGACTTCTGGACGGATCGCGAATGAAGTACCTCGCGCGCACTCAAGCGGGAAGGCCGCTCTTGGGCAACGAAGAGGGGTTCGTCCCGCTGTCGGCAGCGGGATTCGAGAGCGTTAGTGAGGCCCTCCCAGCGGCCGCGGCGGGCGAACTGTCCGATCCAGGCGCGCTCCCCGTCCGGTGCGTTCCGAGCGAGAAGCTCTCGTTCGGAATGCCGATCGCTCGTAGGGCGCTGGGTAAGCTCTGGGGGATCGGGCTGAACTACGAGGAACACGCCGGGGATCTGGGCGAAGCGCGTCCGGAAGAGCCCGCGAGCTTCATGAAGCCCCGAACGGCGGTGACGGGTCCTGGCGGACCGATCCGCCTGCCCCCGCAAGAGGAGACGGATCGCGTGACCGCCGAGGCCGAACTCGCCGTGTTGCTCGGGCGGACCGCAAGCGGCGTCGAGGAACCCGACCGGATAATCGCGGGCTATCTGCCGGTGATCGACATGACCGCCGAGGACGTCTTAGAGCGCAACCCGCGATTTCTCACGCGCGCGAAGAGCTTCGATACGTTTCTCGTGCTCGGTCCGACCATCGCGGTCCCCGACTCGCCGCCGTCGTTCGACGAGCGAGCGGTACGGACGGTGCGAAACGGCGAGACGGTCGCCGAGAACAGGACCAAGAACATGCTGTTCTCGCCGCGCGAACTCATCGCGTTTCACTCGCGGGTGATGACGTTAGAGGCCGGTGACCTGATTTCGACCGGAACGCCCGGCGCGGGCGTCATCTCCGCGGGCGATACGGTTCGTGCGGAAGTCGAGGGGGTCGGGAGCGTCGAGGCCGACGTGGTTTAGTCATCCAACGGGCCACCGAGTGCGCCGCCCGGTCGATCCCGGTCGCCGAACCCGGCACTGAGAATGCGCGTCATGGCTTCCTCGACTGTCTCGTCGGTGGGTTCGACGTTCGCGGGGTCGACCTCGATCACGTAGCCCGTCGTGACGTTCGGCGCGGTCGGCATGAACAGGACCATTCGGCCGTCGGCGGTCTTCTTCCCGGTCTTGAACGCGGTCATGCGTGCGCCCATCCACGTCGTGACCTTGACCGGTTCGTTGAGCTCCCCGTTGCCGGAGACCGCGGTCTCGACGGCGAGCTGCGAGGAGTTGTAGATCACGCGGAGGACCGGCACGCGGTTGATCACCGTATCCAGCCAACCGCTCGCGAGCGCACCCCCGGCGGTGCGTGTCGCCATCCCGACGAGGGCGACCGCCAGAACGAACACGCCGAGGGTGATGGCGACCCGGACGAGGGGTCTCTCGATCACGCCGACCACCGGGAGTCCGGCGATGAACAGGAACAGCCACGCGATGGCGTAGAACGTCACCAGAAGCGGCACGAGGATCACGAGCCCGCTTCCCATGTCCCGCTTCCACTCGTCCATCGACCGAGTGTAGCGAGCGAACGGTTAAGAACGTGCTGGGCGCGATCGACTACTCGCCCACCCGCTCGACCCGGTCGGCCTGTTTCTCGAGTTCGGCGGCGAGCGTTCTCGCCTGCTCGGCCGACAGCGTCACCGAATCGGCGTGAGCCGGCAGGTTCTCCAGATCGGTGTTGTCGAGTTCGAGTTCGAGCGAGACGTGGTCGGGGTTCTCGCGGGGGGCGGTGACGTTCAGAATAGCGAGCGCCTCGTCGTTCCAGCCGTGGCCCTTCGCCTCACCGTCCAACAGGTCGAAGGTCGTGTAGGCGTTGACCTTCATGATCCGGTCGGGCATGGGAGAAGGGAGACCGTCGAGACACTTAGCGGGCGCGGAAAACGGATGCGCTCGAAACGGGCTTAGTCGTCCGCGGACATCGGCGTGTCGTCCGGACGGGCGGGCGCGGGGCTCGAATCGAGGTCGTCGTCCTCGGCGTAGGGGTACCACGTCTGTTTCGTGTTGTGCATGTAGGGGTCCTCGTACGAAGTCTCCTCGGGCTCACAGAGCTCTGCTAACTCCTCCTCGTCGCGCTCGACGACGAACTCGCGGAAGGTCTGGCCTTCCGAGCGTTCCTCGGCGAACCCGTCGATCAGGTTCGCGATCGCGCCGGGCACCTCGTCTGCGGGAACCCGTTGAGTGACCCAGTCGGCGAAGTTGGGGTTCTCGCCCAACCCCCCTCCCAGACCGATGTCGAGCGCCTCGACCGGCTCGCCGTCCTTGCGCGTCTTCATGCCCCGCAGCGAGACGTCCGCGATCTGGGGCTGGGCGCACGACGCGGTACAGCCGGAGAGGTGGATGTGGAAGTCCTCGATCCCCTCGGGGAGGTCGACGTTCTCCTTGAGCCAGCGCGAGAAGCGCACTTGCCTGTTTTTCGTCTCGACGATCGACAGCGAGCAGAACTCCGTCCCCGTACACGCGATCGACCCGCGCTGGAACGGGTGGGGGTCAGGACTGTACTCCGAAAGAAGGGGCTCTTCCAGGAGTTCGTCGAGGTTCTCCTCGGGCACATCCGTGAGGATCAGGTTCTGGCGTTGGGTGACCCGTGCCTCGCCCGAGCCGTATTCCTCGGCGATATCGGCGAGTTCGATCACCTCGTCCGCGCCCATCCGGCCCACCAGCACGTTCAACCCGACGTAGTAGTTCCCGTCCTTCTGCTCGTGGACGCCGACGTGATCCGCGTGGCCGTCGGCGGTGCCGGCGTTGTACGAGTAGTTCTCGCGGAGGTCCTCGCCCGCGGTGTGCATCTCGAAGTCGACGTACTCCTCCTGGAGTACGTCGCGGACCTTCTCGGGGCCCCACTCGTCGACGAGGAACTTGATACGCGCGTTGTAGCGGTTCTCACGGTCGCCGTGGTCACGAAAGAGCGCCGAGAGTCCGCCGGCGACGTCGGCAGCCTGTTCGGGCGTGACGAAGACGTCGATATTGCGAGCGAAGCGCGGTTCGTTCCGGGCGAGGCCGCCACCGACCCGGACGTTGAAGCCGGTGACGGTCTCGCCGTCGACCTCCTTTTCGGCCGGCTCGAAGCCCAGATCGTTGATGTCGCCCTGGCCACAGCCCTCGTCACACCCAGTAACGGAGACTTTCCACTTCCGCGGGAGGTTCGAGTGGGCGTCGTCGCCCTTGAACGTGTCGTGGAGTTCGTGGATGGTATCCAAGGCGTCGACGTGCTCGTGATCGTCCTTGCCGGCGACCGGACAGCCCACGATGTTGCGCCACGAGTCCCCACACGCCTGCAGCGTCGAGAGGCCCGCCTCCTCCAACTCGTCCCAGATGTCGGGGACGTCTTCGATGTTGATCCAGTGGAGCTGGATCGCCTGGCGGGTCGTGAAGTCGGCCCAGCCGTTTCCGAACTCGGGGTTCTCTGCGGGTCCGGTCGAATACTCCTTCGCGACCTCGCCGATGGCTCGCAACATACCGGGTTCGAGCACGCCGTTCGGCGGGCCGATCCGCATCATGAAGTAACTCTCCTGACCGGAGCGCTGGTGGTACAGTCCGTACCACTTGAAGCGCTCGAACCAAGCGTCGTGTTCGTCATCGGGGATCGCGTCCCACCCCTCTTCGGCGAACCGCTCCATATGGGCACGGATGTCCGTGCCGTAGACGTCGTCTTTCCACTCCTCCACGTTGGTCGGCATGGATACCGGTTACGGCCCGACGGGTAAATCCCCCGTCCTCTCGTCAACCGTGGCCGGTGCTCGGTGGTTTAGGAGAATATTGCCGGAAGGTTACGCGGGCGTGATCCGGTGTTCGCGGGAGGGGTCCGACGGGACGAACTGGCCGTTCTCGACACGACCGATGGTGAGCCACCCCATCGACCCCCGTTCGCCGCAGGTGATACAGTGGCCGACCGCGCGGACCTCGACGCGGTCGTCGTTCGGGCGGATCTCGAAGAACGCCTCGAGCAGTACGTCTGCGACCTCACACTCGCAGAAGTCGTGCTCGGAGAGCCGCCACAGGTCGCTGACGCCGACCTCCCGCGAGTCGTCGACGCTGACCCACGCTCCGTCGTCGAGGATCCGAACTGGAACGTCCATACTCACTCTACGTCCGCCACGCCCTTAGCCCATCGCCCCGTGCAAGGCGTACCGGCCCTTATGACGCCCACACCGGAAGGAATCGCCCGACTACAGTCGAATTCGGAAAGATCGGCCGACCGAGATAGGGACAAGAACCTCCGGTAAGCGGGAGTTGGGGTAGGGCTTGTCCCTGCACGCGAGCCTATAGGTAGGCCACCCGAACGGGAACGTGATGACACGGAACCGCGACGAACGACGCCAGCACGCCCCGGCGGATGTCGCACCGGAACTCCACGAAGGGGGCGAGCGATGAGCAACGAGGAGCGCGACGACGCCCACCTCGCGGATATCGAGGAGGGAGCCGGCTGCACCGAGATCTGGGAACACCTCTCGGAGAAACGCGAGCGCGAAGAGGCGGACTAACGACGACGTTTTGCGTATCGAGGGTAATGAGACCACAATGACCACCGAGCGACCGGGCGATCCACGGAGCGACCGTGAGTCACCGGTCGGCAAACCGGTCGTCAGGGGCGACGCCGCGATCACCGGCGAGCGTGCCCGTGAGGCCGTCCAGTTCGATCCCAACGACCCTGAAAGCCTCGCGAACGCGGCCGAGACGGTCAGGCGCTTTTCGGAAAACACCGCCGGTGCCGAGGACAACATCTACATGTTGCGTGGAGCCGCCGCGTGTGCCGCACTCGTTCGCGGCGAGGGGTCGTACAAGGCCGCCGCCGAGCGCGCCGGCGGCGAGGCCTCTGTAGCGTTCATCCGCAAGTGGGCACGTGTCCACGACCTCCCACAGGCCGTTCGCCGCCACGTCGCGATGGGCCATATCGCACCCACCGCGGCGAAACACATCGCCCGCGTCGCCGGCGACGCCCGGTTCCAACTCGCGTGGGCGACCGTCGACAACGACCTGACCGTCAGGGAGGTTCGAGCGATCGCGAGCGCGATCAACGACGGTGCCACCCCCGAGGAGGCACTCGCATCCCACGGCGTCACCGCCGGCGAACTCACGGTCCGCCTCCCGGTCGAGAGCTACCGCGAACTCAGGCGTGAGGCCGCCTTCGAGGGCGTCTCACCCGGCGAGATCGTCGACCGAGCGCTCACCGAGTACTTCGGGTGAGAAACCGTTTTCCGGCCGATTCGAGCAGCTCGATTCCAGTAGAAACCTCCCCCCAGTCGATCGACTCGTCGGGGAAGTGTGCCTGCTGGATCGATCCCGGTCCGAAAACCACGGTCGGAATCCCGGCCTCGATGTAGTGGCGCGCGTCGGTCCCGTAGGTCGCCCCTCGCGGCGTCGAGTCCCGGCCCGCAGAATCGAGGGCATCCCGAACGGCACGGACGATGGGTTCATCGGCACTGATCTCGGCGGGTTCGAACTGCACCGAGAAACGCTCGAAGCACGGGGGGTGGTCCGAGAGCCACGCCGAGTCGGCGGCGAGTTCGGCGACCCGTGCGTCGACCTGCTTTTCGACCGAATCGACGCTCTCGCCCGGTGCGACTCCGATACGAAACTCGGCCTCGAGGTGTGCGGGAACCGACGAGGCCCACGACCCCGCACGAACGGTACCAGCGACGATCGGCCACGGCGTGGGAAAGGCCTCATACAACGGATGCGTGACCGCTCTGGCGCGCTCGGTTTCGAGGTCGGCGAGCGCTCGGCGGATCCGCTCGAACTGTGGCAGGACGTCCTCGCCGTGCCACGGCGTCGCCGCGTGAGCCGATCGCCCCGTGAGTGTGAGCCGTTTCATCAGCGTCCCCTCGGTCGCGACGACAGGCACGAGATCGGTCGGCTCGGCGATGATCGCCGCATCGGGAGTGGGGTACGGCCGCTCGAGAGCCGAACTCGCCGCACCGATCCCACCGGACTCCTCGCCGACGACGCTCTCGACGACCACTCGACCATTGAGTCCGGACTCGGAGAGGCGACGGGCGGCGAAGACGCAGGCGGCCAATCCGGACTTCATGTCCGCTGCGCCGCGGGCGGTCAGTTCCTCGCCGTCCCACGTCGGCGCGAACGGGTCGGCGGACCACTGGTCGGCCTCCGCCGGAACCACGTCGACGTGACCGTTGAGCAACAGCGTCGGACCCACTCCGGAACCGAGTTCGAGGACGCCGGCGACGTTGGGCCGATCCGTCGTCTCAATCCCCTCGGGATCATCGGGGAACGAGGGATGGGCGGCAAGCCGGTCTGCGTCGATCTCCCAGCGATACGTATCGAAGCCGAATTCGACAAGTCGCCGTTCGAACCATTCCTGTGCGGGAGCCTCGTTGCCACCGGTGGTGTCGAACGCGAGGAGGTCCTCGACGAAGGCTCGTCGTTCCGCGTCGTCACTCATGGATGTGGATCATCGAGTGGTGGCTTAGGGGTTCGGGTCGAATCCTGAACGCTTATAGTCGTGGGGTGGCGAGTCCCTCGTGAGGGCCGGTAGCTCAGTCCGGCAGAGCGTCTGACTCTTAATCAGACGGTCGCGTGTTCAAATCGCGCCCGGCCCGTTTTTGTCACTCGCAGGGAACCGAACGAACGGATCGAGTAAAAAGGCGATGTCACCCCCTGACGGGAAGATACGAGAACGCAACGAGCAGGAAAACGGTGATACCGCTGAGAACGGAGATCCATTGCAGGCCCGTCTGGTTCGAAACGAGCCCGAACGAACCGACCGCCCACGCGCCGATAGCGATCAGCGCGAAGACCGCCGCGTACATCGCGGCTGCGCGTCGTTGCATACTGCAGGGGTGTCGGTCCGGGGCTATAGAAGTTACTTTTCCGCGCGCGTTGCCCGACCGCTTAAGACCGTCGCGACGAACCTATCGAATATGGAACTGTCGTCCCTACATATCGGTCATCCGGAGGAACACGATGGGTGAGCAACTGTTCACGCGCATATTGCTTCCAGTTGCCAGCGAGGAAGACGCGGCAGCGACCTGCCGACGACTGTTCGAGCGAACTGACGAGATCGGAACGGTCATCGCGACTCACGTCATCGAGAAGGCTGGCGGCGGAATCGATAAGGCCTCCGTCGAACAGCGCGAGGAGAACGCCGAAGCCATCTTCGAGGTCGTAGACGAACACTGTCGCCGAACGGGAGTCGACGTCGAACACCGCATTCGCTACGGGACGGACATCACCGAGACAATCCTCAGAGGTGCAGAGGAAGAAGACGCGAGCGTCATCGTCTTCGTTCCACGCGAGTCGAGTCGCTGGGTGAACCTTCTGACCGGCGACATCGCCTACTCGCTCGTTACGGAGGCCAACCGACCAGTGCTCGTGTTGCCGTCGTAGCGTCTCCACGAAGTACGAACGATCGGATCCCTCGTCACCGTCCCCTTGTCTGGTTCGTGTCGCTCACGGAATTACCGTGTAACAAAGAAGCCAAGGGCCGGATTTGAACCGGCGATGGGCGGCTCTGCAGGCCGCTGCGTTAGGCCGGACTCTGCCACCTTGGCACGGTTGGCACTATCGGTGTTACGGACATAAGGATAGCGGTCCGGAGCGCTATCGCTCGTCTATAAATGAAAAAAGCCCACGACTCCGAAGGGTCGTGGGCTTTGATATGAATGGAAGGCGGCGAACCACCAGTTGCGAACCGTTGTAACGGAACGGTCTCGGGTTCCACCGGGACGGACCCAGCGTGTACTTCCGATTGCGTTCCTGGGTTCGTACTTGGCCCCTCTTGCGAGGCAGTTTTCCCAGAGGCTCGCGCACTCCAGTACTCGCGGGAACGCTGGCGGGCTTATCTTCCGTGTTCGGAATGGGTACGGGAGTTGCCCCGCCGCTATGGCCGCCTTAATGCCGATCTATGGAATCGAACCATAGTGCGCCATCATCGGTTGCTTACCGTTGTGTACGTGCGATTCAGTTAACGCCTGGATCCGTTTACCGGTCACGGATACAAATGCGGTATGACTGTGTGGCTTTGACCTGTTAGTGCTCGCGGGCTCAACACCTCGTTGCCTCGGTGCGCACACCCCGAGTCTATCGAACTCGTCTTCTACGAGTGGTCTCAACGGCACCTCTTTTCCAGGTGGGTTTCGAGCTTAGATGCGTTCAGCTCTTACCCCGTGTCACGTAGCTGCCCGGCACGTGCCCTCTCGGACAACCGGTACACCAGTGGTGACCAATCGTAGTTCCTCTCGTACTATACGATCGTTCCCGTCAGGTACCAAAACACCCCCAATAGATAGCAGCCGACCTGTCTCACGACGGTCTAAACCCAGCTCACGACCTCCTTTAATAGGCGAACAACCTCACCCTTGCCCGCTTCTGCACGGGCAGGATGGAGGGAACCGACATCGAGGTAGCAAGCCACCCGGTCGATATGTGCTCTTGCGGGTGACGACTCTGTTATCCCTAAGGTAGCTTTTCTGTCAGCAATCGCCCGCATCAAGCAGGCTGATTGGTTCGCTAGACCACGCTTTCGCGTCAGCGTTCCGTGTTATGAAGAACACTGTCAGGCTTCCTTATGCTCTTACGCTCTTTTCCGGGTGTCCGACCCGGATGAGGAAACCTTGGGGCGCGCTCGATATCTTTTCGAGCGCGTACCGCCCCAGTCAAACTGCCCGGCTACCGGTGTCCTCCTCCCGGAGTGAGGGTCGCAGTCACCATCGGGTAGTATTTCAATGATGGCTCGGCGGCCCGCTGGCGCGGGTGCCTGTGTAACGCCTCCTACCTATGCTGCACAATGGCGACCACGTCCCAGCGACAGCCTGCAGTAAAGCTCTATAGGGTCTTCGCTTCCCCTTGGGGGTCTCCAGACTCCGCACTGGAACGTACAGTTCACCGGGCCCAACGTTGGGACAGCGACGCTCTCGTTCATCCATTCATGCAAGCCGCTACTAAAGCGGCAAGGTACTACGCTACCTTAAGAGGGTCATAGTTACCCCCGCCGTTAACGGGTCCTTCGTCCCATTGTACTGGGTGTTCAGATACCCGCACTGGGCAGGATTCAGTGATCGTACGAGTCCTTTCGGATTTGCGATCACCTATGTTTTTACTAAACAGTCGGAGCGTCCGAGTCACTGCGGCCTGCCCCTACAGAGGGCAGGCATCCCTTATCGCGAACTTACGGGACTAATTTGCCGAATTCCCTAACGTCGGTTGATCCCGACAGGCCTTGGCTTTCGCCGCCATGAGTACCTGTGTCGGATCTCGGTACGATCGTTGTACTCGGTTTTTCACGGGCTCCAGGTTGAACCGACTTGCGCTATCCCGCCGTTCGTCCGCTTCGTGCCATTACGGCTTCCACGGATTTTGACGGTTCGACCGGGCGAGTGCCCGGCTCGGTCGGCCCCGAAGCGTCACCTTTCACTGTACAACGGTACTGGAATATTAACCAGTTTCCCGTTCGTCCCCTTCGAATTACGGGAGGACTTAGGATCGACTAACCCTCGGCTGATCAGCATTGCCGAGGAACCCTTACTCATTAGGCCGTCGGGGTTCTAACCCGACTAACGCTGCTACTATGACCAGGATTTTCGTCACCGATCGGTCCACACGAGCTCTCGCCCGGGCTTCCATCCGATCGGAGTGCCAGTCTACACGATTGCGCTGTGAGGCGCACGGCCAGGTCTCGGTGGTGAACTTGAGCCCCGATCATTTTCGGCGCCCCAAACCTCGGCCGGTAAGCTGTTACGCTTTTCTTAGAGGGTAGCTGCTTCTAAGCTCACCTCCCGGCTGTCTAGGGCTTGGGACCACCTTCAATCGCACTTAGTTCACACTTGGGGACCTTAACCCGGCTCTGGGTTGTCTCCCTCACGGTGCACAGGCTTACCCCGGCACACCGGATTCCTTGCGTCGACGGCGTCCGTAGGTTCGGAGTTTGACAGGGGGGCGCACTCCTCTCGGAGTGCGGTCCCCCAATCGGTCGCTCTACCCCACGAACTACCTCGGCAAAGGTCATGCTTCGACATGTTTCGACTGGAACCAGCTGTTTCCGGACTCGATGGGCCTTTCACCCCTATACGCAAATCACGGGAGGGTATTGTAAGACACCAACCCTAACAGGCCTCCACGTGCCTTTCGGCACGCTTCACCTTGCATGCGCATAGATCGTCCGGTTTCGGGTCGTACCCGTTTGACTCCCCGCGCTTGAACACGGTGGCCCTCGTCGTAAGACTGCGGCCATATCGGTTTCCCTACGCCTTCCCCGGTTCTCGGGTTAGACTCGCCAAACAGGTACACTCCCTGGTTCGTTTTTCAAAACGCACGACGGAACACCGGCTCCCTGTGGGTCCTACTACGGGCTTGCACCCGGTTCGTTTTCCACAGGGCCTTTCGAGCCCCGTCGTTCAATCGCCAACTGATTTCAGGCCCTATTGCACCTCCCTTCTGAGGGTGCTTTTCAGCGTTCGCTCACGCTACTTGTTCGCTATCGGTCTCGAGGAGTGTTTAGTCTTGGCCGTCGATGCCGGCCGTATTGACGAGGGATATCCAACCCCCGCTACTCTGGAACTGACGCACGCCGTACTGGTCTGTGTTACGGGGCTGTCACCCTGTATCGCGCTCCGTTCCAGGAGACTTCACACAGACGATCCGACGATGAGAGTCAGCCCGAACACCACATTGCCCGAGAGGGCTTCGGTTTGGACTGTGTCGCTTTCACTCGCCGTTACTCACGACATCCCGTTCGGTTTCTCTTCCTGCCGTTACTGAGATGTTTCAGTTTTCGGCGTTCCCCATTGCGCAAGGCAATTGCGAGAGGATTCCTATTCGGAGATCCCTAGTTCTTAGCCTCCGTGCGGCTCCCTAGGGCTTATCGCAGCTTGGCACGTCCTTCGTCGGCACTCGAGCCGAGCCATCCACCAGCTGGCACAGTAGCCACGCTGATATTGGATTTGTCACTGTGACCCGGTAAACGGATCCAGTGGACGTCTGAATCGCACGTACACACGGTGTCATCCGCACGCCTGGTGGTCGCCAGTGCGTGCATCGACCCTTCCCACCCTCGCTTGCACGGGGCGGTGCATCGGTCTCTTTCGGGATTAGTCATACTCTCGTGTCCCACTTAAGGGACACGGTTTCAGCCTCTCCCGGAGATGGACCCACTGGGATTCGAACCCAGGGCATTCTCCTTGCAAAGGAGGCACTCTACCACTGAGCTATGGGCCCGTCCTCTCTCGAGGAGGTGTAGCCCTGGTAGTTCTGAGGTGCCCGATCGGGCGCGGGACGATCACGAACTACGGACTGCCTAAGGTGGGTCAGGCGCGTCGGCCTGATCCCGGTCAGTGGAGGTGATCCAGCCGCAGATTCCCCTACGGCTACCTTGTTACGACTTAAGCCCCCTTGCGAAGCCCAGATTCGACCGTCGTTCGACGGCCTCATCCGGACCTCACTCGGGTGCTTTGACGGGCGGTGTGTGCAAGGAGCAGGGACGTATTCACCGCGCCCTTCTGAGACGCGATTACTACCGAATCCAGCTTCATGCGGGCGGGTTTCAGCCCGCAATCCGAACTACGACCGGGTTTAGGAGATTAGCGCCCCCTCTCGGGGTGGCGTCCCACTGTCCCGGCCATTGTAGCCCGCGTGTAGCCCAGCACATTCGGGGCATACTGACCTACCGTTGCCCGTTCCTTCCTCCGTGTTGGCCACGGCAGTCTCCCTAATGTACCCAGCTACCACAAGGGTACTGCTGGCAATTAAGGATGCGGGTCTCGCTCGTTGCCTGACTTAACAGGACGCCTCACGGTACGAGCTGACGGCGGCCATGCACCTCCTCTCAGTGGCTCCAATAAGCTCATCACACTGATCTTCATCGCACACTGTCGGTGCTGGTGAGATGTCCGGCGTTGAGTCCAATTAAACCGCAGGCTCCTCCGGTTGTAGTGCTCCCCCGCCAATTCCTTTAAGTTTCATCCTTGCGGACGTACTTCCCAGGCGGCTCGCTTCTCGGCTTCCCTACGGCACAGCACTGGCTCGTAGCCAGTGCCACACCTAGCGAGCATCGTTTACAGCTTGGACTACCCGGGTATCTAATCCGGTTCGTGACCCAAGCTTTCGTCCCTCACTGTCGGATCCGTCCTCCCGAGGCGCTTTCGCCACCGGTGGTCCGTCCAGGATTACAGGATTTCACTCCTACCCCGGACGTACCCCTCGGGTCTTCCGGTCCCAAGCCGACTGGTTTCCGCCGGACGTCCGCTCGTTGAGCGAGCGGATTTCCCGACGGACCTGTTCGGCCAGCTACGGACGCTTTAGGCCCAATAATATTGGCCATCACTCGAGCTGCCGGTATTACCGCGGCGGCTGGCACCGGTCTTGCCCAGCTCTTATTCACCTACCACCTTACGGTAGGGAAAAGCGAGGACTGTATGCCCTCGCACTTGGAGTCCCCTTATCGCACGTTCGTGCAGTGTAAAGGTTTCGCGCCTGCTGCGCCCCGTAGGGCCCGGTATCTTGTCTCAGATACCGTCTCCGGGTTCTTGCTCTCACAACCCGTACCGATTATCGGCACGGTGGGCCGTTACCCCACCGTCTACCTAATCGGCCGCAGCCACATCCTATGGCGCCGGAGCGTTTCGTGCTCTCTGTAATTCCAACGTGAGAGCGGTATTCGGTATTAGCCTCAGTTTCCCGAGGTTATTCCGATCCATAGGGTAGTTTGGCCACGTGTTACGGAGCTATTCGCCACGGGTCTAAACCCGTGCGACTAGCATGGCTAAATCGGACTCCAATAGCAATGGCCTCCGGCAGGATCAACCGGAATGGTCCTGAGCGAATGCTCAGGGTTAGGCGGGTACACAAAGGTGTACACATTGCATGGTCCGTAGTTCGATGATCAGTCCCGAATCCGATCGGGTATCACCGAACTACCAGGGCTAACATCAGATCCCATCTGTACGGCGGACCGCAGGGGTGGAATCCTCATTTCCTTCGGACCTGATTGTTGGCTTCGATGGGTCATAAACCCTTCGAAGCTCATTGAGAGAAGGGGCCAATCCCCATCCCCACCAGGTCTCGATTGTGGAGCGGTGTGAGCGCCCCACGATCACTGTGTTTCTTTCTCCGCATCACAACCGAGTGCCCTTAACCACTTAAGGGCATCGGATCGTCGACGACCCCGGAATCGATACCCGGCGTCGGCGTCGCGGTGTTTGTTCCGAGTGCCCCCATTCGTATAAGGGCATCGGACTCCCACTGGCGTTGGAACACAACGCCAGCGGGGGATCGCCCCGGAGTCGCCCGGGGCGTCCTTCGCATTTCTTCGAATGGCAGGTGAACATATAAGGCCGTCGTTCGATCGGCGCTTCGTCTTGCGATACCATGAATCGGGGTACCACATTCGGAGATGGTACGACAGCTGGGCGGAACAGACATGCGGCTTGCCGAAAGGAGGTTTCGAGTACGAATATCGCGCGGATGGAGGTCGGCAGGTCATCCCGTAGCCCGTGGACGGTAGGTCGGGCCGAGTGGTGTCCGCGCGTTCGTACGTGCGTCCGCGAAGAGTATTATGTATGGCGAAACCGATAGCTCGTCTACTGATGAAGCACGTCCCCCTCCCCGTAGTCGGTTTTACTCTTCGATATGCTCGATACCTTGCTTCGAGACGTTCGCTTCGGTGATCTCGTCGGGCATCCAGTCGGGACTGTCGTCGGGAGCAGTCTGCTCCCACGCCCAGCCTTCGTAGATGTGGACCTTGTCCGTCCCCTTCTCGCGGAGTTGGAGGGTCGTTCGGTTCGCGTCGTCCTCGCTGGACGCAGGCTCGAGGCGACGAGCGGCTTTCAGTGCGGCCTGCCGGGGGGTATTCCCCGAGAACACGCTCGATTCGTCACCGCTGTCTTCGCGCAGTGCGAAGTTTCGTTTTCCGTCTTCGCGGACCATGATGATACTCCATGTCAGACCAACACATCCTTCATAATAAACATACCCCCCGAATCGAGTGCCTGCGGCCGGATCGTTTATATACTTGTTCCAGTCCGTATCGGAAAGAATCGGTGATCTCGTTGGCCTACAATGAGACAACACTTATGTAGACCGTGGGCTGAACGTTCGGTAGAGTACCCCGATGGTGCGCAAAAAGAAGCTGAGCCCGAGTGGCGCAAAAGACGACCAGGGCCAGTACCACAACGTACATCTCAACCTCCACGAGGACGAACTGGCCGTCGCCGGAATGGACATCGGTGACGAGGTGTTCGTCCGTGTTCGAGAAGACAAGATCATCATTCAGAAGGCCGACAAGGACGAGGTCGAACACGATTTCTGACGGTCACCCGTCCTCGATCCCGTCTCGAATGTCACTCTATTCCCTTCTCCGTCCCGCCCTGTTCCGGTTACCAGCAGAAAGTGCGCATACAACCGTTACGACCCTCCTCAGCGCCGCTCAGCGGACGCCGGTAACGGCGCTTTCCCAGAGACGATACCGTCTCGACGATCCACGACTATCGGTGTCGCTGCTAGGTCACCAGTTTTCGAATCCGGTCGGGGTCGCCGCGGGGTTCGATAAGAACGGCGAGTTCCCAAAAGCGCTGGCGGCACTCGGCTTCGGTCACATCGAGATCGGTGGCGTCACCGCCGATCCACAGTCCGGAAACCCGAAACCACGGATGTTTCGGCTTCCCGAGGACGAGGCGATCATCAACCGAATGGGCTTCAATAACGACGGGGCCGACCGCGTGGGGGCACGACTCGAGCGATCGAACCCCCCTGAAACACCGATGGGCGTGAACATCGGCAAGTCGAAGGCGACCCCGCCCGAGCGCGCACCGGAGGACTACCGCTATACCTACCGACGGCTCGCCGAACACGGCGATTTCTTCGTCGTCAACGTCTCGAGCCCGAACACACCGGGACTTCGGGATCTCCAAGACGAATCCCACCTGCGAGGGATCCTCAGTACACTACAGGACGCCGGAGCGAGTCCCCTCCTGGTCAAACTCTCGCCGGACCTCACAGAGGGGGCGATCACGGACGCGATCGGCGTCGTCTCCGACCTCGATCTCGATGGAATCGTCGCGACCAACACGACGACTGAGCGACCCGACGACCTCCGAGGAACACACCGCGGGGAGACCGGCGGGCTCTCGGGTCGCCCGATCGAGTCCCGTTCGACCGACATGATTCGCTTCATCGCCGAGCGGGTCGACGTTCCGGTGATCGGCGTCGGCGGGGTCTTCACTGCCGAGGACGCCTACCGCAAGATCCGCGCGGGCGCGAGCCTCGTCCAACTCTACACGGGCTTGGTCTATCGTGGCCCCTCGATCGCTCGTGATATCAACCGAGGGTTGCTCGCGTTGCTCGAGCGTGATGGATACGAATCGATAGAAGACGTAGTCAGTGCGGACCTCGATTAGGCACGTGCCGAATCGAACTCGATGTCGAGATCCGCGAGCAGTTCCTCCGCTTCCGCGCGTTTTTCCTGGTGCTCGGCGAGGAATTCCTTCATCAACACGGCAGCCTGTTCCTTGCAATCGCCACAGAGGCGTTCGCCGCCGACACATTCGTCGTAGACCTCCTTTGCGAACGCGTCGTCGTCGCCAGCGAGCAGGTAGGCGTACAGCTCGTAGACGGGACACTCGTCGGCTTTCCCACCGAGTTCGCGCTGGAGTTCGGCCGTCTCGCGCCCGCCCGTGGTCGCCGAGCGTACCTTGTCGTAGCCGTCCTCGGGGTCGTCGAGCAGGCTGATGTGGCTCGCGGGGATCGACGAGGACATTTTGCCACCCGTGAGCCCGGTCATGAAGCGGTGGTAGATCGAGGAGGGGGCGAGAAAGCCATACCCCCCGTGAGCGAGTTCGACCTCACGGGCGAGGTCCTCGGCCTCCTCGGCTGAGAGATCGAACGTGTCGATGTGGGCGTCATAGACGCGTTTTTCCCCGTGGATAGCCTCGATCAGGGCCTCGAAGGCCTCGTCGGTCGCGTTGCGATCGAGGAATCGAACCCGAGGGCGCAGCGGCTCCTTACCCGCGGCCCGCAGTTTCTCGACCGTCGAGGCGATCACACCGGGATCGTAGAGGTCCGACAGCGTGTCGTGCTCGGCGAGCCAGTCGGCCGCCTCGACACACCGCGGTCGATCGGGCTCCTCGGCGAAGGTCTCGCGTTCCTCGTACGCACGCGCGAGCACCGCCCGTTCTTTGGGATCGGCCTCGAAACTCGCATACGCCTCGGTGACGCCGAAGTATCGGGTTCGTGCCGCCAGATCGCGCGCCAGCCGGACGTGCGGGTCCTGATCGGGACCCACAGGGATCACGGTGGGCTTCGGTTCGTCGAGTTGGGGATAGAGGATGTCGGCCATCTGGGTGACGACCGACTGCATGTGCGAGACCGACGTCTCGCCCTCGAAGCCGTAGATCGCCTCCATCTCCGAGAAGTTGACCTCGCTACCGAGTTCGAACGCCAAGTCCTGCAGTTCCCGATTGTCGGACTGTCGATAGAGCGTTCCGTCCTCGGGGTCGAACCCGAGTGCGAGCAGACTGAGGATGTAGTCCCGGGCGTGCTCGTCGATCTCCTCCCACGAGAGGCCCCGGGCGGAGTGGGCTTCGAGGTCGGCGATCAGGCCGTAGGTGTCGCCGCCCTGCTCTTGGTGCCAGATCAACTCGTCGAAGACGAGTTTGTGACCGATGTGAGGGTCGCCCGTCGGCATAAAGCCCGAGAGGGCGGCAAAGGGCTCGCCCTCGCGCATCGCGCGAGCCACCCGGTCGTACTCGCGGTGCCCGAAGATGACGCCCCGACGCATCAGGTAATGAGGGCCGGACACGTCGGGAAGAAGCGTATCGAACTCCTCGATACCGAACTGTTCGAAGAGGTTTCGGTAGTCGTCGATGGTCGAGGAACCCCACGGGTCGAGAGCGACATCATCAGCTCCGTTCGCGTTTCCGTCGGGCTGTACGTCCTCGGTGTCGTCTGTGGGTTCCTCGCTCATGGTGTGAGTCTGCCGACCGAGATCCAGGTCGGCTCCGTACCGTCGTTCGCGCTCGCCAGCGCAAAAACCATTCGTTTGCGCACCCCGTGGGCGAGGCGCACGTCGAGTGCGATCTCGCGCGGCGACCGAGCGCAGTCGGGGGGGAGGACGCGAACGAGGTACTCGGAGTGGCCGAGGTCGTCGATCGACTCGACGTCGGCGTACACTCGGAAGTCCGCCCCGAACTTGAAGCCGGTCTTGGGGACGACACCGCGCTCTCGGAACGCGGCATACACCGCAAGTCGGCGCTCGAAGCGGTCGCCCTCGACCTCCCGGCCGCGTTCGAGGATCGATCCGTCCGTCGAGAGGACGCCCCGATCCGCCAGATAGGCGGCCTCGAGAAGCGAGAGCTGGATCGGGCCATCCCCATCCTCGCGACCGGAAAGGGGCTGGCCGTAGAACGCCGCCGAGAACAGCTCATGAGGGGGGTTCCAGACGATCGCGCGGTCCGCGAGCAGGTCGGCTTCGGTCGGTTTCGAGAACCCGGCGGACGAACCCTCGATCTCGGGCCGGTCGACCTCGAAGTAAGTCACCTCGCTTTCCTCGTCGACGACCGCGAGCGCCCCGTGGAGGGTAGTGAGAGAAAGCGATTCGCGCTCGCCGGCGACCCGAAGGTCGTAGAGCCGATCGTCGTCCCACGGCCCCGAGCCGCGCTCGTAGACGACGAACTGGGCCTCGGCGGGTGGGTCGGGTACCCAGCCCTCGCGTGCGGGCGAGAGGTAAAAGCCCCGCTCACGGAGGTCGGCGTAGACGAGATAGCGGACGAAGAAGCTCGGGTCCTCGACCCCTTGGACGAACGACGGGAAGTCCATGTCCTCGATGCGAAGATCGCCACGGTACAGCAGATGGGCGGCCTCGACGGGGGCGAGCGCGATCTCGTTACCGTCGAGCGGGCGGCCATACCCCCGCGAGTCGTAGTAGCGCTGGCGGGCGTCGCCACCGACGCGGACCACCCCGTTTTCGATCCGGCCCTGCGGTTCGTTCATACCCGGGATGGGAACGGCTCGCTGAAGGACTCACCGGTCGCGTTCGCACGCGGAATCGAGACAGCGGGTTCCTCTGGGTGTTTCGAATCGGGGTAGCCCGCAGTCACATTCCCCGGAGACGATCCCGTCGGGGATCACGTAGCCGGTCTCGCAATCGGGGTAGTTCTCACAGCCCGCGAGCAGCCCACCCCGGCGGATGACCCGCAGCGAGCCGTCGCACTCGGGACAGTCCCACTCGTGATCGAAGCGTTCTTTCACTGCCGGATCGAGTGAGCCACAGTCCCGCGAGAGACAGAGTTCAAAGCGTTCGCCACGCGCGACGGTCATTTTCGGTAGTCCACAGCTGCATCGTTCGTCGAGGACGCTCGCGCCGTCGGGCAGTCCCCGATGGGAATACCCGCCGCGGAGCCGGGGTACTCGCCGAAGCCGTAGGCGCTCCTCGATTCGACACGGAGCGTCTTCTCGCCGGCGATCGCAGTGACGGAGAAGCCGCCGTTTCGCGTGCTGGCGACCGAGTCGGCGCGGGTGAGCCACGCGACGGGCTGATAGCCATCGGTATCGTGGACCAACACTGTGTTGTCGGGCTTGAGCAGGACGACCACCTCGCCGCGGTGGGTGGTCTCGTCGGTATGAACGAGACACTCCCCGGCAAGCACCTGCAGGGAATCGGATGCGGGCATGGGTCGGCTGGCCCGGCCACCGTATATGAACCTTCGTCCGGGTCGCCCGGGGGTCGGCAGGACTATGCCCTGGGAGCCGGCAGGTCGGGTATGGACTGCGTGCTGTTCGACATGGACGGCGTGATCGTCGACTCGGAGGACTACTGGGTCGAACACGAGCGAGAAGAGCTGCTGCCGGCGGTCGTCGAGGAGGACGTTCCTGTTTCGGAGATCACCGGAATGAACTACAAGGAGATCTACGAGTACCTCGATTCGAACTACACCACTCTCGTCGAGCGATCGGAGTTCATCGAGCGCTTCGAGACGATCGCGTCGGAGATCTACACCGAACACGCCGAGCTCATGGCCGGATTTCGTGACCTGCTCGCGGCGCTTCACGTTCGCGGGGTCCGAACCGCCATCGTCTCCTCCTCGCCGCCCGACTGGATCTCCCTCGTCACCGAACGGTTCGAACTCGACGGGTTCGACGGGATCATAAGCGCCGAGGACATCGACGGGCCCGGAAAGCCCGAGCCGACGATCTACGAGCACGCCGCGGCGGAGCTAGGCGTCTCATCGGAGGAATGCATCGTCGTCGAGGATTCGGAACACGGCGTCGAGGCCGCCGCCGCGGCCGGTGCGTACACGATCGCCTACGAGACGCCGACCAACGCCGAGCACGACCACTCCGCGGCCGACGAGGTCGTCTCAGGACCCGAGAAGCTTCGCGAGCGACTGCTCGCGCTATCGGACGCGGACTGACCGGCTCTCGGCGACGGGCTCGAGCGGCAGGTCGGGAAAGACCACCTCGACTGTATAGGTGAGTTCCTCGGCGTTCCCACCGAAGACCCCCACTGGAACCGTCGTCGAGCCGAGGAAGGTCTCGCTTTCGGTCATCTCTATCCCGTTAACTGTGACTCGGACCGCGGCATTCGCCCCGCCCGCGGTCGATTCGACGGTTACCTCGCACATCTCGTTTTCCCCCTGACCGATAGTCTCGGGGAACGCCCCCCAGTCGATCGAGACGACAGGTAGGGAACTGGCGTTTTCGAGCACGCGCTCGGCGACGCTCTCGGTGAGACCCGCGTCGACCAGCCCTTCGACGCCCGCCGCCCGCACGTCACCGGGCGAGGTCAGACCCTCGCTCGCGAGCTTGCTCGCCCGGCCGGGACCGACACCCGAGATCGCCGTCAGCCCCACCGCGTCGTCGCTCACCCCGTACTCGACGCGGCCCTCGATCCGGCTCACGAGGTTCGTCGTTCGAGGGTCCGCGAACCGATGGCAGAAGGCCTGAAAGGCCGCGAGCAGTCTGAGGGCGTTCTGGCGGATCACCCACGCGTCGCCCGAGAGTTCGCTCGGAGTCGTACTCGTCATCGCCCCCCGAAGGACGGCGAGCACCTTGCGCTCGCCAGCGTCGAGGTCGCTCCCACGCCCGCTGAGCGCCGCATCGATCGCGTCACGCTCCGATTGCCGGGCGCTGACGCTGTCGAACTCGCTGGCTCGCGCTATCGTTTCGAGGATCGCGTCCTCAGTGATCTCCTCGCGGGCCGCGAGGTCGTGAAACCGGGCGGCCGTCGAGAGGCGCAGGTAGTACTTCGAGGCGAGTACTCCTAGCGGCGTGGTCCCGACCGAGAGGTCCTCGCCAACCGTGAGGAAACCCCGTTCGACCAGCGAGTCGAGGGTGTCACGCACACGCTCGCGGAGCGTCTCGAACCCGTACTCGTCGGGTTTGCTCCGCGAGCGTACGTAGTAGAACGTCGTTTCGAGCCACTCCATCACGTCCTCCAGGTCGCGGATCGTCCCCATCGCGACCTCGGCGTTCAGGTGGGCATCGAGATCCTCGGCGAGACGCGATTCGATCTCCTTTCCCTCACGGAGCAGGCGGCGATACCGGTCGGCCTCCGAGCGGTCACAGATCACCCAGCCGTATCCCACGTCGTCGTAGCCCGGACGGCCGGCCCGCCCGAGCATCTGAAGGACGTCGAGCGGGCTCATGTCCACTTCGCCCTCGAGGGGGTCGTGGTACTTCGTGTCTCGGATCACGACACACCGAGCGGGGAGGTTCACGCCCCACGCCAAGGTGGAGGTCGAAAACAGCAGCTGGATCTTTCCCTCCTTGAACCACCCCTCGATCAGGTCCCGGTCGTTCTTCGAGAGACCGGCGTGGTGAAACCCGACGCCGTCGAGGGCGGACTGGCGAAGCGTGTTGTTCTCCAACTTCTGGGTCTCGGTGTGGAAGTCGTAATCGCCGCGTGCACCCACCGGAATGTCGCGTTCGACCAGTTCGTCGCGGGCCTTCTTCGCCGCCTGCACCGTGTCCTGGCGGGAGGCGACGAACACGAGCGCCTGGCCGTCCTCGCGGATATGTGGCTCGGCGAGGTCGAGCGCCCGGTAGAGCCGGCGGTACTTGTCGGCAAACGAGTTCTCGCCGTGGGAGTAGGTCTTTACGTCGGCGTGGAGATCGACGGGGCGGTACTCCTCGCCGAAGGCGAACGTGGTCTCGGGACCGGCGTCGAGCCAGTCGGCGACGTCCTCGATGTTGGGCATCGTCGCCGACAGCGCGACGATTCTGGGATCACAGAGCCGTCGGAGCCGCGAGATCGTCACCTCCAGTACCGAGCCGCGGCGATCGGAATCCAGCAGGTGGACCTCGTCGATCACGCAGCAGTCGATGTCCGTGACGAAGTCGTATCTTCGAGAATCGTGTTTTCTCGTGGCGGAATCGGCCTTCTCGGGGGTCATCACGAGGATGTCTGCCCGGCGCGCCCGACGGGGGTTGAGGTCGCGCTCGCCGGTGACGACGTAGACCGAATACCCGAGGGCCTCGAATCGTTCCCACTCGCCTTCCTTCTCGTTGGTGAGCGCGCGCATGGGCGCGATGAACAGCGCGGTGCCGCCCTCCTTGAGCGTCCGGCAGATGGCGAGTTCGGCGAGCGCCGTTTTACCGGATGCCGTCGGCGCGCTCGCGACGACGTTCTCGTCGCCCTCGACGAGCGCCGGCAGTGCCTCGCGTTGCATCGCGTTGAACGACTCGAAGGGGAAGGCATCGGCGAACTCGGGAAGCGCCTCGGCGACCTGCATCTATCGGACACCAGGTCCCGCACAGGAAAGGCGTTTCTAGTCCGCTCGGAGGAACGATCCCCGCAGGTTTTTGCCCCGGCGCTCCCCACTAGCGCCAATGAGTCTCTCGCGCAAGCCCGACTGGCTCAAGACCCGCCCGCCGTCTGGCCAGGAGTTCGCCGGGATCAAACGCACCCTGCGCGAGCACGACCTCCACACCGTCTGTGAGGAGGCGAACTGTCCCAATCTCGGGGAGTGTTGGAGCGGCGGCGCGTCCGGAGACGGGGGGACCGCCACGTTCATGCTGATGGGCGATCGCTGCTCACGGGGCTGCAACTTCTGTGACGTGAAAACCGGCGGAATGGAGCCCCTCGATCCGGACGAGCCCGCGAACGTCGCGAGCGCGATCGCCGAGATCGGCCTCGATTACGTCGTGCTCACCAGCGTGGATCGGGACGACCTGCCCGATCAGGGCGCGGGCCATTTCGCCGAGACGATCCGCGAGATCAAAGCGCGCCATCCGGGCATCCTCGTCGAGGTGCTGATCCCCGATTTCCGTGGCGAGCCCGAGTTAGTGAGAGAGATCGTCGACGCCGAACCGGACGTGATCGCCCACAACATCGAGACCGTCGAGCGCCTGCAGTTCCCCGTGCGTGACCGCCGGGCGAACTACGAACAGAGCCTCTCAGTACTTCAGCAGGTCAGCGCCGAATCGGAGATCCACACGAAGACGAGCCTGATGCTCGGCGTCGGCGAGCATAGTCATGAGATCTACCAGACGCTCTCGGACCTCCGGGAGGCGGAGGTCGACGTCGTGACGCTGGGCCAGTACCTCCAGCCCTCCCGGAGCCATCTCGACGTCTCCCGGTACGTCCACCCCCACGAGTACGAGACGTGGCGGCGGGTCGCCGAGTCGGAATTGGGCTTTCTGTACTGTGCGTCGGGGCCGATGGTCCGCTCGTCGTACAAGGCCGGCGAGCTGTTCGTCGAAGCGGTGCTGCGGGAGGGAGCGAGCGTCGAGGACGCTCGCCGCGAGGCCAGGGCCGCCGGGAACTAACCCCGTCCTTGAGGCGTCCGAGGAACGTCTATATATCGCACATACTGATCCGGAATAGAATATATAAATTATAGTACAAATATAAGAGTAAAATGGGGGTGTCGCGAGATACCACACGCATGGTTCTGACAGAACTCACACGGCGGCGGGCATTAGAGGTGCTGACGCTTGCGGCAGTCGGCACGACTGGCGTCAGTGCGGACGGTTCGAAGGGCGAGGGAGAGGGTCACGATCACGACGAGGGGGGGCCGACGCTCAACCGCTTCGCGACCTCGATCATCGGCGCGGAGGTGACGGGGATGTTCATCACGCGCGAGGGACGGTTCTTCTTCAACGTCCAGCACCCCGACACGGATCTGGACGGCGAGGACGAACCCGGCATCGTCGGCGGGGTGCGGGGACTGAACATCAACGACCTGCCGAAGGACTTCCCCTCCGTTCAGATCCCGGCGGGCGACGACGACGATTACGGGGACGGCGACGGCACGCCCGAGTCCTACGACCGGATGGTCCAGACGGCGATGGGCTCGTATCAGCCGATTCTGGAGGGTGGCACCTATATCGGCGATGACGAACGGCTCGGCGTCCCAAAGACGCCCGGCGGCGAGCATCTGACCGAAGGGGTCTGGCCCGACTTCAACGGCTATGTCCCGGTCGAAAACGACGGGGACGTCCAGGAGGGATATCTGTTCACGAACTGGGAAACCCGGCCCGGGATGATGAGCCGGATCCACATCGTCTCGGAGGGAACGGGCCCGTGGCAGGTTCTCGACGCCGAGAACGTCGACTTCCGCGACGTCGAAGGAACGTGGGTCAACTGTTTCGGCACCGTCTCGCCGTGGAACACGCCGCTGACCTCCGAGGAGAACTACTCCATCCCGGACACCGACCGCTGGAACGACCCCGCTTACGACGGGATCGAGGACGTCGAACGCCTCGCGAAGTACCTCGGCCATGAACCCAACGACGAGGGCGTCTACGAGGAGGCCTACCCCAACCCGTATCGCTACGGCTACATCGTCGAGATCACCAACCCAATCGAGGAGCCGACACCGGTCAAACACTTCGCGCTCGGGCGTTCGACCCACGAGAACGCGGTCGTGATGCCCGACGAGAAGACCGCCTACACCACCTCGGACGGCACCGCACGCGGGTTCTACAAGTTCGTCGCCGACGAGGCGGGCGACCTCTCGTCTGGGACGCTGTACGCCGCCAAGGCGATCCAACAGGGCCCGGTCGGGGGCGACCCCGCGGACGTCGGATTCGAACTCCAATGGATCGAAATCGGCCACGCCGACAACGAGGAGATCGAGTCCTGGATCGCCGAGTACGACGACGTCACCCAGGCCGACTACACCGAGGGCGAGACCAGCTACATCACCGACGAGGAGGTCGAGCGGTGGGCAGCGGGGAACGCCGAGGACGACCGGGTCGCCTTCCTCGAGACGAACCGCGCGGCCGGCGCGCTCGGCGCGACCGACGAGTTCCGCAAGATGGAGGGCGTCAACATCCGCCGGGACGCCGAGATCGGCGACCACGCCTACGTCGCGATGTCCGAGACCAACCAGACGTTCCTACCCAACGACGAGGCCGACGAGGAGTTCCATGACGAGGAGGACCACATTCAGGTCAACGGCGGCGAGTGGGGTGTTGTCTACCGGATGCGTCTCTACGGCGAGGGAGAGCGCTGTGGCAAGCGGACTGCCGCACACGACTACGACCTGCTCCGGATGGAGCCGGTCGTCACCGGCGGCCCGAACGCCAACATCTGCGGGGGCTGTCCCTACGACGCGCGTCCCGATTCGAAGAGCACCGTCTGTACCGACTGCTCGTTCAACCCCGCCAAGGAGAGCGAGGAGGGCGTCGTCGGCAGGGGCATGGAGAAGATCGAGACCGTGTTCACGAGACAGGGCTTTGACCCCTCGACGACGATCGCGAACCCCGACAACATCGTCGTGATGGACGACGGCCGCGTTGTCATCGGCGAGGACAGTTCGTTGCGGGGCCACGAGAACAACATGGTCTGGGTCTACGACCCCGACGGGTGAGCGGGCGGTTCCCCACGAACGTATAGCGGTCGGATTCGAGAGCGGTCGGATCCGACCGAACGTGTTCTTTTATCGGGGGCGGGTCGGAATTCGACCGGTGAGTCACCGTCTGACACACGTATCGTCTATCGGTATCGGGAGAAATAAAACCAGGGAACGATCGTTACGAAAATCCTATAACCCGAGCGGGAGACGGTTGTGACATGCTGCGGAGAGTGTATTCATGAGTACGGTAGAGCGCGACCCTGAGACGCGCGTACAGGTCCTCGCCGACGACGGGTCGGTCCTCAAGGACGCGGAGGTGCCCGATATCGGCGACGAGGAGGCCGTCGAGATCTACCGCCAGATGCGTCTGGCCCGCCATTTCGACCAGCGGGCGGTGAGCCTCCAGCGCCAGGGGCGAATGGGAACCTATCCTCCGTTATCGGGTCAGGAGGGCGCACAGGTCGCGAGCGCACACGCGCTCGACGAGGAGGACTGGCTGTTTCCGAGCTACCGGGAACACGGCGCCGGCCTCGTTCGCGGCCTCTCGCTGGAGCGGACCCTGCTCTACTGGATGGGCCACGAGGACGGCAACGCGATCCCCGAGGAGGCCAACATATTCACCGTCGCAGTTCCGATCGCCTCCCAGATCCCCCACGCCGTCGGCTACGCGTGGGCCGCGAAGCTCAAAGGCGAGGACACCGCCGCGATCTGTTACTTCGGGGACGGGGCTACGAGCGAGGGCGACTTCCACGAGGGACTGAACTTCGCGGGGGTGTTCGACACGCCCAACGTCTTCTTCTGCAATAACAACCAGTGGGCGATCTCCGTACCGAGGGAACGACAGACCGCAAGCGAGACGCTGGCGGTCAAGGCCAGCGCCTACGGCTTCGAGGGCGTCCAGGTCGATGGGATGGACCCGCTCGCGGTGTACAAAGTCACCCGCGACGCAGTCGAGAAGGCGAAATCGCCCGGCGAGGGCGAACGCAGGCCGACCCTGATCGAGGCGGTCCAGTACCGCTTCGGCGCACACACCACCGCCGACGACCCCTCGGTCTACCGCGAGGAGGGCGAGGTCGAGCAGTGGAAAAAGAAGGATCCAATTCCGCGACTGGAGACGTTCCTCCTCGAACACGGCTATCTCGACGCGGAGGGCATCGAGGCGATCGAGGCCGAAGTCGGAGAGGAGGTCGCAGACGCAATCGAGGCCGCCGAGGCGGTCGAGCGGCCCGATCCCGAAGAGATGTTCACGGACGTCTACGCGGAGCTGCCCGGACGGCTGGAGGAGCAGTTGGAGTGGTTCCGGTCGATCCGCGAAACACACGGCGACGCGGCCCTGTTGGAGGACCACTGAATGAGCGAGACACAGAACCTGACCCTGGTACAGGCGGTACGGGACGGACTGGCCGCAGAGATGCGAACCGACGAGGACGTGCTCGTCATGGGCGAGGACGTCGGAAAGAACGGCGGCGTCTTCCGCGCAACCGAAGGGCTCTTCGACGAGTTCGGCGAGGATCGCGTGATCGACACCCCCCTCGCGGAATCGGGGATCGTCGGCACGGCGATCGGGATGGCTGCCTACGGGCTGAAACCCGTCCCCGAGATCCAGTTCTCGGGCTTTATGTACCCCGCGTTCGACCAGATCGTCTCGCATATGGGGCGACTCCGGACGCGCTCTCGCGGACGGTTCACCTGCCCGATGGTGCTTCGAGCACCGTACGGCGGCGGGATCCGCGCGCCCGAGCACCACTCGGAGTCGAAGGAGGCCTTCTACGTTCACGAGCCCGGTCTCAAGGTCGTGATACCGAGCACGCCGTACGACACGAAGGGCCTGCTCACGAGCGCGATCCGCGACCCCGACCCGGTCGTCTTTCTCGAACCCAAACTCATCTACCGGGCGTTCAGGGAGGAAGTTCCCGACGAGTCCTACGAGGTTCCGCTGGGGGAGGCGTCGGTTCGGCGTAAAGGTTCGGACGTCTCGGTGTTCACGTGGGGCGCGATGACCCGTCCGACCCTCGACGCGGCGGAGAACCTGGATGGAGAGATCGACGTGGAGGTGGTCGACCTCCGAACGCTCTCGCCGCTCGACGAGGATGCAATCGTCGACTCCTTCAAGAAGACCGGACGGGCGGCCGTGGTCCACGAAGCGCCCAAGACAGCGGGATTGGGTGCGGAGATCACCGCCACGATCCAGGAGGAGGCGTTGGTCTATCAGGAGGCGCCCGTCAAGCGCATCACCGGGTTCGACACGCCATTTCCCCTGTACGCACTCGAGGACTACTATCTGCCCGAATCCACCCGCATCGAGGAGGGCATCAGGGAGGCCGTCGAGTTCTGATGGTCCGCGAGTTCAAACTGCCCGACGTGGGCGAGGGCGTCGCGGAGGGAGAGATCGTTCGGTGGCTGGTCTCGGGGGGCGACGAGGTCACGGAAGATCAACCCGTCGCGGAGGTCGAAACCGACAAAGCAGTGGTCGAAGTGCCCTCGCCGGTCAACGGATCGGTAAAGGAGATCCGCGCCGACGAGGGCGAGGTCGTTCCCGTGGGGACCGTGATTATCACCTTCGCGGTCGAGGGCGAGGACGAAAGCGAGGAGGAAGGAACGACCGAGAGCGCCGACACCGAGGAACCGACCGAGTCTCAGGAACGGGTCAGCGAGGAGCCCGCCGACATCGGCGACGGAAAGAGCGAAGCAGTCGAAACGTCCGCAGGGCGGACTTTCGCCCCGCCGAACGTCCGCCGCCTCGCCCGCGAACTCGGCGTCGACATCGCGAGCGTCCCCGGGTCGGGCCCGAGCGGCCGAGTCACAGAGGGCGACGTGCGCGAGGCCGCGAAAGGAGAAGGCGAAACAGGCACTGAGGGACCGAAACAGCTCGACGAGGGGCTCGAATCCGCGACTCGGCGGACGGGAGAGAGCGAAAGCGACGCCGGCGGCGAGCCTGCCCCGCAGTCCGGCACGGCGGGTCGCGAATCCGCCGACCGCGAGCGGACACTGGCCGCGCCCGCGACCCGACGGCTCGCCGAGGAGGAGAGCGTCGACCTGAACCGGGTGCCCGCGAGCGAGGAGCGCGACGGCGAGGCCTTCGTCACGCCCGAGGCGGTCCGGGAATACGCCGAAGCCCAACGGGCGGCCCAAGCCGCCGACGCCGAGGCGGTCGCCGCCGAGGAGCCGAGCGGGTCCGAAGAGCGCGAGGAACGGGTCCCCTACCGGGGGATCCGCCGGACGATCGGCCGTCAGATGGCCAACTCGAAGTTCACGGCGCCCCACGTCACCCACCACGACACCGCCGAGGTTGAGGGGCTGGTCGAGACGCGATCGGACCTCAGAGCCCGCGCGGAGGAACGGGGCGTTCGGCTCACATATATGCCGTTCATGATGAAAGCGCTGGTCGCGGCGCTGAAGGAGTTCCCCGAGATGAACGCCGCCCTCGACGAAGAGAGCGAGGAGATCGTCGTCAAGCACTACTACAACGTCGGGATCGCCGTCGCCACCGACGCGGGACTGATGGTGCCGGTGGTGAGAAACGTCGACGAGAAGGGGATCCTGCAACTCGCCTCGGAAGTGAACGAACTGGCTCAGAAGGCCCGCGAGCGCTCGATAACCCGGGAGGAGATGCAGGGCGGGACGTTCACGATCACGAACTTCGGGGCGATCGGCGGCGAATACGCCACCCCGATCATTAACCACCCCGAGGTCGCAATCCTGGGGCTGGGCGAGCTGACCGAACGGCCGGTGGTCGAGGATAACGACGTTCGGGCCGCCCACACCCTGCCGCTGTCGCTGTCGATCGATCACCGGGTGATCGACGGCGCAGAGGCCGCGGCGTTCGCGAACCGCGTGATAGAGTACCTTGAGAACCCAACGCTGCTGCTACTAGAATAACAATGGTCGTCGGAGACATCGCAACTGGCACGGACGTACTGGTGATCGGCGCAGGACCGGGCGGGTACGTGGCCGCCATTCGGGCGGGACAGCTCGATCTGGACGTGACCCTCGTCGAGAAGGAATCGTATGGAGGGACCTGTCTGAACCACGGCTGCATCCCCTCGAAGGCGCTCATCACGGCAACGGGGGTCGCCCACGAGGCCGGAAACGCAGAGGGGATGGGCATCCACGCCGACCCCGCCATCGACATGGGCGGGATGATGGAGTGGAAAGACGGCGTCGTCTCCCAGCTCACGGGCGGCGTCGAGAAGCTCTGTAAAGCCAACGGCGTGAACCTCGTCGAAGGGCGTGCGGAGTTCGACGGCGAGAACAGAGCGAGGGTCGCCCACGGCGGCGACGGGCAGGGCTCGGAATCGATCGAGTTCGAACACGCGGTCGTCGCGACGGGTTCGAGACCGATCGAGATCCCCGGCTTCGAGTTCGACGGCGAGCGGATCCTGAGCTCCCGTGACGCCCTCGCGCTCGAGTCGGTCCCCGACTCGCTGGTGATCATCGGCGCGGGCTACATCGGGATGGAACTGGCGGGCGTCTTCGCGAAACTCGGCACCGACGTGACGGTCGTCGAGATGCTCGAGGAGGCGCTGACGGGCTACGCCGACGACCTCGCGAAACCCGTCGTCGACAACATGGAGGACCTCGGCGTGGAGATCCGCCTCGGCGAGGCCGCGAGCGGGTGGGAGGAGACGGGGGATGGGATGAGCGTCACCACGGAGACCGAGGACGGTGAGGAGGCGAGCTACGCCTGCGAGAAGGCGCTCGTGGCCGTCGGCCGCCAGCCGGTGACGGACACCCTCAATCTGGAGGCAGTAGGAATAGAGCCCGACGAGGGCGGCTTCCTCGCGACCGACGACCGCGCACGGACGGACCTGGAGCATGTCTTCGCAGTCGGCGATGTCGCCGGCGAGCCGATGCTCGCCCACAAGGGAATGAAAGAGGGACAGGTCGCCGCGGAGGTCATCGCGGGCGAGCCGAGCGCGCTGGACTACCAAGCGGTCCCCGCGGCCGTCTTTACCGAGCCCGAGATAGGAACGGTGGGAATGACCGAGACCGAAGCCGAAGAAGCGGGCTTCGAACCCGCGGTCGGCCAGATGCCGTTTCGCGCCAGCGGGCGGGCGCTCACCACCGGCCACACCGACGGGTTCGTCCGGATCGTCGCCGATTCGGAGAGCGGCTTTCTGCTGGGCGGGCAGATCGTCGGCCCCGAGGCCTCCGAGTTGATCGCGGAGGTCGGCCTCGCGATCGAACTCGGCGCGACCCTCGAGGACGTGGCGGCGACGATCCACACCCACCCGACGCTCTCGGAGGCGGTCCACGAGGCCGCCGAGAACGCGCTGGGCCACGCGATCCACACGCTGAACCGCTGAAGCTCTGAAGCGAGAGCCGAGACGGTGTGGGAAGGGTGGTCAGCGCCGGTGGACGGTGAGCGCCTGCATCCAGAGGTTCGAACTGCCGAGGCCGGGAATCGAGGGCAGAAAGCCCGCGAAGTCGGCGGTGTTGACCGGCCACTGGGGCCAGCGATAGGAGCGAACGAGCGTCGGCGCGTCGAGGTAGATCCGTTCTGCGACCTCGCGGACGAGTTCGGCACGCCGTGTCGGATCGAGTTCGCCGCGGGCCTCCTCGATGGCGCGGTCGGCCCCCGGCAGGCCCGCGAGCCCGTAGCCTGCGGCGTTGTACCCGAAGGTATCGAACGTCGAGTCCTCGGCGTGGGCGTTGTCGCTGTGAAACAGGTCGTAGAGAGAGGAGACCCCGTCCGCCGAGAGGCCGGCCCACTCCCCGGGGTAGATATCGAAGTCGGCCTCGAGATACGCCCGGTCGGCGATCGAGTTCGCGGTGGCGACCTCCAGTTCGATCGGGATCCCCAGCAGACGGACGTTCCGGACGTACTCCTGGGTGAACTCGACCGCCCGCGGATTCGCGTCCGGGGGGACGCTGAGCATCGTAATCGGCCCCCCGTTCAGCTCCTCGACGGTCCGCCCGTCGACGTAGAGCTCCCGGTCGATCCCGGCCTCCTCGAGCACGCTCGACCGGACCGCGCCGAACCCGTAGTCGTAGGTCGCCCCGGTCCGGTCGGCCACGTCGATTCCCGTCAGGCTCCCGGGATACTCGCGACCGGCGTAGGTTCCCGCCGCACCCGAGACGATCGAGCCCGATTCGAGGAAGTCGCGGACCGCCGCGACGTCGAGGTCGCCGTCTTCCTCCTCGCGGAACCACAGCGCCTCCAGGGCCGGGTGGGCGCCCTCGTCGGGCGAGCCCTGGATGGGTTCGCCGGCGCTCGCCTCCGGACGGAGGTGCTCGAACCCCGGCGGCACGACGACGCTGCCGGGGATCGCGTAGCCCCGCATCATCCCCTCGACCCACCGGCGGCGATCCATCGCCATGCTCAGGGCCTGTCTGAACGCCCGGTCGTCGAGCGGGGGGACCCGCATGTTGATCGTGTAGTGGCTGTAGCCGTCGTCGTGGCCGTCGATCAGCCCCAGTCCCTCCCGCTCGTCGATCGCCGGCGCTTGGGCGGGGTCGAACCCGCCGTCGTCCATCGCGTCGATCCCGCCCCCGAGGAGTTCGCGGTGGAGCGCGTCCCGGTTGGCGAGAAGGCGGACTTCCAGTGAGTCGAGGAAGGGGCCGCCGTGGATGAACAGGGGGTGGTCCTCGATCCAGTCCTGTCGGGTGAGCGGCCAGTCGTCCACGAGCGAGAGTTCGAAACCGGTTTCGCGGTCGCCGGAGACGACGCGGCCCGGTCCGAGTCCGACGGGTGCCTCGGGGTCGTGGGCGGTGTGATCGTCGACGTCGCGCCAGACGTGTTGGGGCAACAACCGCAACGAGAGCTGTTCGCTCGCGTAGGTCCCGACAACCCGGTCGAGCGACAGCGCGAGGTCGTACTCGCCCGTGGCCTCCCCGATCGACTCGATGGGGTCGACCACGGATCGAACGCGCCCCGGTCCCCGGTCCACGTAGTACTCGTAGGTGAAACGGACGTCCTCGACGGTCAGGGGCTCGCCGTCGGTCCACCGGAGGTCCTCGCGGACGCTGAAGCGGACCTCCATCCCATCGGTCGTCTCCCGGGCGTCCCAGTCGGGAAAGACCCACGGCATCGCCTCGAAACCGTCGGGGTCGACGAGAACGCCCGGCTGATAGAGGAGGTCGAGCAGCGCGTTCGTGGGGGCCGAACTCGCGGTCAGCACGTTCAGCGCCCCGAGGTCGTCGGACAGACCGACGGTGAATCGACCGCCGCGCTCGATCGACTCGGGGTCGGTGTCGCCCGGCGGGGTCTCGCCCTCGTCGCCGCTGAGACAGCCCGCAACCGAGAGCGCCAGCCCCGCCCCCGTCGCCCGCAGGAGGGATCGGCGCGTCACGTCGGTGAACTCCGCCATGGTACGACCCACCCGATCGGGGACCGTAAGTACTCGGATCCACCGGATCCACGCTCGCACCCGAGGCCTTTTGCCCATGAGCGCGAAACCGCGCCCCATGAGAGCAGTCACGCTGGGGCCGGCCGGAACCTACTCACACCGGGCGGCGAGCGCCGTCGCCGAGGACGTCGACTTCCGCGAATCGGTCACGGGGATCGTCGAGGCGGTCGCGACCACGAGCGCGGATCGGGGCGTGATCCCTATCGAGAACAGCATCGAGGGCAGCGTCACCGAGAGCCTCGACGCGCTCGCGGAGTTCGAAATAGGCGTCGTCAGGGAGATCGTCACGCCGATCCGCCACGCGCTGCTCGCCCAAAGCGGGGAGTTTGTCACCGTCGCGAGCCACTCGCAGGCGCTCGCGCAGTGTCGGGAGTTCCTCGAGGCGGAGTACCCCGACGTCGACCTCGAACCGGTCGCGAGCACCGCCCGCGGGGTCGAACTCGCCCGCGAGGACCCCTCAGTGGCGGCGATCGGCCACCCGGACAACGCGAGCAACGGCACCGAGTTGCGGATCCTCGCCGAAGACATTCAGGATCGGGACTCGAACGCGACGCGCTTTCTCGTCGTCGCACCCACCGACGAGCGCTCGAAAGCCGGCGGGAAGTCCTCCTTCGTCGTCTACCCGAGCGAGAACTACCCCGGACTCCTCCTGGAACTGCTGGAGGCCTTCGCCGACGAGGACATCAATCTCTCGCGGATCGAATCGCGCCCCAGCGGCGAGCGCCTCGGGGACTACCTCTTTCATATCGATTGTGAGGCCGGCATGTACGAGGGGCGCACCGAGCGGGCCTTCGAGCGCGTCGAATCGATCGCGCGCAAGGGGTGGGTGCGCTGGCTCGGCTCGTACGACACCGAACACGTCCTGTACTGAACTCGGCCGGGAACTACTAGTGGCTCGCACCCGAATCCGAGGACGATGACAGACGACTGTGGGCGGGGCCACGGCGAGGCGCGACGGCGCGGCGAGCCCGCCCGCGAGCGCAGTACGGTTCGCAAGCGCGGGCGGACCACGCGACGGACGATGCTCGCCGCGTCGGCCGCCGGCCTCGCGGGGACGGCGCTTGCGGGCCGGGCCGGTGCGCAGTCGGAGGCGGAAACAGAGGGCGATACCGTGACCATCGTCCACGACCTGCACACCCACAGCGGCATCGGCCCGCTTGACGGGCCCAACATCGCCCGGTACCGAACGGTGATAGACGAACAGCTCGCCGCCCACGACGACGCCGTCTTCCTCACGAGCGGCGACGAACTTGGCTCCTCGCCGATCTCGTTTTTCACGAAGGGGACCCACAACGTGGCGTTCATGAACGAACTCGACATCGCCGCTGCGGGCGTGGGCAACCACGACTTCGACTACGGCGTCGAGACCGCGACCGAGCGCTTCGAGTCCAGCGAGTTCCCGTGGATCAACTCCGCGCTCTCGACCCAGGAGGGCGATCCCATCCCGGGGACCGAGCGCTGGCGGACCATCGAGATCGGCGACCTCACACTGGGGGTGTTCAACGTCGTCGTCAGGGGATTTCACAACATCACGGACTACCCCGAGGCCTACGAGGCCGGCGACCCCGTCGAGGTCTCACGGGAGATGGTCGAGACCCTCGAAGCGGAGGGCGCGGACGTGATCGTGCTGGCCTCCCACGTCGCCCACGACACCCACTACGAGATCGCGGAGGCCGTCGACGGGCTCGACGCCATCTTCGGCTCGCACTCGCACATCACGTTCGACGAGGCCGAGGTCCACGAGGGAACCGTCATCAGCGAGATCGGCTACGCCTACGCCCATCTGGGCGTGATGACGTTGGATTCGGCGGGCGAACTCGTCGAGTGGAAGCGCATCGACCTCGACGAGACGGTCGAGCCCGATCCGGCGTTCGACGCCCGGATGCGCGTCCAGTACGCGGACCTCCACGAGCGACTCTCGCGGGAGGTCGGCGAGACGGCGGTCGAACTCGACGCCGACGGAACCGTCACCAACGGCCGCGAGAGCCGACTGGGCAACCTCATCACCGACGCGATCCGCGAGACCGTCGACGCCGAGATCGCCCTCCAGACCGCCGGTCGGATCCGCACCGACAACACCTACGGCCCGGGCACGCTCACGACGAGGGACGTCCTGCAGGTCATGCCGTTTACCGACACGCTGATGGCCTTCGAGGCGACCGGCCAGCAGATACGTGAGGCGCTGGAGGGACGGATCGACTACCTCCCCGAGGACCCCTTCGGCGCGCGCCAGCGCCAGCAGGTCGGCGGGCTGAGCTACGAGTGGAGCGGCCACGACGAGCCCTCGGTCGGCGAGGTCTACGTCGCGGGCGAGGAACTCGACCCCGAGGGGCTCTACACCGTCGGGACGACGGGTTACGTCAAGGAGACGGCGCTGGGCTACGAGTCGTTCCGGGACAACGAGGTCCTGAGAGAAACCGACGCGGGACTCGGTCCCGCCGTCATGGAGTACGTCGAGAACCGCGGCCGCGTCGCCCCGCGGATCGAAGAGCGCATCCTCCGGGTCGACGCCGACGTCGGCGAGTCGACGGACGTCTCGCTGGTCGACGACGACTTGGTCGTCCGGTTCGAGGTGCCGGATCGGGCCGAATCGATCCACGAGGGGAGCTTCTACGCGCTGAACCGGGAGGTCGAGCGCTACCCCGCACGACGGGTCGAGCGCGACGGCGAGGAGGTGGAAGTCGCGTTCGACCGCGCGGGGTGGCAGTCGTTCGCGCCGGCCGGCAGGGAGCACCGGATCCGGGTGTTCGGCGGCTTCGAGCCCGACGATGCGGCCTACGATTATCGCGACGCCGAGGGCGATCTGCGCGAGCTGCCCGTCACGGACGCGGTCGAGAGGTTCGTCATGAAGGGGCTGATCGGCGGCGACTGACGGGACGCGAGCCGACAGGCACAAGACGGTTCCACCGATTACCTCTGACCATGCCATCTCATGTCCCTTATCCCCAACTCGACGGGCCCCTCTTCGAGATGGCCCAGCACGACGGCGTCTTCCCCGACTCGAAGACGCTGGTCGACTGTGTCCCCGCCTCCGACCCCGTCGAGATCCACGAGCGGTTCGACCGGGACGAGACCGACATCGAGCGGTTCGTCACCGACAACTTCGACGTCCCGACGGATCCGATCACGGGCGTCGATCCCTCGACGGTCTCGATGGAGTGGTACATCGACGAACTGTGGGGACACCTGATCCGCGATCCGGTCGAAACCCGCTCGGGCGAGACGATCATCTCGCTCCCGAACCGGAGCGTGATCCCCGGCGGACGCTTCCGGGAGATCTACTACTGGGACAGCTACTTCGCCGCCGAAGGACTCGCCGTCACCGGGCGGCTCGACCTGATCGACGAACTCGCGGCGAACTTCGCGTCGCTGATCGACCGGTTCGGGTTCGTCCCCAACGGCGGGCGGGTCTATTACACCAGCCGGTCGAACCCGCCGCTCTATCACCGCCTGCTCGACTTACTCGCCAGCAGGCGCGGCCCCGAGGCGGCCGTCGAGTACCTCCCCGCGCTCGACCGCGAGTACGACTTCTGGATGGACGGCGAGTCGGACGTGGGCACGGGCGAGACCCACCGCCGAACCGTGGGCCTCGACGGGGGCGTCCTCAACCGGTACTGGGACGACGATCCGAGCCCTCGAGTCGAGTCCTACCGCGAGGACGTCGAACTCGCCGAACGCGCGGATCGAGAGCCCGAAGGGCTCTATCGGGACGTTCGGGCGGCCGCCGAGTCGGGCTGGGACTTCAGCAGTCGGTGGCTCTCGGGCGAGGATCTGGAGACCGTCCGGACCACCGATCTCGTTCCGGTCGACCTGAACGCCTTCCTCTACGGGATGGAGCGCTCGCTTGCAGACTGGCACGAGCAGGCAGGTGACGACGAGCGGGCGGCCGGGTTTCACGAGCGCGCAACCCGACGCCGGGCGCTGGTCGATCGGTACTGTTGGGACGCCGAGGACGGCTTCTATTTCGATCACGCGTGGACGGCGGGCGAGCGAACCGACGCGTGGACGCTCGCGGCCGCGGTGCCGCTGTTTACCGGGATGGCGAGCGAAACGCAGGCGGCCGCGGTGGCCGAAACACTCGACGAGCGATTCCTCGAACAGGGCGGGCTCGTGACCACGCTCACCGAGTCGGGCGAGCAGTGGGACTCTCCGAACGGGTGGGCGCCGCTGCAGTGGATGGCGGTCGTCGGCCTCGCGGGCTACGGCTACGAGCGCCTCGCGACCGAGATCGCGGGACGGTGGCTCGACCTCAACCGTTCGGTGTTCGAGCGGACCGGCCAGATGCTCGAGAAGTACGACGTGACCGGCGGGTCGGGCGTCGGCGGCGGTGGGGAGTACCCGCTGCAGTACGGTTTCGGCTGGACCAACGGCGTCGCCCTCGCACTGCCGAACCTGTTTTACTGATTCGAGCGCTCAGACGAGCAGTTCCCAGAGTTGGCCCGTCGATCCGGCCCCACAGTGACAGCCAGAGACGCGCACGACGGTCCCGGCCGCGCCGCTCGCGAGGACGGCCCCGAGGATCGCCCCGAAGCGGGAGCCGACGAACGCCGCGAGAACCCCGGCCCCGAGCAACGCCGCCGGGAGCCCGGTCAGGTAGAGCCAGCTTTCGCCGAATCCGACCGACGCGAGGACCACCAGCGGATCGGCCCCGGCGGTTTCGAGGGGGATCCGACCCGGCAGCAGCGTCGGCTGGTACAGCGGACCTCGAAGTGGGGTGCGATGGACGAGCGCCGCGAGCGCGAGGGCGAACCCCGCGAGCGGGGCCAGCGTCGTGGCGGTCCCGAGGGAGGGTCGCGACGGGGCCCGCGAGTGGCTCACGCGGACTCGACCTCCCGCCAGCCGATCTGCCAGTTGGCGAACAGTCGAACGAGCGCCGATGAGAGCGCCCCGAGCACGCCGATGGTGATGATCCCGACGATGATGGTCGGGTACGACCCGCTGGTGTAAGCAGACCACGTCAGGAATCCCAGCCCGGTGCCGCCGGCGACCATCTCGCCGGCGATGAGGTTGACCCACGCCAGTCCCATCCCGACGATCATGCCGGCGTGGATCGCGGGCAGCGCGCTCGGATAGATCACGTGTCGGAACGTCTGGAACGAGCCGGCGCCGAGCGACTGGGCGGCCCGCGAGAACTCGACCTCGACGCCGCGTGCGCCCTGGATGGTGTTCAGCAGGATGGGGAAGAACGCTCCCAGAAAGGTGATGAACATGATCGAGAGCTCCGAGGCCGGCAGAACGAGGATCGTGAAGGGGATCCACGCGATCGGCGGGATCGGCCGGAGCATCTCGAGGGCGGGGAAGGTGAGGTCGGCGAAGACGGTGTACCGGCCGATCAACAGCCCCAGCGGGATCGCGACGGCGGCCGCGACCACGAACGAGACCAGCACGCGGACCGTGCTGCGGGCCACCGAGAGCCAGAAGTCCTGGCGGTAGAACTCCTCGAGGAAGGAACTCGCGACCGCCGTCGGTGTTGGCAACCCGGCGACGATACCCAGTCGGGTAAGGAGGAACCAGAGGATCGGGACCGCGAGGACCGAACCCGCCCGGACGAGGCGCCTTCGCGTCTCCATCAGACCTCCCCCTCCTCCTGTTCGAGCGCGCGCTGGGCCTCCTCGCGGATGACAGAGAGGGCGCGCTCTCGCAGTTCGGTGAAGCGATCGGTCGTGACGACCTCGGGGTCACGCGGCCGGTCGAGGTCGACATCGATGACGTCCTTGACCTGGCCGGGTCGGGCAGTCATGACGACCACGCGGTCCGCGAGGAGAATCGCCTCCTCGACGTCGTGGGTGATGAAGAGCACCGTCCGGTTGTCCCGCTCCCAGACCTCGATCAGCTTCTTCTGCATGATCTCCTTGGTGAGGGCGTCGAGCGCGCTGAACGGTTCGTCCATCAGCATGATGTCGGGGTCGTTCGCGAGCAGGCGCGCGAGTTCGGCGCGCTGTTGCATTCCACCGGAAAGCCCCGAGGGGTAGGCGTCCTCGAAGCCGTCGAGGCCCATCTCGTCGAGGATGCTTCGGGCCCGTCCCTCCTCGACGCCATCGTTCATTTGCGGGCCGAACTCGACGTTCTCCTGGATCGTCTTCCAGGGGAACAGCCGGTTGTCCTGGAAGACGACCCCGCGCTTGGGGTCGGGACCCGAAACCCGGTTCCCGTCGACGAGCACCTCGCCCTCGGTGGGTTCGAGGTAGCCCGCGATGCAGTTCATGACGGTGCTCTTCCCACAGCCCGAGGGGCCAAGCAGCGCGACGAACTCCTCGGCCCCGATCTGTAGGTCCATGTCGTCGACCGCGACGACGCGCTCGCCCTCGGGGTCGTAGACCTTCGTCAGGTTCTCGATGTCGATCGCGCCGGTCTTCTCGGGTGTCGGTTCGCCCTCCATCGTCGGTTCGCGTGTGGTCTGTGTCTGATTGCTCATTGGTAGTGGTGGTGTGGTGGTTCGCGGGTTAGTCGATCGTCTGCCACTCGGTCAGTCGGTTGCCGATCCGATAGACGAGTGCCGCCGACGCGTAACCGAGGACGCCGATGGCGATCATGCCGACGGCGACGACGTCGGTCTGGAGCAGGCGGTAGGCCTGGAAGATGATGTAGCCGATCCCGATCCCCCCGGCGATCATCTCGGCGGCGACGACGGTGATCCAGGCCAGGCCGACGCCGGTCGAGACGCCCGTGACGATCGAGGGCAGGGTCGCCGGGAAGATCACGTGTCGGAAGACCTCCCGGGAGTCGGCCCCCAGGCTCTCGGCTGCCCGGAGGTACTCCTCGTCGACGGTGTCGACGCCCTCGATAGTGTTGACGAGGATCGGGAAGAACGCGCCGACGAAGACGACGAAGAGCACGCCGCTTCTGAAGGTGGGCAAGAGGAGGAGGGCGATGGGGACCCACGCGACCGGCGGCACCGGTCGAAAGACCTCCAGAGCCGGAAACAGGGCGTCCTCCCAGCGGCGGTTCGCGCCGATGAGCAGTCCCAGCGGGATGGCCGTCGCGGTGGCGAGAACCATCGCGACGACGACGCGCATCGCCGAGAAGGCGGCGTGTTGGTAGATCGTCGCCCCGCTCCCGGTCATAGGCGCGCCAAGCAACGCGGAGACGAACGTCGATAGCGCCGGTACGGGGCCGACGAACCGGCCGAAGCCAAGCACCTCGAGCCGGACGAGGACCGCCCACAGGGCGAAAAACAGGACCACCGACAGCGCCTGTCGGAGCCGTTTCGTGAGGAGGGGCACCGTTCCCGCGCCGAATCGGCGCTTGACCTGTTCGACGGTGCTCATCGTTCGGCCCCCCGGAGCGGGTCCCAGTCGATCTCGGCGCGGAGTTCCTCGACGGCCTCCCGCAGGAGATCGATCCGGTAGCGCTCCTCGGGCGGGATCCGCGGGATGACCTCCTGGTTCTCGTAGAGGAACTCCGGAGCGCGTTCCTTGAACAACCTGTTCGCTGGGTCGACGGCCTCGTAGTCGGTGTAGAACAGCAACCGTTGGACGTCGGAGCTGACCTCGAGGTTCTCGTAGAGGGTCGCGCGGACCGTCTCGCGGTCGTAGGCGCGCAGTTGGCCCTCCCGTTTGATGAGGTCTATCGTCCGCTCGGGCTGGGTGGCCATGATGTGTTTGGCCTCGAGTTCGGCCTTGAGCCAGCCCTTGGCCGCCTCTGGATGGTCCTCGACCAGCGAGTCGAGCATGAGCAGGCCGGCGGCGTCGTAGAGGTCGTACTGCGCGCCGGTGAAGGCGTACTCCGCGGCGTCCTGCTGGATGACCGACCGGGCGACGGCGGGCTCCCAGCCGACGCCGACCGGGATGTTGCCCTCCCGGATGTTCGTTGAGATCGTCGCCATCCCCTGGTCCGAGAGGTTCGGTTCGATCCCCTCCTGTTCCATGACCTGCAGGATGAATCGGTGGGTACAGCTGCCGGTCGTGACGCCGACCTCCCGGCCGTCGAGGTCCGCCGGTTCGCTGACGTCCGAACCGGTCGGAACGAAACAGAGGTTACACTGCTGGCCCTGTGAGAACCCCGCCATGGCGACCAGATCGATCGGGGTCTCCGTGTTCGCGATCGCGGTGATCGACGGCATGTCGCCGGTGTAGCCGATGTCGTTCTGGGTGGAGATCATCTTGTTTCCGATCACCGCACCCTGAAGGGCGACCTCCCAGCTCCCGACGGAGTAGTCGTCGGGGAGGTGTTTGTCCGCGAGGCCGGCGTGTCTGATCACCAGCGCCGACCACGACTCGGTGTAGAAGGGCTGATACCCCACGATGAAGGACTTCTCGTCGAACGCGGCGGCGGTCCCTCCGAGGATCCCGGTCTCGGTACAGCCCGCGAGCGCGCTCGCGCCGAGGACGCCCGAGGCTTCGAGCAGACGCCGCCTGCTCACCCCCATTCTGTCGGTCGATTCTCCCGTCTGCCGCCGTGTATCTCGTGTGGTCGTATCCATTGATCTCCCGTAGAAACCGAACCGTTCGGCCGCGATCGGATCGGCGCGTACCGACATCGTGACCGAATAGTATCAATAACGTATCCCACTGTTGACGATAGAGACGGAAAAGACACCTGTTTGTACCAGCAACGGGTTTAAGTTATCAGTTAGTTATTTCACACGTTTGTGACGAGGATCGGGCGATCGGGTAGGGACGACCCGCAGACGGAGCGGATCGGACACGCCGCCCCGTGAACCCCCGTGTTCTCTCGGGAAGTCGAAGACACGGACGGGAACCGGTGGATGGAAAGCTATAGGGAGACCTCTCGCCCATCCGTATATAAGAGATGAGCGAACGGGACTACGACCACACGGCGATCGAAGAGCGCTGGCAGACGGCGTGGGCCGACGCGGACGTGTATCGGACGCCCGACGACGCCGAGAATCCGACGTACGTCCTCGGGATGTACCCCTACCCTTCGGGGAAACTCCACATGGGCCACGTCCGCAACTACACGATCACGGACGCCTACGCCCGGTACCGGCGGATGACCGGCGACGAGGTACTTCACCCGATGGGGTGGGACGCCTTCGGCCTGCCCGCCGAGAACGCCGCCAAGGAGCGCGATACCAACCCGCGGGACTGGACGATGGACTGCATCGGGACGATGCGCGAGCAGATGCGCTCGATGGGCTTTGGCTACGACTGGGACCGCGAGATCGCCACCTGCACGCCCGAGTACTACAAGTGGAACCAGTGGCTCTTCGAGCGCTTTCACGAGGAGGGGCTGGTCGAACGGCGCGACGCCGAGGTCAACTGGTGTCCCAACTGCGAGACGGTGCTGGCCGACGAGCAGGTCGAGGGCGAGGCCGAACTCTGCTGGCGGTGTGGGACGCCGGTCGTCCAGCGCGAACTCGAGCAGTGGTTCCTGCGGATCACGGAGTACGCCGACGAGCTGCTGGAGGCGATCGACGACCTGGAGGGGTGGCCCAACTCGGTACGCCAGATGCAGCGCAACTGGATCGGTCGCCAGTACGGGGCAGAGATCGACTTCGAGATCGAGGACCACGGTCCGGTTACGGCCTTCACCACCCGAATCGACACGATCAACGGCGCGACCTTCTTCGCGCTCGCGCCCGACCATCCGATCAGCGAGCGGCTGGCCGAGGAGAGCGAGGAGGTTCGCCGGTTCGTCGAGGAGGAGGCCGACCCTGAGGGCGATGAGCCAAACGGCGTTTCGACCGATCTCACCGCCACCAACCCCGCGACGGGCGAGGAGATCCCGGTCTACGTCGCGGATTTCGTCCTCTCGGATGTCGGGACGGGCGCGCTGATGGCCGTCCCCGGCCACGACGAGCGCGACCACGCCTTCGCGCAGAAACACGACGTCGAGATCAAGCCGGTCATCGCCCCCGAGCCCGAGGGGTGGGACGGCGAGACGGTTCCCGACGCCCCGGACGTGGGCGAGGAAGCCTATACCGAGGACGGCGTGCTCGTGAACTCGGGCGAGTACTCCGGCCTCGACAGCGAGACGGCACGCGCGCGGATCACCGAGGAAATCGAGACCGCCGAGGAGTCGACGCAGTACCAACTGCGCGACTGGGGGATCTCCCGGCAACGCTACTGGGGGACGCCGATCCCTGTCGTCCACTGCCACGACGACTGTGGTGCCGTCATGGTGCCCGAGGAGGAGCTGCCGGTCGAACTGCCGGAGTTCGTCAACACGACCGGCAACCCGCTCGACGCCGCCGAGGAGTGGAAGGAGACGACCTGTCCGGCGTGTGGCGGGCCCGCGGAGCGAGAAACCGACACGATGGACACCTTCGTCGACTCCTCGTGGTACTTTCTCAGGTATATCTCACCCGACCTCGAGACGGCCCCGTTCGACCGCGATCGGGCCAACGACTGGATGCCCGTCGACCAGTACGTCGGGGGCATCGAGCACGCCGTGATGCACCTGCTGTACTCGCGCTTCTTCACGAAGGTGCTCGCCGACCACGAGGGCTTAGAGCACCGCGAGCCCTTCACGAACCTGCTTGCTCAGGGGATGGTCCAACTGGAGGGCGAGAAGATGTCGAAATCGAAGGGGAACACCGTCTCACCCCAGCGCATCGTCGAGGAGTACGGCGCCGACACCGCCCGCCTGTTCATGATGCAGGCCGCCCAGCCCGAGCGGGACTTCGACTGGAGTGAGGAGGGCGTGCGCTCGACCTACGCCTTCCTCGACCGTCTGAAGGGAATGGTGGATGGGTTCGTCGAAAACGAACCCGACGGCGAGCGGAACGCCGTCGCCAGCTACGTCGAAAGCGAGATCGACGCGACGGTCGCCATCGCCACCGACGAGTACGACACGCTGCGGTTCAACGAGGCGCTACGGGAGACCCAGGGGCTGGTCCGGACGCTCCGGCAGTACGCCGAGTACACCGAACCTCACGCCGGAACCTACGGGCACGGGCTGTCGGCGGTGGTTCGACTGCTCGCGCCGGTCGCACCCCATCTCGCCGAGGAGCTATGGGAGGAACTGGAAGGGGAGGGGTTCGTCGTCGAGGCCGACTGGCCGGACGCCGAGATCGACCGGGATCGCGTCGAAAAGCGCCGACAGCTGGTCGAGAACACCCGCAAAGACGTCCGCGATATCGTCGAGGTCGCCGGGATTGAGGACCCGCAGGCGATCGACGTCGTGATCGCGCCCGACTGGAAGTACGACGCCTTGGAGATCGCGATCGACAGCGACGCCGACAACCTGATCGGCGAACTCATGGGCGAGGACCACATCCGCGAACAGGGCGACGCCGCGGCCGACTACGGCCAGGACCTGCAGACCGAACGCGAGGCGCTCTCGATGACCCTCGATCCCGAAGAGGAACACGACGCGCTCGAAGCCGCCGCGTGGCTGCTCGAACGCGAGTTCGACGCGCCCGTCGAGGTCGTTCGGGCCGAGGGGGCCGACGAGGAGGTCGTCCGGAAGGCCGAACCCGGACGCCCGGCGATCCACATCGAAAACTGATCGTCGGGGTCCAGAGCGGCAAACTCACGGATCGCGCGAAAAGGGTTATTCTGTCAGACGTGCTATCTGAGATATGAGCGAATCCGAGACCGATTCGACGGTGAAAAAGACCCTCCGGACGGTGACGCCGTACTACCGGGGGCGATCGGACGGGGAGATGAACCTGATCGGGGTCACGTACTTCCTCGTGTTACTGGTAGTGCTCGTTCCCCTGCTTCCGTTCGTCCTCATCGTCTGGGTGCTGAGTAAGGTCTTCGAGGCCCTCCACCAGCGGACTACATGAGACCGAGCAGGTCGAAGGGGTAACCGTTGTCGTTCTCGTCTGCGTGTTCGTAGACGACGTGTGCGGCGGCCACGTCCTGAATTGCGAGTCCAGTCGAGTCGAACACCGTAACGCCGTCCTCGGGGGTGCGACCCTCCTCATCGCCGACGACGATCTCGCCGATCGCGGCGTGGATGTCCTCGTCGCCCAGCACGCCGGCGTTGTAGGGGACGTTGATCTCGCCCGAGTGGGTGGTCTGGGCGTGGTCGTCGATGACGAGTTTCGCATCGAGCAGGACCTCGTCGGCGATCTCGTGTTTGCCCTCGGCGTCCGCACCCATCGCGTTGATGTGGGTGTACTCGCCGACCGCCTCACGGGAGACGATCGGCTCTTCGACGGGGGTCACGGTCGAAAGGACGTCACACGAGGCGGCCTCCTCGATCGACCCGCCCGACACGTCGAACCGGTCGGAGAACTCCGAGACGAAGCGCTCGACGCGCTCCTCGTCGAGGTCGCTGATCACGACGCGCTCGATCGGGCGGACCTCGGCGATCGCTTCGAGTTGCGTGTAGGCCTGGACGCCCGCGCCGATGATCCCCATCGAACCCGCGTCCTCGACGGCCAGATGATCCGTGGCGACCGCGGCGGCCGCGCCGGTGCGCTGCATCGTGAGTTCCGTTCCGTCCATGATCGCGAGCGGCACCGCGGTCTCGGGGTCCGAGTAGATCATCGTGCCCAGAACCGTGGGCAACTCGTGATCCGCGGGGTTATCGGGGTGGACGTTGACCCACTTGATCCCGGCGGCGTCCCACGATCCGGCGTCGAGGTACGCGGGCATCGACCGGAAGTCGCCGTTGTACTGGGGCAGGTCGATGTAAGATTTGGGCGGCATCTGGGCGTCGCCGCGCTCGTAGGCCGCGAAGGCGTCCTCGATCGCGGGGATGAGCTCCGAGAGGCGCGCGTTCTCGGCCACGTCGTCGCCGTTCAAAAGCAGCGTTTGCATAGCGGCAACTATCGCGGAGCCCCACTTAGTTCCATCTGAAACGGGACGATACGTTCCTGCTACTCGATTCGTTGAAAAAACACGGTTTTCGAAAACGGGTGAAAAGCGGTACGTCGATATCTACGTCGGGTTGGATCGTCGCCTACCTCACATCGCGCCGCCCATGCCGCCCATACCGCCCATGCCACCCATGCCGCCGGGCGCGCCGCCCTCGTCGTCGCCCTTGTCCGTCGAGAGGTCGCCGGCGGAGATGATGTCGTCGATCTTGAGCACGAGGTTCGCGGCCTCGGTGGCGCTCGTGAGCGCCTGCTCCTTGGCGTGGGCCGGCTCGACGATGCCCGCCTCGAAGGTGTCCTCGACGTCGCCGCTGAAGACGTTCAGACCGGCGTGTTCGTCGCCCGACTCGTGGGCCGAGCGCAGGTCGACCAGCGTGTCGATCGAATCGAGGCCAGCGTTTTCGGCCAGCACGCGGGGGACGAGTTCGAGCGCGTCGGCGAACGCCTCGACGGCGAGCTGCTCGCGACCCGAAACGGAGTCGGCGTAGTCACGCAGACGCGAGGCGACCTCGACTTCGACTGCGCCGCCGCCCGCCAGCACGCGACCGTCGGAAACGGTCTGTGCGACGACTTCGAGCGCGTCGCTGATTCCTCGTTCGAGCTCGTCGACGACGTGCTCGGTCGAGCCCCGAAGGAGCAAGGTGACGCCGTGGGCGTCCTCGCCGGTGACGTAGAACATGTCGTCGGTCTCGTCGCGCGTGACGCTACCCTGTCCGAGTTCGGCCTCGGTCGCGCTGTCGAGGTCGGAGACGACTGCGGCGTCGAGAACCTCCTTCAGGAACTCGAGGTCGGACTTCTTCGCGCGCCGGACCGCCAGGATGCCCTCCTTCGCGAGGTAGTGCTGGGCGAGGTCGTCAATACCCTTCTGGCAGAAGACGACGTTCGCGCCGGTCTCCTTGATCTGCTCGACCTTCTTCTTCAGCTGGGCCTCCTCCTGGTCGAGGAACTGCTGGAGCTGATCGGGGCTGTCGATGCTCACGTTCGTGTCGGCGTTTGCCTCCTCGACCTCGATGGCCTCGTTGAGCAGGAGAACTCGCGCGTCCTCGACCTCGGAGGGCATGTCGTCGTGGACCGGGTCCTTATCGACGATGGCGCCCTCCAGAAGCTCGCTCTCGCTGGCCGAGCGGCCGGTCTGGGTCTCGATCTCGAGGAACTCGAGGTCGACGACGTTGTCGCCCTCGTCGGTCTCGACGGTGACCTGGCTGACTGCGTCGACGATCAGCTGGGCGAGGTGCTCCTTGTTGAGCTCGGCGCCCTTGCCGGTCATAGAGGTCTCGGCGACCTTCTTCAGGAGCTCCTCGTCGCTCGAATCGACGCGTTCGGCGACGTTGTCGACTTCCTCACGGGCCTGCTCGCTGGCCATGTGGAAGCCCTTGATGATCGCCGTCGGGTGGATGTCCTGCTCGAGGAGGTCCTCGGCGTTCTTCAGGAGTTCGCCCGCGATGGCGACGGCAGTAGTTGTCCCGTCGCCGGCCTCGTCCTCTTGGGTCTCGGCGACCTCGATGATCATCTCGGCGGTCGGGTTGTCGATGTCCATCTCCTTGAGGATGGTCACGCCGTCGTTGGTGATGGTGACCGAGCCCATCGAGTCGACGAGCATCTTGTCCATCCCCTTGGGGCCGAGCGTCGAGCGAACCGATTCCGCGACCGCTCGTGCCGCAGAGATGTTGTAGTCCTGCGCGTTGCGGTCCTGTACGCGCTGTGCGTCGTCACCCATGATGATCATGGGCTGACCCTGCTGCATTCGCTGGCTCATAGTCAGTCGAATCGTTGTTTGTGGTTCTATATAAACGTGCCGATAGTGGCGGAGCGCTCCAGATCGTCCGCGCGGTAGAGAGTGGGTGAAATGCCGTCGTTCCGGCATATCTCCCTATTTCGTGAGATGTGCTATCAAGGTTCTTCGGGCCGAGAACCGTACGGTAAAACTGCGTTTAAATACTAATACCGATAGTAGGGTAGCATGAGCGGGGTGGAGGATGGCAGGCGGACTCAGTGTACTCGCCGCGAGCGAACGGAGTGAGCAAGCGGTAGCAGGTGGTAACCACCGGGAACCGCCTGCGCTTTTGATGCAGCTTTTGCCGAGGGCGGCGAAGCCGCCCGCAGCGCAAAAGCTGCGGTCCGAAGGTTCATACCGGTCGGAAGCTACAGAAAGTAGTATGGCTAGTGCGGAGAATCAGGAGCTTGTCGGCCGATTCGAGGAGTTCTACCGGACCTATTATCACGACGAGATCGGCACGCTGGCACAGCACTACCCGAACGAACAGCGCTCGCTCTACCTCGACTGGACCGACCTGAACCGCTTCGACCCCGACATCGCTGACGACTTCCGGAATCAGCCCGAACAGATGCAACCGTACGCCGAGGAGGCGCTTCGCCTCTACGACCTCCCGGTCGACGTGAGCCTCGGACAGGCCCACGTCCGGGTGCTGAACCTCCCCGGCGCGACCGACATTCGCGAGATCCGCTCGAAGAACGTCAACACGCTCGTCGAGGTCCGTGGAATCGTCCGCAAGGCGACGGACGTCCGCCCGAAGATCCAGCAGGCGGCCTTCGAGTGCCAGCGCTGTGGCACCCTCACCCGGATCCCACAGACCGGCGGCGATTTCCAAGAGCCCCACCAGTGTTCGGGCTGTGAACGCCAGGGCCCGTTCAGGATCAACTTCGACCAGTCGGAGTTCATCGACGCCCAGAAGCTCCGCGTCCAGGAGAGTCCTGAAGGACTCCGCGGCGGCGAAACCCCCCAGAGTCTGGACGTCCACATCGAGGACGATATAACGGGGAAAGTCACGGCAGGGGATCACGTCCGCGTGACCGGGGTACTCCACCTCGAACAGCAGGGCTCGAACCAGGAGAAGTCGACCATGTTCGACATCTACATGGAGGGCCACGCGGTCGAGGTCGAAGAGGAGCAGTTCGAGGACATGGAGATCACCGACGAGGACAAGCAAGCCATCGTCGAGCTCTCCTCGGATCCCGACATCTACGAGCGGATGGTCGACAGCCTCGCGCCCTCGATCTACGGCCACCGCCAGGCCAAACTCGCGATGACCCTCCAACTGTTCTCGGGCGTGACCAAACACCTCCCCGACGGCTCGCGCACCCGCGGGGACATGCACATGCTCCTGATCGGGGACCCCGGGACCGGGAAGTCCGCGCTGTTGCAGTACATCCGCAACATCGCGCCCCGCTCCGTGTACACCTCCGGAAAAGGGAGCAGCTCGGCCGGGTTAACGGCCGCTGCCGTACGCGACGACTTCGGCGAGGGCCAACAATGGACACTCGAAGCCGGCGCACTCGTGCTCGCCGATCGGGGAATCGCCGCGGTCGACGAGCTCGACAAGATGCGCCCGGAGGACCGGTCTGCGATGCACGAGGCATTAGAACAGCAGTCGATCTCGATCTCGAAGGCGGGGATCAACGCCACCCTCAAGTCGCGGTGTTCGCTACTCGGTGCGGCGAACCCGAAATATGGACGGTTCGACCAGTACGAGCCGATCGGCGAGCAGATCGACCTCGAACCGGCCCTCATCTCGCGGTTCGACCTGATCTTCACCGTCACCGACAAGCCCGACCCCGACGAGGACCGCAAGCTCGCCCAGCACATCCTCCAGACGAACTATGCCGGCGAGTTGAACACCCAGCGGACCAACCTCCCCTCGCCCGACGTCACCCGCGAGGAGGTCGACGCCGTCACCGAGGAGGTCGCCCCCGACATCGACGCCGAGTTGTTGAGAAAGTACATCGCGTACGCCCAACAGAGCTGTTTCCCCCGGATGACCGACGAGGCCCGCGAGGCGATCCAGGAGTTCTACGTCGACCTGCGCTCGAAGGGCGCCGACGAGGACGCACCCGTCCCCGTCACGGCCCGGAAGCTCGAAGCGCTCGTCAGGCTCGCGGAGGCGAGCGCCCGCGTCCGGCTTTCCGATACCGTCGAGCGCGAGGACGCCGAACGCGTCATCGAGATCGTGCGCTCCTGCCTGCAGGACATCGGTGTCGATCCCGAAACCGGCGAGTACGACGTCGACGTGATCGAGACGGGTCGCTCGAAAACCCAGCGCGATCGAGTGAAAGGGATCAAGGAGATCATCCGGGAGCTTCAGGAGGAGTACGACGGCGAACCCGGCGCACCCCAAGAGAAGGTCATCGAACGGGCCGCCGAAGCGGGAATCGAGGACAGCAAGGCCGAACACGAGATCCAGAAGCTTCGGGACAAAGGCGAGATCTACTCGCCCGATCAGAACCACCTCAGGCTGGTCTAAGCGAGTTAAGCCGGAGCGTCGATCGCGTCTTCGAGCGTGAACCGCCCCTCGTAGAGCGCCGTTCCGATCACGACGGCGCCCGCGCCCGCCTCCTTCAGTGCCCGCACGTCATCGAGACTCGCGACGCCGCCGCTCGCGACGACCGGGATCGAGACCGCCTCAACGAGCCGCTCGACCGGACCCCTCTTGACGCCCTCTAACCGACCCTCGACGTCGACGTTCGTAAAGAGGATCGCGCCCGCACCCAACTCCTCGTAGCGGGCGGCGGCCTCGGCGGGGTCTAATCCAGTACCTTCGGTCCATCCGGAGACGACCACCTCACCCCCTTTCGCGTCGAGGCTGACCATCACGCTTCCCTTATATTCGGCGCTGATCTCCCGGACGATCTCGGGAGTCTCGACCGCCGCCGTACCGAGGATCACCCGGTCGACGCCCCGGTCCAGTAGCTCGATCGCGTCCTCGGCGGTCCGAATCCCCCCGCCCAGTTGGACCGCCACCTCGTCGTCGGTGGCGTCCAGAACGGCCTCGACCGCGGGAGCGTTCTTCCGCTCTCCCTCGAACGCGCCGTCGAGATCGACGAGATGGAGGGTTCGTGCGCCCGCCTCGATCCACCGTCGGGCGGCCGCCGCGGGCTCGCCGTAGCGTTTCTCGGTGCCACGTTCGCCCTGTACCAACTGGACGACCTCACCGTCCTGCATGTCCACGGCGGGGATCACCTCGTACTCCTCGAACATGGTCTTGGCGAGGCTCGGTGCAGGCCTAAACGCACCGGTCTCGTGCGACGACTCGATCCCGTTTACAGGCCCTCACGCGGGTTTTGGTCGACCAAATTTACGGCAAATTATATCAGAACATAGCCGCTGTGAGCCCTAAGAGTACGCAAATCGTCAAATGAGGTGATTTAGAAATGAACAGCAAGGTCTAACAGGCATGCCGACGAAGGACCGGGTGATGCCAACAGTAGAATACCTCAACTACGAGACGCTGGACGACCAGGGCTGGGACATCGACGACGACGACCTCTTCGAGGAGGCCGCCGACGCCGGCCTGGACGACGAAGACTACGGCACGCTCGACGTCAACGAGGGCGAGTACATCCTCGAGGCCGCGGAGGCCCAGGGCTACGACTGGCCCTTCTCGTGTCGCGCCGGTGCGTGTGCGAACTGTGCGGCGATCCTCAAAGAGGGCGAGATCGAGATGGACATGCAGCAGATCCTCTCGGACGAGGAAGTCGACGACAAGAACGTCCGCCTGACCTGCATCGGCTCGCCCGCCGCCGATACGGTCAAGATCGTCTACAACGCGAAACACCTCGACTACCTCCAGAACCGCGTCATCTGAGCTGATACGGCCGACGGCTACGCGTTCTTCTTTCCACTGGTTAAACCACAAAATATTCACCGAGCGACCGCACCCGTAGGGTCGTGTTCGCTTCGGTTCCCGACCTCCTGCGCCTCGTCGTCGTCCCCGTCCTCGTCTGGGCGGCCTACCGTGACGTGAAAAACCGACGAGTCCCGAACCGGACGTGGAGACCCCTCTTCGCGCTCGCGACCGTCCTCTTGGTGTGGGACGGGGTCGACTCGTTTCTCGCGGGCGGGCTGACGTGGTCGTACTTCCTCGTCGGCGCGGGGATCAGCCTACTGCTCGTGATCCCTGTCTCCTATGGCTTCTGGCGGTTCGGCGCGTTCGGCGGCGCGGACGCGAAGGCGCTGATCGTTCTTGCCCTCTTGTTCCCGACCTTCCCGGCCTACGCGGTCGGCCCCTCCCTGCTTCCGGTCGTCGAAACCCCCACGAGGGCGTTCGCGCTCACGATCCTTTCGAACACCGTGCTCGTCGGGGCGTGTTACCCGCTCGTCCTCGCGATCAGGAACGCACTCGCCGGACGCGTTACCCCGCTGATGGTCGTGGGCTGGCCGGTCCACTGGTCGGACGCCGAGCGAACCCACGGACGGCTGCTCGAAAACGGGAAGGGATTCACCCGATCGGGGCTCGATCTGGACGCCCTACGGATGTACCTGCGGTGGCGGGGGACGACGCTCGCGGACCTCCGCGAGGACCCCGAACGCTTCCGGGATCCGGGGTCGCTGCCCGCCGAACCGTCGCCCGCCGGTGACGGCGCAGTGGCCGATGGAGGGGTCATCGAGGACGACTGGGGCGCGGCGGCCTTTCTCGCCGACGTCAGCTCGGCCTACGGGACCACGCCCGAGGGACTGCGCGACGGCCTCGACGTGCTCGCCACGCGGGAGACGGTCTGGGTCTCGCCGGGGATCCCGTTTCTCGTCCCCATCCTCGTCGGTCTGCTCGTCGCGCTCGTCTACGGTGACCTGCTGACGAGCGCCCTTCGGACAGTCGGTGTGGTATAGCGTGACGGAAACACTATAACGGTCGGCCCGAAGCACTCGGACGATGCCATCGCCGGACGAGCGCGTTCGTTTTCTCGCGACCTCGCCGAACCGCGTCTCCCTGCTGAGTGAACTCGAAGACGGCCCGCTGCAGCCCGCAGAACTCGTCGATCAACTGGGGTTGTCCCGCTCGGCGACCCAGCGCAACCTCAAGGAACTGACCGACCTGGGCTGGATTCGCCGGGTCGACGGGGGGTACACCTGCACGGTCGGGGGTCGACTCGTCCTCGCGGCGTACGACGAACTGATCGCAACCGTCGGGCTCGTCGAGACGTACGGCGAGAGCCTCGAACCGCTCGACGAGGCCGGTATGACGCTGTCGCCCGCCGTCCTGGAGAGCGCGACGGTCGTCACGGCGACGGAAACGGACCCCCACGCCCCGCTCCGGTACTACACCGAGCGGGTGCGGGAACTCGAGCCGTCGCGGTTCGTCGGGATCGTTCCGGTCGTCAGCCCGCTGTTCAACGAGGCCCACCGAACGCTGCTGGAGCGGGGCGCCGAGGGCGAACTCGTGTTGGACACGGCCGCGCTCTCGGCCTCGAAAACCGAGTACGACACCGAGTTCGATGACGCCGTCTCGATCGACGGGCTCTCGTTGTACGCCCATCCCGATTCCTTCTCGTTCGGGCTCTCGATCATCGGCGAGCGGGTCTTCCTCGGAGCCTACGAGGGGGGACAGTTCGTCGCCTGTTTCGAGTGGGGCGACCCCGACGTCAGGGAGCAGGCGCTTTTGGCCTACGAGACCCATAAGGAAGCCGCCCGCGAGGTGGACGCGACGGCGCTCTCGTCGTAGGTGTCCGACGCCGCGCCACATGTGGTGGGGGGTAGCTATAGGTTCGGTTCGTCCCAAACGGGGAGTATGGGCCGGCCGGCGTGCCCGGATCGGCGGTGCCCCTGACAGTCGCACCCGGATGGCCCATACTACGCACCCCTGCGCTCGTGGTCACACCGCCGATCCACGCTCCTGCTTCGACCGTCAATCGATCGACACGGAAGACCTATTCGACGCCGGTGGCTCGTTCGATCCATGAGCGACGCACCCGATCTGGAGTTCGACGACCGTGGACTGCTGCCCGTGATCGCCCAGGACGCGGACACCGGCGACGTGCTGATGCTCGCGTACGCGAACCGGGAGGCGATCGAGCGGACCCGCGAAACCGACCGGGCACATTACTACTCGCGCAGCCGCCAGCAGCTCTGGGAGAAGGGTGCGACCAGCGGCCACACGCAGGCGGTACGGGAGATCCGGGTCGACTGTGACGGGGACACCCTGCTGTATCTCGTTGACCAGGAGGGCGGGGCCTGTCACACCGGCCACCGCACGTGTTTCTACCGGACCATCGAGGGCGAACACGTCGGTGAGGAGGTGTTCGACCCCGACGACGCCTATGAGTGAGAACGACCCCGAACGGCGGCTCGCCGACGCCCACGCCCGCTACGAGGCCGCAACCGAGGCCGTCGAGGAACTCGGCGAGTCGGAGCTACGGCGGCTCGCCGACGCCCGCGAACGCCTGAACGAACTCTTCGATCGCTACGAGGACCGGGCGACGGGAACGGGCGATTTCACGGCCTTCATCGAGTTTCAGGGCGGGCTCGACTCGGTCGTCTCCGAACTCCCCGAGGACCTCGCCCACCGCGAGGCCTTCGAGGCGGCCGAGGACGCCTTCGACAAACGGCGGCTCAACGAGGGCGACTTCGAGCGCGCACGCGAGTTGCTCGCACCCGTCGACGACGACCTCGACCGGCTCGAGGAGCGCGCGGCCGCCCGCGAGGACCTACGCGAGGCGCGCCGAGCGGCCGAGACGCGGATCGAAACCCTCGAAGAGCGGATCGACGAGTACGACCGACTGCTCGCGCTCTCCGATATCGACCTCGACGCCCCGGTCGCCGACCTGCGGGTCCCCATCGAGGGGTACAACGACGCGGTCGAGGCGGCCTTTTCGGCGTACCTCGACCGGACGAGCGCCCGCGAGGTCGCCGTCTTCCTCGATCGGACCGAGTTGTTCCCGCTGGTCGACACTCCACAAGTGCCGGCGGACCTGCGGGCCTACATCGAGCGCGCGGAGGCTGGGACCGAACCGATCCCGACGCTACTCGAGTACGCCGGCTACTCGCGCTCGAAACTGGACCACTACGTCGCCGACGCCGACGCCCTCAAGCGGGCGGTCGCGACCCAGCGGACGGCCCTCGAACGGATCGACGCCGAGCCCTTTCGACTGGAGTGGCCGCCCCGGCCCGCCGCCGAGCTCCGATTTCGCCTCCGCGAACTCCGGGCGGTCGTCGGGCGGTTCGCCCCCGAGGAGACCGTTGCCCGCCTCCGGGAGGTCGAGACGGTGACGCGGGACCCGGATTACGAGCGCCTCCGCCGGGCGGCCGAGGCCCGCGAGCGACTCGACGAGAGGGAACGAACGCGACTCGTGAGCGGGGCGATCGCCGCCGAACGGGAGGCGGCGAGCGAGGAGAAACGGCGACTGGAAGAGGTACTCTCGCGTTACGCGCCGACGATATCGTCCTCGTAGCTCGCGATCTCGTCGAGGACGTCCTCGCGGTCGCTTTCGGGCACGTCGAACTCCTTCAGGGCCGTGTTGAGGTGTTTCGCGATGGCGTTGAACTCCTCTTCGGAGATCCCCATGCCCTCGTGGGCCGCGTACATGTCCTCGCCGGAGTACTCGACGGGCCCGCCGGTGACGGAGCTGATGAACTGGGTCTGGTGGGCGATCTGTTTCTGCATATCGGTGTCCTCGAAGTAGCCGTTGACCAGATCGTCGTCCATGACGTATCCGTAGAATCGATCGACGACTGCCTCGATCGACTCCTCGCCACCGAGTCGTTCGTAGAGCGTCTGCTCTGACATACGGATGCGTGTTGACACTGAGGCGTTATACTACCTGTCCCGAACGGGTTCGGCCGAGCTATACCGACCGGCGGGCGGCCTCGGCGGCGTCGTAGAGCCGCGCGGCCAGTTCCTCGGCTCGCCCCTCCCCGCGGGCCTCTGCGTACACCCGGATGACGGGTTCGGTCCCGCTGGGGCGGGCGAGCACCCAGCCGTCGCCGTAGTCGAGACGCACGCCGTCGGTCGTGTTCTTCTCGGCGCGGGAGTCCGCCGCGGCGTCCTCGACGGCCGTAAGCATCGCCTCCCGTTCGGCGTCGTTCGTGTAGGCCAGTTTCAGCCGGACGTTGTGATAGCCGCCGAACGGTTCGACCACCTCGCTGGCGGGCCTCTCTACTACTAGTTCGAGAAAGCGCGCGGCGATGTACGCCCCATCGCGCGCGAGGCTGTACTCGGGGAAGTAGATCCCGCCGTTACCCTCGCCCGCGACCGGCACGGGGATCCCCTCGGCCCGGAGCTGCTGGATCCGGCTGGTGATGTAGGTGCTGCCGATCGGCGTGAGTTCGAGGTCCGCCCCCGTTCGGTCACAGACGTCGACCAGCCGTTGGGAGACGTTGACCGCGGCGACGGTAGCGTCCTCGGGACCGAGTTCGGCGTCCGCGAGCGCCGCCAGCGCCGCATCGCCCTCGATGTAGGTCCCCAGTTCGTCGTAGAAGATCGCCCGGTCGCCGTCGCCGTCGTGGGCGATGCCGACGTCGGCGTCGCTCGCGCGGACGAGCCGCCCCAGATCCGCGAGGTTCTTCTCGACGGGTTCGGGGTTTCGCCCCGGGAACCGGCCGTCGGGTTGAGCGTTGACGGTGACGACCCGACAGCCCAGTTCCCGGAAGAGCCGTGGGCTGGTCAGCGAGGCCGCGCCGTGGCCGGGGTCGATGGCCACGGTCAAATCGGCGTCGGCGATTTTCTCCGTATCGACCGCCTCGCGGACGCCCTCGACGTATCGCTGGGTGGCGTCCTCGACGGCGAACTCGTCGCCGGTTCGGGCCCACGAGCGCGCGCCGTCGGCCTCCGAGAGGAAGGTCTCCTCGACGACCTCAAGTTCCGAGACGGAGAGTTCGATGCCATCGGCTCCGATGAGTTTGACACCGTTGTACTCCGGTGGGTTGTGTGAGGCGGTGATCATCACCGCCGGGACGCCCTCGCGGGCGGCGTAGGCCTGTGCGCCCGGCGTGGGAATCACGCCCAGCCGATCGACGTCACAGCCGACGCTCTGGAGGCCGCTCACGGCGGCGTTTTCGAGCATGCGTCCGGTCGATCGGGTGTCGCGGGCGACGGCGATCCGGTCGGTCCCCCAGACCGTTCCGGCGGCCGCGACGACCTGCAGGACGAACGCCGGCGTGATCTCCTCGTTCGCAACCCCGCGCGTCCCGCTCGATCCGAACACGTCCATCACCCGACTCTGGGGAGCGACGGGGCAAATGGATTCCGGAACAGCCATTTGACGCCCGAGCGCGAACCTCCCGTATGAGCAGCATCGAGGAAAAGCGCGTCTACGCCGACAAGAGCGCCGAGACGCGCGTCTATCTCGCGACCGATCTCGGCGTCCTCGGCGTCTCCGTCTCGGGCGATTCGATCGGGAACTTCGGCATCGAACACCGGTGTGTCGCCCGCGACCTCGCGTGGGTCGGCGAGTTGGCGGTCGCCACCGACGAGGACGTCCTGCTGGAGGGCGAACCGACGGGGTTCGGCCCCGCCGTCGCCGTCGGCGGAAGTGTCGAACCCATCGCCGTCTCCCCGGTGGGACGGGTCGCCCGTCTCGAAGGCGGCGAGTGGACCGAGATCGGGACCCACGAGGACGTGCGGGCGGCCGACGGGGACCTGCTCGCGACCGGTGAGGGCGTCTACCGCGTCGGCGACGACCTCACACACGTCGGGTTGGAGGGTGTACACGATGTCTCGACCCCCGGGATCCCGCTCGCGGCGACCGACTCGGGGCTCTACCGTCTGGGCAACGGCTGGATGCGCGACCTCGACGGGGCGTTCGACCGGGTTTCGGGGACCGGTTCGCCGGGTGAACTCTCTTCTGGAGCCACACTCGCCGGCGATACCCTCTCCGTTTACGGCGGCGAGTGGCGCGAGCGCGAGACGCCCGAACCGCTGGCGGCGGTGGCGGTCGGCGAGGCGGTCTACGGGGCGAGCTCCGACGGAATGCTGTACGTCGATGCGGGCGAGGGGTGGCGCTCGCAGGCGCTCGGCGTCCCGGGCGTGCGGGCGATGCTCGTTCGGTAGTGCTCCGTTGAGACCGAAAACGGGTTTAGCGCGCCCGGTGGATCCACGGGTATGATCGTACCCGGTTCGTCATCACAGTCGCTCGCGGCCGCACTGGCGAGCGAACTCGACCGACCGCTGGCACCCGTCGAGTTCGAGCGCTTTCCCGACGGCGAACTGCTCGCCGCCACACCCGAGGTCGAGACCGATTCCGCGGTGATCGTCGCCTCGACGACCACCAGCGACGCCCACCTCGAACTGCTCCAGCTACAGGACGCCCTGCGAGAATCGGGCGTCTCGGAGATCACGACCGTGCTGCCCTACATGGGCTACGCCCGCCAGGACAGCGCCTTCGAGCCGGGCCAGCCCGTCTCCGTACGCGCAGTCGCCCGCGCGGTGAGCACCGGCACCGATCGCGTGCTGACGGTCTCACCCCACGAGGAGAGCGCCCTCGAACACTTCTCGGTGCCCGCGGAGGCGGTCGAGGGCGCGAGCGTGCTCGCCGACCCGCTCCCCGAACTCACGGACCCGGTGTTTCTCTCGCCCGACGCGGGGGCGATCGAACTCGCGGAAACGGTACAGGATTCCCACGGCGAGGGCGAGGTCGACTACTTCGAGAAGATCCGGCGCTCGGGCAGCGAGGTCGAAATCACGCCCAGCGACGTCGAAGTGGATGGTCGGGACGTGGTGATCGCCGACGACATCATCGCGACGGGGTCGACGATGAGCGGGGCGATCGCCGCGCTCGAAAACCCGAAACGAGTGTTCGTGACCTGCGTCCACCCAATGCTCGCGGCCAACGCCAGAACGAAACTCGCCCGTGCGGGCGTCGAGCGGGTGTACGGCACCGACACGATCGAGCGCGCCGAAAGCGAGGTCAGCGTCGCCCGGCCGCTCGCCGAGGTGATCCGCTCACTCTAACGATTCGATCGCGATCTCCATCTCGATCCCCTCGACCTCCCATTCCTTGCGATGGCCGTCCTCGACCGTTTCGAGTTCCGCCGCGCGGACCTCCTCGGCGATCAGGTCCTCGTGCTCGCTCACGAGCCCCGCGACCTGGTCGTCCGCGATGTCGAGGTCGAGGCGGATCGGGGCGTCGATGGGCAGGTCCAGTTCCTTTCGCATCTCTTGAACTCTCCTGATAACCTCGCGGGCGTAGCCCTCGCTTTCGATGTCCTCGGTGAGTTCGGTGTCGACGTAGACGACTCCTAACCCATTGCCCTCGATGGTGATCCGTGAACCCGAGAGTTCCTCGGGAGTCTCCTCGACGAATTCGACCATCTCCTCGGTCAGCTCGACGTCCTCGCCGAGCGCCGTCGAGACGGCCGCCGAAAGCGCGTCGAGCGAGGGCTCCTCGATGCGGGCCTCGTTGAGCGCGCTCATGACCTCGCCGGCCCGATCGCCGAACTGCGGCCCGAGGACGCTCATGTCGGCCCGTGCGCTGTAGGCGAGTTCCTCGAAGCGTTCGTCGGTGGCGACGACATGGATCTCGCGGGCGTTGAGCCGGTCTTCGAGGAGCGCCCCCTGGCGGCCGACGGCTTCGGCGAGGCGGTCCTCTCCCGCCGCGACGACGACACGGGAAACGGGCCAGCGCAGTTTGCGTTCGGCCTGCTGGCGGGCGTTCGAGCCCGCCTCCTCGACCGCGCGGACCAGCTCGATGTCTGTCTCGAGCTGTTCGTCGGTCCAGTACTCCTCTTGCTCGGGCCATTCGAGCATATGGACGGTGTCGTGGCCCCGGTCGCCCGTGAGCGCGCCGTAGATCTCCTCGGTGATGAAGGGGGCATAGGGCGCCAGCAGCGCACAGACCTGCTTCAGGACGTGATACAGCGTGGCGTACGCGGCGTTCTTCGAGGGGCTGTCCTCCTCGTCCCACATGCGCTCTCGCACCACCTGGATATAGAACCTCGAAACGTCCTCGACGACGAATTCCATCAGCGCCGAGAGCGCCTGATCCTGGCGGAAGTCGTCCCACGCGGCGGTCATCTCGCGGGTGACGGTCTGGAGGCGGGCAAGTATCCACTCGTCGACGAGTTCGAGGTCGGAATCGACCGCCTCCAGATCGGTCCCCTCGGGGTCGAACCCGTCCATGCGCATATAGGGGAGGGGAAACCGGAAGACGTTCCAGAGGATGTTGAGGTTGCGCTCCATCGTCGCCATCTCGTCCCACGAGAAGCGCATGTCCTCGCCCTGCGGGTTGACCGAGAGCAAGAACAGTCGCATCGCGTCCGAGCCGTGGCGCTGGATCGCCTCGTGGGGCTGGACGACGTTGCCCACCGATTTGGACATCTTCTTGCCCTCGCTGTCGTTGGCGAAGCCGTGCATCAACACCTCGTCGTAGGGGATCTCCCCGAGCGCGGCGGTGCCCATACCCAACTGTGACCAGAACCACCCGCGGGTCTGGTCGTGGGCCTCCATGATGAGGTCGGCGGGCCACAGCTCCTCGAAGCGTTCCTCGTCGCCCGGATAATCGAGCGTGCCCCACGAGGCCACGGATGAGTCGAGCCAGACGTCGAAGACGTCCGGGACGCGCTCGTAGGTCGTTCCGTCCTCGGTGATCGTCAGGTCGTCGACGGTCGGGCGGTGGAGGTCGACCTCCTCGGGATCGACGTCTTCGTCCACGCGCTTGGCGAGCTCCTCACGGGAGCCGATCACGATCACGTCGTCCATCTCCCCGCACCAGCCCTCGGGGACCCAGATCGGGATCGGGATCCCCCAGTAGCGCTGTCGCGAGACGTTCCAGTCGGGGGCGTTCTCGACGAAGTCCCTGAACCTGTTGTCCCGCGCCCACTGTGGGTGCCACTCGCTGTCCTCGATGTTGTCGAGCAGTTCCTCTTTGACGTCGGTAATCGTGATGAACCACTGGTCGGTCGCCATCTGGAGGATCGGCGTGTCACACCGCCAGCAGTGGCCGTACGAGTGGGTAATGGTCCCCGAGGCGACGAGCAGGCCCTTCTCCTCTATGTCGGCCGTGATCTCCTCGTCGGCCTCTTTGACGAACTGGCCCTCGTACTTGCCGCCCTCGGAGGTATAAACGCCGTCGCCGCCGATGGGACAGAAGATCGGGAGTCCCAACTCCTGTCCGCGTTCGAAGTCGACCTCACCGTGGCCGGGCGCGGAGTGCACTAATCCGGTGTCCTCGGCCTCGACGTAGTCGGCGTGATAGACGGTGTGAGTGCCATCTCTGTCGGGGTTTGCGGGCACCTCCTCGGCGAGCGGGAGGTCGTACTCCCAGCCGAGCATCTCCGCACCCGAAATCTCCTCCTCGATTTCGTAGTCCTCGTAGCGTCCCTTCGAGAGCACGTTCTCGACACACTCGGCGGCGATGTAGAGGACGTCCTCCTCGCCGTCGCGGGTCGCGCGGATTTTCTGGTAGGTCAGCTCCTCGCCGACCGCGACGAACTCGTTCGCCGGGATGGTCCACGGCGTGGTGGTGTAGATGACGAGGCTGCCCTCGCGCTCTCTGAGCGGGAACGAGACGTAGACCGTCGGGTCCTCGCGGTCCTCGTACTCGACCTCGTTGTTCGCGATGGCGGTCTCACAGCGGGGACACTGTGAAATGGATCGCTTTCCCTGATCGACCAGCCCGCGTTCGGCGATCTGCGAGAAGCCCCACCATGCCGCCTCCATGTATTCGGGCGAGACCGTCTTGTAGGGGTTCTCCCAGTCCATCCAGACACCGAAAGACTTGAAATCGCTCTGGAGGCCCTCCAACTGCTCGTCCGCGAAGGACTTGCACTCGGAAATGAAGTTCTCCATGCCGAACTCCTCGATGTCCTTCTTGTTCTCGAAGCCAAGGCGCTCTTCGACCTTCGTCTCGATGGGCAGCCCGTGCATGTCGTAGCCCGGGCGGTCGGTCACGTCGTGGCCCCGCATCCGGATGTGACGGATGTAGGCGTCCTTCAGGCTCTTGTTCCACGTCGTTCCCATATGGGCCGCCCCGGAGGTGTACGGCGGCCCGTCGACGAAGAAGAAGGGCTCCTCGTCGGCGAACGCTTCTTTCGTTTTCTCGTAGGCGTCGACCTCCTCCCAGTACTCGAACACCCGCTTCTCGACCGCCTCGGGGTCGTACTGGTCGGGGACCTCCCCGAACCGCGCACCCTCCGAGGGTCGGTCCTCCTCGTCGATATCGGACCTGCTCATACCAGTAGGAATCCGGCGGCGCGGTAAAGAGCGTTCGGTCGAAAGCCCTCGCAGCAGACTGGCGTCTGCTGCTCGCCCTTTTCATGTCCCTAAGAAAGGCCGCTTCGCGGCCTTTCTGGATCCCAGAAATCGGAGATTTCTGAGGACCGCCAGGTTCCGCTGAGTCGCGGCGCGCGATCACGCGCCGCTTCCGGGAACACCAGCCCTTCCCCGCCCCGCTCGTGCGGTCGCCGATATGGCGACCGCCCTCGCGCTGGCCACCGCACCTCGTTTCAACTCGACACGGCTTTGGTCGGCGGGTTCATCGGATCTACCGTGCCGCAGTACCCCGATTCACGCAACGTCCTCGAACCGAACTGCACCCGGTGTCCCCACCTCGCGGAGACCCGCGAGTGCATCTCGTGGGGGACCGGGCCGCTCGATTCCTCGGTGATCGTCGTCGGCGAGGCTCCCGGCGCGGGGACGCCCGAGGCCGAGCAGTGGAAGGGTGGCAACTGGACCGGGATGGCCTACACCGCCCGCCACTCCGGGCGCGTCATCCGCGACCTGATGGAGTCCGTGGGCTATCACGACGCCTACTACACGAACGCCGTGAAGTGCTTCCCGCCGGACGGCGAGGGTTCTAATCGGGAACCGACCGACGAGGAACTCGCGACCTGCCGGACCCACCTCGTCACCGAGGTCGAACAGGTCCAACCAAGCGTGATCGTTCCCACCGGAAAGCACGCCACCGAGACGCTGCTCGCGCTCGACGGTCGGAGTTTGGAGGGGTTCACCGACCACGTCCTCGAACCCATCGACTGCGAGGCCCTTTCCACCCCGCTCCTGCCTGTCCTCCATCCCTCCTATCAGAACATCTGGATCGCGCGCCTCGGTTACGAGCCCGAGGAGTACCGGACGAGACTCGAAGAAGAGCTCGACGAACTCGTCGGAAGATCCGTCTGAGTCGGAAGTATCACGAGTGACCTACCCGATCGGGGTGACATGGCTTCGCTTGAGGAGATCGATACCGAGGCCGTTCTCTCCGGTCGGTTCGATTGGATCGAACCCGAACTCATAGATCGGTTCGCAGAGCATCCCCTGTCGGGTATCGAGCGGGAATTCCCCCACTACGTCCGCTCGGTCGAATCGTCGAGCGACATACCCAGTCCAGCCGATCGACATCCGGTGTTTTACGGCTGTTTCGACTGGCACTCGGCGGTCCACGGGCACTGGTCGTTGTGTCGCCAGCTGCGGCTGTTCGACGACCACCCACGAACAGGGGAGATCGTCGAAAGTGTCGAATCGCGGCTCACCCCGAAAAACGTCGGGCACGAGGTCGCGCATTTCGAGGAGAACCCTTCCTTCGAGAACCCGTATGGTTGGGGGTGGTTTCTGCGGCTCGCGGCGGAACTCCACGCGTGGGAGGACCGGCGTGCCGACGAGTGGCGAGCGGTTCTCCGCCCGCTGGAGATGAAGATCGTAGACCTCGTCGAGACCGGGTTCCTGTCCCGAGAGCGGCCGATTCGGGTCGGGACTCACGGTAACTCCGCGTTCGGGCTGACCTGCGTCCTCGATTACGCGCGGGTCGTCGGGGACGGGTCGCTCGCGTCGGCAGCCACCGAAACCGCGAGACGGTTCTATGCGGACGACCGGGACTACCCGATCGAGTACGAGCCGCTGGGCTGGGATTTCCTGTCGCCGGCACTGACCGAGGCCGACCTGATGCGGCGCGTCCTCGACAAGAAGGCGTTCGCGGGGTGGCTCGGGGATTTCCTGCCCGACGTGGTCGAATCGCCGTATGAGGAACTTCCGGAGCCGGCCGCGGTCGACCCCGAAGCCGAGGACGGAATGGAACTTCACCTCGCCGGGCTCGACCTGTCGCGGGCGTGGTGTCTCGCGGGAGTCGCGGAAGCAATCGACAATCAGCACCTCGGAGCCGTATTCGAGGAGTTCGCCGGCAGACATGCCGAGACCGGCCTTACAGTTGCCTTTACCGATGAGTATTCCGGCTCACACTGGCTCACCTCCTTTGCACTATATCTGGTCACGAGAGGCGAGGGAACCGTTGGGCCAGCGTAGATCTCGTCGATCCGGATCGCACTACGGCCATCGCCAACCTTCTTGCCGGATGCCACCACACGTCCCCATATGGCAAGCATCTTCAGCCAGATCGTCGAGGGCGAGATCCCGGCACGGGTCGTCTACGAGGACGAGACGACGATGGCGTTTCTCGACGCCAACCCGCTCGCACTGGGCCACACGCTCGTGATCCCCAAAGAGGAGTACGAGCGCCTGAACGACCTCCCCGACGACCTCGCGAGCGATCTGTACGATACGCTTCAGAAGCTGATCCCCGTCGTCGAGGAGGCCGTCGACGCCTCGGCCTCAAACGTCGCGTTCAACAACGGCGAGGCCGCCGGCCAGGAGGTCCCACACGTCCACGGTCACATCATCCCCCGATTCGAGGGTGACGGGGGCGGCCCGATTCACTCGGTAGCGGGTTCGCCGCCCGATCTCGACGACGAGGAGTTGGACGATATCGCGGAGAGGATCTCCGCGAACGGCCAGATGTAATCCGGTGATCTCAGAGGTAGTGAGAGGCTCCAGTCGTGTGGTGAGAAAACGAATCACAGCCACTGTTACTTGAATCCTTAATACAATACCTAGTTTTAAATATTAGTCGTATATATTACATTATAATGGCAGCGAATCAACCATCGGATTGCCCGGAATGTAACGGATCGCTCTCGGTTCACGACACGGAGACGGTCTGTACCGAGTGTGGACTGATCGTGGCGGAGGACCCGATCGACCCCGGCCCGGAGTGGCGCTCGTTCGAGGACGAGGAGAACGATCGTCGCCGGACGGGTGCGCCGCTGTCGCGCTCGCGCCACGACTACGGGCTCTCGACGGAGATCGGCTACGGCGGGCTCAACCGAGCGACCGGGCGCAAGCGCAGGCTGTACGCTCGGATGCGAAAGCACAGCAGGTGGTCACAGTGTGAGACCAAAGCCGAGGCGAACCAGCGCGACGTGTTCATGCAGATCCGTCGCCTGACCTCGGCATTGGCGCTTCCCGATTCGATCCGGGATCAGGCGTGTGACCTGTTTCGCTCCGCCCAAAACGAGGGGATCGTCACGGGGCGCTCGCTCGAAGGGTTTACCGCCGCGGCGGTGTACGCCGCCTGCCGGGTTCACGACGTCTCGCGGATCCGCGCCGAGATACTCGAGGTATCGCGTGCCTCTCGGTCGGAGCTCGACGCCGCCTACGACGCGATCAACCGCGAACTCGGCCTCCCCGTCGGACCGCTCGATCCCGGGGACTACATCCCCCGGTTCGGGAGTCGCCTCGACCTCCCGAAAGAGGTGCGAAATCGTGGAACCGAACTGCTCGAATCGGCCGTCGAAGACGAACTGATCGGCGGGCACAACCCCGCCGGCGTCGCGGCGGCCTGTCTCTACACGGCCGCGAGGGAGCGCGAGGCGGAGGTCACACAGAAGCAGGCCGCCGACGTCGCGGACGTGAGCCCGCCGACGATCCGCGTGACCTACCAAGCGCTCTGTGAGGCCGAACTCACCGGCTAAGCGCAACCGCCATGTGCCCCCGGCGTGTTCGGTCGGTTATGACCGACCGGACGGCGGAAATCAGTAGAGAGACCGCCGAGACCGAGATCGAGTGCGTACTGGATCTGGACGGCAGCGGCGACGCGGAGATCGAGACGGGAATCGGGTTTTTCGACCACATGCTCACGGCCTTTGGGACCCACGGCCTGTTCGACCTCACCGTACGCTGTGACGGCGACTTGGAGATCGACGACCACCACACCGTCGAGGACGTGGCGATCGTCCTCGGGAACGCTTTTAAGGAAGCCGTCGGCGACAAGGCGGGGATGGTCCGCTACGCGGATCGCCGAGTACCGCTGGACGAGGCCGTCGCCTCGGTGGTAGTCGATGTCAGCGGCCGACCTCGATTCTATTTCGACGGGGAGTTCTCCCAGGAGTCGGTTGGGGAGTTCACGAGCGACATGGCGCGGCACTTCGCGGAGTCACTGGCAATGAATGCCGGACTCACGCTCCATCTCGAGGTCGAGGGCGAGAACGCCCATCACGAGACAGAGGCGCTGTTCAAGTGCCTCGCCCGCGCGCTCGACGACGCGACACGGATCGACGAGCGCCGCGGTGGGACCCCGAGCACGAAGGGGCAGCTGTGATGTTCGACGAGATCATGGCCAAGTTCGAGGGATCGCCGAGTCAGCAAGCAGTGATACGGCTCCTCCTCGAACGCGGCTTCTCGGTCAACGACGACGGACGGGTCGTTTCGGGGACCATCGAGATCCCCAATACGCAGGTCGCCCGCGAGATCGACGTCGACCGGCGAGTGGTCGATTCGACCACGAGTGCGATCCTCGCGGACGAGGAGCTCAGGCTCGTCTTCCAGAACATCTCCCAGATCCCCAGCCTGATGGATCTGGCGCCCGTCATCGACCTCTCGACGCTGACGATCGCGGTCCGGGACGCGGGCCAGGAGGGGATCGTCGCCACTGTTACTGGCTTGCTCGCCGACAACGGCATCTCGATCCGTCAAACGGTGAGCGAGGACCCGGAGTTCACCGACGAGCCACGGCTCTACATCGTCACCGACGAGCCGGTTCCGGGCGACGTGCTCAACGAGCTTCGGGAGCTCCCGTTCGTCCGGAAGCTCGAACTCCAGTAGTCAGGGCCACAGCCCGCGGGCCTCGTGGGCGGCCCCGAGGCGTTCGAGCGCGAGCGCGTAGGCGGCGTCGCGCCACGCCAGCCCCCGCTCGTCGACGCGATCCGCGACCGCGTTCCACGCGCGGAGCATCTCCGTCTCCAACTCTTCGTTGACGCGGTCGTGGCTCCACGATCGCCGGTTGATGTCCTGGAGCCACTCGAAGTAGCTCACGGTGACGCCCCCGGCGTTCGCGAGGATGTCCGGGATAACGGGGATTCCGCGCTCGCGCAGAATGGAGTCGGCGGTAGCGGTGGTGGGGCCGTTCGCCCCCTCGACGACCAGATTCGCGGCGATCGCGTCGGCGTTCGACGCCGTGATGACGTTGCCGACGGCCGCCGGGACCAGCACGTCGACGTCGAGTTCCAGCAGCTCCTCGTTCTCAATGGTCCGCTCTGCGATCCGCGTGACCGCTTCTGGCTCCTCCTCGTGGGTCGGAATCGCGGTCGTGTCGAGCCCAGCGGGGTCGTAGGCCGCGCCGTTGACGTCGCTGACGGCGACGACCGTCGCACCCCATGAGTCGAGCAGGCGCGCGGCGTTCGCGCCGACGCTGCCGTAGCCCTGGACCGCGACCGTCGCCTCCTCAAGCGGCAGGCCGTGGTACTCGCAGGCCTCACGGGCGACGATCGCTACGCTCCGTCCGGGGGCCTCCTCGCGGCCGTGGCTCCCGCCGATCACCGGCGGCTTGCCCGTCACGACGCCGGGCGTGGTCTCGCCCTGCAACACGCTGTAGGCGTCCATGAACCAACCCATCGTCTCGGCATCCGTGCCCATGTCGGGCGCCGGGATGTCGTGCATCGGGCCGACCGTGTCGCGCAGTTCCTGGGCGAACCGTCGTGTCAGCCGTTCGGTTTCGGCCTCGCTCAGCTCCTTGGGATCGACCACGACGCCGCCCTTCGCGCCGCCGAAGGGCAGGTCCATCACCGCGGTCTTCCACGTCATCCACATCGAGAGGCTGATGCACTCCTCTTCGGTGACGCCGGGGTGATAGCGCATCCCGCCCTTGAACGGGCCCCGGACGCTGTCGTGCTGGGCGCGATAGCCCGTAAAGACCTCGAGGCTCCCGTCGTCGCGCTCGACCGGCAGCGAGACGCGCTGGACGCGCGCGGGGTGTTTCAACCGCTCGACGACTGCGGGATCGATCTCGACGTGGGCTGCCGCCCGGTCGAGTTGGCGCCGCGCCGTCGCGAGCGCCGTCTCGGGCTCCTCTCGCTCCTCGGTAACGGGAACACTCATGCTCACTCGATCGAGGTCGCGCAGTTTCGGAACGGGGCGTCACAGTTCGGACACGAGCCGGGATGCGAGGTCCCGGTAACGCGGGTACCACAATCGAGACACTCGTAGGTCGATTCGGTCTCGGCGTCGGAAGCTACGTCCCACGTCGGGGTCGGTGAGGTGCCGTTCGCTGTCATCGGCGCGCAATACTTGCCGGACGGCGAAGTACGAATGGGTTCAATAGAGAAGTTTGTGATAATGACTCACGCTTCAATTGTGAAGTTCCCGTCGAACACCGCCCCGAAGAGCGCGCGCTGGGCGGCCCGGTTGAGCTGGTAGAACGCCGAGGGGCTGATCCCGAGCGCGTCCGCGACGGCCTCGCCGGTACACGCGCGGGGCGACTCGAAGAAGCCGCTGTGGTAGGCCGTCCGGACGGCCTCGCGCTGGCGGTCGGTGAGCCGGTCGACGACCGCCGAACGGGTGTGCTCGGCCGTGTTCTCCCGGGTTCGCTCGCGCTGGGACAGCAGCGTCGCGTCGGCGTACAGCCCAGTGAGCGCCCCGTCGACCGCCCGGACGTCCGTCGGGTTCGGGACATCGACGACCAGTCGGGCGCTCGCGTCGTCGGCGCTCGCCCGCAGGCTTCGGAGGGTCGCGCCGTGGTCGGCGAGTCGGGTCCCGACGAACGGCGAGGCGAGGCGAAGCCGGAAGACACCACCGTCCTCGCGTTCGGCGATGGGGGTCGCCTCCTCGATGGCGGGAACGTCGCTCGCGGCCTCGTGGACCCGGTCGAGCGGCGTTCCCTCGACGGAGACGAACGCCAGCACGCCGCCCTCGACCCGTCGGACGCCGCCGTCGAGGGCGACCTCGCAGTCGGCCGCGAGCGCGAGCGAAAGCGGCGGACAGGAGTCCGATCGGATCTCGTATTCGAGTTCGCTGACCGTGTCGCTCAGGAGCGCGTCGCGCTGTTTGACCGCCGTGAGCGCCGCGGCGATGGTGTCGGCGAGTTCGAGGAACACCGTCCGGGCCATCTCGTCAAAGGCGTTGGGCCGGTCGGCGTAGACCGACAGCACGCCGTAGGAGAGGCCCTCGTGGGCCAGCGGGACGCTGAGGACCGATTGATAGCCGTATTCGAGCGCCGCCGCCCGCCACGGAGCCTTGCGAAAGCCCTCCGCGACGTTCCCGACGACGACGGGCTCGCCCGTCTCGGCCGCACGGGCCGCGGGCTCGTCGTCCTCGAACGAACGGCCTGCGAGATACTCGCGGTCCTCGCCGGCCCACTCGCGGGGAACGACGCCCTCGCCGTCGGGTTCGCCGGTCCAGGCGAAGCGGTAGCGGTCGTCGGTCGTGAGGCGGTCACAGACCGCGCGTTCGATCTCCTCGCGGGTCTCGGCCCCGACCAGCGCCCCGTCGATCCCCCGGATCACGTCGTTGATCCGGTTGAGCCGCGAGAGCTCGCGGTTTCGCTCGCGGAGCTCCCGGTCGCGCTCGCAGAGTTCGGCCTCGCGTTCGAGGCGATCCAGCGCCGCCTCGGCGGTCGCCGCCAGCAGGTCGGCCAGTTCCTCGGCGAGCGCATCGAACCCCCCGTCGGACTCGGCCGCCAGCACGCCGTGATCGCCCAACGGGACCGCGAGGAGGTCACCGTTCGTGACGACGCCCCCCTCGATGAACGCCCGGCCGACGGGGTGGTCGTCGCCGGGATGGTTCGAGGGGAGCGCGCGGCCCTCCGCGAGGGCGTCGGTGGTCGCCGCCGGTTCGAGGGAGTTCTCCTCGGCATCAAAGAGGTAACAGCCGATCCCGGGAACGTCGAGCACGTCGGTCGCGTCCGTCGTGACGATCCCCGCGATCTCCCCGCGGTTCTCGGCGTACAGCAGGTCGCGGGCCGTACCGTGAAGCGTCGAGAGCGCACGCTCGCGTTGCTTACGGGTGGTGACGTCCCGACAGCTGTAGAGGGTGGTGCCGCCCTGGATCGAGACGCGTTTGACGTTGACCAGCAGCGTGTGTTCCCGTCCGGCGCGGTCGGTCGCCGTACACTCGATGTTGGTTAACACGCCCTTCCGGCGGAGTTCGGCGGGGTCGAACAGCTCGGAGCCGAGCAGTTCCTCGATGGTGCCCATCTCGCGGATCTCCTCGACGGTGTAGCCGAAGATGAAGTGGACGTTCGGGCAGATATACGTAAACGAGCCCCCGTCGTCGGTGACCAGCACCGTATCGGTCATGTTGTTGAGCGTCACCCGGTGGAGTTCCTCCGAACGCCCGAGTTCGTCCGCGAGTTCGGCGCGCTCGGTGACGTCGACGGCCGTCACCAGCAGCGAGTCGGTTCCCTCGACCGGTCTGACGGCGAGTTCGACGGTGGTCGGCGCGCGCTCGTCTCCCACACAGTCGAGGGTCAGCGTCGAGGGCTCGTCGCCGGCGCGTTCGACCGCATCACGGAGCCGGTCGCGGTCCGCGTCCGCGATCCACGGGCGCTCCCAGAGCGGCTCGCCGATCGCGTCCGGGTCCGCGTCGGGCGCGAACGACCGAGCGGCGTCGTTCGCCCGCCTGACGTGGCCTTCCGGATCGAGGACCCACGTCGCCGAGAGGGAGTCCGCGAACAGCGCCTCGAACTGTCGGGCGCGCCGGTTGCGCTCCTTGCGAGCGTGTGCGCCCTCGATTACCCGGGCTACCCGGTCGCGGAGTTCCGAGGGAGGAGTCGAGTCCACAGGGAGATAGTCGATTGCGCCCGCCCCGATCGCCGCGCTCGCGCGCTCCTCGTCGCCCGACCGGGCGTAGACGACGACCGGAAGCCCTGGATGGTCCTCGCGGACCGCTCGGAGCAGATCAAGCGTGCCGCCGTCGGGGAGCGAGAGCGCGCTGAGTACGCAGTCGATCGGGGCGTTCTCGAGGCGGCCGAGCGCCTCCTCTCCGTCCGAGGCGACCGACGTTCGAGGGGTGTCGAGCGCCTCGCGGGCCGTCGAGAGCCAGTCGTCGTCGCCGACGAGGAGGAGCCGCGGTGGGCCGGTATCGGGGGCTGCCATCGCCGTCCGTAGCCGGTCGAGGCGTATAAACGCCGCTCCCGGGCCGGAAGGAACCGGCGATGGGACATGGGGACCCGTCATGTCATGTGAGCGGCTGGGCTCGGACGGGTATACACCGGTCCTGGAACCGAGGGGCTATGGCCGGCGGGCTCCAACCCGTCCGAACGTGACCGACACCTACCGCACCGTTTCGGATCGAGCGAGCGCCGCCTTCGAGGTGCGCGGTTCGGAGTTCATCGGGCACGTTACACGGGCGGAAACGGTCGCGCACGCTGAGGCGTTCGTCGCCGAGATCGAGGCGGAGTACGCCGACGCGACCCACAACGTGCCGGCCTACCGCGTGCGAAGCGATCCCTTCCGGGAGTACTCCAGCGACGACGGCGAACCCTCCGGGTCGGCCGGAAAGCCCGTTCTCAACGTGCTTCAGGGCGAGGACGTGGAAAACGTCGCCTGCGTCGTCACGCGGTATTATGGGGGGACCAATCTGGGGTACGGCGGACTGGTGCGAGCCTACTCGCGGGCCGTAAGTGAGGCCCTCGACGCGACAGGGGTCGTCGAGGAACGTCCCCACACGCACCTGACCATCACCGTCGAGTACGACGACTCGGGGACGGTTCGGGGGATCATCGAAAGCGTGGGAGTCGAATTCGACGCCGACTACGGCGAGCGGGCGACGTTCGAGGTTCGGGTGCCGAGCGAGGAGCGCGAGGGGCTGTGTGAGAGGCTTCGGAGCGCGACGGGCGGGCGGGTCGCGATCGAGTAGTTTCGAATCGAAACCCTATTCGCCCCGGATTCCGACTTCGCGACCATGCAGACGATCAGTGCCAGCGATTACCACGACCTCGTTCGGGTGGGAGACCCGCGACTCTCGCCTGACGGCGAGCGCGTGGCGTTCGTGCGGACGACCCCGAGGGGTGCGGAGGAAACCGAGGCGACGATCTACACCGTTCCGCTGGGCGGCGACGAACCCCGACGGTTCACTCTCGCGGAAGGCGTCGACAGCGAACCCCGGTGGAGTCCCTCCGGGGATCGGCTCGCGTTCGTGAGCACCCGCGGGGAGGACGACCGGCCCCAACTCTGGATCGCGCCCACGGGCGGCGGCGAGGCGCGACGGATCACGGACGTGGTCGGCGGCGTTTCACAGATCGCGTGGGGCCCCGACGGCGAACGGATCGCCTTCACGCAGGCGAGTTCCGAGGAGGACCGTGGGGAGGGGCGGGATCTCGAACTCGAAGACGAGGAGTACGAACCCGAAGCCCCCGATCCGCGCGTGATCGACCGGCTGGTCTACCGCGCGGGCGAGCGCTACTTCGACGGCGGGCGAAGCCACGTCTACCTCGCAGAGATGGGCGGCGAGGTCACTCGGCTGACGGGCGGCGATTTCGACTACGTCGCCCCCGAGTGGGGCAATCCGTCCACTCTGTACTACGCCGCGAAACGCACCGACGACCCCGACGACAACGCCGTCCACGACGTGATCGCCCACGACCTCGACGGCGACGAGTCGGAGGTCCTCATCCGAACGAGCGGCTGGGCGATCGGGCTGGCCGCGACCGCCGACGGGCGGGTCGCCTACCACCACACTCCCGACGGTGGATCGACGCTTCGGCGGACCGAGATCCGGATGTTCGATCGGGGACTGGAAAAGGAGAGTACCCTCACCGAGTCGCTGGATCGCACCGTCGAGGGGGTTCCGAAGTGGGGCCCTGACGGCGAGTACCTCTACTTTCTCACGCCCGACGAGGGAGACGTGGTGCTCCGGCGCGTCCGCGGGGACGGCACCGGCCTCGAAACGGTCGTACGAAACGGGCATATCGACGGGTTCGATCCCGGCCGAAACGCCGTCGCGATGACCAAAAGCGAGTGGGATCATCCCGGCGACGTGTTCGTCTCGACACCGGCCGGCGCCGAGACCAACCGGCTCACGCGGATGAACCGCGAGTACCTGACCGACCGGGCGGTTCCCCAGCCCGAGGAGTTGTGGTTCGAGAGCGAGGGCGAGGAGGTCCAGGGCTGGGTGCTGGCGCCGCCGGATATGGAGGAGGGCGAGCGCTATCCGCTGGTCGTCGAGATCCACGGCGGACCCCACGCGATGTGGAGCACCGCGGGCACGATGTGGCACGAGTTCCAGACACTGGCGGCGCGGGGCTACGTCGTCTTCTGGTGCAATCCTCGCGGCTCGACGGGCTACGGCGAGGAGTTCATGGCCGCGATCGAGCGCGACTGGGGCGCGGTGACCGCACGCGACGTGCTCGCCGGGGCCGGTGCGGTCTGCGAGCGCGAGTACGTCGACGAGACGAACCAGTTCGTGACCGGAGGGAGTTTTGGCGGCTACATGACCGGCTGGCTCGTCGGCCACACGAACAGGTTCGACGGTGCGGTCGCCCAGCGGGGCGTCTACGACCTCTCGTCCTTTTACGGTTCGACGGACGCGTTCAAGCTCGTCGAGTGGGACTTCGGGACCGAACCGTGGGACGACCCCGAGTTCCTCTGGGATCAGTCGCCGGTCGCCTACGCGAGCGAGGTCGAGACCCCGACGCTCGTGATCCACTCGGATAACGACTTCCGCGTCCCCGTCAACAACGGCGAGATGTTCTACCTCTTCTTGAAAAAGAACGGCGTCGAGACGCGATTGGTGAGGTATCCCCGCGAGGGCCACGAACTCTCCCGGTCGGGCGAGCCCGGCCACGTCGTCGACCGGATCGAGCGCCTCGCGCGCTGGTTCGACGGCTACTCCGAGCACCACGACGCCCCGCGGGCGCTCGATCAGGATGGCGAGGGGCTATCGGCGGACGGGGACCCGGCGGAGTAGCTAACTCCCGTCGGCCCGTAGACCGTCCATGGACAGGAACGTCGGCGGGGCCGACAGACATCTCCGGATACTCAGTGCGATTGCGCTGCTTGGCTCGGCTCTCAGGACGCGGGGGATCAAACGGGTCGGCGCGCTGCTGGCGGGAGCGGTCCTCCTCTTGACCGCCGCGCTCCAGCACTGTCCGCTGAACGCCCTATTGGGAATCGACACCTGCCGGTCCGGGGAGCGCTCGGAACGGGGTGAGTGAGGTATATAGCTCTCGGGGGGTGCGTTTCACCTCAAGCGTGTGGCGGGTAACCACGCTCTCTGCTATCGGTTTCGACCCGAAGTGAAGGGGTTCACTCGACGAAGTCGATCCCCTCGACGGTCGGGGCGGGTTCGGGTCGCATCTCGCGTTCGTAGCGATCGATCCAGTCGGCGAAACAGCCCGGACAGAGCGTCTGTGAGTCGACGCCCGATCCATCCACCGAGAGCGAGACGGTACGCGAGAGCGTATCCGCCACCTCCTCCCCGCAGCCATCACACGAAACGTCGGCCATAGGGAGGCTCACGGGGGCAGACGAATAGCCCTTCTCCCTTCTACGTCGTGCGGAACGCCCGGTCGCCCGCATCGCCCAGTCCGGGGACGATGTAGCCGTTCTCGTCGAGGCGGTCGTCGATCGAGACGGTCAGCAGTTCGGCCTCGGGGAACTGCTCGCCGACGCGGATCAGCCCGTCGGGTGCACTCACCGCAGAGAGGACGAACAGGTGCTCGGGCTCGGGGGCGTTCTCGAGGACGCGCTCTAGGACTGCACACATCGTCGAGCCGGTCGCGAGCATCGGGTCGGCGACGATCACGGTGTCTTGCTCGCGGATCTCGGGGAGTTTGACGTAGTCGATGGTGATGGGAAACTCGCCTTCGGCCATGCCGGCCTCCTCGTCGCGGCCCGCCGAGATGACGCCCTGCTTGGCGCGAGGGAAGGCCTTCAAAAGCCCCTCGACGAATGGCGTCGCCGCCCGCAGCACGTTGACGATCACGACATCGTCGAGGCCCTTGACCCGTTCGCCCATCGTCGTCTCCAGTGGGGTCTGGATCTCGACGTACTCGGTCTCCATGCTGCCGTCGATGATCTCGTAGCCACAGATTCGTCCGAGTTTGACGAGCCCCTTCCGGAAGCCGACCTGTTCGGTCTCGACGTCTCGGAGACGCGAGAGGGTGTCGCGCGCCAGCGCGTGGGTGATGACGTGTGCGGTGTCCCGGTCTTCGATGGTCATATTTCGAGGGAGCGCGGTCCGAGTGCCTTAATGTACCGATCCCCGAATTCCCGGTATGCGCGAGGCCAGCGCCACACGGTTCGTCCGGGCGACGACGAGAGGGGTCGATCGGGTCCTCTCGCCCGCGGCGCTCGTCGAGTACGAGGGGAGTTTCGAACCCCGAGAGACCGTCGAACTGGAGGACGGAACCCGCGTGATCGCCGGGGCCAGCGGCCTAGAGATGGGCCTCCTCTTCGAGGAACTCGAAAACGGCTATCGCTACGAGCAGGAGGGCGAGGCGGGCCCGTTCGAGCGCATGGAGACGACGATCACCTACGAGCCCGAAAACGAGGGGACCCGAGTTCGAATGGTCTCGTCGGTGACGCTCGGACTCTTCCCCCGGCGACTCACCGATCGGATCGCCGCGTGGAAACGCGAGGCCGAACTCGAACGCACCCTCGACGCCATCGAGGACACGCTGGCCTGATCCCGCGATCGTGTGCGAACCACACACTCGGGTCGAACGGTTTTAGTCGTCGAGTCCGAACCACGGATTATGGGAGTGATTGCCACGGTAAAGGAGCTGTTGGGCGGGCCGGAGCGGACGACATCCCGCTCGAAGGGGGCCTACTGGTGTGACGAGTGCGACGAGCGAATCCTCGACCTCGATACCGACGCGGAGCCGCCGGTCTGTCCGAGTTGCGGCGAGGAGATGCGCTTCGAGCGCTCGCCCGATTCGGGCGGGTGTGCCTGCTAGCGACCGAACTCGACCGCGTCGTCGTCGGCGGGAAACGGCCCGCCGTCGCCGTCCGCGTCGTCCGTTAGACAGGCGTCGAGGCGATCGATCAGCGCCTCGTGGTCGAGCCCGCGCCCGATGAACACGAGCGCCTGCTCGCGGTCGCCCCACTGCTCGTGCCACTCCAGGTCGGGCCGGTTCTCCCGGTAGAGGTCGCGTTCGACCTCGGGGCGGGCGGCGATCCACGGCTCGCCCGCGGTGACCCGCGCGATCCGTCCCGCATAGCCCAGCCGCAGTTTCGCCCCGTTGCCGGCGACCCAGAACGTCCCCTTCGCACGGATCAGTTCTTCGGGAAGCGATCCCAACAGATCCGCGAGCGCCGCGGGGTCGAAGGGGCGCCGGCGCCGGTAGGTAACGGAAGTAACGCCGTAGGCCTCGTTGGGGTGGCGGTGGTCGTGGTCCGCGTAGTCGTCGTGGCCGGTGTGTTCGTCCTTCGCGCGGTCAAGCGTGAGGCGTCCGTCCGAGTCCTCGCTATCGAACAGCCCGGTATGCAGGATCTCGTCCGGATCGAGGTCGCCGAACTCCGTGCGGACGATCCGGGCCTCGGGGGCGAGCCGCTCCAAAACCGCCTCGACCTCGTCGAGTTCAGTAGCTGAAAGCAGGTCGCACTTGTTCAGTACGAGGACGTCACAGCACTCGACCTGTTCGATCAGTAAGTCGGAAAGCGGGCGACTCTCGCCGGCCTCGGTTTCGGCCCGCTCGGGCTCGGACTCGCCCGCAAAGAGGTCGTGAAAGGCGGCGGCGTCGACCACGGTCACGAGGGTGTCTACTCGATAGACCGCGGCGGCCTTCGAGCGCGCCGTGAACAGTCGGGCGACCGGGGCGGGCTCGGAGATGCCCGAGGACTCGACGACCAAGTGATCGAACTCCCGCGAGCGCGCCAGTCGCATCACGGCCGTCTCCAGATCGTCCTGTAGCTCACAGCAGATACAGCCGTTCGAGAGCTCGGCGATCCCCTCGGCGGTTCCCCCTTCGGCGATCAGTTCGGCGTCGACGTTGAGTTGGCCCATGTCGTTGACCAGCACCGCGATTCGCTCGTCGACGCTCGTCAGAAGGTGGTTCAGCAGGGTGGTCTTTCCGGCGCCCAGCGCACCGGAGAGGATCGTCACGGGGATCGCGTCGGCCATGGCGTCGCTGGGGGCGGGCCGGGCTTGAACGCACCGACCGAGAGGAGTAAACCGGTCCGGCAAAGCATCCGAAAATGGTCCGTGCGTATCCCGAGGAGTACGACTACCGGGAGTGAGCGAGCGGCGGCACCGCCAGTGGTGGAAGCTGTGATTCGATTAGCTCGCGGTCCTCTTCGAACCACGGCGGGAGGGTGAGCTGCTCGCCACCGTCGGCGGCGAGTCCCTCGGGTTCGGTCGCGAGTTCGAAGAGGATTCCACCGGCGTCGCGGACGTAGAGCGACCGGAAGTAGTGGCGATCACGCACCCGTGAGACGTGGTACTTGCGCTCGCGAAAGAGGTCGTGCCACTCGAAGAGCTCCGCCTCGCTTTCGATCCGAAGGGCTACGTGATGGATCGTTCCCGGACCCTCGCGGCCGAACTCGCCCCCGCGATCGAGGAGGTCGATCCGCGTTCGCTCGCTCGGTGACCGATAGCGGATCCGGTCGCCCTCCTGACCGACGGCCTCGAACCCGAACGTTTCGAGGGTGGCCGCGGTTCCATACGGGTTCGTGGGCCACAGCGTGACGCCGCCGATCCCGCGGATCGCCGCGTTCTCCGGCACCCGTTCGGTCCACGGCTCGCCCTCGAGATCGCTCGCGACCAGTTCGATGCGCGTCCCGTCGGGATCAGCCACACGAAGGACCCGCTCGCCGAAGCGGTCGGTTCGTTCGGGGTCGTGGGCCGCGAGCCGGTCGACCCAGTAGTCAAGCGATCCCTCGGGGACCGAGAGTGCCACCGCGCTGGGCTGGGGGCGGCCGATCCGTCCGGGATCCCCATGAGGATACGGGAAGAACGTCAGGACGCTGCCCGGCGTGCCGCGCGCGTCGCCGTAGTAGAGGTGGTAGGCAAAGCGGTCCTCGTGGTTTACCGTTCGGCGGAGGAATCGCAGGCCGAGTTCGCCGACGTAGAAGTCGGCGTTTTCCCCCGAATCGCCCGCGAGAGCGGTGACGTGGTGCAGGCCGGTCGCGTCGCTCAGCATGCTCCCTCGACTCGCACTCGTAGTTCGATCCCGTCCGGGTCCGAAAGCGAGGGCGCGTCGGTTTCATCGATGGGTTCAGGTCCTCCGGTTCGATCGCGAACCGCCGCGAGCGCCTCCCGGTTGGGAACCAGCAGTTCGAACCACGCGAGGCCGCGCCCCCTCGCCGAGCTCGTCCGCCCGTTCCACGTGTTCACCCCGACGTGGTGGTGGTAGTCGCCGGCGGCGAGGAACAGTGCCGCGTCGCTCCACTCCTGGCGAACCCCCAGTCCGAGCCCCTCGGCGTAGAACTCGTGGGCACGCGAAAGCGACGAGACCTCGAGGTGGACGTGTCCGATCGTCGTCCCGTCGGGAACCGCCGCCTCGCCGCGGCGGCGATCCCCCAAGGCGTCCAGGTCGAGCGGGAGGGTGTCCATCTCGACGCGTCCCTCGTTGGTCGGCCATTCCTCGCGGGGGCGGTCACGGTAGATCTCGATCCCATTTCCCTCCGGATCCGCGAGGTACAGCGCCTCGCTCACGCGGTGGTCCGAGGCCCCGTCGAGGTGCCAGCGTTCGCGGATCCGCGAGAGGGCGTCGCCGAGGGCGGCCCGTGAGGGGACCAGAAACGCCGTGTGAAACAGCCCCGTCTCGTCGGGCTCTCTCGGGGGTGCGTCGGGATCGGCGACCAGTTCGAGCAGCGACGTCCCGCCCGCGCCGAGCGTCGCCCGGTCCTCCCCGCGGTCCAGCACAGCGAGTCCGACCACGTCCCGATAGAACGTGACGAGCCGGTCGAGGTCGTTGGTGCGCAGCGCGACCCGGCCGACGCGGGTCGAAGCCGGAAGCGCGTTCGGTGTCGTCATGCGAGGGGTAGATCCCCGCGAGATATAACCGTGGCCCGAGCGACACCGTTTTGGACGGTCGATCGACACTACCTACCATGGACCTCGTCGCGCGGATCGCGCGCTTCCGGCGGGTCGTAGAGGAGTGGGCACGGGGGCTCTATCACGGGATGTTCACCCATCCGGCCTACGAGACGATCGAAAAGGAGGCCGAGGACCTCGAAGACGAGTTCATGCTCGCGTGTTTCCCCGACGCCTTCGGCATCCCCTCGCCGGTCTCCTATTACACCGCCGAACTGCTTCCCTATCTCACCGACGAATACGAGGCCTGGCAACGTCGACTGTGGGATCGGGACTCGCTCGTCGAACGAAAAGGGCAGCAGTACCACTTCTAGATGGTCGAATACGTCTTCTTCGGCGGCAAAGGCGGCGTCGGGAAAACCACGGTCGCCAGCGCCTACGCGCTCAAATGTGCCCGTGCAGGCCTCGACACCCTCGTCGTCTCGACGGATCCGGCCCACAGCACGGGCGACGTCTTCGACCAGGAGTTCGGGGACGACCCCCGCCCTGTCGAGGGCGTCGAAAACCTGCGGGCGATGGAGATCGATCCCGAGAGTGAGGTCCAAGAACACCTCCAGGAGACCAAGCGCGCGCTGGGCGACCAGCTCAGCCCCTCGATGGTCGGCGAGATCGACCTCCAGATCGAGATGGCCCACCGCACGCCCGGCGCCTACGAGGCCGCACTGCTCGATCGCTTCATCGACGTGATGCGCGAGGCCGACTGCGACCGGGTGGTTTTCGACACCTCGCCGACGGGCTCGACGCTGCGCCTGCTCTCGCTTCCGGACCTCCTAGAGAGGTGGATCGACCGCCTGACCCACAAGCGCGAGAAGAGCATCGACTACTTCGAGATGGCCGCCATCGGCAAGCAGGAACCCCGCAGGATCCGCGAGGGCGATCCGATCCTCGCCCGACTCGGGCGACGAAAGGAACGCTTCGCCTTCGCGGGCGAGGCGCTGCGGGAGGCCTCCTTCTATCTGGTCTGTACGCCCGACGAACTCTCCGTGCGAGAGACCGAACGGTCGCTTGCGACCCACCGCGAGTACGGCCTCTCGGTCGCGGGGGTCGTGATCAACAAGCGAACGCCCGAACCGGATCCCGAGGAGGAGGGTCGCGGGGCACGCTTCCTGCGCGAGAAGGTCGCGACCGAGCGCGAGCGGATCGACGAGATGTACGACTCCTTCGACGCGCCGATCGTCGGGGAGATCGAGACCCGCGTCCGGGAGATCAAGGGCGACCTACTGGAGGAGGTCGCGGCCGAACTCGCCGTCGACGGCTAATCAGTCAACGAAGTATCATAACAGCGAGAGTAGGTCCTATATTTCGTGGGCAGAGGACGAGGAACCGAGCGACGTATCGCTGCAAGTATGAGTTATGTTTATATCATTCCTGAACGATTCGGCGCTAGAGCTACGCATGGCAGGAGTTATCTGGATCGTCGCGATCGTACTGACGTCCTTTACGGTCGCGTACATCGGTTACGGGCGGTACCTCTCGCGGTTCGTCGGTCTCGACGACGCGCGCGAGACGCCCGCACACAAGTATCAGGACGGACAGGAGTACGTCCCGGCGACGAAACCCGTCCTGTTGGGGCATCACTATTCGAGCATCGCGGGCGGGGCGCCGATCGTCGGACCGATCACCGCGGCACTGGTCTGGGGCTGGCTGCCAGCCGTGTTGTGGGTCGCCATCGGCAACCCGCTGATGGGCGCGGTCCACGACTTCACCTCGCTGTCGGCGAGCCTGCGCCACGAGGGCAAGTCGATCGGCTACATCATCGGCGAGTACGTCGGCGAGCGCGGCAAGGACATGCTGCTGTGGTTCGCTTTCTTACTCATTATCCTCGTAGTGGCGGTGTTCGCCTTGGTCATCGGCGTCGTCTTCAACGCCTACCCGCAGGCGGCGACCGCGAGCGTCATCTACGTCGGGCTGGCGGTCCTCTTTGGGATCTGGCTCTATCAACTGGGCCTTCCGTTCGCCGTCGGGACGCTGATCTTCGTCGCGGGCGTGTTCGCCTCGGTCTGGGCCGGCATCCAGTACCCCGTGGCGCTCGTGCCGGGCGATTACCCGGCGGGAACGATCGTCCTCTTCGGTAGTTTCCCCTTCGCCCTTCTGGAGAGCCAGAACATCGCCGCGTGGGTCGTCACGATGCTGGTGTATGGCGGCGCGGCGAGCGTTCTTCCGGTGTGGATGTTGCTCCAGCCCCGCGATTACCTCTCGTCGTTCCTGCTGTATACGGGCGTCGGCGGCTCGCTGCTCGCGGTGATCGTCGGCACCTTCCTCACGACGACCACCCAGCCACTGGAGATCCAGATCGGTGCGTGGTACGGCTTCTTCGGGCAGGGCGGCCCGCTCGCGGAGTTCCTCCCGGCGATGATGCCGCTGTTTCCCCTGCTGTTCATCACCATCGCCTGCGGGACGATCAGCGGCTTTCACTCGCTGGTCTCCTCGGGCACGACGGCGAAACAGCTCAACAAGGAAAGCGACGCGCGGCTGATCGGGTATGGAGGCATGCTCGCGGAGGGCCTGCTCGCCGCGGTCGCTCTGTCGGCGGTCGCGTTGATCGCCATCCCGGCCGCAGGCGGCGGGATCGGGCTCGCACTGCCGAACTTCGCGGAGGGTGGGGGTATCATCCTCACAGCCCTGGGCGTGCCGCTGGTGATCGGAGAGGTGTTCATGGCGCTCGTGCTGGCGAGTTTCCTGCTGACGAGCATGGACACCGCCGTCAGGCTGGGCCGGTACATGATGGAAGAGATCGTCGGCACGCCCGAGACGGCGGTCGAGAGCGCCGCCGCGAACAAGTACGTCAACACGGGCGTCATCGCGGTCGTGGCGTTCTTCCTGCTGGGCTCCGGGCGCTGGGAGGACCTTTGGACGCTCTTCGGCGGCGCGAACCAGCTGCTTGCGGCGCTTGCGCTCCTGACGGGGACGATCTGGCTCGCCAACTGGGATCAGTCCAAACAGCTGCTCAGCACCGGCGTACCGATGGCGATCATGACGTTCATCACGATCGCGGGACTGGCGTGGGTCGGCGGCTACCAGATCATCGGCGGGCGACTATTGGGGATCACCGCCGAGGCCGAGACCACGCTACTGGGACAGATCGCGGCGGTCGCGCAGGTGCTCATCATCATCACGCTGATCGGCCTCGCGCTGTCGCTGCTCAGACTCGGCTACGAGAACCTCCAGACGGTCCGCGGATCGGGCGAGGCGGTCGCGGCCGACGGCGGGACGGCGGAGGACGACTGACTCAGGAATCGACAGTCAGTAGGGGAGAAGGACGTGATATGGGGGTTCCGAACCGGTCCTACTCGCGATCGGCTCGGAATCCACCCACGAACTGCTGGACCGTATACGCGAGAGCGAACAGCACGAACGCGAACAGCGCGATCACGCCGAGCTCCTGTCCCCCGGGAAGTTGTGACAGCCACATAAACTGTAGATATGTCTGATATATGATAACCGTTCCGGCCGATCGAGCCCGTTCCCGAGCGGCTATAGGGGGCCGAACGCGATCGGGCGCTATCGCAGCCGGCTCGCGAGTCGAGTCAACAGCCCCGATTTCTCCGGTTCGATCGGCTCCCACAGTGAGAAGGCCACCGCCACATCGGCGTTCTCGCTGGCGACGCACTCCTCCGCATCGGGCGCGACGACAAGCAGGTTGATCTCGTAGTGGCCGTGGTAGCCGAACTTCAACAGGGTGCGGTCCGAGAAGCCCGAAACGTACTCGCGGACTCCCTCTCCGAGCGCGTCGGTCACGAGCGCGAAGGTGAAGTCGGTGCTGAAGTGTTCGTCGGAAGGGGTGATCCACTCGTCGGCCAGTTCGTGACCCACCCCGACCAGCCGGTCGAGATCCTCCTGACGAACCGTTTCGACCCGCCGGGCGAAGAGGTGTTCCGTCGAGTGGTGGTGGGCAAACGAGATGGAGGGGTGGAGGAACTGTTTATGGTTGCGAACCGAGAGCTCGCCGTAGAGGTCGAAGCCCTCGTCCCGAACCCGAAAGTCCCGTTGGAGGTCGTAGTTGGCCGCGAGGCGACCCGCGACTCGGTCGAGGTAGGCGTCGTCGTACTCGGGAACGGCGTCGGCCTCGCTATCGCCCTCGGCACTCATCGCTCGGGTTCGTAGGGATGGGCGTCGTCCTCGACCGGCGGCGCGCCGATCGCGAGGACGCGCACCGCCGCCGCGGCGTCGTCGGGGTTGTGCGCCCGGTGGGGGCTCTCCGGGTCGGCGACGAAGAGTTCCCCGGCGTCGACCGAGTACTCGCGCTCGGGGGTTTCGACCGCTAACTCGCCCTCGAGGACGTAAAACGCCTCCTCCTGTTCGTCGTGGTAGTGATAGGCGAGCGGGAGCTGTTCACCGGGGTCGGCCTCGTAGACGTTGATCGCGAGTTCCGAGAGGCCGGCGGCGTCGCCGACCGCCCGGTGAACACACGGTCGGTCCGGCGTCGGATCGATGGCCTCGGGATCGAGAACCTGATAGCCCATACCGTCGGGTGGCGGGCGACAATCAAATACGTTGGCACGTCGTCGCCCGATCGGATGCGGCAAGCTATAACCGGTTGGATCGCGTACTACGGGTGAGATGGACGAGAACCGAACCGAGGCCTGTGGCCGCTGCAGCGTCACGACCGTGATCGATGCGACCGGAAGCGATCGGGACGTCCTCGGCGAGGAGCGCATCGAGATCGAGGAACGCGAGATGCGCCGGACCTCGATGCACCACGTCGCCGCGGGCCGTGCGAAAGACTGGTTCGACTCGCTCGGCGAGCGGCTGATCTACGGCCGATAACGGCGCAAGGCCAAGAGCTATATATTCACGGAAAGTGACATAATACCAATGGAAGAGACCATCGCTGGCTTCAAACAACGCGGTCGTTGGGCCGACGTCGTCGAACACGGCGAGCGGATCACCCGCGCGCTGCGCGAGGCCGGCGCGTCGGGTCCGGCCTTCGAGGAGTGGGACGAGTGGCGGCCGAAATCCCACGAGCGCATCGATACGGACGTAAGCGAGAAGACCGCCGCACAGGCGAGCGTCGGCGAGGGCGAGGGCGAAAAGGAGGGCAAGGAGCCCGACGAGGATCTCCAGTCGGCGGGAAAGCGTCTCACGGAGTCCTACGAGAGCCTCGAGGAGGACGACACCGAGGGTGCGATCGACAAGTGGGAGGAGTCGGTCGGCTACGTCGCGCGCGCGGCGGACTCGGCGAGCAGGAAGGCGCTTCGAGCCGTCGAGGACACCGTCTATCGGAAGGTGATGACTCAGCTCGCGCCCTACTACTTCGACAACGAGCTGGTGAGCGCGAACCTCCAGCGCACCACTCGTGGGGAGGTCCCCGAGTTCGTTTTCGAGGTCAACATCAACGACGACCACAGAAAAGAGGAGGTCTCGGCACGCCTCGCGGAGTACGAGGAAGTGATCGATCGCTGGCACGTCGAGAGCGAAAAGGCGGTTTCGACCGCCGAGGCCGCCGAGGGCGTCGAGCCGACCGACGCCGAGATCGAAGCGACCACGGCGATCCCCGAGGGCACGAAGAACCCGGCCGACGAGCTGATCGAGCACATCGAATCGGCCGAACTCGTCGAGGGGGTCGAGACGACCGAGGCCGAACGCGAGACGGCGACGGCCGTCGCCGAGGACGACGAACGGTAGGCCTTAATGCCGGAGCCGACGACTGACCGTTCATGGTCGACGCCGCTACCCTTGCTACCATACTGATCGCCGCGTTCGCGAGTCTCTTCATGGCGTGGGCGATCGGCGCCGGCTCCAGCGGCTCGACCCCCTTCGCGCCCGCCGTCGGTGCGAACGCCATCTCGGTGATGCGCGCGGGCTTTCTGGTCGGCTTGCTCGGCTTTGCGGGTGCCGTCCTCCAGGGGGCGAACGTCTCGGAGGCGGTCGGGCGCGAACTCATCTCGGGGGTCACCCTCAGCGGCGAGGCGGCCGCCATCGGCCTGTTGACCGCCGCGACCCTCGTCGCGATCGGCGTCTTCACCGGCTATCCCATCGCGACGGCCTTTACGGTCACGGGGGCGATCGTCGGGGTCGGCCTCGCGCTCGGGGGCGATCCGGCGTGGGCGAAGTACACGGAGATCGCCACCCTCTGGGTGCTCACCCCCTTTGTCGGCGGCGGGATCGCCTACGTCACCGCCAGAGTGCTCCGGGCGGAGGGGGTGCCCGAGCGCTACACCGTGCCCGTCCTCGCCGGACTGATCGGGGCGCTGCTCGCGAACATCGAGTTCGCCCTGCTGGGCCCGCCCGACGGCAGCCAATCGGTCGCACGAACCGCCGCGATCGCGATGGGGGCGCCGACCGTCGGCGGGTTCGACCTCGGGGTGATCGCGGCCGTGATCGCGTTCGCGCTCGGAGCCGCCCTCGTCGTCGGCCGCGATATGGCCCGGGACGCCGCCGGCGCGCAGCGCCGGTTCCTGCTCGTGTTGGGCGGGCTGGTGGCCTTCTCGGCGGGCGGCAGTCAGGTGGGGCTGGCGATCGGGCCGCTGCTGCCGCTTCTCGATCCGTTCGACCTCTCGCTGACGGCGATCCTCGTCGGCGGCGGGATCGGGCTGCTCGCGGGCTCGTGGACCGGCGCGCCGCGCATGATCAAAGCGATCGCACAGGACTACTCCTCGCTCGGGCCGCGCCGGTCGATCGCCGCGTTGATCCCCTCGTTTGCGATCGCACAGGCCGCCGTGCTCTTCGGGATCCCCGTCTCGTTCAACGAGATCATCGTCAGCGCGGTCGTCGGCGCGGGCTATGCGGCGGGCGGCGGCGGCGTGAGCAAGACGAAGATGGGCTATACGGTGCTGGCGTGGATCGGCTCGCTCGTCCTCTCGATCGTGCTTGGTTACGGGATCATGACGCTCGCGTTCGCGGTGTTGTGAGCTACTCGGCTTCCTGATCGATCTCGGGGGCGTCGGGCTCCTCGATCGCCTCCTTTTCGATGCGGGCTTTCATGATCCGGGTGTTCTCGACGGTCTCGACGGTGATTTCGACCGAATCGTAGCTGATCGTCTCGCCCTCCTCGACGAGTCGGCCCGCACGGTTGAAGATGAACCCCGCGATGGTCTCGAACTCCTCGCCCTCGGGGAGTTCGATCTCCAAGGCCTCGTTGACCTCGTCGATGTTGACCTCGCCGCGGACGACGACGGTGGTCCCGTCGACGTGTTCGATCGGCTCGGTTTCGCCGCCTTCGAGGATCTCGCCGACGACCTCCTCGACGAGGTCCTCCATCGTGACCAGCCCTTCGGTGGTGCCGAACTCGTCGATGACGATCACCATTTTCAGGCGGTCCTCGCGCATCTCGGTGAGCAGTTCGTCGACGTTCTTCGATTCGGGGACGTGCAGCGTCGGGGTGGTGAGATCCGACAGCGAGAGGTCGCCCTCGCCGTACTGCGACTGGCGGACCAGATCGCGGATGGTGACGATCCCGATCACGTTGTCGAGGTTGCCCTCGTAGACCGGGAGCCGTTCGTGGCCGCTGTGGACGCAGGTCTCGATCGCCTCCTCGATCGGCGTCTCGATCGAGACGGCAGTCATGTCCAGTCGGGGAGTCATCACCTCCTTGGCGATGGTGTCGGTGAACCTGAATATCCGCTGGAGCATCTCGTGTTCGTCCTCCTCGATCACCCCCTCGCGCTCACCGGTTTCGAGCATGTCCTGAATCTCGTCACGGGTGACGTAGGGCGTCTCGATCGCCCCACCGGTACTCCCGGTCAGGCGGTTTATCTGACGGGTGAGGTAGTCGAAGACGACGATGAGGGGATACATCAGGTATTCGGCGAGCTTCAACGGGCGAGCGACCCGCCGCGCCCACGACTCGGTGTGCTCGACCGCGTAGGACTTGGGCCCGCTCTCGCCGAACAACAGGACGAGCGCGGTGATACCGAACGTAGAGATGGCGACCGCCACCGCACCGCCGAAGTAGATCCCCAGGAGGCCGGTCGCGATGGCCGACATGGCGATGTTGACGATGTTGTTGCCGACGAGGATCGTCACCAGCAGGCGGTGGGGATCCTCCTTGAGCGACTGGACCATTTCCGCACCGGAGAGGTCCTCCTCGACCATCGCCTCGACGCGGTGTTGGGCCAGCGAGAACAGCGCGATCTCAGAGGAGGAGAAGAATGCGGAGAGACCGATCAGTGCAACGATCGTAACGATCCCGAGGGCCGTCACCGTCCCGGTGGTGAGTTCGACCCCGAGGACGTCGGTCTGGGCGAGAAGCGAGAACTCCATTCAGTACCCCTCCTTCAAGGGCGGCGGGATTAAACGTTTCCGCCCCGCGGGATTTAGGCCCTCAGAGTACGTAGCGCCATGCGCATGAGCGACTCACAGATCACCTTCTACCGCCTGCAGGCGTGTCCGTACTGCGAGCGCGTCACCCGGAAACTCGAGGAGTACGGCCTCGAGTATCGCTCGCGGTTCATCGAACCGCTCCACTCGAAGCGAAACGTAGTCAAACGCATCAGCGGGAAACGTACCGTCCCTGCCATCGTCGACCACGAGACGGGCGTGACGATGTCCGAGAGCGCGAACATCGTGGAGTATCTCGAAAGCACCTACGGCGACGATGGCCGCGAGGAGGCTGCATAATGGTCGAGTTCGACGTCGTCGAACTCGGTCCCGCCGACCATCCCATAGCGGGAGAGACCGCACCCGACTTCACCCGTCCGCTCGTGAACCGCGAGTTCTGGGAGGACGTCTCGCTGTCGGAGCTCACCGACGAGGGGGCCCTCCTGCTCGTGTTCACCCCGATGGACGGGGCGTTCCCGGCGACCTACGTCTGGAACGAGATCCGCGACCGGTCGTGGGGGGAGTCGGTGACGGTGGTGGGCCTCTCGATCTCGACACCCTACGAGCACATGGACCTGCTCGAAGAGCGGGAAATCGACCACGCCCTCTTCAGCGATCCCGGTAACGGCGTCGCCCGCGAGTACGGCATCGAGCACGAACTCGACGGGATGACAGGGATCAGCGAGCCCCGGCCCGCCGTCTTCCTGCTCGGCGAAAACAGGATCGTCGAGTACGCCTGGGTCGCCGATGAGTGGCCCGACTTCCCGCCCTACGACGAGATCGAAGACGCGATCGAATCGCTATAGGAGCCCGCGGTTCGACCATCGACCATGAAGCTAAATCGAGCGGTACGGTCGATTCGCACGGGTGACCTCGTCGTCTACCCCACCGAGACGGTCTACGGGCTCGGTGCGGACGCGCTCGATCCCGACGCCGTCGAGCGCGTCTACGAAGCGAAGGGGCGAGCGCGCTCGAAACCGCTGTCGATGGCCGTGCCCGACGTCGAGACCGCCGCCCGCCACACGAAACTCACCGAGTGCGAACGAGGGTTCATGCGGGAGTTCCTGCCGGGGCCCGTAACGGTCGTCGTCGAGGCCGGTTCCGAGGTGCCCGAGGAGCTCACGGCCGGGCGCGAGCGGGTGGGGATCCGGATCCCGGATCACGACCTCGCGCTGTCGCTCCTCCGTGAGGTGTCGCCGATCACCGCTACGAGCGCGAACGTGAGCGGAAACCCGAGCGTCCGGCGGACTGCGGACCTCGACCCGGCGATCCACGAGGCCGTCGCCGGCGTACTGGACGGGGGCGAGACGGGCGGCACCGAGAGTACCGTCGTCGACGTCGAACGCGGCGGGATCCACCGTCGCGGGGCGCTCGCCGACGAGATCGAGACGTGGTTAGAGGCCGAGCAGTGAACGGAGCGACCGGGTTCGAGTCCCACAGCGCTCGCGGTAGGGTCACGGATCGCACTTGGCACTCCCCTTCAGCCGTGGCGGCGGCCCGTCCATCGTCTCGATGGCTCGGATCGCCTCCCGGTAGGCGGCTTTGCGGCGGGTCGTGAGTCCGATCCGACGGATCACGCCGTAGGCGGGATACTCCACGAAGGCCGTCTCGACCGCTCTCTGGCGCTCCCACGCAAGCGCCTTCGCGAGGGCGACCGCCCGCACCGACTGGGGTTCCCAGACGCCGTGTTCGGGGGGCGATCCCGGCGAGACGAACGAGGGGGCGAGTGGCTCTTCGAGCACCTTGCTCGCGATCCCACGACACTCCCGTCCCGAGAGCAGGACCTCCCGACCGACGGGATCTGCGAGTTCCTCCCACCGGTCGAGGCGCTCGCGGGTCCGTCCGAGCGTCTCACGGTACTCCGCGGGCGGGAGTTCGATCGGGCGGGTCGCGAGCGTCGCGTCGTCCGCCCCCAGAAGTCGCTCGTACTCGAAGGCCAGTTCGCGCCGTTTCGTGACCGATGGCGGCACCTCGTGGTCGTCGTCCCGGCGGTAGTAGAGCTGGCGGGGACAGTAGGTCGCTGTCGAGAGGTCGCTTACGGCGTGCACGGGTCCGCTGGCCCCCTCATCGAATAAAAACCCTCACATCACATCGAGAGGTCGTTTTCCATCCCTTCCGTGGCCTCCTCGAGGCCGTCCTCGCGGGCGTCGCGGGCCAACTGCGTAGAGAGGTCACCGTCGGTGACGATCTCCTCGAACTCGTCGCGAAAGCGGTCGTTTGCGGTGCGCGCTTCGTCCTGTGTCTCGATCACGCAGATCGCACGCTCGAGGGTCGCCTCGTCGGCCTCGAGTTCTTCGGCGAGGTCCACTTCCTCCTCGGCGTTTCGCAGTTGGCGCAGTTTCCGCAGCTCGAAGGGGAACTCGGTGTCGCTCTCGCGAAGCAGGTGCAGGTCCATCCGCGCGCGGATGACCGACCCCTCGTCGACATCGAGTTCTTCGGCGAGGTCTGCGTCCGATTCCTCGTCGAAGAACCCACGGACGAGCCGTCTGTACACCTCGTCGTCCCAGTCGGTCTCGAACGCGTAGCGCTCCTGCATTCGCTCGATGACGTCGTCGAGACGCTCGTCTTCGGGTTGCTCGTCGGTCAGCGATCCCGGCGTCTCCTCCTGGGGTTCGGTGACGGTCCCGTCATCGGCGACATCGAGGAAGAGGTCGCGCAACTCCTCGGTCTTTTCGTCCATCGTAACCCCTCTCTCGCATGGGCAGCGTATAAAGCCTGTCGGCGGCGCGTGCAGGCTCGTCAACCGAAGATTGAACTGGGTTGACAGCGAGGTCGGCGTATGATCCGATCATGAGCACGGAAACGGAGTCGGTCGATCTCGTCGACGACGCGACGGTGAAAAACGTCGCCCGAGCGGCGCTCTGTGCCGCACTGACCGGCGCGTTCGCCTACGTCTCGTTTCCCTATCCGCTGTCGCCCGCGCCGGTGACGTTACAGGTGCTCGGGGTGTTCCTCGCGGGGCTCCTCTTGGGACCGGTCTGGGGCGGGGCGGCGATGGTGCTGTATCTCACGGCGGGCGCTGTCGGCGCGCCCGTCTTCGCGGGCGGCGAAGCAGGGATCGGATCGCTCGTCGGCCCGACGGCGGGGTATCTGTGGTCGTATCCCCTCGCCGCCGGCGTCGTCGGCGCGCTCGTTCACGGCCGCTCGGTGGGTCCCCTCGGAGCGGTCGGCGTCCCGCGCCTGATCGGCGCGATGGCCGTCGGCGTGTGCGTGATCTACGCGGTCGGCGTCGCGGGGCTGATGGCCGTGCTCGGACTCTCGCTTCCGAACGCGGTGCTGACGGGCGCGGTCGTCTTCCTGCCCGCCGAGGCGCTGAAGATGGCCGCCGCGGTAGGGATCGTCCGCAGCGACCGGCTGACAGCCGCATGATCGAAACGCGCGAACTGGTACACGCCTACGACGGGGCGCGGGCGCTCGACGGCGTCTCGCTCACCGTCGAGGACGGCGAATTCCTCGTGCTCGCCGGCCCCAACGGCTCGGGCAAGAGCACGCTGATACGGCACTGGAACGGGCTCTTGGAGCCCGACGCAGGCGAGGTGCTGGTCGACAGTCAGGAGGTGAGCGAGGACCTCGTGGCCGCCCGGACGAGGGTGGGGATGGTGTTCCAAAACCCACGAGACGGCTTCGTCGCGGCGACCGTCGGCGCGGACGTCGCCTTCGGTCCGGAGAACCTCGGGCTCGAACGCTCCGAGATCGACCGGCGGGTCGCGGGGGCGTTGGAGGCGGTGAACCTCGACGGACGGGACGAAGACGGCGTAGGGACGCTCTCGGGCGGCGAACAGGAACGACTCGCCATCGCCGGCGCGCTCGCGATGGAACCCGCACATCTGGTGCTCGACGAGCCCTTTACCGGCCTCGACGAACCCGCGAGGGAGGCGGTACTCGACCACCTCGAAACGCTCTCGACGGCGGGAACGAGCGTGATCGTCGTCACCCACGACCTGCGGGACGTCCTCGGCCTCGCAGACCGTTTGGTGGTGCTCGCGGCGGGACGGGTGGTCCGGAACGGACCTCCCGAGTCGGTCGACCTCTCGGGGCTGGGCGTCCGGGCGTCATGCTGAGCTACACACCCGGGTCGAGCCTCGCCCACCGGCTCGACCCACGGACGAAACTCGCCGCCCAGATCGCCTTCGTCGTCGCGGCCTTCGCCCACACCACGCCCGGCGGGCTCGCCGCTCTGACCCTCCTCGCGCTCGGTATCCTCGCGAGCGCGCACCTCTCGCCGTACTCGGCGATCTACGCCTACCGGTTCGCCCTCCCCTTCCTCCTTGTGGGTCCGTTGATCGAGGGACTCACCCTCGGCGGGTTCGATCTCACGAGAGCGTTCGAAACGGGGCTCGCGAGCTATCGCGTGCTGTTGATCCTGCTGGTCTCGGCGGCGTACGTCCGCTCGACGCCGGTGCGGGAGTCCCGTGCGGCGATCCAGTGGGCCGTCCCCGGAAAACCGGGAGCCTTCCTCGGGATGGGCACTGCGTTCGTCTTCCGGCTGCTACCCCTGTTGGTCGCGGACCTGAAACGCGCCCGCGAGGCGATGAACGCTCGATTGGCGAGCGAGCGGGCGGTCCACGAGCGGATGGCGCTGCTTGCGGTGACGGGCGTCGAGCGCGCCCTCGGGCGCGCGGACGGCTTCTCGCTCGCGCTCCGAGCGCGGTGTTTCGCGTGGAACCCGACGCTACCGGCGTTGACCTTCGGACGGTTAGACCTGCCCGCGCTGGCGCTCGCAGCCGGTCTTGCACTGAGCGCCCTCTACTGACGCGGCCGACTGCCAACGCTCGTGTGAGAGCGACTGGGGTTCACAGGTCTACGTACTCTCGCTTCATCAGTTAACAGTGGTAATATATACCGGTGTGTAAGTTGTATCGAGTAGCGGTCCTCGGATCTCCGTCGTGTGGTGGTAAGACTTATGGATCCAGTCCGCCGGTGAACGATTATGCAGGTTGCCCAGACCGGCGGGGAGATCACCCGCGAGACGTTTTGGGAGATCGGCCCCATCGGCAAGGGGATGTTCTACTTCCTCTCGGTCGTCGCCCTCCTCGTGTTCGTCTACGGTGTCTACGAGCGATTCGCGTGCTACGCCGAGGGCGATCGGGATCCCCGCGATCGTCTCGATGGTGTCGTCTCACGGGTCGTGAACGCCGCGCGGATCGTCGGTTCGAACGAGAAGCAGTTCAACCGCGACTTGTATGGCGGACTGATGCACACCTTCGTCATGTGGGGCTTTCTCGTCCTTCTGATCGGGACGACCATCCTCTTCATCGACATGGACTTCTACCGCCCCCTCACCGGCGACTCGTTCTGGGTCGGCAACTTCTATCTGGCCTACGCGCTCGTCCTCGACGCCTTCGGCCTGCTGTTCGTCGTCGGCCTCGGGATGGCAATGTACCGACGATACGTCGTCCGCAACGAGCGCCTGTGGGGGAAACACACCAGCATCGAGGACGACGCGTTCGTCTGGACGCTCTTTCTCCTCGGCGTCGGCGGGTTTCTCGTCCAGGGGGTCGGAATGGTCGGCCAGGAGATCCGCGCCGAAGAGACCGTGAGCTTCGTCGGCGTGTTCACCGCCGGCGTGCTCGAAGCGGGCGGCCTGACCCCCGCCGGTGCGGCCGCCGTCTACCCGTGGGTCTGGTGGCACCACTCGATCCTCGCGCTGGTCTTCGTCGCGTGGATCCCCTACGCAAAACCGTTCCATATGCTCTCTTCGTTCGCGAACGTCGTGGCCCGCGACGAGCAGGCGGGCAGAGTCCTGCCGAACGTACCGGCCGACCTCGACGCCACCAATGCGGAGTCCATCGACGACTTCACCTGGAAGGAACTGCTCGATCAGGACGCCTGCACCAAGTGCGGACGGTGCTCGTCGGTCTGTCCCGCCAAAGCATCCGGAAGACCGCTCGATCCCCGCGACGTGATCCTCGATCTCAAGGGCTACCGCGAGAGCCTCGACGCCGGAGCGGAGGCCAAACCGATCATCGCCGACGGGGGCGCGAGCGTGATCGACAGCGAGACCATGGAGTCGTGTATGGCCTGCATGGCCTGCATGGACGCCTGTCCCGTCGAGATCGAGCATCTAAACAGCTTTACGCGGATGAACCGCCAGCTCACCGATCAGGGGGACGTGGACTCGAACGTCCAGGACGTCTTCCAGAACGTGATGCAGAAGGGCAATACCTTCGGAAATCCCCAGCGCAAACGAGCGGACTGGGCTGACGAACTCGAATTCGACCTGACCGACGCCCGCGAGGAGAAGGTTGAGTACCTCTGGTACGTCGGAGACTACCCGAGCTTCGACGACCGGAACAAGAAGGTCGCGCGCTCGCTCGCGAAACTGTTCGAGCAGACCGACGTCTCCTTTGGCATCCTCTTCGACGACGAGAAGTACGACGGAAACGACGTGCGCCGGATCGGCGAGGAGTTCCTCTATCTCGAACTCGCGGGCCACCACGTCGAGACCTTTGAAGAGTGTGCGTTCGAGAAGATCGTCTGCACCGACCCCCACTCGTACAACACGATGAAAAACGAGTACCCCGAGGTGGACTTCGAAGAGTTCGCCGACGACCCGATGATGCCCTTCGAGTACGACGAGCGGTGGAACGCCGAGGGGGAGATCGAGGTGCTCCACTGGACCCAAGCAGTGGAAGACCTCGTCCGGGAGGGACGACTCGGTCTCACGGGGAATGAACTCGATTATACGGTCACGTACCACGACCCCTGCCACCTCGGCCGGTACAACGACGAGTACGAGGCCCCCCGCGACCTCGTGCGAGCGACCGGGTGTGACCTCCACGAGATGCCGCGCAACCGCGCGGATTCGTTCTGTTGTGGCGGCGGCGGCGGCGGCCTCTGGATGGAGTTCGACGAGGAGCCGAAACCCAGCGAGGAGCGCCTGCGGGAAGCGCTCGAGGACACTGACGCGGGTTCGGAGGTCGAGAAGTTCGTCGTCGCCTGCCCGATGTGCATGACGATGTACGAAGACGGCAGGAAGACCGGCGGCTACGAGGAAGACCTCGAGGTCGTCGACGTGGCCGAACTGCTGATCGAGGCCGTCGAGGCGAAACCGTCCGTCTAAGCGTTCTCGACGTGTTTCACGGCCGCTTCTGGGGTTTCAACGGTTTCGACGCCCGCCACGTCGTGACTCGCGATCCCGGCCACGGGACGACCGAAATCAAGCGCGTGGGCGATCTCCGAGAGAGTTCCATACGAACCATCGATGGCGATCACGCCTTCGCCGTTCAGGGCTACGAGGACGTTCCGGGCGTTTCCGATGCCGGTGGCGATCGGCACGTCGACGTACGCGTTGGCCTCGTTCGGGTCGGTGCTCGGCAGGATTCCGATAGTCGTTCCTCCAGTCTCCTTCGCGCCGCGACAGGCCGCCTCCATCACGCCCGTCCGGCCGCCACAGACGAGCGTGTGGCCCCGTTCACCGAGCAGTTCACCGACCCGGTGGGCGACCGCGGTGTCCTCCTCGTCGATCGTCCCGCCGCCGATGACGCTGATTCGCATGGCGGGGAGTCGTCGGGCGCGAGGAAAGGCCTCCCGACACGCCTTTGGCCGCGACGCGCCCAGATCGGACATGGACATCACGAAGCGCCCGCGCCGCCTCCGGAGCGACGGCGTACGCCCGCTGGTCAGCGAGACCTCCCTTTCGCCCAGCGACCTGATCGCGCCGATTTTCGTCGACGCCACCACCGACGAGCGCGTTCCCATCGAGTCGATGCCCGGCCACGAGCGCGTACCGGTTTCGGAGATCGTCTCGCGGGTGCAGGAAGTCGGGGAGACCGGCGTCGAGGCCGTGATGCTGTTCGGGATCCCCGAGAAGAAGGACGAGCGGGGCACCCGCGCGTGGGCCGAGGACGGGGTCGTCCAGCGTGCCCTCCGAAAGATCTCCGAGGAGACCGACGCCTACGTCATCGCCGACCTCTGTTTCTGTGAGTTTACCTCCCACGGACACTGCGGGATCGTGGAGGAAGGAGCCGAGGAGGATCCCCACATGACCGTCGACAACGACGCGACCCTCGAACTCATCGAACGCACGGCGCTCTCGCAGGCCGAGGCCGGCGCGGACATGATCGCGCCCAGCGGCATGATGGACGGGATGGTCGCGACCATACGGGACGCGCTGGACCGGGAGGACTTCACCGAGGTGCCGATCATGAGCTACGCGGTGAAATACGAGTCGGCGTTTTATGGACCCTTCAGGGACGCCGCCGACGGCGCACCGAGTTTCGGGGACCGTCGCCACTACCAGATGGACCCCGCAAACCGTCGGGAAGCGATCCGGGAGGCCCGCCTCGACGCCGAGCAGGGCGCCGACGCCCTGATGGTCAAACCCGCGCTGCCCTACCTCGATATCGTCCGCGACGTGCGCGAGACCACCGACCTGCCCGTCGCCGCCTACAACGTCTCCGGGGAGTACGCCATGCTTCATGCCGCCGCGGAGAAGGGCTGGCTCGACTTGGAGGCGGTGGCCCGTGAGTCGTTGCTCTCGATCAAACGCGCGGGCGCGGACCTGATTTTGACGTACTTCGCCGAAAGCGTCGCAAGCGAGCTTTCCGCGGGCAACCGAACGTAGTTCGGTGATTTCGGCTGACTGTCGGACGTAGTCCGGCGGCTGAACCGCCAGCGCCCGCACGCGGACGGCCCCTACCCTCGATGCGGCCACACCGACCGCCGACCGACGGATGTTCGATTTCGCGGCAGTATTTGTCCAGTAGCCGGACGAAGAACGACCTTATATTGCTATTATTCCATTGTGTATTCTACGTTCGTCTACTGTAGCCGTTGAAAATATTCGTATCACAACACTAATATCTATATACCTCTACTTCCATTCCTTCAACCGTGATTCGCAAGACATTCATAGTCGAAATCAGTTCGAACAGTAACGAACGTCCAGTAGAGGTGGTCGAATGCAGGTAGATCCCTCAGTGCTTGCGGAGGGCGTCAACATGATGTGGGTGCTCGTGGTGACCTTTCTCATCTTCTTCATGCACGCCGGCTTCGCGATGCTCGAAGCGGGGCAGGTGCGCTCGAAGAACGTCGCGAACCAGCTGACGAAGAACCTGCTGACGTGGGCGGTCGGCGTCGTGATGTTCTTCTTCGTCGGCGCGGCGATCAGCACAGTCGTCGGCGCGATCACCGGCGGTGGGTCCTACACGCTCGCCGACGCCTTCTCCTCGACGCTGGGCGGCGACTCGGGCGCGTGGGTCGACTGGCTGTTCGGCGCGGTCTTCGCGATGACCGCCGCGACCATCGTCTCGGGAGCCGTCGCCGGCCGCGCGAAGCTCCGCGCGTACGTCGGCTACACGGTCCTGCTCGCGGCCGTGATCTATCCCGTCGTGACGGGCCTGACGTGGGCCGGGGGCTTCCTCGACACGCTGGGATTCCACGACTTCGCGGGCGGCATGATCGTCCACGCTGTCGGCGGGATCGCGGGACTAACGGCCGCTTGGATCCTCGGCCCGCGGATGGACCGTTACAACGCCGACGGCACCGTCAACGTCATCCCCGGCCACTCGATGACCTTCGCAGTTCTGGGGACCCTCGTGCTCGCGTTCGGCTGGTACGGCTTCAACGTCGGCACCGCCGCGACCGTCTTCACGGCCGAGGGCGGCGAACTCGCACTGGGTGACTTTGCCTACGTCGGCCGCGTCGCCCTCGCCACGACGCTCGGGATGGCCCTTGGCGCGCTCGGCGCGAGCGTCGTCTCGCTGGCGCTCACCAAGAAGGTCGACACGCTCTACGTCGCGAACGGCCTGCTGGCGGGGCTGGTCGGCGTGACCGGAATCGCCGACGTCGTCACCTGGTGGGGCGCGGTGCTGGTCGCCTTTATCGCGGGCGCACAGCTCCCCCTCGTGTTCCGTTTCGTCGAGCGCACCCTGAAGATCGACGACGTCTGTGCTGTGTTCCCCGTCCACGGGTCGGCGGGCGTCATCGGCGCGCTCGCGATCCCCTTCGTCGCGATCCCCGGCGAGGGCCCGACAGTGTTCGCACAGGTCGCGGGCGTCGCCGTGATCGCCGCCTGGACGATCGGCGCGACCGCCGTCGTCTGGGGCGCGTTCAAGGCGCTCGGGCAGGCCCGCGTTACCCCCGACCACGAGCGCGACGGCCTCGACGTCAGCGAACACGGCGTCGACACCTACCCCGAGTTCGGCGGCCCCGACATCGCCACCGACGGCGGTCCCGACGTCGTCCGTACGGACGGCGGCGTCGCCGACTCGGGGATCAAGATGGTGACCGCGATCGTCCGGCCGGATCGGTTAGGAGCGGTCAAACGCGAACTCGCGAACGTCGGTGCACCGTCCCTCACCGTGACGAACGTCTCCGGGCGCGGCTCACAGCCCGCGAAGAAGGGCCAGTGGCGCGGCGAGGAGTACACCGTCGACCTCCACCAGAAGGTGAAAGTAGAGTGTGTCATCGCGGACATCCCGGTCGAGGACGTGGTCGGCGCGATCCGTGAGGGCGCCAACACCGGCGAACCCGGCGACGGCAAGATCTTCGTCCTCCCCGTCGAGGACGCCCTGCAGGTCCGCACCGGAAAACGCGGTCCCGAAGCGGTCTGAGTAACCGATTCCCTTTTTCCGCCGTCTGACGGCCGACCGTGAGTGGCGACAGTAATCGGCACTGAGCCGCGAGGGATGTCCCGACAGCCCGACGACTACTCGCCGTCGATCATCACCGCAGTCGCCTTGATCACTGCGTCGACGGTGTCGCCCTCCGAGAGGTCAAGCGACTCGGCCGATCGTCTCGTGATGACCGCGACGACGGTCTGGCCATCCGCGACTTCGACCGTGATCTCGGCAGTCAGTCCGTCGATCTCCACGTTCTGTACTTCGCCCGAGAGCCGGTTGCGTGCGCTGAGGGTCATCGTCGCTCGTCAGTAGGATCGGATTCCGACTCGATAACGATATCGACGAAACGAGCCGTTCGTGCCCGTCTGCCCTCGAAGCTCACGGTTCGTGCGCTCCTATCGACAGGATTAAGAGTCCATCCGCGCACGTTGTTCCTATGACGATACAACGACGTGACTTCTTGGCGCTCGCAGGGGGTACGGCGACGGCCGGACTGGCTGGCTGTACCGGGATGTTCTCGGGCGGCGAAGAGGAAAGCGGTGGAAACAACGAGAGCGGGAGCGATGGGGGCTCGATCGCCGGCCAAGAACTGGTGCTCGCGACGACGACGAGCACCTACGATACGGGTCTTCTGGACGAGGTCAACGCGGCTTTCGAGGAGAACTTCGGCACGCCCGTCCAGGCGATCTCCCAGGGGACGGGCGCGGCCCTCGAAACTGCGCGCAACGGCGATTGTGACGTCGTGATGGTTCACGCCCGGAGCCAGGAGGACGAGTTCATGCGCAACGGCCACGGGATCAACCGCCGGAACCTGATGTTCAACGACTTCGTGATCGTCGGGCCCGCGGACGACCCCGCGGGAATCGGTGGCGGTGGGGACGCCGTCGGGGCGTTTCAGGCGATCGCCGAGAGCGAGTCGTTGTTCGCTTCACGAGGGGATAACTCCGGCACCCACACGGCCGAGCGACGGATCTGGGAGGCCGCGGGCGTCGAACCCGGCGGTGAGTGGTACCTCGAGACCGGCCAGGGGATGGGCGATACGCTCAATCAAGCCAGCCAGCAGGGCGCCTACACCCTCTCGGACCGGGGGACGTTCATCTCCCAGCAGGACGAAATCGAAATCGAAATCCTCGTTCAGGGCCCCGTCGAGGGGGGCCCCGAGATCCTCGCGAACCCCTATGGGGTGCTCGCGATCAACCCCGCGGTCCACGGGGACGTCAACTACCAGCTCGCGATGTCCTACATCGGCTTTCTCACCAGCCCCGAGGGTCAGCAGGTCATCGAAGAGTACGAACTCGACGGCCAACAGCTCTTCTTCCCGCAGGCGCTCTCGGAGGACCCGAACTTCCAGCAGTACGTCCCCGAGGGGTGGCAGCCCGACGATGGGGAGGGCGGGGGTAACGCCACAGGGGAGTGATGGCCGTCGAGGCGCTTCCACCGATCGTCGGGTTGCCCTTCGAGAGCAACTACATCCGGAGCATCGTCCGGGTCTCGCTGTCGGTGAGTCTGACTGCGGTCGTCCTCTCGACGCTCGTGAGCCTGCCGGTCGCGCTCGCCGTCGGCTTTACCGAGTTTCGCGGGAAAGGCCTCGTGACCGCCGTGATCAACACCGGGATGGGGTTTCCGAGCGTCGTCGTCGGCCTCGTGGTGCTCTTTGCGGTGTCGAACGAGGGGCCACTCGGCGCGCTGGACCTCGTTTTCACCCCCCAAGCGATGGTGATCTCCCAGTTCGTGCTCGCCACGCCGGTGATCACCGGGGTGAGTCTGGCGGCGGTCACGGGCGTCGAGGGGTCGATTCGGGACGCCGCCTACGCGATGGGCGGGACCCGACTCGACGTCGCGCTCGTGGTCATCAAGGAGGCGCGTTTCGGGATCGCGACCGCCGTACTCGCCGGGTTCGGTCGGGCGATCTCGGAGGTGGGATCGGTCCTCATCGTCGGGGGGAACATCGCCTACGCCGACGGCACCGCCTACACCCGCAACATCACGACGGCGATCACGCTCGAGGCCCGACAGGGGCGCTACGAGACGGCGATGTTCCTCGGGGCGATCCTCGTCGCGATCGTGTTGCTGGTCAACGCGGTCGTGGGCCGCCTCGGCGGGGGTGGACGGCGATGAGTGCGATCCTCGACGTCTCCGAACTGGGTCACGCCTACGACGAGCCGGTGTTCTCGGACGTCTCGCTGTCGGTCGACCGGGGCGAGGTACTGGCGATCATCGGCCCCTCCGGCGTCGGGAAGTCCACGCTCTTACGGTTGCTCGCGCTGTTCGAGCGGCCCGACTCGGGGACGGTCAGCTACGAGGGGACCGACGTCTGGCGGGTCTCGGAGAACCGACGGCTCGCGCTGCGTCGAAACGTCGGCATGGTGTTTCAGGAGCCGAGCCTGTTCGACGCCCCAGTACTGAAAAACGCCGAGTACGGGCTTCGGGTGCGCCAGTCGTGGACGGATCGGCTGAAACGGAGCGCGGCCGAACTCGTCGGCAGGACGAACGGGACCCACGAGGCGGCGCTTTCGGCGCTCTCGGTGGTCGGACTCGATGGAAAGGGAGAGCAGAACGCCCGCTCACTGTCGGGAGGCGAGGCCCAGCGGGTCGCGTTCGCGCGCGCGCTCGCCTACGAGCCGAGCGTGCTGTTGCTCGACGAACCCTCGTCGGACCTCGACCCGCGCAATACGGCGGTACTGGAGTCGGCGATCGCGAAGGCGAGCGAGCGGGGGATCGGCGTCGTGATCGCCACTCACGACATGCACCAGGCCGAGCGGGTCGCGGATCGCGTGGGCGTGTTGCTCGGTGAGGAGGTCATCGAGGTCGGCCCCACGAGGCGGGTCTTCGAGGAGCCACACGACGAGCGCACCCGGAAGTTCATCGACGGCGAGTTGCTCTACTGACGCACCGCTAGATTGATTTTCTCGCCCGCACTGGGGTATCGTATTCCTTCCATGGACGAGGACGTTCGCGGCACACTCGAGATGGGGTTGGCCGTCGGCGATGCGGTCGTTACCGACCGGGATGTCGTGCTGTTCGAAGCCATCGAGCAACACGGGTCGATTCACGCGGCCGCACACGCGCTCGAACGCTCCTATTCGCACGCTCAACGTCGGGTCGTCGAACTGGAGGAGGCGCTCGGCCCGCTTGTCGACCGCCAGCGGGGAGGATCGGGCGGCGGCGGGAGTTCGCTCACCGAGGACGCACGCGCGTTGCTCGCGCGCTTCGACCGCCTCGAGACCGCCGCCGAGGGCCTGACCGCCGTCGAGGAGACGGTGCTTTCGGGCCGGGTGATCGAGCGCGACGGCGAACTCGGGACCGTCGACTGTGGACCCGGGCGGCTCCGGGCGCTCGTCCCGCCCGAGGCCGAGGCGGTCACGGTGGCGATCCGCTCGGATGCGGTCACGCTCACCCCACCCGAGGAGACGCCCGCACCCGAGGAAACGAGCGCTCGCAACCGGTTTTCGGGGACCGTCGAGGCCGTCGAGACCGGCGAATCGGTCGCGCGCGTCCGCCTCGATATCGGTTCGGAAGTGTCGCTTCTCGCACTCGTGACGCGGACGAGCGTCGACCGACTGGGCCTCGAACCCGGCCGGGCGGTCGTCGCCTCGTTCAAGGCGACGGCGACACGCGCGACGCCGACCCACCGCGATTAATGAGCCTCGGCGACAAAGCGCGGGTATGACCCTCAAGGACTCGCGCGATCTCTACGACCGGGCGCTCTCGGTCCTGCCGGGCGGCGTCAATTCGCCGGTGAGAGCGTCGATCCAGCCGTACCCCTTCTTCGTCGAGCGCGGCGACGGGGGACACGTCATCGACGCCGACGGAAATCGGTATATCGACTGGGTGATGGGGCTCGGGCCCCTGCTTTTGGGCCACGACCTGCCCCAGCAGGTGCAGTCGGCGATCCAAAAACAGGCCAGCGCCGGGCCGATGTACGGCGCGCCCACCGAGATCGAGGTCGAACTCGCGGAGTTCGTCTCCCGCCACGTCCCCTCGGTCGAGAAGGTCCGCTTCGTGAACTCGGGTACCGAGGCGACCGTTTCGGCGGTGCGCCTCGCGCGGGGCTACACGGGGAGGGAGAAGATCGTCGTCATGCAGGGCGGGTATCACGGCGCACAGGAGTCGACGCTCGTCGAGGGCGGTCCCGAGAGTCCTTCTCCGAGTACGAAGGGCGTTCCCCAGTCCTTTGCCGAGCACACGATTCCGGTGCCTTTCAACGATACGGAGGCGATCGAGCGGGTCTTCGAGGAGCGCGGCGAGGAGATCGCGGGCGTGCTCGTCGAGCCGATCCTCGCGAACAAGGGGATCGTTTCCCCTGTCGATGGCTACCACGAGACCCTGCGAAAGCTCACCCGCGAGCACGGGTCCCTCCTCGTTTTCGACGAGGTCATCACCGGCTTTCGCGTCGGTGGGCTCGCCTGCGCACAGGGGAAGTTCGACGTCACCCCTGATGTGACGACCTTCGGCAAGATCGTCGGCGGGGGCTTTCCGGTCGGCGCGATCGGCGGTCGTGCCGAGATCATCGAGTCGTTCACCCCCTCGGGCGACGTCTTCCAGGCCGGCACGTTCTCGGGCCACCCGGTGACGATGGCCGCCGGGTTGAAAACGCTGAAATACGCCGCCGAGAACGACGTCTACGACCACGTGAACGACCTGGGCGAGCAGTTGCGGTCGGGGCTGACCGACATCTGTGCGGATCAGGCCCCCGAGTACACGGTGGCGGGGACCGACAGTATCTTCAAGGTGCTCTTTACGCGCGAGACGCCCGTCGAGGGCGAAAGCCACTGCGAGGCGGGCTGTGAGCAACGCACCGACTGTGCGCGCTACACTCGCTGTCCGAAGACGGGCGCGGACGTCGGAAACACAGAGATCGAGCGTTGGAACCGGCTGTTGTGGCCCGCGATGTTCGATCAGGGCGTCTTCCTCAGCCAGAACGGGTTCGAATCCCAGTTCGTGAGCGATTCACACACCGAGGAGGACGTCGAGCAAACGCTCGAAGCGTACAAACACGCCCTGTAGATGGGGCGCGGGCCCTGGTACCGGCTCTTGGAGGTCCTGCTGTTCGCCTTCCCGCCCGTGATCGGCGTCGGGATCGTCGGCGTGCTACGGAGCTATCCCGACCCGCTCGTCGGGCGGGCGATCCTCGCGATAGCGAGCGTCGGCGGGCTGGCGATCCGGATCGGCGTCCCGGTCTGTCTGTTCCTCGACGGACGGGCGCTTCGCGAGCGCGGGCTGTGGCGGCCGAACTACCCGCTGTACGCGCTCGGGGCGCTGTTGCTCTCCGCGCCGGCCGTCGGCCTGTTCTACCTCTATCGACGCCACGACCGGGTCGACCGCCCGCCGGGGTGGGACGGCTGGTGGGCCGTCGTCGCCGCCTCGCTCGGCGGATCGCTCTCGGGGATCCCCGTTGCGCTGCTGGCGTACGTCCTCGCGTTGCCCCCGCTCGTCGTCGCCATCCCGGCGCTGTTGGCCGGACTCGCGCTCGCCGTGTTCCCGGTCGGGATCTACCGGGACGCGATCTACCTGCGTGCCGTCGCCGACTGGCGACCCAACCCCGCGCTGTATCTCGCGCTGGCGTTCGCGAGCCTGTTCGTTCCCCTGCTTCAGCCGCCGGTAGCCGCCTACTACCTCTATCGTCGCCAAACCACCCTGCCCGTTCGCCCGTAAGATCCTGATAAACGGGCTGCGGGTGCAAGCACGGTCAGCAAGCCGAATCCGGGTGTAGTGGGTGACGCGATGGCACACAACTTCACCGAGGACGACGAGGGCAAGACCGTCGTCAACGACCAGGGCGATGAGGTCGGCATCATCGCGGACGTCGAACACGGGACCGCCTACGTCGACCCGGACCCCGGGTTGACGGACAAGATCAAGTCGAAACTCGGTTGGGACGACCGCGACGAGGACACCTACCCGTTGCAGTCGGAGTCCGTCGCATCGGTAGACGACGACGCGGTTCGACTCGGATCGGCCACCACGACCGGAACCGGAACCACCGGAACCGGTAGTACGGCCGGGTCGGGTGCCAACACGCCTCCGGGCGAGACGGGCACCAGGGACGACGATGGGCTACTGGACGACGATGACGACGGACTGTTGGACGACGACGACACCCGCCGGTAGACCATCGACCGCGTTTTCGTTATTCTTCGGCCGGGCCGGTGATCAGCGCCGACTCGATGAGGTTCCGATGACCCCGACGCAGTCGCTCCGAGAGCGCTTGGTGTGAGACGTCGAGGCTCTCTGCGAACTCGCCGAGCGTGAGGTCACGGGGAACGTTGTAGTAGCCGCGTTCGACCCCCTCGACGAGCGTGTCGTATTGCTCTTTCGTGAGGCTGTACTGGCCGCGGCGCTCCCCTTCGAGGTCGTAGATGCTGGTGACGTCGAAGTCGATGCCGGCGCGCCGACAGCGGTCGTACGTCTCCGAGAGCACCCCGCGGTCGGGAAAGAGAACGCGAAGGCGCCACCGTCCGCCGGTACCGGTCGCCGAGAGGATCGTCGAGTCGGCCTCAAGAATGGCGTGAACCGGGTTGATCGAGTCCACCCAGTCCATCTTGTAGAGCCGTTCGGCCTCGAGTTCCGAGAGACACTCGACCCCGTCGACGGTCGGGTCCTCCTCCAGCGCCGCCTCGAAGGTCTCGAACTCCTCGGTACGGACCCAGACGAACGGGATGAGTCGCCCCTCGTTGTGGGCGGCGACGCGTTCGATCTCGACCTCCACACTGGGGACGCCCGCGAGGGTGTCCCGCAGCGCGAACTCCGCGGCCGGTATCGTGAGTTCCGCGATCGTTCCCATGTGTTGTCCAAAACGGCTGATGGGATAAGGGTGCGTAAATGACAACTGGTATCCATTATTCGGGAGATTGTGGGCGCTCGAGGAGCGATCGGGCGGGGCGAACACGGACGGGTCGACCGATGACGATAACCGGCAGTATATGTGCATCGGGAGCCGAAACGCCGGTATGACCACGCGATCGGACCCGATTCGGCTGGCGACGCGCGGATCGGACCTCGCGCTCGCCCAGGCCGAGTCGGTCAAGCGAGCGCTCTCGGGGCGTCGCCGGGAGGTCGAACTCGTCACCGTCGAGACGACCGGCGACCGGATCGACGACGAACTCATCCACCGGCTCGGCAAGACCGGCGCGTTCGTGCGCAGTCTCGACGAGAAGGTGATGGAGGGGGAGGTAGAGGGCGCGATCCACTCGATGAAGGACATGCCCACGGAGGACTCGGAACTCGTCATCGCGGCCGTCCCCGAACGCGGAACGCCTGGCGACCGCCTCGTGACCCCCAACGGGGCCACACTGGAGGAGCTTCCCGAGGGGGCGACGGTCGGCACCGGGAGCCTTCGTCGGGGCGCCCAGTTGCTCGCGAAGCGACCGGATCTGACGGTCGAACCCCTGCGCGGAAACGTCGACACCCGCGTCGAGAAACTGCTCTCGAAGTCGCTCAACGAGGAGTACGACCGGCGGGTCGCCGCCGACGAGGAGCGAAAGGCCAACACCGACGACGACTTCGATCCGGCGTTCGATCAGCGGCCCGAAGAATGGGTCGAGGACCTCTCCGAGCGCGAACGACGGGCCTTCGAGCGAACCGAGCCGTTCGACGCGATCGTGCTCGCGGCGGCCGGGTTGGAACGCTTGGGGCTGGATCGGGAGATACCCACGCGAGAGCTTCCCACTGAATCGTTCGTCCCCGCCGCCGGGCAGGGGGCGCTCGCGGTGGCGATGGCGGACGGTGACCTCGCGAGCGAGGTCAACGACGCGCTCGATCACCCGCGGAGCCGCGTCGAGACCACAGTCGAGCGCACGATCCTCGCGACGCTCGGCGGGGGCTGTGTCGCCCCGATCGGGATCCACGCGGTAATCCAGGGCGAGTACGTCCGCACGCGGGTACAGGTGCTCGCCAGAGGGGGCGAGCCGACGATCTCGGTGACGCGGGACATCCCCGTCGAACGCCACGTCGAGGCCGCCCGCGACCTCGCCGAGGAGCTGGCCGAACGGGGTGCCCGCGAACTCATCGAGGAGGCCAAACGCGAGGCGAGCGGGGAGGAGATCGACACCGAACGGACGGAGGAAGGCGAGGGATGACCGGTACCGTCCATCTGGTGGGAAGCGGCCCCGGCGACCCGGAGCTGCTGACGGTGAAGGCCAAGCGACTGATCGAAGACGCGGACGTCGTGCTCCACGACAAGCTTCCGGGCCCCGAAATCATCGAGTCGATCCCGGAGGAGAAACGCGAGGACGTCGGCAAGCGCGCGGGCGGCGAACGCACGAGTCAGGAGGAGATCAACGATCGACTGCTCGAACTCGCCCGAGCGGGAAAGCGGGTCGTCCGGCTGAAGGGCGGGGACCCATTCGTCTTCGGCCGGGGCGGCGAGGAACTGGCATACCTCCGCGAGCGCGGGATCCCCGTGGAGGTGGTCCCCGGGATCACCTCGGCGATCGCCGCGCCCGCCGTCTTCGGGATTCCGGTGACGCACCGTGATCACGCTTCCAGCGTCTCGTTCGTCACCGGCCACGAAGACCCCACCAAGGACGAATCGGCGGTCGACTGGGAGGCGCTCGCCGCGACCGGCGGGACCATCGTCGTGCTGATGGGCGTCGGGAAGCTCCCCGAGTACACCCGTGCGCTGCGCGAGGCCGGCATGGACCCCGAGACTCCCGTCGCGCTGGTCGAGCGAGGGACCTGGCCTGACGGGCGGGCAGTCTCGGGCACCCTCGAAACGATCGTCTCCGTACGGGACGAAGCGGGAATCGAACCGCCCGCGGTGACAGTGATCGGCGGGGTCGCGGGGCTCTACGGGGAGGGCGAGGAATGACCCAGGAAACGCGGATCGCCGTGTTCCGTCCCGACGACGAGCGCCTCGCGGAGGCGGTCGAGTTGTTGAAGGCGCTCGGCGCGGACCCGATAGCCGACCCGATGCTCGCCGTCGAGCCGGCGGGCGCAAGCCCGCGCGAGGACGCCGAGTTCACCGTGCTCACGAGCAAGACCGGCGTCGAACTCGCCCGAAAGGAGGGGTGGGAGCCGTCGGGGACCGTCTGTGCGATCGGCGATAGAACGGCGAGAGCGCTCCGGGAGACGGGCTACGAGGTGGACCTGATCCCCGAGGAGTTCTCTTCTGTCGGACTCGTCCGCGCGCTCGCCGGGGAGGTCGCGGGCACACGCGTCGAGGTCGCCCGCTCGGACCACGGCAGTTCGGTGCTCACCGACGGGCTGAACGACGCGGGCGCGTACGTCCACGAGACGGTTCTTTACAGACTGATCCGCCCACCCGAATCGGGCGTCTCCGCCGAGCGGGCCGCCGCCGGCGAACTCGAGGGCGCGCTGTTTACCTCCTCGCTGACGGTCGAGCACTTCCTCGCGGCCGCGGCCGAGCGCGGACTGCGCGAGGAGGCGACCGCGGGCCTTTCGGCTGCTATTGTCGGTGCGATCGGCGAGCCGACCCGTGCGACCGCCGAGCGCGCAGGGATCGAAGTGGACGTCGTCCCTGCCGTCGCGGATTTCGAGAAACTGGCCTGCGGCGTCGTCGAACGGGCGGCACCGAGCTATCACGACTGACGGCGATTACGACCGGCTAAAGCGGATCGCCCGCGCGGGGGCGTCGATCGTCATGGGTGCGCCGAGCGGCAGGGGGAGGTCGGGCGCGGCGTGGCCGAAATCCAGATCGAAGACGATCGGGAGGTCGGCGTACTCGTCGACGGTGCCGGCGATAACTCGGCGCTGGCGACTACGATACTTCTCACGTTCGTCACCCCCGGGCGTTTCGGGTTTACCGACGACGAGTGCCTCGCAGGCGTCGAGCACCCCCCGTTCGCCCAGCGCCATGAAGAACCGCTCGACGACCGCGGGCTCGGGGATCTCCCCGGAGGTCTCGACCGCGAGGATCCGTCCCTCACAGGTCTCGCGCGTGAAGTAGGACGTGTCGGTCAGGAGCTGTGATTCGAGCATGGCGAGACAGCCACCGACCACGGGCGCGGTGAGGACCTCCTCGGTCGCGTTGTGCCAGTGCCAGCCCTCGCTTTCGAACCACGTTCTTGGCAGGTCGCTCCCGACGTCGTAGTACTCGTCGGTCCACTTCGCGGCGGGCGAGAGCGGGCCGAAAGGCGTCCCGAAGAGCGCGCGTTCGGTTGCCTCCCGGGTGTAAGGGCGCATCCGCGGGTCGGCGACGAGGTCCGGAAACAGCTGCGCGCCGTAAAAGGAGACGATTCCGAGGGAATCGAGGAACAGGTGGAGGTGGGTGTTGTCGCTCGCGCCGTAGAAACGCGTGGGGTTCTCACGGAGGCGCTCGGGCTCGAGATGGGGGAGCATCTGGAGTTCGCAGTTGCCCCCGAACGCGGCGACAACCCCTCGAATGTCCTCGCGCTCGAACGCGCGGTGGACGTCCTCGGCGCGCGCTTCGGGGTTCGCCCGGAGCCACTCAGTCGTGCGCGTCGCGGTATCGAAGACCTCCACGTCGAGGTCGAACGAGCGCAGGCGTTCGACGCCCCGCGAGAGCGCGCCGTTCGGGGCGGCGTGTGAGGGGGCGATCACCGCGACCGTGTCGCCGCGTTCGATCGGCGGTGGGTAGGCGGCGTTCATACCGACGCCACGGCGGACGGGCGTTTTTCGGTTTCGCCTTCAGGCGAGTTCGCGGGCCTTCGTTCCCAGCGTGAACAGCCCGACGACCGCGAGCAAGGCGCCGACGAGGGCGCTTTCGGTGAAATACATCGAAACCCCGAACGCCGTCAGCCCGAGCGCGAACGCGATTTGAAAGCGCGGATCGAGCAGGCTCGTGACGAAAACGCCGACCGCCAGCGCGAGTGTGAGGTAGACACGGATGAGACCCGGGATCGCGGCGACGGGGCCGGACTGGCGGCCCGTGAAGTACGTCGAGACGAGCGTGACAGCGAGCAGCCCCACGACCAGTAGCTTCGTGAGGACGGTAACGAGCGAGTCCGAGGGCATATCGGAGACTATGGAGAGCCGAGGATAAACGCTCGGTGAGTCCCTCCGGAAGTTTATACCCGAGGCCGGGCCAAGGGTCGGTAGATGACCGGTCCGGTCCCCGAACTCGACGCACGTGCAAGCGCCTGTGCAGGGCGGATAGCAGCGGCCGAGGAGGTGCTGCTGGCCTCCCACATCGACGCCGACGGGCTGACGAGCGCGGGGATCGCCGCGAGCGCGCTCGAACGCGCCGGAATCGACTTCGAGGCGACGTTCGCGAAACAGCTCGATGCGGACGAACTGGAACGGATCGCCGAACGCGACTTCGAGACGGTGCTGTTTACCGACTTCGGCAGCGGGCAACTCGACCTGATCGCCGACCACGAGGCGGCGGACGATTTCACGCCAGTGATCTGCGATCACCACCAGCCCGCAGACGCCGGGACCGAGTTTCACTGTAACCCCTTGCTCGAAGGGCTCAACGGGGCGACGGAGCTCTCGGGGGCCGGAACGACGTATCTCCTCGCTCGCGCGTTAGGCAGTGGTGACAACCGGGATCTGGCGGCACTCGCGGTCGTTGGCGCGGTCGGCGACATGCAGGCCAGTACCGGCGAACTCGTCGGCGCGAACGAAGCGATCGTCAGGGAGGGCGTCGAGGCGGGCGTACTGGAGGCCGGCACGGATCTCGCGATCTACGGCACCCAGACGCGCCCGCTGCCCAAACTGCTGGAGTACACGAGCGACGTCGGGATCCCGGGGATCTCGGGCGACGCCAACGGGACGCTTCGATTCCTCGACGGCCTCGACCTCGATCTGCGCGAGGACGGGGAGTGGCGCTGCTGGGCCGATCTGGCGGACGACGAGAAGCGAACCGTCGCGAGCGCGCTGGTCCGTCGGGCGGTCGCAAGCGGCGTGTCGAGCGAGAAGATCGACGGGTTGATCGGGACGACCTACATCCTCACCCGCGAAAAACCGGGGACCGAACTCCGGAACGCGAGCGAGTTTTCCACCCTCTTGAACGCCACCGCGCGCTACGAGCGCGCGGACGTGGGGCTCGCGGTCTGTCTGGGCGATCGCGAGGGGGCACTCGAGGAGGCCCGAACCCTGCTTCGAAACCACCGGCGCAACCTCTCGGAGGGGTTGGGCTGGGTGAAAGAGACCGGTATCGTCGGTGAAGACCACCTCCAGTGGTTCGACGCCGGGGATCGGATTCCCGAGACGATCGTCGGGATCGTCGCGGGGATGGCGCTCGGCTCCGACGGGATCAGTCCCGAGAAACCGATCGTCGCCTTCGCCGAGAAGGACGAGGAGAACGCGAAGGTCTCGGCCCGGGGAACGCACGTGCTGGTCCGCCGGGGACTCGACCTCTCCACGGTGATCGGGACGGCCGCGAGTGCCGTCGGCGGCGACGGCGGCGGTCACGACGTCGCCGCCGGGGCGACGGTTCCGAAACGCGAGCGCGAGGCATTCATCGCCCACGCGGATCGGCTCGTGGGCGACCAACTGGCGTGAACGGGTCGCTTGACGTACTCGACGCCATCGACAAATCCGCTCGATTCGTCCTCGTCGTGTTGCTCATCGGCTGTACGTTCGCGAGCGGCGATCTACTCGTCCTCGGAGCCGATGATAACCGTGTTTTTGAGGACGCTCTTTTCCCCGCGGCGCAGACGCTCTGAGAGCGCCTGATGGGAGATATCGAGCTCGTCGGCGAGGTCGGTGAGGGTGATCTCCCGCGGAACGTCGAAGTAGCCGCGCTCGTAGGCGATGACAAGCGTGTCCTGCTGTTCGTCCGTGAGGCCGAATCGACCCTCGCGACCGTCGTCGAGCTGGTAGATGCTTCGGATGTCGAGCGTAAGTCCGGCCTCCCGACAGTAGTCGTAGGTCCGAGAGAGCGCGTCCCGTTCGGCAAAGAGCACGCGAAGCTGCCAGCCGGACTCGTCACCGAAGGCGGCGAGGATCGAGCCATCCTCCTCCACGAGGATTCGAATCAACGTCTCGATGTGATCGACCCACTCCATCCGATAGAGCCACTCGCCGTCGAGCTCGGAAAGCAGTTCGAGGTTTTCGACCGACTCGTCCCGTTCGAGCGCGTCCTCGATCCGGTCACTGTCGGTTCCAGTGACCCAGACGAACGGCATGACGTGATCCGCGTCGTGGGCGACGAACCGTTCGACCTCGAACTCGATGTCCTCGAGTTCCGAAAGCGTTTCCGAGAGGGCGAACTCCTCGGATGGCAGTTCTACCTCCACGATCGTAGCACTCATGGGTCCGGTTACGTGGGAGGGGGTAATACACCCCGTGAAACACGTACAGGAGTTGGGTAGGAATTTTGTATCGTCGTAATAGATTTATCACCGTCGATCCGCTCCGAAGTCGGCTTAGAGGGCCGATCCTCCGGGGACGGTCGGACCGGCGTAGGTGACGAAGTCGACCGTGGTCATCGCGCCGCCTGTCGGGATCACTGACCGGTATCACTGGTATCGGAGGCATACCCGGTCATCGCAGGCCGATTCGGGTTTCCTCGACCGCTCCGGTACCGGACCGGGAGATATGTAGTAAATCGATAATGGCGATATAGAATGAAACGGTCGTGCGACACCGGCCCGTTTTTACTCGCGCCGTTCGAGGAACGCGTATGACCGAGTTCGATCCCGAGAAGTTCGAGGAGAAGTACGTCCACTACTTCAACGAGCTTCAGCGGGCCTATAAGAACGCCTTCGAGTACATGAACGAGCGCTACGACTCCGAACTGGTCCACGCGATCGATCAGCAGGTACTAAACGAGAGCGAACCCCAGTACGACGAGGAACGCGGCGAGTTCTCGGTCGATCTCCCGGAGAGCCCCTACGACCGATTAGGGGGCGTTATCGTCGAGCGCGAACGATTTGAGGGAGTCCTCGATACCTACGTCGAGCGGATCGAGGAGGAGCTTCACCGGGTGCTTGGCGTCGAGCACTGAGGCAGTCCAAAGGTCTAAGAACGGTCGCACCCTACGCGTGGACATGAGCACCGAAACGCAGGGAGCGGACGACCTCGACGAGCGCGTGATGAACTTCCTGCGGCGCAACTTCCCACAGATCCAGATGCACGGCGGTAGCGCCGCCATCCAGAACCTCGACCGCGAGAGCGGCGAGGTGACGATCCAGCTGGGCGGGGCCTGCAGCGGCTGTGGTATCTCCCCGATGACGATCCAGGCGATCAAGAGCCGGATGGTCAAGGAGATCCCCGAGATCAACCAGGTCCACGCCGAGACCGGCATGGGCGGCGACGGCGGGATGGGCGGCGGTATGAGCCCCTCGTTCCCCGGCGAGACCACCGACGACGAGTCGAGCGACGAAGGCCCGCAGGCGCCGTTCTAACGCAGTCCGCGCGAGTTCTCCCACGTTTTCACAAGTCCGACGAGCAATGCGTTCGTCGGGACCTCCCTTCGGGCGTGTTCGACGACGGCACCGTTGATCGCGTCGATCTCGGTTCGCCGTCCCTTCCCGAGGTCCTGTGCCATCGAGGAGGTGTTTTCACGTGTGGCGCTCGTGACCCGCCGGAGCGCGCCGACGGCCGTTTCCTCGGAGAGAGCCACCCCGTTCTCGCGGGCGACACGGGCGGTCTCGCGGGCCGCCTCGCGGGCGATCGGCCACGCCGGTTCGGCCAGTATCGCGCCGTTTTCCGTTCCCGCCAGCGCCGTCACGGGATTGATCCCCGCGTTGACTGCACACTTCTCCCAGAGCCGCCGGGGCATATCGCGGGCGACGGCCGTCTCGACGCCCGCACCGGCGACCGCCTCTCCGACACGCGCTGCGAGCGCGCTCTCGCCGCCCTCGGGCGATCCGAGGACCACTCGCCCGACCCCCGTGCAGGCGACTTCGCTCGGTTTCTCGAGGGCCGCGCCGTAACTGGCCGTTCCGGCGAGAACCGGGGAGTCGAGGTCGCGTGCGAGGCGCTCCTCGTTGCCGATCCCGTTCTGAAGCGAGAGTACGGCCCCGAACTCGCCAGTCGAAAGGGTCCGGGCGGCCTCGGCAGTATCGTAGCTCTTGACCGTAACGAGTACGAGATCCGCCGCGAGGTCGGTTCCGTCGGTCGTCGCGTTCGGGGAGACGCGGGCCTCGATAGCACCCGAAATCCGCAGGCCGTTTTCGCGGATCGCAGAGACGTGGGGATCGCGCCCGACCAGCGTGACGCGGTGCTCGCGAGCGAGCAAGCCCCCGAGAAGGCTCCCCAGACTGCCCGCGCCGAAGACGACGATCCTCACCGCTAGTCTTCGGTCCAGTACATCAGCGACTCCTTGGGTTCGCCGCAGTTGGGACACTCCTCGGGGAGGCCCTCGTCGATCCGGCCCATCTCGCCACACTCCGTGCAACGCCACATGAGTTCGGCCTCGCCGAACTCGCCGCCAGAACGGGCGTGCTCGACGCTCATGGACTCGTAGCCCTCGCGCATCGTGACGTAAAAGCCCGCGTTGTCGAACCCGCGGACCTTCCCGAGGCGATTGCCCTCGCCGTCGAAGACCGGCTGGCCGAAGTCGATCCGGTCGATCTCCTCCTCGCTGACGTCGTCGGGTGTCTCGCCGTCGTTCATGGCGAATGATTCGACGCCGGGAAGCATAAAGGTCGACCCTCAGACCGTCGCGTATTCCAGTGGAAGCGACTCGACGCCGTAGATGAACGAGCTTCTGGTGGGTTCGAGGTCCGTCCCGACGAGTTCGACGTCCGTGAGACGGTCGAACAGTTCCGAGAGGGCGACCTCCGCCTCCAGTCGGGCGAGCGGCGCGCCCAGGCAGTAGTGGGTGCCGTGGCCAAACCCGAGGTGCTGGTTGGGCGAGCGATCGGGAACGAACGAATCGCCGTCGGGGAACTGTCGGCCGTCGCGGTTGGCCGAGCCCATCCAGACGATCACCCGCTCGCCCGCACCGATGGTCTCGCCGTTCATCGTTACCTCCTCGGTCGCGATGCGGGTCATCGCCTGTACCGGCGCGCGGTAGCGAAGCGTCTCCTCGATGGCTGACCTCGGGACCGCACCCGCATCGGTGTAGGTGCCGAACAGGTCGTTCTCGCCGAAACACCGGACGGCGTTGGTGATCAAGTTCGTCGTCGTGATGTTGCCCGCGACGAGCAACAGCATGCAGGTTCCAAGCACCTCCTCGCGGGGCAGGGGCTCGCCGTCGATCTCTGCGGTCGCGATCGTTGAGATCAGGTCGTCTTGGGGGTTCTCGCGGCGTTCCTCGATGAGCTGGAGGAAGTAAAAGCCCATCTCGCGCTGGACCTCCTGCTGGCGTTCTGCGAACTCTTCGCCGCCCTCGCCGTCGCTCGCCGAGGAGACGATGGCGTCGGACCACTCTTTGAACCGGTCGCGGTCCTCGACGGGCACGCCGAGCAGTTCGGCGATCACCACGACCGGCAGCGGGTAGGCGAACTCCGAGACCAGATCCATCTCGCCCTCCCCTTCGAGGGTGTCGTCGAGGATTTCGCGGGTCAGCTCCCGGATCCGGGGTTCGAGTTCGCGGATCGCCCGCGGGCGAAACGAGTCCTCGACGACCCCCCGGAGCTCGTCGTGGCGCGGCGGGTCCTCGAAGAGCATCGTATCGAGGATCAGCCCCGCACCCTGACCCTCGGGTTCGACGAAATCGGTCGCCTTCGAGGGGTCGACCGAGAAGGTCGAATCGTCGTCCAGGATCCGCTTGACGTCGGCGTAGCGAAAGACGTCCCACGAGTTGCGCCCGGGGTCGTAGCGAACGGGCGCGTTCTCGCGCATCTCGCGGTACCACCCGAACGGTTCGAGCCACGCCTCGCGCGTCGAGAGCGCCTCGGGAAACGCCTGCAGCCCCCGCGGTTCTGCGGAACTCATACGACTGTCAGTAGAATCGAGACACACATCAACCTTCTGCGGTAGGAACGACGGACAGGGACGGTTACATGAAGTCCGCAATTCCGGACTGCTTGTTCTTGTCGTTCTCAAAGACGCTTTCGAGCGAGCGGTCGAGGATCTTCAGGCGCTGTTTGGTGTACTCGCGACAGCCGTATTCCTCGGCGACGCGGGTCGCGGTGTCCATGTACTTGCTGACCGACCCCTCGTGGACGGTCAGGTTCACCGTCCCGCCGCAGTCCCGGCATTCGCCCGAGAGGGGCATTCTCCTGTACTTCTTCCCACAGGAGAGACAGCGCGTCTCCTGGCTGGAGAACGCTCGCAGGTTCCCGATCAGGTCGGGGAGGAAGTGGTACTCGATGACCCGTTCTGCGACGTCGGTTTCATCTACTGCTCGGAGCTTTCGCGCGAGTTCGAGCTGGGCGTCCATCTTCTCCATCATCGAGCCCAAGGTTTTGTACGCCGACAGATCGGGTCCGAGCGCGATGTTCGAGGTGTCGTGGGTGTGGGCAAAGCCCCGATACTGGTCGGCGGTGCCGACCGATTCCTCCGCGAGCCTGATGTCCACCTCGCCGGGGTCGGCCAGTTCGAGGGTCGCCTCGTAGAATTCGAGAGGATACCGTTCGACGACGTCCATGTTGTGGGCCTCGTCGTCGATCTCGGCAGGGTCGATCCGCGAGGACATCACGAGTGGTGCGTCCATCTGTCCGCCGCGCTTGTCGGGTAAATATTCTTTCGAGAAGTTGAGCAGGCCGTCCATCAGCAACATCACGCAGTCCTCGTCCCCATCACAATTTCTTCTCTTTGATGCGTGAAAATACGGATGGGCATAACCCACTGCGGCGCTCGTAAACCCGACGACGCGACCCACCACGGCGGCGCTGGTGTGGGGCGCCATCCCGAAGACGAGTTCGCCGACGAGTTCTTCACGCTCGGAAACGTCGTAGAACGGGTCGAGCCCGTAGTAATCCTCCAGCAGTTCGTCGACGAAATCGGCGGTCTTCAGCAGGTGTTCGGCCGCGCCGTCCGAGAGGACGATGTCTTGGACCTTGAGTTCGACCAACTGATCGGCGTGTTCGAGGGGTGTCCCTTCGATGTCCTCGTGGTAGCCGAGCCGGCGGAACTCCTCGACGGAGACGTCGAGCTCCTCGGGGCGGACGGACGTGACGGGAAGGTCGGTCATATCGTAGCGGACGGTGCCGTCCTTGAACGCCGAGACGCCGTGTTTCGCCCGGAGGATCCCCTTTTCCATCGGTTCGGGCGTCTTGTGCGAGGAAGTCAGTCCCTTGACCCCTTTCAGCGTCTCGAAGGAGCCCTCGCGCTCGTCGATTGCGGAGAGGGCGTCGTGGTAGATCTCGTCGAGGTCGAGGACCTGTCGGTCGACGCTCGTACCCTCGATTTCACAGCGGGCACACTCGACGCGTCCGGCCTCGTCGGGTTCGAGTTCGGTTCCGCAGTCGGGACACTCGTAGTGCGGAAACGTGTTGGCCCCACAGTCGGGACAGTCCCCGCGGAAGGTATGGCTCCCGCAGGCTTCGCACTCCCGACGGCCGACGCTCACCTCGACCTCGCCGGGGGTATCGCGCATCCCGGGGGCGTAGCGGGCCGCCTTCGCGACGTCGCGCTGGGAGCCGCCGGCCTCCCCGATCGGAAAGAGGGTGTGGACCGCGGGCGAGAGTTCGCGTTTCTCCGATTTCTCGGGCCGGCCCATCCGGTTGCCGATCCGGGTCGGGGCGCGTTCTCGCACGGTAAAGGGCGCGACCTCCGCGACGGCCCTCATCGCGTTGTTCCCGCCGTCCCACGCGTGGGCCTCCTCTGAGAGCGAGGCCCACTCGCGGGTCAGCTCCTCCGAGAAGCCCATCGTCGCGACGAGCGCGCGCCACTCGGGGATCGAAAGGGTCTCTGCGGTCTGTCGGTGTTCGACCAGCAGGGTCTCGAGCGCCTCCCGAACCACCTGTGTTCGAGTCAGTTCGAGTTCGCCCGCTTTGACCGTCCCCTCATCGACGGCCTCCGCGAGCGCCTCGAATTCGGTGGTAGAGAGGTCGTGCCACAGATGGGTGTAGTTCGGATGCAGCGGGGCGTTGTACTCGACCGCCCAGTCGAGGGCCTCCTCGACGGTGGGTGATTCGAGATCCACACGGGGCGAATCCGCGAGTGCCTGGACGTTCGCCTCGCTGTCCTCGAACTCCTGGATCCACCACTCAAAGGTGTAGGAGGCGGGTGCAAGCGGGTGGTTGTTCTCGACGAACTCCCCGAAGTTGATGAGGTACTCGCCGGCGTCGATGATCTTCTCGACCCCGTTTTGCACCTCGAGGGCTTCCGCGGCGTCGTCGATCCGCCGGACCTCGCCGTTTGCCAATCGAACTGTGGGCCCCTCGATGGTGTCGACGGGGATGATCCCGTGTGCTTTGCCGGGGCGTTCGGTCTTGATCTGGGTGCCCGTCGCGAGGAAGTCGTCGACGATATGCATCGTCGCCGGATGAACGCCGCCGGTCGCAAAGCCGTGGTTGCGCGCCCGCCCGTAGCGCAGGCGAAAGCCGCCCGGCCGGGAGGGATGGGAGAAGACCGGTCGGCCCGCGATCAGGTCCCTCAAAAACTTCGTCGCGGGTTCGACCCGCGGCGGGCCGGCGGGTTCGTCGGGTTCAGCGTCCGCCGTCTCGTCCCCGTCGCCCTCGTCGCCGGCGTCCGTCTCGTCAACCTCGTCGCCCTCGCCGATCGTCCCGTCGATGAGGTCCTGAAGCCACGGCCAGTCGATCTCGTCGAGTTCGCGGGTGTAGCGCTGGATCTTCGGGGCCTTGAGCGCGATCCCCTCCGCGAGCACCAGACACATCCCGCCACGGGGGTTGTTGGTGTCGACGCGCTCCAGATCGCGAAAGCCCGAGACTTCGGCGTCGCCCGTCGACTCCCCGTCGAGCATGATCGGGCAGTTCCGGGCGATGAACTTCGTCTCCTTGTCCTTCGGGGAGTACTGCAGTCCCGTCGTCTTGTCGTAGAGTCCCACCTCCTCGGCGTAGCGCTCGATCTCGTCGTCACGTGCCTGATACTCCGAGACGCCCAACAGTGCGCGGGTGTAATCGGCAACCAGCACCGAGAGCGCCTGTGCAGTGCCACCGGCCGAACGGATGGGACCGGCGTAAAAGACCCGCACACAGTCGGTTCCGTCGTCGTTTTCCAACAGTTCGACCCGGTCGATCCCCTCGATGGGCGCGGCGACTACGCCCTCCGTAAGCAGGGCGACCGCAGTCCTGACGGCTCCCTCGATCTTGCCGTCCTTGGTCTCGTACTCGCCCACGCGACCTTCGGCGAAGTCCTCAGCGAGCGCGAGCGCGGCCTCCTCGCGGCTCATCCGCTCCTCGAGTTCCCGGACCCGCTCGGCGACGCCCGGGATCCCGAGGATGTTCTCGACTCGGTCGGCCATGTCCTTCGCGACCGGGATCTCGACCTCGGGACGGGGGTCGCCGCCGGTCGAGCGAGCGCGCTCGGCCCGATCGAACGCCTCGTCCAACCGGGACTCGATCCGCTCGAAGTAGCGTTCGTCCTCCTCGTGCATCTACAACCAGAGGTCGAGGTCGGTCGTCTCGTCGGGCTCGCGGACGAATTCACCCTCGAACTCGCGCATGTAACACTCGCCGGCGAACACCGTTCCGGCGTGGAGGTGACCCGCCAGTGCCTGCCCGCTTGGCCGCGAGAGCACCGCGTGGGTGTGGGCGAAGCGCTCGGCGTCCAGCCACGCGACGTTGCCGACGCAGGCGGCGACTTCGAGGGGTTCCTCGAACTGGACGGTCTCGTACTCCTTGTCGCGCTGGTCGTAGAACCAGAGTTCGGCGTCCTGCACCGCACCGAGCGCGTAGAAAAATCCCGCATCGATCTCCTCCTCGGCGGCGAGGGTTTCGATCTCCTCGCGCCAGTCTGCGCCGGTCTCCATCCGGGCGGCGAACTCCCGTTTCGTACGGACCTCGCGGTAGTGCATGCGGGAGGCCAACGAACGCGAACGTCAAAAAGCCTCTCTATCGACAGTCCGGAAGCGACATCGCGTCCCGAAGCGGCATGGCGAGCCACGCCTCGTCGGCGGTGATGTCGGCGATAATGACGCACTCCTCGTCGTCGGCGTCGTCTATCGAGGTCATAACCTCGGTCTCGCCATCCACAGCGGACGCGGGGGTCGCTTTCGTGGACATGATATGACAATCGATAGCGAGGCTTATAAACTTCTCGGAGTCGGGGTGCGGATTTATCCACCCGCTAATCAACGCCATGCACCTGCTTGCTGGCGTTTCGGGGTGATGGGCTGTCGGCCGATCCGAACGGGGAGACCGGGGGGTACAAGACGCCCGGGGCCATATGCGGCGAGCATGAAGGTCGCAGACGCGATGACGCCACGCTCGGCGCTCGTCACCGTCGAGCTTCCGGGTTCGCGTGACGACGCGCTCGAATACCTCCAGGAGAACGCCTTCTCCTCGGTACCGGTGGTGAAAAACGAGGACGGCGTCGAGGAGTTCCGCGGGCTGGTTTCACGCGAGGGGCTGATCGAGAACCCCGACGAGGACCAACTCGCGCTCCTCTTGGAGGAGGTGCCGACGACGACCGAAGGGACGACCATCGAGGAGCTTGCGAGCCTGATGCTTCGGGAGGGCGCACGCCGCGTCCCCGTGGTTGACGGTCAGTTAGAGGGGATCGTCACGATCACCGACGTGATCCACGCGATCGCAAACGGCGACGTCGAGGGCGACGTCGAGGTCGGCGGGCTGGCCGCCCGCCACGTCAACTGCATCTACGCCGAGACGCCCCTTCCCGTCGCCGAGCGCGAACTCTACTACGCCGACGAGCCGTACGCGGTGGTGCTCGACGACGATGCGGATCCCTGCGGAATCCTGACCGAGGTCGACGTCATCGGGGTCGCGGAGGTCGTCGAGGGCGAGGAGCGCACCGGCGACAGCATGGCCAGCGACGACAGCGACTGGAAGTGGGAGAGCATCAAGGCGATCGGAAACCGATATCTGCCGACCCGGAACGTCGAGATCCCGAGGGCACCGGTTCGGGAGTTCATGACCGCCGACGTGGAGACGGTGACGAAACGTCGGACCGCACAGGAGGCCGCCCAGCTCATGATCCGCCACGACATCGAGCAGCTCCCGATGACCGGCGGCGACGAACTCGTAGGTATCGTCCAAGACACCCACCTGCTGGAGGCGTTGAATGAGCGATAGCGAGCGCGAGTCCGACTCGGAGGGACGCACCCTCTCGGAACTCGCGAAACGCCGCGGCTTCTTCTTCCCCTCCAACGGCGTCTACGGTGGCGTCGCGGGTTTTTACACCTACGGGCCGGAGGGCGCGGCGCTCAAACGCCACCTCGAGGACGCCTGGCGCGACCGCTTTACCGTGAAGGAGGGCAACCAGGAGATCGAAGCGCCGACGATCATGCCCGAGGCGGTCTTCGAGGCCTCCGGGCATCTCGACGGGTTCGACGACATGCTCGTCGAGTGTGCCGACTGCGGCGAGAGCCACCGCGCGGACCACCTGATCGAGGACAACACCGGAATCGAGGACGCGGAAGCCCTCCCCATCCAGGAAGTCGAGGAGCTGATCCGCGAACACGAACTGGTCTGTCCCTCGTGTGGGGCCGCGCTGGCCGGCGAGCCCGTCGAGGAGTTCAACCTGATGTTCGAGACGACCATCGGGCCCGGCAGCGGCCAGCAGGGGTATATGCGCCCCGAGACCGCACAGGGGATCTTCGTCGAGTTCCCCCAACTCGCCGAGTACGCGAGGAATCAACTCCCCTTCGGCGTCACCCAGATCGGTCCCGCCTACAGGAACGAGATCAGCCCCCGCAAGGGCGTGATCCGAGTCAGAGAGTTCACGCAGGCGGAGTTGGAGCAGTTCGTAAACCCCGAGCGCGACGAACCCGACCTCTCGCGGGTGTCCGACGTCGAGGTGACGCTGTACCCGATCGAGAACCAGCGCGAGGAGGGACGCGAGTACCTCACCACCACCATCGGCGAGGCAGTCGAGGAGGGCACCATCGCTTCCGAGTGGGTCGCCTACTATCTGGGAATCGCCCAGGAGTGGTACGAGCGTGTCGGCGTCGACATGGACCGGTTCCGGTTCCGCCAACATCTGCCCGGCGAGCGTGCCCACTACGCGAGCGACTGCTGGGACGCCGAAAGCGAGTTAGGGGGGGATTGGGTCGAGATCGCCGGCTTCGCCTACCGGGGCGACTACGACCTCTCGAAACACGCCGACCACGCCGACGAGGAGTTTACGGTGTTCGAGCAGTACGACGAGCCGATCACGACCGAGCGGGCCACGGTCGATCCCGACATGAGCTATCTCGGGCCGGAGTTCGGCGGGACGGCGGGAGAGATCGCCGACGCGCTCGAAACGCTCGCAGAACGGGACCGGGCCGCCTTCGGGGGCGAAACGGTCGCGGTTGAAGTGGCGGGCGAATCCCACGAGATCCCGATCGAGAAGACCGGCTTTTCGATCGAAGAGGTCACCGAATCCGGCGAGCACGTCACGCCCCACGTGGTCGAGCCCTCCTTCGGGGTGGGTCGAACGCTGTACACCCTACTGGCCCACGCCTACCGCGAGGACGAGGTCGACGGCGAGGAGCGGAGCTACCTCTCGTTGGCTCCCGAAATGGCGCCCACGACGGTAGGGGTGTTCCCGCTGATGGACCGGGACGGTCTCGGCGAGCGCGCCCGCAGGCTCGCGAGCGATCTCAGAGAATCGGGACTGGAGGTCGCCTACGACGACTCGGGCAACATCGGGCGGCGCTACCGGAGACAGGACGAGGTTGGGACACCCTTCTGTGTGACCGTCGACTACGAGACCGCCGAAAGCGAGACGGTAACGGTTCGTGATCGGGATTCGACCGCCCAAGTCCGAGTGCCGATCACGGAGCTATCGGACGTTCTCGCCGCCCTACGGGACGGCGGTCGGGCGTTCGGCTCGCTCGTCGACGAATACGAAGAACTATCGGTCGGGCCCGAGAACGCGCCGGAGTAGTGGCAGAGATCGGGCGACGACTGGTACACGCAAGCGGCGCGTTAGCGCCCGCGAGCTATCTGCTCGGCGCCCTCACGTGGACCCAGTTGGGATGGATCCTCGCGGGCGGAGTCGTGCTCGCGATGGGGCTCGAACTCGTTCGGCTCCGTTCGGGGCTGGACTGGTGGATCTACCAGAACCTCACCCGCGAGTACGAACACGAGAAGATCGCGGGCTACGCGCTGTACATGGTCGGAATGGCCGTCGTGGCGCTCGTCTTTCCCCCCGCGATCGGCGTCCCCGCGATGTTCATGCTCGCGGTCGGCGACCCCATCGGGGGCTATCTCGGAAAGGGCAGGGAGACGAAATCGCCGCTGGCGCTCGGGGCGGTCTTCTCGGTCTGCTTTCTGTTCGCGCTTGCGTTCGTTTCGCCAGTAGCGGCCGTCTTCGGCGCACTGGCGGCGACGGCTGCCGACGGCTATCTACTGTCGGTGCGGGGGTACATCGTCGACGACAACCTGACGATCCCGATCGGGGCGGCGATCGCGATGTGGGTCGGTAGTACGGTGATCTGATCCTCGTCCGAACCGGCGTGCGTTTTACTTCCACCACACTACGCGAACCCTTAACCCCGAGAACGAACAAAACGAGCCAATGGCCGCCACGGACGAGCAGATTCCCCGCGTGGATCACCCCCTCCTCACGCCCGGTTTCATCGAACGCCGACTCTACCAGATCCAACTCGCGGGGAAGGCGAAGACCGCCCACACCCTCGTCTGTCTCCCCACCGGACTCGGCAAGACGACTGTGAGCTTGCTCGTCACCGCCGAGCGGTTCAACGACCTCGGCGGGAAGTCACTGTTTCTCGCACCGACCAAGCCGCTCGTCGAGCAGCACGCCGAGTTCTACCGCGACGCCCTCGAGATCCCCGACGAGGAGATCGTCGTTTTTACCGGAGAAGTCCGACCCGATGATCGCGCGGCCCTATGGGACGACGCTCGAGTAGTCATCGCCACCCCACAGGTGATCGAGAACGATCTGGTCGGCGGGCGGATCTCGCTTGCCGAGGTGACACACCTCACGTTCGACGAGTGTCACCGCGCCACGGGCGACTATTCGTATGTATATATCGCCGAGCGCTATCACGGGGACGCGAACGATCCTCTAGTAACGGGAATGAGCGCCTCGCCCGGCGGCGACGAGGAGGCCATCCTGGAGGTCTGTGAGAACCTCGGGATCACCGAGGTCGAGGTCATGACCGAGGACGACTCGGACGTCGCGGAGTACACCCACGACACCGAGGTCGAGTGGAAGCGGATTCAGGTTCCCGAGGAGATCATCGAGATCCGGGACGCGCTCAACGAGGTGATCAAGGATCGCTTGGAGAAGCTCAAAGAGATGGGCGTGATCGGCTCGGCACGGGTCGACGTCTCGCGCAAGGAGCTGTTCGGGGTGCGAAGCGAACTCCAGAAGCTCATCCAGAACGACCAGTCGGAGGGCTACACCGGAATGTCGATCCACGCGGAGGTGATGAAGCTGAAACACGCCGTCGAGGTCGTCGAATCACAGGGCGTCGAGGCGCTCGAAGCGTATTTCGAGCGCCTACGCAACGAAGCCCGTTCTTCCGGGGCTTCGAAGGCGAGCCAGCGCCTCGTTTCGGAGGCGAAAGTCAGGGAAGCGATGCGCCGGGCCGACGAGTACGACGACCTCCACCCGAAGCTCTCCGAAACGAGGCGACTCGCCATCGAGACGCTGGTCGAGGGCGGGAGTCGGGTGATCGTCTTCACCGAATACCGCGACACCGCCGAGACCCTCACCGAGTTCCTCTCCGAGCACGTCGACGCCCGGCGGTTCGTCGGACAGGGCGACAAAGAGGGGAGTTCAGGGATGACCCAGAAACAGCAAAAGGAGGTGCTCGACGCCTTCCGGACGGGGGAGTTCGAGGTGCTGGTCTCGACCTCCGTCGCGGAGGAAGGTCTCGACGTGCCCGAGGTCGATCTGGTGCTCTTTTACGAGCCCGTCCCGACCGCGATCCGCTCGATTCAGCGCAAGGGCCGGACCGGACGCCAGGACGAGGGCCGCGTAGTCGTCCTGCTCGCCGAGGACACCCGTGACGAGGCGTACTTCTGGATCTCCCGGCGACGCGAAAAGGAGATGGAGTCGGAACTCCGCAAGCTGAAGGGGGTCGCGAGCGAGGTCGAGGAACAACTGGACCCGAGCCAGCGCCAGCTCGCCGACTTCGACGCCGAGGGTGCGCGCAACGAGGAGAGCGAGGTGGACGATCTGGCCCACGGGCTTGAGTCCTACGGGTCTAAAGCAGAGGACGGAAGCGACGATAGAGGTGGAGAGGACGAGGAGAAAGCGGAAGAAACGAGAGACACGGACGATGCCGAAGCCGCGACGCCCGATCCCGATGGAGGGATCGAGATCGTCGCCGACCAGCGCGAACTCGACGCGACAATCGCGCGGGACCTCTCGACCCGGGAGGGGATCACCACGCGTCTCGAAACCCTCGAAGTCGGCGACTACGTCCTCTCGGACCGCGTGGCGGTCGAGCGGAAATCGGTGACTGATTTCCTCGCAACCCTCGTGGGCGGGGACCGCTCGGTGTTCGAGCAGGTCGGGGATATGGCCCGTTTCTACAGCCGGCCCGTCGTGATCATCGAGGGCGAGGGCCTCTACGAGGAGCGGAACGTCCACCCGAACGCGATCCGAGGGGCGCTCGCGAGCCTCGCGATCGACTTCGGGGCTTCCGTGTTGCGAACCGAGGACGAGGCCGACACCGCCGACCTGCTCGCCGTGATCGCCGGACGCGAACAGGAGGCCGCCGACCGCGAGGTCAGCGTCCACGGCAGGAAGTCCTCGAAGACGCTCGCCGAACAACAGGAGTACGTCGTCGGGTCGATCGCCGACATCGGACCCGTGACTGCCCGTTCGCTACTCGCCGAGTTCGGCAGCGTCGAGGCGGTGTTGACCGCGAGCGAGGAGGAGCTCATGGAGGCGGAGGGCGTCGGCGAGGTGACGGCGGACCGGATCCGCGAGGTCGTCGCCAGCAGGTACGACTCATAGGGATACTGATTCACACCCGTGGTCATTATACACAACTAGTTGTTTGTAGAGTAGAGTTATTAGTATGGAGAGAGTTTACTCGAATACGAGAAACAATGTTTACTACGCGATCCGAATCGGCGGACGTAGATCCGCAATCGCGGTACGGGGAGCCACAACACGAAGAGGAGCGGTGGAACGAGTGGGAGAGCGAGTACTACGGCAACGGCGACCAGCAGGACACACTAGTCGATATCGAGTTCGTCACGGAAATCGAGTACCGGATCGAAGACGAGAGCGCCAGCCTACCGGCGGGGAGACGAACACAGCCGCTGTCGGCCGGCGACTAAGCCGTCTCCTCGCGGAGTTCGGTACGGCGGATCTTGCCGGTCACCGTCTTGGGTAGTTCTTCGACGAACTCGATCTCTCGCGGGTATTCGTGGGCTGCGAGTTCCTTTTTGACGTGGTTCTGGATGTCGGAGACGAGGGCCTCGGAGGGGTCGGTTCCCTCGCTGAGGACGACGTAGGCCTTGACGATGTTGCCCCGCTCGGGGTCGGATTTCGGGACGACGGCGGCCTCGGCGACGGCGGGGTGTTCGCCGAGCGAACTCTCGACCTCGAAGGGACCGATCCGGTAACCCGAGGAGATGATCACGTCGTCGGCCCGCCCCTCGAACCAGAAGTAGCCATCAGAATCGAGGTAGCCGAGATCCCCCGAGAGGTACCAGTCGTTTTTGAAACATCCCTCTGTCTTCTCGGGCTGCTCCCAGTATTCGGCGAAAAAGCAGGGATAGTCCCCTCGCTGGGCGATCTCGCCGGTTTCTCCGGGTTCGAGCGGTTCGCCCGTCTCGGGATCCACGACGGTCGCCTCGATTCCGGGGAGGGGCTTTCCCATGCTACCGGGACGTACCTCCATCGTGGGGTAGTTGTTGATGATCATGTTCCCCGTCTCGGTCTGGCCGTAGGTGTCGTGGATCGTCACCCCCAGTACCTCCTCGCCCCAGTCGACGACGCCAGCGGAAAGGGGTTCGCCGATCGAGAGGGCGTGACGCAGGTCCAACTCGACGTCCTCGAGGATCGACTCGCGCTCGCGGAGCATCCGGTAGGCCGTGGGAACGCTGAACAGGACCGTGATGGGGTATTCGTCGAGCAGTTCCGCCCACGCCTCGGGGTCGAACTCGCCCTCGTAGGTGAACTGGCTCGTTCCCCAGAACCACGCTCCCAGCGTGTTGATCGGGCCGGTGAGCCAGCCTAAGTCCCCGGTCGACCAGTAGAGGTCCTCGTCTTGGAGGTCGACTGCAAAGCGCTGGGTGGCCGCGACGCCCGCGATCCAGCGGTGCTTGTGGAGTACGCCCTTCGCCCTGCCGGTAGTGCCGCTGGTGTAGTAGAGCAGGGCGTCGTCCTCGCCACCCGTACGGACGGCCTCGAACTCGGGGCTCGCCGCCCCGCACTCCTCGTGGAAGTCGAGGTCCCCCGTCCGACCCTCGCCGACGGTGATCACGTGCTCGACCGATGGGGCGTTTTCGAGGGCGGTTCCGACCGTCTCGCGGTTGTCGGCGGTCGTGACGACAGCCTTCGCGTCGCAGTCGTCGAGCCGATAGGCGATCCCCTCCGGACCGAACCGCTCGTTGACCCCGCCGAAGACTGCACCGGCCTTCAGGGTCCCAACGAGCGCGACGTAGTGCTCGGGGATCCGCGGCATATACGAGAAGACGCGGTCGCCCCGGTCGACGAGGTCGGTGAGAACGTTCGCGAATCGGTTCGAGCGCTCGGTCAGATCGCCGAAAGTGAGCGTCTCACGCTCTCCCTCGCTTCCGGCGTACTCCAGTGCGGTTCGATCGGGGGGATGGCGATCACAGACCTCATGGGCGACGTTGAGCTCCTCGGGGGCGTTCCAGTCGGCTTCGGTGTAGATATCGGCCCACTCAAAGGTCTCGCGTAAGTCGTCGTAGTCCGCCATGTTGTGCGTGGACATCGTCCGTGCTTGTGGGCGTATCACGCATAAATGATCGTGCTAATTCACGGGCGATGGCAAAACGGGGTTCGCAAAGGGTGCTGCGGGAAGAGGATGGAATTCGGCTATCGAACCGCTCGTGCTCGAAACGGTCCGATTACCGCCCGTTCAGCGTTGCAAGGGTTTCGGCGGCTTCGTCCGCGGCTTCGAGGAATTCGCGGGCGCGCCGGGGATCCTTCGCGTCGGCGGCCCGTCGGGCGAGCGTGGCGATCGTCCGCCCGAGTTCCTCGCGCGCTCCAGAGAGATCGGCCCCGGTCGGGGCCGACCGGGTTTCGGTGGGTAACTCACGGGACTCGGCGGAGGACGGGCTCTCCGACTCAGGTTCGGGATCGCGGACCTCGGAGGGCTGGGAACCGGTGTCGACCGGGTCCGAGCGCTCCTCGTCGGCGACCGCGCGGGCGGCGGCCTCGCTCTCGGGGGCCGTCTCGGCGGGGTCGGGCGATTCCTCCGGGTCGGCCGCTCCACCGGTATCGGCCACCTGTCCTGCGGCCTGACACGAGGCACAGAACTCCTGGCCCTCGTAGCGGAAGACCGGGTCACCACACCGATCACAGTGCTTGTTGGTCATGGTCGCGCCCTGAAGCAGGAGGTCGCTCATGCGCTGGGTGGCCTCGCGGTCCTGCCGTTCGTTCGCGTATTTCTTCCGGAGCTTCTCGCGTTCGGCTTCCTTATCGAAGTCGCTCATACGAGGAGAGAGGGCGGTGATACCGAAAAGGACTGTGGGTCGCTCAAACCGACGCGAGAACCCCCCGTTCCGATACGTTTAACGGCCTCGGCGTGGCCGTACTACGTGATATGACGAAAGTGAGCGTCGTCGGCGCGGCCGGCACGGTGGGTGCCGCCGCGGCCTACAACATCGCGCTGCGGGACATCGCTGACGAACTCGTCCTCGTGGACATCCCCGAGAAGGAAGACGACACGGTGGGGCAGGCCGCCGACGTCAACCACGGGGTGGCCTACGACGCCAACACCACGATCCGACAGGGTGGCTACGAGGACACCGCGGGCTCGGACGTCGTCGTCATCACCGCCGGAATCCCCCGCTCGCCGGGCCAGAGTCGGACGGATCTGGCCGGCGACAACGCCCCGATCATGGACGACATCGGCTCCTCGCTTGCCGAGCACAACGACGACTTCGTAACCATCACCACCTCGAATCCCGTGGATCTGCTGAACCGCCACCTCTACGAGGTCGGCGACCGCGATAGGACGAAAGTGATCGGCTTCGGCGGCCGGCTCGACTCCGCACGGTTCCGATACGTCCTCGCCGAGCGCTTCGACACCCAGGTGAAAAACGTCGAAGCGACGATCCTCGGCGAGCACGGCGACGCGCAGGTACCCGTCTTCTCGAAGGTGCGCGTCGACGGTACGGATCCCGACTTTTCCGATGCGGAAAAGGAGGAGATCCTTGACGAACTCCAGGAGAGCGCGATGAACGTCATCGAGCGCAAGGGCGCGACCGAGTGGGGCCCCGCCACCGGTGTCGGCCACATGGTCGAGGCCGTCGTGCGCGACACCGGCGAGGTGTTCCCCGCCTCGGTCCCCCTGGACGGCGAGTTCGGCCACGAAGGCGTCGGACTGGGCGTGCCCGCGAAACTCGGTAGCGAGGGCGTCGAGGAAGTGGTGGAGTGGGACCTCGACGAGTACGAGCGCGAGCAGCTGGGGGCGGCCGCCGACAAACTGGCCGAGCAGTACGACGAGATCGCCTGACCGGCGCCGGATGGCATCGCTCGCGTGGCCGGAACATATATTTTTCACGAGTATTAGAAGGAATTATGTCCGAGCCACCCTCCGTTCCGAGCGCACATCCGGTGTCGGATTACGTAGAGGACGGGGCCCGAATCGCGGCGATTTTGTTCGTTTGGGGTGCCATCGCCGCCTTTTTTACGTACGGGATGGCCAACGTGGGATCGACCGGCAGCCTGCTCGAGACCCTCGGTCCGCAGATCGGAACGGTTCTCGCGCTCGCAGGCGTGCTCAACGCCGTACTCTTCGTCCTGTACCGCGCGGTCGACTACCGGCAGGGATACGAGTGATCACCCCACCCCGAGATCGTATGAGGGCCGCATCGAGAGAAGGGATGTGAACGCGTCGAGCGAGGGGTTCGTGACCGCGCTGGTGCTGGCGCTCGTGGTACTACCGGGTGTGGCGGTCCTGTGGGCCGCCGCCTATTCGGGGGAGTTCGATCCGGCGGTACTGCTGGATCCGGGGATGATACTCATGCTGCTCGTCGGATTCGCCGGGATCGCCGCCGGATACCGGTCGACATCGGGCGAGTAGCCGGGCGGGAACCGAGCCGCCCCGAACGACTATCGCCGTCCGCGGCGAGCACGTGCTCATGGATCGCGTCAACGAGTCCGACCTCGAGTGGAACGAAACCGATCGCGGCGACACGCGCTTTCGGCGCAAGCAACTGGCCGAGGAAGCGGGCGGTGAGGGGATCGGGTGTAGCCTCTACGAACTCCCACCTGAAAGCGGGTCGTGGCCCTATCACTACCACACGGGAAACGAGGAGGCGCTCTACGTCCTCTCGGGGACCGGCGTCCTACGAGGTGAGGAGGAGAAACACGACCTCCGGGCGGGCGAGTACGTCGCGCTCCCGGTCGGCGAGGCAGGTGCTCACCGCGTGATCAACGACTCCGAGGAGCCGCTTCGCTATCTCGCGATCTCGACGATGCGCGATCCCGACGTGACCGTCTATCCCGATGCCGACGCGATCGGCGTCTTCGCCGGGTCGCCGCCGGGCGGACGCGAGGAACGCAGTGTGGAGGGCTTCTTCGAGCGCGAGGACGCCCGCGAGTTCTGGGATCTACAGAGTTAAGGAACCGTCTGTTCGCCGTCGTCATCGTAGAGCGTGATGGCGTCGACCGGGCAGACCCGGGCAGCCATCTCGGCGTCGAACTCCTCGCCCTCGGGGACTTCGAGGACGAACGTCCCGTCCTCGGTCTCCTCGGCGCCGACGAGTTCGGCCTTCCCGGCGTCCATGTCCTTCTCGAACTTCTCCCATTCGTCGACGCACTGGTAGATCCCGATGCAGGTGTCTCTATCATATTCGATTCGCATACCCGAGGTTGCGCCGAGAGGCCTAAAACCGTGGCGGAGCCCGCCCCGGTGCGACAGTTTAAACCCACTGACGGGCCAAAAACGTCCAATGCAAACCGCGGAGCTTTCGGGCCTTCCCGAGGGGGTGGCGGAACACCTTCGCGAGGAGGGCATCGAGGAACTCTACCCGCCCCAAGCGGAGGCCGTCGAGGCCGGCGTCACCGAGGGGGAGAGCGTCGTCGCGAGCGTCCCCACCGCCAGCGGCAAGACCCTGATCGCCGAGCTCGCGATGCTCGCGTCGGTCGAACGCGGCGGCAAGGCGCTGTATATCGTCCCGCTACGGGCACTGGCGAGCGAGAAGAAGCGAGAATTCGAGCGCTTCGAGTCCTTCGGCGTTTCGGTGGGCGTCTCGACGGGAAATTACGACTCGGACGAGGAGTGGCTTTCCAATCGGGATATCGTCGTCGCCACCAGCGAGAAGGTCGACTCGCTCGTACGGAACGGCGCGTCGTGGATCGAGGACCTCTCGTGTGTCGTCGCCGACGAGATCCACCTCGTGGACGACGCGAACCGCGGACCCACGCTGGAGGTCACGCTGGCGAAGCTCAGACAGTTGAACCCCGCGCTCCAGACGGTCGCGCTCTCGGCGACCGTCGGAAACGCGGGCGAGATCGCCGAGTGGCTCGACGCCGAACTCGTCCACTCGGAGTGGCGCCCCATCGACCTTCGGACAGGCGTCCACTACGGCAGCGCACTCCATTTCGACGACGGCTCACAGGAGGAGTTCGTCGTTGAGTCGGGCGAAAACCCGACGACTGCGCTCGTTTCCAATGCCCTCTCCGACGGGGGGTCCTCGCTCGTGTTCGTCAACTCCCGACGGAACGCCGAGGCCGCCGCCCGCCGGCTGGGCGGGGCCGTGGAGGACCAGCTCACGGACGAAGAGCGAGCACGGCTCGCCGAACTCGCCGAGGAGGTCCGGGGCGTAAGCGACTCGGAGACCAGCGACGATCTGGCTGACGCCATCGAAAACGGCGCGGCGTTCCATCACGCCGGCCTCGCGCGCGAGCACCGCACGCTCGTCGAGGACGCCTTCCGCAACCGGCTGATCAAGGCGATCAGCGCGACGCCGACGCTCGCGGCGGGCGTCAACACCCCCAGCAGGCGGGTGATCGTTCGGGACTGGCAGCGCTACGACGGCGACGCCGGCGGGATGAAACCGCTCGCAACGCTGGAGGTCCACCAGATGATGGGGCGAGCCGGCCGGCCCGGGCTCGATCCCTACGGCGAGGCCCTGCTGCTCGCGAAGAACCACGACGAACTCGACGAACTCTTCGAACGGTACGTCTGGGCCGACCCCGAACCCGTCCGCTCGAAACTGGCGACCGAACCCGCACTCCGCACACATATCCTCGCGACGATCGCCTCCGGGTTCGCGAACACTCACGAGGGACTCCTCGAGTTCCTCGAACGCACCCTCTATGCGACCCAGTCGACCGATCCCGGTCGGCTCGAATCGGTGACGGACCGGATGCTCGACTACCTCGAACGGAACGGCTTCCTCGAACTCGATAGTGGGAACATCGAGGCGACGGGAATCGGCCACACTGTCTCGCGGCTCTACCTCGACCCCATGAGCGCCGCCGAGATGATCGACGGACTCCGGGGTTCGGAGCAGGCGAGCGCGCTCGGCCTGTATCACCTCGTCGCGCGCACCCCCGACATGTGGGAGCTCTACCTCCGGTCGGGCGACCGCGAGAAGTACACCGAGATCGCCTACGAGCGCGAGACCGAGTTCTTGGGAGATATGCCCACCGAGTTCGAGTCTGAAAGGTTCGAAGACTGGCTCTCGGCGCTCAAGACCGCTTCCTTACTAGAGGACTGGGCGAGCGAGGTCGACGAGGACCGGATCACCGAGCGCTACTCGATCGGCCCCGGCGATCTCCGTGGGAAAGTCGAGACTGCCGAGTGGCTACTCAACGCCGCCGAGCGCCTCGCGGTCGAACTCGACCTCGGACCCGACGTGGTCGCGTCGATCAGCGCCGCGCGCCAGCGCGTCGAACACGGCGTGGGCGAGGAGCTGCTCGGGCTCACCGGCGTCGGCAACGTCGGCCGAAAGCGCGCGCGCTGGCTGTTCGAGGCCGGGATCGAGACCCGTGAGGACCTCCGAACGGCCGAGAAATCGGTCGTCCTCGGGGCGCTTCGCGGACGAGAGAAGACCACGGAGACGATCCTCAGAAACGCCGGCCACCCGAACCCCTCGATCGAGGGGGTAGAGGCCGACGAGTCGGCGGCCGTCGAAGTCGAGCCCGATCGCGGCGATGGGCAGGCGGGGTTGGGTGATTTCTGAATGGAACTTCTCGCAGGGAGCGCCGAGATTACGGATCTCGATACCTTTCTCGGGGATCTCGACTCGATCGGCCAACGGTTCGGCTGTGTCGTACAGGCGTTCGACGCCCGCTACGTCGCCGGTCCCGACCACCTCTCGCGCGCAGTCGAACTCGCGAACCGGGCACGCGAGCGCGGAGAGACCATCGCCCGCGAGCAAAGCGTCGAGGTTCTGCTGTATGCTGCCGGACGAAGACAGATCAACCGGGCGTTCGGAATCGGCGTTTCAGAAGGCGAACAGGCGGTCGTGATCGTCGTGGACGGCGAGGACGAGAGCGGGGTGATCGAGGCGCTCTCGGAACACGTCGAACCGACTGGGTGGAAGCCCGGTGACCGGGCCGACGAGGGACGAATCACGGAGTTTTACGCGATCACGGACGCCGAGCGAGCGGCGAGCGACGCGAGCCTCGAAGAGCTGGTCTGCGAACGGGTCGCGCTACTGGTCGTCGAGCGATAGGACGGTGCGTCTGCAGGTCCAACCGTTATGGGCCGGGCCGACGAACCGACGGACATGGGAGAACGAGACCCACAGGAGAGCGCACGCGAACGCCAGCGCGAGCGGGCCGAAGCCGCCGAATCCGCCGCCGCGGACGACCGCTTCGGCGAGATGCTTTCCGAGCACAAGTACCCCGCGACCAGCGAGGAGCTCGCGGTCGACTACGGGCAGGAGCCCATCGACATGCCCAACGAAACCGAATCCATCGGCAGCGTCTTCGACCGGCTGGAGGGTGAGCGCTTCGACACCGCCGAGGAGGCAGAAGAGGCGCTGTACAACGAGCTCACCGGAAGCGAGGGAGGCCCCGAGGAGTACAACGACGAGCGGGATCTAGCGGGGATCGAAGAGGACGTCGAAGGCGACCAGGACCAGCCCGAGGGCTCGCTGTAGGGCCGAACCCCTTATTCTCCTGATCCCGTAGTAGGGGCCATGTCCCCGCGGCTCACCGACCCACTCACTATCGGCGGGCTCTCGATACCCAATCGACTGTATCGCGCCCCGTTACTGGAGTGTGCGGGCAACGGTCCCGGCGCGGTCGACACCCTGATCAGCGAGCTCGAACCCGCTGCCGAATCCGGTGTCGGTCTGATATTCCAGGGCGCAACGATCGTCCGCGGCGAGGGCGGCTGTGCCGCACCGGGGATGACCCGCGTCCACGATCCCGAGTTCGTCTCCCGTCTCGGGGAACTGACCGACGCGATTCACGACCATGGCTCGCGGGTCTTCCTCCAACTCGAACACGGCGGACTGCGGAGCATGGAAACGTGGCACGCGGGCTATCGCGCCGAGCACCCGGATATAAAACAGCTCGCGGTCTCACGGCCGCCCCGATCGCTCCGGCTCGCGGATCGGCTGGGAATCCTCGAGTACGACCCGCAGGTTCTCTCGACCGAGGAGGTCTACGATCTGGCCGCCGACTTCGGACGTTCGGCAAAATACGCCCTCTCGGCGGGCTACGACGGGATCCACATCGCGGGTGCGAACATGGGGATCGTCCAGCAGTTCCTCTCGCCGTTCTACAACCGTCGGACCGACGAGTTCGGAGGGTCCCTCACGAACCGCGTCAGGTTCCTCGCCGCGATCCACGACGAGGTCCGCGAGCGCGCCGGGTCGGTGCCGCTCGTGACGAAAGTTCCCGCCGAAACCGGGAGTCCAGCCGTCGTCCGGCGATATCTCTCAGAACGAGATGCCATCGAGATCTGCCGGGCCTGCGAGGCGATGGGCTACAACGCAGTCGCCCCCGTTCGGGGTTCGGTGTTCTGGGACATGAGCCTCATCAGGGGCGAGTTCCCCGAGCGCGCGTGGGCCGACGAGCGCTTCGCCGAGGGCTACGAGGACGCCTTCGGCGCGGGCTGGCGGGCGGTCGCGCTCGCCAACCGAATCCATGCCACTGGTTTCGACTTCGAGCCAGCGTGGAACGCCGGGCTCTGTGAGGAGGTGCGCAAGCGGGTCTCGATTCCCGTCCTCTGTGAGGGCGGGATCCGTGGCCCCCAAATAGGGCGAGTGCTCGGTACGGGGGCCGACGCCGTCGGGATGGGCCGACCCTTCTACGCCGAGCCACGCCTGCCCGCGCGCGTTCTCTCGGGTGAACGGGCGGTCTGTGAGAACTGCAACAACTGCACCGTCCCGCAGGTCGCGGGCGCACGGGGGGTCTGTCGCACCCCGAGCGTGCTCGCAAAACGCGGGGAGTTGGTCCGACGGGGGGCCTACGAACGCTGATGGTCGACCTCGTGCTCGCACTCGCCGTCGCGCTGCTCGTCTGTGGGGTACTGGGGAGTTTCGTTCCGCTCGTTCCGGGCGCGCTGCTCTCGCTGGTCGGGATCTACTACTACTGGTGGCAGAGCGGCTTCGCGGAACCCGGTGTCCTCTTTCTCGTGGGGGCGACCCTGTTGGGACTGTTGACGCTCGCCTTCGACTTCCTCTCGAGCGTGATCTCCTCGACGGCCAGCGGGGCCTCGTTGAAGACGGCGGCGATCGCCGGGGCGGTCGGGTTCGTCCTCCTCTTCCTGACGGGGCCGATCGGTATGCTCGCGGGCGTAGTGATCGTGACCTTCGCCCTCGAGTTCGAGCGCTCGGGCGACCTCGAACGGAGCGGTCGGACGGCGCTCTACACGACACTGGGAATGCTCGCCTCGACGGCGATGCAGGTCGTACTCACCGGCGCGCTGCTCGTCGGGTTCCTCGTAGTCGTGTGGTGATCACCAGAGGGAGCTTTCGTCGTTCGACTCCAGCGACAAACGGGTATCGGAATCCGTAACTATACTCCGTCTGGACGCGTAGGGCGGGTAAATGGCTTCGTTCGGCTCCCGACTCGTAGAACTACTGCCGCACTACCTGGCGATGGTCGCGGCGATGTTCGCGGTACTGTTTGCGATCCAGGAACTCTACGGCGATATCGGCTTCTGGGCCTCGTTCGCGGTAGCGATCCTGATCGCAGGGGGCTACCCATTCGCCGCCCGCCGTCTCGGAATCGCCCCCGGGGCGTGGCAGCGATAGCGACGACGAACTCCGGTACGAAGGGACGACCCCGCGGTTCGAGAACGTATCTACGGCCTTCACGGCCCGTTCGACGGCGAGGACGGCGGTAAGCAGCTCGTGAAACCGGACCAAACTGGCACAACTCGAGGCGAAATCGGTGTGTGGCGAGTTAACAACGACATGCAGAAAGGTATTAACGTCACGCGCGTAACTATCAGGCGAGTAGAACATGTGGCCCTGGGAACACGTCATCGTCGGCTACGTCGCCTACTCCCTGTTCAGCCACCTCGTCTACCGCGAGGGGCCGGACGGAGTGGCGGCTCTGGCGGTCGTCTTCGCGGCGCTGTTTCCCGATCTCCTCGATAAGACCCTGTCGTGGCAGTTCGGGATATTCCCCGGTGGGTACGCGATTGGCCACTCGGTGTTCGTCGCGGTCCCGCTGTCGGTCCTCGCCGGCGTGCTCGCCCATCGGCTGGGACGCCCACGGGCCGGACTCGCGTTCGGAGCCGGCTACCTGCTGCACCTGCCGAGCGACGTGATCCCGGATTACCCCCGCTACGGGCGATTCCCCGTCGAGCGGGTCCTCTGGCCGCTCGAACAGGCGGAGGGAGAACACGGACAGGGGCTGATCAACGGCTTCCTCGAGGCGTTCGTCCCCCTCGCCTACCAACTGATCACGCTGGATCCGTCGCCGGAGCTGACCTTCCAGCTCGGACTGATGGGCTGTGCGTTCCTGCTGTGGACCTACGACGGGATGCCCGTGCTCCGGGAACTCGTCGTCGGCACCCATCGACAGGTGACCGGGACCGAGCGGTCGTAACACGCACGGATCCGTTGGGATCGGGGTTCGGCCCGCGTTCGGCCGAAATCGTGGCGGGCAAAGAGTATTCCTGTCAGCATCCGTAGTGACGGCATGGCGACGCATCCACCGGGGCCGAAGGGGCTACCGGTCGTCGGGAACACCCATCGCTACGCGCGGGATCCGTTTCGATTCATCGAGGCCGTCCGTGACGCCTACGGCGACGCCGCCGTCTTCACGCTGGGACCCCGCGAGACGTGGCTGCTGACCGATCCGAGCGACATCGAGCGGGTGCTGGTCAGCGAGGAGGACTCGGTGAGAAAGCCCGACTTTCAGGCCGACGCCTTGGGGGGAGCTTCTCGGCGAGGGGCTGTTGTTGAGCGAGGGCTCGGTCTGGCGGCGGATGCGCGAACTCTCCCAGCCCGCCTTCGACATGCGCCGGTTAGCAGGATTAGACTCGATGATGGTCGAGCGCACACGCGATGCAATCGCAGGGTGGACCGACGGCGACGTGCGAAACGTAGAACGGGAGATGGCGCGTCTGACCGTCGGCATCATCGTCGAAGCGATGTTCGGGGCCGACCTCGGCGAGGCACGAACCCGGCGAGTCCAGGAGAACCTCGAACCCCTGGGTCGGCGCTTCGAACCCGACCCGATACGGTTCCTGTTACCCGACTGGTTGCCGACCCCCGAGACTCGCTCGTACCGGTCGTCGATCCGCGAACTGGAGGCGGTGATCGACGGGATCGTCGCCGAACGCCGCGGGGAGGAGGGCGAGGACCTCTTGGCGATCCTGCTTCGGGCCGAGCGAAGCGGTGCGATCCCCGAGGAGCGAGTGCGCGACGAACTGATGACGATGCTGCTCGCCGGTCACGACACGACCGCGTTGTCGCTGACCTATACGTGGTTCCTGCTCTCGGAACACCCCGAAGTCGAGCGACGGTTCCACGAGGAACTCGACACGGTGCTGGGCGGGGCATCCCCGACGGCGGCCGAAGCCCGGAAGCTCGACTATACGAACCGCGTCCTCACGGAGGCGATGCGACTGTACCCGCCGGTCTACACCCTGTTCCGCGAGACGGTCACGCCGATGGATCTCGCGGGCTACGACGTTCCTGCCGGCTCGCTACTCATGCTGCCCCAGTGGGGCGTCCACCGGGATCCCAGATGGTACGACGACCCCGAGGAGTTCGACCCCGACCGGTGGCTCCCCGAACGAGCCGAAAAACGCCACCGGTTCGCGTACTTCCCGTTCGGGGGCGGTTCCCGGAGCTGTATCGGCCGGCAGTTCTCACTCCTCGAAGCGACGCTGATCCTCGCGACTGTCGGCCGGGAATACAGGTTGGAGCGGGTCGGGGAGGGACCGCTCGATCTGCGGCCCTCGCTGACGATGCATCCCGCCGACGGGATGGCGATGCGGGTTCACAGGCGGTAATCGACGCCGGTGAGCTCCTCGGAGAGCTCCCAGAGCCGGGCGGCGTCCTCGCGGTCGTAGGAGCGCTCGCTCGAACGCTGGATCTCGGGCGCGCCGCGCATCCCCATGAACCCGCCGGGGCCGACGTACTCTCCGCCCTCGATTTCGGGGTGGGTCGCGGCGTAGAGGAGGGGGAGTGCACCGGTCTCGGCGTCCTGGGCGACGAGGGCGTTCATCGCGCCCATCGCCCACAACCGGAGACGCGACCCGCGCATCTCCGGGCCGCGTCGCTGGAGGTCGGTCGCGGCGTAACCGGGATGACAGGCGGCGCTTTCGATCTCGCCCTCGCTCTCGGAGAGTCGCCGGTCGAGTTCGTAGGCAAAGAGCAGGTTCGCGAGTTTCGACTGGGCGTAGGCGTTCCACGGGTCGTACTGTGTTTCGCCCTGTAGGTCCGAAAAGTCGATTCGGCCGCGCTCGTGGACCGCACTGCTCTGGGTGACGACGCGGGTCTCGCCGCCGGTTTCGCGGAGGCGGTCGAGGAGGAGGCCCGTCAGCGCGAAGTGGCCCAGGTGGTTGACGCCGAACTGCGTCTCGAAGCCCTGTTCGGTCTCGGTCCGGGGGATCGCCATTACGCCCGCGTTGTTACAGAGGACATGGAGCGAGGGGTAGGTCGCCTCGAACTCCCGGGCGAACGCCCGAACGGAATCCAGATCCGCGAGATCGCACTCGTGGACCGACAGCGAGGCGCTCGGGAGGTCCTCGCGGATCGATTCGGCCGCGGTCCGGCCCCGTTTCTCGCTCCGACAGGCCATGATCACGTGCCCGCCCTCGCGGGCGAACGCTTTCGTGGCCTCGTAGCCGAGACCACTGTTCGCACCGGTGACGACGATCGTTGCCCCTGAAAGGTCCTGTATCGACTCGGCGCTCCAGTTGGCTGCCATCGACACCGAATACGGATCACAGGCGGTAAACGGTTGGTGAGGCGGCGATCGCGGGCGTTCCGTCTTCGGAGTGGCTCACCGGTACCCGCCGGCAGTTCGACGGTTCGTGGCCGTCCTTGAAGCGACTCGCTTGGCGCCGGGGTATGTCGGAAGCGACGCCACTATGGGATGAGTGTCCGAAAAATGTTGGAATGTGTTGAAACCGCTGAGACGTCGTGGTCCGCCTTACAGGCGGGTGACGTTGGTCGCTCGGGGGCCCTTGGGGGCCTGTTCGATGTCGAACTCGATCTCGGTGCCTTCTTCGAGGTCCGGGCCGCCAACGTCTTCCATGTGGAAGAACACGTCGTCGTCCGCGTCGTCCGTCGAGATGAAACCGTAGCCGCCAGTGTCGTTGAAGAAATCAACTTCGCCTTTCGCCATTACGAATAGAACCATGCCCCCTCGACGGATAAGGCTTCCGTGATCCGATTCGACGTGCCTGATATTCACACGACTGGAGAGGGATGGGAGGGGAAAACGGTCGAGTGTCGGCGTCACGAGTCGGTCGTTTCGTCCTTGTCATCGAACACTTCCGCAACCGTCAGGACGGCGTCGAACTCCGTCGGCGTCCCATGAACGGTTATCACGCCTTCCTCGGCGTCGTACTCGATGAAATCCGCACTCGCCGTCTTCGGGAGATGGGTGTGATACAACGACAACGCGACCCGATCGTACTCCTCGGGTGTCGGGTCGCCGGCGGAATCGTCCTCCCACTGTGCGACCTGCTCGGCGACCTCCTCGATCGATACCCTCCCCTCCTGCTGTTCGAGATAGTACAGCGCGTATCGACGGCGTTCCTTGCGAAGGAGATCGAAGACCGTGTCTAAAGTTACCATAGAGCTAGTGACGAGTTGAGACACAGATGAATCTGTAATAAAATTACGGACTGGACATCGAATCGATTCCGATCACGGATTGGAATCGGAATCGGGGGTCTAGCGCGGTTCCAAAGGCCAGAAAGGAAGGTATAGTCCCACCAGGATTCGAACCTGGGTCGAAGCCCCCAGAAGGCTTCAGGATTGGCCACTACCCCATGGGACTACGCTTGCACCCGTCCGTATCCGTCGCTACAATGTAAGCGTTGCGCGTTTCGACCATCAATGTGACTAGCACACATACCCTGTCTATGCATACATCGACATCTATTTGTCCACGAAGTAGTCACGGACGTGTATGTACGTCGGCCGCTTCCTAATCGTCGGCCCCGACTGTGGGGCCTACCGTGTCTCCTCACGCTCGTTCCCGAACCGCCGGATCACGGAGCGCGAAGACCGTCTCACCGTCGGCCCGACCAAAGAGGCCGAGGAGACCGAGAACCCCTACATCTCGTACAACTGCGTGCGTTCGACCGGAAACGGTGCGGTACTGGGCAACGGCTCGCACGTCGACCCGATCGCCGAGAAGATCGACCTGGGCTACCCCGCCCGCGACGCGCTCGCTTCGAGCCTGCTCGCGCTGGATTACGAGAAGGACGACTACGACACCCCCCGGATCGCGGGCGTGCTCGACGGGGAGGGCGCCGTCATAGGCATCGTCCGGAAGGACGCCCTGCTGGTTGAGCGCGTCGAGGAGCCGAGGCTGGTCGCGACTTACGAGAAGGACAGTCCCGAGGAAATCGACTTTTCGCCCGAAACTGCGGAGGAGGCCGCTCGAACGGTATACGACCACGAGTTCGAACACGCGGTCTGTGCTGCGGGCGTCGTTCGGAAAGACGACGGGTTCGAGTGGGCGATCGAGAACGGGCAGGACTGAAGGCCTCCACTCCCATACAGGGGGTATGCGCGTCGGCCTCCTCTCCGACATCCACGCGAATCGAGTCGCACTCGAAGCAGTGCTCTCGGACATGCCCGCGGTCGATCACCTGCTGTGTGCGGGCGACGTCGTCGGCTACAACCCGTGGCCCGCCGAGTGTCTCGAAACGGTCCGCGAACGGGGAATTCCGACGGTGATGGGGAATCACGACCGGGCGGTCGCCAGCGACACCGCCTTTCGGTTCAACGCGATGGCGAGAGCCGGGGTCGAGCACGCCCGCCGGGAGCTCTCGGACGAGCAGTTGGAGTGGCTCGCGGCGCTTCCGGAGGAGCGCACGGAGCTGGATGGGAACGTGAAACTCGTCCACGGCCACCCCGAGAACCCGGATCACTACACCTATCCCGCGGAGTTCGGGGCCGATCTCCTGGGAGACGAGGAACTCCTCGTGATGGGTCACACTCACATCCAGGCCCACGAGATCTACGACGGGGGGATCGTCTGCAACCCCGGAAGCGTCGGCCAGCCCCGTGACAGCGATCCACGCGCCGCGTACGCGGTCGTGGATCTCGACGAGCGGGAGGTCGAGGAGCGTCGCGTGGAGTACGACATCGACTCGGTGATCGGGGCGGTCGAGGCGGCCGATCTCCCGGCGGAGATCGGGAATCGGCTCCGCGAGGGCCGTTGAGTTAGAACGCCTTCTGGAGCACTTCGAGGGTCCGCTCGCGGTCGGCCCACGGGACGAAGACGGCGACGCTCGTCGCGCTGGTGATCACGTCGTGGACCGTGATATTCTGCTCTGCGACCGGCGTGATCACCTCCTGGATGATCCCCGACTGGTTGGGTAGTTCCCCGCCCGTCACACGAATGACCGCGAAGTCGCCCTCGAGAGTCACACTCGAAAGGGAGTCGTCCTCGATGACGGCCTCGTGGAGGATCGCCTCGGTCTCCTCTGCGGCGGCGGTGTCGACGTAGAAGGTGACCGAATCCATCCCGCTTGCGACCGCGTCGAGGTTGATCCCCTGTTCGGCGAGTGGGGTCGAGAGGTCCGAAAGGATCCCCGGACGGTTCCTGATCGCCCGTCCCGCGATGGTCACACAGGCGAGCGGTTCTTCTCGCATGTCCACGAGGTTCTCGAACTCGCCCTCGATGCTCGTTCCCCCCGTGAGGAGGTCGCCGTGCTGGTAGTGGACGACCCGGACGCCCATCCGGCCGTCCTTATACGAGAGCGCCGAGGGCGCGACGACCTCCGCACCACGAAACGAGAGGTTGCGGAGTTCGTCGACGCTTATTTCGCCGACGTTTCGCGCGCCCTCGACCACGGAGGGGTCGCCCGTCATGACGCCCTCGACGTCGGTGACGATCACGACCTCGTCGGCGTCCATGTACTTGCCCAGCATGACGGCGGTGGTGTCGCTCCCGCCGCGTCCGAGGGTGGTGACGCTCCCCTCACGAGTTTCGGCGAGGAAACCGGTGATGACGGGGACGACCCCATCGAGGTCGGCGGCGAGCTCTCTGGCACGCCGGCGGGTCTCCTCGACATCGACCTCGCCGTACTCGTCGGTGACGATCGGCCACTCCTCTTTGCCGGGTTCGACGAAGACCGCGTTCACGCCCCGGGAGGCCAGCGCGGCCTTCAACATCCGGACGGAGGTGCGCTCGCCCATGCTGACGATCTCGGCCCTGTCGGCCTCGTCGGTCTCGAAGGTGATGTCGTCGAGGAGGTCGTCGGTGGTCGAGCCCATCGCGCTTGCGACGACCGCGATCTCGTGGCCGCCCTCGACCGCACTCGCGATCGAGTCCGCGGCGCGGTTGATCCGGTCACCGCTTCCCAGACTCGTCCCGCCGAACTTCGCTACGACGCGCATTCGCCCTCACCCGCGTGTGTCGCGATCATGCCGGAGAATAACAAAAGCGGACAGATAACCCTACTCATCCGGGGCAGAATTGCCCGACCCGGCACCGGCGGTTCGCCCACTGCGGTCCCGTTCTCAGGTGAACTTCCGGGCGGTGACGTCGAGCGTATCGAGGTCCACGATCGGCGCGTAGCCCACGTCGGGGTCGATGTTGACGCTCTTCTGGAACTCGGTCTGTTCCTGCCAACAGCCGCTGTTGATCGCGGTCACGTTGTGATACGTGCCGAACCCGAGCTTGTGGACGTGACCCGTATGGAAGACGTCGGGTACGTCGTCGATCACCAAGTAGTCGTGTTCCTCGGGCGCGATCCGCATCTTCCCGCCGTATTTGGGCGCGACGTGGCGCTTCTTCAGCAGGTGGTACATCGCTTTTTCGGGGTTATCGTAGCTCGCCTTTTCCTCGGGGAGGTCCGCGATGATCTCGTCCAGACTCATCCCGTGGTACATCAACACGGACACGCCCTCGATCGTGACAGTCGAGGGGTTGCCCGTGATGCGGGCGTCGTGTGCGCTCATGATCTCCCGAAGCTCCTCGTCGAAGGCGGGCTGGGGTTCGGCCAGCCGTACCGCGTCGTGGTTCCCGGGGATCATGACGATCTCCAGATCGCCGGGGACCTCCTTTAGGTATTCCGCGAACGCCTCGTACTGCTCGTAGATGTCGACGATCGAGAGCTCCTCGTCCTGGTTCGGATAGACGCCGACGCCCTCGACCATGTCGCCCGCGAGCAGCAGGTACTCGACGTGTTGGGCCTCGGCGGTGTGAAGCCAGTCGGCGAAGCGGCTCCAGGCCTCTTCGGCGAACTCCTGACTGCCCACGTGGACGTCCGAGATGAGCGCGGCCTGGACATGTCTGTCGGCGGTGGTCGGCTGATGGGTATGGGGGACGTCGGGGAAGAAGATCTCGTCGGTGAAGAGGATGCCCGCGTCGTCGGCGAGCGTTCCCCGAACCGCGATCACCTCGTCGTAGACGATCTCGCCGACCAGCTCCGCGATCTCGCGGTCCTTCATCACGAGACAGGGGAACACGCCGGTGGTGTCCTCGAGTTCGATCAGCCAGTGGCCGCCCGCCGTCGAGCGGATGTCGTTTACCATCCCGATCATCTCGGCGTCGCCCCCGCCGGGCATCGTCTGGATCGCGTCGGCGGGCCGGTGATTGATCCGTCCGCGGAGTTTGCCGGCGAGGCGCTCGTAGCGATCGCGAAAGACCGTCACGAAGTCCGAGTATTCGCCGGTGCCCGTGCTCTGTCCGGTGATGTCGCCGACGATCTCGACGAACCGGTGTTCGGGATCGGTCGGGACCCGTTCGTCCGTGGTACGGGTCGGATCGTCACCCACCGTTTCGGATGGAGAAGTATCAGCGCTATCCGTCGTTCGGTCTTCGAGTTCTGCAGGAGAAATCGAGGGGTCGGTGTTCGAGGTCGAATCGGGAGTCTCGGCGGTCGGGTCCCGCGGTGAGTCCCGGGCGTCAGCCTCGAAGACTTCTCGGAGGTGTTCGCCGGTGATCTTGAATGCATCGGGGGGTGCGGCCTCGACGGCGCGCTCGAGTGCATCGTCGGGGTCCGCTTCGCTCGCGAGCAGGGTCACGGCCTCGCGGTCGGCGTTGTAGCCGCGGGCGGCGAGTTCGGTGATGATCCGTCTGTCCGTCTCTCCCGGCACACCCCTCCGATAGTCGGAGCGCCGTCAAAAGCGTGCCGAAAACCCAGAAGGTTGAAACCCGAACCCGGAGTAACAAGGACAATGAGTTCCCCCGGCGACGGTCGCTCGCCCTCCGAGGAGTCGGCACGGACGGGACGGGCCGAGGACCGTCCCCAGACGGTTCGTGGCTGGCTTCACTGGTTCTGGACGGTCGATCGCGGCAGCGCGATGGTCGTCCGCGAGTTCCTCGTCAGCGTCGGTGCGGTCCTCCTGGTCGGTCTGCTGTTGTTTTCGCTTTCGGGCGTCTGGCCGCCGATGGTCGCCATCGAGAGCGGCAGCATGGAGCCACACATGCAGACGAACGATCTGGTCTTCATCACCGACAACGACCGGTTCATCGAGGACGCCGCCCACGGCGATACCGGCGTCGTGACCCACGAGACGGGCCGAGAAGTGGGGTACACGATGTTCGGCGATTACGGCGACGTGATAGTCTACGAGCCCAACGGCAACGACAGGCAGGTACCGATCATCCACCGAGCGCACTTCTGGGTCGAGGACGGCGAGAACTGGTACGACCGGGCGAACCCCGACTACGTGGGCGATGCCGAGAACTGTGAGGAACTCAGGAACTGCCCGGCCCCCAACGCCGGGTTCATCACCAAGGGCGACAACGAGGTGACGAACCAGCGCTACGACCAGGCCCGCGGACTGAGTGGACCCGTCCAGGAGGAGTGGGTGATCGGCACCGCCGAGATCCGGATCCCGTGGCTGGGCTGGGTCCGACTGCAACTCGCGGAACTCGCCGCCGGCGGGGCTCCACAGGTAATGCTCGAGACGACGCCGGTTCCAGTGGAATCGCCGACCCCGGGCGGATCGACCGAGCCCGTAGAGTGGGTCGATCCCGTAGTCGCATAGCCCGCCGGGAGGACGACGCGACACGGGTCGAGGGCGTCAATTGTCGAACCGGGCCTGCACGAACGGCTGGATCTCCTCGATCTCCGAGAGCCGTGAGTCCGCGAGCAGGACCGCTTCGGTCTCCTCGATCGGAACCGAGAGGCTGATCTCCTTCGTCCTGCCGTATCGCCCCTTCGAGACGACGATGGCGTTGACGATCCCGAGCATGTCGAGTTCGCTGATCAGGTCGGTGACCCGCCGTTGGGTCAGCACGTCTGCGTCGACCTCCTCACAGAGGCGTTTGTAGATGTTGAACACCTCGCCGGTGTTGACGTTGTGAACGCCATTCTTCTCGAGGAGGATGATCGAAAAGAGGACGAGTTTCGACTGGGTCGGAAGCGTCCGTACCACTTCGACGACCCTGTCGAGTTCGATCTTGTCCTGGGCCTTGCGGACGTGGCTCTCGTCGACGTGCTCGGACTGGCTGCGCTCTGCGAGCTCGCCCGCGGTTCGAAGCAGGTCGAGCGCCCGGCGGGCGTCGCCGTGTTCCTGGGCGGCGAACGCAGCACAGAGGGGGATCACGTCGTCGGTCAGCGCGGCGTCCTCGAAGGCGATATCCGCGCGGTGCTGTAGGATGTCCCTGAGCTGGTTCGCGTCGTAGGGCGGGAAGACGATTTCCTCCTCGCCCAGCGAAGATTTCACGCGAGGATCGAGGAAGTCCGTGAATTTGAGGTCGTTCGAGATGCCCATGATCGACACTCTTGAATTATCGAGTTCGGAGTTCATCCGCGAGAGGTTATAGAGGGTGTCGTCGCCCGATTTCTCGACGAGCTTATCGATCTCGTCGAGCATGATGACCACTACGCGCTCGCGGTAGTCGACGGCCTCGAAGAACTCTTTGTACACCCGGTCAGTGGGCCAGCCGGTCATCGGCACCGGCTCCATGTCCTCGAGTTCGCCTTCGAGTTCGTCGACCCGCGAGTCGATCCCCCCGATATCCTCGAAGGGGGTCGCTTCGGCTGCAGTCACACCCTCCTCGACGGCCTCGCGGAGGTCGGCGAGATCCGAGAGACGGCGTTCGACGTGGGCCTCGTTCTGCTCGATGAACTTGTTCGCGAGCTGGGCGAGCACGCGGTACTGGGTGTCGGTCACCTCGCAGTTGATGTACTCGACCTCACAGGGGACGTCGTACTTCTTGGAGGTCTGTTCTAGCTCCTGGCTGACGAACTTCGCGCTCGCGGTCTTTCCCGTCCCCGTCTTCCCGTAGATGAGGATGTTCGAAGGGGTTTCACCCCTGAGCGCGGCGACGAGGATCGTCGCCATCTTGTTGATCTGATCCGAGCGATGCGGGAGTTCGTGTGGGGTATAGGAGGGGCGAAGCACCTCCTTGTTCTCGAAGATCGGTTCGCCCGAAAGGAGGTCGTCGAACAGCCCCTGCGAGCCCGAATCCGTCTCATCGAGCATTCCGTCCTCGAGGACGTCCTCGACGTCGACGGCGAACGACTGGTCTCGCTCCTCGTTGGGTGTTCCGTCCTCGCTTGGTGAGTCATTCGCTGTCATGGGTCGTGCGCGCCTCGTCCGCGAACCCCCTTGTTTCAAGTGGAGTTACCGCTCGAACGCCCGATTTGACGCCAAAACCGCCCGAAACAACCGATTCGAGGGGTTTCAAACGACCAACGGGCGAGAGGTAGTGCAGACGAACCCAAGGTTACAGTGGGCCTTAAAACTGTCTTTCCGTTCGTGAACCAATCGGGAAACGAAGAAAGGTTGATTCTTCGATATTTCTCACCAATCCCCCCCACCCCTTCGTTTCAGGTGGAACCGGTAAGAGAAGGGTCCCCCTCGGAAAGGGCTCTAGTAAAGGGGAATCACTAAGAGGTAGCAAAAACAACCAAACCCGTACTGCAGTAGCAGCAATTATTAAGGGAGAGTATATTCTTGTCTAGAGACTTGTTACTAGTGGAATCTAACTCGCTCTCGAATTGGGTCCCGGTCGTTCGACGCTCTCCAGTCGAAACGAAGGGGTGGGGGTGTTCCGACTCGGCGACTTTACTCTTCCCGAGCCGGACGGTAATCAGGCTGTACTCGTTCATCCGTCTTGATACGACACGCTCGCCGTCCGCTACCGGCGTTTCCCCGTTCGTATAATCTATCGTATGGATGTCTGACGCAGGCTTAAGTAGCCCTGACTACTCGTCTACGCGCATGGACGCGCCGTCTGGCGCGGGAGGACAGGATGGGACTGTTCACAGATATCAAAGATAGTATCTCACGCGCGGCAGACCGGCTCTTCGCTACCGATACCCAGAAGCGGATCGGTATCTACGGCCCGCCGAACGCGGGTAAGACGACACTCGCGAACAGAATCGCCCGTGACTGGACCGGCGACGCCATCGGCCCGGAGAGTCACGTACCACACGAGACCCGACGCGCCCGCCGGAAGGAAAACGTCGAGATCAAGCGCAACGGCCAGTCGGTCTCGATCGACATCGTCGACACCCCCGGGGTGACGACGAAGGTCGACTACAACGAGTTCCTCGAGTACGACATGGAAGAAGAAGACGCCGTTCGTCGCTCCCGGGAGGCGACCGAGGGTGTCGCCGAGGCGATGCACTGGCTGCGTGAGGACGTCGACGGCGTTATCTACGTGCTCGATTCGACGGACGACCCCTTCACCCAAGTGAATACCATGCTGGTCGGGATCATCGAGAGCCAGAACCTTCCCGTCCTCATTTTCGCGAACAAGATCGATCTGGAGGAGTCGAACGTCACACGCATCGAGAATGCCTTCCCACAGCACGAGACCGTCGAGCTGTCGGCGCTCGAAGGGCAGAACATGGACGAAGTCTACGACAAGATCGCGGAGTACTTCGGGTGATCGAATGGCAGAGATAACCGGCTCGGACGGAAACGGGGTGCAGATCGACCTCATCAGCGGCGAGCGCATGGACTCGCTCGCGAGCATGGAGAAGATACGGATGATCCTCGACGGGGTTCACGAGGGCAACATCGTCATCCTAGAGGAGGGCCTGACCCCCGAGGAGGAGTCGAGACTGATCGAGGTGACGATGAGCGAGATCAATCCCGATGGTTTCAACGGCATCGAGATCGAGACCTACCCCAAGTCCGGGACCAAGGACGCCGGCTTTCTGGGGCGGTTGATAGGGAAAGGGGAGACGAAGAAGCTGACCGTGATCGGGCCGGCCAACCAGATCGAAACCCTTCACAAGGACGAGACGCTCATCAGCGCGCTCGTCTCACGAGAGTAACCGTGCCCCACCAGTGTACGGAATGTGGCCACTCCTTCGAGGACGGCTCGAAGGAGATGCTTTCGGGCTGTCCGGAGTGTGGCGGCAACAAGTTCCAGTTCCTCCCCGAGGGGGCGAGACGGCCCGACGAACCGGAGTCGGAGCCCGATCCGACCCCCGAACCGTCGGATGAACGACCGGCGTCGAGCGGCACACCCGACCGCGAGGACCGCGCGCAGGCGGACGCCCGCTCGTCGGTCGTCGACGCCGACGAACTGTCGGAGGCCGCAAGCGAACCCGCATCCGAACCCGACGCCGACGACAGACCGGACCTCTCACAGCTTCGAGAGGAACTGAACGACCAGTTCGAGAGTATCCGGATCGTCGATCACGGTCAGTACGAACTCAACCTGATGGAACTCTACAAGCGCGAGGAGTTCATCATCGCGCTCCAGGAGAACGGCCGGTACGTCATTGAAGTACCCGAATCGTTCCGGCGCGGCCCCGAGAACTGACAGCACCGATACCTTCAACTGAGTGATAACCCCTTCGTTTCGCCTGCAACACGTCTAGAATCACTGACGAACCGCCGATATCGGCGGTTCGTTCCACCCGAAGACGGGGTGTGGTCGTCACGGAGTCCCGGAGGTTCGGATGTTCACCTTTATACGCCGGGACGGCGATTCGATCGGTATGAGCCAAGCTACGAAGGTCGTGGTCGGAACGATCGCGATTTCGGTGGTCCTGTCGTTCGCGTTGATCGCGTACTACGCGTTCCTCGTATGAGGTTCGAGGAGCGGCCGCTCTCGCCCGCCCTCTCGCGCGTGCGTGAGAAACACGCTCCGGACGCGCTGGTGCTCGACTGCGACGGGGATTTCGAGACTCTCCCTCGGGAGGCCCTCGACGATCTCGCCCTCATCGTCGAGGACGTTTCGCCGACGAGCCACCCCGACGAGTGGCTCCCTGAAGACGCCCCCGCGATCCTCCGGCGGTACGCCGGTTCGGACCTCGTCGTCGGCACTCCCGGAGCCGGAAGCATCGCGTGGACCACGCAGACGGCGCCGCCGCTCTGTTTCGTCAAGGCACGGATCGAAGGAGTCCCCGAGGGGTTCGTCGACTTCCTGATCGCCGAGGCGCTCGTCGAGGTCGGGCTCGACGTCCCCGAACAGTTTCTTGGATTCTTCGAGGAGGCATATCCCGCCCTCGCCAGAGCGACGGGACTCGGTCCCAACGCCACCTATCAGGTCGCCACGGCCCTCTTTGCGGGGTGGCGCGGGCTTTCCACCCGCGAGGTCTTCGCGGGCTGGGACGGCGAGGAACCCACCCTGTACGACGCGTGGGTCGACGCCGGCGAGCGCCTCGAAGGCCGGATCGGGGAGCTCCCCTCGCTGATCGCTACGAACGAACTCGATTTCGCGGAGGCGACCGAACTCGCCTGCAGCGCGATCAAACACGGCCTCGACCTTCCCGCGCCCTTCGGCGCGCTCGATACGAAGGCGTATCGCGACCACGGCGCACCCTTCGCGGTACGGTGGGTCGAAAAGACGTTCGATGCGGTCGAAGGGGACGACGATAGCAGTCGTTGAAACGGTTCACACACCGTTCGCCCTCGACGACCACTATAGCTCGACGCGGTCCGGTTCAGAACTCGCAGTTGACGCTGCCGTCGACCTTGAGGTCGATGGTGCCGTCGAACAACTCGATGTACTTCTGCGTGGTCTCCTCGTCGTGGACCTCCTGTGAGAGGTGAAAGAGGCCGATGGCGTCGTACTCTTCGAGGAGCGAGAGCAGTTCGCCCATCGCGTCGTAGACCGCGTCCTCGTCGGCGTAGTAGGCGAGTTCCGTGACCGAATCGACCGTGATCCGGAGCTTTCCGTCGTGGGATTCGAGGAAGTTCCGGGCCTGTGCGAGGATCCCCTTCAGGTCGTGGGGGGCCGAGACGTAGTGGACCTTCTCGCCGCTTCGCCGCGAGTAGCCCCGTTCGACCGAGAGGGTGTCGAGGATCACCGCGCGCGACTCGTCGACGTCGTAGTAGTCGAGTTTCTGCTCGACCTCGCGGGCGGTCGTTCGGGTCGAGATGACGAGGAAGTGGTCGGTGTCGGTCGCGAGGAAGTCGGTGTCGATCCGGTCGGTCTCGCCGGTGCTCGGATGCAGGAGGAGGACGCCGGTTCCGCCCGGAACCGTCTCGGGTGCCCCTTCGATCGCCAGCCTGTAGTCCATACTGGGGCCACCCGACGGATCGACTTAAGCGTAGGTGGATCTCGGGGGATCCGTCCCGCATCGCGCTCTTCCCGTCCGGTTCTGCCGGGTTCTTTTTCTACCAGTGACGACACCTACCGAACGGAACGATGCCCCACGACACGGCACTTGAGGTCTACCGGAGCGCGCTGCCGGTCATTCTGGTCAGCCTCGTGGCCGGACTGTTCGCCGGGACGATCCTCGGTAGCGAGACGATGCGTGCGGGTATCGAGAGCGTCCCCGGGCTCTTGCTCCTGCTCCCGGCGTTTCTCGCGACCCGCGGCAGCGTCTACGGCTCGCTGGGTGCGCGCCTCTCGAGCGGGCTCCACCAGGGCGTGATCGAACCCCGGTTCGAGGCCGACGAGCGCCTCGTCAACGCGGTCGTCGCCTCCTTCATCAACGGCATGGCCGTCTCCGTGTTCATCGCGTGTGTGGCGTTTCTCGTGCTCGTGGTCTCGGGCCGAGAGGGGAGCCTGCTCCAGCTCGTCGGTATCATGCTGATCGCCGGCTTTCTGAGCGCGCTGCTTATGCTCTCGGTGCTCGTGAGCGTCGTCTTCGTCGGCTACCGCCGCGGGTTCGACCCGGACAACCTGATCGGCCCGCTCGTGACGACGCTGGGAGACGTCTTCGGCGTGTTCTTCTTGCTCGTGGGGGTCCTGATCGTCGGGTGGTTCCTGTGACGTTCGGCGACGACCTCTCGGCGATGAGTGACCGACTCGACGAGCTCTACGAGGGGCTGTTCGGCGAGGATGACGACCCGCTCGATCAGTGGGCGACCCGGACGATCGTCACGACGATGCTCCCCCTACTCGCGGTGCTGTCGGTGCTCCAGATGGTCTCAGGGTCGGTCCTCCAGGCCTTCGAGGAGACCCTGCTCGCCTATCCCGCGCTCCTCGTGCTCGTCCCCGTCCAGATCGGCACCGCTGGCAACCTCGCCTCGATCATGTGCGCGCGCCTGTCGACCCAGCTCCACCTCGGAACGTTCGAGCTCGACCCCTCGAACCCTGACGTCCGTGCGAACACGCTCGCGATCCTCGGGCTCGCGGCGACGGTGTTTCTCGTGGTCGGGATCGCGGCGTGGGCGATCGGGCGGGTGCTGGGCGGGGATCTGGCGCTCCTCGCGGTGCTCACGATCTCGATGGTCAGTGGGATGGCGCTCGCGGTCCTCGTGGTCGTCCTCAGTCTGCTCTCGGTGTGGGGATCGTTCCGGCTGGGGTATGACCCCGACGACACCACCATTCCGCTGGTCACGAACGTCTGTGACATCGTCGGGGTGTTGCTCCTCTTCGGGGTCGCGTCGGTCGTGATCTAGCCGTCCGTTTCGAACCGGTTTTGTCGTCGCCACCCGATCACCCCGTATGAGCGTTCGCGAGGAGTTCGACGAGTGGGCCGCCGAGGGCCGGGACAGGGGGATGGAGGAGCGCCACTGGCACACCGCGAAACACGCGCTGGCCCGCATGCCCGTCGAGGAGGGCGATACCGTCTTCGACCTCGGGACCGGCTCGGGGTATGCGCTCCGTGCGCTCCGTGACACCAAGGGCGCGGGCCGGGGCTACGGGTTGGACGGCTCGCCCGAGATGGCGCGAAACGCCCGCTCGTACACCGACGATTCCTCGATTTCGTTCCTGATCGGCGACTTCGACTCGCTCCCGCTCGCTTCCGACAGCGTCGACCACGTCTTCTCGATGGAGGCCTTTTACTACGCGAGCGACCCCCACCACACGCTCCCAGAGCTCGCCCGGATCCTCCGGCCGGGCGGCACGTTCTTCTGTGCGGTCAACTACTACGAGGAGAACGTCCATTCCCACGGGTGGCAGGAGGACATCGCCGTCGAGATGACCCGCTGGTCGCGTGCCCAGTACCGCGAGGCCTTTCGAGAGGCGGGCTTTCACGTCGCCGAACAGGACGCCATCCCCGACCGCGAGATCGAGATCCCCGATGAGAGCGCGTTTCCGACCGACGACTGGGAGGACAGGGAAGAAATGGTCGAGCGCTATCGAACCTACGGCACGCTTCTCACCGTGGGTGTCGTCCCGTAGCTCCACCCGAAACGTACCTCTATCATCCGAGTCGTTCGAGGGCGGGCGAGCCATCGAACGGGATCTCGGCGGCCAACGCCATCCTCCCCGCTGGAAAGACCGATCCGTACACCGATTTTACTCGATAGTTATTATCCATGATAAAACTAGTGTGTGAGGTTCACAACCCCTTCGCTTCGGCTGGAGTCACAGCAGCCAGCCCGCGATCCGTGGGGTGAGAAACGCCTCGACGAACGAGGCGACCACGAATACGAGCGCGAGTCCGACCATCACCCAGAAAGCCGTGCGGATCTCCGCCGCGAGCGCCGCGTCGTCGATCGTGCCTCGAAAGCGCCGCCAGCCGACGTGCCCGAGGTGAAGGCCGATCGCGCCCGAGACCGCCAGTGCGGGGATTTCGACGATCCCGTGGGGGACGACCAGTGCGGCCACCACGAGTAGATCGCTACTGATCCCGGCGACGATCCCGACGACCGCGCCGTTAAAGAGCAGGTTGACCGCGGTCGGGATCCCGAGCGCGAGCCCCGCGAACGTCTGGCCGAGCGCGACCAGCCAGTTGTTCACCGCGATCATGACGAAGATATCGAGCGGGACCGCTCCGAACACGGCGGCGGGATCCGCGATCTCGCCCGTCCCGATCGCGAACCCGCCGACCGCGAGATAGCCCCCGAGGGTGCCGAGACCGAACAGCGCGAGGCTCGCCGCCGTCAGCGCGAGTCCCGTCGTCGAGACGGCAAACGACCACAGCGACCCCGTGCTTTTCTCCCAGCCGTCCCGGAGTCGCGCCCGGACCCCGCGACCCTTGTCCGAGAGCAGCGGGCGGGTGTCGATCCGCTCGCCCTCGGCGTAGATGGCCGTCTTCAGGAGGTGGAGAAAGGGTGTGACGAACAGCAACGAGAGCACCGAGACGACGTTCGAGACGCCGAGAACCGAGAGGAGGGCGGTCGCGCCGCCGATCGCGGCCGAGATCCCGATCGCGATCACCACGTAGACGGCGAACGCGCCCGGTCGTCGCCGGAGGAACCCCACGCTCCGTTTGAGCCCCTCGATGGCCCCTCCACGGTCGACGACCACCGCCTGCGGCGCGAAGACGAAGGCGGCGGCGATCACGAGAAGCGAGAGCAGCCACACCGGGGCCAGCAGTGCGGCCCCGACCGCGACGAACAGCCCGATCCCCTGATCGGCCGCGTAGACCGCACTCGCGACGAAGACGACGAGCCCGTAGACGAGGCTCGCGACGAAAAGGAGGCCGTACTCGAGTACTCGAAGTCCGACGAACGACTTCGTGTCCCGAATCGCGCCCGTCACCCCCGACTCGACGGGCGTTCTACCTTCGAGGGCGGCGTACACCGTATGGATCTGTCCGGCGTGGAAGGCGGCACCGACGAGGATCCAGACGGCGAGTCCCAGCAGGATCGAGAGGCCGAGGACCGCCACGACGCCCGGCGTAACGAGGCCCGCGAGCGCCTCGTCCAACTGTTCGGTCGGGAGGGCGGCGGGATCGGCGGTCGCCGGGTCGTCCGTCGCCTCCGCGAGCGCGTCGAAGTCGGTCGCCGCGAGCGCCTCCTCGACCGGGGCGAGACGGCCCTGGACGAGCAGGAGGAGGTACGCGAGAACGAGCCCGACGAGGGGGATCGTCCGCGCAGCCGTACCGGCGCCGTAGCCGACGAAGTACGCCGGCAGGACCGCCGCGGGCTTTTCGACCAGCGTCGAGAGGGCGCCGTCGAGCGCGTCGGTGACCTTCATCTATCAGCTCTCCGGCTGTTAGTCGCATAATCATTACGACCGTTCGACGGTGGCCGTCAGATCACGAGCGACGCGGCCAGCCCCAGCAGGACGACCCCGAGCGCGAGCTTCAGCCGGTCGGCGACGATGCGGTGAGCGAGCCACCAGCCCAGCGTGACGCCCCCGAGGTAGGCGGCCGTAATCAGGAACACCAGCGGGGTGACGACCGTGTCGAGCAGCAGGTAGTTCGCGGTCGTGAACAGCGCGGTAACGAGGACGACGACCTGCGTGACGGCGATGGTCACGAGCATCGGGACGCCCACGAGGACGAGCGCCGGCGCGGACAGCGCCGCCCCGCCGATCCCCAACAGCCCGCCGAAGACGCCGATCACGAGGCCGATGACGACGAATGCGAGGAGATCCCGACCCTCGCGCCCGAGCTCGACACGGGGTTCGAGGTCGCGGTACTCCCGATAGAGGACGTTGAGTCCGACCGCCGCGAGCATCGCGGCCAGAATCAGTCCATAGAGCCCACGCGAGAGGTAAGCGTTGGCCTGCACGCCGACCCAGGTGCCGACGGCGGCCGCGGCGCCCACGACGCCCGCGACCCGCCAGTCGATCTCGCCCGAGCGCGCGTAGACGGCGCTACCGAGCATCGCGCCGACGACGAACGTCGCACTGGAGGTGCCCGCGACCTCGGCGCTCGAAAGCGGCGTCAGGAGGTACAGGCCGGTGACGATGAGGATCCCGCCGGGACCAATCGTCGAGACGATGATCCCGCCGAGAAACGAGAGGACGGCGAGGGCGAGGAGGACTCCGGTACCGAGCGCGAATGCCATTCAGGGCCACGCCTATTCGCGTGGCCCCGTTGAGGATTCGGCTTGCAGATGAATCCGGAAATCGATCCACTGAACCGACTCAGAACTCGACTGTGCCGATCCAGCGGTCTTCGCCGTGGGCCGGGCAGAACGGCTCGTGATTGCGCTTGCAGTTCTCGTCCATACACCACCCGCACTCACACCACTCCTGTAGCGTGTAGTCCGGGAAGCGATGCCGGCAGAGCGTGCATCTTGTTCCCATATACTGTGTTACATCATAGCACAGCTTAACCCCGTCGTGAGTCCCGCAGTTGAGGTGTTTTACCCCTGAGGCGACCGGTACCGGTCGTAATCGAGTCCAGAGGGACGGTTCACTTTCACCCTGCAGGCGAGCGGATCAAGTGGCTCCGGACCCTTGCACACTCAATGAGCGACAGCAGTTCCGGTCCACTGCGGCCCGACAGACCGGAGGCCGAGAAGCCGTTCCGCGTCGAGGCTCCCTTCGAACCGGCCGGAGATCAGCCCGAGGCGATCGAACAGCTCGTTTCGGGCTACGAGTCGGGAATGGACCGCCAAACCCTCTTGGGCGTGACGGGTTCGGGCAAAACCAATACCGTCAGCTGGACCGTCGAGGGCATTCAAACTCCTACTCTGGTCATCGCCCATAACAAGACGCTCGCGGCCCAGCTCTACGAGGAGTTCAGAAATTTATTCCCGGACAACGCCGTCGAGTACTTCGTCTCCTACTACGACTACTACCAGCCCGAGGCCTACGTCGAGGCCTCCGATACCTACATCGACAAGGACGCCTCGATCAACGACGAGATCGACCGGCTTCGTCACTCCGCGACCCGCTCGCTACTCACCCGCGACGACGTGATCGTCGTCGCCTCGGTCTCGGCCATCTACGGGTTGGGCGACCCGCGCAATTACGTCGACATGAGCCTCCAACTGGAGCAGGGCCAGCGGATCGACCGCGACGAGCTGCTCAAGGGCCTCGTCGACCTGAACTACGAACGCAACGACGTGGACTTCACGCAGGGGACCTTCCGGGTTCGGGGCGACACCGTCGAGGTCTTCCCGATGTACGGTCGGTATGCCGTGCGCGTGGAGTTCTGGGGCGACGAGATCGACCGGCTCAGTAAACTGGACCCCCTCGAAGGCGAGCTCAAAAGCGAGGAGCCGGCCGTCCTCATCCACCCCGCGGAGCACTACTCGATCCCAGAAGAGCGCATGGAAAACGCCATCAGCGAGATCGAGGAGGACCTCGCAAAACGGATCCGCTATTTCGAGCGAAACGGCGACATGCTCTCGGCCCAGCGTATCGAGGAGCGCACCACCTTCGACATCGAGATGATGCGCGAGACGGGCTACTGTTCGGGCATCGAGAACTACTCGGTGTATCTCTCGGATCGCGAGTCGGGCGACGCTCCTTATACCTTGCTCGACTACTTCCCAGAGGACTTCCTCACCGTCATCGATGAATCCCACCAGACGATTCCGCAGATCAAGGGCCAGTACGCCGGCGACAAATCGCGCAAGGACTCGCTGGTAGAGAACGGCTTTCGTCTTCCCACGGCGTACGACAACCGCCCGCTGACCTTCGAAGAGTTCGAAGAACGGGTCGGAAAACGCCTGTACGTTTCGGCGACACCCGGCGATTACGAACGCGAGGTCAGCGAGCAGATAGTCGAACAGATCGTCAGGCCCACGCACCTCGTGGATCCCGCCGTTTCGGTCCAGTCCGCACAGGAGCAGATCGACGACCTGATGGCCCGGATCGATGAGCGCGTCGAGCGCGACGAGCGGGTGCTGGTCACGACGCTTACCAAGCGCATGGCAGAGGACCTCACCGAGTACCTCGAAAACGCGGGCGTGGGCGTCGAGTACATGCACGACGAGACCGACACCCTCGAACGCCACGAACTCATCCGGGGACTTCGACTCGGCGAGTTCGACGTTCTTGTAGGTATTAACCTCCTGCGTGAGGGGCTTGACATCCCGGAGGTCTCCTTGGTCGCCATTCTGGACGCCGACCAGCAGGGATTCTTGCGCTCGCGGACCACCCTGATCCAGACGATGGGTCGGGCCGCGAGAAACGCCGATGGCGAGGTCGTCCTGTACGCCGACGAGACGACCGACGCGATGGCCGAGGCCATCGAGGAGACCCAGCGCCGCCGGGAGATCCAGCGCGAGTACAACGAAGAGCACGGCTACACGCCGACAACCATCGACAAGGAGGTCGGCGAGACCAACCTCCCGGGGAGTAAGACCGACACCTCGAGCGTGACCGGCGACGCCCCCGAGGACGCGGAGGCCGCACAGGCGCGAATTCAGGCCCTCGAAGAGCGCATGAACGAGGCCGCGAGCAACCTGGAGTTCGAGCTCGCGGCGGACATCCGGGATCGGATCCGCGAACTCCGCGAGGAGTTCGACGCGCTCGCCGACGACGAGGGCGTCGTTCCCGAACCGGAAACCGAGTTCTAAGGCCGCGATAGCGAGCGTTTCGAGCGAGTGAGCCGGTCGTAGACCGTCTCGATCCGCTCGCGGACCGCGTCCATCGGAACCCCATCGCGCTCGGCCAGCCACAGTGCCCCGCCCATCCCGACGCCCTCCTTCGCCTCGCCGGCGGCGTAGGCGGCCATCGCCGGGTGGTTTCGACCATCGAATCCGGGGTCAGTCACCTGAAGGTCGAGATCGAGATCCGTCGCCAGCGCCTCGATCCCGGCACTCCCGTCCTCGGCGACGAACGAGGTGGTCGCGAGCCGCAGCGGTGCCTCGACGCCCGCGTGACGCGCCAGCGCGGCGGCCGCCGCGAGCTGGGTACCGCCCGCGAGGGTCACCTCGATCCCGGCGTCGGTCGCCCCGACGATCAGGCCCGCGACCGCAGCCAAAACGGGATCGCCGACACACCGAACCGCTTCTATCGGTGTGCCCGCGGCGTCGCCGGGTTCGAGCCCGCTCGAAGCAAGGGCGTCGTCCACTACCTTCCGTTTGAGCGCAAGCGGGTTCGCCGGTAGCGACGAGGAGACGGCCGGCCGCTCGCCCAGCGCCCCCAAGACCGCCATCGCGGTCGTCGTCCCGCCGGGGATCGTCTCGCCGATGGCGAGTTCGGCATCGGGAAGCGACCGGCCGAACCCCTTTGCCGTGTCGAACAGCTCGCGGGCGTTTTCGACCGGTTCCTCGTCCCGGATATCGCTGCCCGGCTCCTCGCCCAGCGAAACGGTCGGCGCGCCGCTCTCCCGTTCGAGTCCGGCGTCCATCGGTGTCACGTCGAAACCCACCAACTCGCGGATCGCGCGGGTGTGGACCGCCGGGGTCGGACAGCCGGTGGGACTGACCGGTACGGTCGGGGCGCGGGTCACGTCGCCGTATTCGAGGAGCTCGAGGTCCGCACTCGGGGTGGTCGCCATCGCCTCGGGATCCGCCCCGGCGGCGCTGATCGGTCCATCCCTCCCCTCGACCCCCGCCGTTCGGGTGCTCCCGGCGACAACGATCAGCCGCTCCGCTTCGGTCCCGCCTGGCCGCCGCCCTCGTTCCTCGACCATCACTGAGCCGTCTCTCTCCCAACCGGACTTTAATCGGTCGATAGAGGGGTTCAACGCGGGTTCGGGTGGCGGTGGCTCGTCGGTTCGGTGTGTGGGTTCTCTCGCGGGAGTCCTCCGGACTCGATCCTCCCCTCGGCGCTCGTTGAGCCCCGCTTCGCCACCAACTATATCAATCATACTTGTTCTATAAAAACTAAACTTGGTAATATTTATGCCGGTGCCGACGGAGGGACGAACACGGCCCGATCCGCCGCCCTGAGTGGCGCTGTGCCGGTAGTGGCGACGCTGTCGGGTCGAGTTATCATGAGCCAGGCTACGAAGCGAACCGACACGATCGAAACGATATTGGAACGGGCGTGGAGCGACCGGGTGGACGACGAGGCGCGCTCGGAGATCGCCCGCGCGGCCGAGCGCGATTGCTATGCGGGCGCGAGCCGCGAGGAGGTCTACGAGGCCGTTATCGGGGCACTCACCGCCCGAATCGACCGCGAACCCGAGTATAAGACGGTTGCCGCACGGGTCTTCCGGGAGCGGTACTTCGAGGAGCGCGTCGGCGAGATTGAAGACGGGGACCGTGAGAAGGCCTACCGGAAGTCGTTCGTCGCGTCGATCGAGCGCGGGGTCGAGGCCGACCTGCTCGACGAGCGCATGGCCGAGTACGACCTCTCGAGCCTCGCCGAGGCCCTGGAGATCGGACGCGACGACCGACTCGATTATATGGTGATGGAGACGCTCTCTCAACGGTACTTCCTCCGTGACGGCGACGAGCCCATCGAACTGCCCCAGACGTTCTGGATGCGGGTCGCGATGGGAATCGCGCTCCGGGAGGCCCCCGACGAGCGCGAGGAGTACGCGAGGGAGTTCTACGAGCTGCTCTCGACGCTGCGGTTCGTCCACTCGACGCCGACGCTGTTTCACGCCGGGACGACCCACCCGCAGCTCTCTTCGTGCTATCTGACCACCGTCCCCGACGACCTCGAGGGCATCTTCGACGCGTACAAGGAACACGCGAAGCTCTCGAAGTGGTCGGGCGGGCTCGGCAACGACTGGACCCCCCTTCGCGCCAGCGGCGCGCGGATCTCCTCGACGGGCGTCGAGTCGACGGGGACGGTCCCGTTCCTGAAGATCGCGAACGACGTGACCGGCGCGATAAACAGGAGCGGGAAACGGCGCGGGGCGGCCTGTGCGTACTTGGAGGCGTGGCATATGGATTTCCCGGCATTTCTCGACCTGCGGCGAAACACCGGCGACGAGCGCCGGCGAACCCACGACATGAACACGGCGGCGTGGGTGCCCGACCTGTTCATGAAGCGCGTTCAGAACGACGAAAAGTGGACGCTGTTCTCGCCCGAGGAGGTGCCGGATCTGCACGGCTCCTACGGAGCCGAGTTCGAGGAGCGCTATGAGGAATACGAACGACAGGCCGAAAATGGCGCACTCGACCAGTACGAGCGGTGCGAGGCCGCCGAGCTGTGGCGCACGACCCTCACTCGGCTGTTCGAGACCGGCCACCCGTGGATCACGTTCAAGGACCCCTGTAACGTCCGCTCGCCCCAGGATCACGCGGGTGTCGTCAACTCCTCGAACCTCTGTACGGAGATCACGCTGAACACGAGCGAGGAGGAGACCGCCGTCTGTAACCTCGGCTCGGTGAACCTCTCGCGCCACGCAAGCGAGGACGGCCTCGACCGCGAGCAGTTAGAGGACACTGTCCACACCGCGATGCGGATGCTCGATAACGTCGTCGACCTGAACTTCTACCCCACGGAGAAGGCAGAGCGCTCGAACATGCGCCACCGGCCAGTTGGCCTCGGTATCATGGGCTTTCACGACGCCCTGCTTGAGCAGGGGATCCCGATGAACTCCGAGAAAGCAGTCGCGTTCGCCGACCGCACTCAAGAATTTGTCTCGTATCACGCGATCTTCAGTTCCTCGAAGCTGGCCGCCGAGCGCGGCGCTTACGACAGCTACGAGGGGTCGAAGTGGGACCGCGACCTCCTCCCGCAGGACACCGTTTCACTCCTCGAGGAGGAACGGGGACGGGAGATCCCGATCGACGTCGAGGAGCGCCTCGACTGGGGGCGGGTGCGCGAGCACGTCGACACGCACGGAATGCGAAACTCCAACACGATAGCGGTCGCGCCGACGGCGACCATCTCGACGATCGCGGGGACAACCCCTTCGATCGAGCCGGTCTATTCGAATTTATATGTAAAATCGAACATGTCCGGCGACTTCACCGTGATCAACGACCACCTCGTCGCCGATCTGCGCGAGCGGGGGCTGTGGACCGGCGAGATCCGCGACCGGATCAAGTACCACGACGGCTCGATCCAGGAGATCGACGCGATCCCCGACGAGCTGAAGGAGCTCTACCGGGGCGCCTTCGAGATCGACCCGCGTCACCAGCTTCGCCTCTCGGCGGAGCGTGCGACCTGGATCGACCAGAGCCAGTCGCACAACGTCTTCTTCCCGTCGACGGACGGCTCGCTGCTCGCGGGCGTCTACGAGACCGCCTGGAAGCTCGGCCTGAAGACGACCTACTACCTCCGGACGCTGGGCGCGAGCCAGGTCGAGAAGACCACTCTCGACATGCGCGAGTACGACGACACCCAGTTCCGCGATTCGGACGACGAGGACGGTGGAAACGAGGAGAGTAGCCTGCCGAGCGTTGAGGACCCCACCTGCGAGGCCTGCCAGTAATGCCGATCATCAACGACCAGGGCCACCACGACCCCAACAAGATCCTGCCCATCGATTACGACTGGGCCCGCGAGTACTACAAGGCCGGCGTCGCCAACAACTGGACGCCCGAGGAGGTGCCGATGGCCGACGACGTTCACCAGTGGGAGAACGACGCGCTCAGTGACGAAGAACGACAGCTCGTCGAGTGGAACCTCGGGTTCTTCTCCACTGCGGAGTCGCTGACAGCCAACAACATCGTTCTTGCAGTGTATGACTACGTCACCGCCCCCGAGTGTCGCCAGTACCTCCTCAGACAGGCCTACGAGGAGGCGATCCACACCGACACGTTCATCTACTGCTGTGATTCCCTTGGGTTCGATCCTGAGTACCTCTACGGGATGTACGACCGCATCCCCGCCATCGAGGCCAAGGACGAGTTCGTCGTCGACCTCACGCAGGTGATCGACGACCCGGACTTCGAGATCCGTAGCGAGGAAGACGTCCGGGAGTTCCTCCGGGACCTCGTCGGCTTTTACGTCATCATGGAGGGGGTCTTCTTCTACGCGGGCTTCGCGATGATGCTGGGGCTGAAGAGGAACGGAAAGATGGTCGGCGTCGGCGAGCAGTTCGAGTACATCATGCGCGACGAGTCGCTGCACCTGAACTTCGGGGTCGACCTGATCGAGACGATCCGCGAGGAGAATCCAAGGGTGTGGACTGCCGAATTCGAACGCGAGATCGAGGGACTGATCCGTGAGGCCGTCGAGCTCGAACGACGCTACGCCCGCGAAGCCTGCCCCGAGGAGCTCCTCGGGATGGGGCCGGCGCAGTTCGCCGAGTACGTCGAGTACGTCGCCGACAGACGCCTCGACCAGCTGGAGATGGAGCCGGTCTACGACACCGACAACCCGTTCCCGTGGATGGCAGAACAGGTCGACCTGAACAAGGAGAAGAACTTCTTCGAGACCAACGTCGCGGAGTACCAGTCGGGCGGCTCGCTGGAGTGGTAGGTACCGCCGAGGGCGTTTCCCGGCCGTTCGCCCCGACCGAAACACAAGTGTATTGGAGCGAAATCCGTCTTCACCCGCTCGAAGCACAAAATTACTTGTCCTGTGGCTCCCGAGTGGCCCCAATGGCGGACACCGAAAGAGCGGGGTCGAGCGTCCTGCGGAGCAAGCGCGACGCCACGCGGTATCAGATCCTCGTGGAGATCGCCGAACGCCAGCCCGCCGTGAGCCAGCAGGAGATCGCCGACGCCATCGGGATCACCGCCCAGGCGGTCAGCGACTACCTTCGGGGACTCGTCGAAGAGGGGTTCGTTGAGAAGGGCGGTCGGGGGCGTTACGAGGTGAGCAAGGAGGGCGTCGACTGGCTGATCGGCCGGACGGACGAGCTCCGGACGTTCACGGCCCACGTCGCCGAGGACGTCATCGGCCAGGTCGAGATCGAGACGGCGCTCGCGACCGACGCGATCGAGGACGGCCGGACGGTGAGCCTCTCGATGGCCGACGGGGTACTCCGGGCGACCCCCGGCGAGGCCGGCGCGGCGACCGCCGTCGCGATCACGGGCGCCGACGAGGGACAGGACGTCGGGATCACCGACGTCGAGGGCGTGCTCGACTACGAACTCGGTCGGGTCACGATCGTCTCGCTGCCCCGGGTCCACGAGGGCGGCAGTTCGGTCGCAGATTCGGAACCCCTCAGAGAGTACGCCGCCGCCCACGATCTGGTGGCGACCGCGGGAACCGAGGCGGTCGCGGCCGCGCGAGCGGCCGGCCTCGACCCCGAGATCCGATTCGGGACGCCCGACGCGATCAGGGAGGCGGCGACGAAGGGACTCGACGTGCTCCTGCTGGCGACCGAGGACCGACTGGCGGCCCATACCGAGGCGCTGCGTGAGGGGACCGTCGGTTACGAGATGGTCGAGGCCGCAGACAGGTAGAGCCGCAGCGACCGTCCTCCGCCTCAGAGCCGTTCGGAGATCTCATCACGCCTCAGAGCCGTTCTGATATCGTCCTCGCGGTCTTTTTCCCGACGCCCTCGACGCTTTCGAGGTCGCCCGTCGAGGCCTTCCTGATCCCCTCGACGCTACCGAACCGTCGCAGGAGGCTCGTCCTCGTCTTCGGGCCGATTCCGGGCACGTCGTCGAGCACGGTCGAAACGTCGTCCCGGAGCGTCTGGTGGTACTGGACCGCGAAGCGGTGGGCCTCGTCGCGCACCCGCTGGAGGAGGTGGAGATGCGCGGCATCGGAGGGCCAATCCAGCGGCCCGTCGGGCGTGATCACCAGCTCCTCGGCTTTGGCGAGCGCGATCGTCGGTATCTCCCAGCCGACCTCGCGCATCGCCTCGCGGGCGGCGTCGAGCTGGCCCTCCCCGCCGTCGATGAGCAGGAGGTCGGGGTCGGGGCGGTCGTCCCGTCCCTCGACGGCCCGAAGCGCGCGCCAGCGCACCAGCGCGCGCATGTTGGCGTAGTCGTCGTTTCGCTCCTCGAGTTTCTTCCGGCGATATCCCGACGTGTCGCTCTCGCCGCCGACGAACAGCACGTCGCTTCCCACGACGGATCTCCCCTGAGCGTGGCTCACGTCGAACCCCTCGATGCGTTCCGGACGATCCATCGACAGGGCCTCCCCGAGCGCGCTCACGGGGTCGTCGCTGTAGTCGCTCCGCCGGGCGTTCTTGATCGCGAGATCGACGAGAGTGGCCTCCCGGCCCGCACCGGGCACCCGGAGGTCGACGCCCTCGCGTTCGAGCCACTCGCGCAGTTCGGGGTCGGCGGGGTCTTCGGGGACCAGAACGGCGTCGGGAAGGTCGCGTTCGGCGTAGTACTGGGCGATAAAGGCCGCGAGGACGCCCGCGTGGCCGTCCGTACCCTCCTCGGCGTCGGGGATCGTGAGGTGGTGGCGCTCGCGGTCGACCAGCTGACCGTTCTCGCTCTGCAGGCGCGAGACGATCGCGCGCTCGCCCTCGGTCGCCACCCCGAGCACGTCGACTGCGCGGGCGTCGCTCGCGTCGCTAATGGCCTCGCCCCGTCCCTCGTGGAAGCTCTCGACCGCGTCGAGTCGATCACGCAGGCTCGCCGCCCGCTCGAAGGACTGCTCCTGAGCGGCCTGTTCCATCCGTCGTCGGAGGGGGTCGCCGAGCACACCCGTCTCGCCCGCGAAAAAGCGGTTCACCGATTCGACGTCTCCGATATACGCCTCGCGTCCGATCTCGCCGGTACAGGGCGCGGTACAGAGTCCGATGTCGTGATCGAGACAGGGTCGCGCTCTCCCCGAAAACTTGTGGTCCGAACAGCCCCGCACGCCGTAGACCTCCCGGAGGGCTTTCACCACGACTTCGACGACCCCCTTGTTCGTGAAGGGTCCGAAGGCGGTGGCCGCCGGATCGGGATCGCGCGTGATCTCGATGCGGGGGAACTCGTGGTCCGTGAGCTGGACCAGCGGGTATGACTTGTCGTCCTTCAGCCGGACGTTGTACCGGGGCTGGTGGCGCTTGATCAGGTTCGCTTCCAACAGGAGGGCCTGCGTCTCGGTGTCCGTGACGGCGAAATCGATCGTCTCTGCAGCCTGCACCATCCGGTGGATCCGCGCGCTCCTGGGGTCCGCATAGGATCGGACTCGATCCCTGAGATCGACCGCCTTGCCGACGTACAGCGTCGTCCCCTCCGCGAGGAACTGATAGACCCCCGGTTCGCGCGGCAGCGTCGCTGCATGGTCTCCGAGTTCCGCCCCGTCCATTCGTCCGTTCTAGTCGCGCGAATCGTTTGAACCTGCCGCCCGCTTTTCCCCTCCGTCCGACCGGAAACCCGTCTAATAAATATCAACTGGTTAACTATATATCGCGGCCGGTTGTACCGACTTCCTATGACCGCCGTCAAGATCATCAAAGTGCTGGGTACCTCCGAGGAATCGTGGGAAGCGGCCGCCGAGGAAGCCATCGAGCGGGCGAACCAGTCGGTCGAGGGGATCAGGGGGATCGAAATCGAAGACTGGACCGCGAGCGTCGAGGACGGCCAGATCACCGAATACAAGGCGACCGTCGAGATCGCGTTCCCGGTCCAGGGGTAAGCGCCGCATACAAACCCGGCCGACCCGAAGCGTGGGGTATGACCGAGACCGTCCAGTGTTGGTTGGTCGAGCGCACGTACGACGACAAGGGGTTGATCCGGCTGGTGTATGCCCCGACCGACGGCTCGGGACAGTTCGTCACCGAGCGTGCGGCCGCGAGCGGCGTCGACGCGACCGCCGCGATGGAGGTCGATCCCGAGAAGCTCGACCCGATCGACGAGGAGAACGCCGAGCGCTACGAGGGCGAGGCAGAACGGATGGCCGGACGCCACGACCCCGACGAGTCGATCTGATCGACCTAAAGACCTATATCGGGGCTGGGTCTAGCGCGGGCAATGGCCGCGATCGAACTGCACGGCGTGAGCAAGCGCTACGACGACGTCGTCGCGGTCGAGGACCTCGACCTCGGTGTGAAGGAGGGCGAGGTCTTCGGCTTTCTCGGGCCCAATGGCGCGGGCAAGTCGACGACGATCAACATGCTGCTGGATTTCGTCCACCCCTCCGAGGGGACTATCGAAGTCCTCGGTTACGACGCCCACGCCGACAGCCTCAGGGTCCGCGAACGGATCGGCGTCCTCCCCGAAGGATTCGACGTCTACGACCGTCTCACGGGCCGGAAACACGTCGAACTCGCCATCGATTCCAAGGAGGCGAGCGACGACGCCGACGCCCTCCTCGAGCGGGTCGGTATCGCCGACGCCGCCGACCGCAAGGCCGGCGACTACTCGAAGGGGATGACTCAACGACTCGCACTCGCGATGGCGCTTGCGGGTTCGCCCGACCTCCTGATTCTGGACGAACCGTCGACCGGGCTCGACCCGAACGGCGCCCTCGAGATGCGCGAGATAGTGCGAGAGGAGGTCGAGCGCGGGGCGACCGTCTTCTTTTCGAGCCACATCCTCGGGCAGGTCGAGGCGGTCTGCGATCGGGTGGGAATCCTGCGGGAGGGCCGGCTCGTCGCCGAGGACAGCGTCTCGGGACTTCGCAAGGCCGCGGGGACCGACGCGACGCTTAGGATCACGGTCGGCGAACTCCCCTCGCGGGCGCTCGACCGGGTGCGTGCCCTCGAGGGCGTCTCGGGCGTCGAGCAGGACGGCTCGGTCCTCCGAGTGGGGGTCGAGGATGGCTCGAAGACCGCCGTGTTGAGTACACTCGAGGAGGAAGGCGCGGAGGTTCGGGACTTCGAGACCGAGGAAGCTTCGCTCGAAGACCTCTTTCGGGCCTACACGGAGGGTGCCGCATGAGCTGGCAGGTCGTCGCCCGCAAGGACTTCGCCGATTCGATCCGCTCGCGGGGGCTGTGGGTCGCCTCGGCGGTCTTCCTCGTGCTGTTCGTCGTGCCCGCCTACCTCGTCGCCGACGGTGTCGGCGGGGCCGTCGTCCAGCAGACCGGCCAGCAGATCTCCTCGGACGCCTTCATCAGCCTGCTGGCGTCGTTCGTCGCCTTCCTCATCCCGATCGTCGCGATCGTGCTCGCCTATGCCTCGGTCGCCGGCGAGCGCGATTCGGGCACGCTGAAGCTCCTGCTCGCGCTGCCCCACTCGCGCCGCGACGTCGTGCTCGGGAAGATCGTCGGACGAAGCGCCGTGATCGTCCTGCCGATCCTGCTGGGCTTTCTGGCCGCCGCGATCGTCTTCCTGATCACGCCCGTCTCGCTCGAAGTCGGCAACTACGTCGCCTTCGCGCTGCTGTCGGCGCTTCTGGGCGTGGTGTTCGTCTGTCTCGCGGTCGGGATCTCCGCGGCGGCCCGAACCCGCCGACAGGCCATGCTCGGGAACGTCGGCGTCTACGTGATCTTCTCGCTGTTCTGGGGGAGCTTCGCCGAGGGGCTGGTCAGCCTGCTCAACGAATACACCGATACGGCCTTCGAGACGCTCGTGCGGGTCCAACTCGCGACCCGACTGCTCAACCCGGTCGACGCCTACCAGTCGCTTGCCGCGATCCTCTGGACGCAGGACGCGCTGGGCGCGCGCCTCTCGCTGTTCGGCGGCGGGCTCGCCGGACAGGTGTACGGCCAGGCGCTCGATCCCCTCCCCGCCTATTTCTCGGACCCGGTCGTCGCAGTCGTCTTCCTCGCGTGGCTGGTCCTTCCACCTGTAGTGGGCTATCTCGCCTTCCGGGACGCCGATCTGTAGCTATCGGAACGCGTCATCGAGCGTCCGCTGGTTCGGTGATTCCTCGTGATCCTGTCGATCCATCTCTTCACCCGTCCCCACCAGCTCCTCGAACTCCTCGGGCGAGAGTTCGGGCACGTCGTTCTCCGCGGCGTCCTCGCGCTTGCTGGTTCCGGGGTCCTCGCCGACGACGAGGTAGTCGGTGTTGCCCGAGACGCTGCCCGTGACCGAGCCGCCCGCCCGCTCGATTTCCTCCTGTGCCTCGCTTCGGGTCCGGTCGGGGAGCGAGCCGGTGAAGACGAACGTCAGCCCTGAAAGGGCGTCTCCCGTCTCGCGCTCGACCGACTCGGGAGAGACGCCCGCCTCGCGAAGTTCCTCGATCACCCGCCGGTTCCCCTCGCTGTCGAAAAAGTCGCGGATCTCGCGGGCGACGACCTCCCCGATCTCGTCGACCTCCTGCAGTTCGTCCTCGCTGGCCTCCATCAGACCGTCGAGATCGCCGAAGGAGCTCGCGAGTTCGCGGGCGGTCGCCCGGCCCACGTGGGGGATGCCGATGGCGGCGAGGAAGGCAAAGAGCGGCGGCGATTTCGACCCTTCGAGTTCGGCCAGCAGGTTCTCGGCGCTCTTTTCGCCCCACCCGTCCAGTTCGACGAGGTCCTCCCGGTCGAGTCGGTAGAGGTCGGCGACGCTTTCGGTGACGAGCCCGGCCTCCAACAGCTGGTCGACGCGTTCGCCGCCCAGCCCCTCGATATCGAGGCCGGAGTCGCTCGCGTAGTACTGGACCGACCGGCGAAGTTGGGCGGGACACGCGAGCCCGCCGGTACAGAAGGCGATCGGGCCGTCGCGCTCGATCGCGCTGTCACAGACCGGGCAGGTCTCGGGAAATTCGAAGAACCCTTCGGAACGCTTTTCGACCACCTCGTCGACGTAGGGGATCACGTCGCCCGCGCGCTCGACGCGCACCACGTCGCCGACGTTGACGTTTTTCTCCCTGATCTCCGCGGGGTTGTGCAGGCTCGCCCGCGAGACGGTGACGCCGCCGACGTCGACCGGATCGAGCAGCGCAACCGGGGTTAATCGTCCCGTCCGGCCGACCTGCAGGGCGACGTCCTGAATCGCCGTCTCGCCGGCCCGCGCGGGGAACTTGTAGGCGAAGGCCCAGCGATAATGGCGAGCGGTCGCGCCCAACTCCTCGCAGGCGGCCCTGTCGTCGACCTTGATCACGACGCCGTCGATCTCGTAGTTCAACTCCTCGCGTTCGTCCATCAGTCGGTCGCGGTAGGCGATGGCGTCCTCGATATCCGAGACGAGTTCGGCGCGGTCGTTGGTCTGCAGGCCGTACTCCGGCAGGGTCGTGATTTCCTCCCACTGGGTGTCGAACTCCCGGCTGGCGTCCAGAACGTCATAGAAGAAGCAGTCGAGCGGGCGTTCGGCGGTAACGGAGGGGTCGAGTTGGCGGATCGTTCCCGCGGTGGCGTTTCGCGGGTTCGCGAAGGGATCGTCGCCGCGTTCGACCCGCTCGCGGTTGTACTCCTGAAAGGCGTCCCGCGGCATGAAGATCTCGCCGCGAACGGCCAGAAAGCCGGGATACTCCCCCCGGAGACGCTGGGGGATCGAGCGGATCGTTCGGACGTTTTCGCTCACGTCGTCGCCTTCTCTCCCGTTTCCGCGGGTCACCGCGCGCTCGAAGACGCCCTCTGTGTAAACGACCTCGATCGAGACCCCGTCGAACTTCGGCTCGCAGGTGTACTCGACCTCGCCTACTTCGCGGTCCATGCGTTCGGCGAACTCCCGGACGTCCGCCGCCTCGCCGCTCTGCTGGATCGAGAGCATCGGCGCGACGTGCTCAATCGTCTCGAGTTTGTCGAGGGGTTCGCCGCCCACCCGTCGGGTGGGGCTGTCGGGGGTCTGGAGGCCGAAGCTCTCCTCGATGTCGACGAGGCGCTGAAAGAGGGTGTCGTAGGTCCGATCCGCGATTTCGGGCTCGTTCTCGACGTAGTACCGGCGGTCGTGGTGGCGGATCGCCTCGCGCAACAGCTCGGCCTCGCGCTCGGCTCCCTCTTCGTCTAACTCGTCGACGGGAGTGAGGTCCTCCGGCGGCTCCCGGAGATAGGGGTTCTGCTCGCGTTCGCTCATTGGCCCCGCTTTCGGCCCGCCGATCAAAAACGCCTCCTTCTCGTGTGGGTTCCAGGTCGTTTGCGGTCGGCTTCGGGGTGTCGGTTACTCGGTCGGCTCGTTGTACGCCCGCGGGTCCGGCGAGGGCAGGTCAGGTTTCCCGCCGCCGGGCTGGCGGGCGAACGAGAACTCGCCCTTGCCGTCGACCGACTCGCCCGTCGTCCACGGCATTTCGGGGTCGTCGGTCGGCTCCCGAGTCGTCGAGAAGAACTCGTAGTTGAACTCCCGGTTTTCCTCCTCCTGCGGGAAGCTGTCAGGCACGGGCAGGTGGTCGAAGGCGTCCTCGGGGTCCCCGAGGTCCTGCAGCGCCGCGAGCCACTGGTTCTGGTGCATGGTGTCGCGGGCAATGAGGTACGATAGCATGTCCTTCATGCCCGGATCGTCGGTCATCTCGTACAGACGCGTCGCCAGCGTCCTCCCCGTCGCCTCGGCGGTCACGTTCGCGTAGAGGTCGCCCGCGGGGTTGCCGCTCGCGTAGACGTGATCCGTGCTGAAGGGATTGCCCTGGCTGTCCTCGGGCATCGCGCCGAAGCCTGCGGAAAGGAACTGCCGGGGTAGGTAGCCCTGCATCGCGGCGTTGACCGCGCCGTCCTGGGCGAACTCCTCGCGCATCCCAACGGGGGCTCCTTCGAGGTTCTTCGCGACCGCCGTCGCGAGCATCTCGACGTGGCCCAGCTCCTCCATCGCCGTCTCGTAGAGCAGCATGCGCATCTTCTCGTTCTCCGGCGGCTGGTTCATCCCCTGGAAGAGGTACTGCATGAACACACGGATCTCGCCCTCGACGCCCCCGATCGCCTGCTGGAGCATCCGCGCGAACGCCGGGTCGGGCTCCTCTACTTCGACCGGGTACTGGAGTTCGTTATCGTGGTAGAACATCACCTGTCGGTAGGACGGTCCGTTGGTAAGCGGTGCTGCTTGCGTGGGCGTCGGTATCATGACCCCTCAGATGCGGGATTTGCGCCGATGTCGACCCATGGGGCTTATCCCTTCGCGCGTGAACCGCGAGGTACGGACGGGTCGATGATCCCCTCGGTTTCGAGGGCGCCCGCTGAGCGCGCGGGACGGATCGACTCAACCGGGTGATTCACGTGACCGATAAACGCGAGTACACGGACGACTACACGGACAAGACGCTGTACATTCCGGGACCGACGGAGGTCCGCGAGGACGTCATCGAGGCGATGGCCCAACCCATGTTCGGCCACCGGAGCGAGCGGATGACCGACCTCTACACGACCATCGTCGAGGACACCAAGGAGTTCCTCGGCACCGCCAACGACGTCGTCATCCTCACCGCCTCGGGCACGGAGTTCTGGGAGGCCTCGACGCTCAACCTCGTCGACGAGGAGATCCTCGTCGCGACCTGCGGGAGCTTCAGCGAGCGCCACGCCAACGTCGCCGAGCGCCTCGGAAAGAGCGTCGACCGACTCGAGTACGAGTGGGGGCAGGCGGTCAAACCCGAAGACGTCCGCGAGGCGATCGAGGAAAGCGACAAAGAGTACGATGTCGTCGCCTGCGTGATGAACGAGTCCTCGACCGGGGTACGAAACCCCGTCGAGGAGATCGGTGACGTCGTTTCGGAGTACCCCGACACCTACTTCGTCGTCGACGCGGTTTCCGCGCTGGGCGGGGACTACGTCGACATCGACGAACACGGGATCGACGTGCTCTTTGCGTCCTCGCAGAAGGCGTTCGCCATGCCGCCGGGGCTGGCGGTCTGCACCGTCAGCGAGGGTGCCTACGAGCGCGAACTCGAGAAGGATTCTGCATCCTGGTACGGCGGGTTCCAGCGCACCATCGACTACTACGACCGCAAGGGCCAGACCCACTCGACGCCCGCGATTCCGGTCATGCTCGCCTACCGGAAACAGATGAAGCACATGCTCGAGGAGGGCCACGAAAGTAGGGATAAACGCCACCGCGAGATGGCCGAGTACACTCGCGAGTGGGCGCGCGAGCACTTCGGGATGTTCCCCGAGGAAGGCTACGAGTCCCAGACGGTGAGCTGTATCGAGAACACCCAGGGGGTCGACGTCGCCGGGACGATCGACGCCGTCAGCGAGGAGTACGACATGGTCTTCTCGAACGGCTACGGCTCGCAGCTCGGCGAGAAGACGTTCCGCATCGGCCACATGGGCGAACACGACGTCGAGAGCATCAAGGAACTGACCGACGCCATCGAGGACGTCGCTGGGCTCTAACCCCTCGAACTCGACCGAACCTTTACCCTCCGGACCCCGTAGGCGGGTCCATGTCGCTTCTCATCGATACGGATCCCGGCTGCGACGACGCGCTCGCGCTGTTGCTCGCGCTCGAAAGCGGCCTCGACATCGTCGGGCTGACGACCGTTGCCGGGAATTCTACTATCGCGAACACCACCCGGAACACGCTCGCGCTGCTCGAGTTCCTCGACCGCGATCCCCCGGTCGCCCGTGGGGCCGAGCGCCCACTGGTCAAACAGCAGGACACCGCCGAGTTCATCCACGGCGAAAGCGGGCTGAAGGGCGACCTGTCTGCTCCGTCAGGGGAGCCGGTCGACGTCTCCGGAGCCGAGTTCATCGTCCAAAAGGCACGCGAGGACGGAAACCTCACGATCGCCGCGATCGGCCCGCTGACGAACCTCGCGCTGGCGCTCGGGATCGAACCGGACCTGCCCGACTACCTCGACGAAGTCCTCGTCATGGGCGGGGCGGTCTACGCGCCCGGTAACCGCACGCCCGCGGCGGAGGCGAACCTCCACGCCGACCCCGACGCCGCGAGCCGAGTTCTCCAATCCCTCGACCCGACGTTCGTCGGCCTCGGTATCACGGTTCGGGCGACGCTCGACCCCGCCACCCTCGATCTCTCGGGTTCGCGCGGTGCGGTCGTCGAGGAGTGGCTGGAGTACTACCCCGATCACGTCCGCCGGCGCTACGGGATCAACCACTCGCCGGTCCACGACGCGGCGGTGATCGCCCATCTCACCGACGGGGTGCTGACGGTCGAAGAACGCGCCCTCGAGATCGACACGCGCGAGGGGCCCTGCCGCGGGGCGCTCCTCAGTGACGAGTACGGCGTCACCGAGGAGCCCGAAAACGGCCGGGTCGCGACCGACATCGACGTGTCGGCCTTCCGCGACGCGCTCGGCGGGGCGATCGGGTCCGCCCTGTAGGGCCGTTACTCGACGTACTCGAACAGTTCGTCGATCGAGAGCACGGTCGGAAGGCCGAGCTCGTGGCCGATTCGGGTCACGACCGGCGGGTCGACGTCGGTTTCGGCGAGGGTCTCTGGGTTGCCGAAGACCTCCCGCGGGTTCCCGTCCAGGAGGACCTCGCCCTGCCCGAGCGCGATCACGCGGTCGGCGTGTCTGCGCGCGAAGCCCACGTCGTGGGTGATGACGACGACGAGTTTGCCCTCCGCGACCAGTTCCTCGATGGCGTCGCCCAACAGCGCGGTCCCGGGGGCGTCCTGCCCGCCGGTGGGTTCGTCGAGGACGACCGTCTCGGTGTCCATCGCGAGCACCGAGGCGACGGCAACGCGCTTTCGCCGCGGCATCCCGAGGTCGTAGGGGTTTCGATCGCGGGCGTCCGTCAGATCGAGGCGCTCGATGGCGCGCTCGACGGTTTCGTCCGCCCGCTCCTCGTCGAACTTCAGGTTCTTCGGTCCGTAGCGCACTTCGGCCTCGACGCTGTCGTGAAACAGCTGGTCGTCGGGGTTCTGAAACGAGAGGCCGACGTGCCGGGCCAGTTGGGCGACGCGGGCGTCCGTCGTCTCTATCCCGTCGACCCGGACGACCCCTCGAGAGGGTTCGAGCAGGCCGTTCATGTGCTTGACGAAGGTCGTCTTGCCAGCGCCGTTCTGGCCGACGAGACAGACACAGCCCGACGCCATGTCGAGGGAAACCCCGGACAGGGCCTCGACACCGCCCTCGTAGACGTGGGCGACCTCCTCGAAGGCGACGCGCGGGTCGCCGTCCGCTTCCCTCCCCTCCGGCGAGGAGGGGACTGTCACGCCCCCGTCGGCCCGTCCGGCGCTCGTGTCCGAGACGTGCGGGCGCAGTTCCTCGATGGCCGCCGGAACGGTCAGTGGAGCCCCGTCGGTTTCGTGTCCCACCTCGCGGAGCCGCCGCCCGATCCGCACCGACTGAGGCACGTCGACGACCGCGTCGATCCCCGGCGTCGTAAAGACCTCCTCGGGGGCGCCGTCGTGCGCTATCTCGCCGTCCTCCATCACGAGCAGGCGGTCGAGGTGGGGCGCGAGCCGGTCGAGACGCTGGCTGACGACGATCACCGTGTATCCCTGTTCCTTCATCCCGGCGACGATCTCGAAGACCGCCTCGGCGCCGTGGGGGTCGAGCTGGGAGGTCGGCTCGTCGAGTACGAGCACGTCCGGGGCCATCGCGAGCACCGAGGCCAGCGCGACCCGCTGGGACTGGCCCCCGGAGAGTCGTTGGGGGTTGCGGTCGATCAGCTCCTCGATGCCCACCTGCCGGAGGCTCCCGACCGAGCGCTCGACGATCTCCTCGCGAGCCAACCCGAGGTTCTCGAGGCCGAAGGCGACCTCCTCGATTACCGTGGTGCTCGCGCCGGTCAGTTGGTCGAACGGGTTCTCGAAGAGCATGCCCACCCGTTCTGCGAGTTCGCCGATCGAGGCCTCGCGCACCGCCCGGTCGCCCACGCGGACGCTCCCCTCCAGTTCGCCGTCGAAGTAGTGGGGAACGTAGCCCGGGATCAGCCGGCAGAACGTCGACTTGCCGGCGTCGCTCGGGCCGGTGATCCCGACGAAACTGCCCGACTCGATCTCCAAGTCGAGGTTCGAGACTGCCCGCCCCTCTCCGGTCCGGTACCCCCAGGTGACGTCCTCGAATGTGATGTGTGTCACAGTACCAGCCTCCAGACAATCACGGCGATCAGGGCCAGTCCCGCGAGCCAGCGAATCGCCCTGTCGAGCCCCGTATCAGCGACGTCGAGCAGGTAGGTCCGCTCGCCTTTCCGGGTGAAGCCACGCGATTCGAGCGCGAGCGCGCGTGTCTCGGTCGCGATCAGCGTTCCGATCAGCAGCGGCGCCATCAGCGCGACGTACGATTTCACGCGGCTCGTGAGGTTCGCCGAGGTGTCGAGCCCCCGGGCCTGCTGGGCGTCGAGGATCGATTTCGCTCGGGTCTGCATCTGTGGGATGAACTGGAGTGCGGCCATGAAGACGTACGCGATCTTGTTCGAGACGCCCTTCTCCATCAGCGCGACCGTCAGTTTCTTCGGATGGGTCGTGACGATCGCGCCCAGCAGCGCGATCATGAGGACGGTGAGCCGAAAGAGGATCAACAGCGCGAACTCGATCCCCTCCTCGTAGAACGCCAACCGGTCGATTACGGGCACGGCGAGCGAGACCAGCACCGTCTCGTTCTGCGGATAGAAGAGCCCCTGAACGAGCACGAGCGAGAGCGCGAGCGGGCCCCCGACGGCGACGAGGACGGTCCCTACGGAGCGTGCGACGCCCGCCCCCGCCGTCGCGACCAGTACGAACAGCCCGACCGTCAGCGCGAGCGGGCCCCAGAAGGTGGGGAGGAGAAAGGCGATCAGGATCAGCGCCCCGCTCGCGACCAGTTTCGTCACCGGGTTCAGCCGGTGGAGGACGCTCGATCCGGGGCGATACTCGAACAGCGAGTCGGTCCCGTCGGCGTTCTCGATCAGCGCCTCGACGTCGACGTCCGTCGTCCCGGCCCCGGCGGTCGCGCCGTCGCTCATCGATCGCGCGCGAGCGCCCGCTGGCCGAACGAGGGCCGGTAGCGCTCGGGAACCGATTTGGCGATGAAGTACGCGATCACGACGCTCGCGATCTTGTCGACCGGCTCCATCACCAGTTGGGAGCCGAGCACGGCCAGTTCGGTGCTGAAGCCCGAGGCGAGGAAGGCCGCGACGACGACGTCGGGTGCGGTGCCGGTGATCCCGCCGAACAGCCAGACGAGGATCGGCCAGCTCACGAGCACCGAGGTCGCGGACACCGCGATCGCCACGCCGGCCAGTTTCAGGTAATCACGCTTCTCGCGGATGATGAACCACCCGCGCATCGCCAGGTAGCCCGCGACCAGCGCGATGGCCGCCTGCGTCAGCGCGAACGGCAACATCGTCGGAGAGCGGACCACCGAGAGCACGACGTTCGTCAGGATCCCGCCGACGGCCGCGACGAGCGGCCCGGCGAGGATCGCCAACAACAGCGTCCCGATCACGTCCAGAAACAGCGGGATCCGAAGCGCGTTGGTCAGCGCCCCGCCGACGACGTTGATCCCGACCGCGACGGGGATCAGAACCCACGCGAGCGTCGTGAACCCGCCGCCGAGCCGGTCGGTCATCGTTTGCGATTCCCCCGCCATCAGCGCCACCTCCCGTAGCCGATCGTATGTAGTACCATCGTTACCGGTAGAAACAGACAGCCGCTACTTAACCCCTTGGACACGGACTGACACGGTTCGCCGCTACTCGTACTCCCGGCCGCCCAGCGCGCGCGACTCGATGTACTCCCAGTCGTACTCGACGCCGAGTCCGGGGTCGTCCGGAACGCCGACCGTGCCCTCGGAATCGATCGTGTCCAGTTGATCCGAGTACCCGCCGAGATAGACCGGCGGCTGGGTGTTGGCGCATTTGGGGTGGACCAGCGCGAGTTCGTAGTAGTTCGCGTTCCGGGTCGACGCGATGCAGTGGCGCTGTGCGGGGCCGGGCGCGTGGAACTCCACGTCCAGCCCGAACCCCTCGGCGATCTTCGCGCGCTTCATCGCACCCGTGATCCCGCCGTCGTACTCGGGATCCGCGCGGACGAAGTCGGTCGCCCCGCTCGCGATGAAGTCGGTGAACGGTTCGAGGCCCCGGACGTGTTCGGTCTGGAGGATCGGGGTGTCGAGGTGCTCGCCCAGCTTGCGGTGGGCGTGCTGGGAGGTGCCGCCATCCCTGTACGGATCCTCGTACCAGTAGAACTCCTGTTTGTCACACGCTTTCCCCACCTTCAGCGCGTCGGCGAACGTCTCGTACTCGCAGGCGGGATCGAGCATGAGGTCCATCCCGCTACCGACGCGCTCGCCGACGGCATGCACCGTGGCGATCTCCCGGTCGATCTGGCGGGCGTCGTCGCCCCCGCCCCAGCCGTGGATCTTGAACGCCGGAAAGCCCCGCTCGCGACACTCCTCGGCGAAATCCGCGTACGCCGCGGGGGAGTTGAGCCCGCCGCTGTCGTCTGCGTGATAGGTCGAGGCATACGTGGGCAGACGCTCGCGGTAGGTCCCCAATAACTCGTGGATCGGGGCGTCGTGGTATTTTCCTGCGAAGTCCCACAGCGCGATGTCGAGCGGGCCGATTCCCATGCGGTCGTACTTCCTGAGCGCGCGCTTGAGTTCGCTCCAGTGGCGCTCCCGGTGGAGGGGATTCTTCCCGATCAGGTACTCCGCTACCGTGTTGATCTGGGCGAACGCCGGCGAGTTGCCGCCGACGTACTCGCCGGTGATCCCCTCGGTGGTCTCGATCTGGATGGCGAACAGCTTTCGCTCCGTGACCGCGCCGGGTTCGTAGGTGAGGTTGAAGCCGTGGGTATCGGTGCCGACGTCCTCGATCGGGTAGGAGAACTCGGTCGTCTGGATCCGCGTGATCCGTGGGTCCATACCGGGCACTCGCCGTCGAGCGGAAAAAGGTTGGGGCTATTCCTCGTCCGCGTCGGGGCCCCCGTCCTCGCCGTCGAGTCCGCCCCCCAGGTCGTCGAGACCGTCCACGTCCTCCCCGTCGCCCAAATCGCGGATGTCGTCGCTCTCCTCGACTTCGCCCTCGTCGAGTACGTCGATGTCGACCTCGACGGGGTCGCCGTACTGGTCCTCGACCACCTGAAGGACGAGTCGCCCGCCCTCGCGGCCGATCGCGCCGCCGATCGCGTAGCCCACGGTCTGTTCTGCGAACTGACCCGGTGTGTACCGTCCCACCGTCTGCTTGACGACGAGCCGGCCGGTCATCTGCCCGACGAGTTCGCCCATGCGCTCGAAGTCCATCGCCCCGGGATCGCCCCGTTCGAGCGCCTCGAAGTCGACCGCCTCGACGAGTTGCGTGATCGAATCTGCAGTAAAGGCCGCCTCCAGTCCCCGGTCGAATCCCCGTCCGAGCAGGTCCGGCAGGTTCGGTGCCATACCCGATTCTGACGCTCTAGACGGACAAAAAGCCTCCCTGCGCCTGCAGGGCGATCCTCAGAGCCTGAACCCCAGCAGGTTCCAGTAGCGAAGCACGGCGAGGAACGCCAGACACGCCAGCACCACTAGCGTGTAGTGGAGCCGAGAGAGCAGTCCCCAGTAGCGATCGCGCCACGCGAGGACGCAGCACGCGAGCGTTCCGAGCGTCGCCACCGCGCCCAGCACCGGTAGCGCGAGCAGCCCCAGCAACGTCGGGGACGCCTCCAACAGTATCGAACTCGGGTCGACGGCCACGAGCGCGCCGAGCCCGGCGGCGAACCCGACGAACAGTGCGCTCGCGAGCCCCGCCGTCCACCGGGCGGCCCGCGACCGTTCCGCCCCCGGCGGCCGGTCCCTCGCGCGGCGCCACGACCCGAGCGCGGACCAGCCGACCGCCGCCGAGAGGAACACGAGAAGCGAGAGCCCGATCGCCGCGAGCTGTGTCGTCGTCGCCTCGTACCACCCGAGGCGCTCGAAGGCCATCACGGGGACGCTCCCCAGAAAGAGGTGGGTGATCCCGTCCTCGCCCTCCTCGAAGACCAGCGTGTCCCCGCCGTCCTCGTGGCGAAAGACGAGCGGTTCGTCCTCGACCCACCGCTCGACGCCGACCCCGGGAAGTTCGGTGACGAGCGCGCCGACCTTCTCGTAGGTGGTATGGGGGTAGCGGATCGCCCGGTAGGAGCCCGAGTGATCCTCGCCGCGGGTCACCCCGGCGCCGGCGGCTCGGGCTCGCCGAGGTACCGGTCGAGAAACGCCTCGACGAACTCCTCGCGGGCCTGTGCCCCGCCGGGGCTGTTATACGAGACGAACAGGCCCAGATCGCGCTCGGGTGCGAGCAACAGCTGGCTGTGGAACAAGCTGGGTGTCCCCGCCGTGGCCGATGGCCCGCTCCTCGCCGTGGCTCGTCTCGTAGAAGCCGTAGCAGATCCCGTCGACCCGCTCGTCGTGGGCGAACCGCCGGCGGTGCATTGCCTCGACCGTCTCGGATTCGAGGATCCGCCCGCCGTCGAAGGCCCCGTCGTTCAAGTGGGCCAGCATGAACCGCGCCATGTCGGTCGCGCTCGCGCTCATCGAGCCGGCGGGCGGGATCCCGACGTACTCGAACTCGCCCTCGACGAACTCCCCGTTCCGATACCGGTAGCCCTTCGAGACCTCGCCGACCCCGTCGGGAACGGGTTGAGCGAACGTGCTTCGCTCCATGTCCAGCGGCTCGAAGACGTTCTCCCGGACGTACTCCTCGAAGGTCGTTCCGGCTTGCTCGGCGACGATATGGCCCGCGAGCGCCGCCCCGTAGTTCGAGTAGGAGGCCAGTTCGCCCGGCGGACGCACCCGCGCGGGTCGCTCGTCGGCGAGCGTCTCCCCGAGCGGCCGGAGGTCCTCGGGGCTCTCGACGAAGGTACCACGATAGCGCTCCTCGAAGCCGGGCGTGTGGGTGTCGAGGTGTTCGAGCGTGACCGGCTCGCCGTAGGCCTCGGGGATCGTCACCTCCGCCAGATAATCGTTGACGTCGGTCCCCAGATCGAGTTCGCCGCGTTCGACCCCCTGCATGGCGCCGGTCCAGCCGAACAGCTTCGAGACCGACCCGATCCGGAAGAGGGTCTCGGCGGCGTCGACGGGCCCCCCCGTTCGACATCCGCGCGGCCGTAGCCCTTCGCCAACAGGGTTTCGCCCCCGCCGACCACCGCGACGGTCGCGCCCGCGACGTCGTGTTCGGCGAGCCCCTCGGCCATCAGTCCGTCGACGAACGCCTCCAAGTCGTCGGGTTCGGGCGTCGCCCCCTCTTGGGCGCCGGCGGGTCGGCCGGCCAGCGCGCCCGCGGCGGCCATACCCGCGCCCTTCAGCACGGTCCGACGACGGAGTTCGGTCGCTCCTTCCATTTCCGTTATGCGTTCCTACTGAATCGGGACAGATACATAAAGATGGGCCGTCCTCCGGGGCGGTCCGTGGTCCATGACGGCGATCACTCGGGTCGGAACGTCCCCTCGACTGGGATCTCCACCCGTAGGAAGAGGGGGAGACAGACCGCGGCGATCAGGACCTCGAGGCCGCCTACGACGACGAAGGCGGCGAGATAGCCGTAGGTATCGGCGACGGTCCCGCCGAGCAGGAACCCGGTCAGGAAGCCGAGGCTCCCGGCGATGTTGAACCCGGCCATGGATGCGCCGCGTTCCCGTTGCTCGGCGAGATCCGTCACCAGCGCCATCGTCGCGGGCGAGACCAGCGCGCCGAGGATCCCTACCAGAACCATCCCCGCCTGTGCGAGCGCCAGCGTGGGGACGAGACCGACGAGGAGGATGGCTCCCCCGTAGCACGCCGAGCCGACGACAATGGGAAGCGTCCGGCCGATCCGATCCGAGAGGATCCCGAAGGGGTACTGAAGCAGGGCGAACGGGGCGAAGAAGAGTCCGAGGACGATCCCGGTCTGGGCGGGGCCGATCCCGAACGCCTCCTGGAAGTAGAAGGTCCCAACGAGCGCGAAGAACCCGGCGGTGAGGCGGTCGACGAAGCCGAAGGCGAAGGGGAGCCCGAGCGTCGGCGTTCGCGAGAGGCCGGCGAGGACCTCCCGGATCGAGCGCCGCCCTCCTGCTGGAGCGCGATCGGAGACGAACCCGAGGAGGGGGACGACCGAGAGTAGGAGGAATCCGGCGGCCCACAGCGGCGCCAGCGGATCGAACGCGGCGAGCTGGCCGCCCAGGGGCGCGCCGGTCGCGGTGCCGCCGCCGATGGCGATGCCCGCCGCGCCCATGTTCTTCCCGTGGCCGCCGGGTAGGTCCATGAGCATCGTCATCGAGAGCGAGAAGGCGGCGATGGTCATCGCCCCCTGCAGGACGCGGATCAACAGCACATGAGCGAAGGTGAGATCCACGACTGCGGGCAGGCCCGCGAGGACGAGATAGCCGGCCGCGCCGCCGGCCGCCCCGACGGCGATGAAGGGGGTTCGACGGCCCGCCCGGTCGCTTGCGGCCCCCCAGAGGCTCGCACAGACGACGAACGCCGAGAACTCCGCGACGAGAAACCACATGCTCGCGTCGAGGTCGGTGCTCGCACCGAGCGCCGCCACGAGGCCAGCGATCCCCGGATAGAGCAACACCTGTGCCAGCAGGACGACGAATATCACGGTCGCGAGCGCGATGCGATCGCGTCTCGGAGATGTCACGGTCGCCTCTAGGGGGTCGACCACCTAACGTTCTACGGATCGACCGGGACGACCGCGATCCCTGCAGGGACGGATGGTAGCTCGGCTTCGGTCCCCGCGAGCACGGTGCGGTTCGTGGGTCGCTGCGAATCTTGCCGTTATTACTGGTTATAAATCTCTACGGCGATATGCACCACATACATGACCCGATGGGGACCCGCGACGCGGAGCGTCCACGCCGGCGGGTGCGCGGACCCGGCGACGGGCGCGCGCGCGCCACCGATCTACCAGACGACCTCCTACGAGTTCGAGAGCGCGGACCACGCCGCCGACCTCTACGCGCTCTCGGCGGAGGGCGACGTCTACTCCCGGATCAGCAACCCGACCACGAGCGCGCTCGAAGAGCGTCTCGCTGCCCTCGAGGGCGGCGCCGGGGCGGTCGCGACCTCCTCGGGAATGGCCGCCCTCGACGCCGCGACCTTCCTGCTGGCTGCGCCCGGCGATTCGATTGTCTCCGCCGCCGCGATCTACGGCGGGACCACCGCGTACTTTAACCATGTCGCCGGCCGCCGGGGGGTCGAGACGCGCTTCGTCGACACGCTCGATTACGAAGGGTACGAGGAAGCGATCGACGACTCGACGGCGTATGTTCACCTCGAAACCATCGGCAATCCGTCGCTCGTTACCCCCGATCTCGAACGAGTGGCCGAAATCTCCCACGCACACGGCGCCCCGCTCGTGGTCGACAACACGTTCGCGACGCCCGCGCTGTGTCGGCCCCTCGAACGCGGTGCGGATCTCGTCTGGGAGTCGACGACCAAGTGGCTCCACGGGTCGGGGTCGACGGTGGGTGGCGCGCTGATCGACGGCGGCGACTTCGACTGGACGGGCTACGAGGAACTCGCGGGCGAGAACCCCGCCTACGAGGGCATCGACTTCAGTCGGGACTTCCCCGAGGCGCCCTTCGCCGCCGCCGCCCGATACCGCTCGCTGCGGGCGCTCGGCGCCCAGCAGGCACCCTTCGACGCCTGGGCCACCCTTCAGGGACTCGAGTCGTTCCCTCTGCGGATGGAGAGCCACTGCGAGAACGCCGCCATCGTCGCCGAGTTCCTGGCGGATCACGAGGACGTGGCGTGGGTCACGTATCCCGGACTGGAGTCACATCCGACCCACGACAACGCCCGCGAATACCTCGAAAACGGCTTCGGCGGCATGATCGCGTTCGGCCTCGAAAACGGCTTTGAAGGTGGGAAACGCGTCTGCGAGGCGGTCGATCTCGTGAGCTTCGTCGCCAACATCGGCGACGCCAAGTCGCTGATCATCCACCCGGCCTCGACGACCCACGGACAGCTCACCCCCGAGCAGCGCGCGAAAAGCGGCGTCACCGAGGACCTGGTTCGGCTGTCGGTGGGAATCGAGGACCCCGAGGACATCTTGGCCGATCTCGATCGAGCCATCGAAGTCGCTACGGGGCGTTCGACCGAATCATGAGCGAGAACCGCGAAACCGCCTCCCTCGGGGAGTTCCGCTTCGCCTGTGGCGAGTCGATCCCCGACCTTGAAATCGCCTACGAGACCTACGGCGAGTTCACGGGCGAGAACTGCGTGCTGGTGTGTCACGCTTTGACAGGGAGCGCCCACGTCGCGGGTTCGTTTCGCGATTCGACGACGGATCAGGCCTCGGCGTGGTGGGAGGACATCGTCGGACCGGGAAAGGCGATCGACACCGCCGAGTACTACGTTGTCTGTGCCAACGTTCCGGGCTCGTGTTACGGCTCGTCGGGCCCCCCGAGCGAGAATCCCGAGACGGGCGAGCCCTACGGTACGGACTTCCCCCCTGTCACGGTCGGCGACTGGACGCGCGCCCAGCGAGCACTGCTCGATCACCTCGGTGTGGGCCGGCTCCACACCGTCGTCGGCGGTTCCGTGGGGGGAATGAACGCGCTCGACTGGGCGGTCAGGTACCCCGACGACGTCCATCGGGTTGCCGCGGTCGCGGCGGCCGCCCGCCTCGACGCCCAGTGTCTCGGGCTCGACGCCATTGCCCGCCGGGCGATCACGACCGATCCGAACTGGCAGGGCGGCGAGTACTATGGGGGAGCCGAACCGGAGAACGGGCTGGCGCTGGCCCGCCAGTTGGGCCACATGATGTACCTCTCGAAGGACTCGATGGAACGGAAGTTCGGACGGCGCTCTGCGGGACGGGACGCCCACCGCGAGGCGTTTCCCGCCGACCCCGCCGCCGACTTCTTCCCCTACCGGGACGTCGAGTCGTATCTCGATTACCAATCCGGAAAATTCGTCGAGCGCTTCGACGCCAACAGCTACCTCTACCTCACGCGGGCGATGGACGACTACGACCTCGCCGCGGGTTACGAGTCCGACGCCGACGCGCTCGCCGCCTTTACCGGCGAGGCGCTCCTCATGTCCTTTACCGGCGACTGGCACTTCACGGTCGCCCAGTCCGAGCGAGTGGCCGAAGCGGTCCGCGCAACCGGCGAGGCGGCCCACCACGTCGTCGAGTCGGATCACGGCCACGACGCCTTCCTCGTCGAACCCGGAAAGGTCGGGCCGCCGCTCGCGGATTTCGTCGACGACGGGCTCGCCGGCAAGGCGATCACGGACACGAAGAAAGCCGACGACAGCGGCGACTTCGCCCCCGTTCACGCGAGCCTCTTTCCGCGCTGATCGGGTTCGGTGCTCAATTCTCCGCGGTCTCGCCGAGTGCGTCCGCGACCTTCCCGCGAAGCGCCGCGTATGCGCCCAGTCCGGTTCCGGCGGCGAACGAGAGGATCCCTGTCAGCACGAGCAGCGTCAGATCGGGGTGTTCGGCACCGGTATGCAGGAGCGTGAAGTCCATTGCCGTTCCAGGATGAGGGGGCGACTCACTACCCTGTTTCGGTCCTCGCTCGAAGAGGTACTGGTCGGCGGTGTGTCGTCGGGCGGCCATCCGTCGACTCCACCGCCGCAGGTCGGTCGGGACGAATCCACGCGCCCGGTCCGGGTCGACGCCGTGTCGGGGACCGGCGACGGCGAACGGAACCCGTCTTATCTCTACTAAATTACACGACTACTCGGCGGCGGGCTCCAGAACTCCACGCTCCTCGAACAGGCGGCGCAGCGAGACCATGTCGGTGACCAGTTCGTCGCAGTGAGGTTCGACCGCGGGTTTCGGGTCGAAGCCGACGGCGAGGCCCGCGACACGAAGCATCGGGAGGTCGTTCGCGCCGTCGCCGACCGCGACGGTGTCCTCGGGGTCGACGCCTTGGGCGCTCGCCAGTCGACGCAGGGCGTCGTCCTTCGTCCCCTCGATCAGCGGGCCCTCGACCTCGCCCGTCAGTTTCCCGTCCGCCATCGGGAGGCGGTTTGCGACGATCGAATCGACGGCCACGCCCTCGCGGGCGAGCGCGCGCTCGACGCCGCGTTCGAACCCGCCGGTCAGGATCGCCGTGTGGACGCCCGCCTCGTTGAGCGATTCGATCACCTCGGCCGCGCCCGGCCGCAGGCGGACCTCGCCGTAGGCCTTCTCGGCATCCGCCTGCGGGAGTCCTTTCAGGAGGCCGGCACGCTGACGCAGGCTCTCTGCGTAGCTCATCTCGTCGTTCATCGCCCGCTCGGTGATCTCGGCCATCTCCCCTGCCACTTCCAACCGTTCGCCGAGCAGGACGGTCATCTCCGAGTCCGAGAGGGTCCCGTCGAAGTCGAACGCCACCAGTGTCATCGGTCGGGATTCGTTCGCCGGGGGTTTCAACCCTGCCATCCCACCCCCGGTATGGACTCGCTCGCCCTGTTCGAGGAACTGCGCGTGATGGCGAAAAACGGCCTCGTCGACGCCGATAACCCCTACGATCGGGAGCGCTACGAGCGCCTGCTCGAACTCGCGTCGATGGGATACGGCGAGGTCCTCGAGCGCCCGCCCGCCGAGGTCCACGACCGCCTCGCCGACGAACTCGGCTACGTCACCCCCAAGACCGGTGCGAAGGCCGTCGTCACCGACGACGAGGGCCGCCTGCTGGTGATGAAGCGCGTCGACGACCGCAGGTGGTGTCTCCCCTCGGGCTACACCGAACCCGGCGAATCCCCCGAGGAGACGGCGATCCGCGAGACGCGCGAGGAGACCGGTCTCGACGTCCGGGTCGCGGACCTCGTCGGGGTCTACTACCGACCGCCCGGGCGGTACGGCCCCCACGATTTCGTCGGGATCGCCTACCGGTGTGAGCGCGGCGGCGGCGACCTCTCGCTCTCCCACGAGGGCCTCGACCTCGCGTACCGGCCCGTCGAGGCGATCACGGACTGGCACGCCGACCACGAGCGGGTCGCCCGCGACGCCCTCGATTGAGACCTCTTCGACAACCAGGGACGCGAATTCGATCGGTCACCGTCGCGAGTCGGACCCCTCGGACGGCGGACAGTCGACCGTCCATGAATCCGATAGGTCGTCGACCGCTCGATCGCCCCGAAACGGGCGCCTCGAAGGGGAAATCGGCGTCGGACGATCGTTCGGGTCGTTCGTGCGCTGAATCAACGACGAATCCTCTCACGTTCCAACGGGATCCCGGTCATAGGACAAGGGTGTCGTGGAGCCGAATCAGCGAACGGCAGGTACTTCCCGGAAACCGGCCCAGTGTCGACCGCGGCCAACCGTCAGAGGCACCCACGACGGGGACCGCCGATTGCGAGACCCGCTGGCGATCACACCCTCCGTTTCCGACACCTACCGGCCCAGCACGACCGCGTAGGCGGACGTCTCGCTCTCGACGACCGCCTCGACTGTCCACCCCGTCTCCTCGGCGACCCCGCGGAGGGTCGCCGGACTCGTCATCAAGAGGTCGATCCACGGGCCAACCAGCCCGTCGTACTCGACGCGAAAACGCCGGTACGTCAGCCCCTCTTCCACGGTTCGTTCGTTCAGGTACTCCGGCTCCGCCCGCGCGTCGGGATGAGTCGGGTCGTTCAGGTCCGCGACGAGCCGTCCGCCCGGTTCCGTGACGCGGGCGAGTTCCGCGAGCGTCCCCCGGAGGGCCGCCCGCGAACGCCCGAGGCCGAGCTGTTTCCCCACGACGAGTACCGTGTCGAATCCCGTGTCGATCCCGAGGGCCGTCATATCGCCGACGGCCGCCCGCTCGATGCCCCGCTCGCGGGCGACCCGGATCGCGCCGGGACTCCGGTCGACCCCGCACACGGCGTGGCCCTCCCGTCGCGCCCACAGGGTGGTCCGCCCGACGCCACAGCCGACGTCGAGGACGGATCCCGAAACCCGCTCGGCCATCCGTTTTTCGAGGTCGCTCCAGTCGTTGTAATCGGCGAAATATCCCGCGAGATGCGCCTCGCTGACGTGCCCGTCGTCCCGACGGTAAACCGGCCGCTCGACCAGCCGTCCGTGGTGGAAGTCCTCGACCATCCGTCCGAAGGCATCGGCCATACTCCGAGCTAGCACGCCCCGCTTATCAGCCTGTATTGCCCCTCGGTACCCCCCTCTCGAAAGGTCATCCCTGCCGATGACACAAGCGTTAACCCCGCCGCGTGGCAGGTCTCTCGCATGAGGATTCTCGTTACGGACCCCATCGACGATGCGGGGTTGGAGACGTTGCGCGAGGCCGGCCACGCGGTCGTCACCGACTACGGGATCGAGGGCGGGCCCGCCCTCGTAGATGCCCTCGAGGGTGTTCACGGTCTGATCGTCCGCTCGGGGACCGAGGTGACTCGACAGGTCCTCGACGGCGCCGACGAGCTCGTGATCGTCGGGCGGGCCGGGATCGGCGTCGACAACATCGATATTGACGCCGCGACCGAACACGGCGTCATCGTCGCCAACGCCCCAGAAGGCAACGTCCGGGCGGCCGCAGAACACACCGTCGCGATGGCGTTCGCCGCCGCGCGCTCGATCCCACAGGCCCACACCCGCCTGAAAGCCGGCGACTGGGCCAAAAGCGACTTCCTGGGGACCGAGGTCAACAACAAGACGCTGGGGATCGTCGGGCTGGGTCGCGTGGGTCAGGAGGTCGCGAAACGGCTGAACAACCTCGGGATGGACCTCGTGGCATACGATCCCTACATCTCGGAGGACCGCGCCGACCAGATCGGCGCTGACCTCGTCGAGTTCGAGGAGTGCATCGAGCAGGCGGACTTCCTGACCGTTCACACCCCGCTGACCCCCGAAACCGAGGACCTGATCAGCCACGACGAACTCGCGAAGCTCGATGGGGGTTACCTGATCAACTGCGCGCGCGGTGGCGTCGTCGACGAGGCCGCGCTCGCGGAAGCCGTCGAGAACGGGACGCTGAAGGGCGCGGCGCTCGACGTCTTCGCGGAGGAGCCGATCTCGCCCGAAAACCCGCTTCTCGACGTCGAGGACGTCATCGTCACGCCGCATCTCGGCGCCTCGACGGAGGCCGCCCAGGAGAACGTCGCGACCAGCACGGCCGAGCAGGTGCTCGCGGCGTTCAACGAGGAACCCGTCCTGAACGCGCTGAACGCCCCCTCGATCGACAAGAGCGCGTTCCCCCGCGTGCGCCCGTACATCGAACTCGCCGAAACCGCGGGCCGGATCGCCGCCCAACTGCTCGATAAGCGCGTCGAGAGTGTCGACGTCACCTACGCCGGCGAGATCGCGGAAGAGGAGGTCGACCTCGTGACCGCGAGCGCGCTGAAGGGTGTCTTTTCTCCCTTGGAGTGGCAGGTCAACGCCGTCAACGCTCCCCAAGTCGCCGAGGACCGCGGCGTCGACGTCACCGAGACCAAGAGCCATCAGGCCGAGAACTTCCGTAGCGTGGTCACCGTAACAGTTGGAAACGGCGACGGCGAGACCGAACTCGGCGTTTCCGGTACTCTCTTCGCCGACGACGACCCACGGATCGTCCGGATCGATGATTATCGAGTGGACGCCATCCCGCACGGCCACATGCTCGTCGCGCGCAACTACGACAAACCCGGTACGATCGGGTTCATCGGAACTGTGCTGGGCGAGAACGACATCAACATCGCGGGGATGTTCAACGCCCGCGAGGCTATCGGCGGCGAGGCGATCACCGTCTACGACTTAGACGAGGAGGTGAGCGACGAACTGCTCGACCAGTTGGAGGCCGACGAGCGTATCATCGAGGCCCGGTACATCACGCTCGACGGGGCGGATACGGTTCGGACGTCTCTCTAACTACCTCGCTTGATAGAGGTTGAAAGCAGTCGGTTGTTCTCAGTCTGAGTTCTACTTTCACTCCGGCTGGCACACGCTCTTGTGTGATTCTGGACTATTCTGTACTGGATCACCATGCAGTCTCCCCTCAGTATTCGCGAAGAAGAACAGTATTGGCTCCGTAGTAGGGACGTAAGCGATTCCCCGATGGTCGGCGGCGATCAGTATTTCTCCGAGCACGGCGTTGCGCGCCCCGAGGCGATTACAGTCGATGACCTCCCACCGGCAGAGAACGAGGCTGTGCGAGAGATCGACCGGGAGGCACTCGAGGAGAATCTTCCCTTCGGAAAGTGGCAACTCACCGGATCGGCCGAGCGGATTGACGAACTCTGGCCCGAACTCGTCAGTGATGCGGAGGACGGCACTCTCTGGGCAGTGAAGGCGATGACCTCGTTCGGGTATGCTAACTTCCCGATGTACGATGAGTACATCCTTACAGTCTATACGCCCAACTACTTCGATAGACCCGACGTCGGTCGCGTCAGAGAACATCTCCGGGACGAGTACAAAGTGACGCACGAACTGTACTACAAACCCGATATTTACACGAGAAAGGGGATCGTCGGAGAGACGGCCGAGGAATTCGGCCTCTCCGTTCCTGCGCGATATATCGACTAACTCCTCGGAATAGTTCTAGTCGAAACCGAACGTTCTCTATTCGTCGAGGTGCTTCAACACGCCCTCCGTCTCGCCCGGCACCGATTCGGGCTCCACACCGGCAGCGGCCGCCGCGTCGGGGTCCTTCAGCAGGTGGCCGGTCGTCAGACAGACCACCCGCTCGTCGCTTCCCACCACTCCGTTCTCGCGCAGTTTCCGCAGTCCCGCGACGCTCGCCGCCGAGGCGGGCTCGACGCCGATTCCTTCGCCCGCCAGCGCGCGCTGGGCGTCGGTGATCTCCGCGTCCGAGACGGCGACGGCCGTCCCGCCGGTCGCACGGATCCCCGGCAGCGCCTTCGGTGCGTTCACCGGGTTACCGATCCGGATCGCGGTCGCGCGGGTTTCGACGTCCTCCCAGCGTTCAATCTCGTCCCAGCCGTTCTCGACGGCCTCGACCATGGGTGCCGCGCCCTCGGCCTGGACGCCCGTCAGTTTCGGCACGTCCTCTTCGTCGAGCGCGCCGCTCGCGACGAGCTCCCTGAAGGCCTTATAGAGCGCTGCGGTGTTGCCCGCGTTGCCGACGGGGAGGACGATCCGATCGGGGAATTCTCCATACTCCTCGCGGTGGCGTTCGAGGATCTCGAAGCCGATCGTCTTCTGACCTTCGAGCCTGAAGGGGTTCAGCGAGTTGAGCAGGTAGGCCTCGCCCCGGCTCGCCAGGTCCTGCACGATGTCGAGACAGGTGTCGAAGTTGTCGTCGACCTCGAGGATGCGCGCGCCGTGGAGGCTCGCCTGGGCGATCTTGCCCGCGGCGACCTTGCCCGCCGGGAGGAGGACGAGCGTCTCCATGCCCGCCCGGCCGCCGTAGGCCGCGAGCGCGGCGCTCGTGTTTCCGGTAGAAGCACACGCCAGCCGGTCGACACCGAGCCGGCGGGCGACGCCGACGCCGACGGTCATGCCGCGGTCCTTGAAAGAGCCCGTCGGATTCATCCCTTCGTGTTTGATCCGAAGGGATTCGACGCCGACCTCGTCTTCGAGTCGGGGCACCTCGTACAGCGGGGTCGCGCCCTCGTCGATCGTGACCTCCCGCTCCACCGGAAGCGCCGCGTCGTAGCGCCAGACCCCCTCGCCCGAGAACTCCTCGAAGGTGGGGTGCTCGGCGTAGCGGACCTCGAGCAGCGCGCCCGCGTCGCTTCGATACCTAACCCCCTCGAAGGGGGCGTACTGCTCGCCCGTTTCGATGCATTCGAGCCAGACGCCGTCGTCGGCGACCTCCGGTGGCTCCTCGCCTCCGACCGTGAGATCCGAACTCATTGTCGGGTGGAGGGGGCGCGGGGTCAAAAGGCCTCGTTACTCCCCGTTCCGAACCCGTCAATCCGCCCGTGGACCCGCTCGCTCCACTCCTCTAAGGCCTCGTGCATCCGTTCTTTCGCCTCGGGCAACGGCACCGCGGTGTACTGATAGACGTAGCCGCCCGAATCGAGCAACCGACGTTCGCGCTCGACGAGCCTCTTCTCCATGAGCGTCGCCAGCGACCGATTGACGTTGCTCCGGTCCCGATCGAGGTCCTCGGCCAGTTCGGAAACGGTGCTTCCCGGTACGTCGAGCAGTTCGACGTAGGTCCGACACTCGTGGTCCTGGATCCCGAATACACACTGCATGACGTGCTCGAACCCGGGCTCGTCCATCAGCATGAGACCGTGGAGGTCGGCGTCGGACTCGGCCATCGTCCCTCTAGAGCGGTCCGGTCGTAATCAGCGTTCGCTCTCCGCCGCGTACCCCTGATTCTCGAGACACTTCCGGATCCCGTCCCTTGTCTCGTGGGTGTGTAGCGTCGTCGGCGTATCACAGTAATAGACCCCGTCCCGCTGCCGGAGGGCGATTTCCTTGATCGTGCCGGCGATCTCGACCTCGATCAGGACCCGGCGCCCGGAATCGAGCAGCTCGATCAGCTCCTCGGTCGAGCGTTCGTCCGGCTGGACACGTAACGGTTCGACCATCCGTTTTCGAGGACGGCCTCCCGGTTAATCAGCGTTCGCTTCCTCTATATGAACGTTCGTCGTCCGTGCGTCCTCAAAACCCTGCCGAACAATCGTTACTATCATTGCATGTCTCTTGTGAACTATGAGCACGAAAACACGAACCGGGACGGAGATGACGAACGAGACGCGTCTCGAACCCTGGCAGGCCGGCCTCGTCGGGGGAATCGTCGGCGGGGCGGTCTTCGGCGCGATGCTGACGATGATGATGACGCCGGTGATCGAGATGGCGATCCCCGCCCTCTACGGGATCGCGGGACCGGCCGGCCTCGCCGGCTGGGTCATTCACATGGCAAACAGCGCGGTGCTGGGCGTCGTCTTCGGCGCGCTCGTCGGCGCGAGCGCCCTCTCAGATACCGGTAAACTCGCCGGCGCGGGGCTCGCCTACGGGGTCGTCCTCTGGGTCGTCCTCGCGGCAATCGTCATGCCGGTCTGGCTCTCGGCGGTCGGCTTCCCCATGTCCCCGCCACTGCCGAATTTCAATCCGATGAGCCTCGTTGGCCACGCGGTCTACGGCGTGGTGCTAGGTATCGTCTACGCCGCGTTCCGGTAGGATCGAGTCGTCAGAAATCGATTTACGGGTCGGCTCTTACTCGTCGAGCAGCCACGCCAGCAGTCCCTTCTGGGCGTGGAGCCGGTTCTCGGCCTGCTCGAAGACCAGCGAGCGCTCGTTCTCGATGACCTCGTCGGTGATCTCCTCGCCCCGATGGGCCGGCAGGCAGTGCATCACGCGGGCGTCGTCGGATCCCGCGAGCAACTCCCCGTTGACCTGAAAGCCCTCGAACGCCGACAGTCGGTAGTCGCGTTGGTCCTCTTGGCCCATGCTAATCCAGACGTCAGTGTAGACGACGTCAGCGCCCGCGACCGCCTCGGCGGGGTCGTCCGTGACGGTCGGGGCGGGTCCCAGCGCTTCGGCCTGCTCCATTACGTCGTCGTCGAGCGCGTACTCGGGCGGCGTCGCGACGGTCAGATCGACTCCCGTGAGCGCACAGCCCAGCGCGAGGGAGCGAGCGACGTTGTTCGCGTCGCCGACCCATGCCACGGACGTCCCTTCGAACCCGCCGAACGCTTCCCGGATCGTCAGCAGGTCCGCGAGCGTCTGACAGGGGTGGGCGTCGTCGGTCAGACCGTTGATCACGGGCACGGTGGCGTAGCGCGCCAGTTCCTCGACGTTCGCGTGCTCGAAGACGCGAGCCATGATCGCGTCGACGTAGCCCGACAGCGCCCGCGCGGTGTCCTTCAGCGGCTCACCGTGGCCCAGTTGGATGTCGTTCTCGCCCAGGAAGACGGCGTGGCCGCCGAGTTGGGTCATCCCCGTCTCGAAGGAGACTCGGGTACGGGTGCTCGGCTTCTGAAAGAGCATTCCCATCGTTTGGCGTTCGAGGTCAGGGTGCGGGATTCCGGCCCGCTGTTTCTCCTTGTAGTCGGCGGCGCGGTTGAGAACTGCCGCTAGCTCGTCACTACTCAGGTCGTCGATATCGGTGAAGTGTCGTGTCATAGGCGGTCTGCGACCTCCGTGAGAACGGCGATCGAACGGTCGTACTCGGCGAGATCGAGACGTTCGTCGGGCGCGTGATCTAGATCCGAGTCGCCGGGGCCATAGGTCACCATCGGGCAATCCCAGGCCGAGGCGTAGATGTTCATGTCGCTGGTACCGGTCTTACGGAGTAGACGCGGGTCGCCGTCTTCGCCCCGAATGGCGACCCGAAAGGCACGCGCGAGTTCGGTTCGTGGGCTCTCCATCACGGGTGGAATCGGCTTTCCCCAGTTGACGGTGCCCGCGGCGTCCGTGTCCGTCCGGAGTTGTCCTTCCGCGATCTCGCGGACCTCCTCGGTCGTCATCGAGGGAGGGACCCGGAACTGGCCGTCGAGGGTCGCCGAAACCGACAGACCGTCGGCGTCGGTCCCGCCCTCGATCTCGACGGGCTTGGTGGTCACACGCTCGAAGACGGGGCCCCACTCCTCGTCCTCGTCGGGAGCAAAGCGTTCTTCGACGCGGCTCCACCAGCCGATGGCGTGCTGGATCGCGTTGGGCTCGGGTCGGGAGGTGTGGCCCGACTCGCTTGTCGCGACGTAGGTGCCCGCGAGCATGCCACGATACCCCAGCGTCACCCCGTCCCAGCCGCTCGGCTCGCCGTTGATCAGGGCGTCGGGACTCTCCCTGTCTTCGATCAGGTGCCACGCGCCCCGCGAGTCGGTCTCCTCGCCGACGACGCCGACGAAGCTCGTATGAGAGACGACGGCGGCACAGGCCATCGCACACAGCGGGCCGGTTGCGTCGACGCTGCCCCGACCCCAGAGGGTGCCGTCTTCCGTCCGGACGGGGATCTCTCCGGGAACGGTGTCGATGTGCGAGGTGAGTAGGACGCGGTCGTCGGCGGGCGCGCGGACGTTGCCCACCTCGTCGAGCCACGCCTCGCGGTCGTGGGCCTCGAAAAAGTCGACCAGCCGCTCTGCAGCCGTCCGTTCCTCGCCCGAGGGCGAGGGGGTCGAGACCATCCCGACCAGCAGGTCGCGCGCCGAGCCGCTCGAAACGCTCATCTCATGACTCCGTACTCGCGCCCATCGTTTCCGAGAGCGCCCCAACGACACGGTCGACGTGCTCCTCGTCGATGACCAGTGGTGGCAGGAGTCTGAGGACGGATCGGCCGGCCGGCAGCGCGAGGATCCGGTGATTCAGTGCGAGGTCCCGCAGGAGGCGATTGGAGCCCCGTTTGACCTCGATGCCGGTCATCAGCCCGCGCCCGCGGACGTCGCGGATCGGCAGGTCCTCTGCCTCGATCTCCTCGTGGAGGTATTCGCCCATCTCGGCGGCGTGAGCCGGCAGGTCGTCTTCGACCAGCACGTCGAGGGTCGCCGCGGCGGCCGCACACACTACCGGATTGCCGCTGAAGGTCGAGCCGTGGGGACCGGCGTCCTCGGCGATCCAGTCCCGACAGAGGGTCCCACCCAGCGGCAGGCCGCTCGCGAGTCCCTTCGCACTCGTCAGGATGTCGGGTACGACGCCCTCGTGCTCGCAGGCCCAGAAGTCGCCCGTGCGGCCCAAACCCGTTTGAATCTCGTCGAAGACGAGCGCCGCGCCCGTCTCGTCGCAGGCCTCGCGGGCCGCTTCGAGATAGCCCTCCGGCGCGGGGTTGATCCCGCCCTCGCCCTGGATGGGCTCGACGATCACCGCGGCGGTCTCCTCGTCGACCGTCTCCGCGAGCGCCTCGCTGTCGCCGTAGGGCACCGTCTCGAAGCCCGCCGCCAGCGGCTCGAACGGCTTCTTGTACTTCTGCTTCCACGTGGCGGCGAGCGCGCCCATCGTCCGGCCGTGAAACGCGCGCTGGGTGGCGACGATCTTCTGCCGACCTGTCGCGCTGCGGGCGAACTTCAGGGCCGCCTCGTTGGCCTCGGTACCCGAGTTACAGAGCCAGACGTTGTCGATCCCCTCGGGTGCCACATCCGCCAGCTTCTCGTAGCAGGCGTCTCGGGCGTCGTTGGGATAGGAGGCCTGGACAAACATCAGTTCCTCCAGTTGGTCCTTCGCGGCCGCGACCACGTCGGGGTGGCAGTGGCCGACCGGTGTGACCGCGTAGCTCGCGCCGAAATCGAGGTACTCCGTCCCCGAGTCGTCGTACAGATACGGCCCCTCGCCGCGTTCGATCCTGATGGGTTTCTCCGAGAAGACGAATCCACTCATTGTTCGCCCTCCGCTTCGAGCGCGCCGGGGCTAAAGCGTGTCCCGTGGCCGTCGAGCGCCGCCAGGATCGGGTCGTTGAGGTTCGCGTCGGAGACGATCACCTCGCTCGCCCCGCTAGAGAGGGCCTCCTTTGCGGCCATCACCTTCTTGGTCATGAACCCTTCAGCGGCCGCTTCGACGCGCTCCAGATCGCTCGGCGTCTCGGCGCTCTCGATCAGCGTTTCGGGATCGTCGGGGTCTTCGTAGACGCCCGCGACGTCCGTCAGCACCACCAGCGACGCGCCGAGCGCGCCCGCCACGGCGGCGGCCGAGCGGTCGGCGTCGGCGTTGACAGGCACGCCGTCGTCAGCCAACATGGGTACGCTCACGACTGGTGTATAGCCCGATTCGAGCAGGGTTTCGAGGAGATCGGCGTTGACCGACTCGATCTTCCCCGAGTGGTCGCCCCGTTTGATCTTCTTCTTGCCGTCCTCGATCACCCTGACCGCCGACTTGCGGGGGCCAGTGAGAAGACCGCCGTCCACGCCCGAAAGTCCGAGGGCGTTGACGCCCTCGTTTCGCAGCGCGGCCGTCAGGTCGGTGTTGACCCGGCCGGCCATCGCCATCGTAAACGCCTCCATCGTCTCCTCGTCCGTGAAGCGCCCGGTGACGCCGCCCGGCGTGGTGACGTACTCCGGCTCGGCCCCGAGATCGGCAAGCAGCTCGTCGACCGCGGTCGAGCCGCCGTGGACCACGACGACCCGTTCGCCGTTGGCCGTCAGGTGCGCGATGTCCGCGAGCGCGCCTTCCGGTTTGACGGCGCGTGCGCCGCCGATCTTGACGACGATAACCATTAGGGAGCCCCCACGGGATGCAGGCCCTGGAACTCCAAGCCTGCCGTCTCCTCCAGTCCGAGCGCGATATTGGCGGCGTGGACCGCCTGGCCCGCCGACCCCTTCATCATGTTGTCGATCGCCGAGAAGACGACGATTCGCTTGTTGGCTGGATCGAGTTCGAAGCCCACGTCGCCGTAGTTCGTCCCAGCGACGGCCTTGGGCTCGGGGTAGCGATAGACGCCACCACCACCGGAAGCGATCCGCATGAACGGCTCCTCGGCGTAGCTGTCGCGGTACGCGCTCCACAGGTCCTTTTTCGAGACCGGCCCGTCGGGAAAGACGTGACAGGTCGCACTCGCCCCGCGGATCATGTCGACCGCGTGGACGGTAAACGAGACCGAGATCCCGAACTCCCCTTCGATCTCGGCCTCGTGGCGGTGACCCGTCGGCGCGTAGGGCCGGACGATCCCCGAGCGCTCGGGGTGCGAGGAGGCCGCGCCGCCGCTCGCACCGCCCTCGGAGGAGCCGACCTTCACGTCGACGACGACCTGCTCGTCGCCGTCCAGGAGTCCGGCGTCGAACAGCGGGCCCAGTCCGAGCATCGTCGCGGTGGCGTTACAGCCCCCCGAGGCGATCAACTCGGCGCCCGGAAGCTCCTTCCGATTCCGCTCGGGCAGCGCGTAGACCGACTTCTCGAGGTATTCCGGCGCGCTGTGGCCGTCGTACCACTCCTCGTACTGCTCTTCCGTGTCGAGCCGGAAGTCCGCCGAGAGGTCGACGACAGTGTCCGCCGCGTCCTCGAAGGCATCGATACGCTCCATCGCCACTCCGTGAGGGGTCGCCGCGAAGAGCACGTCCACCGACTCCAGATCCGCGGGATCGGAAAACCGCAGGGTCCGACCCCGCAGGTTCGGGTGGATCGATCCTATCGTTTTGTTTTCGGCCGATCGGCTCGTCGCCTGTGCGATCTCGAAGTTCGGGTGGCCGTCGAGCAGCCGCAGGAGCTCGCCGCCGGTGAACCCGCTTCCGCCGACCACGCTCGCGGTGAGCGTCTCAGAACCCTCGCTCGCTTTCGAGCCTCCCTCGACCGCCATCAGGCGGTCACCCCGGTCTCGGCGGGGACCTGCGCTTCGAGCCAGTCGACGACTCTCGCCGGGACGTCCACGTCGACGACCTCGTTGAGCGCCTTGAACTCGACGGTGTGGTTGACCTCGTGGACGGTATAGCCCTCCTCGGTCTCCATCAGGTCGATCCCGAGCAGGCCGCCGCCGACCGCGTCGCTCGCGCGCTCGACGAGATCGAGCGCCTCCGCGTCGGGTTCGAAGACTTCGGTCGTCGCACCCTTCGCGGCGTTGGTCAGCCAGTGATCCGACGAGCGGGCCATCGCGGCGATGGGCTCGCCGTCGACGGCCACCACGCGGATATCGCGGTCGGGTTTGGCGACGAACTCCTGGATGTAGAACACCTTGTGCTCGTAGTGGCCCAAGGTCTCCTTGTGTTCGAGGATCGCCTCGGCGGCCGATCGGCTCTCGATCTTTGCCATCAGGCGGCCCCACGAACCCATGACGGGTTTGAGCACGCAGGGATAGCCGAAGGCCTCGATGCTCTCGAGGGCGGCCTCGGTGGTGAAGGCCACGTCCGTATCGGGCGTCGGGACGTCCGCGCTCGCGAGTGCGAGGCTGTTTTTGACCTTGTCCGCACAGGTCTCTGCGGTGTCGGGCCCGTTGACCACGGGGATCCCGTAGGCCTCACAAAAGCGCGTGACGTAGAGGCTCCGGCTCGTCGAGAGACACCGGTCGAGCACGACGTCGACGCCCTCGAAGATTTCGGGGGGATTGTGGACGTTGAACTGGTGTTTTCGCACGTCGATCTTGGTGATCTCGTGGTCGCGCTCGCGAAGCTCGTTCAGCAGGAGCTTCTCGTCTCTGCGGATCCGGGAGTAAAGGATGCCTACGTTCATTCGTATCGGGTCCACCTCGAACGGCGGACGGAAAAACGGGTCGCTGTCTGTGTGTTCATTGCTGTGCGGTCGCGTTCGCCTTCTCGCCGGTCGCCATCACTCGCCCCAGTCCTCCTCGAGTTCGGGGGCTTCCTCGAGTTCGACGGGGTCCGTCGAGACGACCTCGAGCTCCGCGCCGCTCACGGGGCTGTCGATGATCTCGCCGACCTCGACGTCGGCCGGTACCTCGATCTCGTCGCCGGTCAGGGGGTCCTCCGCCGTGATGGTGCTGTCGTCTGCCATTGTATCTCCTCCTATCGCACGACTCACCTTAAACCCGTCGAATCTATCGTTTAATTAACACGACTGCAGTGCCCGCTAAGCGTGCAGAAAAGCCCTCAGCCCGCGACCCGCGTTTCAAATATCAGCGACGAAGTGTGTGTGTGTGCCCCGGGCGGGGCGGTCGCTCAATCATACGAACGCACCTCCTCGTCCAGCGCCGTGGCGGCCCCGTCGAGTGCCTCACGGCGGTCGTCGACCGCTCCCTTGTCGGTGACGATCGCCTCGCGGGCCGCCGACAGAGTCTCTTCGACTGCCTCGGGGGCGGGTCCACCTTGCGAGTCCCGGCTCGCGACGCTTTCTTCCGGGTCGAGCGCCGACTCGACCGCCTCACGGGGGACGTGGGCGTCGAGAGGTTCGTCGAGGACCTCCTCGCTCGCCGCGTCCAGCGCCTCGTAGTCGCCACCGTCCTCTGAAGCGAGCGCGACGAGTTCGTGGGCCGTGCGGAACGGCAGTCCGGCCGTCGCGAGTGCGTCGGCGACGCCGGTCGCGGTCGAAAAACCCTCTCCCGCGGCCGTCTTCAGTTCCCCTTCGTCCCAGTCGGCGGTCGCGACCGCGCCCGCCGCGACCTCGATCGCCTCGCGGACGGCGTCGACTGTTCCCCACGCGTGGGGCGTCGCACGCTGGAGGTCGCGGTTGTAGGCTCTCGGTAGGCTTTTCAGCGTCGTGAGCAGACCCGATAGGCCCGAGGAGGCGTCGCCCGCGGTCGCCCGGACGAGTTCGAGCGTGTCAGGGTTCTTCTTCTGGGGCATGATCGAGGAGGTCGAGGCGTAGTCGTCCGAGAGATCGACGTACCCCTTGTTCGAGAAGAGGATCAGGTCCTCGGCAATCCCGGAAAGCGTCGTCGCCAACGTCGCGAGCGCGCTCACCGTTTCGAGCAGGAAGTCCCGCGTCGAGGAAGCGTCCATCGAGTTCTCCACGACCGACTCGAAGCCCAGCAGCTCCGCGGTCCGCTCGCGATCGATGTCGAAGGGCGTGCCCGCGAAGGCCGCCGCCCCCAGCGGGCAGCGGTTCGTCCTGCTATAGGCGTCGAGCAGGCGCTCGGTGTCCCGGGCCACCGCCCCCTCGTACGACAGCAGCCAGTGGGCGACGGTAGTCGGCTGGGCCGGCTGGAGATGGGTGTAGCCGGGCATCAGCGTCTCGGTGTGGTCCTCGGCGGCCTCGACGAGCGCCTCACGGAAGGCGAGAGTCGATTCGAGTGCCTCGATGAGGTCCTCACGAAGCCGGTAGCGGATGCAGGTCGCCACCTCGTCGTTGCGCGAGCGGGCGGTGTGCATCTTTCCGCCGACCGGTCCAATGGAATCGATCACGGCCGTCTCGATGGCGGCGTGGACGTCCTCGCCCTCCGGCAGGGCGTCGTAGCCCGCCGCCTCGACCTCGTCGAGGGCGCCGAGGATCTCGCCGGCCTCCTCCTCGGAAACGATCCCCTGTTCTGCGAGCATCACGACGTGGGCGCGGTCCACCGCGAGGTCCGCCTCGAAGATCCGTTTATCCGCACCCATCGAGGAGAGGAACCCGCGAGCGGGGCCGCCGCTGAACCGCTCGCGGCGGACCACGTCCCCGGATCCCTCGTCCATTCTACTCGTCCCCCTCGCTCGTGTCCCCACCGTCGGTCACGGCGGGCGTCTTCTCGCCGATGTCGGCCTCGACCGCGTTCGCGAGGCGCTCCTGCAGGCCGTGGTACTTCGCGACGCCGGTGGCGTCCTCCTGGGCGATCCCGTCGACGGTCTCGGTGTTGAACGACGCCGCGCTCGCCGAGTAGACCGCGAAGTCGCTGTCCCTGCCTACGGGACGGGCTTTTCCGCCCTCCAGCTTGATCGTCACCGTGCCCGTCACTTTCGTCTGGGTCTCGTCGATGAAGCCGTTCAGCGCCTCCACGAGTGGTGCGAACAGCAGCCCCTCGTAGGCCTTCTCGGACCACTCGTGGTCGACGCCGACCTTGAAGGAGCGTTCGCCCTTCGTCAGCACGAGGTCCTCGAGCGCCCGGTGGGCGTTCAACAGCACGGTCGCCGCGGGGTGCTCGTAGTTCTCGCGGACTTTCAGGCCGAGCATGCGGTCTTCCATCAGGTCCGTGCGCCCGACGCCGTGGGCGCCCGCGAGTTCGTTCAGGTGCTCGATCAACTCGACGCCGTCCATCGCCTCGCCGTCGACGGCGACGGGCACGCCCTCCTCGAACTCGATCTCGACGAGTTCGGTTTCGTCGGTCGGTTCGGCAGTCCACTCGTAGATCTCCTCGGGGGGCACGTAGCTCGGCTCCTCCAACTGGCCGCCCTCGACCGAGCGGCTCCAGAGGTTCGTGTCGATCGACCAGACGCCCTCGTTGCCCGCTTCGACTGGAAGGTCCTTCTCGTCGGCGTACTCGATCTCCCATTCCCGAGTGAGCCCGAGTTCACGGACGGGCGCGATGACCTCCATGTCCGAGCCGCGCCAGACGGCCTCGAACCGGAGCTGGTCGTTTCCTTTCCCCGTACAGCCGTGGGCCAGTGCCGAGCAATCCTGTTCCTGTGCGACCTCCAGAATGGCCTGCGCGATCACCGGGCGGGCGAGCGCGGTGCCGAGTGGATAGCCCTGATAGGTCGCGTTGGCCTTCACGCCGTCGAAGCAGGTCTCCGCGAACTCCGATGTGGCGTCGACGATGTGGTTCTCGAGGCCGAGCGCTTCTGCGGTCTCCTCGGCTTCGGCGAACTCCTCCTCCGGTTGGCCGACGTCGACGGTGACGCCGATCACCTCGTCGTAGCCGTATTCCTCTTCGAGCAGCGGTACACAGACGGTCGTATCCAACCCGCCCGAGAAGGCGAGTGCCACGCGTTCCATCGTTGCTCGAACGAACCCGTTCGGAGGACATAAATTCTTCCTTTTAGATTGTGAAAAATAAAGACAAGGGCTACGCTACGCGGGAAAACAGGCAAATCGACTACTCGTCGAGTTCGGTGAAAGTCAGGGGATGAAGATAGTAGTGGGCCTAGCGGGGGCCCGGTCGCGGTCGTCGGGAGTGCGGGGCTACGGACCGCGTGCGTGGCGCCACGAGCCACGAGGCGGCGGCGACGCTCGCGGGAGAACACGATCTCTGGAGCGTCGGCCGACTCATTGTGCGAACGGAATAGGCCGGGCCTATTAAACTCTTCTGGCCCGGCAGTCCTTGTCGAGGTATCGAGCCCCTCTCACACCGTCCACTAATGGGGTGCCGTCTCGATCACCGCCCTTATCGTGCTGTGAGCGCTGGGAGCCGGTAGTGCCGATCAGCCTGAACGTCCCCGTTCCGGGGCAGGTCAAACGCCTCGCCGGCGGCCTCGAACCCGACCTCTACACGTTCGAGCACGTCCGCAGACGCCTCACGCTCGGGATCAAGCGCTTCGGCGAGCGGACGCCGATGGAGTATGCCCGTCTCGTTCCAGCAGTCCGCCAGACGATCGCCGCCACGCCTCCCTTTGAGGCCCGCATCACCGGGATTGAAACGTTCGAAGCGCCGACCAAGGGCGATTCTCCTGTCGTGTATCTCGCCGTCGAGAGCCCCCTTCTCCGCGAACTCAACGCGCGACTTTCGGAAACCTTCGGCGCGATCGAGGGGATCGACGGCGAGGACTACGTCCCACACGTCACCCTTGCGCGCGGCGGGACCCGAGCGGAGCGTGAACGCCTCCGAGATCGCCAAATCGAGCCGGTCACGTGGGACGTCAACGAACTCGTACTGTGGGACGCGACCCACGAGGAGGTCGCCACCCGGTTTTCGCTACCCGTCTAACCGAGGCTCCGGTGGGTCGTCGTAGGCGTCGTGATCGCCGTAGAAGTTCAGCATCGAGAACTGGAGTTTCTCGGGAGCGATGTCGATCATCTCGGAGCGCTCTTCGGGCGGGAACGCGCTCCGGACGCTGTATTTCCCCATCTCGCGCTCGGCGGTCTGCGTGTAGCGTTTGTCGACGAGCGCGCGCACGCCCACCTCCTCGGGCGAGCGAAGCACCCGCCCGAGCGCCTGTCTGGTCTTCCTGATGGTCGGGATCTCGACGCCATACTCCCAGCCTGCGTCGGGGTTCAACTCGCCGTAGATCGACTGGTAGGCCTCCTGCACCGCGTCCATGCGCTCGTCGAGATGCGGGTAGGGAACCCCGACGACGAGCACCGTGTGGGCGTCGTCGCCGTCGAAGCTCACCCCCTCGGTGAGGGTGCCCCACAGCGAGGTAAAGAGCACCGCGTCGTCGCTGTCGGTGAACTCTTGTCTGAGTTCTTCGGCACCCACTCCGGGCTGATCGAGATACGGCGTCGCGCGCGTCTCGACCCGCCCGTAGTAGCGCTCGGCCTCGTAGTAGCTCGGGAAGAATATCAGGGAGTTGCCGGGCGTCATCCGGATCGCGTCCTCGATCACGCGCGCGATCGTCCGCTGTGTATCGGGGTCCTCGCGCTCGCTCGAAAAGAGTGCGGGCGTCTCGACCGCGAAGGTCCTCCGATTGTCCTCGGGAAATTCGAGGCCATAGGCTATCTCTATCGGGTCTTCTAATCCGAGAACGTCCTCTAGGACGTCGAACGGGCGAAGCGTTGCGCTCATCAGCACGCTCGCGTGCACGCTCGAAAAGAGGCTCTCTGCGACCTCGCGGGGAATACACGTATAGAGTTCCGCCCGGCCGTACACCTCTTCGGTGCCCTCGTCGCGGCGCACCCCGAGGACGGGGTACTGGCCGAGCGCGGCCCCGTCGTCGAGCCAGCCCTCGATGAACGCGGCGGCCTGGAGGGTTTGACACTCCGCTCGCGTCTGGGCCTGCCCGTTGCGATAGGCCTCCTCGTACTGCTCGTCGAGTTCCTCGCCGAACTCCAGTGCGCTTTCGAGATCGCGGTCGATCCCTTGGCCCGTGTACTCCTCCAGAAAGGCGAGCGTGAGCTCGTCGCGACCCGACTCGTTGGCGATGGCGACGTCCTCCCAGTTCTCGTCGACCTTTCCCCGGTCGCCGAAGCCAAAGGAGTCCTCGTAGGTCGAAACGAGCGCGCGGCGAAAAGCCGCAAAAACCGCGAAGGCGTCCTCGCTTCTCGGGTCGTCCGAGTCCTCACACTCGTCGAGGGCGCTGTCGACGGTGTTCTCCGTCAGCGTGCGCGTCGCGTGGTCGCGGGCGGCGTCCTCGATGTTGTGGGCCTCGTCGAAGACGCAGATCACGTCCTCGGGATCCCGGTCGAGCCACCGGAAGAACTGCTCTCTGATCATCGGATCGAGCAGGTGGTGGTAGTTACAGACCACGAGGTCGACGCCCTCCATCCCGTCTTTGAGCAGTTCGTACCCACAGAACCCTTCGCGTTCGGCGTACTCATAGACCTCCTCGGGGGTGCGCACGTCGCTGAAGAGCCACTGGTAGAACGCGTCGGTATCGCCCATCAGGTTGTTGTAGTAGTGTTCGCAGGTGGGCTCTTCTTCGAGGTCCGAGACTTCCTCGTCGACGGATTCGAGCTCGTCCATCACCGCGCTGCGGGCTTCGGCGGCCCCCTGATCGCCCGCCTGACTCTCCTCCAGCAGCTCGTCCTGTTTGCGTTCGAGTTGAGCCCTGTCTATCTCGGACTCGGCGAGATCGCGGGTCGTATCGCGAAGCACCTGACACTCCTCGTAGCCCACGTCGATGTGACACATCGACGCTTTCCCCTTGAAGACGACCGCCCGGATCGCCTCCTCGCGCGTGATCGCGCGGGCCTCCTCGACGAACTGGTGCATCTGCTGGTGGACGTTCGTCGTGATCACGACCGTTTTGTCCGTCTCACGGGCATGCGAGAGCGCGGGCACGAGCGCCGAGAGCGTCTTTCCCGTCCCGCAGGCACCCTCGAAGAGCACGTCCTGGCCGCGCGCGAGACCGTTTTCGATCCGCTCGATCGCCTCGCGCTGGTTCTCGTAGGGAGCCTCGTACGGGAAAAAGCGCGTGGAGTCGGTCGTCGCCACACCGGTTCTGGGTTCCGATCGGATAAAAACGCTCGGATCAGGCCGTCTGGGGTTCGATGTAGACGCTTTTGATGCTCTCGTTTGCCTCCCGCAACGTCCGTTCGATCCCGCCGATGCGTTCGTCGATCTCGTCCCCGTCGAGGGCCGTGTCGAACCCGACGTCGGCGGCCACGAGCAGGTAGTCCGGACCGAAATGGACGCTACGGAACCCGGTGATCTCGGTGACGCCGTCCCAACCGGCGACGATCTCCCGTAGCTCCCGCTCGTCGGTCTTCGGGAGGCTCTCGCCGATCAGCAGGCGCTTGTTCTCCCAGGCCAGCGCGAGGGCAAAGCCCATCAGTATCAGCCCGATCAATAGCGCCGCCGTCCCGTCGTAGACGGGGTTGCCGGTGACGCGGGTGAGGTAGATGCCCGCGAGCGCGATCCCGAGCCCGGCGAGCGCGACCGTGTCCTCGGTCAGCGCCGTCAGCACCGTGGTCCGGCTGGTCTTCTTGAACGCCTCGCGGTAGCCGCTCCAGCCCCGTTCGTCGATCTCCGCGCGCATCGCCGCTCGGGCCTTGATGAGTGCGTAGGTCTCGAAGACGATCGCGCCGAGCAACACTGCGTAGTTGACGTAGATCCCCGGAACGGTCGTCCCGAGCAGGGTAACGGTCCCCTCGGTCAGGTGGACTTCGCCGTGGACGAGCGCCTCGTAGCCGCCCTTCGCGCTCTCCCAGCCCGCGATCCCGAACAGCAGGACGCTCACGAGGAAGCTGTAGAAGAACTCGGCCTTGCCGTAGCCGAAGGGATGGGAGCGGTCCCGGTCCTGTCGGCCGTAGTAGATCCCGATCAGGAGGAAGACCTGATTGCCCGTATCCGAGACCGAGTGGTACGTCTCGGCGAGCATCGCCGGGCTCCCTGTCAGCAGGAACCCGCCGAACTTCAGCGCCGCGATCGCCCCGTTCGCCACCAACGCAGCCAGCACCACGCCGACGCTTTCACCTGCCATCGGCTCCGCTACTCGCCGGGGGGTAATGCCGTTTGGGTTCGATCCCGAGCGAGAGTCCCGAGAGCGAAACCGACAGTACCGTCGCCGATCACGTCCACGTATGCTCACGGTCGTCTCCGACACCCACAGCAGCGAGGGTCATGCACTGACCGGCCGGACGCTCGAAGCGGTCCGAACCGCAGAGCGCGTGATCCACGCCGGCGACTTCACGTCCGTTTCGGCATTGGAGGCCTTTCAGGACGAGGCCGCCCGCCTCGACGCCGTCCACGGTAACGCCGACGCCACGGCAGTTCGGGATCGACTGCCCGAAGCCCGAACCCTCGACTGGGAAGGGTTGCAGGTCGCGCTCACCCACCGGCGAAACGGCGGGCCGACGGGACTGGCGATGTTCGGGCGCGAGCGCGGCGCGGATCTGGTGATCTCGGGCCACGCCCACCGTCCCTCGGTCACCCGGACCGACGAGCTCACGCTCTTGAACCCCGGCAGTCACGCACAACCCCGAGGAAATCGGCCGGGCCACGCGGAACTCGAAGCGACGGAAAACGGGGTCCGCGTCCGACTCCGACAACCGGACGGAACGGTCATGGAGGAGTTCTCGCTTTAGACCTGACCGGGGGACCCCTCGACCTCGGCGAGTTCGAAGAGGTCGGCGTACTCGTCGGGGAGTTGGTCGCGGAGGTCCTCGACCTGTCCCTCGGTGACGGCCTCGTCGAGGAGTTGGTCGCGGAGGTCCTCGACCTGTCCCTCGGTGACGGCCTCGTCGAGGACGTCGATCACGGCGCGGGCGTGCAGCGCGGCCGCCGAGCGGTCGTCGTCGTCCTCGGGATCGTCCAGGTTCTCCTCGCGTTCGGCGACGCGGGTGATGAACTTCCGGTAGTCGAACGACTCGGTGGTGTCGGCTTTCTCCTTGAGGAACCGGCCGAGTTCGTCGGGAAGCTGGGCGGCGGCGTTCGTCGCCTCGCCCTCCTGGATCCGCTCGCCGAGCGTTTGGAGGGTCGCCCGCGTCGCGCTCAGCGCCTCGCCACGGGACGCCAGTTCGGCACGGTTCTGCACCTCGCCGATGAACGTGTCGTGATCCATGACACCGGCGCCTACCGCCGTGAGGTAGTACTCGGTTCTGCCGGCGCGTGCATACGATTGAAGTCCGCCCGCCCGGCCGAAACGCTCTTTTCCTGCGCAGACGAGGGGAACGTATGCTCCTCCAGATCGATCCCGTCTATCTCGTCTTCGTCGGGATCCTGGTCTTCTTCGTCGCCGGCTCGTATCTGTTCGTCCGCAAGGTGCTCACGGGCTTTCGCGACGGCATCGAGAGCGGACGACGCTAGAGCGCCCGCCCGACGGCAGAGATCACCTCCTCGATGTCCGCCTCGCCGACGTCCCAGTGGGTACAGAAGCGCACGACGTACTCGCCGAAGGCCACCCCGAGAACGCCCTCGCCCTCACACGCGTCGAGGAATTCCGCTGCGGTGTAGTCGCTTTCCGAGCAGTCGACCAGGGTGATGTTCGTCTCCGGTTCGAGGACTGAAAGCCCCTCGATGTCGTCGAGTCCGGCGGCGAGCCGGCTGGCGTTCTCGTGGTCCTCGGAGAGCCGATGGCGGTTCTCCAGGGCTAGCAGGCCGGGTGCGGCGATGATCCCCGCCTGGCGCATCCCGCCGCCCAGCAGCTTCCTGTTGCGTCGGGCACGCTCGATGAACTCCTCGCTGCCCGCGACCATCGAGCCGACGGGCGCGCCCAATCCCTTCGAGAGACAGAACATCACCGAATCGACCGGCTCGACGATTTCGCTGGCCTCGACACCGAGGGCCGCCGCGGCGTTGAACACGCGCGCGCCGTCGAGGTGGACCGGCACGCCCAGATCGTGGGCCGCTTCCGCGGCGGCCGCGATATCCTCCGCTTCGATCGCCGCTCCCCCCTTGCTGTTGTGGGTGTTCTCCAGCGTGAGCAGCCCGGTACCCGGCCGGTGGAGGTCTTCTGCGACGTAGTTCTCTCGAACCTTATCGGGCGAGACGACCCCGCGGTCGTCGCCCTCTATCGTGCGCACCTGCAGACCCGAGAGCTGGGCCATCCCGCCCAGCTCCCACTTCACGACGTGGCTCTCGCGCTCGCTGAGTACCTCCTGGCCGCGCTCGGTGTGCGCACGCACCGCGACCTGGTTGCCCATCGTCCCCGTGGGGACGTACAGCGCCGCCTCCGTTCCGACCACGTCGGCCGCCCGCTTTTCGAGTTCGTTGACCGTCGGGTCCTCGCGATAGACGTCGTCACCCACTTCGGCCTCCCGGGCGGCCTCGCGCATCCGGTCGTCGGGTCGGGTCACCGTGTCGCTTCGCAGGTCGATCATACCGAATATGGCGGGTCGACCGGCAAAACCCTGCCCGTCTCGGCCCGCCCCGCCCGGCGGGGCCTGCCACTATCGTCTCGCTTTTAGCATCGATCCGAGAAGGGCCGGTGAATGACGCTCACGGAGCGATTCGCACGAATCCGCTCGCCGGGTCCCGCATTTCTGCTCACGGTCGTTGCGGCGCTTGCGGTGTTTGTCGGCTTCCCGATCGGGACCGACGCCGCAACGATGCTCGCGATTACGCTGTTCTGTGTCGTCCTCTGGGTGCTCACGCCCGTCCCGCCGGCCTACACGGGCGTACTCTGTATCGGCCTCGTCGGCGCGGCCTTCTCTACGGAACTGGCGCTGGTCGGTTTTCGCTCACCCGCGACCTGGCTGATCGGTTTCGGCCTGCTGATCGGCCTCGCGACCCGCGAGAGCGGCCTCGCGGACTGGGCCGGCCGGTGGCTCGTCGCCCGCGCCGTTCCGACCCGCTGGCGCGGGGACCCGATCCGGGCGTACGCCTCGCTCTTGGTCGCGCTCTGTCTGGGCGCGCTCGCGTTCGCCCTGCTCGTCCCCTCGACGCTCGTGCGCGTGTTGGTGCTCGCGCCGGTGCTCTACGAGACCGGCGAGTCGTTCGCGGACCGCGAGGCCCGGATCGGACTCTTTCTGGGACCGCTCTTTGCCACCTTCTACGGCGCCTCGGGGATCTACACCGCCGCGCTCCCGAACGTCATCATCACCGGGATCGCAGAATCGGTCGGCGATTTCGCCATCGGGTGGACCGAGTGGGCGCTCGTGTTGTTCCCGGTGATGGGGCTCGCCCGGACGCTGCTCGTCGCGGGCATCGTCCTCGCGCTGTATCGGCCCGCCGTCGACTCGGGCGTCGAGGTCCCCGAAAACGGCCCCGGAGCCGCGGGCGCGAGCGAGCGGCGGATGGCGCTGTTCCTGCTCGTAGGCACCCTCTTTTGGACCACTGACTTCTTCCACGGCCTGCATCCGGTCTTCGGGGCGATCCTCGTCGTCGCCCTCGCCTTTCTCCCCTCTATCGGCGTTGTCGAGTTCTCACGGGCCGGCGAGCCGGATTACTCGATCCTGTTCTTTCTGGGCGGGGTCTTCGCCGTCGGCGAGGGGCTCTCGCGGACGGGCTTTGCGGATCTGGCGGCGGGGACGCTGTTCGACGCGATCCCCGCCGACGGGTCGCTCGCGCTCGTCCTCGCGTTCGTCTTCGGAGCGACCATTCTGCTGAACCTCCTCATGGAGGGGCTCGCGGTCGCGAGCGTGCTGACGCCCGTGCTCGTCTCGTATGCCGCGAGCGCGGGCCTGCCGTTGGAGCCGGTGGTGATGACTGAGGCCCTTGCCCTGGGAACCTACTTCTTTCCCTACCAGTCGGCGGTCCTCGTCGCGATCCTCGCACAGGACGGCGTTGAGGCGGGCGATCTGATCCGCGTGACGGTCGCCTGCTCGCTGGCGACCATCGCGATCCTCCTGCCGATCCAACTCGGGGTCTTTTCGATCCTGTACTGAACCCAAACGGGTTTGGTCGACCGCCCGCCAGTTCCGGTATGGACCCACGCATCCGCGAACACGCAGAGATCATCGTCGATCACTCGACGGACATCGCCGAGGGTGACGACGTCATCGTCAGCGCGCCCCCCGTCGCGAGCGATCTGGTCGTCGCGCTCCACGAGGTGCTCGGCGATCGCGGCGCGAACCCGGTCTCGCTCAACGCCGACGAGCGCGCACAGCGCGCCTTTCTGCGCGCCTCGGCGGAGTTCGAGACGCCGGGTCACGAACGGGCGCTGATGGAGGAGACCGACGCCTTCATCCACCTGCGCGCGACCGAGAACGCCACCGAGACGGGCGACGTCGATCCCGAGGTCACGGCCGCCTACTCGGTGGCCCAACAGCCCATTCGGGAAGAACGTCTCTCGAAGCGCTGGTGTCTCACGCAGTTCCCCGCGCCCGCGAACGCCCAACTGGCGGGCATGAGTACCGAGGCCTACGAGAACTTCGTCTGGGACGCGATCAACAAGGACTGGGACGAACAACGGGAGCTTCAGTCTCGGATGGTCGAGATCCTCGACCCCGCCGAGGAGGTCCGGATCGTCTCGGGCGACCGGACGGACGTCACCATGAGCGTCGCGGGCAACACCACGCTCAACGACTACGGCGAGAAGAACCTCCCGGGCGGGGAGGTCTTCACTGCGCCCGTCCCCGACAGCGTCGAGGGGTCGGTCTTCTTCGACAAGCCGCTCTACCATCAGGGCCGCGAGATCACCGACGTCTCCCTCGAATTCGAAGGCGGCGAGGTCGTTTCCCACTCGGCAGGCCAGAACGAGGACCTCCTGACCGAGGTGTTGAACACCGACGACGGGGCCCGTCGCCTGGGCGAGCTCGGGATCGGGATGAACCGTGATATCGACCGGTTCACCTACAACATGCTCTTCGACGAGAAGATGGGCGACACCGTCCACATGGCCGTCGGGATGGCCTACGGCGAGTGTGTCGGCGAGGGTAACGAGGAGAACGAGAGCGCAGTTCACGTCGACATGATCGTCGATATGAGCGCCGAGTCGCGGATCGAGGTCGACGGTGAGATCGTCCAGCGAAACGGGACCTTCCGGTTCGAGGACGGATTCGAGGAGGGCGAGGACTGAGCGAATCGAAGGCCCCGAATGTGAACGGCGTGGGCCGTGAGCAGCGCGGTTCGGAGCGAGCACCGCGAGCCGAACGGGCGAAGACCGGTGTGACCGAATGGCCCGATTCGCGAACGGGACTGCGGATCCACGACCCACGCAGTCCCGATTACTGATTTTCGACCGACAATAACCACGTCTGTTTATATCTCTCACGATTGTACGGCCGACAATGGCGACTCTCGAACGGGTGCCCGGATTCGCTCACCAATGGGACGCCCTCGAACTCGTCCGGACGGCGGTTCTCTCGGTTCGTCGTCGTGTGGCCGACCGCTACTGGGCGGCCCGCGGGCGGCGTCCGGTCACGGTCGACAGGCTGTCGGTCGTCTTCGAACTCGACGGTCGTGAGGACGCACGCTTTCTCCGCCGGTTCCTCGAGATCGAGGGCCGGATGCTCGCAGACCTCTTCGCGGAGCTCCGTCCGGAGGACGTCTTCTGGGACATCGGCGCGGCCGGGGGGTTTTACACCGTCTTCGCGAGCGCCGTCCTCGACGAGCGCGTGAGCGCCTTCGAGCCAAATCCCGACGTCAGGGAGACGCTCCATCGGCGGGTCGAAACCCTCGGGACCGATCCCCTGCTCTTCGAGTGCGCCCTGTCGGATTCGACGGGAACCGCGGCGCTCGACAACCCGGACCGCGAACGCGACAATTGGCAGGGGACGCCCTCGCTCACCACGGATCCGGGACCCGCCGCCGTCTCGGTCGAGACCCGGACCGGCGACGAACTGGTCGCTTCGGGGGAGGCTCCACGGCCGACCGTCCTGAAGATCGACGTCGAGGGAGCCGAATCGCTGGCCATCGAGGGACTTTCCGACTCGCTCGCCCACGAGGACTGTCGGCTCGTCTACTGTGAGATCCACCGCGAGAGCGAACTCCGGCGCTCGCCCGCCGACTACGGGTCGAGCCCAGCGGCCGTCGAGGACTCCCTCTCGGACCTCGGGTTCGATATCGAGCGCCTCGAGGACCGGGGCGGGGAGTACCTGATCAAGGCGACGAAACGGTGATCAGGCGACCTCGATCTCCCGCAGGAGGTCCGCGAGCACGTGTGCGTAGACGACGACCGCACTGAAGACCGCCAGCAGGCGACTGAGCGGTCGGAGCGCGAGGACGAGGCCGCCGCCGATGAGGACGTGACTCGCCAACCGGTCGAGTTTCATCTCCACGTCGGGGAACACGGACTCCTGTTCGGTGAACGCCCAGACCGGGTGGCGAACCGCCCGTGTGAGATACGACCAACTGCCGGTCTTCGCGCGCGCGATGACGAAGTGATCGAGGTCGATGAACACACTGAGAAGCAGGCCGTAGGTCCAGAGGGCGAGTTTCTCGAGGAACGACCGACCGCGCGCGAGGAGGGTCACGGCGAGCGCACCACAGAGCGCGCCGATGGCCGCGTGTTCGTGAGAGCGCATGGCGGGTGTTCTCGATAGGGAGGCTTTAGTTCGCCGGTCACTGGCTGTTTCTGCCCGCGGGCCGTACGGGACCGAAGTCTGCGGAAATCGTAGATTTCCGCGAGCTCGAAAACGCGAAGCGTTTTCGAGGAGTCCCGCTGGAAACCGGCGGCAGAGCCGCCGGTGACAAACGAAGGGAACGAGCGGTCGCAGTAAGTGACCAGAGAGAACGAGCCGCGTTTCGGTCCAGGTTTACCAGCGAAGGTGTGAAGCGCCGGAACGCAGTAAAAGGGCTGCGTCTACCACGGCTCGTGTTTGAACCCGAAGAGGTAGGCGAGCACGTTCGTGATCACGTGGAGGATCGGCGTGACGATCAGAACGACCACGAGCAGCGCGAGGGTGAAGACGGCGACGAACCACTCGAAGGCGACGACCGCGGTCAGGACGAGCGCCATCACGGCGAAGTCGAGCTGGTCGACGCCCGGCAGCGGCGCGCCGCGATTCCGGCCGGTGCGGCGCTTGATGAAGGAGGCGGCCATGTCGCCGAGCATCGCACCCAGCGGGAGGGTGATCATGACCGCGAGTGGGAAGGTCGGGACCGACACCCCGAGGACGTCGACGGCCGTCGGACGGAGGACGTTGAGCAGGTAGGCGACGCCCACGCCGACGAGCGTGCCGACGATCGTCCCGCGCCAGGTCTTGCCGTCGCCGAGGATGCGCCGCCCCTTCCAGGTTCGGCCGCCGTCGATCGGCGCGCCCCCGCCCGCGAGGACGGCGGCGTTGTTCGGCACGTAAGCGGGCAGCATCACCCAGAAGGCGACGACGAGGAGTTCGAGCGGACCCATACCGACCCCGAGCCACTGGGTAAGTTAATGCCCAACGGTTCGTTCCCGGGTATCCATCATTAAAGTCACCCGGGACGAAGGGAGCGACATGATCCCGCCGATCGCGCGCCGGTTCGTCGCCGGGGAGACCCCAGCAACCGCCCTCGAACACGTCCGTGAGTGCAACGACCGCGGCGTGGGCGTGCTCCTTAACCTTCTGGGAGAGCACTACGAGGACCCCACGGAGGCCGACGACGACGCCCGCGCGTACGCCGCGTTGCTCGACGACCTCGCCGGAACCGGACTCGACGCCTGCATCACGGTCAAACCCACCCAGATCGGACTGGACGTGAGCGAGGCCCGGTTTCGCGACAACCTCCGGGGGATCGTCGACCGGGCGGACGAACACGACCGGTTCGTCTGGCTCGACATGGAGGACCACACCACCACGGACGCCACGCTCGACGCCTTCGAGGAGTTCGTCGAGGCCCGAGGAGGGGGGATGGGCGTCTGTCTGCAGGCGAACCTCAAGCGCACCCGCGACGACATCGAGCGTTTCGCGGACGTTCCCGGGAAGATCCGGCTGGTCAAGGGTGCCTACGACGAGCCGCCCGCGACCGCCTACAAGAGTAAAGAACGCGTCAACGAGGTCTACGAGGATTACCTCGAGTATATGTTCGAGGCCTACGACGGCGGGATCGCCGTCGGCAGCCACGACCCCGTGATGATCGACCGGGCACGCGAACTCCACGACGCTCATGGAACGCCCTTCGAGATCCAGATGCTGATGGGGGTGCGCGAGGACGTCCAGATCGACCTCGCCCGCGAGTACGAGGTCTACCAGTATGCGCCCTACGGCGGGAAGTGGCTCTCGTATTTCTACCGGCGGATGATGGAACGGAAGGAAAACGCAGGGTTCGCGCTCCGGGCGATTCTGGGCCGATGAACAACTCTTTTAGCGCGGCCCCGTAAGGGGCGAGCGAATGTCGACATGGAAGCGGGACATGGCGAGCGGGCTGGTCGTCATCGTCCCGATCATCGTCACCATCTGGGTGGTCTACTGGCTCTTTCGCTTCATCGCGAACCTCCCGCTGACCCAGTCCATCGCGAACCCCGCGCTTCGCGTGTTCATCACGCTCGCCGTCTTCGTCCTGCTGGTCTTCGCCGTCGGTTACCTGATGCGCACGGCCATCGGCTCGCTGGTCGAGGCCGGGATCGACGCCGTCATGAACAGCGTGCCCGGTCTCCGCGTGGTCTACAACGCCTCGAAGATGGCGATCGAGACCGCGCTGACCGGGACGAGCGACCTGCAGGCACCGGTGAAGGTAAACACCTGGGAGAACGTCCGCATGACCGCGTTCAAGACCGGCCGTGAGACGCCGGACGGCCGGAAACTCCTCTTTTTACCCACTGCACCGAACATCACCAGCGGGTTCGTCATCGAGGTCGAGGAGGAGGACGTCATCGAGACCGACGAGAACGTCGAGGAGGCACTGACTCGGATCCTGAGCGCCGGCTTCGGCGAGCGCGACGAGACCCCTGCGGGGATCCCGATCGACGTCGTCGAGGAGAAACGCGAGCGCGAGGCCGACGAACCGCCGACCACCGACTGACCTACTCCGCCGTGGGGTACTGCGTGTCGAGCAGATCCGCCTCTGTGTCGGCTGTCTCGCCGGGGCTGACGCTTCCCGTCCGATAGCCGTGCAAATCCAGCGTGACGTGCTCGAAGCCCAGATCCTCCATGTGCGCGCGGGTCGCCCGGACGAACTCGATATCGAGGGCCTCCTTTAGCTCCTCGGGCGTGATTTCGATGCGGGCGAGCCCGTCGTGATCGCGCACGCGGAACTGCGAGAAGCCCCACCCTCGCAGCAGGGCCTCGGCCTTGTCGACCCGCGTGAGTCGCTCCTCGGTGACCTCGACCCCGGTCGGAATCCGCGAGGAGAGACAGGCCATCGAGGGTTTGTCGGCCACGGAGAGCCCATAAATATCGGCGATCTCGCGCACCTCGTCCTTGCTGATGTCGTGTTCGAGAAGCGGCGAGCGGGCGTCGAGCTCGGTGACCGCCTGCAGGCCCGGCCGGTGGCCCTCGCCGGGGTCCGAGGCGTTCGTTCCGTCGCACACCACTGGAATCCCGAGTTCCTCCGCCTTCTCGAACATCCTCCCGAGTCGCATCGACCGGCAGTGATAACAGCGGTCGCCGTCGTTTTTGACGAACTCGGGGTCGTCCAGTTCGGAGAACTCGACGACCTCGTGGCGGATGCCGATCTCCGCTGCGACCCGCGTTGCGTCCGCGAGTTCTGCCTCGGGCAGCGTCTCGCTTTTGGCGGTGCAGGCCACGGCGTCCTCTCCGAGTGCGTCGTGGGCGATGGCGGCGACGGCGCTCGAATCCACTCCCCCGGAGAAGGCGACGAGTATCCCCGCCTCGCCGGCGAGGTCCGCGCGGGCGGCGGCCAGTTTCTCCTCTGCGGACATGCTCGCCCTTGCGCGCCCGCGGACAAAAGCCGTGCGCTCTCGTGAGGTCCGGCCGGGACGTTTTTGCGTTCGCGCCGGTAGTGGGCCTACTGATGGAGTTCGAGTCGATCCCCGGGGTGGGCGCGAAGACCGCAAGCGCGCTCGCCGAGGTCGAGGGCGCTGAACGCGCGCTCCGCGAGGGTGACGTGGCCCACCTCGCGAGCGCACCGGGGATCAGCGAGGGCCGGGCCGCCCGGATCGCCCGCGGCGCGATCCGCCGGGAACACGACGATTCGAGTCGGCTGCTCAGGACCGACCGTGCCCGCGAGATCCACCGCGAACTGCTCTCCCTGTTGCAGGACCGGGCGGTCACCGCCTACGGAAAACGCCGCCTCGAGACGTTCTATCCCAGCGGTTCGCCCTCCCGTATCGAGGAGGTCCGGGCGTTCGCCAGACGCGCACTCGAACGCGAGCCCGACCCCGATGTCCGCGAGGCCCTCTCGGGAGTCACACCCCTCGAAACGCCGCGCGACGTGCGGGTTCGAGACCGCTGTCTGGTCACGAGCGACGCAGAAACCCTCGCCGCTGCGCGCGAGGCGCTTCCGGAACTCCCGGTCGAGGTGTGCGAGGACGCCCGCGGGCTGGCGGACCTCGCGCGGAGCTACTCGACGGTGATCGCGCTCGACGAGGCCTTCACCGGGGTCGAAGTCGAGGGCGACGTACAGGTCAGACCCGACGCGCTCTCGGATCCGGCCGAGATCGCCCCCGAACGGGTTCTCTCGTTTTTCGCCACAAACCGGGAGTCGATTCGCGCGGCGATCTCGGTTCACCGGACCGACGGGATGGACCCGCCCTGTGACCTCGATTCGTTGGACGACGCGCTCTCCCGATTGGGTCCCGACGGCGAGGTGAGAGACGACGCCGAACTCGACCGACTCACCCGAGCGGTGTCGGACCTCGACGCGAGCGTCCACACCGCAGAGAGCGTCGCCAACGACTCCCTCAGGAACGCGATCGAGGAGCGCGACGTGACCATCGAGGGCACGGACCTGCTCTCGCTCGCGGAACGCGGCGCGGGCATCGACTCGCTGCTCTCGCGGGAACTCGCAGACGAGTACGCCGAAGCCATCGAGGCGGCCCGCGAACACCTGATCGACGCGCTCGCGCTCGATCCCGGCGAGAGCGAGATCGCCCGTGGGGCCTTCCCCGAGGAGCCGACGTTTCCCGTCGAGCACGACGAGAACGTGGTCGGACGCCTGCGCGAGGAGCTGGTCGCCGAAAAGGAACGCCGGGCGACGCGTGGGAAACGCGAACTCGCCGCCGACCTCGCAGCGTTTCGGGACCCGTCCGAGGCGCTGGTCCGGGCCGCCCTCGATCTCGACGTCGAGCTGGCGGTCTCACGCTTCTCCCGCGAGTTCGACTGTACGATGCCCGACTTTTCCGGGGCGGGAATCGAGATCGAGGGCGGGCGCTCGCCGCTGCTCGCCGAGCCCTTGGAGGCGATCGAACCCGTCGATTACTCGGTGGCGGGCGTCACCCTGCTGTCGGGCGTCAACAGCGGCGGGAAGACCTCGACGCTGGATCTGGTCTGCACAGTGGTAGTCCTCGCCCAGATGGGTCTGCCCGTGCCCGCCGACCGAGCCCGACTGGAGCGCTTCTCAGAGGTCCACTACCACGCGAAGACGCAGGGCACCCTCGACGCGGGGGCCTTCGAGGGAACGGTGCGGGAGTTCGCCGACCTCGCGTCGGGGGGTGAGGGCCGGCTGGTGCTGGTCGACGAACTCGAGAGCATCACCGAACCCGGCGCGAGCGCGAAGATTATCGCCGGCATCCTCGAAGCGCTCGCCGAGACCGACACCACGGCGGTCTTCGTCTCGCATCTCGCCCGCGAGATCCGGAGCGCCGCCGACTGCGAGATCGCCGTCGACGGGATCGAGGCCGTCGGCCTCGAAGACGGCGAACTCGTGGTGAACCGCTCGCCCGTGAAGGGCCGTCTCGCCCGGTCGACGCCGGAACTGATCGTCGAGAAACTCGCCCGCGAGGAGGGCACGGCGATCTACGACCGGCTGCTCGGAAAATTCGAGTCATGAACCGGGAGGGTACCGCCTACGAGATCGCCCATTTCCTTGCGGTCGTCGGCCTCGCGTATCTCGCGTTGCGCCTCGCGGGCTCCGTCGGGATCACTGCGCTTTGGGCGGAACTGGTGGTCGCGGGTGCGGTCGGCGTGAGCTACGTCCTCGCCGTGTTCGCCCTCGACCTCGCCCCGCCTTCGTGGCGCGGGGAGTGATACCGTCGGCTATAACTACGCGATCGAAGTCGCTAGGCGATCGGGGACCTCGATTACGGACGTATCGCCGACGGTACCAGCCGTGGCGAACGATTAAATAGGCCGGCGAGCGTGGTGAAAGTGATGGTCGAGGACCCCGAGGAGGGGATGCTCTCGTGGGACGAGTCGGTCTTCCGGGACGAGCGCGTCTTCGAGATCGACTACCTCCCTGAGACGTTCGAACACCGCGAGACGCAGTTACAAAGTCTGCAGTACGCCCTGCGGCCCGCCGTGAGGGGATCCCGACCGCTGAACGCGCTGGTGCAGGGCCCGCCCGGCACCGGCAAGACCACGGCGGTCCAGAAGCTCTTCGGCGAGCTCTCGGGCCACGCGGGCGTGCGGACGGTTCACGTCAACTGTCAGGTCGACTCGACGCGCTATGCGGTCTTTTCGAGACTGTTCGAGGGGATCTTCGAGTACGAACCGCCCTCCAGCGGGGTGTCGTTCAAAAAGTTGTTCGGACAGGTCGCAGACAGGCTGGTCGAGGCCGACGAGGTGCTCGTGGTCGCCCTCGACGACGTGAACTACCTCTTCTACGAGAACGAAGCAAGCGATACGCTCTATTCGCTTCTTCGCGCCCACGAGGCCCACCCCGGCACGCGGATCGGCGTGGTCGTCGTCTCCTCGGATCTGGCGCTCGACACGATCGAGGAGCTCGATTCCAGGGTTCGGAGCGTCTTTCGCCCCGAGGAGGTCTACTTTCCGGTCTACGACGCCGGCGAGATCGTCGACATCCTCACGGAGCGCATCGACCGCGGCTTTCACGACGGCGTCGTCTCCACGACGGTCCTCGACCGGGTCGCGGAGTTCACCGCCGAGAGCGGCGACCTGCGCGTGGGGATCGACCTCCTGCGTCGGGCGGGGCTGAACGCCGAGATGCGCGCCAGTCGAACCGTCGAGATCGAGGACGTCGAGGAGGCCTACGAACAGTCCAAATACGTCCACCTCTCGCGGAGCCTCCGCGGACTCGCCGAAAGCGAGGCGGCGCTCGTTCGCGTGCTGGTCGACCACGACGGTGAGCAGGCCGGCGAGGTCTACGAGGCGTTCGCCGAGGAGACCGATCTGGGCTACACCCGCTACTCGGAGATCGTCAACAAACTCGATCAACTCGGGATCGTCGAGACCTCCTACGACGGGATGGAGGGGCGGGGACGCTCCCGTCAGCTCTCGCTGGCGTACGATTCGGCGGCGGTTCTGGACCGCCTTGAGTGAGCCACCGGCGTTCGATCCCGATCACTCGTAGCGAAGCGCCTCGATCGGGTCGGTCCGGGCGGCGTTCCACGCCGGGTAGAGGCCGGCGAGTGCCCCCACGAGGACACCGGTAACGACCGCGACGAGCGCCCATTCGAGCGGCGCGACGAACGGGAACTCGAGGATCCGGGTCGCGACGTACCCGCCCGCGAAGCCGACCGCGGCCCCCGCCGCCGCGCCCAGCAGGCCGAGGATCGCCGCCTCGGTCAGAAACAGCTGGAGGACGTCGCGCTTCTGTGCCCCGACGGTCTTCATGATCCCGATCTCGCGGGTGCGCTCGGTGACGCTGACGAGCATGACGTTGGCGATCCCGATCGACCCCACCAGCAGCGAGATGAGCGCGATCCCGGTGATGAAGCCCGTCAGCGTCGCCAGCAGGCCGTTCACCTGTTCGAGGAGGTCCTCGTTGGTCTGTATCTCGACACCGAAGGTCCCGGGAAGGGCCTCGCTCGCGTCCGATTCATCCTCCAGATAGGTCCTGACCGCGGACGTGACGGCCTCGACGTTTTCGGGACTGTCGGCGGTCACCACCACGTACGGGTAGACGCGCTGTTCGCCGCCGGTGGCGTTCTCGGCCGTCGTCCGGTGGATGGGGTCGGCGGGCATGTAGACGCGAGCGCCCTCGCCGAACCCGTCGAACGGGCTTCGGGGTCCCGAGTCCTCGAGGATCCCGACGACGGTCATCTCGGCCTCCGAGCCGTCCTCGAACGTGACCGTCATCCGGTCTCCGACCGCGACGTCCTCCTCGAACCCCGCCGCGGCCAGCGGCGTCAGCACGACCTCGTTTTCGCCGGACTCGAACGCCCGGCCCTCAGCGATCGCGTCGTCGGTGAAGTAGTCGGGACCGGTGGCGACGGCGTCGCCACCCGCGATCGTATCGCCCTCGTGTTCGAACCCGTTCGCGCTGACCGACGCGTAGGGGGCGACCCCGTCGACGCCATCGATCGCGCGCAACCGGTCGATGTCGTCCTCGGTGAACACGGCGCGTGCGCCAGCACCGGGCGGGCCCTGTGCGTCCTCGGGGCCGTTCCAGACGTAGATCCGCTCGGCGTCCTCGCCGCCGACCTCGCCAATCACCGCCGCCTGCAGGCTCGCCCCGAGGATCACGAAGACGATCACCGCCGCGACGCCGATCAACACGCCCAGCGCCGTCAGCGACGATCTGAGGGGATGGCCCCTGATCGCCCGCAGGCTCATCGAGAGCGCCTCCCGGGGGTTCACGCTTTCCGCCTCGCGCCGGTGACCGCCTCGATCCCTTCCAGTTCGCCGTCGACGACGTGGACGATCCGTTCTGCGTGTTCGGCCACGTCGCGTTCGTGCGTCACGAGTATCACCGTCCGCCCCTCCCCGTAGAGCGCCTCGAAGAGCGCCAACACGTCGCTTCCGGTCGCGGTGTCGAGGTTTCCGGTGGGTTCGTCCGCGAGCACGATGGCCGGGTCGGCCACGAGCGCGCGGGCGATGGCGACGCGCTGGCGCTGACCGCCCGACAGTTGGTTGGGGCGGTGATCCGCCCGTTCGGCGAGACCGACCCGATCCAGCAGTTCGCGGGCCCGAGCGCGTCGCTCGCGCCGCCGGACCCCCTGAAAGACCAGCGGCAGGGCGACGTTCTCGAGCGCCGACAGACGCGGCATGAGGTTGAACGTCTGGAAGACGAACCCGATCGTTCGCCCCCGGAGGGTCGTCCGCTCGCGGTCGCTCATCCCCGCGACGTCCCGCCCGTCGACCAGCACCCGCCCCTCCGTGGGCCGGTCGAGACAGCCCACGAGGTTCATCAGCGTGCTCTTTCCCGAGCCGCTCGGGCCCATGATCGCGGTGTAGGATCCCCGCGGGATCGACAGCGATACCGACGAGAGCGCGTCGATGGGCTGGCCCAGCCGGTAGGTCTTGGTCACGTCGTCGAGAACCACCGCTGGCTCGTCCGGGGTGACGTCCACGAAAAACTAGAGCGGTCGCGAGCGCTATGACTCTTGTTCATACGACGGCCGGCGGCTCGTGTCGGGAGCGACCGTTCGACTCAAGCCGCCATTCCGCGGCAGGTCTCGGCACACTCGCGCAGGACCTCCGCACAGACCTGACAGTGCTCATGGTCGTGCCCCTCGCACTCCTCTGCACACTCCTCGCAGGCGTCGGCACAGACCGCCGCCAGCTCGGCGTGGTAGCCCGAATCGCGCGCCATGAAGCGGGCGTGAAGCGTTGTCAGGTCCGCGACGTCTCGACACAGCCGGATACACTCGGCCATCCCCTCGCCCTCGTCGGCACAGGCGTCCGCACACCACTCGCAGGCTTGGGCGGCGTCGAGGCAGTTGTCCAGACAGTCGGCCATCTCGTCGTCGAGGTGTTCGATCTCGGTGAGTGCCATCGCGTCTACCGATACGCCGGCATCCCTTTCCGCACTTTCGCTTGCGATAGTCCGCTCGTGTCGACCGGCTCGCTTCGGAATCCGGCGTCGCCGAGCGACCGCGAAAGCCGCATTCATAGCGTTCGAGGCGACCGTTCTCGGCTAACTCGCGATACTATCCCTCAGAGTCGGTCTCGAATCTCGACGAACCGCCCCCGTTCCGTCCGCGAACGGTTTCGATTCCGAGGTCAGTCCCCCTCCACACGAGCGAATCACAGCCCGATTGAAACGCTTTTTTTCCCGGGGAGCGACCGCCCGCGCATGAAGACCACCGGCGGGAGCGAGGAGGCGAAACGAAGGGCGGGCGAGCGCGCCGCCGAACTCGTCAAGGACGGGACGGTCGTCGGCCTCGGCACCGGCTCGACGGCGGCCCACGCGATCCGCGCGCTCGGTCAGCGGGTCGAGGCGGGGCTCGATATACGGGGGGTTCCGACCTCGTACCAGTCGGCGGACCTCGCCCGCGAGGTCGGGATTCCGCTGACGACCCTCGACGACGCGCTTCCCGATCTGGCCATCGACGGTGCCGATCAGATCGTGGGCTTCGACCTGATCAAGGGCGGCGGCGCGGCCCACGCACGCGAGAAACTGGTCGACAGCGCCGCAGAGCGGTTCGTCGTCGTCGCCGACCCCTCGAAGGAGGTCGAGGAGTTCGATGGCCCCGTCCCCCTCGAAGTCCTGCCCTCCGCGCGTCGTCCCGTCGCCGAGGCGCTCGAGGGACTGGGCGGGACGCCCGAACTCAGGGCCGCCGAGCGAAAGGACGGGCCGGTCGTCACCGACAACGGCAACCTCGTGTTCGACTGCGAGTTCGGCCGGATCGCGGAGCCCGCAGACCTCGCGGACGATCTGGCCTCGATTCCGGGCGCCCTCGAACACGGCCTGTTCGTCGGGCTGGCGGATACGATACTCGTGGGCACTCACGACCGCGTCGAGGAACGCCGTCGCTGATCGGTGCGAAAAAATCGAAAAGGGCTCGGAAGCCGACTTACAGGTCGCGGGGCTGGACCGTCTTCCGGTCGTTGTCCTCGGCACGGCGTGCCGCGTCGTTGAGGAGCCCCTCGACTTCCTCGTCGAGCGCGTCGTAGAAGTCGGAGGAGACGTTGTGGTCGGACAGTGCTTCCTTTACGGCGGCTTTGACGATCAGGTCTGCCATACGAACGGCCCTTTTCCGGCCGCCTTTATAAGCTTTCGTAAATCGACCCGTCTCGAAGGCGACGAATAGGAATAGCTGGGGGTCTATCCCCCGAATATGGGACTTCGAGACATTCTTGATAGCGTATATGCCGGTGAATTAACCCCCGAGGAGGCCCAGGCGCGCCTCGCAGGCTACGCGACGACCGACGCCGGCCGGTTCGACGCCGCCCGGGAATCCCGACGCGGCATCCCCGAGGCGATCTTCGCGCCCGGAAAGACCGTCGAGGAGGTCGCCGCGCTCGCCGAAACCGCCCTCGACACCACGGGACGGGCGATCGTCACGCGGATCGAGAGCGAGGAGGCCGCCGCCCTCGAAGGGCTCGATGGCGATACGACCTACCACGAACGCGCTCGCTGTCTCGTCGTCCACGAACCGGGGTTCGAACCGCCCGAGATCAGTGCTACAGTGGGGATCGTCACCGGGGGGACCGCCGACCGACTACCGGCGGGCGAGGCGGCGGTGATCGCAAGCGAGATCGGTGCGAGCGTCACGCGGATCGAGGACGTGGGCGTGGCGAACCTCTCTCGGGTGGTCGACCAACTCTCCCGCCTACGCGAGCTGGACGTACTCGTGGTCGCCGCCGGTCGCGAGGGGGCGCTCCCGACCGTGGTCGCCGGCCTCGTTTCCGCACCCGTGATCGGCCTGCCGGTCTCGAGCGGTTACGGCCACGGCGGAAACGGCGAGGCCGCACTCATGGGAATGCTCCAGTCGTGTACCACGCTCTCGGTGGTAAACATCGATGCGGGCTTCGTCGCGGGGACACAGGCGGGACTGATCGCCAGCGCGATCGCAGATGCCCGCCCGTAGTTCGGGAATCCTGAAGGCGAGTACTCGCTGTCTCACTTTCCATTCGCTCATTCTACGACACTCTTTCTAAATTGCAAATTTCTCTTTCGAGAAAGCGAACTTCGGACCGATTTTGGAAAGAGTATTTATCGGGTCCTCCCATACTGTTAGCTACCGGCACGGTGATCAGCCGGTATGAACGCGATGCCACACTGTAACCACTGCGATGCGCACGTCTCCGAGCGCTTCGAGCGCGTGTTCGCCGACGAACACGGGCGGATCTACGCCTGTCCGAGCTGTTCGGCGAACGCGGGCATAGCGGAAGCCGCGAGGCTCCGTGCGCGAAACGCATAACCTCGCCCTACGGCTACCCGTACCGTAACCCAATCACCACGCGAAGCCCCCTTCTATGAGTCACCACGTCTACGTCCTCGAGTGCGCCGACGACAGCCTCTATACTGGCTACACCACCGACGTCGAGCGACGGGTCGACGAGCACAACGCCGGCGAGGGTGCCAAGTACACCCGCGGGCGGACGCCCGTCTCGCTGGTTCATACCGAGCGCTTCGAGAGTCGGTCGGCAGCGATGAGCCGGGAATACGCGATCAAACAGCTCTCGCGGCGCGAAAAGGAGCGTCTGATCGACTACTGAACCGCGTGTTCGGTGATCGGCTCGGGGTCGATGAAGGCGTATTCGACGGCCTGCCGGCCCAGTTTTCGGACCCGCGTTTCGAGCGATGCGTCGAGGAACTCGCCATCGGCATCGAACTCGTCGCTCGCGTTGCGGATCCCGACCTCGTGGGGCAGCGCCCAGCCGTGGACCGCGCGCACGCTCGCCCGGAGGTGTTCGAGGGTGGGCCCGTAGGTGCCCCCACCAGCGACGGCGAGCAGGCCGACCGTGGTGTCCTCGAACTCGTCGAACCCGCAGTAATCGAGGGCGTTCTTCAGCGCCGCCGAGATCGTGCCGTGATAGACCGGGGTCCCGAGGAGGACGGCGTCGGCCTCGCGGATCTCTCTCATCAACTGCTCGGCGTCGGCGGTGTCCTCGGTGTCGGGGTCGTAGACCGGGAGGTCGTACTCGCGCAGGTCGAGTAGTTCGACGCTTGCGCCGGCCTCGCGGGCGGCTGTCAGAGCGTGACCGAGGGCGAGGCGGGTGTAGCTGCCGTCACGGAGGCTCCCACAGACGGCAACGACGCGGGGGTTTGCCATACCCGAACTGGGGGACGGGGAAAGAAAACGACACCGAACGGACCCCGCCGATTTTTCCCCTCCGGCGATGAGGTCCGTGTATGGAGCAGATCAGTTTCGGGACCGACGGCTGGCGCGCGACGCTCGATACCTTCACCGCGCCGCGGGTTCGGATGGTCGGACAGGCGGTCGCCACGTACCTCGACGAGGAGGGGTTCACCGACCCGGTCGCCGTCTGTTACGACGCCCGCGAGTCCTCGCGGGGTTTCGCGGAAGAACTCGCGCGCGTGCTGTGTGCGAACGGCTTCGACGTCGTGATGCCCGAGCGCGACCGACCTACTCCACTCCTCTCGTGGGCCATTTCCGAGCGCGAACTCGCGGGCGGGCTGATGATCACCGCCTCGCACAACCCGCCCGAGTACAACGGCGTGAAGTTCATTCCCGAGGACGGCGCACCCGCCCTGCCCAAGGTCACCGACGCCATCGAGGCGAACCTCGCCGAGCCCGACCCGCTGCCCGAATCGGAGTGGGGTACGGTCCGGGAGGTCGACTTCGTCACGCCCCACGCCGACCACGCGCTGGACCTCGTGGGAGCGGATCTCGACCTCTCGGTCGCCTACGACGCGATACACGGGAGCGGTCGGGGCGTCACCGACAGCCTGCTCAAACGCGCGGGCGTCGACGTCACTCGCCTGCGCTGTGAGGCCGATCCCACCTTCGGCGGCGTCTCGCCCGAGCCCACGCGCGGGAACCTCGACGAACTGGTCGAGCGCGTCACGTCGGGTGAGGCCGCCCTCGGGATCGCGAACGACGGCGACGCGGACCGTATCGCGCTTATCACGCCCGAACGGGGCCTCCTCGACGCGAACCTGCTGTACGCGGCGCTCTACGACTACCTGCTCGAAACCGACTCGGGTCCGGCCATCAGAACCGTCTCGACTACGTTTCTGATCGACCGGATCGCAGAATCCCACGGCGAGGCGGCCATCGAGGTGTCCGTCGGATTCAAGTGGGTCGCACGGGCGATGGCCGAGCACGACGCCCTGATGGGGGGCGAGGAGTCGGGCGGCTTTTCGATGCGGGGACACGTCCGCGAAAAGGACGGCGTGCTGATCGCACTGCTCGCTGTGGCGGCCCACGACGAGGAGCCGCTCGACGAGCGGGTCGACCGCCTGCTCGCGGAGCACGGCGAGATCCACCAGAACCGCGTGAGCGTCGACTGTCCCGACGAGGAGAAAGGACCCACGCTTGATTCGCTCTCGGAGGCCATTCCCGATTCGGCCGCCGGCGAGCGTGTCGAGGACGTCAACACGGCCGACGGGTTCAAACTCCTCCTCGAGAGCGGTGCGTGGCTGCTCGTCCGGCCCAGCGGCACTGAACCGAAACTCCGGGTCTACGCCGAGGCCAGTAGCGAAGCGCGGGTCGATGAGTTGCTCGCCGCCGGTCGGGATCTGGTCACCGAGGTCCGCTGAGTCGGCCACGATACCGTTTCTCCCGCCCGTCCTCACGCTCGATCTCGAACCCGAGCGACTCGTAGAAGGGCCGGATGGCGGGGCGGAAGTCGGCCGAAAGCGGGCCGCGTTCGGCGGCCCGACCGACCAGCGCCGAGCCGATCCCCCGTCCCCTATGGGTTCTGACCACCGCGATCGCCTCGATTCGAGCGCCATCGAGGACGAGCGCGCCTCTGACGTGGCTCCGATTCACGGCGACGAGCGCGTCGCCCGCGGCGATCGCCCCGCGTACGGTTTCGGGATCGACCTCCAGCAGCGCGCCCTCCACGACCCGCATGACCGCGTCGAACTCGTCCTCGCGGGCCTCGCGGATCATCCGCCCTTGATCAGCCGGAGCACCTGTACTCGTTCGGCCTCGACGGGCTGGTCCTCGGGAACGGGCCGACCATCGACCATGACGCTGACCTCGTGGGGGCTGAGATCGAGTTCCGAGAGCAGATCCGCGTAGGTCGGCTCCGGGAGCGAGAGGTCGTGGGTGCCCTCGCCGACGACCTCGACGGTAACGTCCATGCGCCGAGTACCCCTGCGAGGGGTTTCAGGCTGTCGTGGTCCGCTCGTCGTTCCATGCCTCGCCGTACCGGCCGTACAGCGCGAGCGAGAGCGCACCCAGCCCCACGAGCAACACGAGGAGGTCGACGAACCCGCCGAGATACGGGAGGAGGCCGACGACGGCGACGACGACCAGCCCGAGAGCCAGCGCGACCCAGCGGTTCTCGGCGTCGGCGAGCGCGAGCAGCCACGCCCCGAGGGCGAATCGGCCGTAGACCGACCCGACCCAGAGCAACAGGGCGAACACCAACGCTCCCGCGACCGAGAGGGGGATCCCGACGAGCGTGATCGCGACGAGTCCGAGCGCGATCGGAACCCCCACGAGCGCGAGGACGCCGACGCCGACGCTTTTGAGCGTCTCCGTCCTCGCCGTGGTCGAGACGCCGTCGGAAAAGCGCGGAAACGCCGCAAGCAGGACCGCGCCGAGGACGAGATTGACGAGCAGCCAGTAGACCGGTCCCAGCCACGGCGGCGGGGTGGGGATCTCTCCGATCGGGGCCGGGACGGGGCTGGCCGGCGACCCCTCGCGTACGGTCCCGGCGACCGTCGCGTCGGGGTGGCGGTTCAGCGCCCCGTCGTAAGTCAGGTCGCCACCGACGACGGCGTCGGGTCCGAGCGAGACGCTGCCGGCGGCGGCCTCGACGTCGCCCGCGACAGTTCCATCGATCGCGACGTTGCCGCCCGCCGTCGAGAGCGCCCCGACGCTTGCGTCCTCGCTTACGACGACGGTGCCCGCCGCGGCGCTCACCTCGCCGCCCACGTCGCCGGCCACGCGGACGGTGCCCGCGAACGCGTCGGCGTCGCCGGTCACCTCGCCCTCGACTAGCACGTCGCCGCCGAAGGCCGTCAGGTCGCCGTCGACCGTCCCCTGTACGACGACGGTGCCCGCGACGGCGGTCAGGTCACCCTTGACGGTCTCGCCCTCCTCGATGACGACGGTTTCGCCCGACCGGGTCTCCTGGGCGGCGGCGACGCCGGAAAACAGCGAGAGCACCACCAGTACCGCTGCCAGAACCGAGAGTGCCCGTTTCATGAAGGTGTTCAGGTGACGACCGAGAATATAGGTGTCGGGAAGGATACATCCGTTCGTCTCGGGGAGTTTATCACGCCCGCGGTGCGTGAATCGGGTATGAGCGAGACCGAGGCTGGCGGCGCGTCGAGACCCGGCCGCGACGAGATCTGGGTCGAGAAATACCGTCCGGGGACGCTTTCGGAGGTCATCGGTCAGGAGGAGATCACCGACCGGCTGAAACGGTACGTCGAGCGCGACGACCTCCCCAATCTGTTGTTCTCGGGGTCGGCGGGGATCGGCAAGACGACGTGTGCGACCGCCATCGCCCGCGAGGTCTACGGCGAGGACTGGCGCGAGAATTTCCTCGAACTCAACGCCTCGGACGACCGCGGAATCGACGTGGTAAGAGGACGAATCAAGGAGTTCGCACGCGCGAGCTTCGGGGGTTACAATTACAGAATCATCTTCCTCGACGAGGCCGACTCGCTCACGTCGGACGCCCAGTCGGCCCTCAGGCGGACGATGGAGCAGTTCTCGGGGAACACGCGCTTTATCCTCTCGTGTAACTACTCCTCGAAGATCATCGACCCGATCCAGTCGCGGTGTGCGGTCTTTCGCTTCTCCTCGATCTCCGACGAGGCGGTCGCGGGACGGATCCGCGAGATCGCCGAGATCGAGGGGATCGAGATCACCGACGGGGGTGTCGAAGCGCTGGTGTACGCCGCCGCCGGCGACATGCGCCGGGCGGTCAACTCCCTACAGGCCGCCGCGGTCATGGGCGAGACCGTCGACGAGGACGCCGTCTACACCATCACCGCCACCGCCCGCCCCGAGGAGATCGAGGCGATGGTCACGAGCGCGCTGGAGGGCGATTTCACGGGTGCGCGCGCGACACTCGACGATCTGTTGTCGAACAAAGGTCTCTCGGGTGGGGACATCATCGACCAACTGCACCGCTCGGTGTGGGACCTCGGACTCAGCGACAGGAAGGCGGTGCACACCCTCGATCGGATCGGCGAGACCGATTATCGAATCACCGAGGGTGCAAACGAGAAGATCCAGCTGGAGGCGTTTCTGGCCTCGCTCGCGCTCGCAGAGGAAGAGTAACTACTGTTTCTCGAAGTCCTCGAGGTCGCCCTGCGGGTTCCCGACTTCGACCTCGACGTCCTCGACGTCGGCCTTAATCGGCCCGGTTCGACACCACTCGATCATCGTCTCGACGTCCTCCTCCGAGCCCTCGAAGACCCCCTCGACCCGGCCGTCCTCCAAGTTGCGGATCCAGCCGGTGAGGTCGTGGGCACGGGCGGTCTCGTGGGCGTTGTCGCGGAAGTGGACGTCCTGGACGTTTCCCTCGATGAACACGTGGACCGGGAGTCTGGCATTCCTCCGACGTTCCGGTTCACCTCTCAAAACCCTTCGCCCGTCAGTCGCAACGTTTCCGTCGAGCGTATCGCCGGAATACGGCCATCTCACATGTGCAAGCCGACTGTTTATTGAAATACCAGTAGTGGTCCCAGACGGAGATCACGATGACCATCGAAAACACCGAGGACCTGTTCGTCGAGGGGCTACAGCACGTCTACTACACCGAACAGCGACTGCTCGACGCGCTCTCCGAGCTCGAGGAGAGCTCCAGCGAGGAGGAGCTTCAAGAGGGCTTCGCCGAGCACCGCGAGGAGACCCAGCAGCACGTCGAGCGCCTCGAGGAGGTCTTCGAGGCCGTCGGCCGGGAGCCCGAGGCCGCGGAAGACCCCGTCGTCGAGGGGATGATCGAGGCCCACGAGGAGTTCGTCGAGAAGGAGCCGAGCGATGGCGCGCTCGACCGGTTCAACATCGCCGCCGGCCAGAAGTCCGAGCACTACGAGATCGCCTGCTACGGCAACCTCACGCCGATGGCAGACCAGCTCGGCCTCGACGAGGCCGCCGACATCCTCGAACGGAACATGCGCGAGGAACAGGACGCGCTCGACGAACTCGCCACGTTGGGCGAGCAGTTCGACTACGGCCGGATCGAGGCCTGATGGCCGGCGGCGGCCGTCGAGCGCCATTCGGACGGGTGTTGCGCAACAGTTTTACGCGCCGATTGGCCACTAGCGGTATCATGAGTGCGCTTGAGGCCGAATACCGCCTCGACTATTTCGAGGAGAACGACTTCGTCAGGCGGGAGTGTCCGGAGTGTGGGGCCCACTTCTGGACGCGCGATCACGACCAGGAGCTCTGTGGGGAGCCCCCCTGTGTCGAGTACTCCTTCATCGACAACCCCGGGTTCGAGGGGGAATACTCCCTGGAGGAGATGCGAGAGAACTTTCTTTCTTTCTTCGAGGAGAATGGCCACGAACGGGTCGATCCGTATCCGGTCGCCGCGAACCGCTGGCGCGACGACGTGTTGCTGACGCAGGCCTCGATCTACGACTTCCAGCCGCTCGTCACCTCGGGCAAGACCCCGCCGCCGGCGAACCCGCTGACGATCTCCCAGCCCTGCATCCGAATGCAGGACATCGACAACGTCGGTAAAACGGGCCGGCACACGATGGCCTTCGAGATGATGGCCCACCACGCCTTCAACACCCGCGAGGACGTCGACTCCGACGAGTACGCCTACCACGGCGAGGTCTACTGGAAGGACGAAACGGTGGAGTACTGCGACGAGTTTTTCACTTCCCTCGGAGCGGATCCCGAGGAGATCACCTACATCGAGGACCCGTGGGTCGGCGGCGGCAACGCCGGGCCCGCCATCGAGGTCATCTATCGGGGGGTAGAACTCGCCACCCTCGTCTTCATGTCGATGGAGGCCGACCCCGAGGGCGAGTACGAACTCAAGGACGGCAACCGCTACTCGAAGATGGACACCTACATCGTCGATACGGGCTACGGGCTCGAACGCTGGACCTGGGTGTCTCAAGGTACCCCGACCGTCTACGAGGCGATCTACCCGGAGATGATCGACTTCTTGACTACTAACGCCGGGATAACCCACACTGACGAGGAGGCGGCCCTGCTGCATTCGGCCTCGAAGCTCGCGGGTCACATGGACATCGACGAGGCCGAGGACATGGAGAGCGCTCGCGGCGAGATCGCCGCCGGCGTCGGCGTCGACGTGAGCGAACTCGAAGCGCTGATGGAACCGATGGAGGCCGTCTACGCCATCGCCGACCACTGCCGGACTTTGGCTTATATGCTCGGGGACGGGATCGTCCCCTCGAACGTCGCGACGGGATACCTGACCAGAATGGTCCTGCGGCGCACCAAACGGCTCTGTGATACGGTGGGCGTCGACGCGCCGCTCGACGAGCTCGTCGACATGCAGGCAGAACGGTTGGGCTACGAGAACCGCGATACCATTCGCGACATCGTGCGCACGGAGGTCGAGAAGTACCGTGAAACCCTCGAACGGGGCGGCCGGCGGGTCGAACAGCTCGCACAGGAGTACGCCGAACGCGACGAGCCGATCCCCACGGAGGAACTGCTGGAACTCTACGACTCCCATGGGATCCAGCCCGACATGGTCGAGAAGATCGCGGAGGAAGTCGGGGCGAGCGTCGAGATCCCCGACGACTTCTACAGTTTGGTTGCGGGTCGCCACGACGCCGGCGAAGCGATGCGCGATACCGAGGAGCGCGACGAGCGGGTCGCGGAGCTTCCCGACACCGAGAAGCTCTACTACGAGGACCAGACCCGGACGGAGTTCGAGGCGGTGATCCTCGACGTGATCGACCGGGCGGAGGGCTTTGACGTCGTCCTCGATCAGACGATGTTCTACCCCGAGGGCGGCGGCCAGCCCGCCGACCGCGGAACCATTTCGACCGACGACGGTAGCTATGCCGTCTCGGACGTACAGGAAGACGAAGGCGTGGTCCTCCACCGGGTCGAAGAGGAACCCGAGAAAGGGGCGCTCGTGCGCGGCCGGGTCGACCCCGAGCGCCGTCAGCGGCTCATGGCCCATCACACCGCGACCCACATCGTCGGGCACGCGACCCGCGAGGTGCTCGGCGAGCACATCCGGCAGGCCGGCGCACAGAAGGGGGTCGAGAGCGCCCGGCTCGACGTCCGGCACTACGACCGGATCGGCCGGGAGCAGGTAAAGGAGATCGAGCGGATCGCGAACCACCTTGTCCGTGACAACGTCCCCGTCACCGAGGAGTGGCCCCACAGAAACGAGGCCGAGGCCGAACACGGTTTCGACCTCTATCAGGGCGGGATCCCGCCGGGCGAGCGGATCCGACTGATCCACGTCGCGGAGGACGTCCAGGCCTGCGGGGGCACCCACGTCTCGCGAACCGGCGACATCGGCGCGATCAAGATCGTTTCGACCGAGCGGGTTCAGGACGGGGTCGAACGGCTGACCTTCTCGGCGGGCGCGGCCGCCATCGAGGCGACCCAGGAGACCGAGGACGCCCTCTACGAGGCCGCCGCGGTCCTCGACGTCTCACCGGCGGAGGTCCCCGGTACCGCCGAGCGCTTCTTCGAGGAGTGGAAGGCCAGAGGAAAAGAGATCGAGGCGCTGACCGAGGAACTCGCCGAGCTACGCGCCGGCGAGGGCGAGGTGGTCGAACTGGGCGAGGCGACCGCCGTGATCCAGCGACTCGACGCCGACAGCGACGAGCTGCGCGCCACGGCGAACGCGCTCGTGGGCGAGGGCAAGGTCGCCGTCCTCGGAAGCGGTGCCGACGGCGCGCAGTTCGTCGTCGCGGTCCCCGACGGCGTCGGCATCAACGCCGGTGAGGTCGTCGGCACGCTCGCGGATCGCGTCGGCGGCGGCGGGGGCGGCCCACCGGATTTCGCACAGGGTGGCGGCCCCGACGCTGGAAAACTCGACGAGGCGCTCGAAGACGCCCCCGATGTCCTCAAGCGGGTCCTGAACGCCTGAAATAGCCTTTTTGCGGTTTCAGACCGCCGGGACTTAGTCGCCGCCGTCCTGTGTCGATCGATCGGCCATCGACAGCTGCTCGTTTCCGAGCGCCGTCTCGCGGAGGTCGTCCTCGATCTCCTCTAACGTCCGTCTGTTCGTCTCGGGGACGACGTAGTGAGAGAACACGACGGCCCCGGCAGTCAGCAGGGCGAACAGCCAGAACGTAAAGGCGGGCCCGATCAGCTCGAACAGCTGGGGGAACAGCTGGGCGACCGCGAGGTTCGCGAGCCAGTTGACGACCGTCGCGACGCCCATCGCGGTCCCGCGGACGTTGAGCGGGTAGATCTCCGAGATGAGCAGCCAGAAGACCGGCCCGAGGCCGATGGCGAAGAAGGCGACGTAGAGCATCAGGCTGCCGGTGGCGACGTAACCAAGCGTGCCGCCCAACCCGGGCAGGTAGAAGGCACCACCCAGCACCAGCAGCGTGGCGAACATCCCGACCATGCCGCCGATCAGGAGCGGGCGGCGACCCACCCGGTCGAGCAGCAGGATGGCGACGACCGTCATGGCGACGTTGATGACGCCGACTCCGACGGTGGCGAGGATCGAGCCGACGCTGCCGAAGCCGGTCGATGCGAGGATGGTCGGCGCGTAGTAGATGACCGTGTTGATTCCGGTAATCTGCTGGAAGACCGCGAGCCCGATTCCGACGACCATCGCGGGGCGGATCCACGGTTTCACCAGCTCACCCAGATCGCCGTCCTCGACGGCCGCCATCCGCTTCATCTCGGCGATCTCCTCGTCGAGACCCGCCTCGCTCCTGATCCGAGAGAGCGTCCCGCGGGCCTCGCTCTCACGGCCCTGCTCGATCAGCCAGCGGGGGCTCTCGGGCATGAAGTACATCCCGGCGAGCAACGCGAGGGCGGGAATCATCCCCGTACCGAGCATGAGTCGCCACGCGCCCTGACTCGCCAGCGCGTAGTTCACCACGTACGAGACGAGGATCCCGCTGGTAATCGCCAGTTGGTTGAACGAGACGAGCGAGCCGCGGATCTCGGGCGGCGATATCTCCGAGATATAGAGCGGCCCGACGATCGAGGCGAAGCCGATCGCGATCCCGTTGAACACCCGCGCGGCGATGAGCCACGCGACGCTCTGTGCGGTCGCCATTCCCAGCGATCCGACGAAGAAGATACACGCCCCGAGGATGATCAGCCGCCGCCGACCGATTCGATCGGCGAGTCGGCCGCCGATCGCCGCGCCGATTGCCGCCCCGACCAGCGCGCCGCTGACGACCACCCCTTCGAGGAACGCCGACTCCTCCAGTGCGGGGAACGTCTCGCCGATGTACAGCAGCGCCCCCGAGATGACGCCGGTGTCGAACCCGAACAACAGCCCGTTCAGCGCGGCCAGCGCGGCGGTGATCACGACGAATCGGTTGCGATCTCCCGCGAGGCCCGCCCCGTCTCGTACACTCATTATCGATCGTTTCCGAGACTCTGAACCATACCGTTACGAATCTCTCGATTTATCTACAACGATTGTAAATTTATATCATCGTTCATGAACTGGTGATCGAGCATCTTACCCTGCGCCGGACGATACCGTCGGTGATGGCCAGCGCACACCACGAGGGGGTTTCGCTGTACTACGAACGCGAGGGATCGGGCGAGACAATCGTCTTCCTCCCGGATCTCGGACTGGGTGCGTGGCAGTGGGGTTGGCAGCACGCCGCGCTCGCGGGGCCCTACGAGGTCCTCGGCTACGATATGCGGGGGGCCGGTCGGTCGGATGCACCGCCGGGTCCCTACTCGGTCGGGGATCTCGCTGCCGATCTGGAGGCCGTCCTCGCGGATCACGGGATTCGCCGTGCCCACCTCGTCGGCGCTGGACTGGGAGGAATGGTCGCGCTCCAGTACGCCCGCGAGTACGGACGGGCGCGGAGCCTCGCCCTGATCGGGACGAGCCCCGGTGGACCGCGGTCGCGACTCCCGGAGGAACCCCGCAAGCGGCTGTTCGCGCCGCCCGACGACCCCGAGGCGCTCCGGGACTCGCTGTTGGCACTCCTTTCCGAGGACTTCGTCTCCGAACAGCCCGACGTGATCGAGGGGATCGTCGAGTGGCGGGCGGCGGGTGATGCGGATCGTGCGGGCTGGGAGGCACAGAACGCCGCCTTCGAGGCCTTCGACGCGAGCGACTGGCTCTACGAGGTCACGATCCCGGCGCTCGTTCTCCACGGCGGGGCAGACGAGGTCGTTCCCGTCGAGCACGCAGATCTGCTGGCCGAGGGGTTCCCGAGGGCGACCCGCGAGGTCTACGAGGGGGCGGGCCACGGGGTGTGGATCGAGCGCTCACGCCCCGTCAACGACCGCCTGTCGGGCTTTTTCGAATCGATCCCCGAGTAGCGACCGAAGCCGATAGCTGTCATCGAAAGGTAGTTATAAACGTCCGCTTCGTACATCAGTGTATGGACAGACGGACGTATTTGAAGACGACCGGCGGGGCGGTCACCGGGATCTCGCTTGCGGGTTGTCTCGGCGGGCTCGGCGGCGGCGACGACTCGGAGATCGTCGCCGGGACCGCGCCGGGGTTCCCGCCGTTCGAGATGAAGGAGGGGGCGATCTGGTCGGGTTCGACGTCGACCTGCTTTCGGCCGTCGTCGAGGAGACCGACTACACGCTCGCCGACGAGTGGGAGGAGTTCGAGTTCGATTCGCTCATCCCCGCGCTCCAGAACGACCGGATCGACGTGATCGCGGCGGCGATGACGATCGAGCCCGGCCGCGAGGAGACGATCGCCTTCTCGGACCCCTACTACGACGCCAACCAGTCGGTGCTGGTCAGCGAGGACGCGACCGTCGACTGGCAGTCCCTCGAGGACCTCGAGGGCGCGACCGTCGGCGCACAGAGCGGCACCACCGGCGAGTCCGTTGTCGAGAGCGAACTGATCGAGCCGGGTATCATCGCACAGGGCGATTACAACACCTACGACAACTACGTCCTCGGGGTCGAGGACCTGGAAAACGGCAACGTCGACGCGCTCGTGCTGGACGTCCCCGTCGCGGAGACGTTCGCGAGCGAGCGGGCGGTCACGGTCGCCTTTACCCACGAGACCGACGAACAGTACGGCTTCGGGCTGCGTCAGGGCGAAGAGGAGCTCCAGACCGCGCTCAACGACGGGTTGGCGGCCGTTCGGGACAGCGGTCGGTACGACGAACTCGTCAACGAGTGGTTCGGCAACTGATCGCGGATGGAACGGCTCTCATTCGCGGCGACGCCCCTCCAGGCCGGCGACTGGGCGTTCGTCTTCGAGAACGCGGGCTACCTGCTCGGCGGGACCGCGATCACGATCGTCCTGACGGTCGCGAGCGTCCTGCTCGGCTTCCTGTTGGGGTTTCCGGCGGGCGCGATCGAGGTCTACGGCGGGCGCTACTCCGCGGGCGTCGTCTCGACCGCGGGCGTCGTGCTTCGGGGAACGCCGATCCTCGTCATCCTCATCGTGCTGTTCTTCGTCGTCTCGATCGACAGCGCGTTTCTCGCCGCGATCCTCGGGCTCGGGCTCCGGAGTGCGGCCTACCAGTCACAGATCTTCCGGGGTGCGATCCAGAGCGTCGATTCGGGCCAGATCGAGGCCGCCCGATCCGTGGGGATGAGCCAACTGAAAGCGATCAGGCACGTCGTCGTCCCCCAGTCACTGCGCCGGAGCGTGCCGGGCTTTCAAAACGAGTTCACCATCGTCCTGAAGGACACGAGCATCGCCTTCGCGATCGGGCTGGCCGAACTGCTGAGTCGCTCCTACGACCTGTTCGTTCAGCAGACGACCGCCGTCCTGGAGATCGTCCTCTTCGCGAGCGCGATCTACTTCGTGCTCACGTTCTCGACGAACCGCGCGCTCGACCGGCTGGCCGAGGCATACGCGATTCCCGGGGGTGAGACCGCGTGAGCCACGAGCCGCTCCTCCGAATCGAGGACGTGGTCAAACGCTACGACGAGGAGACCGCCCTCGACGGCGTGAGTCTGACGATGGACCGGGGCGACGTCGGCGTGCTGATTGGGCCCAGCGGAAGCGGCAAGTCCACGCTGCTGCGGTGTGTCAACCGGCTCACCGAGATCGACGGCGGGGAGATCTACCTCGATGGCGACCTCGTTTCGGGTCCCGACACCGACGTGGACGAACTGCGCCGGCAGGTCGGCATGGTGTTTCAGGACTTCAACCTCTTTTCGCACCTGACCGCCCGGGGAAACATCGAGTTGGGGCTGCGACGGGTCCGCGGGATGAGCAAGGAGGACGCCCGCCGGGTCGCCGACGAGCAACTCGAACAGGTCAGCATCGCACGACAGGCCGACTCCTATCCCGCCGAGCTCTCGGGTGGTTAACAACAGCGTGTAGGGATCGCCCGCGCGCTGGCGATGGAACCCGAGCTCATGCTGTTCGACGAACCCACCAGCGCGCTCGACCCCGAACTCGTCGGGGAGGTCCTGAGCGTTATGCGCCGGCTCGCCGACGAGGGCATGACGATGCTCGTCGCGACCCACGAGATGGGCTTTGCCCGCTCGGTCGCCTCGCAGGTGACATTTCTCGACGAGGGACGGGTCGTCGAGACCGCTCCACCGAAACGGCTCTTCGATCGCCCCGAGCACGACCGGACGAAGGCGTTTCTCGGTCGGCTCACCGACGACGGACCGGAGGCCTGACGTGGGGGCGTCAATCCGGTTCGGGAGGGTAGGTCGGTGAGCGACGACGCGCCCCACGCGCCCGACGGTCGCTACCCGGTTCGCCGGCTAGTGCTCCTCTGTGGCGCGGTCCTGTTCTGGGGCTGTTTGCTCGTGCGCTGGTTCAACGACTGGGTGCTCGTCCGGGTGGGCGCGGGCGTCCCGCGGGGCGAGCCCCTGCCGCCGCTGGCGTGGCTCGAATCGAGCGGGGTCCTCGGGGGCGCGCTCGAACCGATCGGCTTCGCCCTCTCCCTGCTTCCGACCTTCGCGAGCGGGATCTGGCTGACGGTCGGCGGGATGGTTCTTGGCTTTCTCATCGCCGTCCCGCTGAGCGTCGCGCGGGTCTACGGGCGCTGGTCGAGTCGCGTGGCGCTCGTCTACACCGAGTTGATCCGCGGGACGCCCCTTCTGGCTCAGCTGTTCGTGCTGTACTACGGGCTCGGCCTCTCGAGTTGGATCCGCGAACTGCCCTACATCGGCTACGGGGCGATCCCCGGTCAGGCCGTCTGGGTCGCGATCATCGGATTTACGATCAACAGCGCGGCCTATCAGGGCGAGTACATCCGGGCGGCCCTCCAGAGCGTCGAGGCCGGCCAGCTGACCGCCGCCCGCTCGATCGGGCTCTCGAAACTGGAGGGAATCCGATACGTGGTGCTCCCGCAGGGGCTTCGATACGCGATCCCCGGTTGGACGAACGAACTGGTCTACCTGATCAAGTACTCCTCGCTCGCCGCGTTCATCACCGTTCCCGAACTGTTCAGGCGGGCCCAGTCGATCGCCTCCTCGAACTTCCGGTACACGGCGGTGTTCATCACCGTGGGCGCGATCTACCTCTGTCTGGTGTTGAGCGCGTCGAGCGCGATGAACTACGTCGAGCGGCGCGTCGCCATTCCGGGACTCGGACAGATCGAGGACCGACAATAGCGGTCGGTCCTCGGGGCGACAACCCGCCGACCCTCGTCGTCTCGGAACAGGGGATCCGCGGTCGAACCGACCGTATCGTCCTCGGAAAGCCGGACGGCCGTCACGCGAACGCGATTCGCACCGCATCCGAAAGCGCGTTCACCCGGAGGGCGTGTTCGGTCTCCTCGCGGATCCCGTTGGTGACGTAGGAGAAGGCCAGATCCGCCTCGGGGTCGGCCCAGCCGACGATGCTGCCGAGTCCGCCGTGTCCGAAGACCCGTCCTGGGGATATCGTCCCGAACTTGTTCCACGGGGTGCCCCCGAGGACGACGCCCAGCCCGTAGCGCCGGGGAACCCCGAGGGTATCGTCGCGCTCGACTGCGACCTGCTCGGTGGCCATCTCCTGTACCGTCTCCTCCGCCAGAACCCTCGTCCCGTCCAGCTCGCCGCCCTTTGCGAGACAGCTATAGAATCGCGCCATGTCCCTCGCAGTGCCCGTCGCGGAGGCCGCGGGGACCACCGCACGGTGGAGCCACTCCTCGCCGAACAGCGCCGCGGCCTCGGCGTTCGAGAAGGCGTCGAGACCCGCGTCGGTCTCACGGGCGCGCTCGCCGGGCGCAAAGCCCGCGAGGCTCGCGGTCGTGTCGGGTTCGCCCTCGGGGATCCCCAAGTCGGTGTCGGCCATTCCCAAGGGGGCAAAGACGCGCTCGTCGAGGAACTCCTCGACCGGCGTCCCGCTCGCCCGCCGGACGAGTTCACCGACCAGAAATCCGTAGGAAAGAGAGTGGTACGCCGCCGTCTCGCCGGGCGAGAACGTCGTCTCGGCCGCTTCCATCGCCTCGACTGCGGCCTCCCAGTCGCTCCACCGTTCGAACTCGGTGTCGAAGGCGGTCTCGTGGAGCCCCGCCTGGTGTGAGAGGACCTGCCGGACGGTAATTTCGCTCTTCTCCCCGCCCGAGGCGAACTCGGGCCAGTGCTCGACGACGGGGTCGTCGTAGCTCAGGAGACCGCCCTCGACACACCGGTGGAGTGCGACCCCGGCGTACGGTTTGGTACACGAAAAGAGGACGTGCTTCCGATCGGAGGTGGTCTCTTCGCCGTCCGGCCCGGTCGTCCCGCCCGCGAGATCCAGTACGAGGTCGCCCTCGTGGTAGACCGCGAGCTGTGCGCCGTGGTGCAGCCCCGCCTCGAGATGCGTCTCGAAGGCCGCCTCGACCTGTTCGATCGTGTCCATGTTCCCGAAAACGAGGGCCGTCTCCAAAGGTTCACCGTCGATCCGGCGAAATCGATTCGATCCGTAACCGTCTTTGGCATCGACTCCGTGGATACGATAGTGAGTCCCCCCCGCATTGCGGTTCTCGACGCCTCCCACGGAGATAGAAACACGAAACGGAACTTCCGACGCGAACTCGACGCCTCCCTGACGGAGTTCGACGTCACGGCCGGCCAGCTTCCCGACACGTTCGCCTTCGACGGCGCGATCGTCACGGGCTCGCGCTCGTCGGTCTACTGGGACGAACCGTGGATCGACCCCACAAAGGAGTGGGTCGACGAGGCCATCGACCACGAGGTCCCGTTTCTCGGGGTCTGTTACGGTCATCAGCTTCTGGCCGACGTCCTCGGGGGCACCGTCGAGGGGATGGGCGTCTACGAGATCGGTTACAACGAGATTACCCGCACGGGCGAGAGCCGGATCCTCGACGGGATCGGCGAGGACTTCCTCGCGTTTACGACCCACTCGGACGCCGTCGTCGACCTCCCGCCGGGCGCCGAGGCGCTCGCGGAGAACGAATACTCGAACCACGGCTTCCGGAAGGGGCAGGTCTTCGGCGTCCAGTTCCATCCCGAGTACGACATGGACACCGCAGCACAGCTCACCCGCCGCAAGGACCTCACCGAGGAGCGCCGCGAGGAGGTACTCGCGGGCATCACCGAGGAGAACTACGCCGCCGCCTGTGAGGCGAAACGCGTCTTCGATAACTTCGTCGAGTTCGTCGCCGATCGCACCGAACAGCCCATCGCCGCCGACTGACGACCGCTCTCCCTGCGCCTATTTCCCGATCCGCGCTGTCGCTTCTACGTTTGGTACCCTTTTCGATAGCCGATTTTCGAGCGGTATCCTGCGTCCTCCTATCGTTACCGATGGTGCTCGAAACCCCGCCGGATAGGAGTCCTTTTCACGGGTGGGAACGACTCTCTCCCATGCTCGATTACGTGGCACTGGAGGCCGATCTCGACAGCGAGGAGCGGATGATCCGCGATACGGCCCGCGAGTTCGTCGACGACCGCATCAGACCCGACATCGGAACCCACTTCGAGGAGGGGACCTTCCCCGAGGGGTTGATGGCCGAAATGGGCGAACTGGGGTTTTTCGCGCCCAACCTCGAGGGATACGGTCTGCCGGGAGTGAGCGAGACCGCCTACGGACTACTGATGCAGGAACTCGAAGCCGGCGACTCGGGGATCCGCTCTGCGGCGAGCGTTCAGGGGGCGCTGGTGATGTACCCAATCTATGCCTTCGGGAGCGACGAACAGAAGGAGGAGTGGCTCCCGAAACTCGGGACGGGCGAGGCGGTCGGCTGTTTCGGCCTGACCGAACCCGAACACGGTTCTGACCCGGCGAGCATGGAGACGCGTGCGGAGAAGGACGGCGACGAGTACGTCCTCTCGGGGTCGAAGACGTGGATCACGAACTCCCCGGTCGCGGACGTGGCGGTCGTCTGGGCGCGCGATACCTCCGCCGACGAGTCGCCCGTCCGGGGCTTTCTCGTCGAGACGGATCACGACGGCGTCAGTACGAACAAGATCGACGAGAAGCTCTCGATGCGCGCCTCCATCACCGGCGAGATCGGCCTCTCGGACGTCCGGATCCCCGAGGAGAACGTTCTTCCGAACGTATCGGGCATGAAGGGGCCGCTGTCGTGTCTCACGCAGGCGCGCTACGGCATCGCGTGGGGCGCGGTCGGGGCGGCCCGTGACTGCTTCGAAACCGCACGCGCGTACGCGAGCGACCGCGAGCAGTTCGGCAAGCCCATCGGGGGTTTCCAGATCCAACAGCAGAAACTCGCGGAGATGGCGACGCAGATCACGACGAGCCAGCTGCTCGTCCACCGACTGGCCGACCTCAAAGAACGGGGCGACCTGCGCCCCCAGCACGTCTCGATGGCGAAACGGAACAACGTGCGCATGGCGCGCGATCAGGCCCGAATCGCGAGGGAGATGCTCGGGGGCAACGGCATCACTACTGACTACTCGCCGATGCGCCACATGGCGAACATGGAGACGGTCTACACCTACGAGGGCACCCACGACATCCACACCCTCATACTGGGACAGGATCTCACCGGTATCGCGGCCTTCGAGTGATACTGTCGTAATCCCGCTGTGGCTTTCGCCCCGTCCGCCGACTGTAAGGACTGTCACCTCGAAACGTGTTTATGGGCGATAGCTGTCAACTGTCTATGGTCTATATGCCCCTACCCGTCGTATCCGATAGGGATGGAGATCGTCCGAAGCAGTATCGTCGGTGGAATCGCCGCTACAGGAGTTTTGACGGTCTTTCTACTCGTCGCCGATTCTCTCCTCGCCGGAACCAACCTCTTCGTCCTTGCCACGTTCATGAGCCTGTGTGCCATCGGCGGCCCCCCGTACTGTGAGCCGGGTGGTCTGATGGCGGCCGCACTGACGTTCGTCTCGTTTCTCGCACTGTTCACCCTCGCGTGGCCGCTCCTCTTTGCTGGATTCACGTGGGGCCTCCCGGGGAAGTCCGGCCTCACTCACGGGGTGATATTCGGGCTCGTTCTCTGGACGGGATACGTCGGGACCGTTCTCTACGGGATCGGAATCGGCGGGGAGACGCTCGTGGCGAGCCTCCCGCTTTTGGTCGTCATGTTGAGCGCGTACCTCGCTACGGGCTCGTTCTCGGCGGCGTCTACGATCGTCTCGCTGGCCATCGAACGTTCTTGGGGTCGCCCGTGGACTAACCACGACGGACGAACCGACCCCAGAGCACCCGCCGATCGGCGAGGGATCGATAGAACGGTTCCCTGAGCCGTTCGTGGCCCGGTATCATCCGGAAGAACTTGATCGCGGTGCGTTCGCGGGGGCCCAGGCGCGCGCCGATCTCCTCGACCGCCTGCCCACACGAGAAGACGGCGTCGTCGGTCAGCAGGTGGACGCAGTTCTCGTACCCGGGAGGGAGCCGTGCGCGCTGGTCGGGCGAGAGCTCAGAAAAGCCCACGAGTTCGAACACGCCCCTCGAATCGGCGTACTCGGCACACCACGTGCAGAACCCGCAGTCGTCGTCGTAGACGAGTCTGGGCGGTGCGCGGACCGCGACTACCACGATCTCACCCTGCCCCGAATCGGTGCGGACGAAAGCGCCATATCCCCTCTGAGACGCCATCGGACATAGGCCTGCGGAATCACGTCGCGGGCTTTATCTCCCCCTCGAACCTGCATCGGGCATGGCGATCGATCCGCAGTTCGATCAAAACAGGGAGAAAGCGGGGACCCACGAGGGTCACGACGTGTGGGGACCGGTCGAGGAACCCGAGCAACTGGGAATCCACGGCACCCACGTCGCCGTCGACTTCGACATCTGTCTGGCCGACGGCGCGTGTCTGAAGGACTGTCCAGTCGACGTCTTCGAGTGGGTCGATACCCCTGGTCATCCGGAAAGCGAGATCAAGGCCGACCCCGCCAACGAGGCCCAGTGTATCGACTGTATGCTGTGTGTCGACGTCTGTCCGGTCGACGCCATCGACGTCGATTCCGGCCGAGTTTAGCTCTCCCGATCGACGTCCAGTCGCTGTTGGAGGTCCGCGAGCTCCTCGGATTCAGCCAGTTCCTCGAGTCGCTCTTGAAAGTGCTCTTCACAGAGACCGACCCGAACCCCGTCCGACTCCGCGCTGACGGCCGCCTCACGGTCACAGTAGTGACAGCGCATACCCCTAGTAGGGCTCGCACACGGTTGAAGGCACCGTTTACGGCAGTCGGGCTTCGACCGCCCGATAGGCGGACTCGTCCAACCCTGCCCGCCCCAGTCGGTCGTCGTGGGCGTCGCTTCCCCCCATCGGAAGCAGTTCGTTCTCCTCGATAACCCGCTCTAGAAGGCCGGTGTCGACGGGCCGCCCGTAGGGGTACCACCGCTCGACACAGTCCAGATAGCGCGTGAGCGTGAGGGCGCTCTCGGGATCGCGGTACCGAAACGGGTGTGCGAGGCCGACGAGCGCACACGACTCGCGAAGCGCCGCGAGACCCCGCTCGAAGTCGGGGATATCCCGCGGGACGTAACACGGACAGTCCGCCCCGATCAACTCGGCGAACGCCCCCTCGTAGTCGTACCCCGATTCGGGATGGTCGTCGATCGCGCGGGCGATGTGCGGTCGCCCCAATCCGGCGACGGGTTCGAGGTCGAGTTCGATTTGCAACTCGTTTTCGACGCGACGGATGATCTCGCCCCCGCGTTCGACCCTGCTTCGCTGGATTCGCTCGACGAGCGCGTTCAACCCCTCGGTCTCCCGAACGCCGTATCCCAGCAGGTCGACCGCTCCCTTCGGCGAGTCGATCCGGAGTTCGATCCCGCGCACGAGGGTCACGCCGCCGTGTTCGTCGATTGGACTATCGAAATCTGGGTGCGGGCGGTCGTGGTCGGTGATCGCGACGACCTGCACGCCGGCCGCTCGCGCGGCGACGGGGACCTCCGCCAGGGCCATCGTGCCGTCGGATGCGGTCGTATGAACGTGCAGATCCGCATACACCATACCCCCCCTACTACCCGACCGCCGAAGTCGTTGTGCATTATACGCCTAGAGGAGTCAAAGGACCTTTATGGACAATCGTTATAATCATCGTTCATCCAGATAGGGGTACGATGTGTTACACCAGCACCGGCGCGCTGTTCGAAGACGAGAGCTATCCGGCCACCACTAGCGATCTGATCGATCGCTACGGCGAGCAGACCCTCGAACTGGCCGGCGGCTCACAGACGGTCGGCGAGGTCCTGAGCGTGGCCGGCGACGAGACCTTTGAGAGCGCAGAAGAGGCTCGATACGCGATCTATGCCGGCCTCGGTAGCGAGGCGATCGGTCGGGTGGGCTACACCGACCGCGACCCCGAGCCGCCGGGAACCAACGGTCACGTTCCGGTCTCCTTCTAGAACCACTCGACGTTTCCGAGGTCGAGCGGTACCGATCCCTTGCTGTAGGCCTCGATCCGACCCGACGGGCGGGCCCGAAAGACCACCGCCGGGCGGTGGCCGACCGAGGGCTGCTCGCCCCTGACTCGAGCCCACTCGTCGTCGCGAAACGACGAACAGTCGACGAACAGGGAGATCCCGCCGCCGTGTTCGCTGAGTTGGCCGGAGGTCTTCGTTTTGGCCGTCTCCGTGACGGCGGCGACCGCCGTGTTCGCCGCCCGTCGCGTCGGCGGCAGGGGTCTCGTCACCTCGACGAGCGTACTGGTCCCCGTCTTCTCGGCTCGAAAGTCGATCGAGTGGCCGGTCGTCACCTCGATCTCGGGGGTGATCTCGTAGCCCGCCCGTGTCAGGAGGTGGGCGACGGTGAACTCGCTCATCGTCGCGCTCATGCGGACGGGGTCGAGGCGGTCGCTGGTCCCGAGTTTGCTCGCCATGACGTATCGATACTCGTCGAGGACGCCCGAGTGGAGGACCGACTCATAGAACCCACAGGCGTCCGCTCGGGTGGTGTCGGGAAAGCCCGCGGTGTGCTCGCGGAAGAACTCGCGGGTGGTCTCGCGGCCGTCCTTCGAGCAGAACACGGGCAGGAAGAACCACGAGAGGTGCGGATAGGCCGCGAGCCACGGCTCGGCCTCGTGGAGTTCCGCGAGTAGTTCGCGCTGGGCCCACCGCGCGACGGGGTAGGGAACCTCGTCGAACGTGTACTTCTCGGTTCGCCAGAGGGTACTCGGCGTCTGGGTGTTGCCGAGCCAGTAGGCCTCGTCGTCGTCCCAGATAAAGAGGGCCGTATCGCCGTTATCCATGTCGAACCGACGGGCCTCGTACCCCCCGCCCGGGCTGAACCATGGGGTCGAGCAGCGCGCGCCGATGGCGTCGTCGAGCGAACGAAACAGGTCGCGTTGGAGGCGGTCTTCGGACCACGACTGGGGGGAGCGTCGAAAGCGAAGCGGGCGGGCCACGCTTCCTCTCAGGGGACCGGACCGGTTTAGCGTTCCGACCCACGACCGTGTGATTATCCGTTACATTGATAATCCGGGGTTTCCAAACATTGGGTGTGGTTCGCAATGTCAATGGGTGCCTACGACGACGACGAACACGAGCGCCGCGAGCAGAAGAACACGACCGTCGACACGGACTTCGACGACGACCGGTCGGAGTACCGAGGAAAGCTCGAGTTCGACTCCGGTGACTCGGCCGAAGCCCTCCTCGATCAGTTCCGGCGGATCAAATCGAGCTAACGCCGACTTTTAGCGATCAGGTACGACAGTCCGGAGAAAGTCGTCACCGCGAGGATGTGACCACCCAGCGCCACGACCAGCGACGGGTGGGCGATGACGAAGGGGATCAGGATCACCTGTAGCAGGCCGAAGCCAACGTTGAGCCGGTCGACGCGCCCGAGCGTCGCTGCCGTCTCGGGATCGACCGGATACCGGAGGGCGCGCCACAGCGAGACGACGCCGATCCACCAGCTCACGCCGATCCGATAACAGAGGTCCCAACAGACCAGCAGCGCGAAATAGACGAGCACCATCGACGGCTCGGGGCCGAACAGTTCGTTCAATAGAGGCGTCTCCGACTGTGCGGGATCGACCACGAACAGGTAGGTTACGAACGCGATGAAGGCGAGCACGCTGAGGACGACCTCGATGTTCGAGCCGAAGAGCATCCGCCGGTAGGCCGACGAGACCGATACTGATCGGACGAGCGCCCCCATCCGCAGCATCATCACGCTGCCGCCGGCGGCGACGACGACGGCGGCCGTCCCGGCGAGAAACGCCGTCCAGGCGTCGTAGATCGCCGCGAAGAGGATCACACCGACCTGAAACAGCGCGAGCTGGAACGCGACTGCCACCCGGTCGGAAAGGTCGATCCCCGGGAGCGCACTGACGATGCTCTCGTAGGTCCACGCCTCGCCGAAGTCGGGCTCCGATGCCATCACTCGCTCCCCAGCGCCCGCGACACCGCGGTCTCGAAGGGAGTGAGATCGATGGGGAGGTACTCGCGGATCCGGTCGTCGGTGACGACGACGGGGTTTTTCAACCCGGCCGCGAGCGCGTGGGCGACGTTCCGGTCGACGTTGGTGACGAGGCTGACCCAGTACGCCGACAGCGTCGGCGTCAACACGGGAACCGGCAGGATGTAGAGGCGCTTTCCGAGCCGCCCGGACACCACGTGGAGCATCTCTTGGTAGCTCAACACATCGGGACCGCCGATCTCGAAGGTCTTCCCGGCCGTTTCGGGTTCGTCGAGAACGCCCACGAGATACGCGATCACGTCGTCGATGGCGATGGGCTGGCAGTCGGTGCGAACCCACCGGGGGGTGATCATCACCGGCAGTCGGCTCGCGAGCTGTTCGATCAGCTCGAAGCTCGCGCTCTCGTCACCGATGATGACCGCGGCCCGAAGCGCCGTCAGGTCGTACTCGCCCTCCTCGAGAACGTACTCGACCTCCCGGCGCGACCGGAGATGGCCCGAGAGTTCGTCGTGCTCGTCGCCCAGCCCGCCGAGGTAGATCACCCGCTCGATCCCGGCGTCGCTCACCGCATCCCGGACGTTCGCCGCGAGTTTGCGGTCCATCTCCTCGAACTCGCCCCCGCCGCCCATCGAGTGGACGAGGTAGTAGACCGCATCGATCCCCTCGAGGGCGGGCGGGATCGTCTCGGGTTCGAGGAGGTCGCCCTCGTAGACGTCGACCCCTCGGGGCCCGCGATAGTCGGCGGCGTCGCGGACGAACACCCGGACCTCGTGGCCCGCCTCCAGAAGGGGGTCTACCAGTCGCTCGCCGACGAACCCGGTCGCGCCCGTCACCAGCACGTGCATGCCCGAAACTAGGGCGGGCGGTCCTTATACTGTGGCCCGGATATCGTTACTCGTCCCAGCCGGGCGTTTCCGGCGCGCCGCGTGCCTCTTCGAGTTCGCGGGCAACCGCCGGGTCCGCCTCGCTCCCCGCCCGGCGCTCCCACGCGGCGATCGACTCCCCGACCCACGAGGTCGTCTCCAGCACTCGCTCTCTGGCCCGCTCGTAGGTCCTCCGGTCGTGTCCCGTCGTCCCGGGTGCGGACGCCATCGCCCACGCGACGAACTCCGCGCGGTCGGCGTCCGTGGCTCGACCCGTACGCAGGCGGTCGATCACCCCTTCCAGTCCGTCGGGGTCGGGGTGGACGAACACCTTCTGGCCGATCGCCTGGGGGCCCAGCAGGAGTCCCGACAGTCCCTCGGGGACCTCCCTCTCAAGCAGTCGCTCGCCGCCGAAGGCCGTCTCGACGCGCTCGCATTCGGTTTCCGCCTCCAGTGCGAGGTTGTGACCGGGGTACTCTGCACACTCCTCGGGGTAGATCTCACTGCTGTGGATCCGACACTGCAGCGTCGTGGGATCGAGGAACACGCAGGTCGGGAGCCACTCCGGGCGCCGCTCGAACGGCCCGACGGGCTTGGGCGGTTTACGGAGGCCGACGAAGAAGGCGGGCTCGCCATCGATTGCCGCGAGCGTCGTCCCGTCGACCTCGACACCCTCGTCGGTCTCCCAGAGTCGCGGGGTCATGGCGTCTCCCAGCCCGCTTTCGACGAAGTTCCGAACGTCGTCGCGGGTCAGCGGGACGAGGTTGTAGGCGTCGTCGATCGGTTCGCGGGGACCCCGGCGCTCGTGGTCGCTGTCGCCCGGTGCCAGTGCGCGCCAGTCGATACAACACCCGGCACAGCCCGCACAGTTCACCTCCATACCGACGAAACGTGACAGGGAGTCAAAAACACGACCCCATTGAATAGCCCGCCGGTCCTATGGGGCCCATGACTGAATCCCTTCCCTTCGCTGACCGAACCGACGCCGGCGAGCGTCTCGCGGCCCTCCTCGACGACCGCGAGGTGAGCGCCGATCTGGTGCTCGCGATCCCACGGGGGGGTCTCCCGGTCGGGCGTGCCGTCGCCGACGCGCTCTCGGTGCCCCTCGACGTGACTGTCGCGCGCAAGGTCGGCGCGCCGGGAAACCCCGAACTCGCGGTCGGGGCTGTGGGTGCGGACGGCTCGCTCTGGCGCAACGACGACCTGATCGCTCGACTGGGCGTTTCGGAGGGATACGTCGACTCACAGGCCGCCCGCGAGGCGGAAGCCGCCCGCGAGAAGCGCGACCGGTATCGAGGCGGTCGCGATCCGCTCAACCTCGTCGGAAAGGCGGTCCTGATCGTCGACGACGGGATCGCGACCGGCGCGACCACCGTCGCCTGCGTCCGGCAGGCCCGCGCGGCGGGTGCCGACCGGGTCATCGTCGCGGTGCCGGTCGCCCCGCCCGAGGCGCTCGCCGACCTCGAAACCGAAGCCGACGGCGTGATCGCGCTTTCGACCCCGGCGAACTTCGGGGCGGTCGGGCGCTTCTACCGGTCGTTCGAGCAGGTGCCCGACGAGGTGGCGATGACCTACCTCGTCGGTTAAGCCCTCGGAACCCCTACTGAGGGTATGCCCGACACGAAACGCGGCCGTGAACGGAGCGGGCGGGGCAAGCGATACCAGACCCGGATTCAGGACATCGAGCGGGAACTGGCGGCGCTCAGGGAGAGCGGGCCGACCCTCTCGGAGACGCCGCTGGTCGCCAGCTACGCGACGGACCCCGACGGCGAGGCGGTCGAACGCCTCGAGTGCTACGGCTTCGAGGAACTCGTCTACGGCATTGCGCTCTACGACGACGAAGGTGAGCAGGTCGCCTACGTCTCACACGACAACATGGTCGCGATCGAGCCCGCGTAGTCGATCCGGCGGTCCCACTGCACGTTCGGATCGGAACATCCGGTATTTTAGGGCGTTCTAGGACACTCGCATCGTTGAAGGGCTATCCTTTTCCGTTGATCGGTCGCTCTTTACGATCAGGAACGATGAATATCAGAACTTTCGAAAGAGAACTGGACGATCGGTCTGTGAGATACCGATGAGCGAGCCGATTCCGACGACCTGTATGCGGTGTGCGGTCGGCTGTGGCCACCTCCAGCACGGCGCGGACAGGGGCTATGGCCTCGCGGGGATCAGCGGCGATCCCGCCTATCCGGTGAGTCAGGGGCTTGCCTGCGGGCGCGGACTGCGCGAGACCACAGAACCCGACGGCGAGTGGCTTACCCGACCGCTCATCAGGAAGGACGGCGAACTGATGTCGACGAGTTGGGACACGGCCCTCGGAGTCGTCACGGACCGGCTCGCCGAGGTCCGGGCGCGCGATCCCGACCGGATCGCGGTGCTGGGAAGCGGCCAGCAGACCAACGAGGCGGCCTATCTCTTGGGAAAACTCGCCCGCGGCGCGATCGGCACCCGCCATTACGACGCCAACACCACGCTGTGTATGGCAAGCGCCGTCACCGCCTACTACGACGCCTTCGGCAGCGACGCCCCGCCGCCGACCTACGACGACGTCCCCCACGCCGACGTGCATCTGCTCTGGGGGGCCAACCCCGCGGTGGCCCATCCCGTGCTCTTTCGGTGGCTCCGGAATTCCGAGGGGCGACTGATCGTCGTCGATCCGGTCGAAAGCGAGAGCGCGGATCACGCTGACGCCCACGTCGCCCCGGAACCAGGTACCGACCTCGCGCTCGCGCGGGCCGTTCTGGCCCACTTGGTCGAGACCGGGCGGATCGACCGAACGTTCATCGACGAGTACACCGAGGGGTTCGACGGACTTACGACCGACCTCCCGGACCCTCGCGAGGCGGCCGCGAGCGCCGGGGTCCCCCCCGAGGACTGCGAGACGCTCGCGGCGGCCTTCGAGGAGCGTACGCTCGTTTACTGGGGGATGGGTGTCAACCAGAGCACGCAGGGGACCCAGATGGCGGGTGCGCTGATCGACCTGTGTCTCGCCTCGGGTAACATGGGCGAGGGCGCGGGCCCGTTCTCGTTGACCGGACAGGCGAACTCGATGGGCACGCGGGTCTGCTCCTCGAAGGGGACCTGGCCCGGCCATCGGGAGTTTACCGATCCCGAGGGCCGCGAGCGGGTCGCAGAAACGTGGGGAATCCCCGAAAAACGACTGCCGGCGGACGCCGGACCGGGGCCCGTCGGGATCGGGGAGGCGATGGCCGACGGGGACGTGGAGGTGTGTTATACGGTTGCGACCAACCCGGTCGCCGGCCTGCCCGACGCCACGAGCGCCCGCGAGGCCTTCTCCGATACGTTTCTGATCGCTCAGGACGCCTTCGAGACCGAGACCACCGGACTCGCGGACGTGATCCTGCCGGCGGCGACGTGGGGCGAGTCGGCGGGGACGACGACGAACATGGAGCGAACGGTATCGAGAGTGCGCGCCGCCACCGACCTGCCCAGCGGGGTCCGATCCGACCTCGACATCATCGGCGCGATCGGGCGGGAAATCGCTCCACAGGCGTTCAATCGACCGCCGCTCGATTCCGAGAACGTGTTCGACGAACTCCGTGAGTTGACCCGTGGGACGCCCGCCGACCTCTCGGGGATCAGCTACGACCGGTTGGACGCGGAACTCGCGATCCGCTGGCCCGCACCCGACGCCACGAGCGCGGGCGGCTACCGCTATCGCACCGACGACGGTTGGGCCTTCGAGACGCCATCGGGGAGGGCTCGTTTCTCGACGGGCACTCGTGGAAAAGTTCCCGAACCCACGGACGAGGAGTACCCGCTGACGCTGACCACGGCCCGGAAGGCCGACGAGTACAACACCGGGGTGCGGACCCGGAACGGGTCGCTCGAACCGCCGACCGCCCGCCTCCATCCCGACACCCTGAGCGACGCCGAGGGGCGTGTTCGCGACGGCCGCCTCCTCGTGCGCTCGCGTCGAGGATCGATCACCGCACGCGTCGAGGCCGACGACCGGATCCCGGAGGGGATGGTCTGGCTGCCGATCCACCATCCGGAGGTCAACGAACTTACACTTCCCGAAACCGATCCTCGCTCGGACGAACCGAACTACAAACAGTGTGCGGTCGATCTACTCGCACCGTCCGAACCGGTCGATCGGCCGGTGGCCGTCGGCGACGACTAGAACCCGAGGCTGCGAGCGCACGCCCGCATTCGCTCGCTCGACACTCCCGCCGCCCGGGCCGCCTGTTCTAACGTGAAGGTTCCACATCCGTACAGGGTTGCCGCCGACACTTGCGATTTCGTCGCCATACTCTCCACATACTATCCATGTATGTATAGTTATCGTGGCACTAATTCACGATCACTCCGATGCCTCTTATCGAACGAGACGAACGTCCACGATAGTACGCCGGAGCTTCGAACCCACCCAAAACTGTCCTCGATCGCGTCATCCCGACCGCTGCGGCAGGAAAACTGGGGCGGAAATCGCGATCCGTTCTTCAGTCGTCGCCGCTCGCGACCGGAGTAGCGCCCGCGTCCGGCTTCTCGACGAACCAGCCGCCCGTCGTGGCCTGCTCTGCGATATGTGGTTGGAATACCCACGCACACAGTGCCAGAATCGGGATCATCGTCGCGGCGACGACGGCGTAGCCGGTGTGGAGGTTCGGGAGGAACGCCGCCGAGAACACGAGCGGGTAGATCGACCCGCCCGAGGAGCCGATCCCGCCGACGATACCGGTGACGCTACCCGAATTATCGGGAAACATCGCCGGGACCTGTGCGAAAATCGCTCCTTCGGCGAAGGCACAGCCCAGGCCGACGAGGAAGCCGGCCACTACGGCGACGTAGATGCTGCCGGTCAGTCCCGCCGCGGTCATGCCGACCATCGCCACCGTGACGAACACCAGCGTCGAGAAGGTCCACTGCTCGCGGTAGCGCCCGTCGAACCACGGCAGGAGCTCGATCTCCTTCCGTGCCACGAGGTCGCTGACGTAGCCGCCGATCGGCCGGAGGAGGCCGGCGGCGACCGAGAACGTCGCCGCGAACGTCGCCGCGATCACGATGTCGCTCCGGCCGAACGCCTCGCGGTAGTAGGTGCCGAGCCACCCGTTCATCGCGAGTTCGAGCCCGAAGGTCATGACGTAGGCGGCCGCGAGGACCACCGCGCCGTAACGGGTCGCGATGTAGAGCCACTGGTCTACGCTCGTGCTCTCCCTCGTGGCCCGGCGCTTGGCCTCGCTTTTGGCCGCATCGCCCATGAGGAAGTAGACCACTCCCACGCCGATCGCCAGTACGCCGGTGTAGAAGAAGGCGGCCCGCCAGTTTGTCGAGAACAACGGCCCGGCGTAGCCCTCGCCGAAGATCCGCGGGAGCGTGAAGTACGCGCCGAGGCCCGCGCCGGCGTTGCCGATCCCGGCGAAGATACCTTCTGCGAGCCCGAGGTTCTCCTCCTCGAACCACTCGGCAACGTGTTGGATCCCGATGACGAAGGTGATCCCCGCGAGCGAGGCGACGATCCGCGAGGCCGTAAAGATCTCGTAGCTCCCCGCGAACGCGCTGATGATCGAGAACGTACCCACGAGCACCATCGTACAGCCCGCGGTGACGGGCGCGCCGAAGCGATCGGTGAGCGGCCCGATGACGATCCGTCCCAGCGGCACGGCGATGACCGCGGCGCTCGAGACGATTCCTAACTCTGCGACCGAGAGGTCGAACTCCTCGGCGATCCCGCCGGTAAAGGGGGCAAAGGAGAACCAGATGACGAACCCGAGGTTGAACATGACCGTCGCGAGGAGCAGGTTCTTCCACTTCCCGTCGATCACTCCTCCTCACCTCCCGGACCACCGTGACCGAACGGACTTTGTTTACAAACATCCATCTTAATTCCGATTTTCACCGAATTCATCCTGAATCTCGACCGAACCTGACCGAGTATCCGTAATAATCTCTCCGATAGTAGTATTAATAAATGTGGGTTTGTATGGGGTGACCCCGGACGGGATGGGGAGACGCTTAGGGGATATAAGGACGATTCAACTGGTAATTCGAGATGCTTTTCGATGACTTTTCGAAATAGGACCAAAAATTTTGTTTTCAGACATAAATCTATAGGATAACTGAGTTCTTCTACTTTTACTCCGATTCTACCTTATATGTACTAAGTCAAATACGGGGAATAGGAGGCGTACCGTAGGCTATAGAAGTGTCTGAATTATCTAGTGGACAGCGTTATTAGTCCGATTCGAGCAGTATTTCGCGTAAGAACCTATCAACGTGATCCGCATGGCCAAACTATCGAACATTCATTCAAACGAGGTGGTCGGGCGTGGCGCCTGAGATCGAGCAGTGGAAAGACGAGTGCTACGGCGAGGAGCTCCGCGAGAGGCTCCTCGAGTTCGCCGAGGGCGGTTGGGAGTCGATCCCCGAGGGGGAGCGAAAGAAGTGGTTCTCGCTGTTCAAACACTGGGGGGTCTTCCACCAGCGCGACGGCCAGGAGAGCTACTTCATGATGCGTCTGCAGAACGCCGGGGGCGTCCTCCGGCCGGGCCAACTCCGGGCCATCGGCGAGGTCGCGCGCGACTACGCGACCGGACCCGCAGAGAACCCGGAGTTCGGCAACGGCTTTCTCGACCTGACGACGCGCCAGTCGATCCAACTGCACTGGCTCAAGCTCGAGGACATTCCCGAGATCTGGGAGAAGCTCGAATCCGTGGGGGTCTCCAGTCGCTCCTCCGGCGGGGATTCGATGCGCAACATGGCCGGTTGTCCCGTCGCCGGGCGCGATAGGCGAGAATTTATCGACTCGCCGGACCTGCTCGAACGGCTGAACTCTGAGTTGCGCGAGGACGACTCGCTCGCGGACCTCCCCCGGAAGTTCAACGTCTCGGTGACGGGCTGTCGGGAGGGCTGTGCACAGGACTCGATCAACGACATCGGGCTCGAACCCGCCGAGAAACCGACCGAGGGCGAGCTGACGAAGGGGTATAACGTCCGGATCGGTGGCGGTCTCGGAGGGAGACAGCCCCGAGAGGCCCGTCCGCTCGACGTCTTCGTCACCGAAGCGGAAGCCTACGACGTCGTCCGGGGCTTCGTCGAACTGTATCAAGACCACGGCGAACGCGAGAACCGCCAGAAGTCCCGGTCGCGCTTCTTCGTCGACGACTGGGGCGTCGAGGAGATCCGCGAGCTCCTCCAGGAGGAGTACGTCGACTTCGAGCTCCGCGGGGCGGGCGCGGACCTCCGCGAGGAGTACACGTACAACGCCGGGACCTGTCGTGGCGGCGACCACGTCGGTGTCCACGAACAGCACGACGGGAAGTACTACGTGGGCCTGAGCGTCCCGGTGGGGAGGCTTCGCGCCAAGGAGGCGATCGCGATCGCGAACTGCGCGAGCGAGTACGGGAGCGGGGAGGTGCGCCTGAGCCGCCGGCAGAACCCCCTGATCATGGACGTCCCCGAGGCAGACCTCGATCCGCTCCTTTCCGAACCCGTATTGGAGACGCACACCCCCGAACCCCACCCGTTCCAGCGGGGTTCGATCGCGTGCACGGGGACGGAGTTCTGCCCGCTGGCGCTGACAGAGACGAAGGCCCGCCTCGCTCGAACCATCCGCTGGCTGCGCGACAACTGCGAGCTGCCCGACGACGTCGAGGACATCCACATCCACTACTCGGGCTGTACGGCCGACTGCGGGCAGGCGCTGACCGCCGACATCGGCCTACAGGGGATGCGCGCCCGGAAGAACGGCGAGATGGTCGAGGCGCTCGACATCGGCGTCGGCGGCGGCATAGGTGAAACCCCCTCCTTTATCGAGTGGGTCCACCAGCGCGTGCCCGCCGATGAGGCGCCCGCAGTGATCAAGAAGCTCGTTGAGGGCTACGCGGCCCATCGCTCTCCGGGCCAGTCGTTCCGCGCGTGGGTCGAGGAAACCGGAACCGAGACGCTCGTCGAACTCGCCGACCCCGAGGAGAGTAGTTATGAAGATCCGTGGATGTACGACGCGAAGGGCTCGTGGTACCCCTTCGCGGAGGGGGAAAGTCCCGCACCGACGACCGCGGACGGAACGCCGCTGTCGGCCGACGACTGATCCGTATCCCGCGTCTCCCGCTGGCGTACTCCTTTCGACCTCCTCCGTCGAGACGGCCGAGACGCTGCTCTACTGGCTCGTGGGACCGACACCGAAAAGATCCTCGCCACCCAATCGCTCCCATGAGCGACGCATCGTCCACGAACGACACCGACCGCGACCGCTAACCGCGAATGCCCCAACCGCGCCACCGCTCGGAGGACGACCGATACGGCTTCGACGAGACCACCAACTACCTCACGAGCGCGCTCTCGAAACTCGTCCCCAACTGGCTCGCCCGCCGCGCCGTGAGCGTCTCGGTCGATACCCCGAAGGACAGCTACCGGCGGGGCGAACCCGTCGAGATCGTCGTCGAGTTCAAAAACCGCCTCCCGCTCCCGATCGCCGTGCCGACCGCCGAGCGCCGTCTTTGGGAGTGGCGCGTCGACGGCGTACTGGAGGCGACCGACGAGCCTCGGTACGTGGACCGATCGCCCGGCTCCATCGCGTTTCGTGGGGGCGAGCGAAAGCGCGTCGTCAACCGGTGGAACGGTCACTTCCGACGGGCGGAGGGAGTCGATGGCCTTCCCGCGTTCGAGCCTGCCACCCCCGGTGAACACACCATCAGCGTCTCGCTTTCGACGGACGCCGATCGGCCCGCCGATTCCACTACCGTCAGCATCGAGTAGTGGTCGCTCGACGGCTCGTGCGGCGACGGTGTGACGGCCGGCTCAGTCGTCCGAGACGGCCGAGGCCGATTCCGACGCTTCGGTCCCGGAATCGGCCGTTCTCACGCCGTCCGCCCGCTCTCCCGTTTTCGGATCGAGGCGAATCCCTTCGTCGCGATGGAGGTGACAGGCCGCATAATGGGTGTCGCTGCCGTACTCCGGTGTGATCTCGTAGGCCGGGACCTCCCGCGCACAGATGCTCTTCTCTGCGAACTCCGCGACGAGCAGGTCGGCGGCTTCCTCCCACTCCTCGCGTTCGAGGTGGTCGAGGGCCGTCTCGACGACGGTGCCCGCCTCGCCCGAGGGTACCTGCCCGAAGAATCGCCGCCGGAGTTCCTCGGGGTCGTTCGTCTCGACGGTCCGGCGGTCGATCGCGCGCATGAACGCGCGCGTCTCCTCCCACTCGGTCGCCGAGAGGTCGTACTCCTCCGGTGCGATGAGTTCGGGACAGCGCGTGCGAAAGCGACAGCCCGAGGGTGGGTCGATCGGACTCGGAACGTCGCCTTCGAGGACGCCACGAACCCCGGACGAGCGCGGGTCGGGAACAGGAATCGAATCCAGAAGCGCCCGCGTGTAGGGGTGTTGGGGGTTCTCGTAGAGTTCCTCCTTGTCCGCGAGTTCGACGAGCTGTCCGAGATACATCACCGCTACCCGATCCGAGATGTGACGAATCACGGAGAGGTCGTGGGCGATAAAGAGGTATGTCAGGTCGAACTCCTCCTGAAGCTCCTTCATCGTGTTCAAGACCTGCGCCTGGATCGAGACGTCGAGCGCGCTCACCGGCTCGTCACAAACGATGAAATCCGGGTTGACCGACAGCGCACGCGCGAGGTTGACGCGCTGGCGCTGGCCCCCCGAAAAGGCGTGGGGGTAGCGGTTGTAGTGTTGGGGATCGAGTCCGACCTTCGCGAGCAGTTCCTTCGCACGGACCTCCCGTCCCTCGTCGTCGAGCATGCCGTGGGCCTCCATGGGCTCCTCGACGATCTGGCCGACCTTCATCCGCGGGTCGAGCGAGGACTGGGGGTCCTGAAAGATGAGCTGCATCTCCCGGCGTTTCTTCCGCAGGCTCTCGCCGCCCATCGCGGTGATGTCCTCGCCCTTGAAGTAGACGGTACCGTCGGTCGGCTTGATCAGTTGGAGGATGTTCCGTGCGAGGGTCGACTTCCCACAGCCCGACTCGCCGACCAGCCCGAGGGTCTCGCCCTTCCGGATGTCGAAGGAGACGTCCTCGACGGCACGAACCAGCTCCGGTTCGTGGACCACGGGCGGTACCATTCCATCGGGATTCCGCTTGAACCCGCCGAACAGCCCCTCGTCGTTCGAGAAGTGCTTGGTCAGCCCCTCGACGCGGAGGAGGGGTTCGTCGGTTCCGCTCATCGGCTTCCCTCCTGCGTGAGGCCGACCTCGAACCCGCCGGTCGCCTCGTTTTCGAGCGGCTCGCTCTCGGGGTAGCCCACGTCGAAGGCGTCGTGTTTGACGCAGGCCGCCCGGTGGACGCGCCCGTTCTCGTCACCGTCGTGGTCCCCGTTTTCGATCGCTCGGAGGTCGGGGTGGACGCGCCGGCAGACCTCGCGGGCGTCGGGACACCGCGAGTGGAACCGACAGCCCGAGGGCGGGTTGATCGCCTCGGGCATCACCCCGCGAATGGGGTTCAACTCCCCGGTCGTCCGGTCGGGTCGGGGCATCGAGGCCAAAAGCGCCTCGGTGTAGGGGTGTTTGGTGTCGTAGAACAGCTCCTCGACGTTGGCTTGCTCGATCACCTCGCCCAGATACATCACGTTGACCCGGTCACAGATCTCGGCGACGACGCCCATGTCGTGGGTCACCCAGACGAAGGCGGTGTCGTACTTCCGTTGGAGCTCCTCGACGAGATCGAGGATCTGTCCCTCGACGGTGACGTCAAGCGCCGTCGTCGGCTCGTCGGCGATGATCAGGCTGGGTTCGCAGGCGAGCGCCATCGCGATCAGGACGCGCTGGCGCATCCCGCCCGAGAACTGGTGGGGGTACTGCTCGTAGCGCTTCTCGGGTTCGGGGATACCGACCTCCCGAAGCATCTGAACGGCTTCCGCTCTCGCCTCCGTACCCGAGAGGTCGCGATTGAGCTCGATGAACTCCCGGAGCTGCGAGCCGACGGTAAACACCGGATTCAGGCTCTCCATCGGGTCTTGGAAGATGATGGCGATCTCTCGGCCGCGGATCTGCGTCCGCATCTCCTCTTCGGTGAGCATCTCCTCGCGCTCGACCAGTTCGGGCGGTTCGCCCGGCTCTCCAGTGGTCTCCTCGTAGCCGACGAGGGTCTTTCCTTTGAACGTCACCTCGCCGTCGACGATGACGCCGGGACTGTCGATCAGCCGCATGACGCTCAGCGCGGCGACGCTCTTTCCGGCCCCCGATTCGCCGACGAGGCCGACGAGTTCGCCCTCGTAGACCTCGAAGGAGATGCCGTCGACGGCCCGAACGGTTCCGTCCTCGGTGAAGAACTGGGTCTTCAGGTTCTCGACTTTCAGCAGTGGTTCTTCGCTCATGGTCAGTTGTTGATCCGCGGATCGAGCGCGTCTTGCAGCCCGTCGCCGAGGAGGTTAAAGGCGACCACGGTGACGAGGATGGCGATACCCGGCCAGATGCTGAACGTCGGCGCCGGCAGCATGTAGTTTCGCGATGCCGCGAGCATCTGTCCCCACGACGGGGTCGGCGGTTGTGCGCCGAAGCCCAGGAAGGACAGCCCCGCGACGATGAGGATGCTCACCCCGACCTGCAGGGTCGCCTGGACCAACACCGGCGCGAAGCTGTTGGGAATGACGTGGCGCAGGATGATGTTCCGGTCTTTCACCCCGGCGGCTTTGGCCGCCTCGATGTACTCTTCCTCGCGGATACTCACGACCCGCGAGCGGATCAGCCGGTTGAACACCGGGATCGAGGCGATGCCGACGCCGACCATCGCGTAGCTGATGTCGCGGCCGAACGCCGACATGAACGCGATGACCAGCACGAGAAACGGGATGGCGTAGATGGTGTCGGTGATCCGCTGGAGGACGTCGTCGACCCATCCTCCATAATAGCCCGAGACCGCGCCGACGAGGGTGCCTCCGACGAGACCGATCGCCGTCGCCATGAAGCCGACGGTCATCGCGATGCGGGTCCCGTAGATCAGCCGGGTGAGGATGTCCCGACCGCGATGGTCGGTGCCAAGCGGGTGCTCCCACGTACCCGAGCCGAGTCCGTTTTCCATCCCGACCGGCGGCAAGAGCGTGTTGATCACCTCGGGATCACGCTCGGGGTGGTGGAGGAAGGGGATCGCCTTCGCCATCGCGTAATCGAGCAGGTAGTAATCGATGCTCACGAAGGCCGCGATGGCCGTGATGAACGCGATGATGTAAAAGCCCATCCGGGCTGTCGAGTCCCGTTTGACTTGTTTGAGCGTGTATGCCAGCCCGACACGGGCTTCGACCTCGTCGACGCCGCCTTCGGTTGGTTCGTCGGCGAACTCCTCCTCTCCTTGGGTTTCGTGTACCGCCATCATTTCTCACCGTAGCTGACCCGCGGGTCGATGTACGCATACGAGATGTCCGTGATGATGACGCCGACGAGATACAGCGCGCCGAGCATGAACGTCGTCCCCATCACTAGCGGGTAGTCCTGATTGTTGATCGCCTGGATGATGAGCCGCCCCATCCCGTTGATCTCGAAGACGGTCTCGATCAGCACCGCGCCGCCGAGGGCCGTACTCAGGCCGAGCCCGACGATGGTAATCACCGGGAGCTGGGCCGGCTTGAACGCGTGTTTCCAGATCACGCCGCGTTCGTCGACGCCGTAGGCGCGTGCGAGTTTCACGTACTCGTTTTGCAGCGAGTCGACCATCGATGAGCGCTCGATGCGGGTGATCGAGGCCATCTGGAGCGTTCCGAGCGCGACCATCGGCATCAACAGCCGTTTGAACGACTCGACGACGACGTCGAATTGGGTCGCCGCTCCCCGGACGTTCGCAGGGTCGGCCCACGGGAGGAACAACCCCGTCGCGGGCAACAGCCCCAACTGGAACGAGAAGACGATGATCAGAAGCAGCCCGATCCAGAAGGAGGGCGTCGAGACGCCGATCAGTGCGACGATTCGCGAGACGTGATCGACCGGCTCGTTGCGCCGCTTCGCGGAGATCACGCCCAGCGGGATCGCCGTTAGCAAAGCGAATCCGAACGCCGAGAAGACGAGATACGCCGTCACCGGCAGGCGCTCGATGATCTTCGTCAGGACGGGCACGTCGTAGTAGATGCTGTGACCGAGATCGCCCTGTGCGACGCCGGCCAAGTAGCTGAAGTACCGTTCGTGAAGCGGTCTGTCGAGTCCGTAGCGAGCCTGTATCTGTTCGACCATCTCGGCGCTCGGGGTCGGCCCGAGCATGATGCTGACGGGATCACCCGGGATCGCATTGGTGAGGAAGAAGGTGATCGTCAGGATGCCGACGAGGACGGGGATCGCTTGCAGACACCGCCAGACCGTGTATCGGAGGAGTCCCATGTGGTTGTTCTGTTGGTATTTTTATGAACGTTCGCGTGCTATGAATTCGATTCAACCGAGCCACGGTTATAACCGCGTCGATCCGAAAACGAATCTCTCCGAATTGTGACCGTTCGTCTACTCGACTGACGTCGTCGCGAACGACTCCGCCAACGGGATAGTACCCGACACCGGGTGCGACTGGTAGCCCGAGACATAGTCCTTGAACGCGTAGCTGTTGAGCAGGTTGTACGCGGGCAGGTGGACGCGGTCCTCGAGGATCGTCGTTGTCGACTCGATGTAGAGCTGACGGCGTTCCTCCCGGTCGGTCGACTGTCGTGCGTCGATGATCTGCTGGTCGACCTCGTCGTTGTCGTAGAAGACCCCCTGCGTGACGCCTTCGTTCTCCTGGGCGAACATGTAGTAGGTAAAGGCCTCGGGGTCCGGCGATCCGGACCACCCGAGCGAGTACATGTTGAAGTCGTCCTCGGCCCCGGAAGTGTAGGCGTCGGTGAAGGCTCCCCAATCGAGGCGCTGGACCTCGACGTTCTCGAAGCCGGCCTCCTGCAGGCCGTTGCCCACGCCGACGCCGATCTGCTCGCGCATGTCGTCCGGCGGGACGATGATCCGCCAGTTGTAGTCTGACGGAACGCCGGCTTCCTCGAAGAGCTGCTGGGCCTGCTCGATGTCCGGGTCATGGGGAATCTCGGCCCACTGGTCGGTCGGGAAGTCCCAGGCCTCGATGATGGAGTCGGGAAACGGGCTGTACTGGCGTACGCCCGCGGGTTCGACGTAGTTCGCGACCTCCTGGTCCATCGAGAAGCAGTAGTCAATGGCCTCGCGGACCAGCGGGTCCGAGGTCGGCCCCTCGCCGCAGTTGAAGGCCAGATAGAAGTACCCGATGCCGGGCGTCTCGTCGATGGTCACGTCGCCCATCCCCTCGACCTGGTCGTACAACTGCGGGGGGATGGTCTCGATGACATCGTTCTCGCCGGTCTGTAGCGACGTCACCCGGGTGGACTGTTCCTCGACGCCGCTGAACTCGACGAAATCGAGCTCGGCGGCGTTCTCGCCCCAGTAGTCGTCGTAGCTCTCGATGCGGACGTACTCGCCTTCCTGCCACTCGCTGAACTGGAAGGGGCCCGAGCCGATCGGGTTTTCCTGGTTGAACGCGTTGGGGTCCTCCTCGCGGACGGCCTGCGGGACGACCTCGCGGATCAGCGTGTAGTCGAACGCGCCGTAGGGGTAGGACAGATCGAACTGGACGGTCTGCTCGTCGATGGCTTCGGCCGAGTCGATCATGTCGACCTCGCCGGCGTTCTCCGTTTCCTCCTCGAAGGGAGCGATATAGGAGTAGGCGGCGTCCTCGGCGGTCACGGGATCGCCGTTGTGGAACGTCGCGTCCTCGTTGAGTTCGACGATGTATCGCTGACCGTTGTTTTCGACTTCGGGTTCGCCCGCGGCGAGCGCGGGTTCGATGCCGGTCGCGTCCTCATTGTACGTGTACAGCCCCTCGAACATCTGGCCGACGATCTGCTGGGAGGGGACGTCGTTGAGGACGATCGGATCGAAATCGAGCGCGCCCTTTACCTGTGCGAAGTAGAGTTCGCCCGAGGTGCCGCCACCGCCGCCCGAACCGTCCTCGCCGGTCCCGCCGCCGGCACAGCCGGCCAGACCGACGGCGCCAGCGGCACCGACGTACTTCAGAAGGCTCCGACGATCGAGAGTATCGTGGTTTCGAATAGTGTCTTTCATGATTCGTGTTCTGCCGCGATACTCCCTATTTCAGATAGTTGAATAAAAACTTGTCGAAAAGATGGGCACCTCTAGCGAGTAAAAGAAGACAAAACTGTGAAAACAATCGAAATACAGAGCTATTAGTATTCATTTTAGTCTATTTTAAGAAAAAAATATCTATACCTATTAATCATCTTGAAGTTCGAACAGTCTTCGGGAGGGGTTCGGGGCCCGCTTTACGGCTCTCGAGGGCGGAACCGATACCCGTCACTGGCTATCGATGGGCATGGTCGGCGGTCGATCCTCGAACCTGTCGTCGTACCGGACTGTTCGTACCGTCCCTCGATCGTCCTATCTGTCGTTTAGAGGGACTGTCCGAAACGGCTGCCCTATCGGCCCCGAGTGGACGCGACAGGCGTTTAATCCGCGCGTGCCAGCTACGGGTATGGCTTCCGAACCGTGTGACGGCTGTGGTGCGGACGTCCACATCGCGGGCGGCGTCGCGGACATGTGGTCGTTCTCTCAGGAGTCCACTGGCGGGATGATCCTCGAGTTCGGGGACGACACAGAACACTTCCTCTGCTACGAGTGTATCGAGCGCCTGCCCGACCATCCGAACGCCGGGGACGTCGGGGCGCTCTCGGAGTGAGGCGCTACCTTTAGGGCCGTCCCGGCCCCGTCTCCGGTAGTGCAGTCCGCCCGCATCGAGAGCGAGTTCCCCGCGCCCTCCTACCGGGGCAACCAGCGCGAGGCTCTGTCCGATATCCGCCAAGCGTTCGAGGCCGGAAACGACGTGGTACTGGTGCGTGCGCCCACCGGCAGCGGCAAGTCGCTACTGGCCCGCGCGATCTGCGGGGCCGCGAGGACTCCCGAGGAGGCCGAACCCAAACAGGCGACCGGCGCGTACTACACTACGCCGCAGGTGTCGCAACTGGACGACGTGGCGAGCGACCCGCTGCTTTCGGACCTTCAGGTCATCCGCGGGAAGGGCAATTACACGTGTCTCCTGCCCGGCGAGGAGGACACGAAAGTGAACCGCGCGCCCTGCGTGCGGGAACGGGGCTACGACTGTGCAGTGAAACACCGCTGTCCGTACTTCTCGGATCGGGCGATCGCCTCCAACCGGGCGATCGCGGCGATGACGCTCGCCTACTTCATGCAGACCGCCGGCTCGGAGGTCTTCCGCACGCGGGACGTCTGTGTGATCGACGAGGCCCACGGGCTCGCCGACTGGGCCGAGATGTACGCGACCATCGACCTCGGTCCGCGAACCGTGCCGATGTGGGAGGACCTTTCCGTACCCGAGATCGCCTCGGTTTCTCGGGCGGCCCGCTACGCCGATTCCCTGTCTCAGACCTGCGCCCGCCGGAAGGACGACCTGCTCGCACGCGAGGAACTCACCCCCAACGAGGCCGCCGAACGCGACCGTCTGCAGGAGCTGATCTCGGAACTCGACTGGTTCGTCACGGACTACCGGGACCCCGAGAGCCCGACGACGTGGGCTGTCGACCGGGGCGAAGAGGGCTCGCTGTCGATCAAGCCGATGAACCCCGAGCGCTACCTCTCGCATACCGTCTGGGAGCGAGCGAACCGCTTTGCCCTGCTTTCGGCGACGATCCTGAACAAGGAGGCGTTTTGTCGGGGGGTCGGCCTCGATCCCGACCGGGTCGCGCTCGTCGACGTCGGGCATACGTTTCCCGTCGAGAACCGCCCCCTATACGACGTCACGCAGGGGAAGATGACCTACGATGAACGAGAGGAGACGATCCCGAGGGTCGCGCGCGTCCTCGTCCGGATCATGGCCGAGCACAGCGATCACAAGGGGATCGTCCACGCCCACTCGTACGCGATCCAGGAGCGCCTCGCCGACCTCCTCGCCGATTTCGGCGTCGGCGACCGGGTGCGGACCCACGACCGCGAGGACCGCAACGCGGCCCTCGAAGCGTGGAAGGCGAGCGGGGGCGCGGACGTCTTCCTCTCGGTGAAGATGGAGGAGGCGCTCGATCTAGAGGGGGATCTCGCGCGCTGGCAGGTGCTCTGTAAGGCGCCCTACCTGAACACGAACGACTCGCGGGTGGCCCACCGCCTCGAACGCGGCCAGTGGGCGTGGTATCACCGGGCGGCGCTCCGCACCGTGATCCAGGCCTGCGGACGGGTCGTCCGTTCGCCCGAGGATCAGGGAGCGACCTATCTGGCGGATTCGAGCCTGCTCGACCTCTTTGAGCGCACGCGAGGGGAGATGCCGCCGTGGTTCGAAGCGCAGGTCGAGCGGATGGTCCCGCCCGAGTTGCCGGCCTTCGAGGCGAGTACGGGGGCGGGCGGGGACCGCTCGCGGACGCGGCCCGATCAGTCACGTTCCCGGCAGGTATCCGGGTCCCGGTCGACCCGCTCTCCCGACGGTTCCTCGGCGTCCTCGCGCTCGAACGGACGTGCGAACCACCCGCTGAACGACGTCTGGGGCGACGGCTAGATCAGCGCGAGGCTACCGATCATCGAGCCGACCATCAGGGCCACGAGAACGAGCGCGATGACCTGTTGTCTGTCCATGTCCCCGAAACCCGTTCGACCCAATTAACGGCTCCGGCCGATCCGGGCGTCGACGACGACGTGGGCGACCCCCGCGCTGTGGCTCTTCACTCGCCGTTCGTCGAGGACCTCGACGTCCCTACCGGCGGTTTTCCCGGCCTCCCGGAGCCGCGAGACGGGTCGTTCCCACAGTTCGGCTTCAGGGGTCGCCTCGTGCATGTGGAGGACGCTGCCGTCCCCCAGCGCCTCCAACGCCGCTGGGAGGTAGTCGTGGGCCTCGTAGTAGCCCATCACCACGCGGTCGATCCCCTGCACCTCGACGTCCCGGCAGTCCGCCCGGTAGGCGTCGATACGTTCCTCGACGCCGTTCAGTACCGCGTTCTCGAGCAGGTATCGGAACGCGACGGGGTTCCGTTCGACGGCCGTCACGCCCGCGCCGGCGCGCGCCATCGGCAGGGTGAAGTAGCCGATCCCGGCGAACATGTCAAGTACGCGTTCGCCCTGTTCTACGACCTCGCCCATCCGCGCGCGTTCCGCCTTGTTGCCCGGCGAGAACATCACCTTCGATAGGTCCAGCGCGTATTCCGTCCCGTGTTCGGTGTGGACCGTCTCGGTGTCGCCCGCGCCCGCAACGGCTCTCACGGACGGCTCGCGGTGCTCGCCGGAGATCCCCTCGCGTGCGAGGACCGTATCCGCGCCGCCGTGGAGTTCCAGCAGTGCCTCGCCGATCTCTCGCTCGCGGGGACAGCCCCCGAAGTCCGCGAGGATCACGCTCCCGATGACCGCCCACGATTTGGGCGCGCGTTCGATCTCCGCGTCGTCCCAGCCCCGCTCGGCCAGCAGGTCCGCCAGGCCGGGGGCCCGTGGCTCGGGATCGGGCTGGCGGATCACCTCGTGGACCTCGGTCCCTTTCGGGGGACGAATCACGGGCAGTGCGAGCGCGTCGCTGCCCGCCTCGCGTACGCTCCTCGAATCGTCGTAGACGCCCTCCTCGCGGAGCGCGGCGATCGCCTCCTCCCCCTCCTTCTTCGGGACGATCGCCGCGAGCGGATCGTCGCTCATTCCGGCCCGTCCTCGGGGACGGCGTGCAATCCGGCGCGGCTCTTCAACACCGAAACGGTTCCCGACTCGGTGTCGAGGAAGTCGGGTCGAGGGATGGTCTTCGACTCGTAGGTCTCGGGGTCGAGCACCTGGACCGCCCGCTCGTCCTCGACGGAGACGAGCGTCGTCTGCTGGGCGTCCTCGCGCCGTCCGAGCCGGCGAGCCTCGGGCGCGTCGCCCTCCTCGAAACCCGACTCGTAGCGCTCGCCGGTCGCGAGGCGCCGGCCCTTGACGGTGCCCCGCGCGCTCCCCACGAGCACCGGTCCCTCGCCGTCCTCGGGGTCGATGACGTCCCCTTTCGTAAACGGCGGCAGTCGCACCGCGTAGGTGACTCTGTAGACCTCGTTTCCGTCCTCGTCCTCAGTAACGAGCGTCTCCGAATCGCTGAACGAGCCGCCGAAGCGGTTCACGAGACGCTGGGAGATCTTCTTGCCGATGTTCGTGGTCGACACTTTGACGTCGACGCCGTCCGCGGTGTCGTCGATCTCGGTGACGAACGCGTTTCGATCCCCCGTCGCCTCCATCTCCTCGACGATCTCGTGTGAGATCTCCTTCGCCGCCTCGCGCTCCTCTTTGGTTGGCGTCCGCTCTCTCGCACGCAGTTGGACGACGCTCGCGTAGTAACTGCCCGCGATCCGGCCACAGCGCGTGCAGGTCTCCCGGGAGATCGTCACCGGGACGACGACCTCCTCCTCGATCGCCTCACCGCGGACCACACCGGTGAACAGACAGTGCATCCGGATCGTGTTCTGATCGACCTGCTCGGGTTCGACCTGCCAGGCGACCTCCGCCGCGTCCAGATGCACGCCCAGCGACTCGGCCACGGCATCGATCGCCACGTCGGTATAATCCTCGGCGCCGACATCGACCCAACGGTTCCCGCGGTGGACGGCCCCACACTGGGCACACACGCGAATAGTGAGCTTCTCGGGTGCGGAGACGAGTTCGAAGTCCTCGAAGTAACAGGCGTCACAGAGCCCCGTTTCGGCGGCAGCGGGCGCACCCGGTAGCTCCGGGCGATCGCCGCCCTCGACGGGCTCTCCACAGCGAGGGCAGAAGGCGGATCGGCTCATACCCGAGCTATCGGCTTGATTCGGTTAAGCGTCGCGCTCCGCTAGCGCAGCGAGACCGAACCCGCCCCCCGTCCCACGGGAAATACTCAACCCTTTAGATGTTCGGGACCGTATCCCGGGTATGCAGTGGCAAACGGACTGGGGGCTACGTGGCCGGATGGCCCTGACCGGGTTCCTCCTGTTCGCCCTCTATATCGTCTTCGCCGGGCTACTGGTCGCGTACTTCGGGAACGTCATCCCCATGCTGATCATGCTCGGGGGGTTCTCGCTCCTCCAGTACTACTTCAGCGACACGCTCGCGCTCAAAAGCATGGGCGCACACGAGGTCAGCGAGGACGAACAGCCGGCGCTTCACGATATGGTTACCCGGCTCTCGCGACAGGCCGACCTCCCCAAGCCGAAGGTGGCGGTCGCCGACTCGCGGGTTCCCAACGCCTTCGCGACGGGGCGAAACCAGAAGAACGCGACCGTCTGCGTGACGACGGGCATCATGAACACGCTCGATCGCGAGGAGCTAGAGGGCGTGCTCGCTCACGAACTCGCCCACATCAAGAACCGTGACGTGATGGTGATGACCATCGCGTCGTTTCTCTCGACGATCGCCTTCATCATCGTTCGCTGGGGCTGGCTGTTCAGCGGCGGTGGCGACAGCAGGAACCAAGCGCCGATCTGGGTCGCGATCCTCGTCTCGCTGGTCGTCTGGGCGATCAGTTTCCTACTCATCCGGGCGCTCTCGCGCTATCGCGAGTACAGCGCCGACCGCGGCGCGGCGACCATCACCGGCAAACCCTCCGCGCTCGCGAGCGCGCTGATGAAGATCTCCGGACGGATGGACAGCGTCCCGAAGGAGGACCTCCGCGAGCAGGCCGAGATGAACGCGTTTTTCATCATCCCGATTCGCTCGGGTTTCATCGGTAGGATCGCGAGTACCCATCCCCCGACCGAGCGTCGGATCGAGAAGCTCCGCGACCTCGAACGCGAACTCGAAACGGCCTGAAACCGACCGGACGAGGCCGCGACCTACAACACCTTTACTTCCGGTGTCCCATCGTGGGATATGGGCATCATGGATACTATTCGTGCGGTCTTGGGTAACAGCGCGGAGCACGACGCCACCCGCGAGGCCGATCCCGAGGACCTCTTCGGGATGAGTACGGCCTACATGACCATGGAGGCCGATCTCGACTTCCCCAACGAGGGCACCGCGGCGCTCTGCTTTTCGAGCGTCGACAGCACGGACTTCGAGGACACCCTCCGGGAGGTCCGGGACATCCTCGAAGCCGGCGAGGCCGAGACCGGAACCAGCGCTTCGATTCGGATGGATCAGCAGGGATACCACTGGGTCGTCCTCACCGACTCGGACCCCGAGGACCTCGTCACCAGCATCCACTTCGCGGCCGACACGTTCATCGAGCGAGGCTACGGATCCAGACTGTTGGCGGCGCTCTTTACCTTCGAAAAGGACTCGAACTACGTCTACTGGGTCTACTCGTTCCGCCGGGGCGCCTACTATCCCTTCGCGCCGACGCGAGGCCGCGAACGCGATCAGTCGGTCGAGTTCAAACTTCAGAGCGTTCTGGACGGGGAACTCGGCGTCGAGGACGATACCGACTACTGGTATCCTCTGTGGCCCGAGTCCCCAGGCAATCACCCGTGGGACTAGCCGGGTAAACGTTCGGACCGCTGTGATCCGTTCCCCCTTCCGTCGGTCAATTATACTTTCACCTTCCTGTTAACGAGCGTTTATACGGATCTGGGAACAAGGGATGGGTATGGCAGCAGAATCAGACCTCGAAGACCTCCCCGGCGTCGGCCCGGCAACCGCCGAGAAGCTCATCGACAACGGCTACGACTCCTACACCGGACTCGCAGTAGCGAGCCCCGCTGAACTCTCGAACACCGCTGACGTCGGCGAGTCGAGCGCCGCCGATATCATCCGTGCCGCCCGCAAGGCCGCCGACGTCGGCGGCTTCGAGACCGGATCGACAGTGCTAGAGCGTCGCGAGCGCATCGGGAAGCTCTCGTGGCAGATCCCCGAGGTCGACGAGATGCTCGGCGGTGGCGTCGAGACCCAGTCGATCACCGAGGTCTACGGCGAGTTCGGGGCCGGAAAATCGCAGGTCACCCACCAGCTCGCAGTCAACGTCCAGCTCCCCAGTGAGCAGGGCGGATTGGAGGGGAGTGCGATCTTCATCGATTCGGAGGACACCTTCCGTCCCGAACGGATCGACGACATGGTCCGCGGACTGGAGGACGACGTCCTCAAAGCGATGCTCGCAGACCGCGAGATCGACGGCGGACCCGAAGACGAGGTCGCACTCGATGCGCTCGTCGAGGACGTGCTGGACAAGATCCACGTCGCAAAGGCGTTCAACTCCAACCACCAGATGCTGCTGGCCGAGAAGGCAAAGGAGCTCGTCGCCGACAACGAAGAGAGCGAGTGGCCGGTCCGACTGGTCTGTGTCGACTCGCTCACCGCGCACTTCCGTGCGGAGTACGTCGGGCGTGGCCAGCTCGCAGAACGCCAGCAGAAGCTCAACAAGCACCTCCACGACCTCTCGCGGATCGCCGACCTCTACAACACCGCGATCCTCGTGACCAACCAGGTCGCCTCGAACCCCGATTCCTTCTTCGGGGATCCGACCCAGCCCATCGGCGGGAACATCCTCGGGCACAAGTCCACCTTTCGGATGTATCTGCGGAAATCGAAGGGTAACAAGCGGATCGTTCGCCTCGTCGACGCACCGAACCTCCCCGACGGCGAGTCGGTTATGCGCGTCGAGGGTGCCGGCCTGAAACCAGAGTAAGCCTCACCTCCTTTCGTTTTCTTCCTCGTCGACGGGTATGTGAGCCTACAGCCCCTCCCATCGAGTATGACCCACGAGATCACCCTCGAATGGCCCGACGACCGCGAGGAGACGTTCTCCGCGGAGGAAAACGAAACGGTCCTCGAGGCCGCCGCCCGGGCGGGGATCCGGCTTCCCTACGACTGTCGGAGCGGTACTTGCGCCGAATGTGTCGGGCAGGTTCTGAAGGGAAGTATCGAACACCGGCGGATGCCACGCGCGCTTGAAGAGTCAGATAGAACGGAAGGCTACGCACTGCTGTGTATCGCAGTTCCACGGGAGGACTGTCGGATCCGGACGGGGTCGCGGCTCACGGCCGAACTCGGGTCGAGCCCGTGGGGTTAGTCTTCGGTCGTCGTTTTGTCGAGGTTCTTCTCGCCCCGATAGATCTCGGCGCCGTCCTGAGCAACCTTTTCGGCGAGTACCGCACACTTGATGCGCATCGGGCTGATCTCGATGCCGAGCATCTCGGTGATGTCGTCCCGATCCATCTCGTCGAGCTCGTCGAGACTCATCCCTGGTAGCTCCTGGGTCAGCAGGCTCGCACTGGCTTGGCTGATCGCACAGCCATCCCCCGAGAAGGCGACGTATTCGATGGTCTCGCCGTCGTCTTCGAGGAGTACGTCGACCGTGATCTCGTCGCCACACATCGGATTCTCGCCGACGTGCGAGAAGGTGGGATCCTCGAGTTCGCCGTAGTTCCGCGGGTTCTTGTAGTGATCGAGGATCTGCTCGCGATACATGTCCGATCCCATGCTCATAGTGAAATCGAGTACGGGAGTGGCAGCCAAAAGGGTTCCGCAGGGCTATCTGAGCGCGTAGAGGCTCCCGTCCGTACTGCCGACGTAGAGCGTCCCGCCGACCACTGCTGGCGAGGAGAAGACCACCTCGCCGATCGAACGGCTCCACTGGTTGGTTCCCTCGGCGGCGTCGAGTGCATAGACGCTGCCCGCACGATTTGCGACGTAGACCCGATCGCCCGCGACCGTCGGCGAGGACCAGACCTCCCCGCCAGTCCGAAAGCGCCAGCGCTCCTCGCCGGTCGCGGCGTCGAGCGCGTAGACGTTGCCGTCGCGGTTGGCGGTGTAGACGGTGTCGTTCGCGATCGCCGGCCCCGACCCGGTCCAGTCACCGGTCTCGAGTCGCCAGCGCTCCTCACCGGTCTCGGCCTCCAGCGCGTAGAAAACCCCTCCCCTGTCGCCGACGAAGACCGTCCCCTCGGAGACAGCGGCGGGTCCCTCGAACTCCCCTGCCCCCTCGACCGTCCACAGTTCCTCGCCGGTCGCGGCGTCGAGCGCGTAGAAGACCTCGTCGAAGCTCCCGACGAAGACCGTTCCCCCGGAGACGGCCGGACTGGCGACGACCTCCGCGCCGGTTTCGGCCCCCCACTCGCTGTTCCCGCGCGCGTAGACGCTCCCGTCGTCACAGCCGACGTACAGGGTTCCGTCGACGATCGCCGGCGAGGAGCCTACCGGCCCACCGGTTTCGAGGCGCTCGGCCTCCGTGCCGTCCGAGAGGTCGATCGCGTGGACCCCGTCGTCGAAGCTCCCGACGTAGGCGAACTCGCCCGCGACCGCCACCGACGAGAAGACGTTTCCGCCCGCCTCGAACGCCCACGTCTCCTCGCCCGATTCCGTCCCCAGCGCGTACAGCCTGTCGTCGTAGCTGCCGACGTAGACCACGCCATCGAAAACGGTCGGCGAGGCGTAGATCGAGTCGCCGGTTTCAGCCGTCCACGCGATCCCGGGGTCCTCGGGGCCGCTCGCATCCGGCCGATGGCCCGTGTTTGCGGGGTCCGCGCGGTAGGTCGGCCAGTCCGTCGTTTCTGACCCCGCTGCTCCGTCGTCCTCTGCGAGGGGCTCCTCACCGCCCTCGCCGGCTCCGCCGCCCGAGGATCCGTCACCCGGTTGGTCCTCTGCGTCCGTGTCCCCGGTGTCGGTACAGCCGGCGAGGCCGCCGAGCACGCCGACACCAAGTGCCCGAAGGAGCCGCCGTCGTCTCGCGTCCGGACTCCCGTCCATGGCGAGGCCGTCTCGCCGAGTCGCCCTGAGTGTTTCGCTCAACCCGCAGTACGACAAAAAGTGGACAACTAATGCGTCCCGTCACGGACCTCCCGTATGGACTCCGATGGGGCACTCGCCCGTACTACCCGCCGTAGACGCCTGCTGTTCGGACTCGTCGGACTGTTCGTCGTCCTCCTGACCGTCGGTACGAGCCTGATCTTCGCCGGCTACCCCGGCCTCGGGATCACGCTGGTCGCTGTGAGTCCGCTCGCGCTGGTTGCGGCCGTCGTCTCGTTGGTTCGCGGATGATTACGCGAACAGCTGCCACGCGTCACCGGAGCAACAGAGCTGCTCCGAGCGTCCACTCGCTTCGCTCGTGAACACGTCGACCGCTCGCGATCTCCTTTGCGGTCAGCGTTCGCTCACGCGAACAGCTGTCGCGCGTCGTCGACCGCCTCGACCAGTTTGTCGACCTCTTCGCGGGTGTTGTAGAGGTAAAAGGAGGCCCGCGCGGAGGCCGCGACGCCGAGTTTGTCGTGCAGCGGCTGGGTGCAGTGATCGCCCGCCCGGATCGCCACGGCGTGGTCGTTCATGATCGAGGCCATGTCGTGGGCGTGAACGCCGTCGAGGTTGAAGCCGACGAGTCCGCCCCGATTCTCGGCCTCCGGCGGTCCGTAGATTTCGATGTCGTCGAACGCCCCTAATCGCTCCAAGGCGTACTCGGTGAGCCACTCCTCGTGGGCGCGGATCCGGTCCATGCCGATCCCTTCGAGGTACTCGACAGCGCGATCGAGGGCGATCCCCTGGGCGATCAGCGGGGTGCCGGCCTCGTATTTCCAGGGTAGGTCGTTCCATGTCGAGTCCTCGAACTCGACCTTGCGGATCATCTCGCCGCCGTAGAGGAACGGCTCCATTTCCTCGAGGATCGATTTTTTCCCATACAGACAGCCGATGCCGGTTGGCCCGGCCATCTTGTGGCCCGAGAAGGCGTAGAAGTCGGCGTCGATCGACTCGACGTCCACCGGTCGGTTCGGGACCGCCTGTGCGCCGTCGACGAAGATCAGCGCGTCCTGTTCGTGAGCGAGGTCCGCGAGTTCGCCCACGGGGTTGATCGTCCCGAGCGCGTTCGAGACGTGGACTACGGAGACCATCCGGGTGTCCGGGCCGATCAGTTCGCGGGCGTGGTTCATGTCCAGCTTCCCCTCCTCGGTGATCCGGATGTAGCGAACCGTTGCACCCGTCTTCTTCGCTATCTGTTGCCACGTCACCAGCGACGCGTGGTGTTCCATTTCGGTCAGCACGACTTCGTCGCCCTCTTCGAGCTCGTTCAGCCCCCACGCGTAGGCGACGAGGTTCTCGGCCTCGGTGGTGTTCTTCGTAAACACCATCTCCTCGCGCCCGCCCGAGGCACCGACGAACGCCGCCAGTGTGTCGTGGGCCTCCTCGTAGTGAATGGAGGCCTCCTGGCTGAGGTGATGGATCCCTCGGTGGACGTTCGCGTTGGTGGTCCGATAGTAGTCGCTGATCGCGTCGATCACCTGGTTCGGCGTCTGCGTGGTGGCGGCGTTGTCGAGGTACACCACCCGGTTGCCGTCGAACTCCCGCTCGAGGATCGGGAAATCCTCCCGGATTCGTTCGACGTCGAGCGGCGCGGATTCCTGAACTCCCATTGATGAGGGAGACGGGTTCGAGGGAGAACATTCCTTCGGTCCTCACGGGGAGACGTAACTGGAACCGGTTTCACGTACCCGCCCGGCCCGCGATTCATGCGATGGGTTTCCATACCGTTACTATCCCACCTGGAGTAGGCCCGGCATGGCTTCGTTCGCGAACCGGCCACTCGGCGACACGCCCGACGGGAAGACACCCGATCCGATCGAGATCCCCTGGATCGACATCCACCAGCACACCCAGTCGCTCACGTGGAACGACCGCGAGAAATTCGATCTGAGCGGTGCTCGTGCGGCGGTGATGATCGCGGCGGGCTACTACTGGGCACCGTATCGCCCCGTCTCAGCCGATGACGTCCGATTTCTCTGGGACGACGCCCTCAGACGAGCGGCGTGTTTCGACCACCGCCATTTCTACGATCAGTACGTCGCCGTCGGCGTCCACACGTGGGCCGGGGTCGAAGGAGCGGAGGACCTGCTTGCGGCCCTGCCCGAGTACTGTGCGGACGAGCGGGTGGTCGCAATCGGTGAGACGGGGATCGAGTCGACCCACCACACGGTTGGATGGGGACTCGACGAACAGCGCGACGTCGTGCGCGAACAGATGCACGTCGCATACGAAACCGGTCTCCCCATCCTGATCCACACGCCCGGATCGAGCAAAGGCGGCCTTTCCGCGAGATATAGCCACAGCTACGAGGAGGCCAACGAGAGTTTTACCGACCCATTGCTCGACCCCGAGACCGCGAAGCGAGACGCCGTCGAGATCGACCTCGAACTCGTAGACGAGGCAGGCCTTCCCGACGAGCAGGTGGTGATCGACCATGCGAGCCCGCAGATCGTTCCGCTCGTCTTGGAGACGACCGATTGTTATCTGAGCTTCAGCGTCAGCGCGCCGTGGCTACGTGGGTTCGATCCCGCCGATGTCGCGAGCGCGATCGAGGAGTACGGAAGCGATAGGATCGTCCTCGACACCGATCTCATCGGCGCGATGGAACACGACGCCTTCGCGATGAAGCGGACGATCATGGACCTGTGTCGTCTCGGCGTCGACCGCGAAGACATCCGAACCGTCGTCTACGAAAACCCCTCGAAACTCCTCGATATCGACTGATTACATCCGCAAGAACTGTGCGTGGGGCGTCCCGTCGATGTCGAGAACGTTGGTTTCGTCGACGTGGCCCCGTTCGATCGCGAGCGCGACCGCCCGCTCGCCCACGAGGTTCGCGACGCTGGCGCGTGCGAGCGTCGCCGCGACCTCGGATTCGTCGGCCTCCTCGCCGCCGTAGAACTCCTCGGTCACGGTAATGGAGACGTCGCCGTTCTCGAAGGTCTCTCCGAGGACGTTCCGATCACACACGGAAACCAACAGCCCTTTCGGGGTTTGCCGCTCCGTGAGGATCATCGCTCCAGCAGCTGTTGTTCCGTCTCGGCGCGCAGGTCCTCGGCCTCCTCTGCGAGTTCCTCGGCCTGTTCGTCCTCGCCCAGTTCTTCGTGGGCGCGAGCCTTCTCCGCGAGCAGATCCGCGTTTCTGAGTCCCAGTCGCATCGCGTTGTCGAAGCAGTTGACCGCCTCTTCGGCGAGCCCACGTTCGAGCAGGAAGAACCCGCGGTTGTACCAGGCGTGCGGGGATCGATTATCGATCTCGACGGCGCGTTCGGCGTGATCCAACGCCTGCTCGGTTTTTCCCGTCTCCCAGAGCGCGTACGCGAGGTTGGTCTCTGCGACTGCGGCGTGTTCCGAGCTCTCGCTGATCCGGAGCGCTTCCCGGTAGGCGCCGATCGCCTCGTCGTATTCCTCGAGTTCGGCGTGGGCGACGCCCTTGTTCGCCCACGCTTCTTGGGCGAGCAACGAGTCCTCCTCGGCGAAGCGTGCGGCGCGCTCGAAGGTCGTGGTCGCCTGCTCGTGACGATTGATTCCCATGTACGAAAGGCCGACCTCGATCAGCGACTCGACGTCGATGTCCTCGCGCGAGACGTTGTGCTCGTCGAGCAGGTCGGTGAGGACACGCGAATCGACGGGGTCGACCTTCTCGGGATCGACCCGGAGTTCGGGGGGATCGAGATCGAACTCCTCGTAGGCGTCGGAGAAGCCCTGTCCCTCGGAAAAGCGGTGGTCTCGGTCCTCTGAATCGGTCATAACCCGGCTAGGCGAGGTACGGTGTTAAGCCCTACGCACGAAAGCCCTCGCAGCAGACTGGCGTCTGCTGCTCGCCCTTTTCATTTCCCTAAGAAAGGCCGCAAAGCGGCCTTTCTGGGTCCCGGAAATCTCCGATTTCCGAGGACCGCCAGGCAGCATCGCGAGCAGTTCGGTTCCGAACTGCTCGCGTAGGGGACCTGCCCTTCCCCGCCCCGCTCGCGTAGCTGCCGGAGATGGCAGCCACGCTCGCGCCGGCCACCGCACCGCTACAGCACCACCCGCCGCACTACTGACCCACAGCGATTACTCGCTGGCCGTCGAACACCCGCCATGCGCCTGTTCGTCAGCATCGACCTCCCCGAGGCGTTCGCCGAGCGCATCGCCGCCGTTCAGGAGGAGCTTTCGGACGCCGGTGGGATCCGACCCACCGACCCGACCCAGACCCACGTCACGCTGAAGTTCCTCGGCGAGGTTTCCGAAGACCGTGTTCCCGAACTCGAAACCGGGTTGGAAACCGCCGTCGCCGACGCCGGCGTCAGCCCCTTCGAGGCCGAATACGGCGGTCTGGGGGTCTTCCCCTCCCTCGAGTATATCAGCGTCGTCTGGCTCGGGGTCCGGGACGGAGCCGCGGAGATGACTCGACTCCACGAGGCCATCGAGCGCGAGACGGTCGAACTGGGATTCGACCCCGAGGACCACGACTTTACGCCCCACGCGACCATCGCACGGATGGACCACGCCGGCGGGAAGGAACTCGTCCGGACGCTCGTCCGCGAGTGCGACCCGCCCGTCGGCCGAACCCCCGTCGAAGAGGTGACGCTGATGAGGAGCGAACTCGGTCCGGACGGACCGGTCTACTCGACGGTCGGATCGTATCCGCTCGATACGTGATAGTACTTACCCCGGAGTCGGCCACCCTGTCACTATCCAGTAACTATAAGATTATTATACTTTAGATATTATATGTTTACATGGTTCGATGTAACCGCTGTGATGGCTACGTTTCGCGCGACTACGCCCGCGTGTTCGGTGACAACGACGATCAGGTCGCCTCCTGCCCGAACTGCCCCGTCGAGTGGGTCGAGAACGAGGACGGACACGAGGAGCGTCCGGAGCGCAAATTGACCTTCAAGATGAGCGAGTTCGAGACGGACGACGGGTCCTCAACGACGGGCCGGAGCGAGGCCCTCACGACGGAAGAAGGCGAGGGGTCCGAGACCGAACCTTTCGCCGGTCGGTTCGGTCGGGTCGGGAAAGCGGTCTCGGGGCTGTTCTGAAAAGGACAGGATTTTATGCGCCGACGGGGTACTGCCGGGTACTATGGGCAAGAAATCGAAGGCAAAGAAGAAGCGGCTGGCGAAGCTGGATCGCCAGAACTCGCGCATCCCCGCGTGGGTGATGCTCAAGACCGACCGCGACGTGACGCGAAACCCCAAGCGGCGAAACTGGCGCCGTAGCGACACCGACGAATAATGAGCGCCAACGACTTCGAGGAGCGTGTGGTGACGGTCCCGCTGCGGGACGCCAAAGCACAGGCCAGCCACGAGCGCGCGGACAAGGCGATGTCGCTCGTCCGCGAGCATCTCGCGAAACACTTCAAGGTCGACGAGGACGCCGTGCGGCTCGACCCCTCGATCAACGAGGCGGTCTGGGAACGGGGCCGGCGAAAGCCCCCGAGCAAGCTCCGCGTGCGGGCGGCTCGGTTCACCGAGGAGGGCGAGGCGCTCGTCGAAGCCGAGCTCGCTCGATAGTGCTTCGCACCGCCTTCTTCGGCTCGTCGTCGGTCGGCGTCTTCGCGGCCGCGACCGACGACGCAGTCCTCGTGCGCAACGACGTCGAGGACGACCTGCGCGAGGTGTTGGAGGACGAACTCGCCGTTCCGGTGATCCCGACGACGATCGGCGGCTCCTCTACTGTGGGTGCGCTCTGTGTCGGCAACTCGCGGGGGTTGCTCGTCAGCAACCGGATCACGGAGGCCGAACGCGAAACGATCGCCGACGTCGTCGACCTCCCGATCACCGAACTGCCGGGGAAGATCAACGCCGCGGGCAACGTCGTGCTCGCCAACGACAGCGGCGCGTACGTCCATCCCGACCTCTCACGGGAGGCCGTACAGGCGGCCGAAGACGGGCTCGACGTGCCGGTCGAACGGGGCGAACTCGCGAGTCTCAGAACCGTTGGAACCGCCGCCGTGGCGACGAACGACGGCGTGCTCTGTCACCCCAAGGCCACGGACGGGGAGCTCGACTTTCTCGAAGAGCTCCTCGACGTCTACGCCGACATCGGGACGATCAACTACGGCGGGCCGCTCGTCGGCTCCGGCCTGGTGGCGAACGCCTTCGGCTACGTCGCGGGCAGGGACACCACGGGGCCCGAACTCGGGCGGATCGAGGACGCGCTTGGCTATCTCGACTAGGAAGATACTTCCGGCTCGCGGGCCCAGTTGTGGGCATGACGTTCGTTTCTCTCAACACGGTGATCGCGCGATGAGCATGGGCGGTGCAAGCCCCGAACTGCAGGAGCTCTCCCAGCAGCTTCAGGAGCTCGACGCACAGCAAAACGCCCTCGAAGACGAGGTCGAGAGCCTGCAGGACGAACAGGCCGAGATCACGGACGCCGTCTCGGCGCTCGATTCGCTCGAGACCGGTTCGACGGTGCAGGTCCCGGTCGGCGGCGGCGCGTACGTCCGCGCGACGGTCGATGATATCGACGAGGTGATCGTCGACGTCGGCGGCGGCTTCGCCGCAGAACAGAAACGCGACGACGCGACCGAGACGCTCCAGGCGAAACGCAACACCCTCTCGGAGCGCATCGACGAGATCGAAGCCGAGATCGACGAGGTCTCGGCCGAGATCGACGAGGTCGAACAGCGAGCCCAACAGGTCCAACAGCAGAGCCAACAGCAGGCGATGCAGCAGCTCCAGCAACAACAGAACGACGAGCAGTGACATGTTCGACGGGCTGAAAGAGAAGCTCGGTCGCTTCCGTGAGGACGTCGAGGAGGAGGCCGAAGCGACCGAATCGACCGAACCGGAGGATGCCACGGAACCCGAAGCGGAGACGGCCGAGGCCGAGGCGGCCGAACCGACGGTGGAATCGGATCCGTCGGCGGAGCCGGCCGACCGAGCGACGCCGGATGCCGAACCCGAACCGGCCGGTTCGGGCGAACCCGTCGAGCCCGAAAACGCCGTCGAGGACGACGAGGCCGGTACCGAGGTCGCGGATACAGCCGACGAGCGCTCCTCGGGCAGCGGGTTCATGCACCGGGCGAAGTCGCTCGCGACCGGCCAGATCGTCATCGACCCGGAGGTCATCGAAGGACCCTTGGACGATCTGGAGTTCGCGCTGCTCGAAAGCGACGTCGAGTTCACCGTCGCCCAAGAGATCGTCGCGAACCTCCGAGACGAGTTGGAGAACGCGACCCGTGGAATGACCCAGACGGTCGAGGAACGGGTCGACGAGGCGCTTCGCGAGGCTCTCTTGGAGGTCATCAGCGTCGGGCAGTTCGACTTCGACGAGCGGATCGCCGCGGCCGAAAAGCCCGTCACCGTCATCTTCACCGGCGTCAACGGCGTCGGCAAGACCACCTCGATCGCGAAACTCTCGCGCTATCTCGAGGAGCGGGGCTACTCCACGGTGATCGCAAACGGCGATACCTACCGTGCGGGCGCGAACGAACAGGTCCGCGAGCACGCCGACCGACTGGGCACGAAGCTCATCTCCCACGAACAGGGCGGTGATCCGGCGGCGGTGATCTACGACGCCGTCGAGTACGCCGAGGCCCACGGGGTCGACGTGGTGCTCGGCGACACCGCGGGACGCCTTCACACCAACGAGGGGCTGATGGACCAACTCGAGAAGATAAACCGTGTCGTCGGGCCCGACATGACCCTGTTCACCGACGAGGCCGTCGCCGGACAGGACGCCGTCCAGCGCGCGAAGAAGTTCAACGACGCCGCCGAGATCGACGGCGCGATCCTCACGAAGGCCGACGCCGACGCCAACGGCGGGGCGGCGATCTCGATCGCGTACGTCACCGGCAAACCCATCCTCTTTTTGGGCACCGGTCAGGGCTACGACGACCTCGAACCGTTCGACCCCGACTGGCTGGTCGACCAGCTGTTGGGCGAGTGATGGCGGCCGTTCACCGTTCGCCATTCGGAATGTACCTTCTCGACGGGTCGGTGTAACTCCTCGATGGCCGACGCCGAACCCTTTCAGAAACTGTTCACCGGCGGGAGCATCGTCTTCGTCGGCGAGATGTTCGGGCTCGGGATCTCGTTTCTCTCCGCGCTCGTCATCGGCCGACTACTCGGCCCCGAGGGCTACGGTGCGATCGCACTCGGCACGGCGGCGCTCGCGACCGTCTCGACGGTCGTTCTCTTAGGCATGCATACGGGCGTCGGACGGTTCCTTCCGCGCTACGACGATCCCGAACGGCGACGGGGAGTCCTCGTCTCGGCGTTCCAGCTCGTGTTGCCCCTCTCGATCCTCGCGGGTGGCGTGTTGATCGTCTTCGCCGAGCCGATCGCCACCCGCGCGTTCGGCGATCCGAACGTCGTGCCGGTGTTACGGGTGTTCGGGCTCGCGATGCCGTTCGCGTCGATCGAGAAGCTCGCCATCGGCGGGATTCAAGGGACGAAACGCACGTTCCCGAAGGTGCTCGTCGAGAACGTCACCGCCCACGTCACCCGCCTCCTCCTCGCAGTAGTGATCCTCTGGCTGGGCTACAGCGCCGCCGGGGTCGCGTGGGCCTACGTCGTCGGGCACGCCGCCGCGGCGGGACTCGGGCTCTACTACCTGTACCGGTACACGCCGCTGTTTACGCGAACCGAGGCGACCTCGATGCACCGCGAGTTGCTCGCGTTTTCGGCCCCGTTGATCATCTCGGCGATCATGGTAAAGATCCTCGCCGACATCGACACCTTCCTGCTGGGGTATTTCGTCTCGACGGCCGACGTCGGCGTCTACAACGTGCTCTACCCGCTGGCGACGATGCTGACGGTCGTGCTCGCCTCCTTCGGCTTTCTGTTCGTCCCGATCCTCTCGGAACTGCACGCCGAGGGGGACACCGAGGAGATGGGCCACATCTACCAACTGGTCACGAAGTGGATCTTCATGGCCTCCCTTCCGATCTTCATCGTCATCGCGCTGTTTCCCGACCTGCTGATCCGTCTGACGTTCGGCCCCCAGTACACCGAGGGTGCGCTCGCCCTCTCGGTCCTCGCGGTCGGCTTCTTCGTCCACGCGGTCGTCGGCCCGAACTACAAGACGCTGACCGCGATGGGTCATACCCGCCTCATCATGCTCGACAACATCGGGGCCGCGGGACTGAACATCGCGCTCAACGTCGTCCTCATTCCTCGCTATTCGTATCTCGGCGCTGCGGTCGCCACCGTCATCTCGTATTTCCTGCTCAACGTCGCCTACTCGCTCCAACTCTACACCCGCACCGGGATCCACCCGTTCAGCGCGTCGCTGTTGAAACCCGCGACCGCCGCGCTCGTGGCGATCGGCGGGCTCTACTTCCTCGTCACCTCGCTCGTGACCGTCACGCTCCCGGTATTCTTCGTGCTGTTCGCGCTCTTTCTCGGGATCCATGCCCTCGTCACGCTCCGGTTCGGCGGGATCGAACGCGAGGAGATCGTCCTCGTCCTCGACCTCGAAGAACGGCTAGGTGTGGATCTCGGCCCGGCCAAAACGATCGCAAAGCGCCTCCTCTAGGGCGTCTCGTTGACGACGACGGCCCCGTTCCGGATCTCGACCTCGACCAGCGACGTGAGCGACACCGGGAGATCGACGGGGTCGCCCACGCGCCGGATCACAACCACGACCTCCGTCGGCTCCGCCCCGAGTTCGACGAGAGCCCCACACAGCGCTCGGAGGGTGCCGCCGGTCGAGCAGACGTCGTCGACGAGCAGGACGCGGTCGCCGGCCTCGATTCCGTTGACGTAGAGTTCACCCTCGGAGTAGCCCGTCTCCTGGTGGACGGCGACCTCGGTCTCGAACCCGTAGGAGCGCTTTCTGGCGACGCTGAAGGGGATCTCGGTTTCGAGGGTGAGCGCCGTCGCGTGGTGGATCCCCATCGACTCGGCGGTGAGGATTCGATCGACCCCCTCCAGATCTGCGACGCGGGCGATCCCCTCGGCGATCTCCCGGAGCAACGGCGCCTCGACCGCCGGGATGGCGTCGGTCACGGGATGGACGAAGTAATCGTACCCGTCGCGTGAGACGACGGGCGCGCTCTCGAGCGAGCGAACGAGCCGGTCCATACCGGAACCTGACCGACCGGCTCGAAAAGTCTGCCGGCCGTGCGTATAATCCATGATTAATTACACAAAATTTATTATTAATATATATTTAGAAATCATGCACCACGGACAGGACGACAGTTCAATGGGGCGTCGCGCCTATCTCACGCTCGGACTCACGGCCGCCGCGAGCGCGGTCGGTGTGGGTCCACCCCAGTCATGGCACGTGAGGACCCAGCGCCGAGCGGGGAAGTAGGCGGCGGCGAGGGCTATGACCGGACGGTCTCGCCCGAGGAGGCCGACGTCGTCGTCTCGACGCGCGAGGAACTGCTCTCGGCGCTCGACGGGGGATCGAAGACGATCTACGTGGCGACGACGCGGTCATCGACCTGAGCGTCCATCGGATCACGATTCCGGGCGATGTGACCCTCGCCAGCGGGCGCGGCCGGAACGGGTTATCGGGCGCGCTGATCACCGCCGACGAACGCGCCTCGCGACTCTTCCAGATATACGAGGCGGGCGTGCGGATCACGGGCCTGCGGTTTCGGGGCCACCACGTCGGTTACTACGATCCCGCGGGGAACGCCTGGGACAACGACTCGCTGGCGCTGCGGGCGTACGCCGACTGCGAGATCGACAACTGCGAACTCTACGGCTGGACCCACGCCGCGATCGGGATCGGTCGCCACGGCTCGGATCCGCTGGACAGCGCGGCCCACGTCCACCACTGCTCGATCCACGACAACATGATGGAAGGTTGGGTTACGGCGTCGTCGTCTATCGGGGCGACCCGCTGATCGAGCACAACTACTTCGACGCCAACCGCCACAGTATCGCCGGTGGCGGTCGAGCCGGCTGTAGCTACGAGGCCCGCTACAACCTGCAGGGGCCGAACGGCCTGATCTTCGGCTTCGAGATGCACGCCCCTGGCGGCGACCGGATCGACGTCCACCACAACACGTTCGAACTCGTCGAAAACCGGAGCGGGAACGCGACCGCGGCGATCGCCATCCGCGGCACGCCCGGTTCGGGCGCTCGCGTGGCCGACAACTGGTTTTTCAATCCGACCGATCCCGGCGCGGATCGGTACGTCGACGGCTCGCCCATTGTCCAGTACCACAACGACGCGGACGGCAACGGGTGGGATGAGGTCACGCTCTCGGGCAACCACTTCGGACCCGACGAACCGACTGCGGACGTCGGCCATCCCCGCGAGACGGACGACGCGGGCGATACCAACGCCGACCGGGACGTACTCACCGTCGCGGGCCGTGGCTCGACCGCGAACTACGAGCTTTCCGTCTCGGGCGAGGTCGAGAAATCCACCGCCTACGGGGGTACGATCAACGACTACGACTCGGTCGACGGCTCGAAGGTAACGGGCCGTACCACCCGGGAACCCGACTCCTACGCGTTCACGGGCGAGATCACCGACTTCGAGACCAGCGCACCGGTCGAGACCACGATCGACGGCGACCGAATCGATCTCGGTCCCTGAGTAACGCTATTCTTTCACTCTTGTTGAGATTAATTCCCCCATATACCGCCTATCATACCCTCTCTCGACGGATTTCGGATTTCGAATTGAGTTCGGTCTGTGATCGTGTGCCGATATACCGTGCCGCGATGTTACCCCGGCCATAATAAAGCGGGTGGGCCCGAAAGAGCGGGCGATGCGAGGGAGGGGACGGTATCAGCGGCGCAGTTCGGGACCGATCGGAAGGGGGGTATCGTAGATGCATCTCTCCGTCCGGGGCTACCGGGTCGGGTTCGGGACCCTCGGCGCAGTTGGGGGTCTCCTCCTCGCGGCGCTGTTGATCCCGCTCAACCTCTACCTCTCCCACGTTCTGGTGCGGACAGTCCCGCCGGTGCTCGCGGTCGCCTGTCTGCTCTATCTGGTCGCGACGCGGTCCCAGTCGGTCGATCGGGTCGCGACCGTCTCCCGATCGGTCGTCTACGCCCTCCCGGGCGTCGTTTTCCTCGGTACGACCGGACTGATAGCCCTGTCGCTCCTGACCGGCGGACGCGGGCCCGCGTTCTATGCGATCACGATCGCCCTCTCGGTGCTGGTGTTCGTCCAGATCGCGTTCACACCCGACCGTGATTTCTCGGTCGGCCTGTTGCTGGCACAGGTGGTCGCGCTGGGGTTCGTGGTCCGTTTCGCCGGACTCCTAGGATCGGCGGGCTACGTCGGGATCGACGTCTGGGTACATATGCCACAGTACGTCCGGGGGATCCTCGACACCGGTTCGATCGCGGGAATGGGGCGGACGAAGTACAGCGCCGCGCCGTTCTACCACCTCGTAGTCGCCGCGACGACGCTTCTCACCGGTGTCACGCCACGTCTCGCGCTCTTCGGCTCGATCGGCGTCGTGATGGCCGTCGTGAGCCTGCTGGTCTACCTGACGGCCGTCCGGTTCGTCGACCCGCGCTGGGCGGTCTTCGCCACGGCGGCCTACTCGATCAGCGACTTCGTCGTGGTCTGGTCGATCCACCTCATTCCGACGAGTCTGGGACTGGTGGTCTTCCTCGCGATCCTGTTGCTGTTCGTCCGGATCCAACAACACGGGCCCCGCCCCGCCGAGGTCGCCCTGCTGATCGGGTTCATGTTCGCGATGGCGCTCACCCACCAGGTCTCGGCGTTCATCATGGTCGTGCTGTTCGGTGCCGGGTCGCTCGCACAGATCGTCTTGAGCGCCGGCCAACTCCGACAACGGCTCCTCTCCGAGGACGGCTACTCGATCCGCATCCACAGCGTCCACGGGTATTCGGCGTTCGCACTCGGGTTGCTCATGCTGGTCTGGAGCATGACCCCGTGGGGCGATCGGACGTTCACCGAGGCGGTCCTCGTGGTGCTATGGGGATCGATCGAGGGCAGCGGACTGTTCGACCGCGGCGGTGCCGCGGCCGCGGGTGCGGGCGGCGGCGAGCCCGGATCGTTCCTCGGGGGGACCGTCATCCCGTTGATCGACCAGACCGGGTTCCTCCTCTTCTTGTTCGGGACCGTCGTCGGCAGCCTCTATCTCCTCGGGCGAGAGCGCACGAGCCAGTCAGGACTCACGCTGATCGTCGCCGCGCTGATCATGGTGGTCTTTACGGTCGTTCCGCCGCTCTTTGGTCTGCGCAACTTCCTGCCCGGACGGTGGTTCGCGTTCCTCTATGCGGTGATGGCGATCCTCACCGCCGTCGGGTTCGACCGGCTGCGTCGGGACTGCTCGCCCCAACTGCTCGCGGCGGTCGTTCTCGTCTTCGCGCTCGTCTTCTCCGGCGGCATGGTACTGAATAGCGACGCGACACAGGACGCTCCCGCCTTCCCCGAGCAGAACATCCGCTATGGCTACACGCAGGCGGAGGTGACGGCGATGGAGACGCTCGTCGAGACGACCGAGAGTAGCGCCGAGAACCCCATCTACAGCGATAGCCCCTACACCAGCGTTCTGAACCGCTACGGGGGCGAAGAGCGTTTCACCTCGGCCACCGTCGACGGCGAACCACCCGACCACGAGACGATCGTCTACCGCGACTACCAGCGCGAGGGTGCCCCTCAGTTCGACACCGCCGACGGTCGGAACCACGTCCGCCAGACCTCCATCGAGGAGATGTGTGGTACCCGTTCGATCGGCTACGACAACGGGGATGTCACGCTCTGTGAGCGCTGATCACGCCCCGGCGTCGCCGGGCAACTGGCCGTCATGTGTCACAGCTAGCAGCAGTACTCGCCGCTAATCGGTATCCGTGACAGTCTTCGCCCTGATAGGGGTACCTTTAGGTCGCGCTCCCGATTTCATCGCATGAGAATTGTGACCGAGTATCAATCCGTGTCGACCGACTACAGGGGGTGGCCGCCGTGAACGCAGTAGAACGCTGGAAACAGGAGAAACACCCGCTGGACGCCATCGAGGACGTCTACGAGTACGCCGAAGAAGGGCTCTCGTTCGACGAGATCGAGGAGCGTGGCGGCGAGGGCGTCTGGGAGCGCATGAAGTGGACCGGGATGTACACCCACGGCCGCCAGCGGGGCTACTTGATGATGCGCACGAAGGTTCCCGGGGGGTATCTCACGCCTGAACAGGCCGAAACGATCGGCGAGGTCGCACGCGACTTCGCCACCGCCCCCGAGGCCTACGGCGGCAGCGAGCAGAACGAACTCTGGGGTGACGCCTACCTCGATATCACGACCCGGCAGGACGTTCAGATCCACTGGATCGAGATCGAGGACGTCCCCGAGATCTGGGATCGGTACGAGGCGGTCGGCCTGACGACGATCCAGGGCTGTGGCGACGGCGCGCGAAACGTGCTGGGCTGTCCAGCTGCGGGTCTCGACGATCACGAGTGTTTCGACGCCCAACCGGTGATCGAGGCGGTCTCAGACTTTTTCACTGGTAACCGCGAGTACGCGAACTTGCCCAGAAAATTCAAGATGACGATCACGGGCTGCAAGCATGACTGCGCCCAGTCGCAGATCAACGACATCGGACTGGTGCCCGCCCGCAAGGGGATCGAGGGCGAACCCCACTACGGATTTCACGCCCGCGTCGGCGGCGGCCTCTCGGACGGCCCGCGGATGGCCTCCGAACTCGACGTCTTCGTCCGCCCGGAGGACGCCGTCGAGTTCTGCCGGGCGATCGCCCAGACGTTCAAGGAGTTGGGCGACCGGCACAACCGCGGCGTCTGCCGGATGCGCTATCTCGTCCAGCAGATGGGTCCCGCGGCCTTCGAGGAGGCCGTCCGCGACCGGTGTTCGGTCGACCTCCCGACGCGCGGCGAGGGCCTCACCGAGGGCTACCGGGGCGATCACGTCGGCGTCCACGACCAGCGCGAAGAGGGGTTGAACTACGTCGGGTTCAACGTGATCGCCGGGCGGATGGGCGGCGAGGAGTTCGCCGAAGCCGCCCGCGCCGCCCGCGAGTACGGCACCGACGAGGCCTCGATCCGGCTCGCAACGGATCAGAACTTCCTGATCACTCACGTTCCAGAAGAGCGCGTCGAGGACCTCCTCGCCGAGCCCTTCGCCGCCGACTACCAGCCCGATCCCGGCCCGTTCTCGCGGGGGGCGGTCGGCTGCACCGGCAGCGAGTTCTGCAACTACGGGATCATCGAGACGAAGAACCGCATCAGGCGGTGGGCGCGCGAACTAGACGAGCGGATCGAGACCCCCGAGGACCTCGAGATGGTGCGCATGCACATGAGCGGCTGTTCGGCCTCGTGTGCCCAGCCCCAGATCGCCGACATCGGCTTCCGCGGCGAGACGGTCCAACTGGACACCGATGGCGACGGCGATGCCGACGACATCGTCGAGGGGATGGATTTCGGTCTCGGCGGCAGCCTCGGGACCGACAATGCGTTTCTCGACTGGGTCGAGACCGCCGTTCCCGCCGACGCGGTCATCCCGGCGCTCGAACAGCTGTTTTCGGCGTACGCCGAGGAGCGCCAAGAGGACGAACGCTTCTACGAGTGGTGTCGTCGCGTCGATAACGCCCGCCTGCGGACGGTGATGCGGGGGGCCGACGCGCCCGTCTCGAAGGGGATCGCCGCCGATGACTGATCGGCCGCTCCCCCGTGTTCCCGATGTCGATAGAGCGGGAACGGGGGTCCCGCCGACGAGTGGGGCGCGCGATCCCGCCAACGCGGATCCGGACGCGAAGCCGATCCGGTACCGGCGGGCCGACGGGAACGGGGGCGAAACGACCACGGATCACGCCACCGACGGGTGTGGCTGCTGGGACGGCGGCTGTGGCGGCGGTTCGAACGCGGCCGCCGACGGCAGCGGCGGCGCGGTCAACGTCGCCCCCGATGGAAGCCTCGGCGACCTGCAGTTCACGACGCCGGCCGAGGGAACGAGCCAGACTCTAGAGGGCGATCCGACAGAGCGCGTGAATGCGCCGGAGGGTGTCGACCTCGACACCCCGTCCTATTCGATTCGTTCGGAGATGAACGACATCGAGACACCCGACGAGAAGACGTGGTTCATGGAGCTCGATACCGCCGTCATCGACGACGGACGCTGTATCCAGTGTGGGACCTGTGTTGCCGCGTGTCCCTCCGACTCGATCGGGATCGGCGAGGACGACCTGCCGGAATTGGTGAAGATGTGTACCGGCTGTTCGCTGTGCTGGGACTTCTGTCCTCGCGGTGGCCTCCGATACGAGCGCCAGTGGGTGGTTACGGGCGGCGAGGACAACGTCAAGGGCGCGGGCGACCCCATCACCGAGTTCTCCGCGAAGGTCGGCGAGTCCTGGCAGCGCAATGCACAGGACGGCGGCGTCGTCACGAGCGTGCTCAGCCACCTGCTCGAAGCCGGCGAGATCGACGGCGCGCTGATCGCCACCGAGTCGGAGGACGAACCGTGGAAGGCCGAAAGCTTCCTCGCGACCACCCACGAGGAGCTGGTCGCGAACGCGGGGAGTTTCTACAACCAGACGATGGCGCTCGGCAACCTCGACCTCGACCGGTGGGCCGGAAAGCTCGACGTCCCCCTCGAGGAGGCGAGCCTCGCGCTCGTGGGAACGCCCTGCGAGGTCGAGGGGATCCGCGCGCTCCAGGACTTCGAGTGGGACTATCGGAGCCAGAACGCGGGCGTCCGCGCGATCGATTATACGATCGCACTGATGTGTACGAAGAACTTCAACTACCACAAGCTCATCGGCGAGCAACTAGAGGAGCGCCGCGGGATTTCCCCCGAGGGGATCGGGAAGATGGACGTGCTTCACGGCGACATGATCGTCTACGACCACGAGGGCGAGGAGGTCCTGCGCGAGGACGTCACGGAGTTCCACGACGCCACCCTCAAGGGCTGTAACGAGTGTGCCGATTTCACGGGTTTCTGTGCGGACCTCACCGTCGGTTCCGTGGGATCGAGCGACGAGTACTCCAGTGTGATCGTCCGCACCGAGCGCGGGATGGACGCCTGGGAACTGACCGCACCGGACCTCGACTACCACGACCTGGAGGACAGGAGCGCGGTCGGCAAACTACAGGGCTGGGACAAGAGGAAGGCCTTCGAGTCCCTCGAGCGCCCCTTCGACCCCGATGCACCCCGGTTCATCGAGTACACCGAGCACGCCGAGAACTACGGCACCCAGGTGAATCCCCACGAGAGCGATCACTGACCCGACGAACAAAGCCTTTAGCGCCTGGGTCGTCTACTCGGGGTAAATGGTACTCGACGATCTCGGAACCTCCCTCAGGGGGACCCTGGAGGACCTCAGAGGGAAGTCCCGGCTCACGGAAGACGACGTACAGGCGGTCGTCAAGGAGATCCAGCGCTCGCTGTTACAGGCCGACGTCGACGTCTCGTTGGTGATGGAGCTCTCCGATTCGATCAAGACCCGCGCCCTCGAAGAGGAGCCGCCAGGTGGGACGACCGCCCGCGACCACGTCCTGCGGATCGTCTACGAGGAACTCGTCGCGCTCGTCGGCGACTCGACGGAACTCCCGCTCGAAGAACAGACGATCATGCTCGCGGGCCTGCAGGGCTCGGGGAAGACCACGACCGCCGCGAAGATGGCGTGGTGGTTCTCGAAGAAAGGACTGCGTCCCGCCGTGATTCAGACCGACACGTTCCGGCCAGGCGCGTACGATCAGGCCAAACAGATGTGCGAACGCGCCGAGGTCGAGTTCTACGGCGACCCCGACGCCGACGATCCCGTCCAGATCGCCCGCGATGGGATGGCGGAGACGGCCGACGCCGACGTCCACATCGTCGACACGGCGGGTCGTCACGCCCTGGAGGACGAACTGATCGAGGAGATCGAGGCGATCGGCGAGGCGGTCGAGCCCGACCGCTCGCTTCTGGTGCTCGACGCCGCGATCGGGCAGGGGGCGAAAGAACAGGCCCGCCGGTTCGAGGAGTCGATCGGCATTCAGGGGGTGGCGATCACGAAACTCGACGGGACCGCGAAGGGTGGCGGAGCACTGACCGCAGTGAACGAGACCGACTCGACGATCGCCTTCCTGGGAACCGGCGAGGAGGTCGAGGACATCGAGCGCTTCGAGCCAAACGGCTTCATTTCTCGCCTACTGGGCATGGGCGACCTGAAACAGCTCACCGAACGCGTCGAGCGCGCGATGGCAGAAACCCAGGAGGAAGAGGAGGACTGGGACCCCGAGGACCTGCTGTCTGGCACCTTTACGCTCCACGACATGCGAAAGCAGATGAACGCGATGAACCGTATGGGCCCGCTGGATCAGATCATGGACATGATCCCCGGACTCGGCGGCGGGCTCATGGACCAGTTGCCCGACGACGCGATGGACGTCACCCAGGAGCGACTGCGCCGCTTCGAGTTCGTCATGGACTCGATGACCGACGCGGAGCTAGAACACCCGCGAGCGATCGGTCAGAGCCAGATCGAGCGCATCGTCCGCGGGTCGGGCACCGACGAGGAAACCGTGCGTGAACTGCTCCAACAGCACAAGATGATGGAGCGAACCCTCAAGCAGTTCCAGGGCATGGGCCAGGGCAACATGGACATGGAGCGGATGATGAAACAGATGGAGAACCAGGGCGGTGGTGGCGGCGGGATG
>NZ_LTAZ01000002.1 GCF_001593955.1 Halalkalicoccus paucihalophilus | reverse complement strand
CCCCCCTTCCTCCTCGTTTTCCCCGTCCTCTTCGGACTGACCGGGGACACCGGTCTCGTCACCGACGTCGGTACAGCCGGCGACGAGCAGGAGGACGGCTACTGACCGCCGTTTCCGGCGACTCCGAGACTGAACGGTTTTTTACCCTTCGGCTACCCACGTCGGCACAATGACCGACAGCGACACCGACGACTACGAGGCGTTGGGGCTGGTCGCCGGCCTCGAGATCCACCAACAGCTCGATACCGAGACCAAACTCTTCTGTGCGTGTCCGACCGAACGGCGCGAGCCCGCCGAATCGACGCAGCGGTTCACGCGCTATCTCCACCCGACCAAGAGCGAACTCGGCGAGATCGACGAGGCCGCCCTCGAGGAGAGCCGGGTCGATCGGGAGTTCGAGTATCTGGCCTACGATACGACCTGCTTGGTCGAGGCCGACGACGAGCCCCCCCACAGACTCGACGACGAGGCCCTCGACGTCACACTTGAAATCGCACAACTGCTCGACGCCGAGCCGGTCGACCAGGCCCATGTCATGCGAAAGCTCGTCGTCGACGGCTCGAACACGTCGGGCTTCCAGCGCTCGTCGCTGATCGCGACCGACGGCGAGATCCAAACGAGCGAGGGGCCCGTGGGGATCGAGGACCTGCTCCTCGAGGAGGAAAGCGCCCAGCGGGTCGAGGAAACGAACGATGGAGTGCGCTGGAGCTTGGACCGATTGGGGATCCCGCTGGTGGAGATCGGCACCAGCCCCGACATCCACTCGCCCGAGCAGGCCCTGGAGGCCGCAGAACGCATCGGCATGTTGCTCCGCTCGACCGGCACGGTGAAACGCGGGTTGGGGACGATCCGCCAGGACGTGAACGTCTCGATCGCCGAGGGCGCCCGCGTCGAGATGAAGGGCGTCCAGAGTCTGGACGACATCGACGATTTGGTTCGGAGAGAGGTCGGCCGGCAGGTCGCGCTCCTCGAAATCGCCGAGGAACTCGACGAACGCGGGGCGAGCGTCGGCGATCCCGTGGACGCCAGCGAGGTCTTCGCCGACACCGACAGTGGCGTCATCGGCGGTGCCCTCTCAGGGGATGGCTCGGTGATGGCCGTCCCCCTCTACGACTTCGACGGGTTAGTCGGCCGGGAGATCCAGCCCGATCGGCGACTCGGCACCGAGTTCTCGGATCACGCGAAACGCCACGGCGCGGGCGGGATCTTTCACACCGACGAGCTACCGGCTTACGCCGTCACCGAGGCGGAAGTCGCGGCGCTCAGGGAGTCAGTGGGTGCAGGCGAAGACGACGCCGTGGCCATCGTAGCCGACGACACCGCGACCGCCGAACGCGCGATCGAGGCGGTCGCGGCGCGGGCTGAGACCGCCATCGAGGGCGTACCCGAGGAGACCCGCGGCGCGAACGAGGACGGGACCTCACGGTACCTCCGTCCGCTCCCGGGCGCGGCGCGGATGTACCCCGAGACGGACGTTCCTCCCGTGGAGCCGGACCCGAGCGAGGTCGAGACGCCCGAACTCCTCACGGAGAAGGTCGAGCGCTATCAGTCCGAGTACGACCTCGACGCCGGACTCGCAGAGCAGGTCGCCTACGGCCGGCGCATGCCGTTGTTCGAGCACGTCGTCAGCGAGGGGGTCGATCCGACCTTGGCGGCCGGCATACTCGAATCCACGCTGACCGAACTCAGGCGGGACGACGTGCCTGCCGAGGACCTGAGTGACGACCAGATCGTCGGGACGCTCGCGCTGGCTCGTGACGGCGACCTCCCGAAGGGGAGCGTGGGGGACCTCCTGAGCGTGCTCGCGGAGTCGCCGGCGCTCACTCCCGAGGAGGCGCTCGAACGGGAGGGTCTGGGCGGGGCCTCCGAGGACGAGGTCCGGGAGGCCGTCCGTGAGGTCGTCGAACGCAATTCGGAGCAGGTCGAGGAGGAGGGGATGGCCGCCTTCTCCGGACTCATGGGCGAGGCGATGGGTACGCTCGGCGGAAAAGCCGACGGCGAGGTCGTCAGCACCGCGCTGCGCGAGGAGATCCAGCAGCGGACCTGAGTCGTGTTATCGCTCCCGCGTTGCGCGCTCGATCGCCCGCAGAACCCCGTGTAAGGTCGTGATCTCCCGGTCGGTCGGGTGGGCGCGCCCGACCAGCCGGCGCACCAGCCGCATCGTTTTCGGGCGTTTACCCTCGGGATAGCCCACTGCTCGAAGGGTCTCCTCGAACCGCTCGTAGAACCGTTCGATCTCGGGCTCTGCGGCGCGTTCGTGTTCGACGTCGGGTAGCTGTGACTCGTCCATCGCCAGCCCCCGGAGTTCGTACAGCGCGACAGTCGCGGCCTGCCCGAGGTTGAGAACGGGATACTCCGCACTCGCGGGGATCGCGCAGATCTGGTCCAGCCGGGCGAGTTCCTCGTTGGTGAGTCCCACCCGCTCGCGCCCGAAGACAAGCGCCACGTCCGTTTCGACGCCGACCAGATCATCGGCGAGTTCGGCGGGCGTGCGAAACGGAAAGCGCACGTGCTTTCGGGCGTCCTCGTTGGTCGTCGCGGTAAAGCCCACGGTGTGGAAGTTCTCAGCGACTTCATCGAACGCCACCTCCTCCGCGCTCGGCAGAACGTCCTCGCGGGCCTGGCCGGCGAAGCCGTAGGCTTCCCCGTCCCTGTCGAGCTCGGGCGGGTCGACGAGTTTCAGATCGGCAAAGCCGAAGTTCTTCATCGCGCGGGCGATGGTGCCGACGTTGCCGGGCGTCTCGGCGTCGACGACGACGACGCTGATCACGAGGAGGGGTACTCCTGTCCGAGGTCCAGATCGCGGAGATCGATCCGCTTGCCGTCCTCGGGCTGTTCGACCGCCAGCTCCTCGGGATCGACTTCGCTCGGGTCGGGAACGTCCGCGGGGTCGGTCTCGACGTGCTCGATCCCCTCGTAGTTGCCCGGCGCGCGCCCGTCGTCGGCGAACCACTCGTGAAAGGCGTCCTTCAACTCGTCCTCGCCCATGTACTCGAGGCCCCCCTCCTCACGAAACCAGTAGAGGAAGTCCGGTTCGTGCTCCTCACAGACGAGCACCTCCGAGCGGGGTTCGCCGTAGACCGCCTCCGCGACGTTACACTCCGCGATGTCCTCGTCGCCGTGGATCAGCCAGCAGGCCTGACACGGCGAGGTGACGAGCAGTTCGAGACGCTGGAGACGAAAACGCGTCTCCTCGGGGATCTCCTCGAGGGGTTTGAACTCCCCTTCCGAATCGAACACCTCCCCTTCCTCGAATCGCCAGCCGCGAAGTCCGATGCTCACCTTGCCCATATCTGGTGTTACCCGCGCGGGCGGTAAAAACCGCGTGGATCCGCCCGCACATCCGTGACGAACCGGGCCGCCTATCCGCTCGTCGTCCCAACCCCTGTTCATGCGAACCGTCGAGGCCGCCGGGCTGGAGATCGGTGACGACCACCCGCCGCGGATCATGGGCGTGTTGAACGTCAGCGAGGAGTCGCCCTACGACCCGAGCGTCTTCGCCGACTCCGGCGAGGCGGCCGCCTACGTCGACCGCGAACTGATAGCGGAGGGCGCGGATATCGTCGACGTCGGCCTCGAATCCGCGAACAAACGCCTCGACGTGCTCTCACCCGAGGAGGAACTCGACCGTCTCGACACCGCCATCGAGACCCTCGAATCGGTCTCGGGCGAGGCGGTCTTCTCGATCGAGACCCGGTACTCCGAGGTCGCCGACGCCGCGCTCTCGCGGGGGTTCGACATGGTCAACGACGTCTGTGGCTTCGCCGACCCCTCGATGCCCGAGGTCTGTAAAGCCCACGACGCCGCGGTCGTCAAGATGGCCTCGCCGCCCGATTTGGAACGTCCCGGCGCCCTGGCATCGGTCGAGGGGATCTACGAGGCCCTCTCGATGAACGGCTTCACCGAGAAGACGATCCTCGATCCCGCCTTCGGGGGCTGGTCCGAGGAGAAAACCCTCGACGACGACCGCGAGACGTTCTCCAGGTTGCGGGAGTTTCGTGCCTACGACCGACCCTTGCTGGTGTCGATCAACCGCAAGAACTTCCTGCGGGAGATCGCCGGGCGCGAAACCGGGGAGGCGCTTCCCGTCTCGTTGGCGGCGACCGCGATGGCCGTCGAACGCGGCGCACACGTCCTGCGAACCCACGACGTACGCGAGACCCGCGACGCCGCACTCGTCGGTCGGGAGTTCGCCCGCGAGCGCGTTCGTGATCCCACCGTCGAGGAACTCGACGTGACGACCCGCAGGGAGGCTGCCCGCTACCTCGAACGGGTCGGTGGCGATCCCGTCCTCGCGGACGCGGGCGTCATCCGCTGGTTCCGCCTCGCCGAACTGGGCGACGCCTACGAACCGCTCGCCGCCGCGGTCGCCGATACCGCGGGTGTCCATCTCGCTGGCACCGACCCCACACTGCTGTTTGGGACGCGAGACGGCTTCTACTCGCTGGATCGAACGGTTCCGGTCGAAACGGGCCGTCTTCCGACAATATTCTCGAAGATACTAGATGATTTCAACTAAGAGAAAGCTTATACCGGAGGCGATAAAACGGACGGGTGGAAGCCGGAAGGGCCCCCGGGTAGGGGTACTCGGGCCACTCCGGCTCACGGAACCGATTATATCGACGCCGACTCGAAAGCGACTGCGATGAACTTCGAGACGTGGGAGCCGGTCTACGAGGCGATCCTCGCGGACTTCGGGTTCGGTCGTCGAGCGGACGAGCACGCCCGGGACGTCCTCGCCCGACTCGTGAAGCCGTTCGAGAAGTGCCGGTTGGCGGAGATCGAGGGTGCGGCCGTCGCGGTAGCGGGGGCGGGTCCCTCGCTTCCCGACGACCTCGAACTCGCCGCCGGGGCCGACTACGTGATCGCCGCCTCGACGGCCGCCGACGTTCTCAGGGAGGCCGGGATCGACGTCGACCTGATGGTCACGGATCTCGATAAGAACCCCGAAACAGTCCGACGACTCACCCGGGACGGAGTGCCAGTCGCCGTCCACGCCCACGGGGACAACCTCGCGCTGGTCGAGCGGTGGGTGCCCCGACTTGCTGACGAAAACGTCCTTCCGACGACTCAAGCCGCCCCGACGGGCCCCGTCGAGAACTTCGGTGGCTTTACCGACGGCGACCGGGGGGCCTTTCTCGTCGACGAGTTCGGCGCTTCGGAACTCCTGTTTCCGGGCTGGGACTTCGAGGATCCCTCGGTCGGGCCGACGAAAGCCCGAAAGCTCCGCTGGGCAGAGCGCCTGCTGTACTGGCTCGAAACACGGCGTGGGGAGCGCTTTGCGGTCCTCGACGGGCGACGCGACGGGATCGATCCGGTGGCGTGAGCCCGCCTAGGGAACGAGTACGACTTTCCCGGTGCTCTCGCGGTTCTCGATGTGGGCGTGGGCCTCGCTCGCGTCCTTTAGGTCGAACGTCTCGCCGACGACGACCTCCAGTTCGCCCGAGGAAAAGCCCTCCGTGAGGTCCTCGACGGCCGAAAACACCCTCTGGGGCGCCTGCTGGCTCGCCTGTCCGAGGTGGTAGCCGATCACCGAGTTGTTCCCGAAGAGGAGTTCGGGGGTCTCCACTCGTCCGGGTTCGCCGCTCGCGACGCCGTAGGCCACGATCCGGCCGAAGGGCGCGAGCGCGTCGAGGCTCTTCTCGAAGCTCTCGCCGCCGACCCCGTCGAGGACGAGGTCCAGTCCCCCGTCAGTGATTGCCCCGACTTCCGTCGCGAAGTCCGTCTCGGTGTAGTTGATGGGGTGATCACAGCCCAATTCGGCGGCCAGATCGAGTTTTTCGGAGGTACTCGCGGTGCCAAACACCTCCGCACCCGCCCTGGAGGCGAGTTGGACGGCGGCGGTCCCGACCCCACCGGCGGCGGCGTGAATCAGTACCCGCTCGCCGTCTTCGAGCCCGCCCCACTCGAACAGGCAGTTGTGTGCGGTGAGGTACTGGACCGGGAAGCCGGCGGCTTCCTCGAAGCTCATGCCATCGGGGATCGGGAACAGCGCCCCGGCGTCGGCGAGGGCGTACTCCGCGTACCCACCCTGTCCGACCAGCCCGACCACGCGGTCACCCTCCGAGAGGTCGGTACCATCGGCCTCGTCCACGACGCCCGCGGCCTCCATCCCCGGCGTGAACGGTGGCTGTGGGCCGCCCGGATACTCGCCACGGCGCTGCATGATGTCCGCGAAGTTGATCCCGGCGGCGCGCACGTCGAGCAGGACCTGTCCCGCGTCGGGATCGGGCCGGTCGATCTCGGTGGGTTCGAGTGCGTCGCTGTCGCCGAAGGACTCGATTCGAATGGCGTTCACGTCCCCGGATTGGACCGCCAGCCCCATAAAACGGGGTCAGAACTATGCGCCACGGCGTCGTCTCGCCGCCATGGCAGATCACCGTCTCGGCTTTCGGTCGTTCGACGAGGAGACCGACTCGGTAGCGCTCGAGGTCGTGGGAGAGGTTCCCGACTGGCTCTCGGGGACGCTCTACCGGAACGGTCCCGGTCGATTCGAGGTCGACGGGCGTGAACTCAGCCACTGGTTCGATGGGTTCGCACTCCTGAGACGCTTCGAGATCCGCGAGGGGGAACTGGAGTACTCGAGTCGGTTTCTCGACAGCGACGCCTACCGGGCGGCCCAACACGGTGAGCTTCGCTACGGGGAGTTCGGAACGAACCCCTCGTGGTCGGTGCTCGACCGCCTGCGAAACGCCCTCGGCGGTACCCAGACCGACAACGCCTCGATCACGGTCCGCCACCGCGACGGCGAACACCGGGCGGTGACCGAGACTGTCCGCGATGTCGCCTTCGATCCCGGGGACCTCTCCGTGCTCGGCCACCGCGAGACTCAGGTTCCCGCGACCGGCACCATCGCCCACGACCACTACGATTTCGTCCAGGAGGAGTGGGTCAGCCTCGGCACTCGACTCGGCCGGAAGCCGGGCTACGTCCTCTATCGCGACCCCGACGACGGCCCCGTAGAGCGGATCGCCCATATCGAACGCGACGAACCCGCGTACGTCCACAGCTTCGCCCTGACCGACCACTACGCCGTCCTCACCGAACACCCCTTCCGGACCTCGTCGCGCCGCCTGCTCGATAGCCGGCCGTTCGCCGAGAGCTTCCGGTGGTATCCCGAGCGCGACACCCGGTTTCTCGTCGTCGACCGGCGCGACGGCGAGGTGGTCGCCGAACCCGTAGTTCCGCCCGTTTTCACCTTCCATCACGTCGACGCCTACGAGCGCGGCGACGAGCTGTTCGTCGACCTCGTCGCCTTCGAGGACTACTCGATCGTCCCCGCGCTCGCGCTCGCGAACCTCCGTTCGCGAACGCCCGACGTCCCCGCTGGCGAACTCCGGCGGTACCGACTCGACCTCGATACCGAACGCGCCGAGGGACGGACGCTCTTTGAGGGACCGATCGAGTTCCCCACCACCAACTACGCCGAGGCGAACCTCCACCCCTACCGGTTCTGTTACGGCGTCGGCACGGACTCGGGGAGCTTCAACGATCGTCTGCACAAGGTCGACGTCGAACACGAGAGCGATCGGGAGTGGGCCGAGAAGGGGATCCACCCGGGCGAACCGCTGTTCGTCCCGCGCCCCGGCGGCGACGCGGAGGACGACGGCGTCCTGCTCTCGGTCGCACTCGACACCGACGAGGAGCGCTCCTGCGTGCTCGTCCTTGATGCGGCCGAGTTCGAGGAGATCGCACGTGCGTACCTACCCCACGCGCTCCCGTTCGACTTCCACGGCACGTTCTACGGGGAGGGCCGGAAACCGACGCCTTCGATGAGCTGAGAGCTACGGCGCGAGCGCGTCGATCGTCGTCTCGATTTCCTCCTCGCTTGCGCCCCGCGGGAAGCTTACCGCGACCGAATCCAGCCCGTCGACCGCCTCGAAGCGCTCGATCGACTCCGTCGCTTCTTCTGGCGTACCGGCCGCACAGAGTTCGTCGAGCAGCTCATCGGAGACGTGATCGAGCGCCGTCTCGCGCTCGCCGCTTCCCCACGCGGACGCGATGGCGTTAGCCTCCTCCTCGTAGCCCTGCCGTGCCAGCGATTTTCGATAATAGGTCCCCATCCCGCCGACGTAGAAGGCGGTGTGCTGACGTGCGAGTTCCCGGGCGCGCTCGCGGTCTGCGAGAGCACAACAGGTCAGCGAGAGCGTGGTCCGAACCTCGCTCGGGTCGCGATCGCCCAACTCCGCCCCGCGTTCGAGGTCCGCGAGCCGATCCCGGATTCCGTCGGGGGTGAAGACGACGGCGTGCCACCCATCGGCAAAGCGGCCCGCGAGTTCGACGGATTTCGGCCCCAGCCCGGCGGCGTCGATTTCGGGAGCGGGCTCGGGCGGCTCGCTCCGGAGTCGGAAGCCCGAGAGCTGGAATATCTCACCATCGTACTCGACCGGCTCGCCCGAGAGCACCCGCTTGACGATCTCGATGTACTCGCGGGTCCGTCGCAGCGGTCGCTCGAAGGGCTCGCCGTGCCAGCCGCCGATCACCGCCGGGCCGCTGGGTCCGATCCCGAGTCGGAATCGTCCTTCTGAGACCTCCTGGAGGGTCGCGGCGGCCTGACCCATCAGCGTCGGCGAGCGCGAGTAGACGGGGAGGATGCTCGCTCCCAGTCCCACGGAGTCGGTTCGTTCTGCGAGCACCGTCAGTACGCTCACGGCGTCACGGCCCCACGTCTCGGGCAGCCAGACGCGCTCGTAACCCGCTCGCTCCGCCCGCTGGGTGTACGAAACGAGCGATTCGATGCCCGACTGGGCGGCAACGGGGAGGTGGACGTCGCGCGCAGTCATGTGAAACTCACCGCGAGTTGTGCGTGCATACTACCGTGTGGGACGCCGATCATTAAAAAAAGGTCACTCGATCGCGACCAGTTCCTCGATGTCGGGGATGGCGACGCTCGAATTCGAGAGCTGCTCCATACGCTGGAGGTGTTTCTCGGCGGCGTAGGCGGTGAGTTTCTCCTCGCCGAGTCCGGCACCGTCCTCGCTCGCCGCCGCGGTCGCGGCCACCTCCTGGGTCAGCGGCAGGAGTTCGTTGACCGTCTCGTGGATCACGTCCATCGGGACGCCCTCCTCGATGAGCTCCTTGAGTTTCGCCATGCCGAACCCGACGTGCCTGCCCTCGTCGCCACGGATCTTCCCGAAGCCCTCGACCAGCCCGGGTACCAGCGGGAGTTCGAGGATCTCGCCGCTGTAGCCGGTCTGGACGGCGTAGTAGCCCGTCTGGGCCATGATCCCCTCGATCGTCAGATGGTAGTGACAGAACGCTCGCACGCGGTTTGCGGGCGTGTCGTCCGTAAGCAGGCGGTCCATCGCCGCCTCGTTTCGCTCGAACAGGTCGTGATATGTGTCGAAGAACCACCTGTCGTCGAGCGGTGAGGTCCGTTCGAGTCCGCGGTCGTCCTCGACGGGGTGAACCACCTCCCGCCAGTACCGGTCGAAGAAGTCCGCGTGTTTCGCCTCCTCGTAGAGTTGGGTCGTGATGAACATCTGGTCCTCGATCCGCTCCAAAACCACCGCGAGCGGCGCGAGATCCTCCGTGACGGCCGCCTCCCCCGCCCCGAACAGCGCTAGCGTCCGTCTGAGGTCGGTAAAGGTCGCCCCGTCGAGTTCGGCCAGTCGCTCGCGGTCCGTGCTCAGGTCGATCGCGTCGGGGTCCCAGTGGCGCTCGACGGCGTTCCTGTAGTATCGGTACGCCCGGCCGGACCGATCCAGGGAGTGTTCCGCAGCGACTTTTTGCTGCATAGAACTATCTAGTTGAATTTGGGTAAAAGCGTATTGCATGCAGAGTTGACTTTTTACTTGTGGCACGCTACTATCCGGTATGTCCGTCACGCTGTACCAGCTCGATGGCTGTCCGTACTGTGAGAAGGTCGCTGATCGGCTCGACGAATTGGGTGTCGAATACGAGACGACCTGGACGGAGGCGCTTCACTCGAAACGCGACGAGGTAAAGCGGGTCTCGGGACAGCGGGGCGTGCCGGTTCTGGTCGACGAGGAGTATGGGATCACGATGCCCGAATCCGAACGCATCCTCGAGTTCGCAGAGCGAAGCTACGCCTGAGTTCGACGACCCGTCTTCGGCTAGCGGAGGGTTCTCTCCGCGTTCGGTCCCGATTCCGGCGTCGGTGCGGCCTTCTGGAGGGCGGTTTCGGCGATGTTCGCGCCGTAGTCGCCGATCCGCGACAGCGAGTCGACGATCAGTCCCAGCAGCTGGGCGTCGGCGGGATCGACCGCTCTGAGCTGCTCGTCGATCGTTCTCGTCCGGGCATCCATCTCCGCGGCCCGGGCGAGCGTCGCCGTCGCGAGTTCCGTCGCCCGGTCACGGTCCTCGACGAGGAAGGCGTCCATCGCGTTCTCGACGATCCCGCGTGACTCGCTTTTGAGCGAGCCGAGCGGTTCGTGGACGTCCGCCGGCAGTTCGGTGAGGTCGGCGCTGTGGCCCGCGATCTTCACGCTGTGGTCGGCGATGCGCTCGATCTGTCTCGCACAGGTCCGGTAATCGAAGCAGGTCTCGCGACCGATATCGACCGCGGCGGCCGCACGCGGGTCGCGCAACACGGCGCGAAACAGCCGCGAAGTGACGTACCAGAGGCGATCAACGTCGTCGTCGCGGGCGGCGATCCCGTCGATTCGGTCCGAGTCCCCCTCGAGCAGCCCCTCGGTGGCGTCGTCGAGCATCGAGAAGGCGAGAAGCCGCATCTGCATGACGGTGTCGTGAAGCGACAGCTCTGAGGAATCGAGGAAGTCCTGAAGAACCATTCTCTCTTCCGTCTCGACGCTGACCTCGAACCCGACGAGCCCCGTCGTCGCCGTGCGGATCGTCCGGCGCTGACCGGTCGTGATCCGATCCGCTTCGAGGACGATCTCGTCGAAGCCGTTGATGTACAGGGTGACGAGCCGGCTTTCGAGTTCCTGTGGACTCACCTCCTCGACGGCGAGCGTGGTGCTGGCCTCGCTCGGGACGTTCGAGGGTGTCGCGACGAGGGTGTCCCCCTCGGGGTAAAAAGCCAGTTCGCTTCCGGCCTCGATTCCCGTCTCGGTCGCCCACTCTTTGGGGAGGGAGACGGTAAAGGTCGACCCGCCCGTGATCTGAACCTTGCGGACCTCCATGCGATACGGTTCGACCACCAGTACATAAGCTCTTCTAAATCTATATAGTAATCGGCAACAACGGAGAATTCGATACGATCCTGTCCGTTAGTGGACCGATAATCGGGAATAACTATCGAAAATCAGACCGCAATTCGCGGCCGGGCCGTATATGGCTACATTCGATAAACGAACACAGAAGTCATATAACTGCGTTTTTGTCAATTCCTAATTGAGGTTGTTTCGAGGAATAGAGCAAATCATATATATCTGTATAGTAAGATATAGAACTATGGTATACTATATATCTATCTTAGAAGAGTATTTGTTCGTTCTCGTGGTGGGTGGCAGTAGTGGCAATCGATCCACCGTCAGCGGGGTCACGCTGCACCCTTCCGACGGCCGTCGCTACGGCGGGGACATCGGTGCAACGAGCGGTCGTCAGCAGGATCGATCCGATAGCCCGATCATCTATGGCAACACAGGAATCCACCCATCGATCGAGTCCGAAGGTTCAGATGGAGATCGAAGCCGGACGAACCGGCCGGGCGGCCCGTCCCGACACGCCGGTCCTCGAAGCGCGGGGCCTCGAAGTTCACTACGGCGACGACCACGCGCTTCAGCCGACGACGGTCGACATCCCGCAGAAACAGGTAACGGCGATCATCGGTCCCTCGGGCTGTGGGAAATCCACGTTCCTCCGGTCGATCAACCGGATGAACGATCTGATCGACGTCGCCCGCGTCGAGGGCGAACTCCGTTTCCGGGGCAAGAACGTCTACGACGAGGACGTCGATCCCGTCGCGTTGCGCCGCCGGATCGGCATGGTCTTCCAGAAACCCAACCCCTTCCCGAAATCCATCCGCGAGAACGTCGCCTACGGCCTGAACGTTCAGGGCAAGGAGGTCACCGACGAGGCGGTCGAGACCGCGCTCAGACGGGCAGCGCTCTGGGAGGAAGTCGAGGGAAAACTCGATTCGTCGGGACTCGATCTCTCGGGGGGCCAACAACAGCGTCTGTGCATCGCCCGCGCGATCGCGCCCGACCCCGAGGTGATCCTCATGGACGAACCCGCAAGCGCCCTTGACCCGATCGCTACCTCGAAGGTCGAGGATCTCATCGACGACCTCGCCGAGGAGTACACGGTCGTGATCGTCACCCACAACATGCAGCAGGCCGCCCGGATCTCCGATAAGACCGCCGTGTTCCTCACCGGCGGCGAACTCGTCGAGTTCGGTGATACTAACGAGGTCTTTGAGAACCCCGAGCACCAGGCGGTCGAGGACTACATCACGGGGAAGTTCGGATAGATGGCTCGAACCGAGTATCAGCGCCGTCTCGAGGCGCTCCGCGAGGAGGTCCTCAGGATGGGAGAGGTGGTCCGAGAACGCCTCGACATCGCGCTCCGGGCGCTCGCGGAGCGAAACGAGGAACTCGGTCGCGAGGTGATCGAGCGCGACGCCGAGGTCAACGAGCTGTACCTCGATCTCGAACGCGAGTGTATGGACCTGATCGCGCTCCAACAGCCCGTCGCGGGCGACCTGCGATTCGTCACCGCTTCGTTCAAGATCATCACCGATCTCGAACGCATCGCGGATCTCGCGACCAACCTCGGGGAGTACGCGGGCCGCGCGAAACACGAGATCTATCCGGATATCGACGTTATCCACATCGGCGAGCGCGCCACTGAGGCCCTCGCGGAGGCGATGACGGCCTACGCCGACGAGGACGTCACAACCTGCTACGAGATCGCCCGACGAGATGACGGGATCGACGACCTCTGTGAGCGCGCGAGCGAACTCGTCATCCGCGACCTGATCGACACCGAGGGGAACAACGCAGAGACGGAACGTCTCTTCTCGGAGGTTTCGCGCCTGCTGCTCGCGGTTCGGGACCTCGAACGCGTCGGCGATCATGCAGTAAATATCGCCGCGCGCACGCTGTACATGATCGAGAGCGACGACGAACTCATCTACTGACGATCCACCGTTCGCGTGCGAGTCACGGGCTCGTTCGAGACATCAATCGGCAGATGACTGTCGATTCGGGACCGATAGTCGTTGCGTTCCACCGTCGAACGGCAAGCTATAACCCGATAAGCCACGACGGTCGACTCGAATGACCTCCCTCCTCGTCACCGGTGCGAGCGGGCTGCTCGGCCGGTATCTCCTCGATGCCGAGTGGAGCGACGATCGCGTCGTCGGGACGTACCACACGACGCCGGTCGAGGCCGACCACGAGACGGTGCATCTGGACGTTCGCGACCGAGAGCAGGTCGAACGCGTCGTCGAGCGGGTCGATCCCGACGTGGTCGTCCACAGCGCCGCCGCCACGAGCGTCGAGGCCTGCGAGGAGAAACCCGAACTGGCCCACGAGACGAACGCGCTGGGGACGAAACACGTCGTCGACGCGGCGGCGGCGGTCGGGGCTCGGGTCGTCTATCCCTCGACGGCGTACGTCTTCGGCGACGACGCACCCGTCCATATCGAGGACGACGAGCCGGCCCCGATGAACCGATACGGCCGCTCGAAACTCGACGGGGAGCGATACGTCGAGTCCGCGTCGCCGGCGGGCACGATCGTGCGTTTCTGCGTCGTGGTGAGCATCGACCGGGCCGACCGCTCGGACTTCGGGAGTTGGGTCCGCGGACAACTCGAGGCCGGCGAGCGGGTACGGCTCATCGACGATCAGCAGATCACGCCGACGGTGCTTACGGACGCGGTCGACGCGCTCGGCTATCTCATCGAACATGAGGAGACCGGCGTCTTTCATGTCACCTCGCCCGAACGAATGACGCGCTACGAACTGGGTCGGGAGATCGCTCACAGACACGGTCTCGACCCCGAGTTGGTCGAACCGATCCCGATGACGGAAATGGGGTGGGAGGCACCTCGACCGCGCCACCTCTGTTTAGGCTCCGAAAAGCTAAGGCGGTACGGATACGAAACGGCAAGAATACGGACAGAGTGATTATGAAAGGGGCGCTGATAACTGGGATCACGGGACAGGACGGATCGTATCTGGCAGAGCTACTGCTCGAGAAGGGGTACGACGTCCACGGTATCGTACGGTGGAACACGACGAACGGCTCGTGGGGTGCACACACGTCCCGCCGGATCGAGGAGATCAAGGCTCGTGCGGACCGACAGGGACAGCCCCTCGAGTTCCACTACGGCGACCTCACCGACGGGAGCAGCATCAGGCGGGTGATCCGCGAGGTCGAACCCGACGAGATCTACAACCTCGGCGCACAGAGCCACGTCGCGGTCTCGTACGACCAGCCCGACTACACCGCGGAGGTAAACGCCCTCGGGACGCTTCGCGTTCTGGAGGCGATCCGCGAGACCGGCGTCGACGCACGGTTCTATCAGGCCTCGACGAGCGAACTGTTCGGCAACGCGACCGAGACGCCACAGGACGAATCGACGCGGTTCGACCCCGAGAGCCCGTATGCCTCGGCGAAACTCTACGCTCACCACATCACGAAGAACTACCGTGATGCCTACGACATCTTCGCCTGTAACGGCATCCTCTTCAACCACGAATCGCCCCGCCGGGTCAAGGCCGCGGTGACCCGGAAGATCTCCCGCACGGTCGCACGGATCGACGCCGGCATGGAGGATCGGCTGTACCTGGGCAATCTGGATGCCCAACGCGACTGGGGGTACGCCCCCGAGTACGTCGAGGCGATGTGGATGATCCTGAACCACGAAACGCCCGAGGACCTCGTGATCGCGACCGGCGAGACCCACACCGTCCGGGAGTTCGCGACCATCGCCTTCGCGACGCTCGGCTACGACATCGAATGGGAGGGGAAGGGCGTCAAGGAGCGCGGCATCGACGCGAGTAGTGGGGAGACGCTGGTCGAGGTCACCGAGGAGTTCTTCCGCCCGACGGACGTCCACCTGCTGAAGGGCGACGCTTCGCGGGCCAAACGGGAAATCGGCTGGGAGCCCCGAACAACGTTCGAGGGACTGGTCGAGATCATGGTTGAAGCCGACAGGGAGGCCCTCGACGTGGAGCGGTCCGAGCGCCCCCCGATCGAACGATAGGATTCACGACCCGACGGTTCTATCTCGGGGTATGGACCTCCACTGGCACCGTCGGGACCTCCGCGTTACGGACAACCGCGCGCTCGCGGCCTGTGACGACGCGCTCCCGGCGTTCGTTTTCGACGAGACTGTTCTGGAACACGCTTCGCCCCCGCGGGTCGCGTTCATGCTCGATGCGCTCGAATCGCTCCGCGAGGAGTACCGCGGACGCGGCGGCGATCTGCTCGTCCAGCGGGGCGATCCTTCGAGTGCGATTCCCGATCTCGCCGCCGAGTTCGACGCCGACCGGGTAGTCTGGAACCACGACTACTCGGGGCTGGCACGCGAGCGCGACGAGGCGGTTCGGGCGGCCCTCGACGACCGGGGTATCGACCACGAGGCGTTTCACGACGCCGTCCTCCACGAACCCGGTTCGATACTAACCAACGACGGCGACCCCTACTCGGTGTTTACGTACTTCGGGAGGAAGTGGCTGGATCGCGAGAAGCCCGATACGGTTTCAGCGCCCGAGTCGGTCTCGAATCCCGGGGAGTCCGGAGAAATCCCCGCGCTCTCGGACCTGGGATTCGAGGAACCCGAAGGGTCGATTCCGGAGGCCGGAACTGCCGCGGCCGAGAACCGACTGGAGGAGTTCTGTGACGGGCCGATTCACCGGTACGAGGACGATAGGGACTTCCCCTCGAAGGGGTGTACCTCGCGGCTCTCGACCGATCTGAAGTTCGGAACCGTCGGAATTCGACGGGTTTACGAGGCGACCGAGAACGCGAAGACCGAGGCCGAAAGCGAGGAGGAAGGCGACTCCGTCGAGGAGTTCCAATCGCAACTCGCGTGGCGCGAGTTCTACACGCAGGTGCTTTACTACCACCCTAACGTCGTCACGGAGAACTACAAGACCTACGACGGAGGGATCGAGTGGCGGACCGACGAGGAGGGACTTCGGGCGTGGAAGGACGGTGAGACGGGGTATCCGATCGTCGACGCCGGAATGCGCCAACTCCGTGAGGAGTCGTACATGCACAACCGCCTCCGGATGATCGTCGCTTCTTTTCTAACGAAGGACCTGTTGACCGACTGGCGGGAGGGATACGACTGGTTTCGCGAGAGGCTCGTGGATCACGACACCGGAAACGACAACGGCGGCTGGCAGTGGGCCGCGAGTACGGGCACCGACGCCCAGCCCTATTTCAGGATTTTCAACCCGATGACTCAGGGCGAGCGCTACGACCCCGACGCCGAGTACATCCGCGAGTACGTCCCCGAACTCCGCGGAGTCGACCCGGAGACGATCCACTCGTGGGACGAACTCGACGAACAGGAGCGTCCCGACGTCGAATATCCGGCCCCGATCGTCGAGCACGCCGCCCGACGCGAGGCAGCGATCTCGACCTTCGAACGGGCACGCGGATCGTGATGTACGATAACGTGGGGCTTCTAAAGCTTTAACAGCGCGGCGGGAGATGATAGGAGTGGAGGAGATATCTATGCCAGAGAAATCAGACGCCGAACTGCCGCCGCTTCCGTACGACTACGACGCGCTCGAACCGTCGATCTCCGAGCAGGTGCTGACGTGGCACCACGACACGCACCATCAGGGCTATGTCAACGGACTGAACTCCGCCGAGGAGACGCTCGCGGAGAACCGCGAGTCCGGCGACTACAGCTCGACGGGCACCGCGCTCGGTAACGTCACCCACAACGGATCGGGCCACTACCTCCACACGCTGTTCTGGGAGAACATGAGCCCCGAGGGTGGCGACGAGCCCTCGGGTGACCTCAGAGAGCGCATCGAGGAGGACTTCGGCTCGTATGAGGGCTGGAAGGGCGAGTTCGAGAAGGCCGCCACCACCGCGAGCGGCTGGGCGCTTCTGGTCTACGACCCGGTTGCAAAGCAGCTTCGCAACCTCGCGGTCGACAAACACGACCAGGGCGCACTCTGGGGCGCACACCCCGTACTGGCGCTCGACGTCTGGGAGCACTCGTACTACTACGATTACGGCCCGGACCGTGGCGACTTCATCGACGCGTTCTTCGACGTGGTCAACTGGGACGAAGCCGAAGAACAGTACCAGAAGTCCGTCGACCACTTCGAGTAACGCCCTAGATTTCCCGTTTTTTCGCCGCCGCACCGTGAGCTTTAGTGACGGCTCCGTTCAATCTCCCCTATGCCCAAACCCAAAGACGAGTTCGACGAACTGTATCCGTGTGATTTCTACACCCCTGAGGAGCTGTTCGAAGAGGGGGAGATGTACACCGTCTACGAGATCGGTCGTCTGCTACAGGGGCTTGACCCCGAATCCGAACTCGAACCCGATACCGAAGCCGTCCTTCTGGACTGGGCCATCCCGTGGGTGGTGAACAACGGCGACGACCTCGTCGTCGGGAACCCCGTCTCGGAGGACCAGCCGGGCTACTACGGACTGAAACGCGAGGAGGACCTAACGGACGAGTAGCTCTTCGGTGTCGTTCCCGGGGCTCGGGTCGTGATTCGTGCGTCGTGCTTACTGCCCGCCGTCGGGACAGCTCGTTTCGTCCGTCGTGATCTCGAGTCGCAGCCCGCCCGACTCGCTTTCGGCGAGCACGAGGTCCCAGCCGTGGCCTTCGGCGATGTTTCGAATAATCACCAGCCCGAAACCCGTTCCCTCGTCGGTGCTGTAGCCGGGTTCGAGCGCCACCTCGTGTTCGCTCTCGGGGATGCCGGGCCCGTCGTCGTCGATCACGAACCCCCCCGAGATGGCCTCGACGGTGACTGTCACGTCCGGACCGGCGTGTTCCGCGCTGTCGTCGGCCCTCGGCCGACTGCTCGTTGAACTGTGTTCAACGCTGTTGCGAAACGCGTTCTCGAACAGCTGTGTGAGCCGGTTCCTGTCGGCGTGGACGCTCCGGTCGTCGCCGACGACGAGGGTCGACCCCCCGGTGTCGACGTTCTCCCAGGCCTCCTCGGCGACGGTCCCCAGTATGACGGGCCGGGTCTCGCCGACGGACTTTCCCTCGCGTGCGAGCACGAGCAGTCCCTCGATGATCTCCCGTATCCGCCGGTGGCTCTCGCTCACTTGCTCGAGATGCGCGTCGTCGCCGGTCTTCCTCGCGAGCGAGACCGAGCCCTCGGCGACGGTCAGCGGGTTTCGAAGGTCGTGTGAGACGACACCGATGAACTCCTCCAGTCGGGCGTTCTTCTCAGACAGCGCGCTCTCACGGGTGGCCCGATCCAGCGCGGCCGTCGTGGTCGCCGCGAGCAGTTTCGCGAAGTAGACGTCCGCGTCGTCGAAGGCATCCATACTGTCCGAGGCGATGAGCAGCACGCCGTGGTCGCCGAGCGAGAATATCATCTCGCTTCGGAGGTGCGTCTCCGGGTTGTGGGCGCTCGATTCCTCGTGGACGCCGTCGATGATCCGGTCCTCACCCGACTCGAAGACCTCCCACGCGAGGCTCTCGTCGCGTTCGAGCGTCGGAACGGTCCCGAGCGAGGCCTCGACGGTGTCGGTGTAGGCGACCGGTTCGAGTCGGTCACCGGTCGCGTCCACGAGGTGAAGCCCGGTGTGGGTCAGCCCGAGGACGCGGTCGGCCGCCGAGACGGCGACCGTCGCGACCTTCGCCTCCCCGTCGGCGGCCATCAGATCGCGGGTCGCCTCGAGTAGGCGTTCGAGCGTCCAGGCCGTACGCCCGTCCTCGGTGACAGCGTCTAGACGTCCGGGCGTCGTCGCGGCCTCGATCTGAGCGTGGAGGATCGCTGGACGATCGGCCGCGGCGGTCGGGAGAACCCGAACGCCGGCCGTCCGGGCGGCGTTCGCGGCGTCCTCGTCGTCGGTGAGGACGATCGTCGGTGGCCCCGTCTCGACGGCGATCCAGTCGGGAAGCGATCCGACACCAAGTACACAATCGACCTCGGAGGAGGGAGTCGGCTCCGCCGGGTCGACGGAAACGAGCGTCATCCGCTCGTCGAGACTCCGCTCGATCGCCTCGCGTACGTTGGCCGGTCCGCCGTATGCGACCCGGAGGGATGGACACATCGTCCTCGTAATAACTTAGAAGTTACATATCTTTTTCGAAACGAACGACGGATCGAATCGGATCGGTGGGTGTTTCCCGGTCGACGGTAATCCACCGACTATGGACGTTACGTTGCTCGAAGCCACCGAGGACCCCGAGCGGGTCATCTGTACGGCCGCACGAAACGACTACATGAGCGGGTTCGTCGGCGAGCAGTCCTTCGAGGAGATCCTGGCGAGCGTCGAGGGCGGGAGTATGGAGGAGAAGAAACGAACCCTGATCGGCCATCTCCTCTCACACGGCCACTTCGGCCCGTTCGAACACCCCCAGATCACGATCGCCGTCAAGGGGATCAGTCGGTCGTGTATGGCCCAGCTCACCCGCCACCGCCACGTCAGCTTCGACGTCCAGTCGATGCGCTACGTCGCCTTCGACGACGTGGACCCCGACGAGGTACGGGGCGGCGAGATGGTCGTCGTCCCGCCCTCCGCGAGCGACCCGAACTGGGTCGGGCGCAACCAGAAGAGCGGCGCCGTTGACGAGGAGACCGTGCGGGAGCGAGAGCGGGTGTTCACCGAGTCGGTGTCGCGATCCGTCGAGGAGTACCAGAAGCTCCTCGATCTCGGAATGGCCCCCGAGGACGCCCGGTTCGTCCTGCCCATCGGCACCGAGGTCAACCTCGTGATGTCGATGAACGCCCGGATGCTGATGCACGTCGCGGACATGCGCGCCGCCGCCGACAGTCAGTGGGAAATCAGGGAACTCACCGAGGAGGTACTGGACATCGCCGCGGAGTGGTGTCCGCTGACCTTTGCGTACTACGACGAGCACATGAAGGGCCGGAAGAACCGCCTCGCGCCATGACCGGCGAGGCCCGCGACGCCACCGGCGAGGGACCGCTCTCGGGGCTCACAGTATTGGACTGCTCGCAGGTGCTCGTCGGGCCGTTCTGTACGATGCAGCTAGGTGATCTCGGCGCGGAGGTAATCAAGGTCGAGCGCCCCGACGTAGGCGATCAAACCAGAGGATGGCACCCCCCGCGCTTCGGCGAGGAAGGCCCGAGCGCCTACTTCGCGAGCGTCAACCGGAACAAACGCTCGGTGACGCTGGATCTCGGAAGCGAAGAGGGGCAAGAGATCCTCCGAACGCTGGCCGTCGACGCGGACGTCCTCGTCGAGAACTTCCGGGTCGGCACGATGGAGCGGTGGGGCTTGGGCTACGCGGACCTCCACGAGATCAACCCCGAACTGATCTACTGTTCGCTGTCGGGCTACGGAGAATGGGGGCCCGACAGCGAGAAGCCCGCCTACGACCTCATGATCCAGGCCGAAGGCGGGATGATGAGCATCACCGGTGAGGAGGGGGGCGATCCCGTCAGAGTAGGGGTCGCCATCGCGGACATCGGCGCGGGGATGTACGCGACCCAGTCGATCCTCGCGGCGCTCTTGGCTCGGGAACTTCGCGACGCGGGCGGCCAGAAGATCGACGTGAGCCTGCTCGACGCGCAGGCGGCCTGGATGTCCTACATGGCGACGAACTACTTCGCGAGCGGCGAGATACCTGGAAAGATGGGCAGCGCCCACCCGACGATCGTCCCCTATCAGGCCTTCGAGACCCGCGACGGTTACGTCGTCGTCGCGGCGGCATCGGAAAAGCTCTGGGGTGCGTTCTGCCGGGCGATCGATCGCGAGGATCTCGTGAAGGACGACCGGTTCGCAAAAAACGCCGACAGGGTCGAGAACCGGGAGGAGCTGGTCCCGATCCTCGAAGCCGAACTCGAGGAACTGACCACCGAGGAGGCGGTCGGACTCCTGACCGATTACGACGTGCCCGCGCGGGCGGTCAACGATATGGCCGACGTCTTCAGCCATCCACAGATCGAGGCCCGCGGGATGATCGACGCGATCACGCATCCCGACGGGGATATCGAGATACCGGCAAGCCCGATGTTCCTCTCGGGGACGCCGACTTCGGTCCGACGCCATCCACCGAAACTCGGTGAACACACCGAGGGGGTCCTCCGGGAGGCGGGCTATTCCGTCGAGGAGATCGAACGGTTTTGGACCGCCGGCGTGGTCTGATCGCTTCCCCTCCACGCATACTGCGCCCGAATTCGAGCGCCTTCCGATCGGTTAGTTCAGAAAAAAGAAACTAAAATACAGAATTTACAAATAATTCATATTAGATAGTATCGTCGTACCGTACTATATTATCGATTGTCGTATCATACGTGCGATGGATAGTGGACGACTCGATCGACCGGTCTCGTAGCCTACAAACCGGATTCTTCGCGCGTATCATTCTAATACTAGTGACAACTTTTTCTAAAATCCATATTAGGATATGAAAATTTAGTTCGGTGGGTTTAATCTTCATCATCGGAGGGGCATGGGACATGGATCAGAGGACTACTACGGACGGATCGGGCGTCAGTCGCCGAGTGTTGTTACAGACGGTCGGGGCCGCGGCCCTCTCGACGGGGCTGTTTGGAACCGCGACAGCGGACGACACGGAGTACGGAACCGTCGTCGACATCGTCGAAGCAGGAGCTGACCCCACCGGAGCCGAACCGATCGACGACGTCTTCGAGGAACACGCCGCCGACGACACACTGCTTCGATTTCCCGAGGGGCGCTACCGGGCGAACGATCTCAGCCTCTACGCGCTAACGGATTTCGCGATGGTCGGGGAGGGCGACGTGACGCTGGTTCCGGGCGAGGAGTACGACGAGGCCCTCTGGCTCGGTGGGGCCGAGACCCGGAACCTCCGGATCGAGAACTTCACGATCGACGCGACCCGCGAGGGAGTCGCCCCCGAGTTCGTTGTCAGTGCCTACGACGGGCTCGTCGTTCGGGACGTCCGCAAAGACGGCTTTCACGGCGGCGACACCGCCTTCGGCTTTCGCACTCTCGACGAGGACGGCCACAGCCTGATCGAAAACCTGCGGTCAACCGACGGCGGCTCCGGAACGGGGGTCTACGTCAACACGACCGGCTCGATCACGTTTCGAGGGTGTGAGATCGAGGGCTTTGCCGACAACGGGCTGTACGCCTCCCATTCCTCGGGACCGGTCACCGTCGAGGGCGGCCGGTACGCAAACAGCAACGTCACGCAGATCCGGCTGGGGAGTGCCGGCAGCTCCGTCGAAGACTGCGAGGTCGTCGTTGATGAACAGCCGGAGGGATTCGGCAACATGCGCGGCATCCGGATCGCGGACGGCCCCGGTCCCGTGAGTATCGAGAACTGCGAGGTCAGCGTCGAGGGTAGCCAGGGAACGGGCGCCGTCGTCGGCGCGTACTCGGGTGGCTCCTTCGAGCTACGGGACACCCGTATCCACGTCGGCGAGGAGTACACCACCCGGCACTCGGACGGCTCGCGCACGAGCTACGCGGTCTACGTTGACGACGCCACCGCAGTCGACGCTGGGACGAGGACCATCGAGAACGTCTCGGTCACCGGGGGTGGAACGTATCGGGGTGCGATGCGCTTCTCGCGGGACCACAACACGATCGAGAACGTCTGTATCAGCCAGTCCGGACGGCGCCGGAACGGGATCGTCTTCGAGGAATCGCAGGACAACGAGGTCACGGACGCCACCATCGACGTGACCGGCGAGGAGCTAGTCCTGAACGACGGGTCTACCGTCGACGAGAGCGGGATCGACACCTCGGGGAGCTGTGCGCTCCCCGAGACCGGCTCCGACGACTCTGAGGACTGAACCGTCGCCCGGTCTCAGAAGCTCTCGAACTTGTCGCGCCGGTAGAGGTCGAGTTCGCTCACCGTCGAGTTGCGCTGGCCCGCCGCGAAGACGACCGCGTCAGCGATCTCCTCGGGTTCGGTGACCTCGCCCTCCCCGAAGCGCTCCTCGAAGGACTCACCGGAAGCGCTTCCGAACTCGGTCCGTACCTCCGAGGGATTGATGACGGTGACAGCGACGCCCTCGTCGCCGACGCTGGCTTGGACGCTGTGGGCGAAGCCGCGGGTCCACCACTTGGTCGCCGCGTAGACGGGGTTCGACGGCCGGGGGAAATGCCCGGCGAAGCTCCCGATGAAGATCAGATTTCCCCGTGATTCCTTCAGGTGGGGCAGGGCCGCCCGCGTCGTGAAGAACATCCCGTCGACGTTGGTGTCCTGCATGAGCCGGTAGTCCTCCGTTGAGAGCGACTCGACATCGCCGCCACGCCCGAGGCCTGCGTTGTTCAATAGGATGTCGAGGCTGTCGAACCGTTCGATCGTCTCCTCGACCATTCCCTCGACGGCCTCCTCCTCGCGGATGTCCGTCGGCACCGTCAACGTCTCGACGTCGTACTCCGATTCGATCCCCTCTGCGATCTCCGTGAGTCGTTCCTCCCGGCGTGCCGCGAGCGCGACGTTCACCCCTTCGCGAGCGAGCCCGCGAGCAGCCGCGCTTCCGATACCCGAACTCGCGCCGGTGATCAGTGCAGTTCGCCCGTCGAGCGAGAGCGTCTCCATGCTCGCCCATCGCCCCCCGACCTGTTGACTGTTCGCTTATGATACCAAACGGTCATAAACATTTTTATATCTAAGAAACAGTATTATATACAATGTATTGGGTAACTGATTCGGTCGGGGGGCTCCCGTCGATCGTCGGGTTTCAGACGCCGACTACCGGCGGATTGGTCGTTGTCATCGGTCTCTGGGCGGTTCTGGTGGGAAGCGGCGTGATCGCATGGCGACGACGACGCGGTTCGGCGCCGGAATCAGTATCCACACAGATAGATCCGATCGAATCGACACCGGTCTCCGAACCGGCGGTTCTGACCGATGAGGAGCAGGTCCACGAGTTGCTCGAATCGCACGAGGGGCGAATGCACCAGACGCATATCGTCGAGGAGACGGGATGGTCGAAATCGAAAGTGAGCATGCTCCTCTCGGAGATGGAGGCCGATGGATCGATCACCAAACTCCGGATCGGGCGGGAAAACATCATCAGCCACCCCGGATCCGAACCCGACGCGACGCGTTCGCCGCTCGAAACGGGCACCTAACCGGACGACAGCAAGGATCATACCCGCGGTAAAACGCAACTGTTAAACGACTCTCGTGGCTACCGAAGAGTGCGGAGGAGACCAGTACGCTCCGTTAGTGTAGTCCGGCCAATCATATTGCCCTCTCACGGCAATGACCAGGGTTCGAATCCCTGACGGAGCATCCCACCCTCGAAATTCTGTCATGACAACCCTGAAGTAGATTCCCTCTGTCTAAAACGAGACGACTCCTGTTTCGAGTGGTAGATGATGGACGGAGACGGCACACGAGGGTGTACCGCTGGGATATTCCCGACGTTTCACTATTTATCAGTGCCTAATAATCGAACAGGATTTCCCCTCGGGAGTCCTGTTCAATCCCGTTCGTTGTTTCCAGCATCGTCTCCGTTGTTATCGCCATCCCCACGGTCGATTGGACGCTCTCCGCTAGTCCGGACGAGTACCACGATGTTCCCTCCGGAATCGTCACTGATGAAGACGGGGCCGGTCTCGTTACCCTCGATCGTATTATCGATTACGAGGGCCCCGTTGGAGCCCTCGATATAGACACCATAGTCCCCGTTCCGGTTGATGGTGTTCCGGTGGATCTTCCAGTCCGTACTCGAGCGCATATGGATCCCATGTCGACCGTTCTCCGAAATATGCGAGTCAGTAACGGTAACGGAGGAGTCCGTTGTTTCGATCCCGTTTCGGTCGTTGTACCGGATATCACAGTCCGTTATGGATCCATCCCCCGAGTGTACTGCGATACCGGTCCCGTTTCGCAAGACGGTGGTGTTCGAGATCTCGGGCCGGGTGACACTCAGTCCAATGCCCGTATTATCGGTGATAGTCGAATCACTGAGTGTCACCGTTGAGTTGGTCGAATCGATCCCCGTTTCGTTCTTCGTAATAGTGAGCGCATCCCCCACCAATCGACTGCTATCGCGGTGTGAGATCGCGCGTTCACAGTTGGTGATCGTCACACCGTCGAGGGTCAATGAACCAGCCAGCTCGAGATACGTACCCTGCTGGAAGTTACAGACTGTGAGGTCCCGAACTGTCACCTCCCCGCCGGAGGTTTCGAGAGCCAGGATACCGGTCCCGGATCCCTGTCCTGCGATCATGTGGCCCCGCCCGTCAATGACGACTTCGCCGTCGATCCCATCGCCGATCTCGATGAAGGGGACGGGACCGGATTGCGCGGGCTTCTCAGTCACGTCTCGTTCGAGGTCGGTTTCGAGAACGTAGGTCCCCGACTCCGTAATCGTGATGGAGTCTCTGATACTTGTCGAGGCCGAAGTATCGGTAGACTCGGATCCTCGAGCAGCCCTCGACCCGAACAACCCTGCCCCGAGGGCGCCAGTCAGACCGACCGCGGTCGTTTGTAGTAGTCCTCGTCGCGTGGATCTCTCGACTGAGTCTTGACTCCTCATGCCACGATAGGTGTCTACACGGAAACCAGGCAAATAAGGATATCGTGAGACCGCTTCGGAGGGTGGACGCGCCTCAGATGCGGAGGGGTCTGTACGGCTGAAACAGGACCTAGTCGCTCGAACCCGTCTATCGAGGCCCCTCACGCTGTCGACGCATCACGACACCGGCAGGCGATAGCATGGGATCGGACGAGCCGTACGTGAGCCGACGGCCGTCGGTCCACTCCTCGTCGGCGTTGGTCACCCAATCGACGAGGCCGACCACCTGTCGGATCGTGACGAAGTTGTAGACGCCGTCCCACGGCCCGGTCAGGTCGTACGTCGCCTCGCCCTCGTCGTGATAAACGGCGGGAAGTCCCTGATGGATACCGCGCACCTCCTCGAAGACCCGGTTTCGGACCTCACGGAGGCCGGCGTGATCGGGATTCCACTTCCCCTGATGAACCCGGTCGAGGATCGTTTCAAGAGCGAGCTGTCGATCCGGAAGACCGTCCGGGAGGAACACGCGTGGTTTGCCGAAATCGCTCGCCGCAAAGAAGATCAGGTGCCCCTCGAAGTCGGGTTCGTACTCCTCGAGGACGGTTCGGATACCCTCCTCGTCGAGGTTCGGGCCGGTGGTAGCACGGAGTTCGAGTTGCTTTGCGAGTAATCCGAGATACAGTTCGTCGGGATCGGTCTCCGTTTCGGAGTCAGTACACAGCGTGTCCTCGATGGAGTCGCTCTCGGTTTCGGCCGCGGTCGTCGGTCGTGTTCCCCCGAAAACGCCGACGAGGCCCGCGGCAGCCCCGGCTCCCCGAAGGACACGGCGGCGTGAGGCGGACAGGCCTTTCGTCCTCGGTGATGCTGTTCGGTCGTCGGGTTCGTGACTGGTACTCGTGGCTGTTTCATCGGGCGTGTCTTGCATGTCTCTCTCCGAACTGGAGCGTATCCAGTGTCCCTTCCGTTCGGTTATCGACTCATTGTAATGGCATCCATAGTCGGTTCGATCGACAGGAGTGTGCTTGTAGCACGCACTTACTCCGGCGGTAGCGAGTGGCTACGTCCGTTCGACTGGTTGTGGGACACGTCGATTCGGTGGACGGTACAGTCGAGAGACAGCGGTCGCTTCAGCTCATCCGTCGCCTTCAGCCCTCGCCGGCCGATCCGGTTCGATCGCCGCCACCGTCGCTGGCGCCCACAGTGTCCGTGTTGCCGAAAATGGGACCGGTGTCGTCCCCATCCCCGTCCGCGTTTTCCGCCGTGCCGTTACCGGTTTCACCCTGAACGCCTTCGCTACCGGTATCGGACTCGTTCGGTTCGGCGGGCCCCGAGAACGTCGGGAAGCCGTGCAGTATCCCGCCGATACCGACGATCACGACCGAGATGACGAGCATCATGGCTACGAACGTGATAAACGTCCACGCGTCGATCGGGTCCGGTCCCGCCTCGTCGCGTGGCTTGGGTGGGCCGCGAAGACGTCTCGACATCGCTCATCCGTCCCTTTCGGGCGTCGGTACTTGTACGTGACGAGAGACGACGCTACCGCCGGGCCGGCGCACCGTTGATGATTGCGGTCATATCGGTGCAGGCCGGACAGCCATAGACTTCGCCGTCGTTTCCGGCGAACACCCGCTGGAACCGTCCAGTCACGTGTTCACCGCATGTGGCACAGGTTGGCATCTGCATCCCCGCCCCTACCTACCATCGACCCCGTTATCAACTTATTCGTTCGTTCTGTTGACATCTACTCTGCCGATACCCGGCGGCTTTTGAGCCTCGCGGGCCTATCGTCGGTGTTGATGAGCAAGGACACACCGTCACTGCTCGGTCGACTCCTGTTCGGCGGGAGCCTCGCCGCGCTGGCGTACAGCAACTTCCAGGAACTCGAAGCGATGATCGGCTACGCCGACTCGAAGGACGTCCCCGAGGCCGACCGGCTCGTGCCCTTCGCGAGCGGAATGCTCGCCTTCGGTAGCCTCGCCGTGATTCTCTGGCGGGTTCCGCGACTCGCGGCGGGTGCGATCGCCGGCTTCCTCGTCGGCGTCACGCCGCTGATGCACGACTTCTGGAACGCGGAAGGACAGGAACGCGACACCGAACAGACGAACTTCCTGCAGAACGTGGCGCTTCTCGGTGCGGCACTCGCCTTCCTCGGGCGAGCCAACGAGAACTGATCGGGAAAACGCTTACTCGACTCGAACCGAGGTCCCTTCCTCCGCGGAGCGATAGATCGCGTCGATGACCTGCTGGACGGTCAGCGCCTGCTCGACCGTGTTGAGCTCGGGCGCTTCACCGCGGGCGACGCTTTCTGCGAACAGTTTGTCCGTCGCCGCCCAGCCCATCTCGGGCAGGCTGCCCTCCAGCTCCGAACGGACGAAGTGGTCCGTTCCCTGATGGCCAGTCTCGAACAGCTCCAACTCCTCCTCGCCGAGGCTGAGTCGTGCGCCCGCGTCGGTTCCTCGTACCGTGAACTCGTTGGTCGGTTCTTGCGAGGCCGCCCACGAGACCTCGAGCGAGACCGTCTGGCCCGTCTCACACCGGATCAACGCCGTAACCGAATCCTCGACGTCGAACTCGCCCTCGCCAGTGCCCCAGTCGTTGGGGTCGGCGTAGTCCTCGTCTCCCGCCGCGTTCGACCGGCTGATCCCCATGACTTCCTCGACGGCCGGGAAATCCAGCAGGTAGAGCGCGAAGTCGATGGCGTGGACGCCGATGTCGACCAGCGCGCCCCCGCCCGCGAGCTCCTTCGAGGTGAACCACGTTCCGAGCCCGGGCACCCCGCGCCACCTGACGTAGTTAGCCTGAACGTGCGTGAGGTCGCCGAACTTCCCCTCCCGGTCGTAGCCCTTTACCATCTCCGCGGCGGCCGAGAGGCGGTTGTGGAAGTTGACCGCACAGAACCCCTCCGAATCGCGCGCGACCGCGGCGATTCGTTTGGCACTGTCGAGGGTGTGGGCGAGCGGCTTCTCACAGAGGACGTCCAGCCCGCGTTCGAGCGCGGCGACGACCGCCGGCTCGTGGAACTTGTTGGGGACCGAGACGGCGACGGCATCGAGCTCCTCCTCGTCGTACATCCGGTCGAACTCCTCGTAGGTCGCCGCATCGAACCGGTCGGCGAAGTTCTCGCGGGCCGCCCCGTCGAGGTCGGTGCCGGCCACCACGTCGTGGCCGAACTGCTCGGTGTTCTCGGCGTGGACCTGTCCCATGAACCCGAGACCGACGACGCCGAGTCGGATTGGCTGCTGACTCATGACTCGGCTCACTCGACTGTGAGTGAATACACTGTCGATCCTGAACCGTTCTGCCGGCTCCGGGAACCGAAACGCCCCTGTCGATCCCAGCCCTGCTACCGACCGTGACCGAGATCACCGTCTACACCCGCGAAGATTGCCACCTGTGTGCGGAGGCGATCGGGACGATCGAGGACGTGGCGAGCGAGGTCGACATCGACGTGGATCTCACCCTCGTGGACGTCGACGAGGCTGACCTCGACGAGGAGTACGGCGAGCGCGTCCCCTACGTGTTCGTGGAGGGCCGCCCCGCCTTCAAATACCGCGTCGATCCCGACGAGCTTCGGGCGAACCTACGTCCATAGCTCGTAGAGGTCGTCCCGAACCGGTTCGGTGATCCGCTCGCCGTCGAGCGAGAGGGCGGGCTCGCCGGCCTCGACCGTCCCGATAGCCGCCGCCTCGATCCCCGCCGAATCGAGCGCGTCGAGCGCCTCCTCGACCAGTTCCTCGGGTATCGTCGCCAGCAGCGCGCCCGAGCCGAATATCTTCAGCGGGTCCACGCCCATCGCCGCACAGAGCTCTCGGGTGCTCTCGCGGATCGGGACGTGGTCGCGCTCGATCTCGACGCGCACATCGGAAGCGACCGCGAGTTCGAGCGCGCCGTCGACCAGTCCGCCCTCCGTGGGATCGTGCATCGCGCTCGCGTCCTCGCGCAGGAGCCGGGCTTCGGGGAGGACGCTCAGTTCCGAGAACAGCGCCTGCCCTCGGTCGAGGAGGCTCTCAGGGAGATCCATGCTCTCTCGGAAGTCGGTCGCGAGGATCGCGGTCCCTTCGATCCCCGCGCCCTTCGTCAGGAGCAGGGTGTCGCCCGGGTCCGCACCGCCGGTCGGGACGTACTCGTCGGCGAGGCCGAGACAAGTGAGTGCGAGCAGGGGGCGGTCGCGCTCGGGGGCGTACTCGGTGTGCCCGCCGACGATCGCCACGCCGGCCTCGCGGGCGGCCGTATCGAGCTGGGAGACGACGGGATCGAGGAGGTCCCCATCGGGCAGGAAGACCACCGCGGTGAGCCAGCGCGGTTCGCCGCCCGAAGCGGCGACGTCGTTGCAGGCGACGTGGATCCCGATCTCGCCGATGCGCTCGGCGGCCAGCGAGACGGGGTCGGTGTTAACGACGAGCAGCTGTTCGCCGACCCTGAGCGCGGCGGTGTCCTCGCCGTAAGCCGGCCCTACTACCACGTCGTCGTCGGGCGTGCCCGTCCGCGAGAACACGGTCTCGAGACGATCCGGGTCGAGTTTCCCGATCATGTCTCATGGGAGACCGTCCAACGGTTGTATACTATCGGGTTGTCGGTCGTCCCGCCGTCCGATGGCGGCCACATCGAACACGTCAGAATCGATTCACATGCTTCCGTACCGGTATTTCAAATCCCGATCTCATTGAATGAAACACGGATGTCTGACGGATAGCTGACTGAGTTTCAAGAGGGTACCCAAACGAATGGTTGTTATGGACTCGCTATCCGACCATACCTCCCGTCGATCCACCCGCGGGCGCGGGTCCGATCGTGGATCCGGCGGGCCAACAGCCGCGATCAACAGGTTCCTCCTGTTGGCCGGGGCGTTGCTGTTCATCAACGGCATCAGCGTCACGCTGATCGCCGCACTCATACCGTTTGCCATCAGCAGCGCCATCGTCGTCACGTTCGTCACCTTTCTCACCGCCGCGAGCGCCCTCGCGTACATCGCGAAGCGAAACCCCGCCCGGACACTGGCGCTCGTCGAGACCGCCCGCCCGCTGGTCGAGATACTGACCGACCGCGATCGGGCCCGCCGTCAGGGCGGTCTGTAACGCGACCGAACTCTTTCTTTGCCTCTCGCGGCCACCGACCGCTCGCGCTTACGAGCGACGCGTCCGCCGCGACAGTACAGGTTTTACATACCCGCTCCCCTCAGAGGGAGGTATGGCAACCGAGGAGGTCCCAGCGAAGTTGGCCGCGCTCGCCGAGAAGATGGCGACGGAGTACCGGGAGTCGGAGTACGAGATCGCACTGGCGCTTTCGAACGCCGACGACCCCCTCTCGACCGAGGAACTCGCCGAGGAGACGGGCTACACCGAACGCACGATCAAAAAGCGTGTCGGCACCCTCGAAGAGGAACTCCACGGCGAGCCGCTGCTCCGCCGGGACGAGGAGGACCGACCGGTGTTGCATCCGGCGCTCGCCACGGCGGTTCGCGAGCAAGCCGACGAGTAAGGACCGACGCTTCTTCGATGTGGTTTCCGGACGAAAAGCGTACGCGACGCCGGCCGGAAGCGGCCCGGTCGGCACCTCGGTGATCAGGGGGGGGGGAGTGGATCACCGGCGTACTGGTGGGGGATGGCGATACGACGCCATCGAGAGTGCGATGGGGAGGGGGGTGGCCTCTGACAGGCACAACGCCGTCTCCTTGACGGCAAATAGTCCAACGAGTGTCACCAATAAATACTTTGTGTATTATGTAATCATATTGAATAATATATGGTATGGCGCGATTCAGGGTCTCGAATCGCCCCGACCGATCGACAGGAGACCGGTGAACGGGACTGACGAACGGGAACGTATTTTCTCATGGTCGATAGATCGGGTTACGATGGCATACAGTTACGAGCCACACCACTTCGAGGACTTTTCGGTCGGCCAGACGTTCGAGAGCGTCGGGCGCACGGTGACGGAATCGGATTTCGTCCTGCATTCGGCGTTCTCGGGCGACTGGACCGAACTACACACGAACCGCCACTACGCCGACGAGGAGTACTTCGGCGAGCGGGTCGCCCACGGCCCGATGACGTTCGTCCTCGCCACCGGGTTCGTCTACCGGTGTGGCTTCCTCGAACGCACCGTGCTGGCCTTTTTGGGTATGAACTACATGGACATCCCCGCGCCCGTACGAACGAACGACACCGTCTCGCTCGATATGGAGGTAGTCGGGAAAAAGGAACTGTCGAGCCGCGAGGACTCGGGGCTGGTCACGATCGATACAGAGATGACCAACCAAGAGAACGAGACGGTCTTTTCGGGAGACATGAAGTTCCTGATCAAACGCCGGGACTGATCGAATCGTCCGCGAAATACCGGGTGGTATTCGCCGGGTTTATCCCCGCGACCGGCGGACGACCGGTGTGTACTCGAACGGATCGCGGTGGCGGTTCGGATGGTGAGTTCGATGGGGGCGATCGCGCTGGTCGTCGTGACGGTGGCGGCGACGACCGCGGTCGGACTGTGGTACACTCGGGGAACGGACTCGATCGAGGAGTTCATCAGCGCGCGCGACTCAGTCGGAACCCGAACGCTGGTCGCGACGCTGCTTGCCTCGAACATGGGCGGGTGGATCCTGTTCAGCCCCGCGGAGGCGGGCGCGGCGTTCGGCGGCGTTACCGCCGTCGCGGGCTACGCACTCGGCAGCGCCGCCGCGAGCCTGGTCTACGTCGTCGTGGGCCCGCGGATCCGTCGGCTGATCCCCGAGGGTCACACCCTCACCGAGTACGCTTTCGTGCGGTACGGCCCCGCGATGTACGCCTACGTCCTGCTGGTCAGCGTCGCGTTCATGTTCGTCTCGCTGGCGGCGAACATGACCGGCATCGTCGGCGTCCTCTCGCTGGTCGCGGGCGTCCCGGCGTGGCAGACCGCCGGACTGGTCGGCGGGTTCGTCCTGCTCTATACGGCCTACGGCGGGCTGCGCGCGAGCATCTTCACCGACACCGTCCAGTTGCTGGTCGTCCTCCCGCTTCTGGGCGTGGTCTTCGCCGTCACGCTGTTCACCCTCGGCGGTCCCGGTCCGATCGGACGGACGGTCGCTACGACCGACCCGACGCTGCTCGATCCCGGCTTCGTCCCCGGCCTGCTGTTTGGAGTGTATATCGTCGTGGCCATCGCTGGGGCCGAACTGCTCAACCAGTCGTGGTGGCAGCGCGTCTACGCCGCCGAGGACGGCGAGACGGTGCGACGGTCGTTCGCGATTTCCGGGCTGACGGTCGTCCCGGTCGTCCTCGTCGCCGGGCTGTTCGGCGTCGTCGCCGCCGGCTTCGGTCTCCTCGAGGGGCCGGGTGACGCGAGCGTCGCGCTGTTCGTCCTCGTCCTCGAGACGCTGCCCGAGTGGGTCGGCCTCGTCGTGGTCCTGCTCGCCGTCCTGCTGGTTATGAGCACCGCCGACACGCTGTTCAACGCGATCGCGAGCGTCGTCACCGCCGACCTGCCGCGACTGCTCGATTCGCCCTCCGAACGCTCGCTGACGCTGGCCGCACGGCTCACGACCGTCGCGGTCGCGCTCGGGGCGATCGTCATCGGCGCGCGGGCCTACAGCGTCCTCGCACTGTTCCTCACGGCGGACCTGTTCGCCGTCGCGGCGGCCGTCCCGCTGATCTACGGACTCTACTCGATGCGCGCGAATGAGTACGGTATGCTCGCCGCGAGCGTCGCCGGCCTGCTCGTCGGGCTGGCGTACCTGCCGACGACGCACGGGGCGCTGTCGGCGCTCGTCCCCCTCCCCGACCCCTCGTTTCTCCGGGCGTTCCTCGGTGCCGCGGCGGTGTCGGCCGGCCTCGCCGTCCTGTCGGCCCGGCTGACCGACACCCGCTTCGATCCGGGCGTACTCTCGCGGGAGATCGGCCTCCTCGGGTCGGATCACGCCGTCGACGACGATTAGTCCCGGTCGAGTCGGGCCGCCAGTTCCGCCTCGAGCGCGTGGCGGTGACACCGTTTAGTGCCCTTCTCGAAACAGACGAGGACGACGCTCTCGCCGCCCACGACCCGTTCGGCGAGGGCCGAGAGCGCCGCGCCCGCTTCGGCCGAGTCGAGGTGCTCGCGGTACCGTTCCCCGAACTTCACCTCCTCCCACGCGGCGTTGTGTGCGCCTTCGTCGCACATCCCCTGCATCTTGAAGTCCTCGTGGCGCCGTTTGAACTCCTCGAGGAGTTCCTCCGGCGGGCCGAGTTCGGGGACGTTCTCGTCGATCTCCCCGGAGAACCACGCTGTCGGCCGGCGAACGACCCCGATTCGAGTCGCGTCTCCTACGTCGGCGAAGCCGTGAGCGAGCGCCGCGTGGTACGTCTCCGAGACCGTTCCGCGGGTCATACCGGAGGGAGGCGAGCGACGCGTAAAACTCCCGTCCCCGCACTACGCTCGAATCGAACCGACCACTCCGAGATAGAGACAGAGCAGACCGAACAGCAACGCCGTGACCGAACCGATCCCGAGACCGACGGCGAGCCTCGCCTGCTCGATCGCCGGTTCCGGTATCCCGTCCGAGACGAGTCCCTCCCCGAGTCGCGCTCCGGCGACCAGTAGGGCGGTCCCGACGACGATCAGGACGAGTCGTGACATCGCCCCCGCGAGTCCGCCGGGCAGCCCCGCCCCGGCGGCCGGCCGATGGGCCGACCCCCATCGCTCCCCGTCGATCGCCGGATCGAGCACCCACATCGCTGCAAACCCCGCGAACAGGGCCAGCAGCGACGCGACCGGCGAGACCGAAACTAGTGCGAACTGGCCGACTACACCGAGGGCGAGTGCGAGCCCTACGACTCGCCGGTCCAGTCGTTCTACGAGCGAGACGAACTGGAGAAGCGGGATGGGGTGTAACCCGTCGTTGGCCGGGCACTGATCCGGGTTTCGGATCAGCACCCACAGGGCGAGCCCCGGGCCCGCCAGCAGCGCGACGCCCAGGAGCGCCGAGACGAGCGAGAACGCCTCGATCGCGAACAGGACGAACCCCACGAGGAGCACCGTCACGAACCCGCCGACGGAGCCGAGCGCGACGTACAACGCCGCTCGAGGGGCACGCGCGTCGAACCGGTGTCCCATACCTCGGTATCCGATCACTGATGGATAGCCCTATCGGGCGACGGTTTTTGGTCCGTCCCGACGACCATCGGGTATGGCCTGCCCATCGAACCGACCCGCCCGAGGTGGCGAGCAGTGATCGGAACCCCCCTCCGTCGTGGCCGGTGGGCCGACCACCCCTACGTCGCCGTCGGCGACGGTCCGCGAACCCTTCTCGTCGTTCCGGGACTCAACGACCCCCTCTGTCGCGTCACCGACCGGTGGTGGTTCAGCCTGCTCGTCGCCACCTACTGCGACCGCTATACGGGCCGACACACGGTCGCGATGGTGAGCCGTCCCCCCGGCCTCCCCGAAAACGCCTCGACGCGCGATCTGGCGGCGGGCTACGCTGAGGTCCTTGAGGCAGTCGGCCCCGCGGACGTGCTGGGCCTCTCGATGGGCGGTTTTCTCGTCGAGCACCTCGCGGCCGATCATCCGGATCTCGTCGAGCGCGCGGTCCTCGGACTGGCCGCCGCCCGACTGAGCGAACACGGGCGCGAGGTGGTCGAACGGTGGCGTGAGCACGCCGAACGGGGGGAGTTCCGGCCGATCTACGAGGAGGCCGCGGGAGCGGTCGCGGGCGGCCTCCGAGGACCAATCGTTCGGGGCGCTGCACGGCTCTACGGCCGTCTCGGTACCCAATCGCCCGTCGACCGTCGAGACTTCCTCGTTTCGGCCGACGCCTGCCTCGCCCACGACGCGACCGACCGCCTCGGCGACATCGAGGTCCCGACGCTCGTGATCGGCGGAACCGAGGACCCGTTTTTCACCCGCGAGCGCTACCGCGAGACTGTCCGGGGGATCCCCGAAGTCGAGTTCGTCGAGATCGAGGCGGCGGGCCACGAGGCGGTCCTCGACCGCCGATCCGAGTTCGACGGCGCGATCCGCGAGTTCCTCTACGAGTAAAACTCGGGACCGCGGTCCTCGAGGAACGCGTCGACGCCCTCGCCGTGTTCCTGGGTCGCGTACGCCTGTGACTGGACGACGTTCTCGTAGTCGAGCGCCTCCCCCCAGCTCCGCCCGAGGTTCGCGTGGATCGCGCGTTTCGCCATCCCGATGGTCCGCGTCGGACGTTCTCGGAGGGTGTCGAGCAACTCGTCGATCCGGCCGTCGAGGTCGTCCTCGGCAACGACCGCGTTGACCAGCCCGAGGTCGGCCGCCTCCGCAGCGTCGAAGAACCGGCCCGTAAAGGCGAGGTCCTTCGCGGCCCGCAGGCCCACGAGTCGGGGCAACAGAAAGGTCCCGCCGGTGTCGGGGATCAGCCCCACGCGGACGAACGCGGCGCTGAAGCGCGCGGATTCGACGGCGTAGGCGAAGTCGGTGAGCGCGACCATCGCCATGCCTGCGCCGACGGCGTCGCCGTTGACCCGGGCGACGATCGGCACGCGGCAGGACATGGCTTCCTCGGCGAGGCGGCCGAAGGTGTCGTCGATCCGCTCGTAGGCCTCCTCGGGGGTCTCCTCGCGGGAGGCCATCGACTCGATATCGCCCCCGGCGCTGAACGCCCGACCCTCGCCGGTGAGCACGATCGCGTCCTGTTCGGTCGGATCGCTTTCGGCGAGAACGTCGGCGAGTTCGGCCGCGGTGTCGGTCGTAAAGGCGTTCAGAACGTCGGGGCGGTCGAACGTGATGGTGCGAACGCCTGCCTCGTCGGTGATCTGCATGACCGATTCGATCCGGGCGGAGTACCTAAAACCTCGCCTCAGACCGAGAGCGGATCGGCGCTCTCGAGAACGAGGTCGCGTGCGACGGGCGAGAGCGTGTACACGCCGTCCGATCCCCGTTCGACACACGAACACCCGCGAAGCTCCATGAGCAGCGTCCACACGTGCTGAAACGGTGCCGAGACCTCGGCACCGATCTCGCTGGCGGTCGCGCCCTCGCGTTCGGCGAGCGCCTCGATGACGGCCCACGTCTGGGCCTCGCTACAGAGCGACCGCCGGCTCGCGGCCTCGATCTCGGCGGCGATCCCTGCTGCCTCTGTATCGTCCGTCATCTCGCTCCCCTCGATAGTGCCGACCCCCTCGTCCCGTGATCGGTCGTCCTCTCCATCGACTTCGCTATCGTCAAATCGATCGCGTAGCTCCTCGATCTCGGCTTCGAGTGCGGTGTTCTCCGAGCGCAGTCGTTCGAGTTCCTCGTCCATCCCCACGTCGGGAAGCGTCGCCTGTGCGGGTTCGAGAGAGGTTTCGCCCGAGAGAGCCTCGGCCATCTGTCGGGCCGCCTCGCTCACGTCGCGGGCCGATTCGAGTTCCCGTTCCAACTGCTCGATCCGGCGGTCCCGCCGGGCCAGTTCGCGTTCGAGCTCCGCGACCCGTTCCTGTTCGCGCCGTTGGTCCTCGGTGATCGACTGGAGGTCCCCGACCAGGCCGTCGCTGACTGACTTGAGTTCGGGCCGCTCGAAGTCGTCGAGGCCCGGCGTCGCGCCCGCATCGAAGGTCCGCTTTCGCTTGAACTGCACTCTCCGGACGTCGCCGTCGGTCCAATCCGTCTGGAGGAAGGCCTCGCCGGCGTCGAGGTCCGCCACCCGGTCGCCGTACTCGGTTCCCACGATCCGCCCGACCACCTTCGTGTCGTTGTCCCACGTCAACCGATGCCAGACGAGCCAGTTCGCCTGCGTGATGAAGTCCTTTTTGACGTCGGCGGGCCGCTGGCTGATCCCGACGATGCCCAGCCCGTGTTTCCGCCCGCGTTTCCCGATCTTGATCAGCATTCTCCCCGTCTCGTCCATCCCGCCCCCCTCGGGGATGTACTCGTGGACCTCCTCGACCACGAGCAGGAACGGCTTCTTGAGTTTCTTCTCCTTGGCGAAGAGGTGGCGGGCGGTCTCGCGCAGGAGGTCGTCGGCCGCGGTCTCGTCGAGGTAGCCCGAGACGTCGAGGATCGTGGGGACGTTCTGTTCGAGGGCGAGTTCGGCTACTTTCTCGGCGTGTTCCGGTCCGACCTGAATGTCACACTCCTCGTCGGCACCGGCATGCAGCAGTTCGTACTCCTCTTTGAGTCCATAGTATTCGCCGTCGGTGTCGACGATGAGGACGGGATAGCCCGCTTCGAGCAGCTCCTCGACGACGACGCTCGCGGTGTTTGACTTCCCGCTCCCGCTCTTTCCGGTGATGAATCCCCGGCCGGTCAGGAGTTGGACGACCGGCATTTCGACCGGCGTTCCACCCTCGCTTTCGGTGCCGACTGCGACTCGTTCCTCGCTCATCCGTTGCCTCGCACGGTCATTACCGGGAACTATCGGCTCCGTTACTTAACTCCTGTTGCCGCCGAAGAGCTGGGAAAAGAGCGCGGTCTGTCCACGCCGAAGGCGTTCGAGAAACGCCGACTTGCCGATCCCGAGTTCGGCGCTCACGTCGCTCGCGGTCGCGTCGCGGGGGATCTCGAAGTAGCCCATCTCGAGGGCCGTCTCGAGGGCGGCCTCCTGAGCCAGGGTGAGGTCCCACCGGCGCGCGACCGGCGCGTCGTCGGTCGTTCCCAGCGGGGAGACCCGTTCTAAGGTGACCCCGACCGTCTCGCCTGCGGCCTCCAGTACCCCTCTGAGGACGTCGTGGCCGACGACAGCCCCCACATAGGTCTCCACTCCGTCGCGGTACTGCACCGATTCGACCATGAATCCTGCGTCCACGAGGCGGTGGATCACGCAGGGCCGTTTCGAGAGACACCGGACGTTCGCGATTCCATCGGTGTTCGAGACGTGCAGGTATCGGATGTCTCCGTCTCCGTCAAGGCGCTCGACGAGCGCCTCGTACTCCCCACGAACGCTGAATCGGAGCAACGCGTTACCGTCGCGGCGGGCTTGTGGCGGCCGACAGTCGAGGGGTGCCTCAACCTCCCGCGTGGCCCGTGCGAGCGGGCAGTCGTCGCCCATCACCCGGAACTCGACGACGAGACACTCCTCGATCATCGCCTTCCGTTACCGATACTAATATTTAAGTCCCGTCTATGTGCGGGTGAACCGGTATGCGTGTGAACGACCATGAGGAACTATGGACCTCGAGGAACTCAAAGAACGCGCGGGCCCGCGGGCGTTCAGCCCGAAGGACGATTTGCCCGAGGAGTATCGGAAGGCGGCGACGCGGATGATCCAGTTCCACGCGAACAGCGAGGTGATGGGCGGGTACCTCGACAAGCAGTTTACCAGGCAGGCGCCGAGCCTCGACCGGAAACTGGCGTGTACGGCGAAGGTACAGGACGAGATCGGCCACGCCCAACTGCTGTATCGGGCCGCCGAGACGCTGGGCGTGAAGACGCGCGAGGAGATGCTCGAGGAGTTAGAGCGCGGCGAGGGGAAGTTCTTGAACTGTTTTCACTACCCGGTCGACTCGTGGTACGAGGCGCCGATGATCGACTTCTTCGTCGACGGCGGGGCGATGCGCCGGCAGGCGACGTTGAAGGCGACGAGTTGGGAGCCCTACGCCCACGCGATGGACAAGGTGTGTTTCGAGGAGGGGTTTCACGTCAAACACGGCGAGGACATTCTCAGGGAACTGATGGGCAGTTCGCGGGCGAACCGGGAACGGGTACAGGAGACGTTCGACGAGTGGTGGCCCCGGATCGTCCAGTTCTTCGGGCCGCCGAACAAGGACAGCAAACACAACGACTTCGCACAGCAGGTGGGCCTGAAGACGACGAGCAACGACGAGCTCCGGCAGGCCTTTTTGAACGCCTACATCCCGAAAGCCGAGAAGTATGGACTGGAGCTTCCGGATACGCCGCGGATCGAGTACGACGAGCACTCCGGGAGATACGAACTCGAGTACGACGACCTGGACTGGGAGGAGTTCTGGACGATCGCGAAAAACGACTACGAGAGGAGCGCCGAGCAGATCGGATCGCGCAGACGGCGCCACGAGGCGGTGGCGTGGGTGCGCGAGTCGATGGACGCGTGGGAGACGAGTCAAGAAACGCCGCAGGCGGCCGATTGACATGATCTGGGAAGTGTTCAGACAGGCGAAACCGGGGAAGTACCACACCCACTGTGGAAACGTGCACGCGCCGGACCGGGAGATGGCGAAGCTGTTCGCCCAGATCCAACACGGGCGGCGGATGCAGACCAACAGCCTGTGGGTCGTCCCGCAGGAGGAAGTGAGCGAAGTCGACTCGGACGAGGCGACCTTCGGCGGGAGCACGGACAAGGCGTATCGCTGGGCGATGACCTATAATAGAGTGGACGCGAGTTTCGCCGCCGAGGTCGAACAGAGCGAGGACGAACAGCGAGAAGCCGCCAAAGCGAGGGAGGAGCTATGACGCCCACAGACGAACTGCTGTTTCGGCTCGCGGACGACGAGTACGTGATCGCCGAACGCTATACCGAGTGGCAGATCTACGCGCCGACTATCGAGTCCGACCTCGCCTTGGCGAACATCGCACAGGACGAGTTCGGCCACGCCCGTCTGTGGTACGACCTCCTCGAAGAACGGGGCTACGAGGAGAAAAACCTCCTGTGGGAGCGTGCTCCCGAGGACTTCCGCCACAGCACGCTGTGCGAACTCGCTTTCGAGGAGGGTGACTGGGCCGATCCCGTCGTCCGAAGCTACCTTTATGACACCGCCGAACGCCTGCGGCTGGAGGCGCTGGTCGATTCGAGCGAGCCGGCGATCGCCTCCCGGGTGGGGAAGGTCCTCTCGGAGGAGGGCTACCACCGCGAGCACGCCCAGAGCTGGCTCGAACGCCTCTCGGAAGGCGAGAGCCGCGAGCGCGTGCAGGCGGCGCTCGATCGGCTCTTTCCGCACGCCCTGTCGCTGTTCGAACCCGGCGAGAACGAGCGCGAGATCGTCTCGGAGGGGCTGCGCACCGAGTCGCTTTTCGACCTCCGCGAGGAGTGGTTCGAGATCACGATCCCGTATCTCGAGTCGCTCGGTCTCTCCGTGCCCGAACCCGAGGAGGTCGAGCGTCCCGAGGTCCGTGGACGGGACGGCTCGCATACCGCCGACTGGTTCGACCTCCACGAGTCCTTCACGAGCACCTATCACGAACTCGGCTTCGACCAGCCGACCCGACTCCGGGGTGAGGGTGCGTGAGCAGCGAGCGACCGAGCCCGACCGCGTGTGCGTATACCGACTACGTATCGGGCGAGGGCCACGAGGAGTTCCCGAAGACGGGTGAGGACGCGACGGGGATCGAGCGACGGGTATGGGACGCGCTCTCCGCGGTGGAGGACCCCGAGATGCCGATCAGCGTCGTGGATCTGGGGCTGATCTACGGGGTTCGAATCGGGGAGATCGACGGAAAGACGAACGCTGTCGTGACGATGACGCTCACTTACACCGGCTGTCCGGCCCGCTCGATGCTCAAAGGAGATATCCGCGAGGCTGCCGCCACAGCGGAAGGAATCGATTCGGCCGAGGTAAGCCTCGTCTGGAGCCCCGAGTGGACCCTCGAGATGGTGAGCGAGGCTGGAAAGGAGGATCTCCGGGAGTTCGGGCTCAGCATATGAGGCGACTCGATCCAAGCGTTACGACCGGCGAGGCGGACGGGGCAGGCCCCGCGGAGTGTCCTTACTGCGGGTCGACCGATACCGAGCGTGAACACCCGAAGGGGCCGTCGCTCTGTCGGTCGATGCACTTCTGTCACGGTTGCGAGGAGCCCTTCGAACGGATGGCGTAGTTAGCGGACGCGGCGCATACAGGTCGCACTCGCGGGACACGTCGTCGTGAACTGGCTCGTCCGCGCGATGGGGTCGGGAACCCGCTCCCGGTCGATCCGCTCGAAACTCCGGTTCTCGAAAAACCCCGCTGCAGTCGTCGTCAGCAGGTAGAGCCCCGAGACGCCCCGATCGGCGGCGATCGCACACAGCCGGTCGGTGATCTCGCTTCCGTAGCCCTCGCCACGGACCACGGAATCGACGGCGATCGATCGCAACAGGGCGTCGGACCCGTGGACTTCGAGACCACCACAGCCGACGCGGTTCCCGCCCCTGCGGGCGACGTAGACCTCGGCTCCGTCGAGGTCGATCGGGAGGCCGCTCGCTTCGAGCAGCGAAACGGCGTATTCGCGGTTGCTCCCGTTCGCGGCGACGAGTTCCATGCTCCGAATTCGCTGCTAGGACCCATAAGTCGGAGGGGTTTACCCGATTCGAGGAGTAGGCGGCCCCATGAGCAAGGGATGGTTCGCCGATATCGATCCCGACGACCGCGAGGGAGCCGCTCGCGCGGTTCGGGAGGGGAGCGCCGACGCTCCCGAGGAGTGGCCGGCGGTGGCCGTCGAGAGCGGGTTCGCTTCCGACGACGAGGAGTATTACGAGCGCCTCCACGAAGCGACGCTCGGGGCCGCCCGGGCGGAGGTCCGCGAACGCGAACGCGCCGACGACGCCCAACTCGTTCACGCCGTGAGGGCGATGGACGACGCGGATCGAGTGGCGAACGAACTCGCAGAGCGGGTGGGGGAGTGGGGCGGCAGCCTCTTCTCGGAGTCGGGTACTGGAATCGAGTACGCCCGCGGGCTGGCCGACCGTGAGGCTGAGACGCCGGTCGAGGAACGTGCGATCGCGCTGGCGTCGCGGGTTTCTGGGTTGGCCAACGAGGCCGACGCGCTGCGGGAGTTCATCGAGCGAGCCACGCCGACCATCGCGCCGAACCTCGCGGCGCTCGCGGGGCCCGTGTTGGCGGCGCGCCTGATCGCCCTGGCCGGCGGGTTGGGCGAGTTGGCGAAGAAACCGAGCGGGACGCTGCAGGTACTCGGTGCGGAAGAGGCGCTGTTCGCGCATCTCCGAGGGCACGCACCCTCGCCGAAACACGGGATCATCTACACCCACGAGTACGTTCACGGGACCCGTCCCGAGGACCGGGGCTCGGCCGCCCGCGCGCTCGCCGGAAAGCTCACCATCGCCGCTCGGGTCGACCACTACGCGGGGGATCGCCGGCCCGAACTCGACGCCGAACTCGACGAGCGTATCGCGACCATCCGGGCGCGGGAGGAGTCATGAGCCTTCCCGCAGGAATCGAGCGCCGCGAGATCGACGGGCGAGAGCGCCTCGCCACACGAGGGACGCCCGTCTACGGCGAGCCGGTTGAGGACGGATGGCGCGCGTGGGACCCCACCCGATCGAAACTGGGTGCAATGCTCGAAACGGGGATGGATCCCGGTGTCCCCGACGAACCTACAGTCCTCTATCTCGGGGCCGCAAGCGGTACGACCGTGAGCCACGTCGCGGACTTCTCGGGGCCGACCTACGCCGTCGAGTTCGCGCCCCGCCCCGTGCGGGATCTGGTGGGCGTCGCCGAAGATCGAAAAAACCTCTTCCCTCTGCTGAAGGACGCCCGGAAGCCAGAGACCTACGCCCACGTCGTCGAACGCGACGTCGACGCCGTGATCCAGGACGTGGCGACGCGCGGGCAAGCCGACGTGGCGCTTCGCAATCGGGAGTTCCTCGCCGACGAGGGGCGACTGCTCGCGGCGATCAAGGCCCGAAGCGAGGACGTGACCCGCGATCCCGAGGACGTGTTTCCGGACGTGTTGGATCGACTCTCGAAAGGGTACGAGATCCTTGAAACCGAGCGAATGGAGCCCTATCACGAGGATCACCTCGCGGTGGTCGCCCGGTCGCGGTAGCTTCGGTCGCGGTCGGTGCTCGCGTGAGGCTATAACAGGGGCTATTTATTCGCGGGGGCCGAACCCGGTTCCGATGGAGACGGGTTCGGCCGAGAACTTCGTGCGGATGGGCACCTTGGGGATCGAAGAGGAATTTTTCGTCGTCGACGAGTCGGGCCGACCCGTTTCGGGCACCGACGAACTGGTCTACGCGAACGAACCCCCCGGAATCCTCGAGGACCGGCTCGATCACGAGCTGTTCAAATGCGTGATCGAGACCCAGACACCCGTCATCGGGTCGCTTTCGGAGGCCGGCGAGGTCCTCGGCGAGGTCCGGGAAACGCTCGTCGGCTATGCGGAAGAACACGGCTATCGGATCGCCGCCGCCGGTCTGCACCCCACCGCGAAGTGGCGCGAACTCGACCACGCCGAGAAACCCCGCTATCGCTCCCAACTCGACCGGATACAGTACCCCCAGCACCGAAACACCACCGCAGGCCTGCACGTCCACGTCGGGGTCGACGACGCCGACAAGGCGACCTGGATCGCAAACGAGGTCCGCTGGTTTTTACCCATTATGCTCGCGCTGTCGGCCAATTCCCCCTACTGGAACGGCTTCGACACGGGGCTGGCCTCGGCACGGGCGAAGATATTCGAGGGGCTACCGAACACCGGGATGCCGACCGGCTTTTCGGACTTCGAGGAGTTCGCCGCCTTCGAGCGCCTGATGGTCGAGCAGGGGTCGATCAACGACCGGGGCGAACTCTGGTACGACGTGCGACCCCACTCCGATCACGGCACCGTCGAGGTCCGCACCCCGGACGGGCAGGCCGACCCCGAGCGCGTGCTGGCGTTCGTCGAGTACGTCCACGCGCTAGTAGTGGACCTCGCGGAACGCTACGAGGACCGCGCGGACCCGCAGGCCGCGGGGTACGACCACCGCCGGGAACTCCTCGACGAGAACAAGTGGCGCGCGATGCGCTCCGGTCACGAGGCCTCCTTCATCGACCGGGACCTGTCGGGAACCGTCTCGCTGGGTGAGGTCGTCGACCGGGAGTGTGACCGCCTCGGAGTCGAGGGTATCGGGCGGATCTACGACGCCGAGAGCGGGTCGGCGCGTCAGCGTCGGATCCGTGAGGAATCGGGTCCCGAGGCGCTCTACGAGTCGCTCGTCCTGTAGACAAGACTTTTTACCGGGGCCGGCTTTCGTCCTTCCAGAGAGGACATGTCCGAAAACGACTCGGAGGACGGCGAGGAGATCCCGGTAACGGTCGACTCGGAGGACGGAACGGACGCGAGAACCCGTATCGGGGAGGGGGCGGATCGCGCGGTCGAGGAGTTCGATAAGGGGATCGTCGACCTGTTGGCGTGGGTGCTCGACACGGAAACCCGGGCGCGGATCTACGTCTATCTGCGCCAGTACCCCGGTTCGACGAGCGAGGAGATCGCCTCGGGGACCGGGCTGTACCCAAGCACCGTCCGCGAGGCGCTCGCGGAACTCAACGAGGAGGGCAACGTCTCCCGGGAGAAGCGCGAAAGCGAGGGTGCGGGCAACAACCCCTACGAGTACACCGCGATCGCACCCAGCGAACTCGTCGGCGGAATCGTCCATCAGGTCCAGGACGAACTCAACACGGTGTTCAACCTCGATCAGTACCTCACGGAGGACGAGCGCGAGGACGAGACGAGCAGGCCGATCACTATCACCGTCGACGACACCGACGAATCCGCGGACGCTAACGCCGGTGACGACGAGCGGACTGGAGTAGCGGAGGATCCCGAAGACGACACCGAGCGGACCGACGAGTAGCCGTTCCGAAGCCACTAAGCCACCGGATCACATCGCCCCGGTATGCAGGTTGCGCTGGGTGGGACGTTCGACCCCGTACACGACGGCCATCGCGCCCTTTTCGAGCGCGCGTTCGAACTCGGTGACGTTACCGTCGGCCTCACGAGCGATGAACTCGCACCCAAGACCCGTCGAGAGGACCGCTACGTCCGACCCTTCGAGGAGCGAAAGGCCGACCTCGAGGCCGAACTCGCGGCGCTCGCCGACGAGCACGGTCGCGAGTACGAGGTACTGAAACTCGAGGAACCGACGGGTATCGCCACCCAGCCCCGCTTCGACGCGCTGGTCGTCTCCCCCGAGACGATCGAGGGCGGCGAACGCATCAACGACCGCCGACGCGAGCGGGGCCATGATCCCCTCGAACTCGTCGTCGTCGATCACCTGCGTGCCGAGGACGACGACATCATCTCGAGTACGCGGATCGTCGACGGCGAGATCGACGAACACGGCGCCCTCACACCCGAGCGCGAGGGGCGCGGTCGGACGCGATAGCCAGCACCCACTCACCACGTCGGCGGATCGAGACCCGCCTCTTCGAGAAGCGGCTTCCATCGGTTCTGGACGGTCAGTCGGGTCACGCCCACCGCCTCCGCGACCGCTCCCTGCGAGCGGCGGTCGCCCGCGATCAATCCCCCGGCGTAGAGGCTCGCGGCGATCGCGGCGGGTTTCGACCGCTCGGCGTCGGGAGCCGTCGAGAGGAAGAGGTCCTCCGCGACCGAGCGGACGTCGCTCCCGAGATCGAGTTCGTCGGCCGCTCGCCCGAGGTCAGCAAGCCAGCACTCGTTCTGTAACCGGTCGCTCGCGCGGTACACGGAGGGGATTGGTCGTCACCGGATTTAAACCGTCTGACCACCCCCTCGTTCGTCCTGCCCTCCCCTCGCTTCGCCCCGTTTCACGGAAGCGACGCGGGAATTATGGGGATGGCCCGCGTCCCCTCCGGTATGTCGTTCGACCCCGAGCGCGTCACGACGGTCACGTTCGACTCCTACAGCACGCTGGTCGACGTCGATGCCGCCGAAGTCGCCCTCAAAGAGCGCGTCGACGATCCCGAGCCGGTCTCGAAGCTCTGGCGGGCCCGTTCGCTCGAATACACGTTCGTCGCGAACCAGATCGACGCCTACCAACCGTTCTACGAGATGAACCGCGATGCGCTCCAGTATGCCCTCGACGCCCACGGGGTCGACCTCTCGACCGAGGAGCGCGACGAGATCCTCGCGGTGTATCACGAACTCGATGTGTTCGACGACGTCCGCGAGGGCATCGAGCGCCTCCGTAATGGGGGATTCGACCCCTACGTCGTCTCGAACGGCAATCCAGAAATGCTCGATTCGATGGTTGAACACGCCGAGATCGGCGATCTCCTCGCGGACACGATCAGTGCCGACGAGATCCGGACGTTCAAACCGGCCGCCGACCTCTATCGCCACGCCGCGGCACGGACGGGAACCCCCATCGACGAGATCGCGCACGTCACCGCGGGATGGTTCGACGTGATGGGGGCGGCCCACGCCGGAATGCAGTCGGTGTGGGTCGACCGGAAGGGGTCGCCGTGGGAACCCTTCGGCGGCGAACCGGATCTGGTGATCGAGCGCTTCGACGACCTGGTCGAGGCGCTGGGTCTCTAGGGGAATCGAAGCGGGAGGATCGAGTGAACAGCGACGGGTTTTTGGTTTGCTCGCCGGAAGTGAGGGATGCGCGCGGGTTGCCGAGCTAGGCCAAAGGCGCAGCGCTTAGGACGCTGTCCCGTAGGGGTCCGCCGGTTCAAATCCGGTCCCGCGCATTGCTGCCGCGAGCAAAATCGTAAGCGGCAGCAATCGCACGAGGGTTTGAATTAGACTGAGGTTCCGCGAGCGAAGCGAGCGGGTTCTCGGGCGTTGTTCAAATCCGATCCCCGCATCCAGCTTTTGCCAGCGAGTGAGCGAAGTGAACGAGCGCAGTAAAAGCTGGACCAAAAGCAGGTCTGCCACGAGGCGTTCGAACCCGATCTCGCTTCGTCAACCCTATCACTCGGGGTCGATCCACCCGAGGATCGAGTCGCGGGTACACTCGGCGTCCTCCGCGAGGACGATCTCGACGAGTTCGCCACCGACTGGTGCCGGCACGTCGACGTCGACCTTCTCGATCTGGATCTCGCAGACGGGTTCGCCCTCGGTGACGATCCGCCCTTCCCGCGCGAACCAGTTGACGACGACACCCTCCTCCTCGTCGACGTCGTCGGGCCAGACGGCGGCGGCGGCCTCGACGGCCACGCGGTCGTCGCTCGCGCTCATTTCGAGTCGACGTTTCGGACGGCGGTCTCGATGTCCTCGACGCCTGGGATGACTTTGCCCTCCATCGGGCGCGCGTAGGGGATCGGCACGTCCGGGACGGCGACGCGCTCGACGGCCTCCAGATCCGAGAGCGACCCCTCGGCCACGCGGGCGACGATTTCTCCGGTGACGCCGAACGAGCGGTAGTCCTCGTCGACGACGACCAGCCGACCCGTCTTCGCGACGGATTCGCGGACCGTCTCCGTATCGAGGGGCACAAGCGTTCGGAGGTCGATCACCTCCGTGTCGATACCGTCCTCAGCGAGTCTCTCGGCGGCCTCGAGCGCCCGGTGGACGTGCAGACCCAGCGTGACGACGGTGACGTCCCCGCCCTCGCGTTTGACGTCGGCGCTTCCGAAGGGAATGGTGTAGTCCTCCTCGGGGACCGGGGTTTTGGGCCCGTCGGGGGCGGGCATCCACCCGATCCCCATCAGGCGCTTGTGGAACATGTACACCACCGGGTCGTCGTCTCGGATCGCGTTGTGCATCAGCCCCTTCGCGTCGTAGGCCGTCGAGGGGACGACGACCTTCATCCCCGGCATATGGGCGAAGGTACCGTAGAGCGTCTGGGAGTGCTGGGCGGCGTCGTTGTAGGTCCCACCCACCGCTGCGGTCAGGACCATCGGGACGTTCACCGCCCCGCCGCTCATGTAGGTATTCTTCGCCATCTGGTTGTAGATCTGGTCCATCGCGACGCCGAAGAAGTCGACGAACATCAGCTCAGCGATCGGGCGCATTCCGTGTTGAGCGGCGCCGACGGCCGCACCGAGGTAGGCCGTCTCGCTGATCGGGATGTCCATGACCCGATCGTGACCGAACTCGGAGAGCAGGCCCTCGGTTGAGTCGAAGATGCCGCCGTAGTCGGCGACGTCCTCGCCCATGTAGAAGACTTCGTCGTGCGCGCGCATCTCGTGGGCGATCGCCTCGACCATCGCGCGGCTCATCGTCAGTTCCCGTTCGATCGCCTGCTGTCGTTCTTCCTGCGCCATCAGTCGTCACCCCGGCGAGCTCGTGGGTCGGTTCCTCGGTCGTCACGCCCGACGGCGGGTTGACGAAGACGTCCTCGTAGGCCGCGTCGGGCTCGGGTTCGGGTTGCTCTTTCGCCCACCCGATGGCCTCGTCGACGCGCTCGCGAGCCTCCTCGCGGATCTCCTCAAGCGCCCCCTCGTCGACGCCCCGATCTCGGAGATCAGCGGCGAGGCGCTCGATCGAGTCCCGGTTCTGTGCGGCCTCGCTGTCCTCGTCGGGCCGGTAGCTCTGGGGATCGCCCATGAAGTGGCCCATCCGTCTGTGGACCTGTACCTCCAGCAGCGTCGGGCCGTTGCCGTCCCTCGCACGTCCGATCGCCTCCCTCACGGCGTCGTGGACCGCCACGGCGTCGTCGCACTCGACGCGGACGCCCGGCATGTCGAACCCGCCCGCCCGGCGGGAACCGTCGGCGACGTCGGTCACGCGGTCCTTGGGCATGCTGATCGCCCAGTCGTTGTCCTCGATCACGAAGACGACCGGCAGGTCGTGAACCGCCGCGAGGTTGAGCGATTCGAGAAAGGCCCCTGACTGATCGCGCCCTCACCGAGGAAGGCGACCGCCAGGCTGTCGGTGTTTCGCCGCTTCGCGGCGAGTCCCGCCCCGACCGCCGGTGGACAGCCTTGGGCGATGATGCCGCTGCACGCGAAGTTGACCTCGGGGTCGAACAGGTGCATGTGCCCGCCCTTGCCGCTGCTCAGTCCCGTCTCCCGGCCGAAGATCTCAGCGGTCATCCGATTCAGATCGACGCCCCTCGCGATGGCGACGTGGTGGGGTCGATGCGGCGCCGTCACTACGTCGTCCTCGTGGAGGTGCCGACAGACCCCGGCCGCGGCGGCCTCGTGGCCGGCCGCGAGGTGCAACTCTCCGGGGATCGGCCCCGCAGAGATGTCGAACGCGGGCTGTTTTCCCTCTAGGTACTCCTCCTGAAGGCGCTCCTCGTAGTATCGGGCCGTCACCATGTCCTCGAACATGGACTGTAGTACGGTAGCAGCTACCATTGTGGGTCCCGATACGAACTCGTTACGGACGATAGTATAGTTACCGTTCAGGTCACGAAACCGTTGGATTCGGGCCGCTCGTTCTACAGCCACCGATGACGGTTCAGTTCGCCTTCTTCGACCCGCTCAACGCCTTTTTGACGAATCGGTATCCCGCGAGGGCGAGCACGGCCGAGACGAGCGCGCCGGGAACGCCGTATCTCTTGTAGCCGAACGTCGCCGCCTTCTTGACGATCGCGAGTAGGGCAACCATGGTACTCGTCAGTTGGCGGTCTCTGCTCAAAAGCGTTCGGCAGGAGCCCGTCAGCCACCCGTCGGACTGGCTGAGGCGTCCCACAACGCTTTTTCGCGCTCGCGGAGTGTCTTTGGATAATGGACACTGTCTCCGAGCTCCTCTCCGACATCGTCGAGAACGCGGATGCGGTCGCACTCTTTTCGCCGACCGGCTCGCTCTACGAGCGCTTCGTCGATGCCGATATCGACCTCGACGTGATCGTCGTGGGCACCGAAAACGGGGTCGACGCCGACGCCTTCGTCGAGATCCCTCTCGAGTTTACCGACATCACGGATCTCGTCGAGTTCGGGATCGGCGCGGCCGTCGGCGACGGCTACATCGAGGAGGGAGACGTCGTGATCTGTGCGACGAGCGTCTTCGACGAGGAGATCGACACCGTCTCGCGGGTGCGCGCCGCCGAATCGGTCCACTCCGATCTCTACGACCTGTTCGTCAACTCCCGGGCCGAACCCGAGGTGATCCGGAGCGTGCTGGAGGTCGCGATCGATCTGGGCAAGAAGGGCCAGAAGGGAAAGCCCGTGGGCGCGTTGTTCGTCGTCGGCGATGCGGGCAACGTGATGAACAAGTCACGCCCGCTCTCGTACAACCCCTTCGAGAAGTCCCACGTCCACGTCGGCGACCCGATCGTCAACGTGATGCTCAAGGAGTTCTCCCGGCTCGACGGCGCCTTTGTCATCTCGGATTCGGGCAAGATCGTCTCCGCGTACCGCTACCTCGAACCCGACGCGAAAGGGATCGACATCCCGAAGGGACTCGGCGCGCGCCACATGGCCGGCGGGGCGATCACGCGCGATACGAACGCCACCTCGATCGTCCTCTCGGAGTCGGACGGGCTGGTCCGGGCGTTCAAGGGCGGGAACCTCATCCTCGAGATCGATCCGGAGGAGTACTGAGATGCAGGTCTCGATCCTGCGCGAACCGCTGGTGCTCGCGCTCGTCGTGTTCGTCGGGATCGTCGCCCTCGGGTACGTCTTCGGCCAGTTCACCAAGCGGGTGCTGACCGCCATCGGCGTCGGCACCGCCGTCGAGGGAACGGCCTTCGAGCGGACCGCCCAGGGGCTGGGGAGTTCGACCGTCTCGGTGGTCTCGCGACTGAGTTCGTGGTTCATCTACGGCGTTGGTCTCCTGTTCGCGCTCTACGTCGCGGGCGTCCTCGACGTGAGCGTCCTCTTCGCCGAACTCACGTGGTTGCTCCCTCGCGCGTTCATCGCGCTGTTCGTGATCATCGTCGGTATCATCGCCGGCGACAAGGTCGAAGTGCTGTTCAACGAACGCCTGCGCGGCGTCAAGTTCCCTGAGGTCGGCCTGATCGGGACGGTCGCGAAATACAGCGTCATCTACGTCGCTGTCCTCATCGCGCTCGGCCAACTCGGGATCGCCACCAACGCCCTGCTCGTCCTGCTCGCCGTCTACGTCTTCGGGCTGGTCTTCCTCGGCGGGATCGCGGGCCGCGACCTGCTGGCCTCGGGGGTCGCCGGACTCTATCTGTTCCTGAACGAACCCTACGGGATCGGCGATCGGGTGCAGATCGGCGATCGAGCGGGCGTGGTTCAGGAGATCGAACTGTTCGTCACCCGCATCGAGGACGACGGCACCGAGTACATCGTCCCCAACCGGACGGTGTTCGAGGAGGGCGCGAGCAAGCGCCTCCCGTGATCCCGACCGTTGACACCGAGGGGACCGACCCGTTCGACATCGTCCCCGCTGACGGTCCGACTCGGACCGTCAGTCCTCGGTGCGGATCGCCGCGGGGACGCCGACGGCGGTCGCCCCCGGCGGGACGTCTTCGGTCACGAGCGAGTTCGCGGCGACGCTCGCGTCCGCACCGATCTCGACACCGGGTAGGACGACCGCGCCCGCACCGATCATGGCCCGCTCGCCCACTCGAACGGGTCCCGTCCGATACTCGTCCTGCAGGAACTCGTGGCACAGCAGGGTCGCGTCGTAGCCGATGATCGCGTCGTCTTCCACGGTGACGAGATCAGGCCAGAAGACGTCGGGGGTCGATTCGAGCCCCCACGAGACGCCCCGCCCTACGGTGACGCCGATCCGCCTGAGCAGCCAGTTCTTCAGCCTGAGGCTCGGCGAGTGGCGCGCCAGAACGATGGCGAGGTAGTTGAGCGCGACTCGAAGGGGGTGGCGCGCGTCGGGCCAGTGCCACAGCGAGTTCGCGCTGCCGGGGGAGGGATGGCGGGTCACGCGGTCGTGGCGGGGCGGGGTGTCGTCGCTCACGCTCCCTTGTAGGCCCGAGCGTCCCTTGAACTAGCGTGATTACTCGGGGTCGGTCTCGTCCTGTCCGAGCGCCTCCTCGTCCCCATCCTCCTCGTCGTTCTCCTCTCGCTCGTCCGTCTCGCCGCCGGCGCTTCGCTTCTCGTCGCCACCGTCCTCGGTGCCGCCGTACTGTCCGTCCTCGTCTTTCACGTCGTTGCTTCCGTAGGCCTGCTCGTCGTCTTCACTCATAGCTGAGGGGAGATCGGCCACGCCTGAAAACGTGGGGCCGTCAGGTGCCATCACTTTTCACGCGCCGCCCGGCGCGGCAGGTCCTCGATCGCCGGCCCGTCGAGTACCCGGCCTTCGGGGGTGAAGCGCGAGCCGTGACAGGGACAATCCCAACTGGCCTCGCCGTCGTTCCACCGGAGCACACACTTCATGTGCGGGCAGACGGCAGAAACGGCGTTCAGTTCGCCCGACTCGGATCGGGAGATGCCGACCGGCCCGTCGTCGGTTCTTACGACCGTCCCGTCGCCGGCGCGGAGCCTCGCCTCTTCACCAGCGAACAGGGAGCGCGCCCAGTCGGCCGTGAAGTTCGCGCCGACCTCGGCGTTGTGGGTGAGAAACGACTTCGCGGACTCGCCGTTCACCCGCGCGGGCGAGAACACCTCCTGATGTGGGTGTTCGCCGTCGCGGATCAGTCCCGAAAGTATCCGTCCGGCCGCGACGCCGCCGGTCATTCCCCAGCCGCCGAAGCCGGTCGCGACGGAGGCGTTCTCGCCGACAGGCCCGAGCCGGCCGATATAGGGCACCCCGTCGAAGGTCTTGTAGTCCTGTGTCGACCAGCGGTACTCGACCTCCTCGACGTCGAAGGTCCCGCGGGCGAACTCCTCGAGGCGGTCGTAGCGCTCGCTCGTCGAGCCCCCCTGGCCCGTCTCGTGGTTCTCCCCGCCCACGAGGACCAGCGGTTCGCCGTCCAATCGGTGAACGCGGATCGAGCGGTAGGGGTCGCCCGCCTTGTAATACATCCTCTTTGGGAGGTCGCCCGCAACCCTGACCCCGATCACGTGCGAGCGTTTGGTCTTCATCCGCGCGAAGTAGCCACCGCGGTCGAACACCGGGAAGTGGGTTGCACAGACGACGTGGTCAGCAGTGAGGGTCCCGACCTCGGTCTTGACCTCACAGGGCTCGCCCACCTCGAGGTCCGTTGCCCGGGTCTCCTCGAAGACCGCACCCCCCTCGTCCTCGACCCGTTCTGCCAGCCCGAGGACGTACTTCCGAGGGTGGAACTGACCCTGTTCCGAAAAACGGACCGCGCCAGCCGTCTCGTAGGGGAGGTCGACCTCCTCTCTTTCGACGAACTCGGCGGGCAGTCCCAACCGTTCGGCCGCCCGCGCCTCCTTGCGGACCTGCTCGCGGCCCTCGGCGTCGTCGGCGTAGACATAGGCGTCGGTCCGCTCGAACTCGGCGTCGAATCCGGCACTCCGGTCGGCGACCTCCTCTAGAGCGTCCCCGTTCGCCTCGGCGTACTGGCGGGCGCGCTCCTCGCCGACGGTATCGATCAGGTGGTCGTACTTCAGGCCGTGTTGGGAGGTGACCTTCGCGGTGGTGTGGCCCGTCACGGCCGCCCCGACCCGGTCGCGTTCGATCACCGCCACGCTCTCGCCGCCCTCGGCGAGGTGAATCGCAGTCGAGAGCCCCGCGATGCCCGCGCCGATCACCGCGACCTCGATGGTTCGATCCCCGTCCAACGGGGAGAATCGCGGCCCGTCGGTGGTCGCGAGCCACGGCGACTCGTCGCGGGTTCGTCCGTGATCGTCCATGAACGAACCATCACGGGAGGCATCCTCGTCGTTGCGCCTGCACTCGCCGGGCTACTCGCCGCGGAGGTCGCTCATGTGGTCGATCCGCGAGCGGACCAGTTCCTCGGTGCCGATGTCGTGGCGAATCCTGACGCCCTCGGTCGCTCCCGAGAGGGCGTCCTCGGCGATCGTCTCGGCCTCCGCGATGCTCCCTGCGATCCCCACGACCGCGAAGGCGCGCGAGGTCGTGGTGTAAATGCCGTCCTCGCGGTCGTCCACACTCGCGTAAAACAGCTGTGCCTCGCCGCCCTCGGCTGCCGCCCGCGCCACGCTCTCTCGCGGTTCGTCACTGCCCTCTCCGCTCGATTGTCCCGTAGCGCGCCCCGCCCGCGCCACGCTCTCCTCGTCGATGGTGATCCGTGTATCTCCCTGTGGCTCCTCCGGATATCCCTCGGGAACGGCGTACTTACAGACGGTCGCGCGGGGGGCGAACGACAGTTGAGGCAGGGCATCCCCCTCGCGGGCGGCCACGAGTACGTCGAGGAAGTCCGTGTTCATCACCGGGAGGGTGTTCATCGCCTCGGGGTCGCCGAAGCGGGCGTTGAACTCGACGACCTTGACACCCTCCGCCGTGAGCATGAACTGCCCGTAGAGAACGCCCGTATAGTCGCCCAGTGCCGCGACCGTCTCGTCGAGGATCCCGACGGCTTCGCGATACTCGTCCTCGCTCATGAAGGGTAGTTCGAGTCCCGCGTCGCTGTACGAGCCCATCCCGCCCGTATTGGGCCCCTCGTCGCCCTCGTAGGCGCGCTTGTGGTCCTGAACCGCTGGAGTGACTCTGAGAGAGCCGTTCGCGACGAGCCCCTGCACGGTGAACTCCTCGCCGACGAACCGTTCTTCGAGGACGACTCTCTCGTACCCCTCCTCCCGGAGGTACTCCTTCGCCCCCTCCTTGGTCACCTGATCCCCGATGACCTTCACGCCCTTGCCGCCGGTCAGCCCCGCGGGTTTCACGGCGAGATCAGTACTCGAAGAGTCGATGTACTCACAGGCCGCCTCGGTGTCCTCGAAGGTCTCGAACGCCGGACAGCCGGAGATGTCGTGTTCGCGCATGAACCGGCGCTGGTAGGCCTTGTCCGTCTCGATGCGTGCGGCCTCGGCGCTCGGCCCGAACGGATAGACGCCCGCCTCGGCGAGAGCGTCCGCCACGCCCGCCTGCAGGGCCGCCTCCGGACCGATGGCGGCAAGCGTCGCGCCGACCTCCTCGGCATAGGTCCGCACGGCGCTCGTGTTCGTCGTATCGAGCGTCTCGAACCCCGCGGCGATTCGGGCGATCCCCGGGTTCCGGTTGTCCGCACACGCATAGAGGTCACAGTCGCTCCCTTCGAGCGCCCGTGCGATGGCGTGTTCGCGTCCGCCGCCGCCGACCAGCAACACGGTCTCTGACATGGCTGAGAGACGCGCGGGCCACGGGGTAAAGATTCCCTTTCCGCGTCGAGTGACCGACGGGGCGTTCGACTCGGCGGACCGTCTCGACGGTGAAAAACCGCCTGCCGGATCGAACCGACAGCCGTTACCGGTGGGCGCGTGACGCTCGGCCCGTGAACGACACCGAACGCCGGATCCGCGAGCGCCTGCTCGCGACCCGTTCCGAACCGCTGGCGGCGACGATCGAAGCCGCCGACGCCGTCGCCGCCTCGTGGGATGGCCCGGCGACCCGACGCGAGGCGGTCGTCGAACCGCTCTCGGCCCTCCTCGAACACGCGGGGCTTCGAGAGGGGTATCCGGCACTGCTCGCGACCGGAGCCGAGGTCCTCGGGGAACCGCTGCCCGCACCGCCCGTCGCCGCCCCGCCCTACGTAGTGATCACGGGCACGGGACCCGTGTTGCGCGCGTCGCTCCCCTCGGGGAGGCTCGTTCTTCGACTCGCCGTCTTCGCCATCGAACGCGATCCGAAACGGTACGTCAGGTGCGGCGAGCGCCCCGAGGAGATCCTCGAAGTCGAACTTCGTTAGGCTTCGAGCAGTTCCTTCGTCTTTTGGTGGCGATACCGGAACATGGGCTCGAAGCCGACGACCGCGAGCGGCGAGGCCGGACGGGTGAGTCCGGGCAGTTCGTAGTGAACCGTATCGCGCAGGCGCGTCCCCTCCCCGTCGCGGCGGAACTGGTGGACGTGAGCCCACCGTGAGAAGGGGCCACCGCGCATCTCGTCTTTGAACAGCGCCCGCTCGTCGCTTTCCGCGCGCTCGGTGATGACCGAGGTCCACGACTGGGCCGGCCCGCCGAGCGGACGGAGTTCCATATCGATCTCTGCAGCCGCCTCGAGGATCTCGGGATTTCGCTCGCCATCGGGTCCACGGACCTCCCGAACGGAAAGCCCCATCCAGCCCGGAGTAAGTGCTTCGAGACCGCTCACTCGCGAGTGAAACTCCCAGACGTCTTCGAGCGAGGCCTCGACGTGCGTCTCGCGCTCGTAGGTCGCCATACCGGGCGTAGGGTCCGGACGCCTAAAACTACTTGAGCCGTTCCTGCAGGAAGGAGGGATGGGCGGCTGTCACGCCGTCGACGGAAAGGATCTCCTCGCTGATGATCTCGCCGACCGCGTTGCCGTCGGTCGCGCGGACCTCGGCCATCAGCATGTGATCGCCGGAGGAGGAGTACAGCGCCTCGACCGCCTCGATCTCGCCAAGTGCGCGCGTCGCCTCGACGTAGCGTTCGCTCTCGACATCGATGCCCACGAGCGCGATCGAGCGCCCCGAGAGCTTCTTCGGGTCGACGTCCGCGGAGTAACCGACGATCACGCCGTCGGACTCCAACTGGTCGATGTATTTCCGTACTGTTGGCTTCGAGACGCCCGCCCGGCGTGCGATCTCCGCGTACGACGCTTGCGCGTCCTCCTCGAGGACGGCGAGGATCCGATCCGATGTCGAGTTCGTCGCCACACTCGCTCTTTCGCGTCCGGGAAAAAATACCTTGCGAACCGACAATCGATATAGCGCATGACACAACGTCGGCTACCGGAACCGATACCGGTCCTCAACGGTGCCGGTCGAGCAGGTCGTAGCTTCGTTCCCACTCGTAGTCGTCGTCGAAGTACCGTTCGGCGAGCGGTTCCTCGGGCATCTCGCCGATCGCCTGTTTCTCCTCCTGATAGGAGGGACGATCCTCGTCGACGTAGAACCGTCCCGTCAGCACCGTTCCCTCCTTCAGGACGTTCTCCGTCTCGTACATCATCTCCTGGGCCTCTTGGCGGTCGTGGACGTCGAAGTCGTAATCGTCGGACTCCTGAACGTCGATGTACGGGACGTACTGTTTTGCGTCCTTGTTCCAGGTCGGACACTGGGTGAGGAAGTCGACGTGCGCGAAGCCGTCGTGCTCCATCGCCTCCTTCAGGATCTCCTTTGCCTGGTTGGGGTTGACCGCCGCGGTCCGGGCGATGTAGGAGGCTCCGGAGGTCAGCGACAGCGAGAGCGGACGGATGGGGTCCTTCGCCGAGCCGCTCGGCTGGGTCTTCGATTTGTGACCTTTGGGGCTTGTGGGCGAGGTCTGGCCCTTCGTCAGGCCGAAGATCTCGTTGTTGAACACGATGTAGGTCATATCGTGGTTCTCCCGGGCGGTATGCATGAAGTGGTTCCCGCCGATCCCGTAGCCGTCGCCGTCGCCGCCGGCGGCGATCACTTCGAGGCCGGGGTTTGCGAGTTTCGCCGCTCGCGCCACGGGAAGCGAGCGCCCGTGGATGGTGTGGAAGCCATACGAATCGAGGTAGCTGTTGAGCTTGCCCGAACAGCCGATCCCCGTCACCAGCAGCGTCTCCTCGGGGGTGCGGCCCACTTCGGGCAGGGCCTGTTTCAGCGATTTGAGCACGCCGAAGTCGCCACAGCCCGGACACCACGTCGGCTGGGGCTCAATACCCGGCGTGAACTCCTCGCGGTCGATCTCTCGCTCCTCTCCGATTGCGTTGAATGCACTCATTGTCTTAATCGCTTACCGCCGGTTCGAGTCTGGTGTTCGCGGTCGGTGCCTCCTCGTTGCCGGCGATCTGGATCTCGAAGCCTTCGACGACCTCGGCCGGCTCGAACGGGTTTCCGTCGTACTTCAGCAGGCTCGTCAGCTTCTCGCCGAACTGGCCGAGTTCGCGCTGGGTCAGCCCGCGGAACTGCGCCGTGGCGTTCATCTCGACGACGAGCGCCTCGTCGACGCTCTCTAAGAACTCCGTGACCTCCTTCTCGGCGAAGGGCATCAGGTCGCTGACGCCGATCGCTTTGACCGAGTGGCCGTCGTCGTTGAGGCGTTCGACGGCCTCGCGGACCGCGCCCTGACTCGACCCCCACGTGACGATGCCGTAGTCGGCCTCGTCGGGGCCGAAGTACGTCTGGTTTGAGGTCTCGGGGTCGCTGTCGAGGTCCTCCCGAATGGACTCGAGTTTCTTCATCCGCAGGTCCATCTGCGTGATCCGGTTGTCGGGGTCCTCCTCGATGTGGCCCGACTCGTTGTGCTCGTTGCCGGTCACGAGGAAGCGTCCCCTCTTCTGACCGGGCAGCGAGCGCGGTCGGACCCCGTCGTCCTCGGGGTCGTCGTGGCTGAAGCGCTGGAAGATGCCCGAGGGGTCGTGTGGGGCGTCTTCGAGTTGCGCCTCGGTGAGCGTCGGTCCCAGCGACGGGTTCGGGTCGCGGTCGAACGCGCTCGCGGGGACGTTCTGGTTCTCCCCCGAGAGCTTCTGGTCGATCACGACGATCGCCGGGATCTGGTAGTTGTACGCCATCTCGAAGGCCGTCCGCGTCTGCTCGTAGGCCTCCTGGGGCGTGCCCGGTGCGAAGACGACCCGACAGGAGTCGCCCTGACTCGTATAGAGGATGTGTTCGAGGTCTCCCTGTTCGGGTTTGGTGGGCAGGCCCGTCGAGGGGCCCGCACGCATCGCTTCAACGAGGACGATCGGCGTCTCAGACATCTCGGCGAGGCCCAGTGGCTCGCTCATCAGGGCGAATCCACCACCGGAAGAGCCGGACATGGCCTTGACGCCGGCATGGGACGCGCCGAGTGCGAGCGCCGCGGCGGCGATCTCGTCTTCGACCTGCTCGGAGATACCTCCGAATTTCGGGAGGTGTTGGGACATGATCGTGAAAACGTCGGTCCACGGGGTCATCGGATAGCCCGCGATGAACCGACAGCCCTCGTCGAGCGCGCCGTAGGCGACGCCGTTCGAGCCCGAAATCAGGACCTGTTCCTCCTCGTGCTCGCCCGTCGGGACCCGCAGGTCGTGGTCGAACTCGTACTCCTCGTTGACCATCTCGTAGGCCTCGTGGAGGATCGTCCGGTTGGGCTCGAGGATCTTCTCGGGCATCGCGTTCTCCATGAGGTTCTCGATCTCGTCGAGGTCCATCTCGAGGAGCGCGGCGGTGACGCCGATACCCGCCGTGTTGCGCATGATCTCGCGACCGTGTTCGCGGGCCATGCTCCGGAGGTCGATGTCGAAGACGTGCCAGTCGTTTTCCTCTGCTCGCTCCTCGAAGTCGGGAATCTCGCTTGCGTCCAAGAGTCCGGAGTCGTAGACGATGATCCCGCCCTCGCGGAGTTCGTCGAGGTTCTCGCTGAGTGGTTTGACCTCCTCGTTGCCGTAGTAGGCGTTCTCCTTCGGGTTGCGTGCGAAGGAGTCACCCAGTGCGAGCAGGAAGTTGTAGCCGTCCCCCCGGGAATCGACGACCTCGTCGCTCGCTCGGATCTCGACGTACGTGTGACCGCCCCGAATCCGTGAGGGGTAGTGTCGATGCGTGAATACGTTGAGCCCCGAGCGCATCAGGGCTTTTGCGAAGTTCTGGCTCGTCGAGTCGATCCCGTCCCCGGAACCCCCCGCGATTCGCCAGATGAGTTCGTTGTCTGCCATATGTGAAATCCCGGCCCGGATGGGCCATTGGAGACAGTTCGATTGGGGCAAAGTAAAGCCTTTGCCATCAATTAGCAAGCATCGATAATGAAGGATTCGGGGCTTCTCTCCGCCGATCACGCGCGATCTACGGCTGGGGTTCCGAGTTCCCATCGCCGACGTCGGTCGGGAGATACGTCGCGGACAGGTGATCGATAACGTACCTGACCGTGTCGGGGTCGTAGGTCCAAAAGCCGTAGAACTCGCCCGGTAAGCGCTCCTCTGCGAGCAATGCACACGCACTCCCGTCGAGGCCGTCCCCGTCGAAGGCGACGAACCACGAGGTGGCGATCTCCTCGCTTTCCTCGGCGTGGACGAGGAACGCCCCCCGAGTCCGGATCTCGGCGTCGGGCACCCCGTAGGTGTGGACGGTCAGCCCGTCGTGCTTTCCGAGGGCACGATAGGTCTCCAACTGGGGGCGGAGCGTCGAGAGGCGCTGGAAGCCCGCGTGGAGTTCGCCCCTCCCGACCCGCCACGCCCGGTCCTCGATCTCGCGGGAGGCCGCGAGCATCTCCCCCCGGTCGTAGGAAGTAAACAGCGTCTCGTCGAGATGGTCGAGGATCGGGCGGTAGGGATCGCTTTGGAAACCCGCTTGTTCGGCGTCCGGATCCGCGAGTAGGGCCTCGATCCCCGTCGCCGAGACGCACTCCCCGCTGCGACTGAGAACGGCGAACCGGTCGGGACCACCTGTTGCCGTGCCGACCTCGACGGTGAGGTTCCTGTCAGCGAACCGTTCGCGGAGGTCGGTCACGGCTTCCTCGGCGTTATAGACGGTCAGCGTCGTCTCGTGGGCCTCGACCCCCGCGATGAGTTCGGTGAGCGACATCCGACTAATGGGACGGCCGGCAGCGACATTTACGTACCGTTTGTACGACTGTTTCGATCGCTCGAACCGACGGGACGACGGGTTGATCTCTGGAACGGGACTCAGACCAACGAGTCGGGACGCGTCGAGAGGTACTCGAAGACCGATCCGAGCGCGAAGCCGTACGTCCAGTGGGCGACGAGCGTCAACACGGCGTACGCGACGAGCGCCAGCCCCGTGTAGTCGACGTAGAAGGCGAGAACGAACCCCGTCCAGAGGACCGTCCCGAAAACGACGCCCTTCAGCGGGTCGCGTCCGCCCGGCAGGTACTCCTTGAGCGAGGCAAAGAGCAACGGCCACGGGAACATTCCCCCCAGAAGGAAGACGAGATAGCCGAGCGCGACGGGGGGCAGGAATCCTTCGAGGCCGATCAACAGTGCGAGTTGAGCGAACGACTCGCGCGAGAACGCCCCGATCGACTCAGCGATGAGCAAGACCACCGTCATCGTCGCCGTCCCGACCAGTCCGCCCGCCGCACCGACCAGTCCGTCGGCGACGATACCGAACACCGAATCGAACTCCTCGAGTCCGCTCGACCGCTCCTCGCCGAGTACTGGATCGAGCTCCTTCCCGTTTGCCTGGTCGTTCACCCCGGACGTCGGATCGTTCATGATACTAACTACCACGCCAGTCGGCATAAGCTATTGGTGAACTGTCATTCTATCGGACTCGGACGTGACCCGATCCTCGTCCGAACGCCCTGTCGGAGCTCCGAGCCCGTTATCGGTTGTCGGGACTACTCGGGTGGTAGTCAGTGTCGTACTCGCCCGGCCGGCCGTCCATGCGATCGGGGTTGATCCGCCCGGCCAGCAACATGAAGTCGACGACCGTCAGCGCGCACATCGCCTCGACAACGGGCACGCCCCGTGGCGGCAGGACGGGGTCGTGTCGGCCGATCACCTGTACCGTCTTCTCCTCGCCGGTCTCCCAGTCGACCGTGGTCTGTTCCTTGGGGATCGAGGTCGGGGCATGTAGCGTCACCTCGCCGGTGATCGGCTCTCCTGTACTGATCCCGCCCTGAATTCCGCCGTGGTCGTTGCCGACGGGGACGGGATCTCCCTCCTCCGAGAACTCCCAGTCCTCGTTTCGCTCCGAGCCCGCGTACTCGCTGGCTTCCTTGCCGAGTCCGAACTCGAAGGCGGTCGTCGCGGGCACGCTCATCATCGCCTGCCCGAGTCGCGCCGGCAGGGAGTCGAAGCGGGGTGCGCCGAGCCCGCGGGGTGCGCCCCGGATCTCGAACTCGATCGACCCGCCGATGGAGTCGCCTTCCTCCTGATAGCGCTCGATCAGCTCCTGCATCTCCCGCGCGACCTCCGGATCGCCACACCGGACGGCGTTCTCCTCGCTGTGCTCGACCATCCCCTCGAAGCTCACGCCCTCGGCCTCGACGTCCCCGATCCGGTTGACGTGGGCCTTGATCTCGACGCCCTGCGAGGAGAGGACCTTCTTCGCGATCGCGCCCGCGGCGACCCAGTTGACGGTCTCGCGGGCCGAGGAGCGCCCACCCCCGCCCCAGTTGCGCGTGCCGAACTTCGCCGAGTAGGTGAAGTCGCCGTGGGAGGGCCGGGGCGCGGTGATGAAGGGCTCGTACTTGCCCGACTGGGCGTCCTTGTTCTGGATGACCATTCCGATGGGGGTCCCGGTGGTGTAGCCGTCCTGCACACCGGATTTGATCGAGACGGCGTCGGGTTCGCCCCGGCTGGTGGTGATCATCGACTGGCCGGGCTTTCGCCGATCCAGATCGCCCTGAATGTCTTCCTCGGAGAGTTCGAGGCCGGCGGGACAGCCCGACACCGTACAGCCCATCGCCTCGCCGTGACTCTCGCCAAAGGTCGTCACCTGAAACAGCCTGCCGAAGGTGTTGCCGTTCATTGTCGCTGGATGGTGGCTCCGAGGTCATAAAGCACGTCGAAGAAGTCCGGAAACGAGACGTCGACGTGTTCGGCTCCCCTGATGGTCGTTTCTCCCTTTGCGACCAGCCCCGCGACCGACAGCGCCATGATGACGCGATGATCGTCGTAGCCCTCGACGGTCGCTCCCGACAGCGCCGACTCGCCGCCGTGAACCACGAGTTCGTCCTCGCGCTCGGTGACCCTCGCGCCGAGTTTCTCCAACTCGTCGGCCATCGCGCTCACCCGGTCGGTCTCCTTGTACCGGACGTGCTCGCAGTTGGTGATCCGCGTCTCGCCCTCCGCGGCGGCACCCAGCGTGGCGATCGTGGGTAGGAGGTCGGGCGTGTCGCCCACGTCTACTTCCACACCCGACAGGTCGGACTTCGAAGCTTCGAGTATCCCCTCCTCCCGATTCCACTCGACCGCCCCGCCCATGCGCTCGACGATCCCGACGATGGCGGTATCGCCCTGCGCGCTCGGTTTGGCACCGCGGACCGTCAGCCCGTCCTCGGCGGCGAGCACGCCCGCCGCCAGCAGGTAGGAGATCGAGGAGAAGTCGCCGGGGACGCGGTACTCGCCGCCCTCGGGCTCGTAGGACTGGTTTCCGGGAACTCGAAAGCCCGATGCGCCGGCCGAGCGAACGTCGCCGCCACCGGCCCCCAGGGGTTCGGCTTCGACCCCGAACTCCGCGAGGACTTCGAGGGTGATGTCGACGTACGGCGCGGACTTGAGTTCGGTTTCGAGGTCGATCTCGATTCCCTCCTCGGTGACCGCGCCGGCCATCAACAACGCGGTGATATACTGGGACGAAACGTCGCCGGGGATCGAAACCGTCCCTCCCGAGATCGGCCCCCCGATTACTAAGGGGGCTTGTCCGTTCCCGCGGGTGCTCTCGGCACGCCCGCCCAACTGCGAGAGGGCGTCCAGAAGCGGCCCCTGCGGGCGCGAGCGAAGCGAGTCGTCGCCCGTGAGGACGGTGATCCCGTCGGCGAGCGCGGCGCTCCCGGTCACCAGCCGCATGGTCGTTCCGCTGTTTCCACAGTCGACGACGTTATCGGGCACGTCGGGAACTCCTGCAAAGCCCTCGATTTCAAGGCTTCCGTCGACCTCGCTCACGTCGCCGCCGAAGGCTTCGACCGCGCGGGCGGTCGCGTGCGGGTCGGCGCTGTCGAGCGGGTCGTATACTGTCGCGCCCGTGGAGTAACCCGCCGCGAGGATCGCTCTGTGAGTATAGCTCTTCGAGGGCGGGGCCCGTACGGTCCCGCGCAGCGCGGAGCGGGAGATGGTGGCGTCCATGCGCGAGCGTGCGTCCCCCGCACCATCACGGTGTCGATGGCGACAACCCAAAGGCCGTCGGCGCGTAGCCCCCCAGTATGTCCTCGGACGCTCGAAGGATTCGCTCGATCGCCGTCACGGCCGAGGACGCCGTTTCGGCCTACGAGGCCGCAGAACGAAGCGCCGCAGACCCCGTCCTGCGGGTCACGCCACCCTTTGCCGGACGGATGCGCGCCCGCCTCCACATGCCCGGGGATGACTCGACCGAGACGGGATCGGTCCACGTGCCCCCGAAGGACCTCTTCGATCCCGAACTGCTCCCCGCCTATCCGGAGCCTGCCGATACCGAAGCCGAGATCCGTACCGACCCCGATCTCGACTATTCGACGGAACTGCACCACGACCGTCACGTCGAGCGGGTCCGCGAGTGGCGCGCGGCGGCGAGGGGGGCGTTCGTCGAGTCGATCGGGATCGATACCCGAGACGGACGCCATCGAATCGGGGTGAAGATACTCGGTGATTGATACGTCTCGGAACCGATAACAGGGTCTGTCACCTACGATAGTCATGGTAGCCATCGAAGTGACCGATCTCACGAAGCGGTACGGGGAGGTGATCGGCGTCGACTCGCTTTCCTTTTCCGTCGAGGAGGGCGAGGTATTCGGGTTTCTCGGCCCCAACGGAGCGGGCAAGACGACCACCATCCGTACCCTTTTGGGATTGCTCTCGCCGACCGATGGCACCGCGCGGGTGCTGGGTGCGGACGTTCGCGACGAGGCCGCGCTGATCGAGGCCAAGCGCCGGATCGGCTACCTGCCCGCCGATCTGGGGTTCGACGAGGGCCTCACTGGAAAGCGGGTGCTCGACCACCACGCCTCGATCAAGGGCGACGCTCGCCGCACGGAACTGCTGGAGCTGTTCGATCCGCCCCTGGAGCGGGTGATCCGCGAGTACTCGACGGGCAACGAGCGGATGCTCGGGATCGTCCAGGCGTTCATGCACGACCCCGAGCTAGTGATCATGGACGAGCCCACCTCGGGGCTCGACCCGCTCAAACAGGAGCGCTTCCACGAGTTCATTCGGGCCGAGCGCGAGCGCGGCACGACGGTCTTCTTCTCCTCGCACGTGCTGAGCGAGGTGCGCCAGGTCTGTGACCGGGTCGGAATCCTCCGGGAGGGGCGACTGGTCGCACTCGAGGACGTCGAGACCCTGCTGAACCGCGGCGGCAAGCGGGTGCAGGTCCGACTGGTCGGGGAGACGAGTCCCGAGAAGTTCGTGACCGAGGGCATGGTCGACGTCGAACCCATCGCCGGCGGCCTCCAGTTCACTTACACGGGCGAGTACAACGCGCTTCTGGACTATCTCGCGGATCACGACGTTCTCGACATCGACATCGGTGAACCGCCGCTCGAGGACGTGTTCATGCACTACTACGGGGACGGGTTCGAGCGGGAATCCGAGTCCGCGACACCGAAAACGGAGGCGCTCGATGCTTGAGATCGCCCGCTACGAGACCGAAAAGCGTCGCCGGGGAACGGTCGCACTCGCCGTCGGAATCGGGGTCCTCGCGCTGGTGTTCGTCGCCTTCTTCCCGTCGCTGGATTCGGCCGACGTCGACATCGACGCCATGCTCGCGGCGTACCCGCCCGCGATCCAAGAGGCGTTCGGGATCGCCACACTCAGCACGATCGAGGGCTTTCTCGCCGTCGAGATCTACCAGTTCGTCTGGTTGCTCCTCCTCGGACTGTATTTCGCCTACAGCGCCGCCGGGCTGATCGCGGACGACGTCGAACGCGACCGGATGGACCTGACTCTCTCGCTGCCGGTCTCCCGGTCGCGCGTCCTCGCCGAGAAGTTCCTGTCCCTTCTGGTGCCGATCCTCGCGCTCAACGCCGTCGTCGCCGCCGCCGTCTACGTCGGCGTGCTCGCGATCGACCAGTCGATCGATCCCCTCGATCTGGCGATGGTCCACGCGCTGTCGGTCCCCTACCTGCTGGCCTGTGGGGCGATCGGGCTCGTCCTCTCGGTGCTGGTCTCCCGCGCGGACGTCGCCAAACGGATCGCCATCGCGCTGGTGTTCGTCCTCTTTCTGGTCGAGTCAGTCTCGGCGAGTACTGAAGAACTCGAATGGCTCGGCTACGTCAGTCCGACCCGCTACTACGACCCGACGGCGATCCTCGTCGAGGGGAGCTACGACTTCGTGGGCGCGGCCGTGTTGCTCGGCGCGGCCGTCGCGCTGGTACTGCTCGCCCGATTTCGGTTTTCCGGAGCCGATATCGGCACGTGAGGCCGCAGGATCAACCGTTATCGTTCCGGAGGTCACAGCGGGGATATGGACCCGGACCTCTCGGCCCTCGATTCGTTCCTCGCGGAGGCGGACGCCGACGGCTACCTGATCGACGCCGATTCCTCGGATTCGGATCAACGGTACCTCTCGGGGTTCGACGCCCACGACCCGTTTTTCACCCTCTATACCGGTGACACGCACCTGCTCGTCTCCGGACTGGAGTACGGCCGCGCGAGAAAGGAGAGTCGCGCCGACTCCGTTTCGCGCTATTCGGATTACGATTACCAGTACGGCTCGCCCGAGGAGCGCTATCGGATGCTCGCGGAGTTCCTCGCCGATCACGGCGTCTCTTCGCTTGCCGTCCCAGCGCGCTTCCCGCTCGCGAGTGCCGACGGTCTGCGCGAGCGCGGGGTCGGCGTCGAAGCCGAGACCGATGACGTGATCACGGGGATCCGCGCGACGAAGACCGACGCGGAGATCGACCACATCAGGGAGGCCCAACGCGCAAACGAGAAGGCGATGGCACGGGCCGAGGAACTGCTCCGAGAGGCCACCGTCGAGGACGGCCTGCTCCGCTTCGATGGCCGCGCGTTGACCAGCGAGCGCGTTCGTCGGGAGATCGAGATCGCCCTGTTGCGCGAGGACTGTGCCCTCGACGAGACGATCGTCGCCTGTGGGGCCGACGCCGCCGACCCCCACGACGATGGCAGCGGCCCCCTCGAAGCGGGCGAGACGATCGTGATCGACATTTTCCCGAAGAGCAAGGAGACGCACTATCTCGCCGACATGACCCGCACCTTCTCCGTGGGCGAGCCCTCGGCGCGCGCCCGCGAGTGGTACGAGCTCACTGCGGAGGCGAAGGAGGCCGCGCTCGCGGCGGTCGAACCCGGCGCGACCGGCGAGGACGTCCACGACGCGGCCTGTGACGTCTACGAGGAGGCGGGCCTGCCGACCCTCCGGGACGACCCCGCGACCGAGACGGGCTTCATCCACTCGACGGGCCACGGGATCGGGCTGGACGTCCACGAACTTCCCCGATTGGCTCCCGGCGGCGCGGAACTGAAGCCGGGCCACGTCATTACCGTCGAACCGGGCCTCTACGACCCCACTGTGGGGGGCATCCGAATCGAGGACCTCGTGGTCGTCACCGAAGGCGGGTACGAGAACCTGACCGACTACCCCGAGGAGTTCGTCATCTGAGACCCGACGAATTTCGTCGATCGTCGTACCTATCTTTATACACTGTCGAATCGAGGGGGAAAACAAGATGGACTGTCCAGAGTGTGGCGACCGACTGGCGAACGTACAGGGCTACGAGACCTGCCCCGACTGTGGCTACGTCAGGCCCCGCGAACGGACGCCCCCAGCGGCATAGCGTCCGCCGATCCGCCGTTTTTCGAGCGCGTGCGACCGGAGCGTATGCCAACGCCTTTTTCCCCGGACGGGTAATGAGGCGTCGATGGACGTACTGATCGTCGGCGCGGGGGCGATGGGGCGCTGGTTCGGGGAGGTGGTCGGGGGCGATGGACGGGTCGCGTTCGTCGACCGCGAGGCAGAAGCCGCCCACGAGGCCGCCGAGACGGTGGGCGGACGGGCGGTCCCCGAGGAGACCGCAGAACGCTTCGATCTCGTCTGTTTCGCGGTGCCGATCCCGGCCGTCGAGCGAGCGATTTCGCTGTACGCTCCCCTCTCAGATCGGGCGATCGCGGACGTCAGCGGCGTCATGGGCGCTCCCGTCGCCGCGATGGAGAGGTCCGCCCCCGAACGCGAACACGTCAGCCTCCACCCGCTGTTCTCCCCCGAAAACGCCCCCGGTAACGTCCCGATCGTCGCCGACGAGGGACCGGTCGCCGGGTGGATCAGGGAGCGTCTCCGTGAGGCCGGAAACACCGTCGTCGAGACCACGCCCGAAGAACACGACGCGGCGATGGAGACGATCCAGACGAAAGCCCACGCCGCGATCCTCGCCTTCGCGCTCGCCGCCGACGAGGTCCCGGAGGGCTTCGAAACGCCCGTCTCGCGCGAACTCGACGACCTCGTCGAGACGGTGACCGGCGGCAATCCCCACGTCTACGCCGACATCCAGTCGACCTTTCCGGGCGCCGACGAGGTCGCCGAGGCCGCCATCGACGTCGCGGAGGCCGACCGCGAGGGCTTCGAGGCGCTGTACCGCGAGGCGGGCACCGGACGGAGCAGCGAGCCGGGTCCGGAACCGGAACGATGAGCCGACAGTCGATCCTCGACGTCGCGAAATACCTCAGGAACGTCCGCCCGATCGACCCCGAGGAGGTCGTCGAGTACGTCGAGGGCGGCGCGCACCCGGCGGTCGTCCGCCAGACCCTCCGGGAGAACGCCCTCTCATTGGGACTGGTCGAACGTGAGGACGGCACCTTCGTCCCCGCGAGCGAGGGGCCGCTCTCGCCGGATTTCGACGGGGTACGCGAGGTTCCGGAACGATACCTCTCGCGCCTCGAGGACCTGCTCGTCGAGCGCTTCGGCCCCGACTGGTCCGACGGTGAGAGCGGGGCCGCTCTCAGGGAGGAGATCCGCCGTCTCAAGGAGCAATACTACCGCCAGCACCCCGTCGAGTACTCCTCCGAGGCGGCGCTGGGCTACGCGATCTATCACCTCCCCGACTACTACGCGGCGACCGGGTACGCGCTGGACGAACTGGGTTCCCGGAACCTGCTCCCCTCGCGGCTCCGGGTGCTCGACGTGGGCGCGGGCGTCGGCGGCCCGGCCCTCGGTCTGGCCGACTACGCCGAGGACGCGCTCGTCGAGTATCACGCGGTCGAACCGAGCGCGGCCGCAGACGTTCTGGAGGAGTTGCTCGCGGAAACGCCCCGGAACTTCCACCCGACGGTCCACCGGAGCACCGCCGAGGCGTTCGAGCCCGAACTGGAATACGACCTCGTCCTCTTTGCGAACGTGCTGATCGAGCTCTCGGATCCGGTCGCGGTTCTGAAGCGGTATCTGGCCCACCTCTCCCCCGACGGCTCGCTGCTCGCTCTCTCGCCGGCCGATAAGAACACCGCGACCGGCCTGCGGGAGGTCGAACACGAGGTCGTTTCGGGGGGCGAGTACACCGTCTTCGCCCCGACACTGCGGCTGTGGCCGGGTCGTGAACCGACCGATCACTGCTGGTCGTTCGACTGCAAGCCCGACCTCGACGTGCCACCGCTCCAGCGCCGCCTCGACGAGGGACGACGCGCCGAGGACGAGCGCGGCGAGCGCGACGCCGCGACTGGCGAATTCGTCAATCGGGACATCCAGTACGCCTACTCGGTCCTCCGGCGCGATAGACGAACCCGACTCGACGCGAGCGCGAGCCCCGAACGGTTCGCCCCGTTCGCCGAGAGCGAGGCCCACGTCACCGACCGGATCGACTGCATCGCTGTCAAACTCAGTCACTCCCTGTCGGAGGGCAATCCCCTCTTCTTGCTCGGGGACGGCAGCCAATCGGAGAGCCATTACGCCGTTCTCACGCGGGAAACGGGGCTCAACCGCCCGCTCGTCGAGGCCGACTACGGCGACGTGCTGGTCTTCGAGTCCGTGTTGGTCCTCTGGAACGACGACGAGGACTCGTACAACCTCGTCGTCGACGAGGAATGCGTGATCGACCGGGTCGGATGACCGTGTTTTTGTCGTCCGCCCCCGAGGCGGGCGTATGGACACGGACCTCGAGATCCTCCTGACCAACGACGACGGGATCGACAGTCCCGGGTTTCGCGCGCTCTACGACGCCCTCTCGGCGGTGGCGAACGTCACCGCTATCGCGCCCGCCAGCGACCAGAGCGCCGTCGGACGGGCGATGTCGAGCGAGGTGGGTGTCGAGGAGCACGAACTGGGCTTTTCCATCGCGGGGACGCCCGCCGACTGCGTGGTCGCGGGGCTGGAGGCGCTCGGTCCGTCGACCGATCTGGTCGTCTCGGGCTGTAACACCGGCGCGAACCTCGGGGCATACGTCCTCGGCCGGTCCGGAACGGTGAGCGCCGCCGTCGAGGCCGCCTTCTGCGGGGTGCCCGCGATCGCCGTTTCCCTCTACATCCCCGAGGACGAGTGGCCCCGCGAGACGGACGTCGAGGAGTACGCGGAGGCCTGTCGCGCCGCCCAGTATCTCGTCGAGCGCGCACCCGCGCGGGGCGTCTTCGAGCACGCCGAGTATCTGAACGTCAACGCGCCCCTACCCGGCGACGAGCCCGCGTCGATGGTCGTCACCCGCCCCTCGACGGTCTACGAGATGGGCGCCATCCAGAACGACGACTCCATCACGCTGCGCGACCTCTCGTGGGAGGCGATGAGCGAGGGGACGATCGACGACCCCGATGGAACGGACAGACGAGCGATCATGGAGGGCAAGGTCAGCGTCTCGCCGCTGACCGCGCCCCACACCACCGAACGCCACGAGGTGCTCGACGGCCTCGCGGCGGAGTACTAGAGCGATAGCGCCGAGAGGACGACCGCCAGCGCGAACAGCGCGAGCAGGACGACCCCGGCCCGCACGAGCACCGACCGGTAGGTCCCGAGGGCCACGGCGGCGTCGGCCGGCCCGCTCGCCCGTCTTCGGTGTCGACCCCGGTCCCGGACGACCCGCCGGGAGCGCCGGCGTCGCGGTTGCGGTCGGGACCGCTGGGAGCGCGACTTGCCAGCGGCCCGTGGCGGCTCCTCGACCGGCCACTCCTCGCCCAAGTGGTGGCGGGCGTACCGGCGATGACCCAGCGCGTCGTAGCGCGCTCGACTCTCCCCGTCGAGCAATACGTCGCGCGCGGTCGTGAGCCGGCGGAACGCCGCCGCGTCGCCACCGTCGACGTCCGGGTGGTGGCGTTTGACCCGTTCGCGATACGCGGTGCGGATCTCCCCCGGACCGGCGTCCGGATCGACGCCGAGAACGTCGTACAGCGTCTCCATCCGGCGGTTCGTAGGGACTCCGCCGTCAAAGCCGCTCGGATCCGACCCCGTCAGGTCCCGTCGTCTCCTGACTCCTCGCTCGCTCGCGTGATCGCGAAGTACGGTCGTTCGCCGGGCTCCTTGTACTCCTCACGGTAGTAGCGGCGGGCGGTGACGTAGGTCGTGTACATCAACACGACGAAAAACAGCGTGAAGGGCAGCGCCATCACCGGGGAGAACGCCTCCATCGCGCTGAAGGCGGGCAAGTTGAGCGTCATGACCCCCAGTACGGTCAGCAACGCGCCCCACCACGCCCGGTTTCTGGCGTTGGGCTCTTCCTCGCCCAGCGTGATCGCACTCAGCATGTACACGGCGGAATCGAGTGTCGTGAGCACGTAACCCGCCATGATGAGGACGAGTAGAACGCCAATCACCGTCCCGAACGGCGTCAGCGTGATCGCGGTTGCGACCGCCGTGGGGATGTCGTTCTGTGCGAACGCCTCGCTCACGGGTCCGACGTAGCCCGGCGCGAGCACCCAGCCGCCGATGATGCCGTGCTGGAGCCACGTGAGCAGGGTGGGTGCGGCGACCAGCGCGACGAAGGTCTCCCGGATCGTTCGGCCCTTCGAGACGCGGGCGACGAAACTCCCCACGAAGAGGCCCCACGCGGCCCACCACGCCCACCAGAAGCTCGTCCAGCTCTGGGGCCACTGCGCGCCGCTCGTGGGGGCGGTGTACAGCGCGAGCCGCGGGAGGTTGTTGAGCCAGATCCCCGTCGCGTCCAGCGTGATGTTGAGGATAAAGAGCGTCGGGCCGACGGCGAGCAACACGCCCGAGGTGACGAGCATCAACACGAAGGTGACCCGCGCGGCGTTTCGGATCCCCTTGTGGAGCCCGAGCCAGACGTCGCCGAGGAAGACCAGTCCGATGAGCGCGAACAGCCCGTAGGTGACGAGGTTCGTCTCGGCCCCGAAGACGTCGCTCAGGATCGTCGCGAGCTGCTGGGCAGTGAAGCCGAGCGTGGTCGCGAGCCCGCCGACGATGGCGATCAGCGCGGCCAGATCAACTAGCCAGAACAGCCAGCCGTAGCGCTCCCTGTCGAGGACGACCGACATCATCGAGCTGATGCGGTAGTCGTCGCTCTCGGTCGTATACGCCATCAGGCCGAAGCCGAGCGCGAAGGGGAGATACCACATCGCCATCCCCGGGAACGACTCGTGGAGGAACATGAAGGCCAGCGCGAGCGACTCGATCGACGCGCCCGGCACGGGCGAGGTCGGCGGCGGCTGGGTGACGATCGAGATGGGTTCTCCGACCCCCCAGACGACGATCGAACTCCCAAATCCGACGGTAAAGACCATCGCGATCCACGAGAACACCCCGAACTCGGGTTCTGCGTCCTCGCCGCCGATGCGGATCCGGCCGTATCTGGAGAACGCCATGAAGAACGTAAAGGCCACCAGCGCGACCCCCAGCGCCATGAACCACCAGCCGAAGCGGTACAGCACCCAGTCGAACGCGCTGTTGAGCGTGGTTTCGAGGGCCGCGGGATAGAGCAGTCCCACGCAGACGAGCGCCGCGAGGGCGGTGATCGTCCCGAAGAAGAATCCCTTGGTCGCCCGATCGGTGCCTTCCAGCCCGAAGACGTTCCAGCGGTTCATCGTCGGGTGACCTCCGAGTCGTGTTTGCGGCCCTGTTCGACGTCGTAGACGCGTCTCTCGCTCCCAGTGGATGTCATGAGTGAACGGATCGTGCCGACCGATCGGTTCCCGCTCGATTCGTCCGAACAGCACCGCCCCGCGTGGAACGCCACGTCCGAAGTGCTGGCGCTTCCTCTCGTTTGAACCTGTCGTTCTCGACACCGAACCGTTCCCGTCTGCGAAACGAATCCATTTGGTTCCGAACCGAGTACTGTCCGTATGGCCGAGACCGACGTCCGAGTGTGGCTGGTCGAGCGCACGTACTCCGACGACGAACAGAATCTCATCATCCTCGTGTATGCAACCCCCGACGGCGAGCGCTACTTCCGGAAGGAACGCGCCCTGACGAGTTTCACCGGCGACTCCCGGAACACGACCGCCGCCCTCGACGTCGACCCCGACAACCTCGGATCCGTCGACGAGGCGGACCTCCGCGAGCAGTACGCCGCCGAGGCCACGCGGATGGCCGACGAACACGACCCAGAGGACCCGATCTAGCGCCGGCGATCAGCGCCCGTCGAGGCGCTCGCCCACGAGCACGCCGACCTGGTCGTGGACCCGCCGGGCGTGGGTGATCGCAAAGCCCGCCTCGGTGAACGCCTCGACGAGAGTGCCGACGGTCGCGGGGTCATCTACGTCGGGACTGTAAAACGGCTCGTCGGGATCGGGGAGTCCGAAGAACATCACGTCGCCCAGCACGAATTTTCGAGGGTTCAGCGAGCCGATCACGGCGATGGCCTCGCGTTTCTCCTCGTTCGCGAGGTGGTGCATCGCGAAGTTCGAGGTCACGATATCTACCTCGCTGCCGTACTGCGGATCCCGAAACCGACCGTCGCCGAATTCGGCGTTCGTAATCCCGTGAGCCTGCGCTTTCTCCCGGGCCTGCTCCAACATCCCCTCGCTGATGTCCCGACCGACCACGCGCTCGGCGTCGGGAGCGAGCGCCAGCGCGATCGCGCCGGTCCCACAGCCGAGATCGAGGACCGTGTCTTCGGGACCGGGATCCGCGAACTCGATCACGAGGCTCGCACAGGCCGCGTACTCCTCGCTGTCCTGGTCCTCGTCGTAGTCGGCGGCGTGCTCGTCGAACCGGGCGGCGTGTTCCTCAACCGTTTTCTTCATACCGTCCCCTACGCACCCCCGGCTCTATGAACGACTCGGAGCCGATCTCACGGTTTCGTTCGGCGAGCCGTCCCCACTCCCGTAACCCTCGCTCGACCCCCTCGGCGGAAAAGCCGACCCGCTCGCCGGCCGCGATCAGTTCGCGCGGCCCGCGCAGTTGGAGGTGGCTCTGAGGGGCGCCGCTCACGACGTAGGGGGCGTCGTACTGCTCGACGAGTTCGCGGAGCTTTCGCATGTCCGAGAGCGCCTGCACCCGCGGGCCCCCCTCCAGTCGGAGCACCGTCGAGAGGTCGAACTCGACGCGAACCCCGTTTCGTGCGGCGGCCTTCGCGAGGACGTGGTTGAAATCGCCCTCGCCGGCCATCGGCTTCACGAGGACGTCGATCCGTTCCTGTTCGACCGCAAAGCGATTCAACTCGGCCGTCCCGCCCCGGATCGCGAGGATCGTGTACTGCTCGCGGCGGTTCCCGAGGTAGCCGCTCGCCCGCTGTGGGTCCTCGACCCGAATCTCGGTCCCCGAGACGACGTCGATTCCGTAGGCCTCGGCGATCGCCTCGGGGTCGTCCTCACGGACGTCTGCGTTGCGGACGACGAGCCCCTCGAAACCGTACTCGTGGGCCGTGTGGGCGAAGCGTGCGGGCGTCGAACGGCCCTCGGGGGTGGCGTAGACCGCCTCGTACATACCCCTTCTTCAGGGGGGCTCGCCATACCCGTGGCGGTTCGGTCGGGTTAGGGTTAACATCCTCGAAAGCGTAGGACCACCCGTATGTCCCGACGTAGAAACCCCTTTGACGACCTCGAGGAGTTCTTCGAACGTTTCAGCCGACAGTTCGAGGACCAGCCCGGTTTCGACCAGGACGTCTTCGGCATGGGCGGATCGAACCGCATGAGCATCGATCTCGCCGACCGGGACGAGGAGTTCGTCGTCACCGCCGACGCTCCCGGTTTCTCGAAGGAGGAGATCGACGTGCGCGTCACCGATCGACGACTCACGATCGAGGCGAACCGAGACGAACGAAGCGAGGAGAGCGACGAGATCTACCTCCGGAGCGAGCGCCACAGCGAGGCGCTCCGCCGGACAATCCAGCTTCCCGAACCCGTCGAGGAGGATGGCGTCTCGGCGACGTACAAGAACGGCGTGCTGACGATTACGCTTCCCAAGCGCGAGCCCGAAACCGGCGGGAAGTCGATCGACATCGAGTAACGCGTTCGTGGCCGTCGGTCCCGCCCGCTCCGTCGCCAGTAACAGCCATACGATTGGGATGCTAAGTAGTCCCATGACGATCTGCGGACGTTGCGAGGGCGAGTTCACCGCCGAGGAGCTGACGCGCCACGAACGCGGCCCGCTGTTGCTCGTTCACTGTCCGGACTGCGGGATGGTTCTGGGGAGCTACCGTCGGCGGTAGCCCGACGGGCGGATCAGGAACGCGAGAGCGCAGGGCCAACCCCTATGGGCATGTCGGTCGTAGCCGGACGCGAGCCGGTCTCGCGGTGGACCGGAGGATCAGCATGGAAAGCGTGAACCCAGCGACCGGCGAGGTACTCGAAACGTACGACGACCACACCGAGGCGGACGTCGACAACGCGCTCGACCGGGCCACCGGGGCGTTCGAGGAGTGGCGCGAGCGTCCGATCAACGAACGACAGGTGCTTCTCTCGCGGGCCGCCGAGGTGCTCCGCGAGAACCAGGAGGAATACGCCGAGTTGATGACCGAGGAGATGGGCAAGCCCATCACCGGGGCCCGCGCCGAGGTCGAGAAGTGCGCGTGGGTCTGTGATTTCTACGCCGAACGCGCAGACGAGTTCCTCGCCGACGAGGTGCTCGGCAGCGAGCCCGAATCGCGCTCGCTCGTCTCGTACGAACCGCTCGGGCCCGTGCTGGCGGTGATGCCGTGGAACTTCCCGTTCTGGCAGGTGTTTCGCTTCGCCGCCCCGCACCTCACCGCGGGCAACGTCGGCCTGTTGAAACACGCCTCGAACGTGCCGGGCTGTGCGAAAGCCATCGAGGAGGTCTTCTCCGAGGCGGGCTACCCCGAGGACGTCTTCAGCAGCCTGCTCGTGGGCTCGGACGCCATCGAGGACATGATCTGCGACGACCGGCTCGCGGCGGTCACACTAACGGGAAGCGAGGGTGCCGGCCGGGCGGTCGCGGAGACCGCCGGCAGCGAGATCAAAAAGAGCGTCCTCGAACTGGGGGGCAGCGACCCGTTCGTCGTGCTCGACGACGCCGACGTCGAGGCCGCAGCCGAGACGGGCGCGCAGGCCCGCACCATCAACTCGGGGCAGTCCTGTATCGCCGCCAAACGGTTCGTCGTCCACGAGGCCGTCTACGACGAGTTCGTCGAGCGCTTCACCGAGGAGATGGAGTCGCTCTCGATGGGGGATCCGAAGGACGAAAGCACCGATATCGGCCCGCAGGCTCGCGAGGACCTCGTCGAGGACGTCCACGACCAGGTCGAACGCAGCGTCGAGGCGGGCGCACGGCTCCGGACTGGCGGTGAACGGCCCGACGAGGAGGGCAACTTCTACCCGCCGACCGTCTTGACCGAGGTGCCACGGGACGCCGCCGCCGCGACCGAGGAGGTGTTCGGCCCCGCCGCCGCCGTGTTCCGCGTCGAGAGCGAAGAGGAGGCCATCGAGGTGGCCAACGACACCGACTTCGGGTTGGGCGCATCGCTCTGGACCGAGGACCTCGATCGGGGCGAGCGCCTCGCCCGCCGGGTCGAAGCGGGCTGTGTGTTCGTCAACGAACTCGTCAAATCGGATCCCCGGATCCCGTTCGGGGGCGTGAAGAACTCGGGCTACGGTCGGGAACTCGCCGAGAAGGGTATCCACGAGTTCGTCAACGAGAAGACCGTCTGGGTGCAGTCGCCCGAGGGATCCGATGACGTCGCGACGGAGTAAAGGGGGCGGGCGCGTAACGGGGAGCAATGGCTGACGGGCGAGGATTCGGGAGACGGCGGCTGCTCCGGGTCGGCGGGCTCTGTGCGGTGGCGGCGAGTGCGGGCTGTACGGGCCTTCGCTCCGGGTCGACACCCGGCGGGAACGAGGACGACTCCGCGATCCACACGCTGACGGTCGTCCTCGAGGAGACGAACGGGGAGCCGGCCCCCGAGGCGTCAGTCTCGGTCCAGTCGAGACAGCTGGTCCCGCAGGGCGACGCGAAGGTGCCCGGCACCGACGGGGTCGTCACCTTCTCCCTCGAAAACGGCGAGTACGTCGTCATCGTCGAGAGTCAGGAGCACACCAACGTCGAGGAGCCGGTGACGATTGACGGCGAGGACCACACGGTGACGATCACCCTCCAACGGGGCTACGGCTAGTCCCGCACGACCAACACGGGAACCGGAGCGTTGTCGACGACCCGCTCGGTGACGCTGCCCATCGACAGCAGTTTCTCGCGCGGGCTCTTGCCGTGGGTGCCGATCGCGATCAGATCGATCCCCGCCTCCTCGGCGTACTCGACGATCTCCTTTTGTGGGGTTCCGGTGCGGATCTCGCCGACTGCCTCCAGTCCGGCCTCCTCCGCCCGCGTACGGACGTGTTCGACGGCCCCCTCGCCCTCGGTCCGAAGCGACTCCTCGACGGACTCGCGGGCGTCCTCTGCGGCACGAGCAACACGGGAGTCGACGACGTAGAGCGCGTGGACCGTCGCGTCGTGGTCGCACGCGATCCGCAGGCCGTGTTCGAGGGTCGTATCGACCATCTCGCTGCCGTCGGTCGGAATTAGGACGCTGTCGTACATGGACGGGCGTTCGTCCCCCGGGCACTTCTAATTACGCCGCCCGTCTCAGAGCACCTCGACGTAGTAATCCTCGGCCGCAGCCGTGCGAGCTCGAACACGCACGGAAACGACCGCGTGATTCCGCCGAACAGTGAAGAACGACGGCCATCGCCCGGTGAGGATCGAGCACGAAAGGACTATCCCGAATCCAGCAGCGCGAGGAGATCGTTCGTCTCACGCGATTCGAGGTCCCGAACCGTCCCGACGATCGTGGCCTTGTGATCCGCACCATACCGTTCGCCAACAATCGTGTCGAACTTCGCTTCGATCTCGCGCCACTCCATCGGGTTCCGGGGATGGCCCGCGAACGCCGACTTCTCGACCCGGTAGGTGGTCCCCTCGTCGGTCGAGATGTCGATGACTGCGGGCATCTCGCCGGCCTCGAATCGCTCGGTGAGTTCCTCGTCCTCCTCGACGTCGACCCGTTTGAGGAGGCTCTGGACGTCCGCGCGCCGGATGCGCTCCCGGTCGTAGGCGTCGTTCGTCAGTTCGCGGTCGATCAGCGCCGCTGCGAGCATATAGGGCAGGGAGTGGTCGGCCTCCGCTTTCGTCGCGACCTCGTAGCGACTCCCCTCGCCGCCGCCGATGATCAGCTTCGCGCCGGCGAAGGTGTCGAGACGGATCTCGCTCACCTCCTCGGGGTCGATCTCCTCGCGTTCGGCGAGTTCGACGATCCCCTCGATCGCCGACTGGGCGTAGGTCTCTGCGACGTAGCGTTTCGTCATCGTTTCGAGGACCCGCCCACAGCCCGGATCGGGGTCGATTTCGAACGGTCCCGAGACGACCGCCTGCCAGCCCTTGCGCCCCTCGAAGACGTCGGTGGGACCCTCCATGCCGTTTCGGGCGAGCATCGCCGCGTACGCCCCATTGCGGGCGGCGTGGGCACTCGCGACGCCCTTCCACTCGTTGATCCCCTCCGTGCGGGTGACCCGCAAGGCGTTGTTCGCGGTGGCGGCGATCCCGATGGCGTTGCGGAGCTCTTCGTGATCCAACCCGAGGACCTTGCCCGCGCCCGCCGTCGCCGAGATCACGGTGTGGGTGACGTGGTCGAACCCCCGGTCGCGCACGGGCGCGTTCCACGCGAGTTCGCCCTGTATCTCGTAGGCGACGCCGATCGCCTCGAGGAGCTCGCGCCCGCTCGCGCCCTCGGCCTCCCCGCAGGCGATCACCGCCGCGACGTTGTCGCTCGGGTGGGGCGTCTCGCCGGGCGCGAGAAACGAGTCCATGAAATCGAGGTATCTGGTGAGTGCGGTGTTGTACATCGTCGCCTCGGGGATCGAGGCGCGCTCCTCGGATCCCCAGAGGTGACACGGGCCGTCGGGACTCACCTCCCTGACGGTAGCCCGGACGGTCTCGGGTGTCCCTTCGTCCAGCGCACCGATGGCGATTCCGAGCGAGTCGAGCACGCGCTTTTTCAGTTCCTCCCGGACCGCCTCGCGCAGGCCGTCGTACTCGACGGCGAGGACGAACTCCGCGAGTTCGTCGGTAGTCGTCATGGATACCCTACCATGGTCCGCGTAAAAAGTGTTGTTCAGACAATATCTAGAGGTCGGCGGTGCAATGATAGGGTTCGCTCCCCTCGTGCGGGTATGGTCAAAGCCTCGGACCTATTGGTCGAGTGTCTCGCCGCCGAGGGGGTCGAGTACGTCTTCGGCGTACCGGGCGAGGAACTCGAGGATCTACTGTTCTCGATTCGGGACTCCGACATCCGGTTCGTTCCGACACGCCACGAACAGGGCGCGGCGTTCATGGCCGACGTTCAGGGTCGCCTGACGGGCGAGGCAGGGGTCTGTCTCAGCACGCTCGGTCCGGGCGCGACGAACCTGCTTACCGGGGTCGCGGACGCCCACCTCGATAAATCCCCGCTGGTCGCGATCACCGGCCAAGGCGGGCGCGAGCGCCTCCATAAGGAGAGCCATCAGGCCCTCGATATCGTCCACACGTTCGAACCGGTCGTGAAGTGGAATACCCAACTGGGTGAACCCGAGATCGTCGCCGAGTCAGTCCGCAAGGCATTCAAACTGGCCGAACACGAGAAACCCGGCGCGACCCACCTCGAGTTCCCCGAGGACGTCGCCGCCGAAGAGACGACCGACACGCCCCTCCCCACCCGCGAGCGAGTGCGCCGGTCCGATCCCGATCCCGACTCGATCGAGCGGGCGGCGACGCTGCTCGAACGCGCCGAACGCCCCATCGTGCTCGCGGGCAACGGCGCGGTGCGAACGCGGGCGCGCGGCGCGGGCCGCGATTCCGCGAGCGCGAACCGGCTTCGCGACCTCGTCGAGCGGGCGGGCGTGCCCGTCGTGGCGACCTACATGGGCAAGGGCGCGATCTCCGACCGCCGACCGCACTCGCTTCTCACCCTCGACTCGGGTCCCGACGGCGAGGCCGCCGACGCGATCGAGAACGCAGACTGCGTGCTCGCGGTGGGCTACGACATCGCCGAACACGACCCGGCGGGCTGGAACCCCGACCTCGATACGACCGTGATCCATATCGATCACGAGCCCGCGGAGGTCTATCGCCACTACAACCCCGAGATCGAGATCGTCGCGGACATCCCCGCGAGCCTGCGGGCGCTCTCGGAGGCGGTGCGTTCCGGCGCGGGCAAGGCGTGGTGTACCGACGTTCACGACCGGATTCTGGAGGACGTCACTCGCCGACCCGACCCCGACGAGCCCTTCAGCGTCCGGCGCACCCTGCCGATCCTGCGGGAGGTGATGGCCGACGACGATATCCTGATCTCGGACGTCGGGAGCCACAAGATGGCGATCGCCCAGAACTTCCCGACCTACGAGCCCAACACCTGCATCATTTCGAACGGTCTGGCGAGCATGGGAATCGCCGTCCCCGGCGGGCTGGCGGCGGATCTCGCCTGCGAGTCGAACGTCGTCGCCGCCACCGGCGACGGCGGCTTCCTGATGAACGGCGCCGAGATCGAGACGGCCACCAGACTGGGTCTCGACTACACGATCCTACTCTTCAACGACGACGACTACGGCCTGATCAGCGAGAAACAGATCGACCATACGGGAGAGCACTTCGGTACCGAGCTCTCGAACCCGGATTTCGTCGCGTTCGCTGAGAGCTTCGGGATAGAGGGACATCGTCCCGAGACGTGGAGCGCGCTCGAGGAGACCCTGAACGAGGTGGTCACCTCGGAGGGGATGGCGCTCGTGGAGGTCGGACTCGGATGACCCTGTCGCTCTCCCGGCGGGCGGCCCTCTGGGGCGAGCGCCCGGCCGTGATCGACACCAGCGAGGGGCGCCGCTACAGCTACGCACAACTCGATTCGCTCGCCGATCGGTTCGCCCGGAAACTCGCCGGACTCGGCGTCGAATCCGGCGACCGGATCGCGCTGCTCGCGCGCGATCGGACCGAGGTCCTCGCGTTGGTCTTTGCGGCCCGGCGGGTCGGCTGTGCGCTCGCCTTTCTCTCGCCCTATCGCTCGAAATCCGAGATCGCGGACCTCGTCTCCCGGCTCGATCCCCGCCTCGTCCTCCACGAGGAAGCCGAATCCGACCGTTTGTGGAAGGTTCGCTCGACGACGAACTTCGGCGAACTCGCGGATACCGAGGGCGATGAGTACGATCCGGAGGAGTCGACGGTCGATCCGTGGCTGCTGTTCCAGTCGCCCGACGGGGCGGATTCGACCGTCTATACGTACTCGGCGACGAGCGCCGAGTGGAACTGTATCGCCGGGCTGACGGCGTGGGGGCTGGGACGGTCGCGGGTAGCGAACCTCGCCTCGCTCTTCCGAACCGACGGCCTGCTCGTGGGGGTTCTCCCGGCGCTGTACGCCGGGGGAACCGTCCTCCTCCACCGGGCGTTCCGCCCCGACCCGGCCCTCGAACTGATCGAGCGCCACGACGCGACCCACGTCTACGGCACACCCCTCGAGTTCGACCGGCTGACCGGTGCCGAAGGGTTCTCGATGGCGAACTTCGCGAGCGTCGAGGCCTTCTATTCGAGCGTGCCGCTCCCCGCGGAGCTTCACGACGCGTATCTGGTAGCGGACCACCCCGTCGGTCGGCTGTTCGGGACGCCCGCCGTACCGCACCTGCTCGCGTTCCCGCCGGGGCGCGGGGACGTCCTCGAGAAAGGCGAGAGCGTCGGCAGGCCCGTCCTCGACTGCGAGGTCCGTATTAATGAGGATCGACTCGAGGCCCGCGGGCCCGTGGTCGCCGAGGGAACCCTCGACGAGGCGTTCGAGGGATGGGTCGAGACGGGCGTGCGGGCACGATGCGACGACGACGGGGATTACTGGATTGAGGACGATAACTAGAGGAGGTCACGCCCGCGTGGCGAGAGCGCGAACAAGCCGACGCCCAAAAGCGCCCATAGCAGGACCATCAGCCACTCGTAGGGCCAGACCAGCGCCGAGGGACCGCCCGGCAGGTAGAGGAAGACGAAGAAGGCCGAGAGGGCGAGCGCGACCCCACCCGTCGCGTAGCCGGCGGGGACCTTGAACGGTCGGTCCATCCCGGGTTCGCGCCGGCGGAGGACGAGAAACGAGACGCAGACGAACAGCCACGCGAGGACGATCCCCAGCCCGCCCGCGTTGACGATCCAGCCGAGCATCCCCTCGCCGAACAGCGGCGCGAGCACCGAGGAAACCCCGATCAGCAGGATGGCGTTGTGGGGCGTGTTGTACTCGGGGTGGGTCTTCGCGAGGAAGGTGGGCAGCATCCCCGACTCGGCCATCGCGAAGATCGCGCGGCTCCCGCCGATGACGAAGGCGTTCCAGCTCGTGAGGATGCCCGCGATGCCCGCGAGCGCCATCAGTTGGCCGACGGTGACGCTGTCGTACAGCGTCTCCATGGCCGCCGCCGCTGGAAGCGGGCTCTCGACCAGCTGTGCGCCCGGCAGGGCCCGACTGGAACCCCAGAGGACGGCGATGTAAAAGAGGGTCGCCATCAGGACGGCGGCGACGATGATCGTTCCCAGCGAGCGCGTCGGAACGTCGGCCTCCTCGGCGGCCTGGGGGATCACGTCGAAGCCGACGAACATGAACGGTGTCGCGAGCACGACCCCGAAAACGCCCGCGAGCCCGCCGATCACGGGTGGGTCGGGCGACGGTTGGCCGCCGGTGATCGCGCCGATCACGAGAACGACTCCGGCGAGCGCGATGACGAGGGTGACGATCGCCTGAAACTGGGCGGCCGGGCGGATCCCGACGTAGTTGACGCCGGTCATGACGGCCGCGCCGAGCGCGCCGACGAGCACCCACGTCCCGTAGACGGGGTCGCCCGCGATCGACCAGAGTTCGATCGCGTTGAACCCCGGGATCACGAACGCGAGTGCCGACGGCAGGGCGACGGCCTCGAAGGCGGCGACGCTGACGTAGCCGAAGGCGATCGCCCACGTACAGACGAAGGAGCCGAGCGCGCCCAGCGCCCGGTGGCTGTAGACGTGTTCGCCGCCGACGAAGGGCATCGCCGAGGCGAGTTCGCCGTAGATCACTGCGACGAATATCACGAGAACGCCTCCGATGACGAACGCCGAAATGGCACCGACGGGGCCACCTTCGTTGATCCACTGGCCCGAGAGGACGATCCATCCCCAGCCGATCATCGCGCCGAACGCCAGTACGAGCAAATCGCGTTGCGAGAGCGCCTTCACCAGTCCGCGTTCGGTCGTGTCTGCCTCTGACATACACGGCCCCTCACAGTACGGGTAAAAATACGTTCGGGGGACGGCAACGGGGTGTCGCGAGGCCTACAGGAACTCGCGGACGTTTTCCACTGCCGACTCCTTTTTCGCGGGGTAGGCCTCGACCTTCGCCCGGAGCGTGATCCCCTCGCCGAGCGCGGCCTCGCCGCCGAAGGCGGCCTGCTTGTCGAGATACAAGAACAGTTCGCAGTTCTCGGTCACCCGCTCGTCGAGTTGGTCGCGGACCCGTTCCAAGTCAGTCGACCCCCGCAGCTGATCGAGCACGTGGCGGATCCCGTCGGCGTTCTCGATGCGCGCCGAGAGCACGAGGATGCGGTCGCCGTGATAGCCCTCGGTCTCGGCGCGCTCGATCTCGAAGCCCTCGGGCAGGTAGGTTCTGAGAGCGTCCTCGACCCGCTTTTCGTCCTCGGTCGCATAACAGAACGTTCGGAGGTCGACGTAGTGAAGCGGGACGGAGGCCATCGCGTGTTACTCTTCGGTTTCGTCGTCGGCGGGCGAGAGGTCGGACTCGGGGATACCGGTCTCCTGGCCGTCCTCGAAGCTCACCGTATATGTGGCGTCGCCGAACATCGTGTCCATCACCTGCGTGATCCGTCCCTCCTGGCCGTCGAACTCGCTGTGGTCGTCCGACAGCACGACGCGGTCGTCCTCCTCGAAGCTCATACCCACAGGTAGCCCCCGGTTCGGTAAAAGTAGCGTGGTTCGGCCGGCGAAGCGTTATTCCCGATCCGTACCGTTCCCCCGGTATGCACATCGTCGCGTCCGTACCGGTTCCGAGGGGTGGCTAGTGACGACGATCGACCGGCTGTGGTTTCGCGCGAACGAGGCGAGCCAGCGAGCCGAGCAGGCGTATCACCGCCTGTGCGAGCGCCACGAGGGCTTTCTCGAACGCGAGCGCCACCGGCACGTCTCCCGACGGCGCTTTCGTACCCTGACCGAGCGCGTCGAGCGCACGGGCGCGCCCTACGGGGCCCACACCATCGTCTACCGACCCTCCGGCCAGCTCCTGCTCGTGCGCCACGAGGGCGTCGACCTGTGGGTGCTGCCGGGCGGCGAGGTCGGCCCCGAGGAGGACTTCGAGCGCGCGGCGGTTCGCGAACTCGCCGAGGAGGCCGGCGTCGACGCCGATTATGACGGGTTGGGGATCCTCACGCAGGTCCGGATCATCGCCGGGGAGTACGAGACGTGGGGCGTGATCCCCGTCTTCGCCGCCCGCGCGCTCACGACCGAGACCCACATCGCGGACCCCGACGACGAGATCTCCGCGGCGCGGTGGTTCGGGGATCTCCCGGAGGACACACGGGATCGCGAGGACCTGCTCGCGTGGCGCGAACGCGATCTGTGAGTTACGCCGAATCGGGGCCGTAGCTCTTCCCCTCGCGTGAATCGGCACGCATCCGTCGGAGAGCGGCCTGTGCGTTCGCGGCGTCGTAGCCGAAGAAGACGTCCTCGCCGTATGCCTCTGCGACCTCCGCGGCGTGGATCAGGTTGTCGAGATCGAGGTCGACCGCGTAGAGTTCGACGCTGAAGGGGGTGTCGAGGAGCGTCTCGAAGCCGCTGGCGATCGTTTCGAGCCAGTAGGTCGTCGAGTAGGCCATGTCGTACAGCGGGATCACGAACTCGTCGACGTACGGTTCGACGGCCTCGATGTCGAGGCCGGCGCGCTCGTAGAGGTGGCCCGGGTACGGGTCGGGATAGAGGGTAAGATAGGTCGTGCCGGGGATCCTCGCGCTGGCGTCGGCGATAAAGTCGGTGATGACCGACGCGCGCCACGCGAAGCGGTCATCGAACTCGCTCTCCTCGAACAGCCGGTTACAGCGCTCGCAGTAACAGTACTCCTGACGGGGGAATCCCACGTCGTCGAGACGGACGTCCGCGTTGGCTTCCGCAGCCTCGCTGACCATTTCGAGAAGCCCCTCGCGATAGCCCTCGTGAGTCGGGCAGATGTACGCCCAGTCGAAGTACGGCCGTTCGCGGGTCGCGAGTTCACCCTCCCGGTTCCGGGGGACGAGTTCCGGAGAACTCTCGGCTGCGGCGTTGTCGCCGAAACAGGAGATCATGTTGATGGCCCCGGAGATCGGCTCGGTAGAGCGCCCGCTCACGTCCTTGGACTCGTAGAAGGCGAGATCGAACTCGGGCCAGGTACACTCCTCTCGGTTCCGCGTGACGACCCCGAACATGGGGGCCCTACCGCCGCGGCGCGTAAGTGCGTTGCTACGTGGCCGACAACGTTTTTATCGGCGATGGTCGTGTACCGAGGTATGGGACAGTACCAACGGCTGTCGTACTCCCAGTACGCCCGCGGTGGCTTCGCGTTCGGGGTTACGGTATTCGCCCTCGGAATCCTCGGTCACGCGCTCGGCCCGACGCTGTTCGGGTCGTTGCCTCCGTGGGAGGTGACGCTGTTTACCGTCATGGAGTTCGGTGGGATCGCCCTCGCGCTCTGTTCGCCTATCGTCTTCGCGATCGTCCTGCCGTTGATCGAGTGAATGCGCCTCCCCAGCGTGCGAGACCCGCAGTCACTCTGGGACGTCCTTCTGATCAGCCTCGCGGTCATCCTGCCGGTGAAACTCGTCCTGTTGTGGCTCGATTCGCCCATCGTCCGGATCGAAGTCGTCCTCCTCTGGCTCGTCGTCATCGCGTGGGACCTCTGGGCGATCCGGCGGATCCTCGACCGGTCGATTACGTAGACTCGAAGGCGGCATCGAAGAAGTCCACCTCGAACGCCATCGCACGCGAGAACAGCGCGTCGAGACGCGCCTGTCGGCGCTCGGAACACGCCGCCCCATAGGTGTCGAGCTCCGAGCGCAGCCACTCGACGGTCGATTCGAACTCGGGTATCGCGTGGAGTTCGACCCACTCCGCGAAGTAAAACGCCTCGGGCGGCTCCTCGATCGCGCTCGCCCATTCGAGATACGACCACTCGACGGGGACCAGCACGGCGAGCGTCTCGGCGTACCCTCCCTCGTGGGCCGCTCTCAGGATTAGATCTCGAAACCCGGCCGTCGTCGGGTTCATCTCGGGATCGGCCCACCTCGATTCGGGAACCCCGAGGGCCTCAAACGACCGACGGAAGTACTCGTCCTCGTCGCCGGTGATCGCCGAGAGAAACGCCGTCAGGCGGGCTTTCGACTCCATGTCCGGTGCCTGTCCGACGCCGTAGCCGACCAGCGAGACGAGGGTCTCGACGAACGCGTAGTCCTGAACGAGATACCGGGCGAACACTTGCTCGGAAAGGGCTCCGTCCCCGAGTTCCTCGACGAACCGGTGGGTCGTCGTCGCCGTCCAGTCCGGTTCCGAGCGCTCGCGGAGCCAGTCGGTGAAGCGGGCGTCCTCACGGTCGCGCGCATAGGCGTCGAAACTCCCGGGCGCGCTCATATCGTCCACTCCTCCTCGTGCCACGCCGCGTCCCAAAACCGGTACTCGTAGCGCGCGGAGGTGAGAAACGCCTCACGGTACCGTTCTCGACCGGCCTCTCCCGCGTCGGCCGCCATCTCGTCCATGAGGTCCTTGCACCACTCGGCGAGTTCGGCGAACTCCTCGCCCGAGTACATCTCGATCCATGCGGCGTAGCCCTCGTGCTCGGGAAGCCCGGCGTCTGCGAGCCTCCTCCCCGTTTCGTTGAACCCCCACATACAGGGCAACAGAGCGGCGATCAGTTCGCCGAAACCCCCGGTGGCCGCGATCCGGACGAGGAAATCGGTGTACGCTCGGGTCGTCGGCGAGGGATCCGTGTCCTCCAACTCCGCCTCGCTGATCCCGAACTCCGCGGCGTAGGAGCGATGCAGGTCCATCTCGGTCGAAACCGTCTCCGAGAGCAGGTCCGCAAAGCGCTCGATCCGGGCGAGATCCGGCGCGCGGGCGGCTCCGTACGCGAAAACGCGGTTGTACTCGATCAGGTAGTAGTAGTCCTGTCTGACCCAGTAACGAAACGGCACCTCCTCCAAGCTTCCGTCGCCGATCCCCTGCACCATCGGGTGGTCGTGGATGGCGTCCCAGATCCGTTCGGCCTCGGGTTCGAGCGACGCGACGAACGACATACCGCGAGATGACGCCTCCGAATCGAAGTACCTTCCGGTCGTACTACCGGGTTATTTCCGATTCCGAACGACGATCACGGGCCGGTCGGCGGTGCGGACCACCCGTTCGGTGACGCTTCCGACCAACATCCGGTCGAGTCTGGAGCGTCCGCGCGATCCCATAACGATGGCGTCGATGTCGTGTTCGGCGGCGTAGTCGTTGATCTGACGGTGGACCGACCCCTCCCGAAGTTCGGTGACGGTCTCGACGCCGCGATCGGCGGCGACGCGCTCGACGGTCGCGAGCGCCTCCCGTCCAATTCCCTCTAGGCGTTTGTCGAGCGGGTCGAAACTGCCGACGCTGCCGTATCGGTCGAGGTCGACGACGTAGAGGCCGTGGATCGTCGCGTCGAACGCCGCCGCGAGTTCGACCGCGTGTGAGAGCGCGTTCTCCGCGTCGGTGCTGCCGTCCGTCGGAACGAGGATCCTGTCGTACATCCGTCTTCGAGCGGGTCAACGTCGTCCAGAAATATAGCTCTACTAGCAAATCACCTACGAGAAGAGGCGGGAACTCGCCTCCCCGTCGGATTCGGCGGCGCGGAATACCGATCGTTCTCAGAATTCGGGGATCCGCGAACCGATTTTACGTCCCTCTACCGTAACAACGATTATGAGAGACGTAACCAAGGTCCTCGTTCCGGTCGACGACTCCGACCAGTCACGCGAAGCGCTGCGGTACGCCCATGGAACGTTTCCCGACGCCGAGATCACTGCCGTACACGTGATCCCCGTCGAGGGCTACTGGGCCGCGTTCACGGACGATCCAGAAGTCGCACCGGGCTACGAGCGGGCACGCGAACACGCCGAGGAACTGTTCGAAACGGTCCGAGGCGAGGTCGATACCGAGATCGAGACGCGCATCGAGACCGGGAGCCCGGCCAAGGAGATCGTCGATCTCGCGGGAAAAGGCGGGTTCGACGCGGTCGTGATCGGCAGCCACGGCCGTACTGGAGCGACGAGGGTCCTTCTGGGTAGCGTGGCGGAAGCGGTCGCCCGACGATCGCCCGTCCCGGTGACGATCGTTCGCTGACAGTCCTGACAATCGGGAGCGACCTCGTTGTGACCGCCCTCCGCCAGCCCCTCAGTCGACCTCGATGTATCGGGCGAACCCCTCGCGGATCAGCGTCCCGCAGTACGCACAGCGCACGCCGTCCTCGAGGACCGCAAAGCGCGAGTCGACGGGTTCGTGGGCGGTCGTGATGCAGTTGGCGTTCGGACACGAGAGGACGCCGACGACCTCCTCGGGGCGCTCGACGCGGTGTTTCTCCACTACGTCGTAGTTCCGGACGATGTTGATCGTCGCGTCGGGCGCGATCAGCGAGAGGACGTCGACTTCCTCCTGGCTCAACTCCCGGCCCTCGACCTTGACGATGTCCTTGCGGCCGACCCGCTCCGAGGGGACGTTCATCCCGACCGAGATCTCCTCGCCGCCCGAACCGTCGATATCGAGGATCGCCAGCACGTTGAGCGCCTGACCGCCGGTCACGTGGTCGATGACGGTGCCGTTCTCGATCTTGCCGACGCGGAGTTGGTGGTCGTCTGTCATAGCAGTGAATCGAGCAGCGCCATCCGTACGGGGACGCCGTTGTGTGCCTGATCGAAGTACGTCGCGTGGTCGGTGTCGTCGATCGCGGGGTCGATCTCGTCGACCCGCGGGAGCGGGTGCATGATCGAGAGGTCCGCCTTCGCCTCGTCGAGCATCGCGAGGTCGATCCCGTACTCGTCGGCCACTGCACGGTACTCGTTCTCGTCGGGGAACCGTTCCCGTTGGATTCGGGTGACGTAGAGCACGTCGAGATCGGGGAGGACGGACTCGAGGCCGGTGTGTTCTGTGACCGACGCACCGGCCTCGTCGAGGTCGTATCGCACCTCCGCGGGCAGCGAGAGGCTCTCGGGACTGATGAAGTGCTGGGTCGTCTCGAAGGTGGCCAGTGCGTGGGCCAGCGAGTGGACCGTCCGGCCGTACTTCAGATCGCCCATGATCCCTATCGAGAGGTCGTCGAGGCCGGCGTTCTCACGGATGGTGTAGAGATCCAGCAGCGTCTGGGTCGGGTGGTGGCCCGCCCCGTCGCCCGCGTTGATCACGGGCACGTCGACGAACTCGCTGGCCATCTTCGCCGCGCCCTGCTGGGGGTGGCGAAGGACGAGCGCGTCGGCGTACCCCTCGATCACCCGGACGGTGTCTGCGAGGCTCTCGCCTTTCGACACCGACGAGGAGTCGATCGAGCCCATGTCGATGGTGTCGCCGCCGAGGCGTTTGATCGCCGTCTCGAAACTCATCTTGGTGCGCGTGCTGGGTTCGAAGAACAGCAGACCGAGGAGGGTGTTCGTGTGGCGAGTTCCGCCCGTCGGACCGTCGAAGTCGGCCGCGCGGTCGAGAACCGCCTCGATGTCCTCGCGGGAGAACTGTTTTGCGGTCAGCACGTGGTCGTGCCGCATCACGCTGACAGGGGAGACAGGGGACCTTCAATCTCGCGGTCGGCGACGACTGCCGGGTGTACGCTTAACAGCGATGCCGCCGAACCCGAGTACGATGATCGATCTCGGATACACCCTCTCGAGCGAGGAGCACGACCCGACCACGCTGGTCGAGAACGCCGCCCGTGCCGAGGAGGCGGGCTTCGAGTTCGTCTCGATCTCGGATTCACTTCCACCCGTGGGTCGAAGCGCAGGGCGAGAGCCCGTTCGTCTGGAGCACGCTCGGCGGGATCGCCCACGCGACCGAGGAGATCGATGTCGGCGTCGGCGTGACCTGTCCGACAGTCAGGATCCACCCCGCGATCCTCGCACAGGCGGCGGCGACCACGGCCGATATGCTCGACGGGCGTTTCTTCTTCGGCGTCGGGAGCGGCGAGAACCTCAACGAGCACGTGCTGGGCGACCGCTGGCCCGAGGCGCCGGTCCGCCTAGAGATGCTCGAGGAGGCCGTCGGCGTGATCCGCGACCTCTGGGAGGGCGAGAACTACAGCCACCACGGGACACACTACGACGTCGAGAACGCGAAGATCTACACATTGCCCGACGAACTCCCGCCGATCGTCGTCTCCGCGTTCGGCCCGAAGGCCGCCCGCTCGGCGGCCGACATCGGCGACGGCCTGTGGTGTGTCGGCCCGCAGGAAGACCCCCTCGAGACCTACGACGAAGCCGGCGGCGACGGCCCGAAATACGCCCAGATCGACGTCTGTTACGCCGAGAGCGAGGAGGAGGCGCTCGACACCGTCTACGAGACGTGGCCCAACGGCGAGATATCGGGCGAACTGAGCCAGGTCCTGCCGACGCCGGCGCACTTCGAGCAGGCGACCGAGATGGTCGACCGCGAGGACGTCGCAGAGAGCGCCACGCCGCTGGGATCGGACCCCGAACCCTTTATCGACAGCGTCGAGGCCTGTCTCGATGCCGGCTACGACCACGTCTACTTCCACCAGATCGGGCCGGATCAGGAGGGCTTTTTCGAGTTCTACGAGGAGAACATCGAAGGCGAGTTCTGATCGGGCGAAGGTTTATTCGAGTTGAAAACAAATATATATTGATATGTCCCGGCGCCTTCCAACCGGTATCGACGTGCTCGACCGTCGGTTGGACGGCGGGATCCCTGCAGGAAGCGTCGTCACACTGTCGGCATCGCCGGCGAGCCAGTCGGAGCTACTGTTGTACGAACTCACCGTCTCACGCGAGACGCTGTATCTGACGACCGAGCGCTCCTCGGAGGCGGTCCTCGACGCGCTCGAACGGACGAACGCACCCACTGGGAGCCCCGAGATCCGTCACGTCGCGGGCGAGGCGCCGCTCGACGGGATCAACCGGCTGCTGGGAACGCTTCCCCAGGAATCGACGCTGCTGATCGACCCGGTCGACGCACTCGAACGCCGGGAGCTCGGCCGGTATCGTCGGTTCCTGAACGGGTTGCAGACCGCGATGGTCAACACGGAGAGCGTCGCCGTGTTACACTGTCTCTCAGGGCGATCCCCGCCGGCGGGGCGCGACCTGACCGAGTACATGGCCGACGTGGTCTTCTCGCTCGATACCAGAGTGAGTGGCGAGTCGATCGAGAACAGGCTCGCGGTCCCGAAGTTCCGCGGCGGGCGCGCGCTCTCGGAGACGATCAAACTCGAACTCGGCGATCGGGTTCGGATCGATACGAGCCGGGATATCGCCTGATTACTCCTCGGAATCGACGTCGATTTCGTCCTCGAGTTCCTCGACGATCTCGTCGGCGTCGACGTCGGCGTCCTCGAGCGCCTCTTCGATGTCGCCGCCACCGCCACCCATGCCACCCATCATGCCGCCGAGACCGCCCATCATGCCGCCGCCCTCGATGGTCTCCTGGATGATGACGCGGTCGAGTTCCAGTCGATCCATCAGGTCCTGGGCGATCTGTTGTTTCTGGAACATCCACTGCTGATTCATCGTCAGCTGTGGGGTCGCCTCGATGTAGAGCGTCTCCTTCTCGACGGTTTCGACTTCCGTTTCCGGCTCCGCGTCTTCGTCGGCATCCTCGTCGGGCTCGACGACGGTCTCCTCCTCGACCTCGTCGGTCTCGATCCACATCTCGAGGTCGGCGTCGACGAACATCGAGAGCATCCCCTTCGCGCGGTCGACGCGGTCCTCGACCTCCTCGATGATCTCGTATTCGTACTCGACGTCCTCGCCCGCGAGCGGGTGGTTGAAGTCGACGCGGGCGCGCCCACCGATGACGGTCTCGACGTGGCCGTGCTGGTTGTCGATGTCGACGTGGGCACCGGGGTAGCGGTCGTCCTCGGGGATCTTCTCGGCGCTGACGGTCCGAACTTCGTCCTCGCTGTACTCGCCGAAGGCCTCCTCGGCGGGAACGACGACGGTCCCCGAATCACCGGCCTCCTTGCCCTCGATGTCTTCTTCGACCGCCTCGAAGAGGTGGCCCGCGCCGAGCGTGATCACTCGCGGCTCGATGTTGCGTTCTTCGACGTCGACGCCCTCGTCTTCTGCGATCTCCCGGTCCGTGGTGTCGACGAGCTGATCGCCCTCGACCGTACGCGCCGTGTAGGCGAGCCGGACGAAATCACCGTCTCCGAGCCCCTCGGATTCCTCCTCGGTCGCTTCGGTTTCGGTGTCTTCGGCTGCGTCTGGCGCTTCTTCGTCACTCATACCACAGACGACAGGCGTTCGCGCCTTAAGAACAACGTTTCGTGTCCGTCACGGGCGCGGACGATCGACGGAAATTCAATCGTCAGCGTACGTTTCGATCGCCTCCTCGATGTCTTTCCCGTCGATGTCGCCCTTCTCGTAGGCGTCGAGGATTTCCTCCAGATCCTCCTCCGAGACCTCGCCCTCCCTGTACGCATCGAGGGCTTTCTCGATGTCTTTCTCATCGATATCGCCGTCGACGTAGACTTCGAGCGCCTTTTCGACCGTCTTCCGGTCGATGTCGCCGTCGGTACGGAAGGCGACCGTGCCGTCCTCGTCGATGACACAGATCGTTACCGTAGTCTCGATACCGTACTTCTCGAGGAGGTCCTTGGTACCCATGGCGTGGTCCCAATCGCCGCCGTATCTCTCGTGGAACTCCTTCAGATCCTCCATCGAGACATCCATGTTGGTGTTGACCGTGAGCATGTACGCGCGGTCGCCGTACTCCTCGTGGAGGTCGACCAGCGTCTCGGAGTAGGACTTACACTTCTCGTTTTCGACGTCACCGAACATCACGACGACCGGCTTGCCCTTCGACTCGATCGTGACCGTCTTGCCGTCGTCGGTCTCGACGTCGGCCTTCGGCGCGTCGTCCCCGCTTTCGGGCTTGTCGTTGTCTTTCGTGTCTTTACCGCCACCGGTATCGTCGTTCTTATCGCCAGTATTATCCTTCTCCTTCGGGTCGTCGTCGCTCCCGAGACAGCCGGCCATACTCGCGAGTGCTATGCCACCGGACAGCTGGATCATACGTCGACGGTTTATGTCGCGCATCGGCCGAACAATTCCTGCGTTGACACTTATTTATCCACGATAATATCAGAGAATAGACACCCACTAATCGGCACGCATCGCCGTGGACGGTTCACCCGTCTACGAATCGCGATAGCTGAATCCGATCAGTGGTTCTAGTGAGTGGCTAATCGACGGATACCAGTACCCTCTACTGGGAGTGTTCGACCACTGTTAGCGGGTGGAAAAGCGTCCTCCCAGTGTGAAACGGGTACTTTTCGAGGCCGCGTTCGCTATGGGGAGTCATGTACGAAGTCGAGATGAAGGTCCGGGCGAACCACGAACAGGTCCGACGGGCGCTCGACGAACACGGAGCAACCCCGCTCGATACCATTTCACAGGAGGACACCTACTACAACGCGCCGATGCGTGACTTCGCCGAGACGGACGAGGCACTTCGGGTCCGTCGTGAGGAGGCGGATGGAGACGAGCGTGCGAAACTCACGTACAAGGGTCCGCTCGTCGGGGAGACTTCGAAGACGCGTGAGGAGTACGAGACGGAACTCGGGGACGCCGATGTGATGGACTCGATCCTCGACTCGCTCGGATTCGTCCCCGTCGAAACCGTCGGGAAGGAACGGGAACGCTTCTCGATCGCCGAATACGTCGTGACGCTCGATACTGTCAATGTCCTGGGCGAGTTCGTCGAGGTAGAAACGGAAGTCCGGGAGAAAGGGATCGATGCCGCGCGCGCAGGCGTCGCGGAGACGGTCGAAACGCTCGGGCTGGATCCCGATTCGGAGATCAGAACGTCGTATCTCGAACTCCTGCTGGATAATGCATATTAGTTATATTTCCGGGCCGGGTAGTTATCGCAAGGTATAGCACACCCGGACGTGTAGCCTCGCCAATGACCGAGCGGAACATCCGAGTCGAGCCGATCGATCGACGGGCCGTCGAGGATCAGGAAGTCGAGATCGTCGAGCGAAAGGGGCTGGGCCACCCCGACTCGATCTGTGACGGCGTCGCAGAACGCGTTTCTAGCGCCCTCTCGCGGGAGTACATCGAGCGCGTCGGCAAAGTGCTACACTACAACACCGACGAGACACAACTGGTTGCGGGTAACGCCGCCCCGGCCTTCGGCGGCGGCGAGATGATCGATCCGATCTACCTGCTGATCGTCGGCCGGGCCACGAAGGAGTACGAGGGAACGCGGATCCCCACCGGGAAGATCGCACTCGAGGCCGCCCGCGAGTACCTCGCGGAGACGGTCCCCGAACTCGAGTTCGGTACCGACGTGATCGTCGACGTGAAACTGGGCGAGGGAAGCGGCGACCTCCAGGAGGTCTTCGGCGAGGAGGGAACGACCGTGCCGATGGCCAACGACACCTCCTTTGGGGTGGGTCACGCCCCGCTGACGGAAACCGAGCGAATCGTTCTGGAGGCCGAGCGAAGTCTCAACAGGGCCTACAGCGATACGAATCCCGAGATCGGCCCCGACGTGAAGATCATGGGCAAGCGCGAGGGCGACCGGATCGATATCACGGTGGCCGTGGCGATGATCGATGAGTACATCGTCGACATGAACGCGTACACTGACGCCGTTTCGGGCGTCAGCGAACACGTCGCCGACCTCGCCGGTGAGTACACCGACCGGGAGGTCTCCGTTTACGTGAACACCGCCGACGACTACGAGGAAAACTCGATCTACCTCACGACGACCGGCACCTCCGCCGAACAGGGCGACGACGGCTCCGTGGGGCGGGGCAACCGCGCCAACGGCCTGATCACGCCCAACCGCTCGATGTCGATGGAAGCGACCAGTGGAAAGAACCCCGTCAACCACATCGGGAAGATCTACAACCTCCTCTCGACCGAGATCGCCCACTCGGTCGTCGAGGAGGTGGACGGGATCCGCGACCTCCGGATCCGATTGCTCTCCCAGATCGGTCGCCCGATCGACCAACCCCACGTCGCCGACGCCCACGTCGTCGCGGAAGAGGGCGTTTCGCTCGCCGACATCGAGGACGACGTGACCGAGATCGTCGACCGCGAACTCGCCGGCGTCTCGGAGATCACGCAGCGCACCATCGACGGCGAGCTCTCGACCTTTTAGGCCCCGAGAGGGGTTCGAAGCCCGTTTATCCCTCCTCGGACTACGTCCGATCATGACACCGCCCGGAGCCGACACCGTCCTCGTTCGCTACGGGGACATCGGCGTCAAGAGCACGAAAGTCCAGCGGGACATGGAGCGCTCGTTGGAGACGAACCTTCGGGCGATGTTCGACTCGCGGGACGTTAGTGCCCAACTCGACTGGCAGTGGTCGCGTCCGCGGATCCGCACCACCGATCCAGAGGCCGCCACCACGGCTGCCTGTGAGACCTTCGGGATCGTCTCGGCCAGCCCCGCCATCTCGACGGAACCGACCATCGAGGCGATCTCCGAGGCACTCGTCGAGACCGCCGACGCGACCGAGTTCGAGGGTCCCTTCGCCGTGGACGCGCGGCGTGCCGGCGAGCGCGACGCCCATCCGTTTACGAGCGAGGACATCGAGCGCGATGGCGGGCAGGCCGTCTGGGACGCCCTTTCCGATCCCGTGGTCGATCTCGAGAACCCCGCGAGGACGTTCTACGTCGAGTGCCGCTCGGACGAAGCGTTCGTGTTCACCGATAAGCGCGCGGGGCCGGGCGGCCTCCCGCTGGGAACCCAGCGCCCGCTCGTCGCGCTCCTCTCCGGGGGTATCGACTCGCCCGTCGCGGCGTGGGAGGTGATGAAACGCGGCGCTCCGGTGATCCCGCTGTACTTCGATTTCGAGGCGTATGGCGGGGTCGATCACGTCGCACGGGCGGTCGAGTCGGCCCGCACACTCGGGGGCTATACGCCGAACCACGAGTTCGATCTCCGGATCGCGCCCGCGGGCGCGGTGGCCGACCGATTGGTGGGCGAGATCGGTCCGACGCGGATGCTCTCGCTTCGTCGGTTCATGCTTCGGGTCGCCGAACGGGTCGCCGAGGACTCGGGCGCGGCGGGGATCGTCACCGGCGAGGCGATCGGACAGAAGTCGAGCCAGACCAGCGCGAACCTCGTAGTGACTGACTGCGCCACTGACCTGCCCGTCCACCGCCCGCTTTTGACGCGGGACAAACAGGAGATCATCGCACAGGCGCGAAAGATCGGGACCTACGAGGACGCGACCATCGAGGCGGGCTGTAACCGGATCGCGCCCGACTATCCCGAGACGAACGCCTCGCTCGAGGAAGTCGAAGCCGCGGAGCCGGATCTGGAGGCACTGGTCGCCGAGGCGGTCGCCGGGATCGAGCGGGGCGACCTGTAGCACGAACGGGCGACGGCAACCAAAACCACTTTTCGATGGCCTCGACATTCTCCGTCCGTGACGACCGTCTGTATCGTCGGCAAGCAAGGGGTAGACGTGCGCTTCGAGCTTTTGAGCCGCGAGACTGCCCGCGAGGCGCTCGCGACCCACGACCTCTCGGAGCCGTGGGAGAACTCCGTCGCCATCGAGACGGTGAGTCTGGGCGGGGCGGTCTCGCTGTTGAACGATCTGAACTGGTATCTGGTCCGCTTCGCCGAAACAGCGTTCGTCAGGGACCCCTCGATCAGCACCGACGAGTGGCTCTCGCGGACGCTCGCAGAGCGGGTCCGGGACAACGAGATCGGTGTCGGGGCGACGGCCCAGTCGCTCGCGGTCTACGGCGTCGAGGACGGGCGGCTCGTCGAACCGATGTACGTCACTCGCCGCGACGGCGAGATCCCGGAGTACGACCTGCGCGATGTCGAGGAAACGGTCGTCGTGCGCGTCGCCGAGGGGGAGTTCGGGAGCTAGTCGAACAGCCCAGTCGAGAGGTAGCGCTCGCCGCTGTCGGGGAAGATCGCCACGACGAGCGGGCAGTCGTCGTAGCCCGCCTCCGCGCCGCCGTCGGCGCTGAAGGTCACGTCGGGCGCTTCGGGGCAGTTCAGTTCGGGTCGTGCGCGCCGCTCGGCCACGCGGCGCGCGGCGATCGAGGCCGCGCCGCTCGACTGGCCCACGAGGATCCCCTCCTCGCGCGCGAGGCGGCGACACTCTGCCTCGGCATCCGCGAGCGCGACCGTCTCGATGGCGTCCAACAGATCCACGTCGAGCAGTTCGCTCACGAAGCCCGGCCCCATCCCCTGAAACTCGTCCTTGCCGGGCTCGCCCGTCGAGAGAACCGCGTTTTCGGCGGGTTCGACCGCGATCACGTCCATCTCGGGGTACTCCTCCTTGAGCCGTCGGCCCGTGCCGGTGACGGTACCACCAGTACCGACGCCCGCGACCAGCGCATCGACCTCGCGACCGTCGACGGCCTCGATGATCTCGGGGGCGGTCGTCCGGTAGTGGGCCTCGGCGTTCGCGGCGTTCTCGAACTGGCCCAACTGGACGGCGCCGGTCTCGGCGACGATCTCGTTGGCGCGCTCTCTGGCGTCGGTCATCTCCCCCGAAACGAGTTCGATCTCGGCGCCGTAGGCCCGAAGCAGGCGGCGACGTTCCTCGGACATCGTATCGGGGAGAACGATCGTCAGATCGTAGCCCTTCGCGGCGGAGGCGACCGCCAGTCCGATCCCCGTGTTCCCGCTCGTGGGTTCGACGATCGAATCGCCCGGCGAGAGCAGTCCCTCACGTTCGGCGGCCTCGATCATCGCGAGTGCGGGCCGGTCCTTCGCCGAGCCCCCCGGATTGAACGACTCCAGTTTCGCCGCCACGGTGGCGCCCTCCGGGGAGTCGACCTGGACCAGCGGCGTCCCGATCGCGTCCAGAATGCTCCCGTGCATACCCGACAGCTAGGGAACACAGGTATAAACCCCTGATGGACGCGGGTAATAATTCGACCGAGTCATATTAACAACTCTACCCGGAATCCACCGATACTGCCGGGACCGACAGTCGAATGAGACCGCTTGGCGTGGGGCTGACTGTGCAGTCAGCCGGAACCACAGCCCTCCGAACCCTCGCGCGTGACCTCTGGAGCGGCGGGCGCGGCTGGATCCTGTTGGGAGTCGCTGGCGGCTGGTTCCTCTCGCTCGGCGTTCGTCTCGTCTTTCCCGCCCTACTGCCCTACATCCGTACGGAGTTCTCGCTCGGGCTGACCACTGCGGGCCTGTTGATCACCGTTCTGTGGGTCGCCTACGCGCTCGGCCAGTTCCCCGGCGGGGTCATCGGCGACCGGCTGGGCGAGGGGAACGCGCTCGTGGTCAGTACGCTCGTCTCGGGGACGATGATCGCGGTCGTGGCCGTCTCGAACACGGCCCTGATACTCTTTCTCGCGACCGCCCTGTTCGGTTTCTCGACGGCGCTCTTCGGCCCCGCCCGATTCACGATCCTCTCGGGGATCTACGACGAGCGTGACGGCACCGCCATCGGGCTGACGCTTGCGGTCGGCGAAGCGGGCAACGCGATCCTGCCGGTGGTCGCGGGCCTACTCGCGGCGACCGTTTCGTGGCGACTCGGGTTCGGCATGACGGTCCCCCTCTTCTTCCTGATGACTGTCGTCCTCTACCGTGTCGTTCCGGGAAAGCTGACCGAAGAGAGCGCGGTCGACAGCCTCTCGATCGGGACCCTGAAATACGTCGGCCGCGGGATCGCCGAACGCTCGATACTGATCGTCACCGGCGTCCACGTCTTCCTCTTTTTCGTCTATCAGGGCTTTACCGGCTTCTATCCGACCTACCTCGTCGAGATGAAGGGGCTCTCTCCGAGCCTCGCGGCCGGCCTGTTCGGCCTCTTTTTCGCGAGCGGCGTCGCCGTCCAGCCGATTGCGGGCGCAAGCGGGGATCGCTTCGGTACCCGCCCGACGCTGTACGTCGTCATCGCCATCACGACGCTCGGGCTCGCGGCCCTCCCCTTCATAGAGGGCTTTACGGGCCTCGTCATCGTGACGATCGTCGCGAGTTCCCTCTTGGGGGTGACGCCGCTGACCCAGACGTTCCTCGTAAACGCCCTGCCCGAGGACATGAAAGGCAGCGGGCTCGGCCTGCTCAGGACCGGCCATATCGCCCTCGGCGCGACCGGCCCGCTCGTCGTCGGCGTCGTCGCCGACTTGAACTACTTCGACGGCGCCTTCCTCGGACTCGCCGTTCTCTCGGCGGCGGGTATCGCGCTGACGGCACTCGTCCCCGACGACTAGCACACGCGTTAATATCCTCGGTCCCGAACGCCCGGCCATGACCCTCGAAACGATGCGCCCGAACCCGACTTGGGACCCGAACGCACACGAACGCGAACTCGAACCCTTCCGACGACACGCCGAGGACCTCACCGTCAGAGTGTGGGGTGGCGACTGGTGTGGGGACTGTCGGGCCGTCCTGCCCGACGTGGGTGCGGCCCTCGACGCCGCCGGAATCCCCGACGAGCAGGTTCACGAGTACCCCGTCGAGAAGCGCGATGACGGCTCGAAGGAGGGCGAACTGGTCGAGGAGTACGACATCGAGTACATCCCCACGATCATCATTGAGCGTGAGGGAGAGGAGGTCGCCCGCTTCGTCGAAAGCGAGCCGATTTCCGCCGTCGCACACCTCGCCGAGCAGCTCCGCGGGATCGAAGCCTCGGCCTAGCTCGACTCTTCTGTTGGGGTCGCGGGATCGAGATTCTCGACCCACTCTAAGGCCTCCTCGACGTCGCTGACCGGCGGCGAGCAGGTAAAGGAACGACAGACGTAGGCAGTCGGCTCGCCCTCACGAGCCTCGCGACCCGCCCAGATCGGCGGCGCCTCCTCTAGCCCGAGTTCGTCGAGCCATTCTTGCAAACCTTCCTCGGTCGGCGGGCGCCGCGCGAGGATCCTGTTTGGGAGGTACGTCCCGCCTAACCGCTCGCGCCACTCGTCGGGAAGCTCCTCTGCGGCGACCGTCATCTCGAGCGAGCCGTTCTCGAAGCGATCCGCGACCAGCGCCAGCGTCGCGTGTTCGAGCGGATTGCCTCGAACGCGGTCGCCGTGTCGGGTGAGCACCCGCTCGACGATCCCTTCGAAATCTGCGTCGGCGAACGGCGCGAGGGAGAGCAGGACGTCACAGGCCACGCCCAGGCTCGACGGCGTGGACTGATCGCCCAGTTCCTGCGGGCGGGCGACGAGTTCCTCGCCGGCCTCGGGCGTGAAATACAGCGTCTCTCGATTCGCGTCCCAGAACTCCCGCTCGATCGCCCGCGCGAGGTCGAGGGCGAACTTCAAATGGTCGAGTTCGCCGGTCGCCTGATAGGTGTCGAACGCGCCCCGTGCAAGGAACGCGTAGTCCTCGAGGTAGCCGTCGATCTTCACTTCATGATCCTTGAACCGCCGCGAGAGGCGCTTTTCCTCCCCGTCCCAGAGCTGCTCGCGGACGAACTCGAGGGCCGAAACGGCGCTTTCGGCGTACGATTCGTCCAGTATCAGTCCAGACTCCGCGAAGGCCGAGATCATCAGGCCGTTCCACCCCGCGAGCACCTTCTCGTCCCGGCGCGGCCGCGGGCGCTCCTCGCGGACCTCGAACAGCTTCGCTCGGGCCTCGGCGAGCCGTTCGTCGACCTCGCTCTCGTCCATCCCGTACTCCTCGGCCAGCGACCCGATACTCCGGGCGAGCGTCAGTACCGTCTTCCCCTCGAAATTGCCCCGCTCGTCGATCCCGTATCGGTCACAGAACAGTTCGACGTCCCCCTCGTCGAGCACCTCCTCGACCTCCTCGGGCGTCCAGACGTAGAACGCACCCTCCTCGCGCTCGCCCGTTTCGGGGTCCGCGCTCTGGGCGTCGAGCGTGCTGTAAAACCCGCCGTCGGGATGCTGGAGTTCGCGGCGGACGAATTCGAGCGTCTCGCGGACGATCCGTGCGTAGCGCTCCTCGCCGGTCGCTCGGTAGCCCGCGAGGTAGGTTCGGGGGAGCTCGGCGTTGTCGTAGAGCATCTTCTCGAAGTGCGGGACGACCCACTGGCGGTCCGTGGCGTACCGATGAAATCCGCCGCAGAGCTGGTCGTACATTCCTCTACTCCCCATCGCGTCGAGTGTCTCGGTGACGACCTCGCCGTAGGGTCGCCGTCCAGTGCGGTCGTGTGCCCGCAGGAGAACCTCCAAGCGGGCTGTCTGGGGGAACTTCGGACCGTTCTCGCCGAACCCGCCGTGTTCGCGATCGGCTCCCCGCAGCGCGGCGTCGGCGGCCTCGATCAGCACGCCATCGGGACGCTCGCTCGCATCGGGCACCTCCTCCAACTGGTCGGTGATCGCGCGGGTCCACTGGTCGGCGCGGTTCTCGATCTCCTCGCGATCGCTCTCCCAACTTTCCGTGATGTTCGAGAGGAGGTCGCCGAAGCCGGGCGTCCCGCGGCGCGATTCGCGCGGGAAGTAGGTGCCGACGTAGAAGGGCCGGCCGTCGGGGGTGAGCCACACGGAGAGGGGCCAACCACCCCGTCGCGTGACGAGTTGGCAGATCGTCTGGTAGATGCTGTCCAGATCGGGGCGCTCCTCGCGGTCGACCTTGATCGGAACGAACCCCTCGTTGAGCTTCCTCGCTATTTCCTCGTCCTCGAAGCTCTCCTCTTCCATGACGTGACACCAGTGACACGCCGAATACCCCACTGAGAGGAAGATCGGCACGTCGCGCTCCTCGGCGGCCGAAAGCGCCGCCTCGTCCCACGGTTGCCAGTTCACCGGGTTGTCGGCATGCTGTCGGAGGTACGGACTGGCCTCCTCGTCGAGTCGGTTCCGGTCGGTTTCGCTCATGACCCGGGATAGGAAGTCACGGCAGGTAAACGTGGCCACAGGGCTATGCCCTTCGAGTCCGTATCACGGGTATGGCTGACGAACGGGACGAGGGGCTGGGATCGGTGTCGGGACTCCCCGACGAACTGGGCATCGACGACGATCTGGCACGCGCCGACCAGCGCGCGACGGTCCGGGTCGAATCCAGGCGCTACGGCAAGCCGATGACGCTTGTCGAGGGATTGGACCCGAAGGCGGTCGATCTGAAGGCGCTCGCCTCGGAACTCAAGCGGGCCCTCGCGGTCGGGGGCACCGTCGAGGACGGCCGGATCGAGCTTCAGGGCGATCACG
>NZ_LTAZ01000001.1 GCF_001593955.1 Halalkalicoccus paucihalophilus | reverse complement strand
AGTCGGGTTCGTTTTTGTCCTCGCTGATGAGGCGAACGACCTCTTCGGTGAGTCCTTTTTCGGAGCGGAAGGCGGATCGCTCCTCGTTTTTGTGGTCGAAGCGCTCCTGGTTTTTCGTGAGTTCTTCCGAGCTCATGGTTCTATCTCGACGTAGGAAACGAACGCGTAAGAACCTGTGCCCGCTCCTGCCGTCTCGAAACCGATTGGGGTTACGTCCCGGCGTTTCCACCAGGCGGGTACGGGGGAAACACCGAAGCCGGTTCCGACCCATTCTCCGGTGTCGATGCACCGGACCACCGTGATCGACGCCGTCTTCCGGGGGCTCCGTGATGCGCTCGCCGCCAGCCGTTCGCTCCCGAACGCCGTCTACTACCGTCTCGCGGGGCTCAACTACCGCTACCGAGCGATAGCGACAGAAAAGCGGGTGCGCGACGAATCGTTTCGCAGCTACGAACTCTACGACCGCCACGGGAACGACTGGCTGCTCGCGGCGCTGTTGGACCGCTGTCGCGACGGCGACGTGGTCGTCGACGTCGGCGCAAACACCGGCGTTTATGCCCTCTCGGTCGCCGCCGAGTACCCCGAATCGACCGTCGTGGCGCTCGAACCGAACCCCCGGATCGCCGAGACGCTCCGGGCGAACGTCGCCGTGAGCGGGTTCGACGAGCGGATCCGCTCGCTCGAAGTGGGCCTCGGAGCCGAGGACGGTTCGCTACCCTTCCATCGCTCCTCGTATCACGAGTTGAGTTCGTTCAACCGGTTCAACGCCGAACGCTTCGGTGCCCGTGTCGTCGACATCGAGGAGGTCCCGATCCGGACGCTCGACTCGCTCGTCGACGGGGGTGAGGTTCCACCGCCGGACCATCTCAAGGTAGACGTCGAGGGGTTCGGCCTCGACGTCCTCCGGGGCGCACGCGAGGTCCTCGCGACCCACCGGCCGTTCGTCTACGTCGAGCCCCACGCCCGAAACGAGGGCGAATCCGACGACCGCGGCGAGGCCGCGGCCGGGATCAGGGACCTGCTCGTCACGGAACGCTACACGATCATCCCCGGCGAGGACGGCTGGGTTTGCATCCCGGAGGAATCCCGTGAGTGACGCCTACGCGGGGCGAACGCTCCGGCGGCTCCGCGTTCGTTGGTTGATCGTCGCGGCACTCGCGGCGGTCGCGACCGCGCTCTCGTTCGGCGGGCTTCGCCTGCTACTGACCGACGACCTCGCGCGCCGGTGGCTCCTCCTTACGGTTCCCGTCCTCGCGTACGAACTCGCGTTGCTCTGGCGATTCCTCCCCCGGAACCGGGACGACGAACGTTTGTTGCCCTCGCTCGGCCCCGGAACGCTTCTCACCGTCGCTCGGGGCGTCCTCATCGCGTTTCTCGCCGGCTTCCTCCTCCTGCCCCGACCGACCGAATCGCTCGTCTGGCTACCCGCCGTCCTCTACGGGACGGCCGCACTCGCCGATTACATCGACGGGACGATCGCCCGATTGACCGACCACACCACGACGCTGGGCGCGCGTCTGGACACCGAGTTCGACGCGCTGGGTATTCTGATCGCGCCGCTTCTGGCCGTGGTCTACGGCCAACTCCCGCTCTGGTATCTCTCGGCCAGCGCCGCGCGCTACCTGTTCGTCCTCGGGATCGCGCTTCGTCGCCGGCGTGGGCTCCCCGTCCTCTCGCTCCCGCCCCGACGGAGTCGCCGCCTCCTTGCGGGTCTCCAGATGGCCTTTCTCTCCGTCGTCCTCTCGCCGGTCGTCTCTCCGCCGGCCACGACCGTCGCCGCCGTCCTCGTCGCGGTCCCCTTCGTCGTCGGGTTCGTCCGCGACTGGCTCTACGTCTCCGGTCGACTCGGAACGTGACCGCTCGGCGAACCGACCCAAGAACAATGACCCGTTCGCCCCTACCTGTCGACATGACCGTTCATCCGCCGGCGTCCGATCCCGACCCCGCTTGCGAGGGGCGACCATGACCGCCCGCGCGGTGTCGTTTCACGCCCCCGAGGAGGTCCGCATCGAGGAGCGCCTCGTCCCGAACCCCGATCCGGGCGAGGTACTCGTCGAGACCGCGTGTTCGGGGATCAGCCCCGGCACCGAACTCCTGCTCTATCGGGGCGACGCCCCCGCGGACCTCCCGGCCGACGAGACCATCCCGTCGCTCGCTGGCGGTCTCGACTACCCGATCTCGTATGGCTACGCCGCCGTCGGCCGGGTGATCGAAACCACCGAGAACGTCGAGGACGGCTGGCTCGGCAAGCGGGTGTTCGCCTTTCACCCCCACACGAGCCATTTCTGTATCGACCCCGCGGAACTCCAGTGTGTTCCTGACGACCTCTCCGACGCCGAGGCGACCCTGCTGCCGAACGTCGAGGCCGCGATAAACGTCGCGATGGACGCCGCGCCGGTCGTCGGCGAGCGGGCGGTCGTCCTCGGACAGGGAATCCTCGGCCTGCTCACGACCGCGATCCTCGCCGATCACCCCCTCGCGGCACTCTACACGGTCGATCGCTACCGTCTCCGTCGGGAGCGTTCGCGCGCCCTCGGTGCCGACGAGTCGGTTCCACCCGACGCCGAAACTGGCCTTCGCGATGCCCTCTCCGGTCCGCATCGCGAGGGTGCGGACTTCGCGGTCGAACTCTCGGGCAACCCCGCGGCACTCGACGCCGCCATCGACGCGACCGGCTACGACGGGCGGGTGCTGGTAGGGTCGTGGTACGGGAACAAGCGCGCGAGCCTCGATCTCGGCGGACGGTTTCATCGGAGTCGGATCGGAATCGAGAGCACGCAGGTCAGCACGATCGACCCCCCGCTTCGGGGTCGCTGGGGCAAGGCCCGACGGCTCGCCCTCGCGTGGGATCGTCTGAACGATCTCGATACCGAGGCGCTCCTCACACATCGTCTGCCCGTCGAGGAGGCCCCCGAAGCCTACCGCCTGCTCGCAGAGCGCCCCGAGGAGGCGATCGGGGCCGTGTTGACCTACGATCCATGACCGGGTTTCAGGCGTACCTGCGCGCGAAACGGTCCATCGACGACCGCGCGCTCGACCGCCGCGTGCTCGACCGACTCCGCGAGCAACTCCCGTCGGGGCCCCTCGAAGTGCTCGAGATCGGCGCGGGCGTCGGCACCGGGATCACCCGCCTGCTCGACTGGGGCGTCCTCCCCGCGCGCGTCGACTACACCGCGATCGACAACCGACCCGAAAACGTCGACGCCGCCCGCGAACGGCTCCTCGACGCGGGGTTTTCGGAAGACGGCGAGCGCCTCGTCCGTGACGAGATCACGGCCCACCTCGTTACCGGCGACGGCTTCGACGTGCTCGATAGGGAGTACGACCTGCTGGTCGCACAGGCCTTTCTCGACCTCGTGGACCTCGATAATGCGCTTCCAGCCCTCCTCGACGCGCTCTCCCCAAACGGCCTCGCGTACTTCCCGATCACCTTCGACGGGGAGACGATCTTCGAGCCTGCCCACCCGCTCGACGACCGGGTACTCGGGGCGTACCACCGCGACATGGATCGGGAGGGCAGCAGCGAAACGGGCCGACGGCTCCTCGCGGCGGTCCCAGACGCGGGCGGCGAGGTCCTCGCGGCCGGAAGTTCTGATTGGGTCGTCTACCCTCCCTACAGCGGGGACGAACGGGTCTTTCTCGCTCACATCCTCGATACGGTCGAGGGGGCACTCGCGGACGAGGGGATCGACGGACTCGAAGAATGGCTCGCCGCACGCCGCGAACAGTTCGAGGGCGGCGAACTGATCTACATCGCCCACCAACTCGACGTCCTCTGTCGTGGTTAGGCCGCCGCCTCGATCGCGCGCCCCAGGTCTGCGACGATGTCCGCGGGGTCCTCGATCCCGACCGAGATCCTGATCAGGTCGTCGGTGACGCCGCTCGCGAGCTTCTCCTCGGCCGAGAGTTGCTGATGCGTCGTCGAGGCGGGGTGGATGATCAGCGTCTTGGCGTCGCCGACGTTCGCGAGCATGCTCGCGAGTTCGACCTCGTTACAGACCGTCTGCCCGGCGTCATAGCCGTTTTCGAGGCCGAAGGTGATCATCCCGCCGTAACCCCCATCGAGATACTCGCTTGCGGCCCCGTGGGTCTCGTGGCTCTCGAGGCCGGGGTAGTTCACCCAATCGACCGCGGGATTGTTCTCTAAGGCTTCGGCGACGACCTGTGCGTTCTCGCAGTGTTTCTCCATCCTGAGGGGAAGGGACTCGAGCTTCTGGAGGGTGACCCAGGCGTCGAACGGCGACTGCTGGTTGCCCAGATCCCGCAGCCCGCGGGCACGCGCGGCGTAGGCAAAGGCGGCCTCGCCGAAGGTTTCCCGGAAGTTCAACCCGTGATACGCGGGGTTGGGTTCGGTGATCTCCGGGTAGTCTCCCGACTCCCACTCGAAGCTGCCGCCGTCGACGAGGATGCCGCCGACCGTCGAGCCCGCGCCGTGGAGCCACTTGGTGGTCGAGTTCCAGACCAGGTCCGCGCCGTGTTCGATGGGCCGGCACAGATAGGGTGTCGCGAACGTGTTGTCGACGAACAGCGGGACGTCATGGTTGTGGGCGATCTCGCTTACTCGCTCGATATCCGGGGTCACGAGCGCGGGGTTGCCGATGGTTTCGAGGTGGACGTAGGCGGTGTCCTCGTCGATCGCTTCCTCGTACCCTTCATAATCGAGCGTGTCGACGAAGCGCGTCTCGACCCCGCGTTTCTCGACGGTATGGGTCAGGTAGGTGTAGGTGCCACCGTACAGTGCCGACGCGCTGACGATGTTGTCGCCAGCCTCCGCGAGGATGAACGTCGCCAGATCGAAGGCGGCCATCCCCGAGGACGTCGCGAGTGCCGCGACACCGCCCTCCAGCGAGGCGAGGCGCTTTTCGAGCATCGCGTTGGTCGGGTTCATGATCCGCGAGTAGATGTTGCCCGCCTCCTCTAAGGCGAACAGCCGTGCGGCGTGGTCCGTGTCCTCGAACTCGTAGGAGGTGGTCTGGTAGATCGGCGGTGCGCGCGCCCCGGTCGATTCGTCGGGTTCCTGTCCGGCGTGGACGCTTCGGGTCGCGAACTCCTCCGTGTTTTCGTCTGCCATGTGTACGATGTGAACAGTCCCTGCGGTAAAACCTACCTATTAATCGCCCCGCTCCGATCTGCCCGTATGTCCCGCGTCAGCGAGTTCAACGACGAGTACGACCTCGAACTGGATCCGGAGCGCCGGATGCTCGATATCGAAAGCGAAACGGGCGAACTCGCAAAGGAGCTGCTGAAAGCCAGCGAGTACGGCGAACGGGAGGTCGAGACGACCCAAGAGCTACGGGACGAGTTCGGCGACGCCTACTACTCGCTGCTCTCACTGGCAGCGGAGTGCGGGATCGACCCCGAGGAGGCGCTCGAATCGAGCCTGGCGAAGTACCGCGAGCGCTTCGATTCCTCGAACTCCGTCGGCTCGGGCGAGTAGTCGTCTACCCGTCCGCGAGCGTCCAGACCGTACAGTCCGCACCCGTTTCCGTGTCCCGTTCGGCCACGCGCTCGAAGATCGATTCGAGGACGTCGGCCGCCTCTTCGACCGGAACCCCGCGGTCCATCCCCTCCAACTGGCCGAGTGCGAACTCCGCGCCGGTCCCCCGCGCGGCGACTTCCTCGTCGAGTTCACCGCCCGCGCCGTCGATCGCGCGCATCCGGGCGGTCCCGTCAGTATCGCGGGCGGCGACGACCGCCTCGACGCCGGTTTCGTTCGCAAGCTCGCTCGCGAGGCGCGAGAGCGGATCGATCCGGATCGGCGAGCCCTGTTCGGTCCCGCGCTGGCGGACCTCGGTGTCGAGCTTGCGACCGAACGTCTGGATCGAGCCGGTCTCGCCCGTCGCGACCGTACCGGCCTCCGGGCCGTCGAACGCGAAGAGTTTCTCGACGCTCTCGCTTCTGACCGTACTCCCGTCCGTCGCGCGTTTATCGGCCGCGAGCGCGACGCCGTCCGCCAGTCGGATTCCGACGATTGTGCCCATATGAGCGGAAACGGCCGCCCGCCACAAGAACGTTGGTCCGCGCACCGATCCGAATGGCTCAATTCTTATAACCTCCCACACGCGAGGGAAGACATGTACCGACCACGAGGTGGGCGTCGGTGAGCGACGCCCGCGCACACACCGTCCGGCTCGAACTCACGGACGAGCCGGGCGAGCTGTTGAACGCGCTGCGACCGATCGCCGACAACGGCGGCAACCTGCTGTCGATCTACCACGAGCGGGGCAACCTCACCCCGCGCGGGCGGATCCCCGTCGAGGTCGACTTGGAGTGTGCCCCCGAACGCTTCTCGGGTATCGTCGAAGCCCTCAGGGAAGCCGGCATCAACGTCATCCAAGCCGGCGAGGAGCGCTACGCCGAGGCGGTCTCGGTGATCCTCGTCGGCCCGCTCATCGAGACGGACCTCTCCGATACCCTCCGCTGGTTCGAGGAGTGTGCGAACCTCTCCGTACTGGACTTCTCGTTGTCGGCCCCGGAGGACGACCGCCCGAGTGCCCGGCTCCGGCTGGCCGCCGAGGCCGGTGGCGTCGCGGACGCGCTCTCGCGGGTTCGTGATCTGGCCGCGAAAAAGGAGCTGCTCGTGATCGAACCGCAGCTCGATCGGGGGGCCGAGGCGTGAGGCTCGCCGTTATCGGCGCCGGCGCGGTCGGGCGCTCGGTGCTCGATCTGGCGGGCGAGTACGGCCACTCGGTGGTGGCGATCGCGGATTCCGAAAGCGCCGCGATCGACCCCGAGGGGCTGGACTCCGAGACGGTGCTGGCTCGGAAGGACGAGGAGGGACGGGTGGGATCGGCCGACCCCGACGAGGCGATCGACGCCGAGTACGACGCGCTCGTCGAGGCAACGCCCACGACGCTGGGCGACGCCGAACCGGGCTTCTCACACGCTCTGGGTGCGCTCGAACGCGACCGCCACGTCGTGCTCGCGAACAAGGGCCCCGTCGCCGAACGCTACGGCGACCTGCGCGCGGCAGAGCGCGCGAGCACGGGCGAGGTGCGATTCGAGGCGACAGTCGGAGGAGCGATCCCCGCGATCTCGACGATCGAGGACTTCGGCCCCGACCACATCACCGCCGCCCGCGGGGTACTCAACGGCACCGCGAACTTCATCCTCACGCGGATGGCCGCCGAGGGCCTCGACTACGAACACGTGCTGGCCGAAGCTCAGGACCTCGGGGTGGCAGAAGCCGACCCCTCATTCGACGTGCAGGGGACCGACGCCGCGCTCAAGTGCGTGATCATGGCGAACGTCCTCTCGGGGAACGGCGAGTTCACGCTCGCCGACGCCGAGGTCGAGGGGATCGAGGACGTTCCGGGGAGTGCGCTCGAACTCGCCGCCGAGGACGGCCGAACGGTCAGACTGATCGGCGAGGCGACCCGTGAGGGGGTCCGGGTCGGTCCGCGGCTGATCCCCGAACACGGCACGCTCGCGGTCTCGGGCACCAGAAACATCGTCCAGATCGAGACGACCCATGCGGGACGGTTGAATCTCAGCGGGCGCGGCGCGGGCGGGCCCGAGACCGCCACGGCGGTGCTCTCGGACGTCGGACGACTGGGCTGATCGGTCGCCCGGACGTGTCTGTGGCCATCGCAAGCCGGGTGACTATTCGCTCGCTCCCCATTATCTCCGACCAATGAGTCCGAGTCTCGGGGAGGCGAAGTCGTTCGGGCGGGCGGTCGCGCGGGAGGTCAGCGAGGAGAACGTCACGTTCATGGCCGGCAGCATCGCCTATCAGGCGTTCGTCTCGCTGATCCCGCTGCTCGCGTTGCTTTTTCTGGCCGTCGCGGTCGTTGGCGACCAGTCGCTCGCAAACGAGATCACCGGTTACACCCAGTCGTACCTCCCGGCGAGCGCCCAGAGCCTGCTCGACGGCTACATCGCGGGTGAGGCCGGCAGCTCCGCCGGTGGTGCGGGCGTCATCGGGGCCGTTACCCTGATCTGGGGGACGCTCAAGATCTTCCGCGGGCTCGATACGGCATTCTCGGAGATCTACGACACCGTCGAGGACAACTCGTTTCTCGACCAGCTCGTCGACGGGCTCGTCGTCCTCGGCACCATCGGTGGGGCGGTCCTCGGTGCCGTCGTCGCGACGACGGCCTTCGCGGCCCTTCCGGAGATCCCCTTCATAGGGCTGCTCAACCCGCTGGTGTTGGTGGTCGGGCTGACTGTCGTCTTCTACCCGATGTACTCCCGGTTCCCGGATGTCGAGGGGCTGACCCCGAAACAGGTCCTCCCCGGCGTGGTCGTCGCGGCGGTCGGCTGGGCGCTGTTGCAGGCGCTGTTTCAGGTCTATATCGGCTACGCCGGCGGCGGATCGACCAGCGGGTCGGACGTGATCGGCGCGATCCTCCTGTTGTTGACGTGGCTGTATTTCAGCGGGCTCGTCCTCCTGCTCGGGGCGGTCGTCAACGCGGTCATCGCCGGGCGAGCCGCCGATTCGGCGGACGCGTCCCCGGACGATTCCGAGGCGATCCACGCGAAGGCGCGGGCGCTCCGCCGCGAACGAGAGCGCCTCGACCGGCGCCACGCCGAGATCACCCGCGAGCGCTCCGAGACGGACGCCAGCGCTCGGGCCGACCGGAGCGGACGAGAGGACGCCGAGGCGGTGCGCCGGCGAAACCGGTTGCTTCTCGACCGGCTCCGGTGGTACGAAAAGCCGGTCTGGAAGCGGGGCCTCCTGCGGGCGCTTGGCTACCGGCCGCGGTAGGCGCTCACCGTGCGGGTCGTTGGCAGGAATCGCCCGAGGGCGGGCGTTTCGGGCGGGTAGCGTATCGAAATCGTTTTATGAGCAACTGACGAAAACCCCTGTATAAGCGCCATTGCGCGTGAGACATCCATGAGCGACAAACCACACCAGAACCTGGCCATCATCGGCCACGTCGACCACGGGAAGAGCACGCTCGTCGGGCGACTGCTGTACGAAACCGGCAGCGTACCGGAGCACGTCATCGAGCAGCATCGCGAGGAGGCAGAGGAGAAGGGCAAGGGCGGCTTCGAGTTCGCCTACGTCATGGACAACCTCGCCGAGGAGCGAGAGCGCGGTGTCACCATCGACATCGCCCATCAGGAGTTCGACACCGACGAGTACTACTTCACCATCGTCGACTGTCCGGGCCACCGTGACTTCGTCAAGAACATGATCACGGGCGCGTCCCAGGCGGACAACGCCGTCCTCGTCGTCGCCGCTGACGACGGCGTCGCACCCCAGACCCAGGAACACGTCTTCCTGGCCCGAACACTGGGGATCAACGAGCTGATCGTCGGGGTCAACAAGATGGACCTCGTCGACTACTCCGAGGGCGACTACAAGGAGGTCGTCGAGGAGGTCAAGCAGCTCCTGAACCAGGTCCGCTTCGACACCGACGACGCCGAGTTCATCCCGATCTCGGCGTTCGAGGGCGACAACATCGCCGAGCGCTCGGACAACACCGACTGGTACGACGGCAAGATCCTGCTCGAGGCCCTCAACGGCCTCGAAGCACCGCAGCCGCCGACGGACGCGCCGCTGCGCTTGCCCATCCAGGACGTCTACACCATCTCGGGTATCGGCACGGTGCCGGTCGGACGCGTCGAGACCGGGATCCTCGAGACGGGCATGAACGTCTCGTTCCAGCCCAGCGACGTCGGCGGCGAGGTCAAGACCGTCGAGATGCATCACGAGGAGGTCCCCAAGGCAGAACCCGGCGACAACGTCGGGTTCAACGTCCGCGGCATCGGCAAGGACGACATCCGCCGCGGGGACGTCTGTGGCCCCGCCGAGGACCCGCCGAGCGTCGCCGAGACGTTCAAGGCCCAGATCGTCGTGATGCAGCACCCCTCGGTGATCACCGCGGGTTACACGCCCGTGTTCCACGCCCACACCGCACAGGTCGCCTGTACGATCGAGGCGATCGACCAGAAGATCGACCCCGCCTCGGGCGAGGTCGAGGAGGAGAACCCGGACTTCATCCAGTCGGGCGACGCCGCGGTCGTCACCGTTCGACCACAGAAGCCCCTCAGCATCGAGCCGTCCTCGGAGATCCCCGAACTCGGGAGCTTCGCAGTGCGTGACATGGGCCAGACCATCGCGGCCGGTCGGGTCCTCGAGGTCAACGAGAAATAAACGATGCAACAGGCACGCGTCAGACTCGCCGGCACGAGTCCGAACGACCTCGACAGCATCTGCGACGACGTTCGCGAGATCGCCGATAAGACCGGCGTCGCGGTGTCGGGTCCGATCCCGCTCCCGACGAAAACGCTCGAAGTTCCAGCACGGAAATCGCCTGACGGCGAGGGGACCGCGACGTGGGAGCACTGGGAGATGCGTGTCCACAAGCGCCTGATCGACCTCGACGCCGACGAGCGCGCGCTCAGACAGCTCATGCGCATTCAGGTTCCCAACGACGTCTCCATCGAGATCGTTCTCGAGGACTGAGCACCTCTCAGGTGCGCGAATCGAAGACCACGTCCTTCGGAACCAACGACTGGAAACCGACTCCGTTTTCGTGTTTTTTACCCGGTAGCGACTGCCGTCGTCGACCGTATCCATTTTTCTTCGGCCGCTCCTACATCCCCGTATGAGCGGCCGACGCGGGAGCCCGACGATAGAGACGCTGTTCGTCTTCGGCGTCGTCTTCGCCCTCCAGACGGCCGTCAGCCTCGTCGGTCTGATGGCGTTCTTCTTCGTGCTCGCACCGCCAGTCGAAGTCAGGCCGTGGACGCTAGTGACGAGCGTGTACGCCCACGGCGGGACGGCCCACCTCCTCGCGAACTCGTTTGCCCTGCTCGTGTTCGGGCTGCTGGTCGAACGCCGCACCACTCGTTTTCGATTCCACGCCTTCTTCGTCACCACGGGGATCCTCGCCGGGGTCGCCCAGATCACGCTGGGGAGCCTCGTGGGTCCCGCGCAGGGCGTACTGGGCGCGAGCGGCGCGATCTTCGCGCTGATGGGCTACGTGCTGGCGGGTAACGTCGTCTCGGCGACACTGCTCGATCGATTCAGGCTGAGCGGACGACTCCAACTCGTGCTGTTCGTCGTCTTCGCGGCCGTCGTGACGCTCGCTACGGGTGCGCCCGGCGTCGCGCTGATCGCCCATTTCACGGGGTTGGTACTCGGGCTGCTCGCCGGACGGGCGGGGATCCTCGATGTCCGAAACGGAAGGCACAAATAACTCCGACCGGTAGCAGGGAGTGCGGGCTCGTAGATCAGTGGTAGATCGCTTCCTTCGCAAGGAAGAGGCCCTGGGTTCAAATCCCAGCGAGTCCACTCACTCGATACGCTCGCTCGTGGGACTCCCAGCGAGTCTATTTCTCTTCGTCTCACTTCGTTCATCACCGGCGGCTCTACCGGTCTCCAGCGGGACTGAAGGTCCCTTCCAGCAAGTCCATTGATTTTCGCCGCGAGCAAACGCACGAGCGTCGAATCTATTACGCGAGCCGGGATTTGAACAGGGAGCAACTTCGCTGCGACCGAGTTCAACCCCACGAATCCATAACTACTCGGATATATCACGTTTCGTTCACCGGATCCCCGGCGAGCGGCGAGTCCGATCCACGATTCCCGTCATGAGCGATCACCCGATCCCGACCGCAGGAGGCGAGATACCCGGTGAAACCGACAGCGGGCGTCCCGATCCTCCCTCGTTTATATCACAGCCTCAAGAAACTACCTATCAGTTAACAACTATAAATTCTATGATTAAAAACACGTAATATATATTCTCACAACATATAACGAAACAATCGCAAAAGCCAGCCGAGCGGCGCGGGGTCGTGCGGTGCGGTCGATCCGGGGACGGCGGGACGAGTCTCGTTCACCGTCGCTCCCCTTTCGTGCGGACAAAACCATGATGAAAGAACTCAAACGGAAGCTCTCGGCCCCCTTCAGCGGCGAAGCGGACCGTGGCGTATCGCCCGTGATCGGCGCCATCCTGATGGTCGCCATCACCGTGATCCTCGCGGCAGTCATCGGCGCGTTCGTCCTCGGACTCGGGAACGGACTCGGAGAGGGTAGCGGACCACAGGCTCAATTGAGCATTAGCGGTGATGCTGACAATGTAACTATTTCCCATAACGGTGGTGACACAATAGAAAACGCTGAATTGAAGGGCAGTGCTATTGGTGAAGGTACTGTAACTGTAACCAATGGAACTATCACTGAATTTAGTCTCTCTGCAGGGGATAGTATTGATGTTGCAGGAGATGGTCTCAGTGCTGGGACGCTCAACGTCGTCGTCGGTGATAACGTAATCGCCTCTTATGAGGTTCCAGAGACTTCGACGTAATAAACACTCTACAAATCTAATCGGAATATTACTTCACTATATTACTTGTTTTGTTTACTAGTTTCGCCCAGCACCGACTTCAACGCGGTAGAGAGTTCCTCGAACCGGTCGATGTCCATCGAGTCGGTCGTCACCCAGACGCCGTGGCCGCCCGCGATGACGCGGGTCAGAAAGCCGTGTTCGAACATCCGGATCGTCGCCTGATATTCGCCCAACTGGGTGTTCCGATAGGCCGACTGGGAGCGAAACCCCATGCGCTCGTGTTCGGCGAACCCGATGAGGTCGGCGGTTCGGTCGAGGTCCGAGCGCAGGTAGATCTGCCCGACGCTCTCCTCGGTGAAGTGGGTGATGCTTCGCAGTTCGTCGCCGACGACGGTCCGACACACGCTTAGCAGTTCGTCCGCGAGTTGTGGGTCGATCTCGCTTTCCTCTTCCATGTCCCTACTACCGACCGCGAGACGCAATAGTGTGATTGTGTCTCGGTTGACACCTGCTCCCGTCCTCCCTGCTACCCGTCCCGTGCCCCTGTCCTCAACGATCGTTTAACAAATTTCACTGTTCTTAATTTCAACATAAGTATATATCTGTCAATCATCCAGAATATGTCAGTGATCCGTTAGACTTTTAACCCGTGCCCGCATATTAACTCGTGTATGAGTAAAGCAGAGAACTACAAGCTGCTCGCACAGGACGCGAAGAAATGGGCCGAGAAGAAGGTCAACGGTAGCGAACGCCACTACTGAACCGCTGGCGCTTTCCTCCACTCCTCCCGGTAGAACGCCCGACCGGGCCGGTCCCGCGGTTTTCGTTTTTCCTCCCGATTCGACCCCGTGAGAGTCCCGTCTCCGCCCGAGACAGGAGGCCGTCTCCCCTCATCGAGTCCAATCGAAGCCGCTGACGGGGAACGGTGTCCTCCCGGCGGTCTAGTCCGATCCGTTGGAGACGGTCACGGAGCGATCCGGCGGACCGACTCTTGCTCGGAACCGACCACGGCAGCCACCACCGTCCGGCGATCAACTCGGCGACGTCTCGCCCCCCGCCGTCCGCTCACGGTATGACGTACCGTTCGCACGGTCCTCGGGACCTCGTCGCTCGTGTCTCGGGGGTTTCCCGCGCTGCGCTCAGTCGGTCTCGTCCTCTTCTACGACTTCGATCCCGCGGTTGTTCACCGCGTTGGGGTCCAGTCCGACCTCTTCGAGGAACTGTTTGTACTCGCGCTCGCACCGCTCTGCGGCCTTCTGTCGGTCGGAGGCCCGGTCACAGAGCGCCACGAGGTCCTCGGGCACGTCGTTGGTGTGGACGATCCAGTGGTTGATGAGGTCAGACAGGCGTCGGATGGGGCTGGTGAAGTGCCCGTAGATCTCGAAGTTGAGCGCGTGGTGCCCGCCGAAGGGGTCGTTCATGTACCGGGCGCGGGGCATCACCTTCATCACCGCCCACTGGATCTTGCCCAGTTGCCGTTCGGGGGCTTCCTCGAGGGTGGCGTTGACCGCCTTCCGGGGGTCGTCCCACGCCTCGCCCGGGATCGACACCCCGTCGAGCTCTTGGATCTCCTGAAGCGCCTTGTCCCATTCGTCGGGGCTGGGCTGGGGGTGGACGCGGTACATGGCCTCGACGCCGCGACCCCACATCAGCTCGTGGGTCACGGCCTTGTTCGCCTTCAGCATGCACTCCTCGATGATGGTGTGAGCCCGGTCCCGACTCGGATTCAGCACCAACGAACCGTCCGCCTTTCGCTGCTCGTGCATCCGGTCGGCCAGTTCGTAGACGAGCCCACACTCCTCGTGAAGCGGCGAATCGGGGTCTTCGAGGCGTTTCTCGGCCTGCGCGTAGGTCAGGCGTTCGTCCGACTCGATCACCGACTTGTAGATCTCGATCTCGTCGTAACCCAGGTTCTCCTTGCCGAGGTGCATCTCGACGGTGTGCGCCAGTCGGTCCTCGTTCGGGACCAGAGAACAGACCGTCTCGGCGAGCGTCGGCGGCAGCATGTGGACCGTGTAGGCCGGCAGGTAGACCGTGTTGGCCCGCTCCACAGCGGAAGACCACATTGAGGTCTCGGGAGTCACATAATGAGTCACGTCGGCGATGTGGACCCACAGGACGTACTCCTCCTCGCGTTCTTCGATCGAGATGGCGTCGTCGAAGTCTTGGGCGTCGATCGGGTCGGTCGTCCACGTGGTGAGATCACGCAGATCGCGCCGTTCGTCGACCTCGGACCGGATCTCGCTTTGGATGTCTTCGGTACGGGTCTCCGCTTCCTCCATCACCTCCGGTGGGAACTCGTCGGGGATCTCGAATTTCTCGAACAGTTCCTCGCGTTTGTTCTCGAGGTGGCGTGCGAGTTCCTCGTCGATCTCGACGGGGCCTTGGCCCTCGACGGTGCCCGCTTCCGACTGGGCGTCGCTCATCGAGCGGCCTCCTGATCGGTCATGCCCGCGTCTATGAGCGAAAGAAAAGTATAGGTGTCGCCTACCGCTCGCGCTCGTGTTCGGAGAGCGACCCGTAGCGCTCGTCGACGAGCGCACAGTACCACGAGAGGAACTCGTCTTGGGGATGGTGCCCGGCGTTGATCTCGACGAGCAACCCCTCCAACTCCGCGCGCGGCTGGTGACAGAGCCCGCGATAACAGTCCTTACAGAGGTGTTCGAACTCCTTTCCGTCGCGGTCCCAGCGGTCGCCGTACTTGTCGTATTCGCGTGCGTCGGACCTGTTGACGGCGGTTCCGCAGGCGATACAGGTGACCGTCCGTTGGCCCTGTTTGCGGGGGCCCCACATACCCGCATAGATGGCGGGGGGTCACTTAGCACTTTTCGCGCGATATCCGAGAGATCCGGCGTCCCCTGTCGCCGGCGTTTAGTGTGCGATGTGCCATTCCCGAGGCGATGGCTTCGACCGAGGAGTTCGAAACGCTTCGCGAGCGGGCGAGCGAGGGGCTGGACGAGGAGGACGTGATCTCGCTGTACGTCGGCCTCGTCCGCGAGGACCGGCAGGACGCCTACTACTTCGCCAACGACGTCGACGAGGAGGACCTCCAGGAGATGGCCGTCCGACAGCTAAGCATGCTCACCCGGGTGCTCGCGAGCCAGTCCGAACTGGACGTCGAGGAGGTCACGGAACTGGCCGCCGAGCACGCCCAGGACCTGGACCTGGGGCCCTGAGGAACCGATCGTTTATTGGGTCGCCCCGAGAGATCCCCGACATGGAGATCAGATCCCGCCACCACCTGCGCAACGACGAGGTTCGGGACCTCGAAGCCGCCCTCTCGGAGGGTCTCGGTGTCTCCCTCGACGGCGACACCTACGAACTCGTCGAACTCGCCGACAGTCCCTTCGACCTCGTGTTGGTCGACGGCCGACCCGACGCCTGCTACTACGAGGACGACCCGTTTCTCACGGTTCGCGGCGCGAACGAACACACCCCACAACGCGGGGTCGTCACCGTCGATACGGGCGCGATCTCCTTCGTCTCGGACGGTGCGGACGTGATGCGTCCGGGGATCGTCGAGGCCGACGAGGGGATCGAGGCCGGCGATCTGGTCGCCGTCGCCGAGGAGTCCCACGGCAAGGTGCTCGCGATCGGGCGCGCGAAGACCGACGGAACCGAGATGGTCGGCGATTCGGGGAAGGTGATCGAGTCGATCCACCACGTCGGCGACGACCTCTATACCTTCGCCGTCTGAGGCGGTTCGGACCGTTCGCGGGGCGGGTTCGGGTGTCCTCACGCCCGTCTGACGTAAGAACTATACGCGCACGGGCGGACCCACGCCTATGGGGTTTATGGACAAGCTGCTCGGCGAACAGGGCTCCCATCGCCGAGGGCGAAGCGTCGAGGACTACGTCGAGGTCGACGTCGGCGACATCGAAGCGGCCCCCGACGAGGCGGGCACGAAGGTACACATCGCGGAGATCGACGGCCAGCGCGATCTCATCGCGATCAAGGACGCCATCTACGACGGCGACATCGTCGTTGCCGACATCGTTCGGCTCCGCACGAGCGACAGCACGGTCGAACACATCATCGACGAACTCCGGCAGGTCGCCCACGAGGTAAACGGCGACATCGTCCAGAAGGGCGACGACCAGATCATCGTCACGCCGACGGGCGTCTCGGTCAACCGGAGCAAACTCGGCCGATAATCAGAAGCCCCGCCCGCCTTCGCTCCGGTCGATACCCATGATGCTTTCGGGCTGATCGATTCCGAAGCTCTCGCCGGCGTCGGGCGCCCTGACTGTAATCTCCTCGATCTCGGGCCACTGGAGCAGTTCGGCCTCGATGTTGCCCGTGGTGATCTCGCTGACCCCACAGCCCCGACAGCCACCGCCGAGTTCGATGATGGTCTCGCCGCCGGGGTCGGCTTTCCTCACGGCGCTGGTCCCGCCGTGCATCTGGATGATCGGCATCTGTTTTGCGAGCCAGGTTTCGACCTTCGACCTGAGGGCCTCCTCGGTCTCCGCGACCTCGGACTCGCCGGTGTCGATACTCATTGTCACCTGTAGACCCCGAGAACTCGAAAGGGTTTGGGTTGGTCGCGGCTTCGAAGGCGGGCCCCGATCACCGGTGGCGCCTGCACCGATACCGACATAGGAACTTACCCCCGGATCCGCGTCCGATCACCGGTACCGGCGGTCATCGCGCTCGCGATGGCCCCGTGGAGCACCACGTCGTCGCCGAGCGTCGTCAACTCGATCTGGGGGATGTTGATGAAAACCATCTCCTCTAGCTTCTCCCGGATGGGATCGAGGGTGAGTTCGGGGTTGTTGATCGCGACCGCACCGCCGACGTAGACCACGAGCGGGGCATACGCGTGGACGATGTTGGCGACGCCCATCGCGTTCCAGTGGCCGACCTGCTCGATGACGTATCGGGCGAACTCGTCGTTTTCGGCGTTCTCGAAGACGTCCACCGCAGAGAAATCGGGGTCCTCGATCGGGAGAACGGTGTCCATCCCCTGTGCGTCCTGGTACAGCAGGCGGGCGTACCGGGGGATGTTGTTGCCCGAGCAGTAGGCCTCCCAGTGGCCGTCGTGCCCACACCCACACGTTCTGAGGCCTTCGGGGTCGATCGTCATGTGGCCGACCTCGCCGGCGTTGCCGTCCCAGCCCAAGAGCACGTTCCCGTCGACACAGACCCCCGCGCCGATCCCCGACGAAATGGTGAGATAGACCATGTCGTCGGGGTTCCTATCGGAGTGAAAGCGCTCGCCGATGACGCCCGCGATGGTGTCGTTGTGGAGGTACACCTTCTCGGAGTCGATGAGCTTTTCGATGGGGCCGGTCAGCGGGATCGTCTCCACCGTATCGGGGAGGTTCGCGGGGTTCTCGATGGTACCCGACGCCAGATCGAACGGGCCGAAACTGCCGATCCCCGCCGCCTCGACCGCCCGAGGATCGACGTCCCCCTTCCCGCAGGCCTCCCGAAGCGTGCGCAGGACGGCCTCGGTGACGTCGATCCCCGTCGGGCCCCGTGGGGTGTCCCGGCGCGCAATGGCCAGTATCTCGGCGCCGTCGTCCGCGACCGCCGCCCGGATGTTCGTCGCCCCGAGGTCCACGCCGGCGTAGTACATTCTCGTTTCAGGAAACGACCGGCCCGGCACTTAACTGCATAGATTCGGCTGACTGGCCAACCGAGACACCATGCACACTCCGGGTCTGTCTTTATCCGGCCCGCTACCGTCTCCCCGGTATGGCACACGACGACCGTACCCAGCCGACCGAGGGCGACACCGGAAAGGCCGTTATCGACTCAACCGGTGAGGAGATCGGCATCGTCAGCGCCGTCGAGGGCGGGACGATCCACGTCGAGACCGACCCCGGTCTCACCGGCAACATCAAAGCGACGCTGGGATGGGGCGACACAGAGGGTACCCAGTCCGTCGAACCGGTCCACGTCTCGGAGATCACCGACGACGCCGTCCACCTCGGGGCCACCGACTCCACCGTGACGGACGTCGACGACGCCGAGTACGGGGAGAGGTCCGATACCACGCCCGATCCGACGGCCGAGACGGGCACCGGAACCGGCCACGAGGACGCCTCGACCGACAGGGACGACCTCCCACTCGAGGAGCGCCGGGACGACCCGATAGACGGGGACCTCTCGGGTGACGAGACCGCAGCGGAGATGGACGACGCGGGCGATCCGACCACCGATCGAACGACCGGCGAGACAGGCAGGGACGAACGGGGCGTCCCGTCCGGCGAGGACGACCCTGCGGGCGACGCCGTGGGCGGAATGGACGGTCGGGACGCCAATGAGCGGCCACCGGGTGCGGAGGACTCGGCGGGTCGCGACGACGTTCAGGACGCCCAACTCGACGAGCTACGCGGTACGGAGGACGTCCAGGACCCGGTTCCCGAGGAGCCACGAGACACCGAGGACATCCGCGAAAACGCCGAGGAACTGGACCCCGAATCGGATGCCGACCCCGAGGACCAGCCGTCGTCGGCCGAAGCCACGACCCGCGGGGCCGAGGAGGACGCCGACCTCGGTCGTGACGACGATCCCGACGAGCGATCGAGCTAGTCCCGGACGAACGTGACCGGACAGGGCGCAGAGAGCATCACTTCCTGGGCGGTGCTGCCGAAGACGGCCTTGCCGGTGGGACTCCGGCGTCGTCCGCCGACGATGACCCGATCTGCGTCGACCGCCTTCGCGAGGTCGACGATCGCCTCGCCGCGGTCCCCGACCTCGCCGCGGATCTCGTAGTCGATGTCCACGGCGTCGAGCGACTGGGCGACCGTTCGGGTCGTGACGTGCCGGGCGGCGACGTCGCTGGGATCGGGGTTCACGCTCGCCTCGAAGTCGAGGCGCTCGACCACCTCGTCGAACTCCTGGTCGCTGAACACGTGCGAGAGTACGACGTGCGCCCCGGTCGGTTTCGCGATCTCGATCGCGGTTTCGGCGAGTCGTTTCGCTCTGTCCTCGTCCTCCTGGCCGACCGCCAGAACGATCGTTTCGATGGCCATGCCGGTCGTACACACCCCTCCATTATAAACGTGGGTCGCCATCGCCAAGGGCTATGGGGCGTTCGGTTCAATCGGGGATATGATCGAACCCGACCTCGAGGGCCATACCGTTCTGGTCACCGGCAGCGCGAAGGGACTGGGCCGCGCGCTCACCCTCGCGTGCGCAAAGCGGGGCGCGGACGTGGCCGTCCACTACCACACCAGCGGGGACGACGCCAACGAGATCGCAGAGCAGGCTCGACGAGAGGGCGTCGAGGCGACGACCGTTCGCGGTGACGTGACCGACCCCGAGGCCGTCGAGGGGCTGTTCGAGGCGATCGAGGCGGAGCTGGGACCGGTCGATGTTCTCGTCAACAACGTCGGCGCGTTCGCACCCGAACACTGGGCGGAGATGGACTTCGAGACGTGGCAAACGGTCATGGAGACGAACGTCACCGGCACGTACCTCTGTTCGAGACGCGCGCTGTCGGGAATGCGCGAGGCGGGTTGGGGGCGGATCGTCAACGTCGGCTACGCCTCCGCCGAGAAGGGACTGATCAACCCGAAGAACGCGCCCTACTTCATGGCCAAATCGAGCGTCCTGATGTTCACCCGGATGCTCGCCGCCGACACGAGCGAACAGGGGATCACCGCCAACGCCGTCTCGCCGTACGTCATCGAGAACAGCGACGAGTTCCCCGAGGACCTCCCGCGGGGCCGACCCGCGGGCTTCGAGGACGTGATTCAGGCCGTCTTTACGTTCCTCGAGGAGGGAAGCGGCTACATCAGCGGCACGAACCTCGAGGTCTCGGGCGGGTGGCTCCCCGAGGACGTCTGAGCCGCCGCCTGCGGCCGTTCCCACCGACCGCGCCACACGAGTTATACCCGCGCCGGACGAAGGCGACGGCGTATGGCTACCATGCCGGATGTGAGTCGTGACTCGCCGGTATCGGGGGTGAATCACTCGTGGGTGACCTGACGGGGCTGTTCTCACCCGATCGGATCGCGGTGATCGGAGCGACCCCCAGAGACGGGTCGGTCGGCCACGCCATCACGTCGAACCTGCTCGCGAGCTTCGACGGCGAGGTCGTCGGCGTCAACCCGAATTACGAGGCGGTACTCGGTGTCGATTGCGTCGACTCCCTCGGGGAGGCGGGCGATCCCGATCTCGCGGTGGTGGTCGTCCCTCCCGACATCGCGATCGCCGCCGTCCGCGAGGCCGGCGAGAGTGGGGTAAAAAACGTCGTCGTGATCACCGCCGGCTTCGCCGAGACCGGAAGCGAAGGAGCGACCCGCGAACGGGAGTTGCGCGAGGCCGCACGCGAGTACGACCTGAACCTCGTCGGGCCCAACAGTCTGGGCGTGATGAGCACCCCCGTTGGACTGAACGCCACCTTCGGCCCGGACGACGCTCTCGACGGCAATCTCTCGTTTATGAGCCAGTCGGGGGCCTTTATCACGGCGGTCGTCGACTGGGCCAACGATCAGGGGATCGGCTTCAAGGACGTCGTCTCGCTGGGGAACAAAGCGGTACTGGACGAGGGCGACTTCGTCGAGGCGTGGAATCGGGACGAGGAGACGGACGTGATCATCGGCTACCTCGAGGGGATCGACGAGGGCCGTGAGTTCATCGAGACGGCCCGCGAGGTCACACGGAACACGCCGGTCGTGCTCGTCAAGTCCGGGCGCACGGACGCGGGCGCGCAGGCCGCCTCATCCCATACGGGGACCATTGCCGGTTCGGAACGAGCGTACGAGGCGGGTCTGGAGCAGGCAGGCGTCCTCCGGGCCGAATCGGTACAGGAGCTGTTCGATTCGGCCCAGATGCTCGCGAACCAACCACTACCGGACTCCGAAACGGTGGCCGTCATCACCAACGCGGGCGGCCCCGGCGTGATGTCGACGGACGCGGTCGGCGATTCCCGGCTCTCGATGGCCGCCTTTTCGGAGGGCACCCTCGAGAGCTTCCGCGAGTCGCTCCCGGCGGAGGGGAACGTCTACAACCCCGTCGACATCGTCGGTGACGCCGACGTCGAGCGCTTCGCGGGCGCGCTCGATACGGCGCTCGGGGATCCGAACGTCGGGATGGCCCTCGTCCTCTCGGCCCCGACCGCAGTATTGGATTACGAGGAACTCGCCGAGGCGACCGTCGAGTTGCGCGAGGAACACGGCAAGCCGGTCGCGGCCTGCTTCATGGGCGGCGAACGGGTCGCGCCCGCGGCCGAACTGCTCCGGGAGGCCGGTATCCCCAACTACTTCGACCCCGCCCGCGCGGTCGAGAGCCTCGATTCGCTCGCGGAGTACCGCGAGATCAGAGGACGGGAGTACGACGACCCCGCCGAGTTCGACGTCGACCGCGAGCGAGTCAGGGAGTTGCTCGATCGCGCCGACGGGCGAGGGGACAACCGGATCGGCGTCGAGGCGATGGGGATTCTGGAGGCCTACGGTATTCCAATCCCGGCGGGCGAGGTCGTCTCCGATCCCGCCGAGGCCGAACGCGTTGCCGAGAAAATCGGCGAGGCGGTCGTCATGAAGATCGTCTCGCCCGACATCATGCACAAGTCCGACATCGGCGGGGTGAAAGTCGGCGTCGCCCGCGAGGACGTCTACGACGCCTACGAGGACCTCGTGACCCGCGCGCGCAATTACCAGCCCGACGCGACCCTGCTGGGTGTGCAGGTTCAGGAGATGCTCGATCTCGATTCCGGGGTCGAGACCATCGTCGGGATGAACCGCGACCCGCAGTTCGGCCCGCTACTGCTCTTCGGCCTCGGCGGGATCTTCGTCGAGACCCTGGAGGACGTGACCTTCCGTGTCGCACCCGTGGGCGGGAGCGAGGCGACGGCGATGATCGACGAGATCGACGCCGCGCCCCTGTTGCGGGGTGCACGCGGGCGCGAGCCCGTCGACGAGGCGAGCGTGATCGAGACGATCCAGCGCCTCTCGCAGCTCGTGTGTGACTTCCCCGAGATCGTGGAACTGGACATCAACCCGCTGGTCGTCACCCCTGACGGGGCGACGGCCATCGACATCGCCCTCACCGTAGAGCAATGACCCGAACCGTACTCATCACCGGCACCGAGGACAGCACAGGAAAGACCGCCATCGCGCTCGCGCTCGGCAAGCGGGCACGGGCGGCCGGAAAGAGCGTCGGCTACATGAAGCCGAAGGGGACCCGCCTGCAGAGCAACGTCGGGAAGACGATCGACGAGGACCCCATGCTCGCACGGGAGGTCCTCGGCCTCGATGCGGAGATGCACGAACTCGAGCCGATCGTCTACTCGCCGACCTTCATCGAGGAGGCCATCCGCGGTCGGGAGGACCCCGACGAGCTTCGGGAAACCGTACGTGAGAACTTCGAGGCGCTCTCCGCGGACACGGACCTGATGTTGATCGAGGGTGCGAGCAGCCTCGCGACGGGCGGGATCGTCGACCTCACGGACGCCGACATCGCCGCGTTGCTCGACGCCGAGGTCGTGCTTGTCGCGCCCTACACGAGTGCGGGCGACACCGACGCGATCCTCGCGGCGGCCGACCGACTGGGCGAGCGGCTCTCGGGGGTCGTCTTCAACGCCGTCGCCGACGCGAGTTTCGACTCGCTCGAATCCGACGTCGTCCCCTTCCTCGAGGGGCGGGGGATCCCGGTCCTCGGCGCGCTCCCCCGCACGCGGGAACTCGCGGGTGTCACCGTCGCCGAACTCGCCGAGGAACTCGGTGCACAGGTGCTGACGGGCGTCGCTACCGACGAGTTCGTCGAGCGGTTCCTCGTCGGCGCGATGGGCGGGGACGCGGCGCTCAGGCACTTCCGGCGGGCCCGAAACGCCGCGCTGATCACGGGCGGGGACCGCTCGGACATCCAGACGGTGGCGCTCGAAGCCTCCGGCGTGAAGTGTCTCGTCCTCACGGGCGGACTTCGGCCCTCCGGTGCCGTGATCGGTACAGCCGAGGAGAAGGGTGTCCCGGTCATGGTCGTCCGCTCGGATACGCTCTCGACGATCGACCGTGCGGAGGACGTCGTCAGGCGGGGGCGGACCCGCAGTCCCGAGACGGTCGAGCGGATGGGCGAACTGCTCTCCGAACACGCCGACGTCGAGGCGATCGTCGGCGGCGAGTAGCACCCGGACCCGCTCGCCGCCCCCCTGTTTCGGCCGCTGGCGTGTGCAAGCCTCCGGTAGTTACGTTCTCGCCCCCTCCGTTCTATCGTGACGACGGCATCCATTTCACGCGGCTCGGGATCGCTCCGTCTCATCACCCACGAGGACGGCCAGCCGCTCGATCGCTGGACGTTCGTCCCCGCGGACCTCGACGCCGACGAGCGCTTTACCGCTTGGATCAGCGCCGATCCCGCAACGGTCGTCGACCTCGAGGAGCGCCGGTAGCTACCGCGTTCCCCACGTCACATGCGCCCACACGCGCTCGTAGGCGTAGTACGTCACCGTCTTCAGGAGGTTCGTCGCCACCCCGATGCTGAGCGCCTCGCCGAGACTGCCGGTCACCGCCAGCGCGACGGCCGCCGTGAGCAGGAACATGAACACCCGATAGCAGAGCGTCTTGACGATCACCCGCGAGTGGGCACACAACGCCTGCCGCGAGACCACATCGGCCACGGCCATACGTGATCGATCGTTCGCCCCCATTATACAACTATCGGTAGTTACGTCTATTGAAATCGTAACGTGTCGTGGTTACCTCCGATCCGTGGACCCGCCGTCGCGCCCCGCGGGCGGGTGCGGTCGTGGTCGCGGCGTCGAAGGGCGGCCCTCGACGCCGCCGTAAACGTCCCGCTCGATCAGTCGATCGACGGGGTCGACATGTGGCGTTTAATAATGGCCCCCTCGGCGCGGTGGAGCGTCTCGCTCGCGGTGGATTTGGCGATACCGACGGCCTCGGCGAGCTCCGAGAGCGAGCACTCACGGGGTGTATTATAGTAGCCCCGCTCGATCGCCGCGGAGACGAGACGGCGCTGTCGGTCGGTCAGGAGGTCGTCGGTGTCGATCGACTGGGTAATGTACTCGACGTCGAAGTTCATTCCGAACCCCCCCAACTGGGTTCCGAGCGTCGAGAGGCGCTCGCGCGGTGCGGTCACTTCGAGCGAGGCGACCCCGTCTCTGATCTCGACCGGCGGTTCGAGGGGGATCGCAGACTGCTGGATCGCGAACAACAGGAGCGGTTCGTCGGTTTCGAACCGAACGATCTCCTTTTCGTCGGCTGACTGGAGGGATTCGAGGCTGATCACCGCCGCCGCCTCGGCCATCGCCCCGACGACTGCCTGCAGGTCCGGCCCGCGGAGTTCGACCAGCCCGATACCCGTCCCGTCGGCCGGCAGCGCCGCCAGCACGAGGAACTGGACCTCCGGATGCTCCCGGGAAAGCCGGGCGACCCACAGCCCGTTCGGAAGCGTGACGTTGAGTTTCGCCCGTGGCATATCCTGGGATTTCCCTGCCGATCGATTAAACCCAGCGTCAGACCGTCTCGATCGGTACTTCCGATGGCTCGTTCCTATCCCCGTGTGAGTTATACGATACCGTCGTGAAGGTCGAGGGAGATGGTTCGGGACCCGTTCGCCGAGCAGGACGAACCGGCACTCGAGGACGTCCTCGATGCGCTCTGCGACGAGGACTGTCGGACGATCGTTCGAAACCTACAGGGAACGATGACCGCAAGCGACGTCTCGGAGGCCTGTGACGTCCCGCTCTCGACCACCTATCGGAAACTGGACGCGATGACCGACGCGACGCTGTTGGAGGAGGCGATCGAGATCCGGTCGGACGGTCGTCACACCACCCGGTATCGCCTCGGGTTCGACGAGGTGGTGCTCTCGATCGACGAGGAACGTAGGTTCGACCTGACGGTCTCCCGGCCGGCCCGGAGCGCCGACGAACGGCTCGCGACCATGTGGTCCGAGATCAGCAAGGAGGCCTGAAATGCCCCACGGGACCGCCCCCGAGTGGGTGACGATCGCGCTCGCCGTCGTCAAGACGCTGCTTGTCGTCATGGGCGGAACGATCACCTACTTCGCGTTCAAGGCGTTCCGCCGCACGCACAGTCGCCCGCTCGGCTTCCTCGCCGCCGGATTCGCGCTGGTGACGCTCGGCAGCGTCCTCGGCGGATTCGGCTTCGAGATCCTCGACGTGTGGCTCGGCCTCGGCGTCCTCGTCGAGGGGCTGTTCGTGCTGGCTGGCTTCTCGCTGATCGCCTACTCGCTGAAAGCCGAGTGACTCACGCCGTTTCGTGTGCCCGCTCGGTCGCTTCGAGCAGCGTCCTGCGGCCCTCGGCGTACGCGAGGTGTGACGGGCAGTCGCAATCGGAGGATCCGAACCCCGCGATCCCGGCGTCGGGCAGCGTGCGGGCGACCTCACACTCGACGTCCCGCTCGGGGGTACGGACCGCCCGCTCGATGCGGGTCGCGTCGTGTCCGAGCAGGTAGTCGACGTGCCAGTGGCGGGTCTCGCGCTCGCCCCGAGCGAGTTCTCGATGCCGGTCGATCCGGGAGAAACCGCCGGGGCCGAACGCGCTGCCGGTGTAGGCGTACCACCCCGCCGAAAGGTCGTGAGCGCCGAGCGCGCCGATCTCGATCTCCGCCGGTTCCGGAAGCGGGATCACGAGCGTGTAGGTGCCGTCCATACGCTGTCCTCGACCGGCGGCGACAAGTACGCCCGGATCGCCGGGGTGACTCACCGGCTTCGATCCGACGCGACCCGCGGGCGGTTCGTGGGGCACGCTAACAACAGAACATGAACGGGTAGATCAGGCCCACGCGGTCCCCGTCTTCGAGTACGGTGTCGAGTCCCTCGTAATGCTCGTTGAACCGCCCGTTGACCGTGACCCGGGCGTACGCGCGGGTCTGTTCGCCCTCGGGGTTCTTCTTCCACGTTCCGGGCAGTTCCTCGGGCGGGGTCGCCCAGCCGTGGGCGGTCGCGTCGGCCTCGGTCTCGGCGATCAGCATCTCGGCGATGTCGTACTCGGCGAACAGGTCGTCGAGGAGTTCGCGCAGGGTCGTCCCCTCGAACGTATAGGGGAAACGGTGTTTCCCGACCGCGTCGTAGACATGGCCGGTACAGACGACCGTGACGGTGGTTCGCGCGTCGCTCGCTCGGGATTCGGCTGTCGTGCTCACGTCGGACCGTAGGCGCCGGTCGACCGAAACCCCGACCCCGAACATGTTCGGCCAGTTGCCGCGTCTTTTCCCGTTCGACGACCCGGGATGGGCTCCCTGAGTGCCCTGAGGGATCAGTTCTCGGTCGTCGATCCTGCCGTTCCGTCCTCACGGTCCCGGGTGAACAGGACGAGTGCGAACGCGACCGGCGAGAGCAGCCCCAACAGCAGGGTCGCCGCGATCAGGACCAGCGTCAGTTCCATCCGCCTACCCCCGAGTCGGTCGATCCGGACATGGTCGTGTGTCGATCGACCCTCGGCATAAGGTTGCCCCTCTACAGGCCGAGGTCCAGCGCTCGATTCGCCCCCAGCGCACAGACGACGACCGAGAGCAACGCGAGAAACACCGAGAAGGCGACGCCCCACGAGGCGAGGTCCGCGACGGTTCCGACGACCGCACTGCCGGTCGCGCTCACCAGCATGTAGCTCGTCCGGACGAGGCCGAAGCCCGCGCCCCGCTCCTCGGCCGAGAGGTGATCCATGAACCGCGGGAGGACCGCCGCCCCCCAGCTCATCGCGATCCCGACCAACAGTATCGCGACTCCGAGTGTGGGGAGCCCGGAGCCGCCGACCAACAGCCCGTAGCCCGCGATCCCGAGCAGGGCACAGCCCGCCGCCACCCGATCGCGGCCGAAGCGATCCGACAGCGAGCCGACCGCCGGCTGGGTCAGCCCGTGGACCACGAAGTACGCCGAGAACATCGCGCTCGCGAGCCCGATCGAGTAGCCGTGGTGGGCGACGAGGAACGCCGGGAGGAACGAGGCGGTGGCCTGCCAGACGAACTCGAAACAGATCGCGAGCAGCGCGGTGAAAGCGATCTGTGGGCGGGTCAATAGTTCGAGGACGGGTCCGAGTGCGATCCGCTCGCGCATGGGCTGGTTCGGCCGTGCGGGCTCGGTTCCCCGAACCTTCCACGCGAACAGGAGGAAGATCGGGGCGGCGGTCACGGCCCCCAATGCGATCGAGTAGCGCCAGCCGACCCAACCGGCGACCGCGGCCGCCGCAAGCGGCGCGAGCAGGCCCGCCAGCGGCGCCCCGGAGTTGTGGATCCCGATCGCGGTGCCGATGTCGTCGAACTCCTTGGTCAGCAGGGTGGTCGCGACGCTGTAGTGAAGCCCCGCGACCGCACCCAGAACGATCGTCAGGACGACGAAGAGCCATATCGACGGCGAGAGCGCGAGCGCCCCGCTGGCGACGGCGGTAAGGCCCACCGCCACGAGGATCACCAAGCGCTCGCCGTAGCGGTCCGCGAGGAGTCCCGAGGGGAACTGCGAGAGCGAGTAGGCCATCCACATCCCCGTCAACGCGATCCCGGTGATCGCCGAGGAGACGCCGAACGCGGCCTCGATCTCGGGGACCACGGGACTGATGACGAGGCGAGCGACCATCGTCGCGAAGAACGCGAGCGTACACAGCGTGATGACCGTCACCCGATACGTCCATCGTCCCATCGGGCTAGGCTCTCCGGCCCGCCCCGAAATCCCCATCGGTCCCGGAAGCTATTTCGCTCCATCTCCTACGAGGGGTATGAACGTCGTCACGCTGTTGCCCTCGGCGACCGAGATCGCCTGTGCGATCGGGATCGAGCCCGTCGGGGTCTCCCATAGCTGTGATCACCCGCCCGCGGTGCGCGACCTGCCCGCGATCACCCGGTCGTCAGTCGACGCAACCGCAGACAGTGCCACCATCGACGAGCAGGTGCTGAGCGCGGAACGCGCGGGCGGGGTCTACGAGATCCGACTGGAGGAACTCGCTCGCGCCGACCCGGATCTGATCGTCACGCAGGGGATCTGTGACGTCTGTGCGGTCGACACCGTTCTGGTCCGCGAGGCCGTCGAGGAACTCGGGCTCGATTGTGAGGTCCTGACGACCGATCCCCACGGACTGGAGGACGTGTTCTCGGATATCGAGCGGATCGGGCGGGCGCTTGATCGGGAGGAACGGGCCGACGAACTGGTCGCCGAGGGCCGGGCGCGCGTCGAGGCGGTCCGCGAGCGCGTTCCCGACGACTCCACCCGACCCCGGGTCCTCGACATCGACTGGATGGACCCCGTGATGATCGGGGGCCACTGGGTGCCCGAACTGGTCGAGATAGCGGGTGGGGAGTACGGACTGGTCAATGCCGGAAACGCTTCGACGCCCGTCGAATGGTCCTCCGTGGTGGAGTTCGACCCCGAAACGCTGGTCGTCGCGCCGTGTGGGTTCGGGATCGAACAGACCGAACGGAACATCGCGGAACTGAGGGGTCTGGAGGGCTGGTCGGAACTGACCGCCGTCCGCGAGGGCCGCGTCTATCTGATCGACGGCTCCGCGTACATGAACCGACCGAGCCACCGGCTGATCGACTCGCTCGAACTCCTTGCGAGCGCGCTCTACCCCGACCGGTTCGACGCGCCCGCGGCCGACGCGCTGTCTCGCCTCCCGCCCGAGTCGCTTTCGGCGGACTGATCCGCTCCGGACGCGCCGATAGAGCGTATTTATCCGAGAAATACGGTCGAATGGCTTTCCGATCCTTCGAACCGAAACCGCTTTCAGCGTTGCTGACTGACTAGTCAGTCAATGAGCGACGGGAGTGCGGATACGCGTACGGAGATCATGGAAGCGACCTATCGAGCCCTCTGTGAGCAGGGGTACGCCGATCTGACGATGCAGGACATCGCCGACGAGGTGGGCAAGAGCAAGTCGTTGCTCCACTACCACTTCGACACGAAAGAGGACTTGCTGGTCGCGTTCATCGGGTTCCTGATCGAGGAGTTCGAGGAGAAACGCGGGGAGAACGCGGCAGAGCCGGCGGACGTTCGTCTGCGGGAATTCGTCGACTGGTTCGTCTTCTCGCCCGAGGACGACCGGGCGGCGTTTCACATCGCCCTGCTCGAACTGCGCTCGCAGGCACCCTTCACCGAGGCCTACCGCGAGCAGCTGGTCCGCAGCGACGAGCTGGTGAGGGAGACGATCGTCGGGATCGTCGAGGACGGCATCGAGAGTGGGGTCTTTCGGGCGGACGCCGATCCCGATGCGATTTCACGTCTGGTGTTCGCGACGATGGACGGTGCACGCATCCGGCAGGCCACCCTCGCCGAGGACGGCTACGCCGCCGCCGTCCGTGATGCCCTCTACGACCACGTTCTCTCGGATCTCGTGGTGAGCGAATGAGCAAGCACGACCGCTCGGTGGACGTCATCGACGGGGCGCTCGCGAAACCCCTCCTGTTGCTTTCGGCCCCGATCGTCGCCTCGCAGGTACTCAACGTCGGCTACAACCTCGCCGACACCTACTGGGTCGGTCGGCTGGGCCCCGAGGCGGTGGCCGCTCTCTCGTATGCGTGGCCCATCGTCTTCCTGATGGTGAGCGTCGGCGGCGGGCTGACGGTCGCGGGCACGGTGCTGGTCGCCCAGCACAAGGGGGCGGGCTCGTTCGTCCAGTCCCATCACGTCGCCGGCCAGACCCTCTCGTTCGTAACGCTCGTCGCGGCCGTCTTCGCCGCCGTCGGTTACGTTCTGACGCCGTGGCTCGTCTCCGTGATCGGGGCGACGCCCGGAACCGATCCGTATACGTTCGCGGTGCAGTACACCAGAATCGTCTTTCTGGGGATCGCGTTCATGTTCTGGTTTTTCATCTTCGATGCGCTCTCGCGGGGCTGGGGCGATACGAAGACGCCGCTGTACCTGATGGTCATCAGCGTCGCGCTCAACGTCGTCCTCGATCCGTTCCTGATCCTCGGCTTTTCGGGCAACCCGGTCTTCGGCTGGGTCGGGCTCTCCGGACTGGAGGCGACGCTTCACTCGCTGACGGGCTTTTCGGGCTACGGCGTGACCGGCGCGGCCATCGCCACCGTCTTCTCACGGGGGACCGCCGCGGCAGTCGGCCTGTACCTCCTCTTTAGCGGGAGTGTCGGACTCGAACCTTCCTTCGACGATCTTCGCCCGGATCCCGAGACGATCCGCGAGATCCTCGATATCGGCGCGCCGACGGCCGCAGAACAGGGGCTTCGCGGGCTCGGGATCGCCGCCCTGACCGCGATCATCGCGCTGGCCGGTGACGACGCCGTCGCCGCCTACGGGATCGTCAACCGGCTCTCGTCGCTGCTCTTCCTCCCGGCGCTCGGGCTCGCCCGCGGCACCGAGACCGTCGTCGGCCAGAACCTCGGGGCCGACCAGGTCGAGCGCGCGAAGCGCGCGGTCTACGTCAGCGGCGTGGTCGTCGTCTCGATCTTCGCCGTCGTGACCGCGCTGGCCTACCCCTTCGCAGAGGGGATCGTCGGCTTCTTCCTCGCGGCCGGCGGCGGCGAGAGTACCGAAAGCGTCATCGAGATCGGCGCGGCCTACATCACCATCGCCGGGCCGGCGTACCTCTTTTTGGGCGTCTTCCAGATCGCGCTGGGTGGCTTTCGCGGCAGCGGTAGCACGCGCCTCGCGATGGTCTTCTCGACACAGGAGCTCTGGCTCTACCGGATCCCGATCTCGTACGCCCTCCTCGTCTGGGTCGGCATGGGCGTCACCGGCGTCTGGTACGCCGTCGCGATCTCGTACGTCCTGAGCGCGCTCACCACCTGCGCGTGGTTCCTCCGGGGGACCTGGACCGAGGGCGTCGTCGACCGGGCGCCGCACCCGACGCCGGGCGACTAGGCGTAGGCCTCGAACTCCTCGCCGAAGACGAGGAAATAGACGGTTCCGACGACCCCGATCAGGCTCGCGAGCGCGAACGCCAGCGTCGGACTGCCCGCGTAGGCGAGGTCGGTGCCGGGAATCGAGAGCCCGCCGTAGAGCACCCCTCCGAGGGCGGCGCTCGGGATAACCAGCAGGTTCCGAACGAGGTAGTACGATCCCGAGACCCGTCCCCCGGTGTCGCGTTCTGCGGGCCCGACGATCAGCGCCTTGTGGGCGGGGAGCCCCGCGAATCGAAGCCCCGAGAAGGCAAAGAGCAGGGCGACGACAAGGGCGTCGTCGGGCGCGGAGACGAGGAGGACGGGAAAGACCGCGTAGACCGCAAAGCCGAGCGCGACGACCGGCTTCAGCCCTACCGATTCGGCGATCTTCGCGGCGGGCGGCATCGAGACGAGCGCGACCACCATCTCGATCGCCAGGAGAACGCCGAAGAAGACGGCGGGCGAGAGCGAAAGGGGGCCGAGTTCGAGTCCGACTTCGAGGAACTGCGTGACGACGATCACGAAGAAGACGTAGACCATGCCGTTTCCGAACCTGACGAGGATGTCACCCACGAGCAGGGGCCGGAGTTCGGACGGGAGGTTTCGAAGGTCGTTGCGAATCGCGATCAGCCCCTCGAACTCCTTGCCGAAGGAGTCCTCCTCCGAGTCGTACAGGTAGTGCTGGACGGCGGTCGCGGCGACGCCGAAGACGACCGCGACCGCGAGCACGTACCGAAAACCGACGGCGAAGTCGGCGAAGAAGTACAGCACGCCGGCGGCGATCAGCGGGCCGACGAGGAAGGCCGACCGGCGAAAGACTTCGGTACTGGCGAAGCCGCGGGCGAGCTGGGAGGGCGGGACCGACTGCTTGACGATGGCGAAGGTCGCACCCAGCCCGAAGGACTTCCACGCTTGGGCCAGAAACAGCCCGACGAAGATCCAGATCCACGGTTCGAGCGTGACCGCCCCGAGTTCGATGGGTCCGAGCGTCGGAGCGATCAGCCAGAACAGGAAGCCGAGACTCGACAGCAGGCCGAAGACGGTCAGCGAGAGCCGCGACCCCATTCTATCCGAGAGCGCGCCACCCGGATAGGGGTACAGGGCGCTGATGACGTTTCCCACCGTTCCGAACAGCCCGATGACGACCGCGCTGGCCCCGAGGGCGGCCATGTACTCGGGGACGTACCGCGAGGTCATCTGGAACCCCAGACTGAAGGCGAACATCGCGACCGAGAGGACGAACACGTCGCGTTCGAGCGAGACGAACCGCCGGTACGCCGCGATCGTGTCCGGTGAATCGGAGTCCCCGCTCATGGCCTCGTGACGGCCGCTACTCGGCCCACGACGTAAATCGCTTCGGTCGCTGTGGTGACCGTCGTTGGGCTCGTCGAGCTACCCCAACAGGACGGCCCCGACGCCGACTGCGCCACCTCCGAGGACGAGGGCGGCGGCGTGAACCCCGCGAACGAACAGCCAGTAGGTGACGACCGCGATCCCCACCGTGAACAGGTCGACGACGGTCCCGGCGATCCGTACGGGAAAGGTCGGTACCGCGACGACGAACGACCCGGCAGCGAGGACGACGGTCGCACCGAGGATCGCACCGACCACGGCGGCATTGACCCCCACGAGCGCCGACTGGACGAGTTCGTTCTCGCGCACCCTCGCGAAGTATGGGAAGAAGCCGACGATGAACAGAAACGAGGGGCCGAACGCACCTACCGTGGCGACGAGCGCACCGAGGACCGCGAGCGCGATCAGCCCGTAGGTATCGAGCATGAGCGCATACCCGACGAAGGCGGTCGTCATCACCACCGGACCGGGCGAGAGCTGGCCGATCGCGATCCCATCCACGAACTCGGTTCCCGTGAGCCAGCCGAACTCCCGCACCACGTAGAGTTCGATGAAGGGGATCAGGACGAGCCCGCCGCCGTAGATGAACGAACCCGTATAGACCATGAAGGCGAACAGCTGGACCCACGGGTTCGACCAGAGGGCGAGCGCGAGCCCCCAGACCGGGCTGGCCTCGAGCGCCCCGCTCGCCGCGGGTCCGAGCAGGCCCAACAGCCGCTCGCGGAGGGCGTAGAGAGCGCCGGTGGCAACCGCTACGATACCCCAGCCGGTGACGCGGTCGCGGTTCTCGCGCACCCAGTCGGTCCGGTAGACCGCGACCGCGAACAGCCCGGCGACGACGAACACGAGGACGGGGTTCGGGTTGAAGGTCGCGACCACGACCGTCGCGGCGATCAGGAGCGCCAACAGGAAGGGGTCGACCGTCCAGCGGTTCGAGCCGATGCCGACCTCGCGACCTCCCTCTCCCGCCGCGAGGGCGCTGTGGGCCATCGAGTGACACGCGCCGACGATCAGCCCGATCACGACGGGGTTGATCCCGTAGAACACCGCCCCGACCGCCGGCAGCGCTCGATAGGCGAAGTAGAGCCACGAGAAGACCACGACGATGACGAACGTGGGAAGCATGAAGAAGACGCCGGCGACGAGCGCACCGGGCACCCCCGCGTAGACCCAGCCCATGAAGATCCCCAACTGGGTCGAGGCCGGCCCCGGAAGCACGTTACAGATGGCGAGCCCCTCCATGAACGTCGAGTGCTCAGTCCACTCCCTGCTGTTTTCGCCCACCAGATCGTCCTCCATCATCGCGATGTGGACGAGCGGGCCGCCGAAGCCGACGGTCCCGATAAAGAGGAAGTACCGGGCGATTTCGAGGAGTCGCCGGCGGCTCGCCTCGCCGCGATACGCCGTCCGAGCTACGGCCTCGTCCACGGTCGCCCCCCGTTCATCGTGATCGATCTACGACACCGGAGGCTGTAGCCGTTGCCCCGCACGGACGACCGGTTCCGGGTCAAGTGGTGCTGTGGGTTCCGTAGCCGGAAACGGATCGCTCGGCGAGCGAATCGAGCGAGAACGACTGCAAGAGGAGACGGGTCGTCCCGGCGAGCGTGTCGTGTGGATGTGGTGTGGCTGCGTGGACCTCCTCGTGCCCGGCGAGAGGCGAGCGAGTATCAACGGGCAGACTAACCCCAGCCCGTTGTGCCGCGGACGGTCGGTGCGACGCGCCTCGATTAGAGTAGGTGCCTCTGACGTACGTGTCCTGCGTGACACGCCAGTCCGACCGTACCGCTCCCGACGGGGAAACGTTGGGGCGCAACCCGTTGCGGGTCGTTTCGGGACCGATGCAACTGGTTGCACTCACTCCAGCAGCGCGTCGAACGCCGCCTGTTCGGCCGCCCGAAGCGTGCGGTGGAACGTCGAGCGGTTGATCCCGAGGCGCTCGGCGAGTTCCGCGCCCGTGATCCGCCGGGGGGTCTCGAAGTAGCCGCTGAGGTGGGCGATCTCGAGGATCTCGTGTTGCCGGTCGGTCAGGTCCGTGGCGACCCCCGAGTAGCGCTCCTCGGGGGTCCGGGGCGGGCGCTCGAGCCGTTGTTTCCCGGTCAACTCGGCGTCGTACCGCGATTCGAGCGTCTCACACAGCGATCGCACGTCGGCGTCGGCGGCCTCGACGGTGACGGTCGTCTCCGCACCGCTCGCCGCGAGTTCGGCGATCGTCACGCCGTGTTCGACGAACGCCGAGAGCAGACACGGCGGGCGAACGACACACTCGAGTAGCGTCGTCCCCTCCGTGACGATCGGTTGAACGCGCTCGATCGACCCGATATCGGCCGCCGTCGACCGCACCCGATCCGGCGGGGCGTCGACGGTGACGAACCAGCGGATCGAGCCGTCCGCTCGGGGGACGATCCCTCGGTGTTCGAGGTGCGTACCCGCCGCGAGCAGGGACGGAAGCGTCCCCGCGTCGGCGACCGAGAACCGCAGTTCCGTGGCGCCGTCGCTCGCGAGCGTGTTCCGCGTCTCGACGGCGTCGATCGCGTAGCCGACCGTCCGACCGAGTTCGGCGAGCACCTCGCGTTCGTCCCCGTCGAAGGCCTCCCCGCGGTCGGCGTAGACGCTCAACACGCCGTAGGTTCGGTCGCGGTGGACGAGCGGGACGGCCGCGACCGAGCGGTAGTCCTTCGAGAGGGCGTCGGCGCGCTGATCGGGCGGGGCCGAATCGAGCAGTTTCCGGTCGATTGCGGGCTCGTCCGCCCGGAGCGCGCGCCCCGCGGGCGGCTCGTAGCCCGCCCCCTCGCGTTCGATCCCCGCGAGCGCCGACTCGGTGATGCCGGCCCACGCGGTCGGCTCCCCCCGATCGTCACCGATCCACGCGAACCGGTAGCGGTCGGCCGCCGCGAGGCGCTCGCAGACGGCGGCGTCGATCTCCTCACGCGAACTCGCCCGGACGAGCGCCGCCGTCACGTCGCGCACGAGGTCGCTGACGTGTGTGACCCGTTGGAGCTCGTCGTTGGTCCGCCTGAGCGCCTCGCTCTGGGCCTCGACGACGCCCTCGCGGTCGGTCCGGTCGAGGGCGGCCTCCGCGTTGTCACAGAGCACGCGGGCGAGCGAGAGCGCCTCCTCGGAGACGGTTCCGAGGAGTGCGAACACGCCGTGCGAGCCGAGCGCGATCGCCGTGATCTCACCCTCGTGTTCGACCGTATCCCCGACGAACGCCTCCCAGATCGGTCCCCCGTCCTCGATGCGGTCGTGTTCCCCGACGAACCCCGCGGCGTCGGCGCTGTGGGCCGCCGGTTCGAGCGCGTACCCGTCGGTTTCGAGGCGGTAGCACGCGACCCGGGAGAACGAAAGCAGGTCGCTCGCGGCCGCGACGGCGATCTCGTAGACCGCCGTCCGTGAGTCCGCGCGCATCATCTCGCGGGAGGTCTCGTGGAGCGCAGACAGCACCTCCTCGCGGCGCTTTCGCTCGGTGATGTCCTCGACGGCGAACACCGCGCCGGCGAACGCGCCATCGTCGAAGAGCGGCGCGCCGTTGACGCTGAGCCAGCGGAACTCGCCGCCGACCCGCGCGGGGTACTGCAGGTCGTAGACCGGTTCGCCCCGCTCCCTGACGACCGCAAACGGCAGTCGATCGACGGCGAGGGGCTCGCGGTCCTCCTCGTCCCGGAGCAGTTCCCACGGGAACTCCTCGAACGTCGTCCCGACGATCTCGTCGACCCCGGTCACCTCCGCCGTCCGCCCGTTGGCAAACGTGATCGTCCGGTCGGCGTCCATGACGAGCAACATGACGGGGCTGGTCTCGACGATCCACTCGATGCGGTCGCGCTGCAGGCGCAGGTCGGCCTCGGTCCGCTTCCTGTCGGTGACGTCGGTGACGATCCCGGCTAGATGGACGGGTTCTCCCTCCGAATCGTAGACGGGAAAGCCCCGGTCGTGGACCCACCGTTCCTCGCCGGCCGGGCGCTGAATCCGGTAGGTCTCGTCGAACTCGCCGGTCTCGACCATCCCCCCGATCGCCCGTTTGATACGCTCTCTGTCCTCGGGGTGGATCGCCTCGATCATCGTCTCGGGGTCCCCGTAGAGCTGCTCGCGCGGGCGGCCCCAGATCTCCTCGAACGCCGGGTTGACGTAGACGGCCTCGAACCCGGGATCGCTGATCCAGAACCCCTCCGTGGCGCTCTCGGTGAGCCGGCGAAACGTCCGCTCGAACTCATGGGGATCGCGCTCGACGCGCTCGCGAGCGACCATCTCACACCCGCTCCGTTACCGTGCGTCCGAACATACCGCCACGAGGGTCGACACCCGCATAAACGCTCCCCCGAAGCTTTGACGGTCGGGCCCCTCCGGTCGGTATGATCGAGGTTAGCGATCTGGATCACGTCGCGATCCGCGTCGGCGACATCGAGACGGCGCTCGGGTTCTATCACGACCTGCTCGGCCTCCCGGTTCGAGATCGAGCGAACTTCGACGAGGGCGAGTTGCCGTTCGTCGCGGTCGTCGCCGGGGGCAGACACCTGCATCTCGTGCCCACCGACGGGGAGTTCGACGTGGGTGGCGAACACGTCTGCCTCCTGCTTCGCTCGGACGACACCGATTCACGCGGGGCGATCGAGGACTACCTCTCGGAACTTCGGGAAGCGGGCGTCACCGTCGAGAAGGGCGAACCGCGCGAGCGTCTCGGGGCCTACGGCCGGGACTGGGCGGCCTACGTTCGGGACCCCGACGGCCGGCGGGTCGAACTCAAGTTCCACTGAGATGCAATCCGGAATCAGCACGCCCCGTGCCGGCCGGTGGTGAGACGGTGGAGCGCGTCCCCCGCGGGACGGTGATCCGCACCTGGCTCGCCCGCGAGCGCGAGAAGCACGACGCGCCGCCACCCGAGGGACTCACCGACCGCGAGGTGTTCGACGCGCTCTTGGGCGAGAACCCCGGCGCGGCGGCGTTCCTCTGGCGGGACGCCCCCGTTACCTGCTATCGACTGACCCTCTCGCGGGCGCGTTTCGACCGCCTGCACGTCGTCGAGGGGCCCAGCGACCTCCGCTGGCGGGCGCTCTCGCCCAAGGGCACGGTGCGGGACTGTGCTCGGCGAATCGACCGGGGAGATCCCCGAAAACTGGCCCGCGAGACGGGCGTCGACGTACCCGACGTAGAGCGCCTCGCGCGCGCGCCGCCGACCGCCGACCCGCTCGTGCTCTCGACCCGGCGCGGGGCGGTCCCGTGGCACGTCGCCGACGGCAACCACCGGGCGGTCGCGGCGGCGCTGGCCGTCGAGCGGGGCGCGACCTACGACCCGCTGCCGGCGTACCTCTGTGTCGGCGCGAACCCCGTCCTCGAACCGTTCGTCCAGCGACTCCGGGGGCTGCTCGGGCGCGTTCGCTCCCCGTGGGACATTTCCAAAACGAAATAAGGGCATAGCCCCTCAGTACTGTCATTGTGACGACGACACAGATCACGTTGGTCCAGATCGATAACTACGGACCGTGGACCGTCACGCCCGAACCCCGCCGGGAGGTCGATCTCCAGACGCTACAGTCGCGCCTCTATGCCGATCTCTGCCAACAGATCGGGCGGGAGGACGGCTACGTCTTTTTCACCCGCTTCGACAACATGATCGCCGTCACCAACGGCCTCGACCGGGCGGACCACGAACTGATCCAGGAGTCGATCGACAACCGGTATCCCGTCTCGGTCAGCATGGGGATCGGCAGCGACGCCAGCCCTCGGACGGCGCTCGTAGATGCCACCGAGGTGCTCCAGACCGCCGGCAGCGCACAGGACGGCGCGCGAACCGAGATCCTCGGCGGCGAGGTCCTCCCCGAGGGCGAGCGAACCACGGAGGACGTCCAGATCGCCCACTTCGACGTGATCGACGTCACGGGCACCTACACCGACCGGGTCGACGCCTTCGAGACATTCATCGCCATCGAACAGGGCTACGCCGCCCTGATGCGCTACCTGTACGAGGAACACGACTCGCTTTCCTTTTTCGTCGGCGGCGACAACGTCATCGCGGCCTGTCCCGGCCTCTCCGAACCCTCCTACGAGGACGCCATCAGCCACGTCTCGGGCGAGGTCGACGTCGACCTGCAGGTCGGCGTCGGTCGTGGATCGAGCGCCCACGACGCCGGCATGGCAGCCAAACACGCCCTCGAGGAGTGTCGCCACAACGGCACCCGCGTCGAGCGGACGGCGACCGCCGACGACTGATCTCCCGGAACGACCGCGCCGGACACCGATTCGATCTCCCGATAGCCGCCGGTGACTCGCGATCCAGCCACGCACAACTCTTATTCGGACTGTAGTTAATTACCGAAACGGCTAAGTGCCATGCGCTACAGTACCACACCATGAGCACCTACGAGACCCCCCAGACGACGAGCGTCGAAGACCGGCTCGCGATCCTCGAAGCGGTCAGCCGGCAGAACAACGTGCGGTTCAGCGACCTCACCGAGCGCCTCTCGCTCGACGAGGCCGCGGCCTACGACGCGCTGACCGCCCTCCGGAACGCGGAGCTCGTCTCGACGTGCCCGCTGCGCGGCGAGAACGATTCGATCGTCGCCTCGCTCCCCCGTCTGCGCGCCCAGGAACGCACGAAGCTCCACCGCCTGCTGTACAACTAGCGAGGGGAGTCGACGCATCCCTCGGGGCCGACCTATTTACTCGCGGGGCCCCAACGTCGGTCCATGTACACCGTCACCGTCTCGCGTGACTTCGTCGCCCAGCATTTCCTCACGGTACCGGACCCCGGCCCTGAGGGCGAGGTCCACTCCCATCACTACGAACTCGCCGCCGAATGTGAGGGTTCCGACCTGAACGAATACGGCTACCTGCTCGATATCGACGACCTGACCCGCGCGCTCGACGCGATCGAGGAGCGCTACCGGGACGAACTGCTCAACGATCTCGAGGAATTCTCGGGGCTGAACCCGAGCGTCGAACACTTCTGTCGGATCGTCGCCGACCGACTGGCCGAGGACCTCGCTAGCGAGGTCGAGACCCTGCGGGTAAAGATCCACGAGGACGAGATCGCGTGGGCGGCCTACGAGCGGGCCGTATGAAGGTCGGCCTCGTCGTCTACGGCGACCTCGAACCCCGGTCGGGGGGCTATCGCTACGACCGCCGGCTCGTTGAGGGGCTCCGAGAACGCGGGGATCGCGTTGACGTGATCTCGCTGCCCGAAACGAGCAGGGCGCGCAGTTTCGCGCACAACCTCTCGGGGCGTCTCGTCCGCGACCTCGACCGCTCGTTCGACGTCCTCCTTCAGGACGAACTCTGTCATCCCTCGCTGGTCGGCCTGAACCGTCGACTCGACCGCGAGTACCCGATCGTCTCGATCGTCCACCACCTCCGGGCGAGCGAACTCTCGGGGCTCAGTCGGCGCCTCTCGTGCGAACTCGAACGCGCGTACCTCTCGACGGTCGACGCTGTCATCTGTAACAGTCGGCCCACGCGGGCGGCGGTCGCCGAACTGACCGACACGCCGGGGCTGATCGCCTGGCCCGGCGTCGATCGGTTCGAGGGGTTCCCGACCGACGCGGAGATCACGGCGCGCGCCCAACGCGACCCCTTCGAGGTCGTCTTCGTCGGCAACCTGCTCCCTCGGAAGGGTCTCGACACGCTACTCGGCGCGCTCGCGGGCGTCGAGCGCGACTGGCACCTCACCGTCGTCGGCGACGAAAGCGGCCCCGCCTACGCACGCGAGGTCCGCGACCTCGTCCGGCGCGAGGGGCTCGCCGACCGCGTCGAGTTCACCGGCTGGCTCGACGATGGAAACCTCGCCGCACGCCTCGGATCGGCTCATCTCCTCGCTGTGCCCTCGATCCACGAGGGCTTTGGCATCGTCTATCTAGAGGGGATGGCCTTCGGGCTCCCCGCGCTCGCGTCCGCCTCGGGCGGGGCGAGCGACCTCGTCACCGACGGGAAAACGGGCCACCTCGTCGCGCCGGGCGACGAACGGGCGATCGCCCGCGCAGTCGACCGGCTCGCGACCGACCGCGACCGCCTCGCCGCGATGAGCCTCGCGGCCCGCCGGCGGTACGAGCGCCACCCGACGTGGGACGCCGTTGGCGAACGGATCCGGGCGTTTCTCGAACATCGGGTCGCTCGGGCGAATCAGTCCCCCGCGTAGGGAACCGGGTCCTCGCTGCCGGCGCGCTCGAAGGCCTCCTTCCGATAGGTACACGAGTCACACGTCCCGCAGGCGGGCGCTTCCTCACGATAACAGCTCCAGGTGTGCTCGTAGGGCACCCCGAGTTTGAGTCCCCGTCTCGCGATCTCGGTCTTGCTCCACTCGACGTAGGGCGCCTCGATTTCGATTTCTGTACCTGGTTTCGTCCCCGTCTCGACGACTTCCTGGAAGGCCTCGAAGAAGGCGGGCCGGCAGTCGGGATAGCCCGCGAAGTCCTCCGAGTGGGCGCCGATGTAGATCCCTTTCGCGCCGCGGGCCTCGGCGTACGAGACCGCCATCGAGAGCAGGTTCGCGTTCCGGAAGGGAACGTAGGTGTCGGGGATCTCCTCACCCACCGTGGCGTCGCCGACCGCCATCGACTCGTCGGTCAGACTGGAGCCGCCGATCGCGGCGAGGTGATCGGTCTCAATGTGCAGGAAGTCCGCGGCGTCGAGGTCCTTGGCGAGCCACCGGGCACACTCGTACTCCTTTCCCTCGGTGCGCTGGCCATATGAGGTGTGAAGCGCCACGATCTCGTGGCCCCGTTCCTTGGCTTCGTAGGCGGCGGTCGCGCTGTCCATGCCCCCCGAGAGGAGGACGACGGCTTCGCTCATGGGTCGGTGGAGGTGTCGGGTGTGGATAGACCCCTCGGATCAGGTGCCGGGCGCGTCGTTCCACAGGTCGACGTGCAACCGGGGTGTGTAGCGAAAGCCGTACTCCATCGCCAGGTCGGCGACCGTGTTGCGGGTCTCGTCCAGTCGCTCGCGGGTCGCGCCCTCGGGCATGAGGAGTACGTCCTCGTCCCTCACCGTGACCCGCTCGCGCAGGCGCGTGAGCAGGTCCGTGATCTCGCTCATATCGTCCGGGCCGGTAACGACGAACTTCAACTGGTGGTCGTAGCGCTCGCATATGGTGGCGAGCGCATCCAGATCGATCCGTCGGGCCTCGTGGCGTTCTGCCCATTCGCCCTCGCCCTTCGGGTCCTTCTCGGGGATCGGCGTACTGCTCGCGAGTTTCGGACTGACGCTCGCCAGATCCACGGGCGCGTCGGGGACCACGGTGCCGTTGGTCTCGACGGTGGTGTGATAGCCCCGCTCGGCGAGCCGAGTCAATAGGACTTCGCTCGCGTCGTGAATCAGCGGCTCCCCACCGGTGATCACGACGTGGTCCGCGCCGCGCCCGTCGATTTTCGTCAGAACCTCCTCGATGCCCATCCAGTCGCCCGCGGGCTCCCAGGAGGTGTGATACGAGTCGCAGAACCAACACCGGAGGTTACAGCCGCTCGTGCGGACGAACGTTGAGGGCACTCCCGCCAAGCGCCCCTCGCCCTGTAGCGAGTAGAACAGTTCGTTGATCGGAAGCGCGGGTTCGTCCTCGGGTTCGGATCCAGCGGCCTCCCGCGAGTGGCTCATACCCGTCCGAGGGTCCCGGCGGGCGTGAGGGTTACGGGTCGCGCTCGGTCGACCGCCTGCACTTTTAAGAACGTGACCGCTGTGGGTAGGGGTATGGCACTCATCGAGATCACCGTCGATCGCCCGTCACTGATCAGCACCGGCGAGGACGAACAGCGAGCCACCGACGAGGACGGCGGCGTTCTCCCGGGCGACGAGGACGACCAGCACGAATCCGGCGAGAGCACGTCCACAGACGACGGCCTCGGCGACACGCTCAAGACCGTCAGCACGATCCTCACCGCGGTGACGACCATCGCGGGCGTCCTCAAACGCCTCCGTGAGAACGAGGGCACGGTCGAGGACGAGGCCGAGTCGCTGTTCGACGAGGAGGACACGGCGGACGCGGGCGAGGAAGAGGCCGAATCGTTCGTCGAGAGCGTCGTCGGCGACGAGTCGGACGAGGCCGACGCCGACGAGACCGAGGAACTCGAAGCCGAAGCGGAAGACGAGGAAACCGACGCCGACGACTCCGGACGCGGCCTCGGCGTGAAGGTCGCGTTCGTGCTCGTGGTCGTCCTCATCGCCCTCGCGCTCCGGGCGCGCGGCAGCGACGAGACCGCCGACGAGGACGCGCTGGACGACGACTGGGACTGAAGCGTTCGGTTTTCGATTACCGATCTCCGGATTTTTGTTGCCAGTCGTGAGCTACCCGTGTCTAGTGAGTGTCGACAGCAGTAGCGAGCAGTTCGAACAGATCACCACGCTCCGCCGAACTCCGCCTTGACGCCACACATCTCCGCGAATCGGCGGATCTGCCGCTTCTTACTTTCCTGATTGAGCGAGGTATAAACGTAGTATCCGTTTCCCAGTTCTCGATACTGTCTCATCCTCTCTCCGTTCCTATGGACCGGTTCATCGTTCAGAATTGCACTCTTCTTTCCCGGAACGTACGGAAACGAAGGGAGGTTCTCGATTAGTTCGTGTTCGAATATGAGGTACTCGACAGCCTTCGCCATGACGTCGCTCTGTGACTCTGAACGGTGCAATACGTCGCTTCCGTCCTTACCGAATCTAACGACGTACTTCCCTTCCGTTCCCCCGTTTGTCGCCTCAGATCGAGTCTCTCGGGTTGTTGGTTCCGGTTCCCGTATCGGTTTTCCGCCGGACTCATCTCCATTCGAGAGGATCCCGATCAGGTCGTCAATGAACGACTTCGCCTCCGATTCGGCCTCCCGTGCGATCGAGTCGCCGACGCGTTCGCTCAGGACTTCGAGGAGTTCGTCGGCGATCTCGTCTTTGTTCTGTGTGAGCTGTGAAACCGCTTTCCGCCGCCGTTCCACTGAACGATAGATGCCGTCCGCGGCTCCCGACTGGATTGACTCCTTTGAGAGTGTTTTTACGATCCACGACTGTCGACGTAGCTCCTCGACCGTCGACTCGCCGAGCAGATCGACCGAGGGGTGGTTCTCGCTCTTCTTGAGTTTGAACAGTTTGAGGACGACACCGTTGGTAATCAGCCCCCAATCGACCCACTGCTGTTGCATGTAGCTCCGGAGTTGGTCCTCGTGGCTCGTGGAGATGGTCGTATCACAGCCTTTCGCCTCGATAAACACCGCCGGCGATCCCTCCAACAGAAGTGCGTAGTCGACCTTCGTCTTCGAGGATCCCATCTGAATGGGATACTCCAGTTCCACCTCAGTCGAGTAGAGGTCCCACCCGAGGACGTCCCGAACCAGCGGATCGATGAGTTTCGCTCTGGTGTTCTGTTCGTCCATCTGGGGCGAGGCGTCGACGAGATCGAGAGAGCGATCGATATACCTCTCCAGTGCCTCGCGGTCCATACCGATACACCTCCCAGTCTTCGTATAAAATCCCTGCTTTGTAGCGATTCCTACTCCTCCCAGCCGGCGCGTTCGCGCCACCTCGCCTGTTGTCGCCGTTCGTGGAGGTGGGGCGTGCCGTCGGCGAGTTCATCGCGAACCTCGCGCTCGAAGTCGGTGGCCGCCGCGAGCATCCCGCTCTGGAACGCCTCGACGAGTTCGTAGGTCCACACCTCGTCGACCGCCCCCGCCGGCAGGTGCTCGTCGCGCAACTCGTCGGCCAGTGTGTCGTAGCCGAGCGCACGCAGTTCCCGCTCGGCGACCGCAAAGCGGTCCATCGCGTGGCCGACCCCGTGGTGAAAGGCCAGCAGGTTCCCGTACGCGCGGTTGAGGTACTCGATCGCGAGTTGACACTCGTGGAGCGCGTCGAGTTCCGCGTCGCTCGGCTCGCCCTCGTCGTCCATGCGCACTGATACCACGAATACGCGGATAACCCTTTCCCGGACCGCCCGTCGTCCATGGCAGGGTTTATGGACGTCTCAGCTCTTAGGAACCCCACACATGGCCCACCCCGACCGCTTCCTGCTCCGGGTCGACCTCGCCGCCGAGACGGTTTCACGGGAGCCGATCCCCGAGCGGTGGCTCGACCGGTACGTGGGGGGCAAGGGACTGGGCGCGCGTTATCTCTACGACGAACTCGAACCGGGGACCGACCCGTTGGGGCCCGACAACGCCCTGCTGTTCGTGGTCGGACCGCTCACGGGCCGGGCACCGGGCGAACCGCGCTACGCCGCGATCACCAAGTCCCCGCTCACGGGGGCCTTTCTCGATTCCTACAGCGGCGGCGAGTTCGCGGGCGCGCTCGCCGATGCGCTCTCGGACTGTCTCGGTGTTCTGATCACCGGCCGTGCGGACGAACCGATGGCCCTGACGATCGAGGACGGGACGGCGACCCTCGAACCCACTGACACGTGGGGTACCGACGCCGCCGCGACCGCCGAGGCCTTCGAGGGGCAGGTCGCCTGTATCGGCCCCGCCGGCGAGAACCGGGTGAACTACGCGACCATCGCCGCCGACGGCGGCGACCACCACGCCGGTCGTGGCGGCGCGGGCGCGGTGATGGGCGCGAAGCGGCTGAAGGCCGTCGTCGCTCGTGGCGCCCCGCCGGAGGAGGACTCGGACCTCCGGGAGGTCTACGAGGAGCGCTTCGCCGACGACGAAACCGGCCGCTGGCAGGCCGCAAGCGAGACGCTCGAATCCGTCGACTTCGCGGACGCGGTCGGCGCGCTCGCGACCCGTGGCTGGCAGGAGAACCGGTTCGAGGGGACTTCGGGGATCGGTATCGAGGCCGCCCGCGCCGCATCGACCGGGCGCGAACGCGAGGGGTCGATTCCGGGCGGGTTCGAGGTCAGTACGGAGGAAGGCGAGAGCGTCCCACGGGGCGCGACCCAGATGACGCTCGGTGCGGGGCTGGGGATCGACGAGTTCGACGCGGTGGCGGCGCTGGGCGCGCGGTGCGATCGATTGGGCATCGACGTGATCTCGGCGGGAAACGCCGTCGCGTGGGCGATCCGGGCGAGCGACGCAGGGATAATCGACCGGGACCTCGACTTCGGCGACGAGGCGGCCGCCCGCAAACTGCTTTCGGAAATCGCGACCCGCGGGACGCAGTTGGGAGACGCGCTGGCCGATGGGGTCGAGGAGGCAGGACGGACATTCGGCGGCGAGGACTTCGTCCCCGCGATCAAGGGAATGGAACTGCCCGCCTACGACCCACGGGCCGCACCGTCGATGGCCCTGGCCTACGCCACGAGCGACCGCGGGGGCTGTCACCGCCGAGCCCGCCCGATCGAGGACGAACCCTTCAGTACCTGGAGCGACGAGGAGCGCGTCCGGCGGGTGATCGAGGAACAGGACCGCCGGTCGGTGCTCTGGAGCCTGATCGTCGACGACTTCGTCGGCGAGTCCTTTGCCGACTTGGGCGCGGCGTGGCTCTCGGAGTTGGGTTACGAGTGCTCGCCCGCGGAGCTCGCGACGCTGGGCGAGCGCGTCTGGACGCTGACCCGCCTGTTCAACGTCCGCGAGGGGCTCGACAGGGGAGCCGACCGGGTACCCGAGGCGCTCACTCGGCCCGCGGGCGACGAGGCGATCGACCCCGTGGCGTTCGAGGACCTGCTCGATCGGTACTACGCCGAACGGGGATGGGACGAGCGGGGCCGACCGACGGCGGACACGCTCGAGCGACTGGGACTCGACGGACTCGACAGGGGCGACGCGATATGACCGACAGCATCGACTTAGACGAGATCGAGACCGAGAGTGACGAGGAACCCCGACCAAACCGCGGCGACTGGTTCTGGCGCGGCGAGGGCGACTTCGAGGGGGAGAACGAGGCGGCCAGGAGCGACCCGTCCGTGTCGGCGACCGATGCGAACGCGGAGTCCGGCCCGGAATCGACGCCCGAGCCCGAGGACCTGACGACCCCGCACGTCCCCCACGAGAACCGGGACAAGCCGGTCGGCCTCCCCGAGGATCGGGGCGGGGCGGGCGGCACCTCGGCGCGCGAGGCGGCTGCGGACAGCGAGGCAAACGGGGGCGCGCCCGAGGCCTCGGGGCCCCACGGCGGCGGGGCCGATGACATGACGATGGCACTCACCTACGAGGCGGCGAAACGCCTCGCGGATCCGGGGCTCGTCCTCGCGGGCGCGACCTTTGCCGACTGGATCGGCATCGTCGGCGAGGTCGACGCCCACGTTATCACTACCTTCCAACGAAAGAAGGGAATCGACGCCGACTTCTTCAACGGCACCGGGACGGGGCCGGGCGAACGCCTCGCCGAGATCACCGAGATGTCGATGTTCTTCGCCGAGCGGATGGTCGTGCTCGGCTGCGCTGGTGAGGAGTGGATCGCAGAGGAGGCCGGTTGGGAGTTTCTCGATATCGAGACCGCCGCGGAGAAGGCCGGGTGGGAGCTCGACTAGTCGTCCTCGCGGTCCTCGGGATCGAGGTCGAAGGAGACCTCGCCGTCGACGACGCCGGTGTTGATCACGTGCGGCCCGGTGTGTGACCACGTCGCGTGGCCGTCGATCTCCTCGACCGCCGGTCGGGTCTGCAGGTCGGTCTTCTCGATCTCGTGTGTCATGTCTCGACAGTACCGCTCGACCGGCTTATACCCTGGCCCTACTCCTCGAGGAAGACCCGCGAGAAGAGGTTCACGTACAGTTCGAGGACCGTCTCCCGGTCGATCCCGGCGAGGGCGGCCTGTTCGTCGAGGAAGGCCGCGAGGTCCTCGCTGGGGTCGTACCGCACGGTTCCGTCCTCGACGTCGAACTCGACTTCGGTGGCCCCCGAAACGAGGTGTTCGATCTCCAAGAGCGCCTGTTCGGCCTTCGCGTGGACCGCCGCCTCGTCGTCGAGCATCCGGCGCTCGCCCCACTCGCCGGCGGCCTCGAGAAAGCGCTCGCTGGGTTCGATCTCGATCGGTTCGCTGGTCCCGGACATCAGCGTTCGGGCGGGAAGCTATCGGGTGCGGGATCCGATTCGGCGAGTTCGGCGTAGAGGTAGACCACCAGCACGCCGAGGACGAACAGTACACCGAGACCCACGATCCCGCCGGGTCCCGTGTGACCGACCCAGTCGGCACCTGTCAGGGACCCCATGCTCGAAGCGACGTTCAGCGTCGTGATCGCGAGCCACCCGCCGAAGAGCAGGAAGGCGATCGTGAGCACGGGGTTGTGCTCGAGCGCGGTCTTGAGCGCCATACTCCGTTGAGTGCGTGTCCCGCGAAAAACGTTGTGCCTTCTACGCCATCTGACCCGCGAGTTCGCCCTCGAACTCCACGACGCCCGCGAGGAGGTGTCCGACCGCCTCGTAGAACTCGCTGTCGGCGTACTCGATGATGTCGCCCGCGCAGTCGTCGATCCAGCGGGTCATGTGCTCCTCGAGGAAGACCCGCTCGTAGCCGAAGGCCTCCTCGGCACCGCGGCGCTGGCGCTCGATCAGGTGTCTGAGAAAGGCCAACTCGACGGCGACGAAGTCGCCCTCCTCGGGGTACTCCTCCGGGAGGTTCCAGCCCGCGGCGCCGTAGCTCGCTTCGACCTCGGCTTTTCCCGTCCCCAGGAAGTCCATATCCTCGCGGTAGTAGCTCTCGTGGGCCATCACCGGCGGGCGCGGGCCGACGAACACGCGGGTGTACTCGCGGTTCAACTCTTGCTGGACCGCCGCCACGTCCCGGCCCTCGTTTTCCTCGATGAACGCCCGCAGTTTCTCGAAGCCTGTATCGAGGTCTTCGTCGACGCCTTCTGGAGTTCGTATCTCCCCCGAGAGCAGGGTTCCGACGAACTCCTCGCTCGGCGTGTCCCAGAGCGCCTCGATCAGGAAGTCGACCAGTTCGAGCCGCGCGGCGTAGATCTCCTCGTCGCTCATGCTAGTTCCCCCGGTCGTAGAGCAGGAAGGCCCGACAGTCCGGGCAGTAGTTGAAGACGCTCTCCTCGGCGCTCGGAGCCAGTCCCGCCACCAGATCGCCGACCTCCTCCTCGATCTTCGCGGCCGAGCGCTCGCTGGTAAAGGGGTCGCCACACCGGGCACACTCGAGCATCTCGCCCTCGAAGGTCTGGGTCCACGCGGGATCCTCGCCTTCCTCGATTTCCTCGGCGCGGTTCTCCGGCAGCAGGGAGAGGTCTAACCCATCCCTCATCGTGATCGCGCTCTCGGGACAGCCCTCCTCGCAGAGCCCGCAGTTGACGCACTTCTCGTGGTTGAACTCCAATCCCCATTCGGTTCTCCTGATCGCGTCGGTCGGACAGAGGTTCGAGCAGGTCGGTGTCAGCGTACAGGCATCCGAGACCTTCATCCGACCGAAGTCCTCTAGTCCACGAATCACCTCGCGTTCGGGTTCGGCGTGTTCGAGGATCGTCCGCACACTTTCGAGAGTCCAGCCGTGGTTGTAGAACTCGGGGTTCTCGTGCTCGCTGTGGAGCAGGGTGCCGTCAGCGCGGTGTTCGCCCTCCGGCACTGGCGAGGGTTCGAGAGAGTCCTCGAACGCCGACAGCGCCTCGATAAAGTCCTCGGGGTCGCCGGCCTCGGGCGCGAAAAAGCCTACGCGCCCGCCCAGTCCCAGGTCCCGCGTCGCACGGTTGAGCCGCTCGACGAGTTCCTCCTTCGGATCGGGTCCCGAATGACGACAGTCACAGCCACAGCCAAACAGGGCGACTCCGGCCGCCCCGCAGGCCAGCGCGTGGGCGACGTGCGATTCGCCGACCGTATCCGCGCAGTTCACCGAGACGGGCAGGATCGGCGGGTACTCGATCCCCTCCCCGGAAGCGGCGCGCTTGCCGAACTCGCTCAGGGCGTCGTCGGCGCGCTCGCCGCAGACGAACGCGACGATGGGGTTCTCGATGCCCGACGCTCTCGAAAGCCAGCCGCCCTGGTCGGCGCCGGTCCCGAGCAGCGCCTCGACCTCGCGGGCGATTCGCTCGTTCGAGGGTTCGCGCAGGCTCACCGCGCCGGTCGGACACGAACTGGTGCAGGCCCCGCAGTTCTGACAGGCGATCGGATCGATGTCGACCTCGTCGGGCCGGGGTTTCGCGACCGCGTCGTGCGGGCAGGCGTCGTAGCAGGCCCGACACCCCTCTTGGTTCGACTCGCCGGAGGCACAGACGTCCATCTCGAAGTCGAGGAAGTCGGGCTTCGTGATCCCTCCCAGCAGGCTCTCGACGGCGGCCATCGTCGCCGGTCCCGCGTCCGTATAGTAGCCGATTCGCCCGCCCCGGGCCTTCTGATCGCCGCCGGGGTAGACCACCTGGTCGACCTCGATCTCGCTGGTGACGCCGTCCATCTCGATGGCGTCGGTCGGACAGACCTCGGTCCACTCCCCCCTGGGTGCCTCGGGATCGATATCGACCGGGCGACGGGTGACCATTCCGTCGGGGCCCTCATGGACGCACTTCATACACGAGATGCAGTCGTCGGTCACTCTGGACTCCAGTCGGATCGAGAAGTCGCCGAACTCGCCGGCGACGCCCGTGACTCGTCCGCGCTCGATGGTCACGTCCTCTAAGCCGTCTACCCCGGCGAACTCCTCGCCGTCCGCGATCAGCGTCACCTCGGAGTCCTCGCTGAGCGTGGCGGCAGCCTCGGGGTCCCCGACGACCGCCACGGCGTTTCCGGCCTCCCGCGAGACGGTCCGTGAGATCGCCTCCTCTTCGAGACCGGCGTGGCGGGCGTTGACCATCCTCGCCGTCTTGTCGGTCGCTTCCTCCTCGGGGTGGACCCAGCCCGCACCCTCGCGCTGGTCGATAAAGGAGACCGCCTCCGGATGCAGGCCGTGATCCTCGGCGACGCCCCCGAGTCTCTCTTGGACGCCGGGTTCCGGGCAGGTGATCAGGAGCTGATCGAGGTCGTACTCCTCTACGACCTGCTCCATCGCGGGCAGTCCCTTTTCCTCCCCACACAGTAGCTCGGAGCTGGCGGCGACGTCGACCCCCTCGATCCCCTCCCGTGCGGCCTCGAGGTCGACCTCACAGGTGCCAGCACACGAACAGACGAACGCACCGGTCTTCATTGGCGGTGGGTAGTGGGGGGCGCTGAAAGGCCTTGCGCACGCAGAAACCCATCTCTCTTGCCGGATTTTCAGGAGAAAGCACAACGTTAATCGGTGTATGTTCGATAGCCATGTAAAATGAGTATATCTACCACAGTTCGACACGGGCCATCCATCGCGAATCGCTCGCCACGGGGTGAGGCGAGCGGATGAGTACGGAACCCGTCTCTCTGGATCTGGACCGGCGGTCGTTCCTGAAGGCGAGCGCGCTCGCGGGCGCGGTCGCCCTCGGCGGTGGTGCGGCGGGCCAGACGCTCGCCCAGAGCGACGACGAGGACGAGGGGACCGCCTCGGACGCCGAGATGACCAAGACGATCTGTAACTACTGTGCGGTCGGCTGTGGCTTTCGCGGGGTGAAAGACGGCGACTCCTTCGTCGGCATGGAGCCGTGGCACGAGAACCCGATCAACAACGGCTCGCTGTGCTCGAAGGGTGCGGGGATCCTCGAGACAGAACACTCCGATCGCCGGTTGAAACGCCCGATGCACCGGACCGACGGCGGGTGGGAGACGATCTCCTGGGAGGAGGCCTACGACATCATCGAGGAGCAGTACGCACAGATCGTCGAGGAGTACACCCCCGAGAGCGTCATGATGATGGGCAGCGCCCACTTCGCCAACGAGGAGGCCTACGCCTTCCGCAAGCTGTCGGCGTTCATGGGGACGAACAACTGCGACCACCAGGCGCGGATCTGTCACTCCCCGACCGTCACCGGGCTGGCGAACACGTGGGGCTACGGGGCGATGACCAACACGATCAACGACTATCGGAACTTCGATCTCCTCATTATCTGCGGCCAGAACCCCGCCGAGTCCCACCCGATCGCGATGCAGCACATTCTCGAGGGGCAGGCCCGAGGGGGTACCGTCGTCTCGATCGACCCCCGGTATACGAAGACCTCCTCGCACGCCGATAACTACTACCGGATGCGCCCCGGCACCGACGTGGCGCTGATGATGGGGCTGATGCGGTACCTCCAACAGCAGGGCGAGCTCGATCAGGAGATGCTCTCGGGGCGGGTCAACGGCTGGCCCGACGCCGCGGCCGAACTCGAACAGTACGACCTCGAGACGGTCGCCGACATCACCTGGATCGACGTCGAGGGGCTCGAAGAGATCGGCGACCTGATCATCGAGAACAAGCCCAACATCCAGATCGAGTGGGCGATGGGCGGCACCCAGCACAACAACGGCACCCAGAACATCCGCTCGTACGCGCTGCACTCGCTGGCGTCGGGTAGCGCCGCCAGAAGCGGCGGCGGCCTGCAGGTGATGCGCGGGCACGCGAACGTCCAGGGCGCGACCGATCTGGGCGTCGACAGTACGATCCTGCCGGGCTACTACTCGGTCGGCGCGCCCGGCTCGTGGGTCCACTGGACGAACGTCTGGAACCAAAGCCCGTGGACGAGCGGCTCGACGGACTTCTGGGACCTCTACGATCGCTTCGCGCTGATGCCCGAGGACATCTGGCAACAGCTCTCGGCGGGCGGGGGCGGCCCGCCAGCCGCCGGGGAGCTCCAGTCGGCGGAGACCGAACGGAGCGACGCCTCCGAGGACGTCTCCCAGGCCGAGGACACCGGCGCGGGTCCAAACTCCCAGTCCCCGACCGAGGCCGACTCCCAGACGGGCGATCCCGCCGCCCAGGGGGGATCGGGCGGGGACGGCAGCTCCGGAGGGGGCGGCTCCCAGCGCCAGATCGATCCGCGGACGATGATGCTCCAGGACGGCCTGTCGGTCGCCCGCTGGTACGAGGCCGCGCTTCAACAGGAGGACCGCCTGCACGAATCGAACCTCTACCAGCCCGACCCGCTGAAGATGGCCTTCTTCTGGGGCCACTCGGCCAACTCCATCACCGAGATGGACAAGATGAAACAGGCGATGGAGGCGCTGGACCTGCTGGTGGTCGTCGACGTCTTCCCCGCGGTCGCGGGGACGCTCGCCGACGCCGAGGCGGACAACGTCCTGTTGCTTCCGGCATCGAGCCAGTACGAGCACCACCGCTCGGTGACCAACTCCCATCGCTCGGTCCAGTGGAGCGAGCCGGTGTCCCCGCCGGCCCACGCCTCCAAGCCCGACCTGCAGATCATGCAGGAACTGGCCGATCGCTTCGGCTTCGGCCAGCACTTCGACTGGGGGAGCGGCCCCGAACTCTACAACGGCAAGAGCACCTACGAGGACGCGCTCCGGGAGATCAACCTCGGGGTTCGCACGGTCGGCTACCAGCAGAGTCCCGAACGCCTCCAGCGCCAGAAGGAACACGACGAGGCGTTCAGCACCGAGACCATTCGCGCCGAGAGCGAGGGCCTGCCGGTCAGCGGCGAGTTCTGGGGGCTGCCCTGGCCCTGCTGGGGCGACGAACACCCCGGAACGCCGATCATCTGGCGCGACGACGTCCACCCCGCCGAGGGCGGCCACGACTTCCGCGCGAACTGGGGTATCGACGCCCCGACGCCCGGGGAGTGGGAGTCGACGGGCGTCGACAAGGAGTACCCGCTCGCCGAGACCGTCGCCCAGGAGGGCGAGGCGGGCCTGGACATGCTTCGCGAGTCCTACCAGCCCGAGTGGTTCGACGGCGAGGTCATCGGCGTCCCGCAGTATCCGGGCTTCACGACGACGCTGCCCGAGGACCCGGCCGACGCCTCCTCGATGACGATCCCGATGGAGTACGCGCTTCGCGAGGACGTCTCGATCTACGACTGTGCGGCCGCGCTGAACGAACAGCGGGGCCACCAGCACGACCTGGCGTTCTACGAGCAGTACGACAACCCCCAGCCCGACCCGCCGACTGGGCGCGGCCGGGCGCGAGCGGTCGTCTGGAACTTCATCGATACGGTCCCGATACACCGCGAGCCGATCCAGAGCCCGCGGCCCGATCTGGCTGAGCAGTGGCCCGCGAACGGCCAACAGACCAACTTCTTCCGGCTGGATCAGAACAACGCGGCGACCCAGCAGGAGGCGACCCAGCGCGCCTACGATCAGGGAATCGATACCGTCCTCACCACGGGTCGGCAGGTCGAACACCAGGGTGGCGGCGCCGAGACGCGCAACAACCAGTACACGGCCGACCTCCAGCCCCACATGTACGCGGAGATTCACCCCGACATGGCCGAGGACCTCGACCTCGTCGGCGGCGAGGACCACGTCATCATCACCTCCGCGGACGCCGACAAGGGCTCGATCCTCGTGAAAGCGAAGGTCACCTACCGTCCGCAGGGCGCCAACGAGATCTTCATGCCGTATCACTGGGGCGGGATCGCACACGGGAAGAACATGAGCGAGAAGTACCCCGACGGGTCGAAGCCGCTCGCGATCGGCGACAGTGCGAACTTCATCACGTCGAGCGGGTTCGACGCGGAGACCCAGATGCAGGAGACGAAGGCGGGGCTCGTCCGGGTCGAGAAGGCGACCGAACAGCGCATCGAGGAACTGAACATGGAGTTCATCGACTACCCACAGGAGGAGGCCGGACTCGGCGACTCCTACGAGTGGGACGTCAGAAATCAGAGCATGCAACCACAGACGGGGGACGACTAGAATGTCAGCGAACGAATCGACACGAGAGCGACTCAGTCAGGGCGTCATGGGCACCGGCGACGGGATGCGGATCTTCCCCGATGTCGAGGCCTGTATCGACTGTGGAGGCTGTGTGGTCGCCTGCAAGCGCACCTGGGACGTCCCGGTCGACGACCAGCGCATCGACATCACGACGATGCTCGAGGGCGTCGAGGGCGAGAGCGGGTTCAACAGCCGGCAGGTCAGCGCGATCGAGGAGGGGATGAACCCCGGGGAGACGAGCCTCCCGATGCAGTGTTACCACTGCGAGAACGCCCCCTGCGTGTCGGTCTGTCCGACCAACGCCCTCCAGAAAAAGGACAACGGCTTCGTCGAGGTCGTCGACGACCTCTGTATCGGCTGTCAGTACTGCCTGTCGGCGTGTCCGTTCGGCGCACCGCAGTTCCCCGAGTCGAACGAGGGACTGACCGCGGTCGTCGGCTCGGACGGGACGATGGACAAGTGTACCGGGTGTGAGGAGCGCCAGGACGTCGGCAAGGGACCGGCCTGCGCCGAGGAGTGTGCGACCGACGCCATCCTCGTGGGCTCGCCGGGCCAGATCGCCAACGAACTCGAGAAACGCGACAGCGGAGCGTTCTTCAACGACACCGCTATGGAGATCATCTTCGGCGACGACGCGGAGATGTTCGAGCGATGAGCGACGATTCCACCCGTTCGGACCGGCGGGCCGACGGATCGGACCACGGCGACTCGGGAAGCGGGAATCGCGGGCTCTCGGATCGCGCCGCCTTCTGGATCAGCGCGGTGCTGGCACTGGCGCTGGCGGTCGGGTCGGTCTGGCTGATCGGCGTCCGGGCGATCCAGTTCGAGGCGCTCCAACGCGTGCGCCCGACCGTCGAAGGCGGCGGCGTCGGCACGGGCTGGGTCCAGGGCAACACGGAGCCGATCCTCAACTGGCTGATCACGCTGATCCACCTCGCGGACGTGGTCATGGGCGTGTTCATCCTCGTGATGGTGTTCGTTCACTGGATCGCGTTTCGCCGGCTGGCCGCGCGAATGCGCCCGCCCGACGCCCCGCGCCGGAGCGGCGAGGCCGTCGCCACCGACGGGAGCGGAAACGCCGGGGGTGACGCCGAATGACCACCCTCGACCACGGGAAGTTCTCCCGCGTGACGACGGTGTTCCACTCGCTGCTCGCGCTGACGGTGTTCCTGCTCTTCTTTACGGGCTACGCCGTCGCGTTCAACGACGAACTCTGGTGGCTCGTCGAACTCATGGGCGGCAATACGGGCGTGCTCGCGGTCCACCGCGTCGCCGGGTTCGCGCTAATCTTCCTGACGGCCTTCTGGGTGTTCTACATGCTGTTGCGCGTCGGCGGCTCGGTCAGTCTCACCGAGGTACTGCCCACGCCCGGCGACGTCGCCGCGTTCGTCCAGGACGTGAAGTTCGCGGCCGGGATGGCAGAGGAGCGCCACCCCAACGCCCGGCAGTTCGCCGGCTACTCCGCCGACGAGATCCCGCTACTCTCGTACGTGGGCAAGGGTGTGATCGCCATCTTCGCCGTCGAACTGCTGTTGTTGATGGTTTCCGGCCTCCTCATCTGGCAGAAGGCGATGCTGATCGACTTCTACAACTCCCCGTCGGTCGTCATCGCGTTCGTCACGTTCCACGGCGCGCTGGGCGTGATCATGCTGATGGGCGTGATGTTCCACACGTTCGAACACGGCTTCCATCCGGCCTTTTACCCCGTCGAGATGAAGGCCTTCCTCCCGAAATCCGACACGCCCGAGTACCATGGCGACGACGGCGGGGCCGAGTCGGTTACGGGCATCGAGCGCCTCCGGCTGAAGCCCAGTTGGGGCTGGGTGACCAACGTCATGGGTGTGCTCACGATCATCGGGATCGTCAGTATCCTGCTGACGAGCATGAGCTACGGCGGCTACCCCATCAGCCGGACGCTCGTCTTCGGTGAGGGGAGCCTGCTCCGGACCGTCGGCGTCAACATCGGGGTCCTCGTCCTCTTCATCGGGCTCTTTCTCTCGATGTACGGCAACGTCCTCCGGGCGCGCTACATGCGCCAGCGTCGTCAGGAGGCCCGAACGGCCGCCACGGATGGCGGTGAGCGCGAGTAAGCGAGCGCGATTCACGTCGGACCGTAAAGCGGTCCGACGGTGGCAGGACGGACGACTGACCGACCTACGTCGAAAACGGCGTTCATCCGCTTGACGACGCGCCGACTCCTATCGGTCAATTTTTCGGACCGCCGGAGAGTTCGGAGCCAGCGCTCTCGATCGTTCGAAAGATCTCTCGAAAATCGGGCGCTGAGACGAGAGTGTCGTCCCGTTAGGCGTCGAGTTCCCGCTTGAGCAGCGAGACGTTCCACTTGTTGGCCTTCCAGACCGCGTCGAACAGCGTCCCGAGAACCGGGATCGAGCCGACGATGGCGTCCGTGAGGACCAGCCCGATCATGACCGCAATCGTGGACTTCGAAACCCCGACGCGGGCGGCCTCCCCGATGATGTACAGCGAGATCACCGTCGCGATGGCGTCCCCGCCCACGGGGACGATCCCCAGCAGGGGATCGAGGCCGATGCGGTAGTCCGTCCCCGGTATCGGGACCGCCTCGTCGAGCAGGTCGCCCACCCACTCGATACGCTCGAGGGTCGCCTCGACGTCGCCCGATAGCGGGAGGTCCTCGACGCTCCACTCGAAGCCGTCGGTTCCGACCCCATCGGCTCCGTCCTCCCAGTCGTCTCCTCCATCGCTCCAGTCGTCCCCGTCGCCAGTATCCGTTCCCATACCCCTTCTATCCGAGGCGTAGGTAAAGGCCCTCGCCCCGCGTCAGCAAGCCGCCTCGGAACACGTCGGGTCACGAGGCGATCCCGCACGGATCGAACGGCTCGCCTCGCTATCCCACCAGCTCCGTCGATTCCTCCGAGAGTTCGACCATTACGTCGTTTCTGGTCTGGCCGTCGATCTGATCCAGGTTGCGCGTCAGGACCTCGAGGATGTCCGTCGGCTCGGGGTACACCAACATGTTGCCCTCGTCGTCCTCCATCACGAGCTGGGTGTCCGCGAGGGTTACCCGGTTGCCGTCGATGCTCGCGACGATGACCGAAAGCGCTTCGGCACCGCCCGTGTCTCCCTCCTCGACCATCGTGATGTAGAGGCTTTCGAGGCCGATGAGGTCCTTGTATTCTCTCACTCGTTTCGCACACTCGACCATGTCCTGGGTTACGGCCGTCTTCTCGGGGTTGCCGTGTTCGCCGTTGAAACAGTGTTTGCATATCCGCAGTTCCAGTCGCATGGTCGGGCTACTCCGTGTGGAGCCATTACGGTTGTGACTCCCGAAACGCTTAGTTGCACCCCGCCGATAGCGCGAGCATGGCAGGACTGCTCAACGCCGTTTACGTCGCGCTCGTGTTGCTCGTGACGGTCGGGGGATTGCTCGCGCTCGCGTTCACCACCCGGGACATCCGCGGGGAGAGCGGGTTCGCCCTCGACGTCGTCTCCGCGCTCGTTATCGGCCTCTTCATCGCTGTGCTCGCGTGGACGACGGTGCTGTGACCGTCTCCCCGAGTTCGGGCGCACTCGCCTCGTAGCCCTCCTCGCGGAGTTCCGCCGCGAACGCCCCACAGCGGTCGCCGTGGTTCACGAGAATCGGGGTGTCCTCGTAGCTCGACAGGAACTCGAACAGTCCCTCGCGGTCGGCGTGGGCGGAGAAGTCGTAGGACTCGACCCGCGCGGCGACGGGCATCACTCGGCCGTCGATCTCCGCGCTACCGGTGTCCAGTAGTTCGCGTCCCGGTGTCCCCTCGACCTGATAGCCGGTCATCGTGATCTTGTTGGTGGGATTGTCCCGGATCTCGGGGATATAGGTCATGGCGGGGCCGCCTGAGAGCATCCCGCTGGTGGTTATGATTGCCGCCTTTTGCTCGACGATCCGTTTTCGCTGGCCGTCCCGGCCGGTGACAAACCGCGCGTGGGACGTCGCCCGTCGGAAGGCCTCGGGATCCCGGAGGAACTCCGGGTACCGTCGCAGCATTTCGGTGACTCCCTTGCCCATCCCGTCGACGTAACACGGGATGTCGTCCTCCTCACAGACCAGCAGCATCTCCTGGGTGCGACCGATGGCGAACGCCGGGATCACTACCGTGCCGCCCTCCCAGAGCGTGGTCTTGACGCTCTCGGCGAACCGCTGTTCGACCTCGGCGCGGGGGTCGTGGCTCACGTCCGAATAGGTGCTCTCACAGATCACGAGGTCAGCGTCGGGGCGTGCGGTCGTGCCCGATACCAGTCGCTGGTCGGCGGTGTGGAAATCGCCCGTATAGAGCAGTCGGGTGTCGCCGTCAGTAACGAGGACGTGCGCGCTCCCGGGGATGTGGCCCGCGTCGTAGAGCGTGACCTCGTAGCCCGCCGCCTCGAAGGGCTCTCGATACCCGTGGGTTTCGGAGACCTGCGTGAGGCGCGCGATGTCGGTTTCGGTGAACGGGCACCGGTAGCTTCCCCCGTGTAGTTTCAGCGTATCGCGCGCGAGCGTAATCGCGAGCTCCCTAGTGGGGGGTGTCCAGTGAACCGGCGGGCGTTCCTCACCCGACAGCAAGGCGGGCACCGCCCCGGCGTGGTCGAGGTGGCCATGCGAGACGACGACGGCGTCGGGCTCACAGTCGAGCGGCAGGCGCGGGGGGTTGTCGGTGCTCATGCCGAAGTCGAGCAGAAGGGAACCGCTGTCTCCTTTCCCCGTCACGAGGAGCGCGCTGCGGCCGATCTCCCCGGCACCGCCGAGGAACTCGATGTCCATTACCTCCTCTCTGGAAGTCGGGCGATTTGGTCCCGTCGATACGTCCGAACGCCGGTAGATGGGGTCGGTCCCGGTTCAACACCCTTTTTACCCGCGCCCGTCTGATTTCGGGCATGGCAGACTTCAAGGTCGTCGTCTCGGACCCCGAAACGGGTGCGACCTACCAGCGCGACGTAGATGGGCAGGACGCGAACCGATTCCTCGGCCGCGACCTCGGCGAGGAGGTCGACGGGAGCGCCGTGGGCCTCTCGGACTACTCGCTCGAACTCACCGGCGGGTCGGACAAGGCGGGTCGCCCCCTCCGATCGGATGTATCGGGCCCGAACCTCAAACAGGTCCTTTTGACGGGCGGTACCGGCTACAAGCCAAAGCGCGACGGCGAGCGAAAGCGCGTCACCGTCCGGGGCCGCGAGATCAGCGAGGAGGTCGTCCAGATCAACGCCAAGATCAGCGCCTACGGCGATGAGAGCGTCGAGGACCTCTTCAGCGAGGGCGACGAGGACGACGACGACGAGTAACCCCCTTCTCATGGACCGCATCTCGAGCGAGAACCCGGCAGTCGAGACGCTCCGCGCGCGCGTCGCCCGCCACGGCGCGCGCCGAAAGCGGATCGCCCTCCCGGAGGACTCGCTGCCCGAGGGCGAGGTTGTCCGCCTCGTCATCGACGACACCACGTACCACGCACGGATCGAGAGTGGGTTCGCCGGCGATCCACACATCAGCGGGGCCTACGAGACGCCGGAGATGGCCCGCGAGGGATCGGGACCGAATCACCTCCAGACGTGGCTCGACGAGGCTGCGCGCCCGGTCGGCGGCTCGGTGCTCCTCGACGAAATCGAGCCCGAGTTCGCCTACGGCCTGCGCAAGCCCGGCGAAGAGGTCGTCTACGAGGCCGTCGAGAAGCCAAAGGAGAGCCTCGCGAACATCGCCCGCGATCTGGAGGAGCAATGAGCCGCCGCGAGGAGTTTCTGGCGGGCGACCGGCCCGAGGACGTCGCGATATACCTTGCCGAGGACGTCGTCGACGACATCGGCAAACTCGCCGACTACGGCGAGGACGCGGGAGAGGGGATCGTGCTGGTCGTTCCCGGCGAGAGCGGGCGAAACGCCTTCTCGAAGGTCGCCGGCACGGACGCGATGGCCTTTGCGAAGGAGGCGATGGACGCCGAGGGCGAGATCGACGCCGACCTCACCGGGGGCGTGTGTCCCGCCTGTGGCGCCGACGATCTCGACTACGTCTTCGCCTTCGCCGAGGAGCGAAACGAGGAGGTCGGCGGTCTGTACGCCGAGGGAGACGTGATCCACGCCTACGCCCGGTGTGGCTGTTCGAGCGCCTTCTCGGATCGCTGGGTCGCCGGCGAGCGCTGAGACGGTCGAGAAGTCTATTCGGCTCCGGCGGCTAGTTCGACTATGTCCTACGAAACGGGCGGCGAGACCCGCCGCGGATTGCTCCTCTCGACGCGCGAGTGGAAGGTCGTCCTCGTCGCGACCGCGCTGGTGGTGCTCAACGTCGCGCTGATGGCCGTCCTCGCGACCACGCCGCTGGCGGCGATCAACGCGACGCTCTTCGCCGCGCCGATCCTCGGCGTGCTCGTCTACGGCGCGGCGCTGTTCGTCGGCCAGTGGGTCGCCGAACGCGGCGTCACGGACGGAAACGCGCCGCTGGCGTTCGTCGGACTGGTGATCTTACAGGGTGCCTTCGGTACCTTCGGCGCGGGCGTCCTCTCGTTTGCGCCGCCCGACATCCGGATCCCCGCGCTCGCGATCACCGCCGCCGTTACCGGTAGCCTCACGTTCCTCATCGCCCTCTACGTCTACGCTCGTTCGAAGTCCTTCGCCCGCTGGTCGACGTTTTCCACTGGTTCGTTCCTGCTCGGGATCGTCGCCATCGCTATCGGGACGTTCGTCGCACCCGCCCTGCTGCTCGCGGGGTTCGTTCTGGTCTTCGCGGGCTTCCTCTTCCGACTCGGCTGGGAGATCTGGCGCGTGCGCGAACGCCGGGACATCTCTACTACGCTCGCTGGGATCGGGATCTACATCGCCGTGATGGGTGTGTTCGTCCACGTCCTCCAGATCGTTCTTCGACTCCTCGCGCGCCGCGAGTGAGCGCGAGGTTTTTCGTCCGCCGTTTCGAGAGATAGCTGTGATGCCGACGCTCCGTCCCGCAACAGCAGACGACGCACCCGGAATCGCCCGGATCTACGCCCCGTTCGTCTCCGAGTCAGTCGTCTCCTTCGAGTCCGTGGCTCCCACCGCCGAGGAGATCGAATCCCGGATCGCGACGAACACCGAGCGCTACCCGTGGCTCGTCTGCGCGCTCGACGAAACCGTCGGCTACGCCTACGCCACCTCCCACCGCGAGCGCGGGGCCTACCGCTGGTCGGTCGACGTCTCGGTCTACGCCGACCCCGACCACCACCGCTGTGGGATCGCCCGCGCGCTCTACACCGCGCTGTTCGCGCTGTCGAGAGAACAGGGATTGTTCAACGCCTATGCGGGGATCGCGCTCCCGAACCCCGCGAGCACCGGCTTCCACGAGGCGATGGGGTTCGAGCCGGTCGGAACGTATCACGGCGTCGGCTACAAACGTGGAAACTGGCACGACGTCCGGTGGTACGAGAAAATGCTCGACGAACGACCGGCGGATCCGGATCCGCCGGTCGCGTTCCCCGATCTCGACGCCTCCACCATCGAGTGCGCGCTCGAAACCGGCGGGTCACTCCTCGACTGATTCGTCCTCGCCCTCGGCGTCCTCCTCCTCGGCCAGCGTCCGAAAGGCGTCCAGGATCACCTGCTTCGTTACCGCCCCGCGGGTCGTCCAGTGGTGGGCGTAATCGAGCATGTCGTCGTAGACGTCGGGCTTACAGCCCGCGGCCTTCGGGTGGCCCCCCCCGTTTACCTCCCCCGCGACCTCGTGACACCGCTGAAACGCCTCCGTACCGCGAATGGAGGCCGAGCCGGCGGGTTTGACGATCACCGAGGCGTCCGCGCCCTGCTCGCGCATGGCTTCTGCGACCTCGTTCTGCGAACACCGCCCGTAGGTGACGCCCACTTTCCAGGGCCCGATCTCCTTGGTTTCGCCGCGTTTGACCGCCAACTCGATCAGCGCCTCCTTCTCGACGCGCTTCTCGGCGAGGAATTCCTGTACTTCTTCCGGCAAGTCCGCGCCGTGTTCGGCGACGATCTCGACGTAGTCCTCGGGTTCGCTCCAATAAGAGAAATCCGCGAGGTCGTCGCTTCGGGGGTCTTCGCGCAGCCAGAGGTCGTGATCGCGCGTCACCGCGGCGAGTTCGACGAGGTGGCGCGGGATATCGGTCTCGAGCGTGCGCACCGCCACGTCCGCGGTACACTCCTCGTCGCTATCACCGACGACGAGGTCGGCGCCGGCCTCCCGGACGCTCTCTGCCACCTCGGCGTCCCACTGGTGGTGGTCGAACCAGCGGACCTCGCTTGCGGTTTCGATCGCGGCGTCGAGCTCCTCGTCGACGTACTCGTACCGGTCGGGACACAGATCACAGACGAACAGCCGGATCCCCGCCCCGCCGTACTCGGCGACTCGCTCCAAGGAATCCTCGATCTCGTGGGGCCCCGTCGGGAGCAGGGCGGCAGCCCCGTAGACCTCCCGGAGGATCGCGACGCAGGCCAGCCCGTCGGCGTCGGGGTCGGCGATCACCGCTGTCTCGACGCCCGCGAGCGCCTCCTCTGCGGCGGCGTCCTCGGCGGCCTCCTCGAACTCGTCGGGGTAGAAGAAGCCCGCGCCCGGCAGAACGGATCTTCGCGCGAGCGGCAGGTCGTCGATGAGGGTCTCGTCCATACGGGGACGAGCGCCCGCGAGGGCAAAGGGTCCCCGGTTCGCCGACGCCTTCAGAGGTCCGCCCCCTCGAACCGGCGGTAGCCCAACGCGACGGGCATCGTCGCCCAGCACAGCAGGACGGCAAGGGCGAACCAGGTGGTATGATAGAACGCGTCGCTCGATCGAACCAGCGTCCCGCCGCCCTCCCGGAACCCCGCCGCGAGCGTACTGTACGCGTCGACGGGTCCCAGCGTCGCGAAGACGGCGCTCCACTCCGGAGGCGGCCCGCTCGGCGTCGAGAACCCCCCGAGGACGTAGCGAACCAGCCGCGGAATCGACGACCAGCTCACGGTGAGCAGGAACGCGATCACGCTTCCGGTCATCGCGCGGCTGGTCGTCTTCGAGGCGGCCGAGACGCCGACGGCCAGCCCGCTGTAGGCCGTCCCCAGCAGGACTACGAGCGCGCAGAACGCGAGGGCCTCGAGGGGATCGAGCGTCCCGCCGACCGCGAGGAACACGAGCGCCGCCGCGAGGACGCCCGAGAGCGAGGCCACCGCGACGACCGCCGCGCGGCCCACGGCCGTCCCGACGACCACGTCCAGCCGGGTGTGGGGCTGGCCCAACAGGAGTTTGAGGCTGCCGTGCTCGCGCTCGCCGGCGACGGCGCCGTGGCCCAGCAGCAGCGCGACCAGCGGGTACTAAAAAGAGTACGAGTCCGAGCGAGCCGACGAACCCGCCCCCTGTGGGGCCGCTGGCCGCGACGAACGCCGGGAACGTACACACCAGCGCGAGAAACGCCGCGGCGAACCCCAACTGCCACGTCCGGTAGGCGTCGAGGACGTCCTTTCTCGCCACGCCGCGCCAGCTCACGCTTCCCCCGTGTAGGCGGCGAACAGCTCCTCGAGCGGGGTTTCCTCGGTCTCGAATCCCTCGATGCTCGCTCCGGCGGCTTCGAGCGCGTCGAGCGCGGGTTTCTTCGCCCGTTCCGTACACGAGACCGTGAGTGTCGTCCCGTCCGCGGAGACGGCGAAAACGCCCTCGAGGGCGCGTACCCGATCGAGATCGGTCGGCACCCGATCGACCGTGGCCGTCAAGGTCGTGCCCGCGCCGACGGCCTCCCGGAGCTCCTCGATCGAGTCGACGGCGACGAGCTCGCCGCCGCTGAGGATGCCCACCCGATCACAGACCGCCTCGACCTGTTCGAGGATGTGCGAGGAGAAGAACACCGTCGCGCCGCGGTCCCGCTCGGCGCGGATGACCGCGCGCATCTCGCGGGCGCCGTTGGGGTCGAGTCCCGTCGTCGGCTCGTCGAGCACGAGGAGGTCCGGCTCGCCCACCAGCGCCATCGCGAGCACGAGCCGTTGGGTCATCCCCTTCGAGAACCCCTCGACGGGGCGGTCGGCCTCGTAGGCGAGTCCGACCCGGTCGAGCAGCGCGAGCGGGCGCTCGTCGGCGTCCCGTGCCTCGACGGCGAAGGCGAGATGCTGGCGGGCGGTCAGGTGGTCGTAGGTGTGATAGGCATCGGGCAACACGCCCACGCGCTCGTGGACGGCCCGCGTCTCGCGCTGGGCGTCGGCACCGAAGACGCGGACCGACCCCGCGGTGGGCCGGACGTAATCCAGGAGGATGTCGATCGTGGTGGACTTGCCCGCGCCGTTGGGCCCGAGGAAGCCGAAGACCTCGCCGGCCTCAACCGAAAGCGAGAGGTCCTCCAGTGCGCGGACGCTCCCGAAGCGCTTTGCGACGCCGTCGAACTCGATGGCGGCCATACGGCCACTCGCATGCCGTATCGTATATTTTTTCCTACGCTTCAGCTCCGTTTTCGAGCTGGCGGACCGTCAGGACGGGCACCGGGCAGGTCCGGACGACGCCCTCCGCGACGCTTCCCAGAAGCAGGCGGTTCTCGCCGTGGCGTCCCCTCGTCCCGGTCGCGACGGCGTCCGCGTCGTGTTCGCGGGCGTACGCACAGATCTCCGCGACGGGCCTCCCCTCGCGAACGCTCGTTATCACCTCGCCGCTTCCCTCCTCGCGGATGGACTCCAGTGCGCCTTCACCTTGTTTTTCGAGGGCGTCATGCAGGTCCTCGCGGAGCCCCTCGGGCGAGGCGTCGATCTCGGCGGCGTCGACGACGTACAGCGCGTGGACGCTCGCCCCGAAGCGCGCGGCGAAATCGAGAGCCACGCTGACGGCCCGGCTCCCGCTTTCGGAGCCGTCGGTGGCGATGACGACGGTATCGAACATGGCGGCGATACTGCCCCCGCGAGAATAAAACCACCCGTTGACCACCCGTTGGGAGGTGGGTTTTTGATGCGGGGTGACACAGGGGTATTCATGAGCGAGCCACTGTCCGTCGAGACCGTCCTCGTCCCGGTCGACGGGAGCGACGAGTCGGTCACTGCGATCGAGTACGCCGTCGCGATCGCCGAGAAGTACGGGGCCGCGGTTCACGTCGTCCACGTCCTCGGCGAGGAGATCGTCCGCGGGATCGAAACCGACACGGTCGACCGGGACGCGGTCGCCGCCGACACCGAGGCCTTCGCCGAGACCGCGAGCGAGACCGCCGCGGGAACCGGCGTCTCCGTCACCTCCTCTTCGGCGTACGGCTTTTCGACCACCCAGAAGACCCGCCATCCCGGCAGCGCCGTCCTTGACTGTGCCGACGAGGTCGGCGCCGACTTCCTCGTCATCCCCCGCGAACCCTCGACCGACGGGCCCGGTGACGTCCTCGAACGCGCCGCGGAGTACGTCCTGTTGTACGCGAGCCAGCCCGTCCTCTCGACCTAGTTCAACCGCAACGCCATCTCGAGTTCGAAGCTCTCCACACTGCTCGACTCGAAGCCGACCGACTCGTAGAGGTTCACGGCGGGGTGGTTCCAGCGCTCGACGGTGAGCCAGACTTTCTCGATCCCTTGCTCGGCGCCGTAGCCCAACAGCGCACGGATGAGCCGCGAGCCGATGCCCGCGCCCTGGTAGTCCTGGTGGACGAAGATCGCCAGTTCGACCGCCTCATTGCCGTCGGGGACGAGCGTCGCGTGGCCGACGACCCGCTCGGCGTCGGGATCGGCCGCGATGACGTCCTGACCCTCATCGAGGATCACGTCGAGCCAACTGCGCACGCGCTCCTCGCGGGCCGGCGGGATGCCCTGTGCCCGGTCGGCGGGGTCGAATGTATCGTACATCTCACACAGCGCCTCGAAGTCCCGCTCCGCGTCGTACACCCTGATTTCGATGGGCCGGCCCTCACGGTCCTCGAACTCCACGGGGGGTGCCTCGAACGGGCCCGCGACCGCCTCGGGATAGTCGTAGTCGGCCATCTATCTCACGAGGGTGACGCTGGTTTCGGCGTTCAACACGACGAACTCCGCGACCTGTCCGACCCTGATCTTACCCATCGGGCTTCGCTGACCGCCTCCGAGAACGATCTGGTCGTAGCCCTCGCCGTCGCCGATCTCGACGAGCATCGCGCCGGGGTCGCCCTCGACGTGACGGACGTCGGCCTCAAGGTCGTACTCCCCGAGGGTCCGTTCGACCTTTTCCTCTATCTCCCCGGGAGACATCTCCGAGTCGGGGTTCTCGAGGATCGCCACCGTCAGCGAGTCGCCCGCCTCGGCGGCGCGCTCCGCGGTCTGTGTGAGCGCGTGCCAAGAGTCGTCGCTCCCGCCGATTCCCAACAGCAGTTTCATGATCCGGCGTTCGAGGGCTCCTCGCAAAAGCCTACCGGGCGATACGCTTTTTCCTCCGGCTCCGAAACCCACCCTATGCCCGATTCCTCGCCCTCGGATCCACGGCCCGACGACGACCCGACCGGGACGGACCGGACCACCGAGTCGCCCTCGCAGACGGATGGCTCCGAGGTCCCGGAAGACGTGCGCCGCTACGCCCGCTTTACGAAGATGGACGGGGCGGCCTACGACCGGGTCAACGGCTTCCTGCGCGACCGGACGTACGTCACCGCCCGCGAGTGGGCGATCGCCCGGTTGTGTGCGGACTTCCGGACCGAGACCGGCGTCGAGATGACCAAGATCGGAAACAACCTCCCCGAACTGGTGCCCTTCATGACCGACACCTACAGCCCGCAGGCCGTGAACCAGGCCCGGGCCTCCTTCGAGGAGAAGGTCACGAAATCCGGCGCGACCTTCCTGTACGGTGCGATGAGCGGGTTTTTCACCGCCGAGGAGCTCGACGAGTTGATGTACGAGGTCACCGAGGTCGCCAAATTCTTACTGGAGGTCGAGGGGACGGATCTGGCCGCAAGCGAGGAACTCGACGTCGAGGACCGCATTTCCGACGTGATGCGGGACGTTCGCCGCTCCAGCGAGCGCTTTCGCGCCGAGGAGACCGGCCACGACCACGAGACCTGTCCCCACTGCGGCGAGGAACTGGAGTGAGCTACCCGCGGACGTTTCGCCCCGCTGGCTCGCCGAACGCCTCGCTTTCTCCCGCGCCATCGTCGTCCGCGTCCCGCTGGTAGACGACCGCTCCCCGGACCAGCGTCAGTTCGGGGAAGACCCCCTCGAACCCCTCGAAGGGCGTCCACCCCGCCTTCGAGTGGAGGTCCTGCCCGCGGATCGTCTCGACTCGCTCGGGATCGTACAGCGCCAGATCCGCGTCCATCCCTTCCCTGACTTCCCCTTTCCGCGGTAGGTCGAACACCCGTGCGGGGTTCGTCGCCGTGAGGTCGCGCACGCGCTCGCGGGTCAGTTCGCCGCGTTCGGCCGCCGCGAGCAGGAGGGGCACCATCGTCTCGACGCCGGGGACGCCGCTCGGGGCCTCCCGTATCCCCGCCTCCTTCTCCTCGTGGGTATGGGGTGCATGATCCGTCGCAACGATGTCGACGGTGCCGTCCCGGACCCGCTCTGCGACCGCTTCCCGCCGTTCCTCGCTCCTGAGCGGCGGGTTCATTCGGCCGAACGTACCGAGATCGTCGAGATCGCCCCGTGAGAGGAAGAGATGATGCGGGCAGACCTCGCAGGTCGCGCCCGCCGCAGCGGCGGCGTCGATCCCCTCGGGCGTGGAGGTGTGGGCGATGTGGACCGCCGCCGCCGAGTCGGCGCCGACCTCGCAGGCGCGTTCGACGGCCGCGACCTCGGCCGCGGCGCTCCGGTAGGCGCTCCAGGCGTCGGCATCCGCATCGCGGCCGACCCCCTCGCCCGCGGCCTCGAGCGCCTCCCGGTCGAACAGTGTGGCGTCCTCGGCGTGGACGGTCACGACGACTCCCTCGCGGGCCGCTCGCTCGACCGCCCGCTCGAACAGTTCGGCGTCGATTCCCATCTCGCCGGTCGAGTCGGCCAGAAAGACCTCCCCGAGGGCGAAGATCGGCCGGGAGAACAGTTCGTCGGGCTTCCATTCCCCCGTGACGCCGCCGTTGATCCCGTAATCGACGAGCGATTTTCGAGCTAGTTCGGCCTTCGCGTCGAAGGCCGCCCCGTCGGTCGTGGGCGGGTCGGTGTTGGGCTGATCCACCACCGTCGTCACCCCGCCCGCGGCGGCGCTTTTCGATCCCGTCTCCCAGGTCTCCTTGTGGGGAAAGCCGGGTTCGCGCAAGTGGACGTGGGCGTCGATCGCGCCCGGGAGCAGGAGTTTGCCCGCGGCGTCGACGTCGGCCTCACCCCCCAGGGAACCGACGGCGGCGATCCGCTCGCCTTCGATCCGCACGTCGACGGTCCGGCCGTCCGCGAGACGGGCGTTCGCGATGAGCATACGTGACAGGGAGGGCGGACGGGCCGTAAATGGCGCGGGTTCCCGCCGGTGTCGGGTGAGAGACGGGGCCGGATCGCGGTTCGTGTCGGTCGGCCCCCCGTTATGGCCCCAAGCCAGAACCCCATCTCCGCCGGGTTCATCATCCCCTCCTTGACGCCGAGCCGGATCAGGACGACGTTGACCGGGTAGGCGGCGACGAGCCCCATCGACAGCGAGAACACCAACGCGGCCCAGAACAGCGTCTCGCCCATCGTCGCCTCGCCAGCGAGCCAGAGGTCGGTCCCGATCGCGACGATCTCCATCACCGCGATGCTCGCGGTCTCACTGTAGAGCGCATCGACTATCGCCTCCTTGAAGGGAACTCCGTCCTGCATGAGCGGCCCGACGGTCAGGGCGTACCCGAAGACGTACGCCAGCGCGAAGGTGACGAGCGCGACGTAGAGGTTCCCGAGCGAGAGCAACCCGAGCGCGACGATCACGCCGGTGATCTCGCCCGCGCCACACCCCGAGTAGCAGTGGCTGACCGACCGGAACCCCTTGCGCCAGAGCGAGTCGTGGGCGATCTGCGTCCGGCCCGAGTACCAGTAGCCCGCGAGCCCGATCGGGCCCGAGTAGAGCACGGTGAACCCCCAGACGTACTTCATGAGGCCTCCGAGTTCCTCGTTGTTCGCCCGGAGGTCCCAGACGAGCACGCCGAGCGAGACGGCGACCAGCGCCACCCAGACGGCCAGTACCGTCGGGTTCGTGAGGATCTATCGAATCGTTTCGTGAAGGCTCATCACGGCCTCTACACGCTCCGTTTTTACGCGTATTCCGCCTGTGATCCCATCGACCTGGACGACGAAACGTTCGGACTCCGAAGTAGACACGAAAGTCGACGACGACATCCTAACCCGCCCCGGCGATGAGGTTCGAACGTCCGTCGCAGATTCCGTGATCCCGGCTCACCGATCGACCCGTTCGACAGTCGCCCGGGCGTCGCCGACCAGTTCGTCCTCGATAGCCCGTGCGACCGCCTTGGGATCGCTCGGCCCGCCCGCGCGGGCGACGCTCCCCACCGAACCGGGGTCGAACGGGATCGAGAGGGCGTCGTAGACCGGCGAGAGAACGCCCGCGATCTCCTCGCGGTCGGCAACGATGACGATCCCGGAGACGAGCGCGGCTCTACTGGTAACGCGCTGGGCGATCCCGACGACCTTTCCGTCCTCACGCAGCGAGTGGGTCCCCGGACAGAAGCTCTCGGGGGGTTCCCCGTGCTCGGTCTCGACGCCGAGACCCGCGAGCGCCCGCCGCACCCGCTCGCTCGCCCCGTCATATCTGGCGGTCAGCCCCTCTCGGGAGTCCTCGATGGGAACCGCGTGAGCGAACGCGAGCGTCGACCCCGTATAGGCGACCGCCCGCCCGCCGACGCTCCGCTCGACCGCCGGGAACCCTCGTCCCTCGGCGATCCGCCGGGCCTCCTCGTAGCCCGGCCCGTTCGCGTCCCGCCGTCCGAACGCGAGCTGGCGAGAGGGCGTCCAGACCCGAACGGCGGGTTCGCGCTCCTCGCCCGCGGCGGTGAGCATCTCCGCCGTGACCCGCCGGTCGGCCTCGATCGACCCCGCCCGTCCTCGGAGCACGTGCATAGGTAGGATAGAAGGCGACGGGGCTAAACCCCCGCGCCCGAACTCTCGGTGATGAGCGTCACCCTCTCGCACGAACTCCTCGCGCGGTATCCCCGGTTCAGCCTCTTCAACTCGCCGTACGCCGCCCACGACCGGGGCCGCGCGATCGACCTCTATCCGAGCGAGGGTGCGCCGAGTCCCGTCGCCGGCGAGGTCCTCGACACCCGGACCGTGCGCGCGCCGCCGAAACCCTACTCGCCCGAACACGACCACCTGATCCTGATCGACTGCGGGGAGTACGTCGCCCGGGTCCTCCACGTCGACCCCGCCGTTTCGGCGGGCGACCGCGTCGAGATCGGCGATCCGCTCGGAACCACCGTCCGGGCGGGGTTTTTCGCCCCGTGGGTCGACGACCACCTCCATCTCGGATTTCGTGACCCCGACGCGGATCCGTATCGGGCCTCCGGCTCGCTCCCGGTCGACCTCGGCTGTGCGGTCGAGCCGGTCGTCTGGGACGGCACCGGACGCGTCAACGCCGTCGGCGAGACCTTCGTCGTCCTCGACTCGCCGGCCCACCCCGCACCCGGCGAGTATTTCGCGGGGATCGCCGACGATTCGGGGGAGACGGCGCTCGACGGCGGGCTCCCACACTACGCGGGCGGCGGGGCGTTCGCGGGTGCGTCGGGACCGGTTTCGCTGCTGGGCGAGCGCATCGGAACAGCGACGGGACGCGATGTCGAGTGGGACCCCATCGAGGTGCGCGCGAACGGCGACCCCGTTACCGGGATCTCGCTCTTTGCCGGCCGGGAGACCCTGGGCGCGAAACTCGTCCGTCCGGGCCACGGCTTCTCGATCGGCGATCGGATCGAGGTCTCGATCCGCCCGGGTCGGTGCGTTGAAGCGTCCGGCCCCTGAGGTGGACGTATGACTCAGTTCCCCGTCGACGACGGCTCGTTCCTCCAAGACTACATCGACGACCACCACGACTTCCTCTCGTGGCTCGGCACCCGCGTCGACTCGCTCGAGCGGGGTCGGATCGTCATGACGATCCCCTACGACGAGAAGCTCACCAACACCCACCCCGGCGGGAACGAGGGCCACTCGGAGATCCACGGCGGGGTCGCCGCGACCCTCGTCGATACCGCGGGCGGGCTCGCCCTGCGAACCACCCTCGATGAGCCCCTCGACGGCGGTGTGGCGACGATCAACCTGAACGTCAACTACCTCGAACGGGCCACCGCCGACCTCACCGCGACCGCGGAGGTCGTCCGGTCGGGTGGATCCGTGGGCGTCAGCGAGATCCGTGTCGAGAGCGAGACGTCAGAGGGAACCCGGCCGGTGGCCACCGGACAAGGGGCCTACCGGCTGTTCCGCGGCGACTGACCGATCAGGCCTCGCTCTCGCCTTCCTCGAGGTCGTACTCCCAGGCGTCGTAGCCCCCCGCCATGCTCGCGACTTGCCCGGCGTCCTCGACGCCCTCGTAGCTCCCGATGAGTTTCGCGGCCTGCACGGAACTCTTGCCGATCGGACAGGCGACGACGACCTCCCCGTCCCAGTCGTGTTCGTCGATCTCGGTCGGAAGCCGGTTCATCGGGACGTTGATCGCGCCGGGAATGTGTCCCCGCTCGAACTCGTGTTCGGGCCGGATGTCGACGACCCGGATCTCGTCGTCCTCGACTTTCTCCCGAACCTCCTCGGGGGTGAGTTCCTCGACCATGGATGCGTTCGGGGATCGAGCCCCGTTAGGTTATCGCTCCCGCGGGAGCAGGCGGACCGTCTCCCCCTCGAACCGCCCGTCTTCGCCGTTCCAGCGCCACGCGCCGACGAACGGCTCGCCGTCGAGCGCGACGATCACGTAGCTCTTGCCCGGCCACGCCGCCCGCTCCGTGTCGGTCCGACTCGGCTCGGTCGGGCCCACCGGGTGCGAGTGGTAGAACCCCACGAGGTCCTCCCCTCGCTTTTCGATCCCCTCGATCAGTCCGATCGCCTCCGCGGGGTCGATGGCGTAGCGCGTTTCGGGGTTCTCGGCGGCGTTTTCCGCACGGCGAACCGTCCGCACGCGCGAACAGTGTGCGCCGTACTCGCCGCCCAGGACGCCACAGACCTCCTCGGGGGCTCCCGCGCGGGCGTGCTCGATGATCGCGCCGTAGGCCTCGCGCTCGAACTCGATGGCGCTTCGGTCCGTCCCCGATGGCGGACGTCCGCTCATCGCTCCCGGTGAGCCTCCGTCGCCCGCTGGTAGGCCTCGTCCTCGCGAACGCTCTCTAAACGCTCCTCGAACCGGAGCGCAGCCTCGCGTTTCTCGGGGTCGGCCCACTGCTGGGGGTCGCGTTCCTCGCCATCGACGTACTTCGTCCCGCCGGGGTACTTCGCATAGCGCATGGCGCGCGTATACCCCATCTGGAGGTACTTGCGGGCTATGTCCATCCCCGGGAACTCCCCGTCCGCGCGGTACTCCTCGTACTTTTCGAGGATCGCGTCGGCGGATTCCTCGGCTTCCTCGGGCGTTTTGAACGTCCACAGCGGGAGCAACTCGTCCTTGTAAGGTTGGACCTTGAAGACGCCCTCCTCGCTCCGGCCGATCTCGTAGGCCTCGGGACGGTCGCGAAAATCCGTGTCGTACTCGGGATCCCCGTCGGTCATCGCCGTCCCCTCATTCGAACTCGATCTCCCTTCTTGTCGTCGTTTCGCCGAACAGCCACGCCGAGTGCTCGACGGCGTACTCGCGGTGATCCTCCTCGATGTAGCCCAGCGCGTCCTCGATCACGACGGGCCGGAAGTCCCGCAGACCGGCGCTGCCCGCCGTGTGGAACACGCAGACGTTTGCGAGGGTGCCACAGATCAGCAGGTCGTCGATCCCGCGCGCCCGGAGCCACCCCTCCAGTTCGGTGTTGTAAAAGGCGTCGTAGGTGTGTTTCTCGACGACGTGATCTCCTTCGTGGGGTTCGAGTTCCGAGACGATCTCGGCCTCCCACGACCCTTCGAGGACGTGCTCGCCCCAGCGCTCGAACTCGTCGTAGTAGTGGTTCCTCTCGAACTGTTCGGGCGGGTGCACGTCCCGTGTGTAGATCACCCGTACGCCCGCCTCGCGTGCGGTTTCGATGACTTCCCTCACAGAGCCGATCGCGTCCTCGCTCGCGGGCGCGTGGAGGCTGCCCTCCTCGTGACAGAACCCATTTTGCATGTCGACGACGATCAGCGCCGTCCGCTCTGGGTCGAAGCGCATACCCGACGTAGGGGTCGAACCCCCCTAACTGTGTGGCCCGCCGGATACTTTTTCCTCGCGCGCTCCGAGGACGCGGTATGGAACGTCTCGCCGCCCTCTTTATCGCCGTCTGCCTGCTCTCGCTCGTCGGCGCGCCGCTCGCACATCCCGCACACGCCCAGACCGACACCGAGTGGCGCGAGTACGACCCCGACGACGAACTCGCGATCGACGCCTCCGACGGCCTCTCGGATGCAGAACTCGAGGCGGTCGTCTCGCGGGCGATGGTCCGCGTCGAGGAACTCAGGGGGATCGAGTTCGAGGACCGGCCCCCCGTGACCGTCGTCAGCCGCGAGGAGTTCCAGCGCCAGTACGCGGGGCTGGGCGGGAACGCGAGCGGGGAGCGCTCCGCCTTCGAGAACGCGCGCCTCCAGGCGCTGTTTCTCGTCGGCGACGACGAGAACGCGACCGCCGTCCGGACCGAGAACATGAACACCTCGATCGCCGGGTTCTACGAGCCCGCCACCGGCGAGATCGTCGTCGTCTCCAACGACGCCGACCCCCGGCTGAACGAACTCACCCTCGCTCACGAACTCGTCCACGCCTACCAGGACGACCGCTGGGGGCTCGCGGGCTATGACGCCCCCACGCAGGACGGTTCCGGGGGCCAACTCGGCCTGATCGAGGGCGACGCGACCTACACCGAGACGCTGTATCGGGAACGCTGTGGGACCGAGTGGGAGTGTGTCACTCCCGGCGAGGCGGGCGCTGAACCCGGCGAAGGACCGGGACGGCCCGCGAACGTCGGCCTCCTCGTTCTCGAGTACTTCCCCTACGACGCCGGGCCCGCGTTCGTCGAGGCGGTCCGCGGGGCCGGCGGCTGGGGCGCCGTCAACGACATGTACGATACCCCGCCGGCGAGCACCGAGCAGGTGATCGACGCCGAGGGCTACCCCGAGGACGACCCCCGCGAGGTCCGAATCGAGGACACCAGTTCGGGTGACTGGGAGCGCCTCGATCCCGAGGACGGGCCCGCGTACGACCGGCTAGGGATGGGTGCGATCACGATCATGTTCGTCAACCCGCTCTACGACAGCGACGGACGGGACCCGGTGATCCCCGCCGACGAGTGGTTCACCTACGAGGGCGACGAGCCCCCCGCCTACGGGATGTTCGACTACGGGAGCCGGTACGCAACCGGCTGGGCCGGCGACCGGTTCGTCGCCTACGAGAACGGCGACGAACTGGGCTACGTCTGGAAACTGGCGTGGGACTCGCCCGCCGACGCCGAGACCTTCGCAGACGGCTTCGACGAACTGCTTGCCTACTGGGGCGGGGAGCGCGTCGAGGGCGACACCTACGTCATCGAGGAGGGCGGTTACGACGGGGCCTATCACGTGGCCGTCGAGGGCAATACGGTGACGATCACCCACGCACCGGATACCGACGCCCTCACCGCGGTCTCCGAGAATGCCCGGCCCGGTAGCGACGAGGGTCCACCGGGGAGCGACGGGAGCGAAGCCGACGGGTCGGACGGAGACTCGGAGGAGCTACCCGGCTTTGGGATCGCCGTGGCGCTCGCGGCGCTCGTCGGGACGGGATTCGTCCTCGCTCGACGGCGCTAACCCCGGTGGTTTTTTCGAGGTCGCCCCCCCAACCCGGCGTATGGACAACCCCTTCGAGACGCTCTCGCCGGAGGCGATCCGCGAGGGCACCGCGACCGACGCCTACTTCCTGCGGACCGAGACGACCCTCGAACACGCCGACAAGAACCCCCACGTCGTCGCGGAGGTGACCGCAGACCAGTTTCCCACCGGCGAGTTCGAGGCCTTCGGCGGGGTCAAGGACGTCGCGAACCTGCTCATCGGCCGCGATCTGACGGTCCACGCCATCCGCGAGGGGCGGCTGTTCGACGGCGGGCCCGTGATGCGGATCGAAGGCCCCTATCTGGAGTTCGCACGCTTCGAGACCTCGATTCTGGGCTTTCTCTCGCAGGCCAGCGGCTTTCTGACCGGGGCGCTGGATGTCCGGCGGGCCGCCCCCGACTCGCAGGTGCTCTCGTTTGGCGCCCGGCACCTCCACCCGATGCTCGCGCCGACCGTCGAGCGGGCGGCGCTTGTCGCCGGCCTCGACGGCTTCTCTCACGTCGCCGCCGGCGAGGTCCTCGGCTACGAGGCCGGAGGGACGATGCCCCACGCACTCCTCCTCTGTTACGGACGGGGCAACCAGGGCGAGGCCTTCCGCGCGTTCGACGAGGCCGTCCCCGAAGAGGTGCCCCGGATCACGCTCTGTGATACGTTCTCGGACGAGGTCGAGGAGGTACTCGGCGCGGTGGAGGCGCTCGGCGAGGACTTAGACAGCGTCCGCATCGACACCACGGGCTCCCGACGCGGCGACTTTCGACACATCCTCAAGGAACTGCGCTGGCATCTGGACTCGTGGGGCTACGAGGACGTGGGGATCTTCGCCTCGGGCGGGCTCGGGCCCGACGACCTGCGCGAACTCCGGGACGTCGCCGAGGGCTTCGGTGTCGGCGGCGCGATCACGAGCGCCGATCCCGTCGACTTCGCGCTCGACATCGTCGAGATCGAGGGCGAGGCGATCTCGAAACGGGGAAAGCTTCCCGGCGTCAAGGAGGTCTACAGGACGGAGGAGGGTGGCCACCACGTCGCGCTCGCAGACCGGGAGGTCGCCGACGGGGAGGCGCTTTTGGAGCCCCTGATCGCCGAGGGCGAGATCGCTCGCCAGTTCGATATCGAGGACGCGAAAGACCGGCTCCGAGGGGACGCCGCGGCCGTGTTATAGGTTCGAGCGGTGCTCGATCGAGCCGTTGGGCTCGCGCTCGCGGAACACCTCGCCGCCGAAGAGCACGACCATCACGTCGTCGTCCTGCCAGGCGGTCGGCGCCAGTCCGGCCTTCCGGCAGGAGCGATCGAGGTACTCGCGGACGCTCCAGTCGTTCTCGACGGGGATCGTCGGGTAGAGCCAGCCGCCCCGGTTGCCGCCGTCGATCGCGACCCCGTGGTGTCCGAGTTCGAGGTCCGCGAGGGGATCGTCGGTCAGGAGGACGTCCCGAACGATACAGGTCGAGACCGCCACGCTGTCGAGTTCGGCGGCGTTGAGCTCCGAGCCACACGAGTCCTCGCTCGCGGCGGCGATCGCGGCGTCGACGATCACGTGGCCCAATTGATCGTTCGACTGATACGAGCCGGCACAGCCCCGGAGGCTGCCGCGTCCACGGGTCGATTCGATCCGGACGAGCGCTCCGGTTCGTTGATAGAAGGCCTCGCGCATACTGCCGGGCTGTTCACGCTGGCCGTGACAGACGTAGGACTCGATGGATTCACGCGCCAGTTCGACGGCTCGGATGCCGTCCTCGTAACTGAGGCGGACGGTCTGGGCCTCGGACATATCCCGTATGAGGGGTGTGGCCGCCTTCAAGCCTTCTGTTTGGCTCAGGGTGTCTGACACCCGCCGAGCGAACGACTTATCTCCCGGAACCGAGTACAAAAGCCCGGCAGAGGAAGCCCGGCCACCGTAGCGTGGTCCCGTCGGACGCAACCGCACGCGGGACGGTTCGCCGTCCCGTGTCTCGCGTCCTGCGGGCACGCAAACGAGGAAAGTCCCCCCACCGTCCGGGCAGGCGACCGGGCGCAAGCCCGGGGCGGGAGACCGCCGGCACTGGAACAGAAACGATACCGCTCCCCTCGAGTGATGAGGTCCGCGAACCCGCCCGAGATGGCGGGGAGTCACCGACCGAACGGCGACGGGGGAGAACGGATGGAACGGCCACCCTCGCCGGTGCAAGCCCGTGCCCCGACGCGAGAGCGTCGTATGGTAGCCCGGACGCTACCGAGCACAGCTCGGTACGCCCCCGGATGTAATCCGGGGACACGGGCGCGGGCGCTCAGCCGAATGCCGGGCCGAACAGAAGGGGGCTTACTCCCCTCAGCCACGTTCTCGAACGCTCCCTACCCACGGTGTCCTCCATTGATTAATAATATATCAGATATAGATATTAGACCTTCCATAAGAAATGTCGAGTTTTGGCCGGGGAGTTAATACGGAACGGGGACTAACGAGTCTTCAATGGACGTCCGGCGTTTCCGATGGAGGGTCATCTCGTGAGCGCCCACGACCATGGCGGCCACGATCACGATCACACGAGCCACGGCTTCCGCGCGCTCGCGATCAACACGCTGCTTTCGTGATCGAACTCGCGGGAGCGCTGTACGCGGGATCGCTGACGCTTCTGGCCGACGCGGTCCACATGCTCACCGACAGCGCGAGCCTCGGGCTGGCGCTGTTTGCGGCGTGGGTCGCGACCCGTCCGGCCGACGCGAAACGGACCTACGGCTACCAGCGAACCGAGGTGCTCGGGGCGCTCGCGAACGGCCTCCTGCTGGTGGTGACGGTGGGATACATCGTCTACGAGGCGATCGGGCGCTTCAGGGACCCGCCGGCGGTCTAGCCCGAGGTGGCCATCGTCGTCGGGGTCGTCACTCGACCCGGGGGCTGCTCGGCGACAGCCTGAACATCCTGCTGCAGGGTACGCCGGGCGACCTCGATCTCGAGGAGATCCGCGGGTTCCTCGGGGGTCTCAACGGCGTCTGTGACGTTCACGACGTCCACGTCTGGGCGCTCTCCTCGAGCCGGTACGCCCTCTCGGCGCACCTCGTGATCAAGGGTCGGGTCGACTCCAATGTGGTGCTCGAACGCTCCCGGTCGGCGCTCCACGAACGATTCGGAGTCGATCACGCTACGATCCAGATCGAGTCGCCCGCCTACGACCACGCCGTCTCACACGACTGCTACGACGCCCCGCCCACGATCACTGATTCGACAGCGATAGACTTAGGAATTCGGCGCGTCTAATACGGTCGATGATGCTCAGCGCCGTCATGGAGGACTACCTCAAGGCCATCTACCAACTCCAAGGGGAGGGCGACGGCGAGCGTGTGCGGACCTCCGCGATCGCCGAGCACCTCGAGGTGACGCCGCCGACCGTCACGAGCATGCTCTCGAAATTCGAGGAGCGCGGACTGGCCGACCGCGAGAAGTACAAGGGTGTCACCCTCACGACCGACGGCGAACGCGTCGCCCTCGAAGTGATCCGCCATCACCGTCTCTTGGAGGCCTACCTCACCGAACACCTCGACTTCACGTGGAGCGAGGTCCACGACGAGGCCGACCGGTTAGAACACCACATCAGCGAGACCTTCGAGGAGCGCGTCGCCGCGACCCTCGAGGACCCGACTGTGGATCCCCACGGCGCGCCGATCCCCAACGCGGACTTAGAGCCGCCCGCCGAACCCACAGGCGACGTACTGGCCGACTGTGAGGTCGGTGCGACCGTCGAGGTCCGGGAGGTCAGCGACCGCGACCCCGATGTCCTCGAGTACCTCTCGGAACGCGGGGTCAACCCCGGTGTCTCCCTGTCCGTCGAGGAGGTCGCGCCCTTCGGGATGGTGACCGTTCGGCCGGACGGAGGAGAGCCCGTCTCGTTACCTGAGGACGTCGCTCGCCACGTTCGAGTCGCCCCGGTCGCGGAGGCGGTCTCGTAACCCTCAAATCTGGCGGATCCAGACGCCGTAGTCGTCGACACGGTCGATCGCCGCGTCCGATAGTTCGTAGGAGCCGTCGTCGCTGTCGTTCCATCCGAGTTTCTCCTTGATCGCGTCGGCGAGTCCCTCCTCCTCCTCGACGCTCGCCCGACCGTCGCTGACGTCCGAGACGGTGCCGATCCGCTCCCCGTCGGCGGTTCTGACCGGCTTGTCGCGGTCCTCGTCGGTGAACTCGTGTGCCATACGTTCCAATTCGGGCCACGACGCCTTCGTTTGTGGGTGGCCATCGCAAGCGCTTTTCAAGTGGCCCTCATCCCTCGAACCCCTCCTCCCAGTCGAAGACGCCGTTTCGCTGCACGACTTCTCCATCCACCTCCATTCGCCCCTCGCTCATGTCGGTGATTAGGTCGACGTGGACGGCCGACCCGTTCCCTTCTTCGCCCTCGGGCAGGCAGGCGTCGTAGGCCCGTCCGAGCGCCAGATGGATCGTATCGCCCATCTTCTCGTCGAAGAGGATGTTGTCGGTGAAGCGGTCGATCCCGCGGTTCATGCCGATTCCCAGCTCCCCGAGTCGGCGCGCGCCGTCGTCCGTGTCGAGGATCGTTTCGAGTTCGTCCTCGTTGACTCCGGCAGAAAAGTCGACGACCTCGCCGCCTTCGAAGGTGAGCGAGACGTCCCGCAGTCGCTTGCCGTTGACCGTCATCGGTACGTCGAAGAGGACCTCGCCCTCCGTGGCATGGGGTGCGGTGAAGACCTCGCCCGAGGGTAGGTTGTGTGAGTCGTAAGCCACGGAGGCGGCGCTGTTCACGGCTGTGCGGCCCTCGATCGACATCGTGAGATCGGTTTTCTCCTTTTCGATACGGACCTCGCTGCCCGAATCGAGTACGTTTTTCATCTCGGCCATTTCGTCGGCGAGCGACTCCCAGTCTCGGAGGATGGCGTCGTAGGCGAAGTCCCGATACTCCTCGTAGGCCATGCCGGCCTGCTGGGCGAGCGACCGGGTGGGATGTACAGTCGAAACCCAGTCTGTTTTCATCCGCGCTTCCCTGAGTTCCGCGCTCGCGGTGGCGTAGGCCTGGCGGACCTCGCCGGATACGTCCGCGAGCGCGCTGGTGTTCCGCCCGCCGCCCAGCCGGAGATACACGTCCGCGTTTTCGATCATCGCGAGTTCGTGTTCACCAGTCCCAAACTCGCCGTCGTAGGCGGTGAGATACGCCCGGCTCACCTCGTCGGAGTCGTAGGTCACGAGGGGGTTCGCCCCGCGCTCGCCCAGTTTCTCCGCGACCGCTACCGTCAGGTCGTGTGCCCCTTCCGCGACCGAGAGCACGACGTCGTCGCCCGCCTCGACCCGCGCGCTCCAGTCGACCAGCACCTCGGCGTGCTCATGGATTCGTTCGTCCATGCGAGAAACGCGCACAGTGGGGGGAAAAGCGCGCCGATCCATGGGGTGGCGTCGTTCACGGGAACATGGTCACTCCGTCTACGGACTTCGTTCCCTGCTCCGATGAACCGTCGGTCCTATCGATGGTTCACGGGAACAGCGACGGATCGAAGATCCGTCTGGCTCACGGCGACTTTGTCGCCGTGAACACGGTCGTCTCGCTGTGCTTCACTCCCTGCTCCCGTGATTCGTCGGCCATATCGACGAGTCAGGGGAACACGAGCACGGTCGCGCGCTCGGTTTCGAGTACCGCGACCTCCTCGCCGCCTTCCGCACGGCGCTCCTCGCGGATCTCGACGGCCTCGGGCGGGAGCGTGACCGTTTCATCACCGATGTCGAGTTCTATCTCGCCGGTCTCGCGCTGGGCCTTGATCTCGGCGGGATCGGCCTCGGAGAGCGCGCCCAGTACCGCACCGGCCCGGTCGCGGAACTCGGGGCCGATGACGCTCTGATCGGGGTCGACCTCGACGGGGACGAGTTCGATGTCGGGCCGTCCCGCCTCGATGTAGACGGGGCCGTTGACCGCCTCGCTCAGGTCGTAGGTGTCGAGTCCCTCGAGGTCACCGTCGGCGTAGAGTTCGATCCGGTCGAGGTCGGCGTTGAGCGCCATTCCCGTGTCGGATTTCCACCCGCGAATCGTGCTCGCGACGTCAGCGATCAGCTCGCCGTCGCCCGTCGCTTCCTCGCGGTCCCAGTCGACGTCGACCTCGGGCCACTCGGCGGTGTGGATGCTGCCATCGGTCCCGGGAAGGTCCCGATAGATCTCCTCGGTGAAAAACGGCGAGAAGGGCGATAGCATCCTGAGAGAGCTCGACAACGCCGTATAGAGCGCGTGGCGGGCGGCGTCCCGTTCGCCGGGCCGGCCCTCGTAGAGCCGCCCTTTGATGAGTTCGAGGTAGTCGTCGGCCAGATCGTGCCAGACGAACTCCCTGATCTTCCTGAGGGCAGCGTCGAACCGGTAGGCTTCCATGTCGGCCTCGACGGCCCCCGCCACCGAATCGAGTTCGGTGAGGATCCACCGGTCGGCGTCGCGGTACGCGGGGGCGTCGACTTCCGGAGTGTCCTCGTCGAGGTGGTTGTCGGAAAACCGGCTGATGTTCCAGAGCTTGGTGAGGAAGCGAGACGCCGATGTGACCTCCTTCGACTGGAACTGAATGTCGCTGCCCGGTTGCCCGCCGAGCGCGATCGCCTGACGGAAGGCGTCGGCGCCGTGTTCCTCGACGACTTCCTCGGGCTGGACGAAGTTGCCCCGCGACTTCGACATCTTGTTGCCGTCCTCGCCGAAGACCATTCCATTAATGAGGGCCTGCTCCCACGGGATCTCGTCCTCTAGCGCGGCGGTCCGGAGGATGGTGTAGAAGGCCCACGTCCGGATGATGTCGTGACCCTGCTCTCGCAGCTGCACCGGCGAGAACTCCTCGTCGGGCCAGCCCGCGACGTGCAGCGCCGAGATCGAGGAGTCCATCCACGTGTCCATCACGTCGGTCTCGCCGCGCCACTCCTCGCTCCCGCACTCGGGACACGCCTGTTCGGGCGACTCACTGGTGGGTTTGACCGGGAGGTCCTCGACGCTCGCGACGTGGACGTACCCACACTCCTCACAGAACCACGCCGGGATCGGGGTCGCGAAGACGCGCTGACGGGAGATCACCCAGTCCCACTCCATCCCCTCGGTCCACTCCCGGAGCCGGGCGTACATGTGCTCGGGGATCCACTCGACCTCCCGAGCCTTCTCGAGGATCTCCTCCTGATCGACGCGGATGAACCACTGCTCCTTCGAGAGGATCTCGATGGGCGTGTCACACCGCCAGCAACAGCCCACCGACTGTTCGACGGGCTCTCGGTCCTGCAGATCGCCGGCTTCGTCGAGCGCCGCGGCGATCTCGGCTTTGGCCTCGTCGACGGTCAGCCCCTCGAAATCGCCGGCGCGCTCGTTCAGCCGGCCGTCTTCCGTCAGCACGGTTCTGAGAGGGAGGTCGTACTCCGCCCACCAGTTCACGTCCTGTTTGTCCCCGAACGTACAGATCATCACTGCGCCGGTCCCGAACTCCGAGTCAACCTCCTCGTCGGCGATGAGTTCGACCTCCTGACCGAAGATCGGCACCTCGAAGGACTCGCCGACCCGGTCCTCGTAGCGCTCGTCGTCGGGATCGACCGCGACCGCGACGCAGGCCGAAAGCAGTTCGGGCCGCGTGCTCGCGATCTCGATCGGGTCGTTCTCGACGCCCGCAAACCGGATGGTAAAGAGGGTCCCCTCGCGGTCCTCGTTTTCGACCTCGGCGTCCGCGATCGCCGTCTCACAGCGCGGACACCAGTTGACCGGGTGTTCGTCCCGGTAGACGTATTCTTCCTCACTCATCTCGACGAACGACCGCTGGGTCTTGCCCCAGTACTCGGGATCCATCGTGCGGAACTCGTGGTTCCAGTCCTGGGAGAATCCCAAACGACCCATCGTCTCCTTCATCGCGTCGATCTGGGACTCGGTGTGTTCGATACAGAGTTCGCGAAACTCCTCGCGCGAGACGTCGGTGCGGTGGATGTCGTGGTTCTCCTCGACTTTCACTTCAGTAGGTAAACCGTGACAGTCCCAGCCCTGTGGGTAGAGGACGTCCTTTCCCTGCAGGCGCTGAAAGCGGGCGGCGAAGTCCATGTAACACCAGCCCAGCGCGTTGCCGATGTGGAGGTTGCCAGTGGGGTACGGCGGCGGCGTGTCGATGACGTACTCGGGGCGTTTTTCGTCTCCCTCGTAGCGATACACGTCCTCGTCGGCCCAGCGTTCGCGCCACCGTGGCTCGATCGCGCCGGGGTCGTAACTGTCGTCCATGTCCTGAGTCTCTCCAGTGAGCGTAAGTGGATTGCGTTGTCGAAGCGAGAACTACCGACGTACTACCGACGACGCGACGCTCATACCCGAACGGAGCGACCGGGCTCTGATAAAGTTTCGCGTCCGCCCGGTCCGCCGACTCACTCCATGCTTCCGGTGACCGTCTCGAACGCGCCCCGGTGGCGCTCGAAGCGCTCGGTCAGGTAGTAGAGCTCCCCGTACTCCTGACCACCGGACTCGACGATGCCGTGATCGCACAACCGGTCGAGGTGGTACCGAACGGTGTTGTAACTCAGGTCGAGTCGCCCCGCGAGCTGGTTCGCGTTGTGGGGTCGGTCTTCGAGCAGTCGGATGATTCGCACCCGGTTCTCGCCACCGCGAACGCCGCTGATGAGGTACCACAGGTCGTTTTCTATTGACACTTGGTGCTAGCTACTCGGCCAGCGGCTAAAACCCTCCGTGCCGTCCCAACGAGTGAGACGGCGGGACGTCCCGGTCGGGTTACTGGGTGTCCTCGACCACTTCGAGCTCGAACGGCGCGTCGACGGGCGCGTCGGCGGGTTCGACGTACCCGACGGCGAAGGCGCTGTAGACGCTTCCGGCGGCGACCTCGACGTCGAACTCGGCGACCGCCTCCTCGCCGCCTGCGGGTCGGACTTCGAGGGTGTAGGCACCCTCGGGGACCTCGAACGAGCCGGTGTCGCCGAAGGCCAGTCCCTCCGCGAGCGGATCGCCCGAGTCGGCCGCGACGAGGTCGACCTCCGGCGCGTCCGGCGAGGCGTGGAGAACGCGAACGCGGGCGTTCTGGCCCGGATCCGAGAGGTCGTCCTCCAGGACAAGCACCTCGAAGGGCTGGTTTTGCCCCTCGAGTTCGCCGACCGCCGCGAGCGTGAACCAGCCTGCCGCCACGTCCACCTGCTCGTCGAAGACGACAGTCTCCTCGTCGCCGGCGGCCGTGATCCGGACACCGTAGGTACCGGGTTCGAGTTCGAGGTAGTCGCTCACCGTCCGATAGGGCACGTCCTCGAGGACGGCTTGGTCGTCGACGTAGATGTCGACGTTCGGGGCGTCCGGCGAGAGGTGGGTGACTCGAACCATCGCCATCTCGCCATCCTGTCCGCCCTCGCCCGTTTCCTCTTCGGCACTGTCGTTGCCCGACCCGGACCCTTCCTGTTGTTCGCCTTCGCTGCTGGCGTTGTCCTCGCTCTCGGATTCCTGTCCCATACACCCCGCGACCGTCCCGATCAGTGCTACGCTTCCCGCCGTCTTCAGCAGCTCACGTCGATCTAGTGACACCATGCGAGTAGAAGGTGGCGTCAGACCTACTTGAGGGATTTGCGGACTGTCTCCGAAAACTCCCTCAGATCGATCCCAATTCTCTCTAGAGTTGAGTCACGTCCCGACGGGGAACCGCAACCGGTATGCCCGCGCCCCCGCCATCGCCAGCCATGCAACTGGGCGTCATCGGACTCGGACGGATGGGACTGATCGTCGTGGACCGACTCATGGAGGCGGGCCACAACGTGGTCGCCTACGACCTCGACGAGTCGACCGTCGAGCGCGTCGCCGAGGCGGGTGCAACCCCCGCAGACTCGGTCACGGACCTCGCGGAGAAACTGGGCGAGGAGAAACGGATCTGGCTGATGGTCCCGGCGGGGAAGGCCGTCGACGCCACGCTCGCGGATCTGGATCCCCACCTCGGGAGCGAAGATATCGTTGTCGACGGAGGAAACTCCCACTTCCAGCGCTCGGTCGAGCGAAGCGAAGCCACGGAGGCGGCCTATCTGGACTGTGGGACCTCCGGCGGCCCCGCGAGCGCCGAGGCCGGCTTCTCGCTGATGGTCGGCGGCCCCCAGTGGGCCTACGACGAACTCGTTCCGGCCCTCGACGCGATCGCCACCGGTCGGGCGGGCCACGACCGGATGGGTCCCTCCGGTGCGGGCCACTACGTGAAGATGGTCCACAACGGCGTCGAGTACGCGCTGATGCAGACCTACGGCGAGGGGTTCGAACTGCTCGCGGAGGGGCGCTACGACCTCGACCTCGAATCGGTCGCACGCACCTGGAACAACGGCGCGGTGATTCGATCCTGGTTGCTCGAACTCTGTGAGGAGGCGTTCCGTGAGGAAGGCGTCGATCTGGGCGACGTCGACGACTACGTCGCCGGCGGATCGACGGGTACGTGGACGGTACAGGAGGCCTTAGAACAGGAGATCGCCCTGCCGCTGATCTACCAGGCGCTCTCCGAGCGCTTCGGCTCGCGCGCCCCCGATGAGGGGCGTTTTTCGAGACGACTCGCGAACCGGCTTCGCTACGGTTTCGGTCGTCACGAAGTCGCTCGGCGGGAGTAGCTACGCGCGGTAGACCTCGCCGCGCTCGTACTCTAGGGTCGTCGCTACTGTTTTGGCGAGTTTCTTGCCGATCTCCCGTTCGACGAGCCACAGCGCCAGATCGATCCCGGAGGTGACTCCGCCCGCCGTCAGGAGATCGCCCGTATCGACCACTCGCGCCTCTATCACTTCGGCGTCCGTTTCACGCAGGTCGGAAAGCGCGCTCGCGTGCGTGATCGCCGGCCTACCGTCGAGGAGTCCGGCTCTCTCCGAAAGCATCGCGCCGGTACAGACCGAGGCGACGGTCGCCCCGCGGTCGTACTGCTCGGCGAGCAGCGGCGGGATGTCGTTTCGCTCGTACTCGCCCCACGTCCCGCGGTCGTTCCGGGCGCTCCACCCGCCGCCGGGAACCACCAGCAGGTCCGGTTCGCCGAGCACTCGGTCGGGTTCGACCCGAAGGCCGTGGCTCGCCGTGATCCGTTCGGTGGGGTGGTGGGTCACCAGCGAGGTGGCGAGGTCGCCGCCGGCCTCGGCCGCGGTTCGAAAGACCTCGTAGGGGCCGATCGCGTCCAGTTCGTCGAACCCCTCGTACAGCAGGATCTCGATCTCCATGCCCGGGGTTCGCTGGGGACCCCCATAGCGGTTCCCCGGAGCGAAACGCCGAAACGCCTTCATATCACACCTATCGTCCGTGAATGATTTGCCCTCTACCCGAGCCGATACCGGTCGCGGACGACTGCTTCCGGTCCTCTCGCTGGGGGTTATGACCCTGCTGGCCGGTCAGTTGGTGATCTCGCCCGCGCTGCCCGCGATCATCGAGGAGTTCGACATCGCGCCCACCGCCGCGGGCGCGGGGCTGACGCTGATGTGGTCCTGTGGCGCCCTGGCGATGTATCCCGGCGGTCGATCCTCGGATATCCTCTCGCGCAAGACGGTGCTCGTCGCGAGCATCGCGGTGCTCGTCGTCGGCTTTCTCGTCGTCGCGAGCGCCCCGACCGTTCCCGTCTTCTTCGCCGGTCTCGCGGTCGTCGGCTGTGGCGTCGGGCTCTACGAGCCGACGAACATGGCACTGGTCTTCGAGTCATTCGCCGACCGCCGGGGCCGCGCGCTCGGCGTCGTCGCGGCCTCCTACAGCCTCGGCAGTGCGCTCGCCGGCGGGCTGGCCGGTCTCGCGCTCGCGCTCGCCAGTTGGCGCGTCGCCTTCCTCCCGGTTACCGGCGGCCTCGCGGTCGTCGGTGGGTTGCTCCATCGCTGGCACGGTGAGTCCTACGTGCTCTCGCCGGTCGCACTCGACGCCCGACGGACGGTTCGTCGGCTGTTTTCCTCCCCACAACTGCGGCGCGTGCTGGGGCTGTTCTGCCTGTACATGTTCGTCTGGCAGGCCGCCGTCAGCTTCCTTCCGACCTACCTGCGCGTCGGGAAGGGCTACGGGCCGGTTCCCGCGACCGGGGCGTTCGTGACGATCTTCCTGATCGGGCTGGCGATCAGCCCGCGAGTCGGCGAGTTGGGCGATCGGTTCGGTCACCGTCGAATCGGCGGGATCGCCCCTGTGATCGGCGCGACCGGGCTGTCGCTGTTCGTCCTCGCGGGCCACCCGATCGCCGTGGGTGCGGGGATCGTCCTCTTCGCCGTCGGGTTGATGAGCTTCTGGCCGGTGATGAACGCGTATCTGATGGCCCGTCTGGCCTCCGACTCGCTGGGCGGGGACTACGGGCTGAGCCGGGCGGTCTTCTTCGGCGTCGGCAGCCTCGGCCCCCTCTATACCGGGTTCGTCGCGGAGTACGCGAACTACCGGGCGGCCTACGCAGGGCTGATCGGGTGTTTTCTCGCCAGTGCCGTTCTCGTTCGCCGTATCGGGTGACCCGGACGGATCAAAATACCCTTAACCTCCCCTTCCGTACCCCCGCGCATATGGTAGACGCATTCTCGCTCTCGATCGGGGCCCTCCTGACCCTCACCGCGGTCGCGTTGCACTTCGCGAAGGGCACCGAACGACCTACCGCCGACGACATCGCGGAGGAGGTCCTCGAGCGCCGTGCGGCGACCGTTCCCGAGACGGACTTCCCCGAACCGATGAACCGTGCGATCGGCGGCGGTGGCGGGGCGGCCGCGGCCGTCGCCGGTGGCGGCGATGCGGAGGGTGAACTCGAAGAGGGTGGCGAGGAGGCCGCCGGACCGGGCGACATCCCCGAGGACGAGATCGAGTACTACGAGGTCGAGTTCGTCAAACAGGGCGAGACCATCGAACTCGCGAACAACGAGCCGATCCTCGATCAGGGCGAAGAACAGGGCTGGGACCTGCCGTACGCCTGCCGACAGGGCCAGTGTGTCTCCTGTGGCGGCCGTATCACCGACGGTCCCTCCGAGGACTACGTCGTCCACGACAACCAGCAGATGCTCGACGAGAACGAGATCGAGGAGGGCTACACGCTGACCTGCGTGGCCTACCCGCGCGGTGAGTTCTCCATCGAGACCGACGAGACGCCCTAACCGATTCCAGAGTCTTCTTAGCGCTCGCCTCCGTTTCGAAACGCAGTGGCCGATTCATCGAGCACGCTCACCAGCGGCGGACTGATCCGCCCGATGGTGCGCCTCGCCTGGCCAATCGTTGTCTTTCAGGTGCTCCAGGTCGCCTACAACCTCGCCGACACCCTCTGGCTCGGTCAGCTCTCTGCGGACGCCGTCGGCGCGATCAGCCTCGCGTTCCCGCTGGTCTTCCTGTTGATCGCGATCGCCGCCGGGTTTACCACCGCTGGGAGCATCCTCGTCGCCCAGTACACCGGTGCCGAGAGCGATGCCTCGGCGGGGCTGTTCGCCGGCCAGACGCTCGCGTTCGTGGGCGTCCTCGCGACCCTCCTCGGTGTTCTCGGTTACTTCTACACCGACCCCGCCCTCTCCCTGCTCCCGAGCGATCCCCAAACGACGGAGCGGGTGATCCCGCTCGCGGCCGACTACATGCGGGTGTTCTTCCTCGGGCTGCCCTTTCTCTTTGGCTTCTACGTCTTCGAGGCGCTGATGCGCGGGTCAGGCAACACTCGACTCCCGATGCGACTCATGTTCGTAAGCGTCGTTCTCAACGTCGCCATCGATCCGTTCTTGATCTTCGGCTTCGACAGCAACCCCCTGTTCGCGTGGCTCTCGTTGTCCTCGCTCGAAGGGCTGTTGTTTTCTCTCACCGGGTTCTCGGGCTACGGAATCGAAGGAGCGGCGCTGGCGACCGTCTTCTCCCGGGGCGTCGCGAGTCTCCTCGCCTTTTACGTCCTCTTTCGGACCCCGTTCGGTCCCGACGTTCGCCTCTCGCACCTCCGGCTCGATCCGGAGAACGTCCGGGAGATCACCCGATTGGGCGTACCGACCTCCTTAGAGCAGTCCGCGAACGCGCTGGCGCTCGTGGTGCTGACTGCGATGGTGGTCTCCTTTGCGCCGCCGGTGGTCGCCGCCTACGGGCTCGGCAACCGGCTGATCTCGCTCGTGTTCCTGCCCGCACTCGGGCTCTCGAAGGCCACGGAGACGATCGTCGGTCAGAATCTGGGGGCCGAGAAACCCGAGCGCGCCGAACGGGCGGTCCGGCTCGCGGCGGGGGCCGCAGGCGGGGTGATGACCGGCGTCGCCGTGGTTGCCGTGATCTTCGCCCGGCCGATCAACGCCGTCTTCCTCGGCGAGGACGTCCCCGGCGCGGCCGAAACCATCGCGCTCGCGACCGACTACCTGCGGATCCGATCGGTGGAGTTCGCGTTCATCGGCGTGATGCAGGTCGTTCTGGGGGCGTTTCGCGGCGCGGGCAACACGAAGACCGCGATGGTGCTGTCGTGGCTTAACCTCTGGGGAGTCCGGGTTCCAGCCGTCTACCTGCTCGCCTTCACCGCCGGGTGGGGCGCGACGGGAATCTGGGTCGGGATGACGATGGGACACATCGTCGGGGCAGTGCTCGCTGGAGCGTGGTTCCTGCGGGGCACGTGGAAGGAGTCGTTGATCGAGGAGCCCGTCGGTCCGACCCCATCCATCGAGGAGTGATTGCGGTTCACAACGGTTAAACGACCGCCGCCGGTACGTGGGAGCGAGGGCGCGTAGCTCAGTGGACAGAGTCCTTGGTTCCGGACCAAGATGCCGCGGGTTCAAATCCCGTCGCGCCCGTAAACGAGCGAAGCGAGAGAACGGGAGCTCCTGACTGCCGTTCGGTCCCCTCACGGCAGTCCCGTCGCGCCCGAACCCGAGTTCCCGTTCGTCTTCGTCACCCCGGCTTCACTGGGGCTCCAGTCGGTCCTTCGGTTTCCTACTGGTTCCGTCGTTCCATGAGTTCGCGACGCTTCGTAATCAGTCGCAAAAAAATCCCGCAGACGCTCGGCCGTGATTATTCGAGGTCGAACCGGTCGAGCGTCATCACCTTGTGCCACGCGTCCACGAAGTCCTGGACGAACTGCTCCTCGCCGTCCTCGGACGCGTAGACGTCCGCGAGGGCTCGAAGTCGGGCGTTCGATCCAAAGACGAGGTCGACGCGGGTGCCCGTCCACTCGACGTCGCCCGTCTCACGGTCGCGCAACTCGTAGACGTCGTGGGCCTCCCCGGGCTCCTCCCGTTCCATGACGTCTTCGGACTCGGATGCCGACTCCTCGGCCGCTTCCCACTCGTAGTCCATGGAGAGGACGGTCTCGAAGAAGTCGTTGGTCAGCGTTCCCGGCCGGTCGGTGAAGACGCCGAGGTCCGAGTCGTCGTAGTTCGCGTTCAGTGCGCGCATGCCGCCGACCAGCGCCGTCGTTTCCGGAGCCGTGAGGTTCAACAGGTCGGCCTTGTCGATCAGCAGCTCCTCGGCCGAGTCGTCGGTCTCGCCCCCGAGGTAGTTGCGGAACCCGTCGGCTCTCGGTTCAAGTGCCTCGAAGCTTTCGACATCGGTCTGCTCCTGCGAGGCGTCGACACGGCCCGGCTCGAAGGGCACCTCCACGTCGTAGCCGGCCTCGGCCGCCGCCTCCTCGATGGCCGCGTTGCCGCCCAGCACGATCAGGTCGGCGAGCGAGACGCGCACGTCGTCCGAGCGCGAACCGTTGAACTCCTCCTGGACCCTCTCTAAGGTGTTCAGGACGGTCATCAGCTGCTCGGGGTCGTTGACGTCCCACTCTCGCTGGGGTCGGAGGCGGATCCGGGCACCGTTCGCGCCACCGCGCTTGTCGCCGTAGCGGTAGGTCGACGCCGACGCCCAGGCGGTCTTCACGAGTTGCGGAATCGAGAGGTCCGAGTCGAGGATCTCGTCCTTGAGCTCGGCGATCTCCTCATCGCCAATGGGTTCGTAATCGACCTCCGGGAGGGGGTCCTGCCACAGCATCTCCTCGTCGGGGACTTCCGGCCCGAGGAGCAGGGACTGTGGGCCCATGTCGCGGTGGATCAGCTTGTACCACGCCTTCGCGAACGCCTCTTGGAACTCCGTGGGGTTCTCCTGAAAGCGCTCGATGATCTCGCGGTATTCGGGATCGCGTTTCAGCGCGATGTCCGTCGTCAGCATCATCACGTCCTCCTTCTCGGCGGGGTCTTCGGTGCCGGGCGCGGTGTTATCGAGGGAATCGTCGACCGTGGTCCACTGCCACGCGCCGCCGGGACCCTTCTCGGGTTCCCACTCGTGGTCGAGCAGGTTGTCGAGATAGCTCGTGTCCCACATCGTCGGCGTGGCGTTCCACGGCCCCTCGATCCCGCTGGTGATCGCGTCGCTGCCCTTGCCCGAACCGTGGCTGCTCTCCCAGCCGAAGCCCTGCTGGTCGATGGGGGCCGCCTCGGGCTCGGGACCGACGTGCTCGTCGGGGTTCTCGGCACCGTGGACCTTCCCGAAGGTGTGGCCGCCGGCGATGAGCGCGGCCGTCTCCTCGTCGTTCATCGCCATCTTGCCGAACGACTCGCGAATGTTCGTCGCCGACGCCTCGGGGTTCGGATTGCCGTCCGGTCCCTCGGGGTTCACGTAGATTAGCCCCATTACGGTGGCGGCGAGGTTCCCCTCGAGTTCGCCCTCCTCCTCGAAGCGGTCGGAGGCCTCCCACTCGTCCTCGGGGCCCCAGTCGACGGCCTCGTCCGGCTCGAACTCGTCCTCTCGGCCGCCGCCGAAGCCGAACGTCTCGAAGCCCATCGATTCGAGCGCGACGTTCCCGGTCAGAACGATCAGGTCGGCCCACGAGAGTTTGCGGCCGTACTTCTGCTTGACCGGCCAGAGCAGCCGACGTGCCTTATCGAGGTTGGCGTTGTCGGGCCAACTGTTCAGCGGCGCGAAGCGCTGCGTGCCGCCGGAGGCGCCGCCACGACCGTCAGTAGTACGGTACGTACCGGCGCTGTGCCATGCCATTCGAATCATCAACGGACCGTAGTGACCGTAGTCCGCCGGCCACCACTCCTGGGACGTCGTCAACACGTCCTCGATGTCCGCCTTTACTTCGTCGAGGTCGAGTTTTTCGAACTCCTCGGCGTAGTCGAACTCTTCGCCCATCGGATCGACCGGACGAGCGTTCTGGTCGAGGATGGTCAGGTTCAACTGGTTCGGCCACCAGTCTCGGTTGGACCTAGTCATCATCGGGATGTTGTCACTCTCGTATGTTAAGTTTGTCCATCCGTAATGTAGTCTTCGCGCCAGCGCAAGAATTTTATCGAACTCGTGAATTCCACCAGTGATGGGTTCACGTCTCGTTCAGTACGGGTTTACGGTCCTATCAGCGACGAGGTTTCAACGAGGCTCGGAGGTAAGACTGCAGTCTCGACGGTTATCGCTCTCCGGTGGCGGTTTCGTCGAGCGAGTGTGGCTCTTGGCGTGTATCGAAGTCCGCCGAATCCCGTTTCACAGGACGATCGGTCCGCACTGGGAACGAGTCCCGTTGGGCCCGCTTGCGTTCTCCGGCCTCCTTCTTTAGGCCCTCGCCGTCCCATCGGTCTCCATGAAAGTCGTCTTCAAACCCGGCAACACCTACGAGGAAGTCAACTGTTTCGACTTCCGGGAGTACGAACGCGGGATCGTCCTGCGCAACGAGGACGGCTACAACATCGGCTACGTTCCCCACGGGATCCTCAGCCACGTCGAGCCCCACCCCGAGGAGGAGGTCACCTTCGATAGCGACGAAGCCGACACGGACGACACCGAATAGCTCCGCGAGCCACTATGCCCGACGATATCGCGTCTCGTCCCCGTCCCCCTCGAATCAGATGGCTCCCGTCGTCCATCGACTGAGGACCTCGTCGGCCTCGTCGGTCACCTAGATTCCGTACCCGTCGATCTGTGAGTGAAACGTGTTCAACAGTTGAGCGCGGTCCTCCCGGGACAACGACTCGTGTAGGGCGCTGTAGGAGTCGACGATCAGGTGAAGCCGCTGTGCGGGTGTCGTCGGCAGCGCCTCGGTCAGTTTGGTGACCGACATCGCGGTCCGCTCGATGTCACTGTCGGCGGCCGTGTAGTGGATCGGGCGCTCCCGATAGACGTCCTCGACGTACTGGCCTGCCGATCGCGTGTCGATGATTCCGATTCCCGCCCGGTTTTCGTCGGTCGGCTCCGTGTAGGCCCGGAGGACCTCGGTTGCGCTCCGTTCGGTCGTGAGCACGATCACCCCGTCGACTGGTGGCGTGTTCCGATAGACCCTCCGGAGGAATCGCTCTACGCCCCCGGCAGTCGGATCGTCGAGAACCCGGAGACGGGACGGCAAACGGTGTTGATCACGAGCGTAGCTTTATTTCCCACCCGCCCCCGTATCGGGTATGGCGACCGTCGACAACCTCGACGAGATGAAGAGCTACCTGACGCCGCGCGAGGAGAACGAGGCGACCGCGAGCTATCAGAACACGACGGCCATCGCGTGTCCGGTGTGCGAGGACTCGTTCGATTACCTCGTGGTCTGCAAACACGACGAGACGAGCCTCTCGCTCGGCAAGGTGATGAACCTCTGCACCGTCACAAACGACGACGGACGGCTGTTCCTGTTCACCCACGAATAGCCCCGCGACTGGCCGTCTACGAGTGCCCCTCCGGATCGGACTGGGCCGCTCCCTTCGGCGGTTCGTCCCGCGGCCTCAATAGTCGTCGCGTCCGTCGTCTATCGTCCGTGGCGTGTAGTTCGGCGTCCGTAACCGTCTGGTCTCGATGACGAACCCTCGGACGAAGGCGTACAGCAGGTACGCCACCGCCGGCACGACCAACACCAGTACGACCGCGAGTATCGACAGCTGAATCGGCATTTACTGATCCCCTCCCCGATACCCCGTTTACCGTTTACTGTAATGAAACTACCGAATCATTGACAATAGGGATAACTCAACTCCTCGTGTACTTGGTTTACCCCTCTACACAGTGATTCGATCGACGGCGGGGCCGTGCGAACGTCCCGGGAATCCTCCGATTACCGACGGTCGACTCCGGAGACTCTCTCGTTTCGGTTCACAGACAGTAACCGTCTCGCGCACAGCGCCCTCGCCGTCCTCTACGCCGGTCCCGGGCTGACACCGTCGCTGTCCGGGGCCGTTCGCTTTCGGTCGGGAACGTCCCGTGCGTTCCGAGGCACCGTCTCATGGGGCGCTCGGCCGTGGCGCGACGTTCGCGTTCGACCGAAAGAGATTCTCCGGGTCGTATCTCGATTTGATCTCGACCAGCCGCTCGTAGTTGTCGCCGAAGAGCGCCCTCGTGGGGTCCTCGTTCATCCCCGGGAAGTTGCCGTACCGGCCCGAGGCGACCGAGAGGTCCTGCGTCTCGGCGATCCCCTCGCGCGCCCAGTCCACGTTGGCGTCGTCGTCCGCCGGGTCCTCCCAGTTGGCCTCGAAGGTGATCATGTAGGGCTTGTCCCGGTGCCAGAACGCGGTCGCGTCCCGGGGAATCTCCGAAACCGCGCCGTCGAGGTGCCAGAGGTCGACCGTCGAGAGGGGCGAGGGTGTCGACTCGTTGTACCGGAGCAGCAGGTCGACGACCTCGTCGGTGACCGCTGACAGGTAGACTGACTTCCAGTAGTAACGCAACCCGTCGGGGTAGTCCTCGTCGAGCATCGACTGTAGCTCCGTGTACGCCATCGGGCCGCTGAAGTCGACGAGGGGCGTCAGGCCCTCTCCCAGAGCCTCGAAGACCGCTCTGGCGTCGTCGGAATCGCCGCGATACGAACCCAGCATGGCGACCGTGGGCTCGCCCCAGTGCTCCTCGGGGAACTCCTCGAGGTCGGGGACGTGTGCGGCGAACGCGAGCACGCCCGCCTCCCGTGGGGCGGTAGCGATCCACTCGCGGTAGCGATCCATCGCTTCCTTCGAGTCCTCGGCGTGGAACCACACGAAGAGGGTGTACACCTCGGGGCCGACCTCGTGGAGCGCGTACTCGAAGGAGGTGACCACGCCGAAGTTCCCGCCCCCGCCTCGGACCGCCCAGAACAGGTCCGTGTTCTCCTCGGCGCTCGCGGTCCGGACCGTCCCGTCGGCCGTGACGATATCGACGCTACGCAGGTTGTCGAGCGACAGCCCGTACTGCCGACTCAGGTGACCGTAGCCGCCGTTGAGCGTCAGGCCCGCAATCCCCGTCTGTGAGACCGCGCCGAGGGCCGTCGCGAGGCCGAACAGCTGTGTCTCGCGGTCGACGTCCCCGAGGGTCGCCCCGCCTTCGGCACGCACCGTCCGGGCCTCGGGGTCGACGCGCACGCCGTTCATCGCCGAGAGGTCGACGACGATTCCCCCGTCCTGAACGGCCGTGCCGGCGACGTTGTGTCCCCCGCCGCGTACCGCCACCGGCAGGTCGTACTCGCGTCCGAACGTTACCGCCGTGATGACGTCCGCGACGCCCGAACAGCGCGCGATGATCGCGGGATAGCTGTCGATCATCCCGTTCCAGACCGTCCGCGCCTCCCCGTACCCCGCGTCCTGCGGGAACAGTAGCTCGCCATGAAACTCCCTCTCGAACGCTTCGAGCGCCTCGCTCGATAGCCCGGCGAGCGCCTCCTCACCCGGTGACCGACCTATCGTGGCCATACCCGATAGCTATGCTTCGAGTCGGCATGAACGTTTAGTACGGTTTACATACCGGTCGGATATCCGGCTGCCGGATTTCGGGGTCGGTGGTGGCGATGGAGGGCGTTCTGTCGGCGTGTCGGCTGGTCCGATATCGACCCGTCGATCCTCCGTATCTGAGCCCCGATCGTAACGACCCGTTCGATCGGCTCCGACACCCGGTGGCTACTCTCAGGATCTAGCGGGTTCCGCCTCGGAGTACCTCGAGTCGGTCGTCGCGTCGTACTTCGTCGGGCTGTAACGCTCCGTGACGACCCAGTAGACGCCGACACCGCCACAGAACAGCACGACGCCGACGAGAGGGCCGAACCACGCCATCCATTCGACATACCCGATCGGTACCGCGAGTATCGTCCCGATGACTATCGCCGCGATACTCGCCCATTTGACCGCTGCTACCGGCTGGTTTCCACAGTGGGGACACGCCGGTACGTCGGTCTCGATGACCTCGTTGCAGTGTTTACAGGGCGCGCTATCGCGACCGATATATGTATTTTCGTCCGCTCTCTCAATACTGCCCGTCATACGCGCGTCCTCGGACGCTGGTTTCGACCGACTATGTATTGACACCTCTCGATCGCTGTGTATTTATGGCGCTGTAAGCGGGTTCTTACCATCGTATGGATATTCGATGGAAAACACAAGAACTCTTCTAGGAGATCTATATAGTATATTGATCCGTATCAGATGCGTTCACATTCGGGACCTATCCGACACGATACGGAATAGTTATAGAGAATTCGAGTCGACCGTCATCGGACCGTCGTGAGGTCCACGAGGAGACCCTCGTTCGCCCGGATCCATCGGTCGACGTCATCGACATCGAATATCGCGACCCGTACCGGTGTCGTCCGCGGATCGTGAACGAGGTCGAGTTCGTACTCGCTTGCCGCTACCCGTCCGTCGATGGATCGTGCCTCGGTGACGTGTTTCATGTGTCGTCTGGTCTCTCGAAGGACCTCGATCAGGCTCGTCGCCCGGTCCCTATATTCTTCACAGAACGTCTTCTGGTAAATAAGTTACTCAACACTGATATGTATCTCTATGGAGCAGTCGTTCTACGTGTATATCTCCTGGAGGGCTCCTCGGGCCAGTCTCCCAATCGGTCCGTTGAGAGTAATTTCTACAGATCCATCCGGTCACTATTCGACACCGTTCAACCGCTCCTCACTCCCGTTCCTCGCAGAATCGATGGGCCCGCTCGGATTTGAACCAAGGACGAGTCGGTTATGAGCCGACCTCTCTAACCAGACTGAGATACGGGCCCTCCTCTCGGGGTACTGAACCGCCGAACAAAATTCTGCCGGATGGTCGTAACCAGTTGCAACGAGACGATACTAGAGCCACGGCTCCGTGAGATCGACTGTAACAGACGTACGCGGTCACCGAAACCCGAAACGTTCCCATTGCGCGTAAAATCGCGCTGCGATTTCACGCCGTCCCGAGAACCGCTTCGCGGTTCTCGTGTGCTCGTCAAAACTTCGTTTTGACGCCGTCGCAAGACTGCGTCTTGCGGGCCGTGAATTTTCGCAGAAAATTCACGCCGCCGCCAGGACTCGAACCTGGGACAACCTGGGTAACAACCAGGTGCTCTACCAACTGAGCTACGGCGGCTTCACTCCAACCTAACCCCACTCGTTAAATAGGACTTTCGCTTTGTCGTCGTCCCATCGATACCCTTTCACCCGCTCCGGGGGAACCGTCGGCAATGACCGACGCCCTCTCTTCCGTCCTCGCCACCGTCCGCGAGCGGACGACCCCCTCGGAGGCCGAACGCGAGCGCCTCGCGGACGCGACCGACCGCTTCGTCGCTCGTACGGAGTCGGCTACCGCCGACCTCTCCGTCGAAACCGATCTCGTTCGTGTGGGATCCACTGCCAGAGAAACGTGGCTCCCCGGTGATCAGGACATCGACCTGTTCGTCCGCTTTCCCCCCGATCTCCCGCGCGAGGACCTCGAATCGATGGGACTGGAGGTCGGTCGCGCGGTCCTCCCGGAGGGACGCGCCGAGTACGCCGAACACCCCTATACGACGGGGAAATTCGAGGGTTACGACGTGGATCTCGTCCCCTGCTATCGGGTCCAATCCGCGACCGACGCGCGCTCGGCGGTCGACCGCACCCCCTTTCACACCGAGTACGTCGAACGCGAGATCACGACCGACCTCGCCGCGGACGTGCGCGTCCTCAAGCGATTTCTCACCGCCTGCGGGATCTACGGCAGCGACCTCCGAACGGAGGGATTTTCGGGGTATCTCTGTGAACTCCTCGTGATCGAGTTCGGCGGTGTTCGCCCGCTGATCGAGGTCGTCGCCGACTGGCACCTGCCGGTCGAACTCGATCCGGAGGATCACGGTACCCGGGGGTTCGACGACCCGCTGGTCGTGATCGACCCCACGGATCCCGAGCGAAACGTCGCGGCGGTCCTTTCGAGTACCAACCTCGCACGCTTCCAGCACCACGCCCGCACTCTGACGGACGACCCTCACGAGGACCGGTTTGAGTCGAGCGATCCCTCCCCGCTCTCCCGGGAGGATCTGGAAACCCACCTCGCACGCCGCGAGACGACGCCGATAGCGCTTCGGTTCCCCACACCGGATATCGTCGACGACCAGCTCTATCCCCAACTCGAGAAGTCCCGCTCGAACCTCGTCGACGAACTCGATCGGCGGGGGTTCTCGGTCCTCAGGTCGGCGGCGTTCGCCGCCGACCGGGCGCTCCTGATGATCGAGCCCGAGGTCGATTCGCTCCCCGCCGTCGAGCGCCACGTCGGCCCGCCGGTCCACGTCCGCGAGCACGCCGCCGCCTTCTACGAGAAATACGATGAAAGCGACGCCTACGGCCCCTTCGTTGACGAGGGGCGCTACGTCGTCGAACGCGAGCGCGAGTACACCGCCGCGGTCGAGTGTCTGGAGAGTGAACTGTTCTCGGTGGCGCTCGGCCCGGCCGTCGAGTGCGCGCTCGATGGGGGATACGACCTGCTCGTCGGTGACGAACTCCTCGATCTCCTTGCGGAGTTCGACGCCGACCTCGCGCGGTACTACGAGCCCAGCCCGTGACGCTCGCGGAGATCCGAGACGATCTCCTCGACGTCTCCGTCGGCCTTCGACTCGCTCTCGACGGGGGTGTGGCCGTCGAAGACCTCGTGGACCATCGCGACCCCCTCTGAGAGGGTATCGAGGCCGTATCCCCCCTCCAGAACGAACGCGATCGGTGCCGAGGCCGAATCGGCGATCTCCCGGAGCGCGATCGTGAGGTGGCCGAAACCGTCGGTCGAGACGCGCATCCGCGAGATGGGGTCGTGGCGGTGGGCGTCGAAGCCGGCGCTCACGAGTAAGAGACCGGGGTCGAACCGCTCGATAGCCGGGGCCAGTACCTCCTCGACGGCGTACAGATACCCGTCGTCGTCGGTCCCCGCGGGGAGCGGGACGTTGCAGGTCGCCCCCTCGCCCTCGCCGGTCCCGGTCTCCTCGGCGTCGCCCGTCCCCGGATACAGCCCCTCCTCGTGGAGCGAGGCGTAGAGGACGTCCGACCGGTTCTCGAAGATCTCCTGGGTGCCGTTGCCGTGGTGAACGTCCCAGTCGACGATCGCGACCCGATCGACCTCCTCGAGGGCCGTCTGGGCGGCGACCGCCGCGTTGTTGAAGAAACAGAACCCCATCGCGTCATCCGACAGGGCGTGGTGGCCCGGCGGCCGACCGATCGAGAAGGGGGTATCCCGGCCCTGTTTCCCGTCGAGGGCACCCTCGGCGGCCCACTGGGCGAGGCCGGCACTCTGGAGGGCCGCGTCCCACGTCTCCTCGACGGCGACGGTGTCGGGGTCCCAGTTCCCACCGCCGGAGGCACAGAACTGCTCGATTTCGGCGACGTACTCGGGGTCGTGGACCGCCTCGATGGCGGCGACGCTCGCCGGATCTGCCTCGACGTACTCGACGCCGTGTTTCCGGGTGAGCCCGCGTTTGATCGCCCGGAGGCGGTCGGGCGTCTCCGGGTGGCGTCCCCCCGTGTCGTGCTCGAGACAGGTGTCGCTGTATCCGAATTTCATGTCATCATTCCACTCTCATCCCCTTCATTCGACCAGTTCGAGGTACATCCGGACGTCCTCGGCTTTTATCGTCCGGCGGCCGGCGTGGCGCGCGAGTCTCGTTGCGCCCTCGGCGATGTCGTCGGCGTCGGCCTCCAGTAGCTGTGCTAGGGCGATACGGGCATCCATCGAGACCCGGTAGCGGTCGTCGATGTCGAGTCGGGCGATCCGGTCGACCGGCGCGATCGGGAGTTCGAGCGCGTCGGGATCGACCACCTCCTCGACGCCGAAGTCGGCCGGCATCAGTGTCTTTCTGCCCTCGGCGTCGGCGCCCTCGGTCGCTCTCGCCGCGATGGATGCCCCCCGTCGTTGGATCCGTTCGGCAAGTTCCGCCGTCGCTTCGGCACTGACGCGCAACCCGCCGGCGTTGCGCCGGATGATCGTATCCACCGGCGCGAACGGCAACTCGACGCTCATACACAATCCCATCCACAGGGACGCTTAAGCGTTTTCGTCGTTTCGACCGAAGGCGGCCCCGATCGCCGCATCGAGCGCGTCGACACCGTCGCTGATTTCCTCTCGCCCCGCGCACAGCGGCGGCGCACAGATGACCTGCGTCGCCGGCCGGCCCGCCCCGATCAGCACGTTCCGCTCGGCGGCCTCCTCGACGACCGTTCCGACGGGGTTATCGGCGTCGGGATCGGTCCACGGGTCGACGAACGGCTCCTCGCCGTCCCTGAACGTGATCCCCCAGAGGAAGCCCCGACCGCGCACGTCCGCGACGGCGTCGTGCGCTTCTAGCTCCCTGAGCTCGTCCTCGAAATACGCCGCGTTCTCTCTGACGTTCTCGAGGAGGCCGTCGCGATAGACATCGATGGCGCCCAGCCCCGCCGCACAGGAGAGGGGGTGGCCCCCGAAGGTCTGTCCGAGATCGTAGCCCCCTTCGCGGACGTTGTCGGCGATCTCGGGGCCGACGAGCACGCCCGCGAGCGGTGCGTAGGCGCTCGTGACGCCCTTCGCAAACGTCAGCATGTCCGGTTCGATCCCCTCCGTCTGGATCCCGAACCACTCGCCACACCGCCCGAAGCCGGTGATGACCTCGTCGGCGATCAACAGCACATCGTACTCGTCGCAGATCTCCCGGACCCGCTCGAAATATCCCTCGGGGGCGGGATACGCACCGCTGGTGCCCGCGACCGGCTCCATCAACACGGCGCCGACGGTCTCGTGGCCCTCGTTTCGGATCACGTACTCCAGGTGGTTCGCGGCCTTCTCTGCTAGCTCCTCGCCCTCGGCGTCGAATGCCTCGGGCAGCGGCGGCAGGAACTTTCCGGTCGCGGTCCCGCCGTAGGGTTCGAGCGCTGCTCTGGTGGAGGGGTCGCCCGTCAGGCTCCCCGCGCCGTAGGTCCCGCCGTGATAGGACTGGTAGCGCGTCAGGACCTTCGGCGCGCCCGTGTACTCGCGGGCGATCTGGACCGCCGCCTCGTTGGCCTCGCTACCCGAGATCGAGAAGAAGGTGTTCGAGAGTCGGCCGGGTGCGATCTCGGCGAGCTCGTCGGCCAGCCGATCGCGCGTGTCGTTGTGCTTCGCCGAGGAGACGTACGCCACCTTCGAGAGCTGTTCTTCGATGGCCGCGTTGATCTCCCCGTTTCCGTGGCCGGCGTTGACACAGTAGAGCTGGGCGATGAAGTCGAGGTACTCCTCGCCCTCGTCGTCGGTGACGTAACAGCCCTCTCCCTCGACGATGGTCGGCGGGTCGCCGTCGGGGCTCGACCAGTGAGCGAGCGTCGCGCTTGCCGGTTCCATGCGCTGTTGTGACATACCCGATCATCGGGCCCGGTAATGAAAAAAGGTTCTAAACGACGTCCTCGGCGTCGATCCGTCCCTCGCGCATCGGGCCTCTCACCGTGACCTCCTCGCCCAGCGAGAGGTCCTCGTTCGTGAGGACGGTCACGGTCTCGTCGCGGTTGTCGAGTTTCGCCGGGTTGCCCGGCTGAACTACTGTACCTGTGAACTCGACGACCTCCGCGTCGGCGTCGGCCTCGTCAGCCGTCGTATCCTCCGTCACCGACTCGTCGGAACCGCTCGCGCCGTCGCCGAACGACGAGAGGTCCGCCGAGTCCGAATCACTGCCGGTCGCAGGCCCGCCGGCTCCGGCACCGGAATCGGTGACCGTCACCGTCGAGCGCCAGCCCGCGCTGGCCTCGATGTCGTCCTGCCAGCCGTCCTGGATCTCGACGTCGGCGAACTGGACGGTATCGCCCGGCCCCATCTCGATGTCGGCCTTCTTGCCCCACATCGCGACCCGGATGTCGCCCGTCTCGTCCTGAATTCGGACGTTTCTGACCTGCCCTTCCGATCCGTCGTCGCGGTCGAACGTTCGTTTCGGATCCGCCGAACGGACCACGCCGCCGATATCCGCGACGTCCTCGATCTCCAGGGCCTCGATGGGCGTGGTCTCGGGGATGTACTCGATCTCCTCGTCGATCTCCGCGATGGTGCCCCGGTTGCCGACGTGGAGCTCGATGTCGCCGTTTCGCTCCCGGACGTAGCCGTCGGTGATCTCGACGGACTGGCCCGCCGAGAACTCCTCCGTGGCCTCGGTGCGCTCGTCCCAGAGGGTGATCCTGATCCGCCCGGTCTCGTCCCCGAGTGTGAGGTTCGCCACTCGTCCTTCGGAGCCGTCGTCGCGGTCGAACGTACGGATCGAGTCGGTCGCGAGTACCCTTCCCCGGACGTCGACGTCGGACAGTCCCATCGAGAGGTCCTCGATCCGGTAGGTGTCCTGGATCTGGACGTCGACCTCGGCGTCGGGGTCCTCCTCGGCTTGGGTGACGCTGACCTCCAGGCCGTTGTAGCCCTCCTTGGGACGGCCCTTCACTCGAAGGACGGTGCCCGGTTCCATTCCCTCGTTCTCGATGGCTTTGGCCTGCTCGTCCCAGAAGGCGAGTCTGACCGAGCCGGTCGCGTCGGCAGCCTCGACGTTGATCACCATGCCGTCCTCGTCCTCCTCATCCCGGTCGAAGGTACGAAGCTCGCCGACGCCGGTGACCTTCGCGAGGAACTTCACCTCGTCCATTCCGGGTTCGATGTCGCTGATACCGGTGACCTCCTCGTCGCGTAGCTCGTGGGCGATCAGCATCGCGGCGGTCTCGTCGTCCGCGAGCCCACCCATCTGTTCGACCTTCGCCTCGACTGCCTCCTCGAACTCTTCGAACGAAACGTCCGTGTCGAGGTCCGAATACACGTCCTCTATCGCGCCCATTCTCTCTAGAACGGGTGTCGTGGCCCGCGCATAAGCGTTGCCGTTGCCGGTCAAACCCGCCCTCTGCGGGCGATTAGCGGACTCCGCCGTTTCCGGTCGATCGCTCCTCGATTCGCCGTTCCGTTCAGCGAACGACCGTCACCGGGACCGGCGAGCGACGGGTGACCGTTTCGGCGACGCTGCCCAACAGCACGCGCGAGGCCCCCGACCGACCGTGCGATCCCATGACGATCGAATCTACCGGGTTCTCCTCGGCGTACTCGACGATCTCGTCGGAGGGTTTGCCCTCGCTGCTTACGGTTTCGAGCGCGACGCCGTGCTTCTCGGCGATCTCCTCGGCGTGGGCGAACAGCCGTTCGACGTCGTCATCGCCGTCGCGCCACGCGAACCCCTCGCCGTAGACTGGTTCGTGGACGTGCAACGCCACGAACGTGGCATCGGGGTTCCCGTCGAAGGCGAACTCCATCGCTTCCGTTGATCGGTCCGAGTCGTCGATCGGAACGAGGATTCTCTCTGCCATACGGGTAGCTACGACGGCCCACGGCAAAAACGCGGGGGATCACAGGACCCGTCCTCAACGACACGGTTGTCCCATACGGTGACCGGCGCGAACGGGTCGTCACTCTCGACCCGTTCGCGGGGCGGGGGAGGGCAGGCGTTTCGCGAGTGCCGTCCGGTCGGACTGTCAGGTCCGGCCGAGGGCTTTCGGGGCAACAGTCATACCCCTCGAACCCCTGGTACGGATAGACATGGACCTTCGAGTGACAGGTTCCGCCCCACCCTCCCCGTTTCTGAGTGCCCGCGACCTCTTCGAGACCGAGTACGACCTCTCGCTTCCCGTGCGGGTTCGGATCCGCGAGGACCCCGACGAGCGGACCTGGACGTCCCATCCCGGCGAGTACCACGTGCTCAACATCTCCCGACAGGCCGCCACGAGCGCGATGGCCCGCGAACTCGCCTTACATGAGTTCGCCCATATGCACCGAAACGAGCGGGGCCATCCCTCACACACCCAGTCGACCGACGAGGCGCTGTTTCTCGCGCTCTCGGGCCGGAGTGTCGAACGTCACAAACTCGCTCACTGCTATCAGATCGCGAACCACATGAAGGACATCTACGCCGACGACATCACCCTGACGCTGGGTCCGGCGGACAAACTCGTCTCCTTTCTCGAATCCGGGCTGGCGGCGGCGCTGGCCGACAGACCCGCGCCGTCCCGGGCGGGCTTCGAGCGGATCTCGCCGGCCGCCGATCCAGAGATAACGGTCGTCAACGCCGCGTTCGCGCTCGCGCTGGTCGAACGCCACGGCCTCGTCGGGGAGGACCACCGGCTGTACGATCTGGCCCACGCGGCCGTTCGGGACGCACCGGGGGTCGGGTTCGAGGCGTTCAAACGCCGGTTCCGGGACCTCAGGAACGATCCCGACGAGAGCGAGTACCGCAAGGCGCTCGTCGACGCGACACGGACGTACGCGACCGCGACGGACGCGCAAGCGGCCGACTGACCCGTCATAGGTACCTCAACGGGCCGGGAAGTCTACAGCAAGGGGTTTATGATCAAGCGTGTCCCAGATATGGTACTAGAGGTGGGCAGGGATAATGTCAAATAGATTATTGATGAGGGGTCCTCGCGGACGGCACGGACTCGTCGCTCACGACGGTGGGAGACCCGCACGGGATCGATCGATCCTGATACGAGACGACTGGAACGGGCGGTTTCCCGGATGAGCCGCATCGTCAGCGTCGTCCTCCCGGCGTACAACGAGGAGGAGACGATCGAGGGGACAGTCGAGATCACGATCCGAACGTTGGAGGGGTTCCTTCCCCGCGACGCCTTCGAGGTCATCGTCGCGGAGGACGGCTGTTCGGATCGGACCCCCGAGATCGCGAGCCGGCTCGCAGAGGCCGACCCGCGGGTACGTCACTTCCACGGCGAGGAACGTCTCGGACGCGGCGGCGCGGTCGAACAAGCATTCCGCGTCTCGGAGGGCGAGGTGCTGGTCTTCTTCGATACGGACCTGGCGACCGACATGCACCACCTCGAGGAGCTCGTCGAGAGCGTTCGCACCGAGGGCTACGACGTGGCGACCGGCTCGCGGTGGATGCCCGGCCGGAAGGCCGACCGCCCGCTGAAACGCGGCGGTGCGAGCCGCGTGTTCAACGGGCTCGTCCGGCTGGCCCTGCCCTCCGATCTCAGGGACCACCAGTGTGGGTTCAAGGCGTTCGACCGCGAAACCGCGTTCGAACTGTTCGACGCCGTCGAGGACGACCACTGGTACTGGGACACCGAGGTGCTCGTGCGCGCCCAGAACATGGGCTATCGCGTCAAGGAATTCCCCGTCGAGTGGACCTCCAAGGGGGACTCGACGGTCGACTTCTCGCGTGACGTCCTCGACATGGGCGGCGGAGTCGGGCGGATGTGGTGGGAGTACTCGGTCGACCCCCGCATCACCCAGCGGACGACGGTCGCCGGCGGGATCCTGTTCACCCTGCTTTTGATCGTCTTCGGCGCGCAGTTCTTCGATCCCTCGGAGGTGCTGGCCCGCATGAGCGAGGCCGACCCGCTGTTGATCGCGCTCTCGGCGCTGATCTACGTGGTCTCGCTGCCGCTGATGGGCGTGCGGTATCGCGACATCCTCGCGGAACTGGGCTTTCACGAGAAGGTCGGCTTCCTGACCGGCGCGATCTTCATCAGCCAGACCGGGAACGTGGTCTTCCCGGCCCGGCTGGGCGATCCGATCCGGGCGTACGTCGTCAAGGCGCGGCGAAACGTCCCCTATCCCTCGGGCTTCGCCTCGCTGGCCATCGAGCGAGTGTTCGACCTGCTGATGGTCACCGCGCTCGCGGGCACGGTGTTCTTGGGACTGGCGGCCACCGGCGCCACGAGCGTCGGCGGGCTCTACACCGACATCGTCGGGAGCGAGGTCCCGGGAGGCGGCCGGGCGACGATGATCGCCGCCGCGACGGTCGGGCTGGCCGCGTTCGGGGCGATCGCGCTGATCGTCCTGAGCGTGCGGACCGACCGCAACTACGTGCGCGCGTTCGGCGACCGACTCGGCTCGGGCGCCTCCGCGGAGTTCATCACGGAGATCGCAGAACGGTTCGTCGGCGACATCCAACTGGTCGCGGGCAACCGGCGGGCTTCGGCCCGGATCGCCGCCAGCAGCTTCGCCATCTGGAGCATCGACGTGCTCGCGGCCATCCTCGTCTTGCTCGCGTTCGGGGTCGATATCTCGCCCGTGGCGCTGCTCTCGGTCGGGTTCTTCGCCGTCAGCGTCGGCAACCTCGCGAAGGTCCTTCCCCTCTCGCCGGGGGGGATCGGAATGTACGAGGGTGCATTTACGGTGCTGGTCGTCGCACTCACGCCCATCGGCGCGAGCGTCGCGCTGGGCGCGGCGATCGTCGATCACGCGATCAAAAACGGCGTAACGGTGGTCGGCGGCGTGGGCTCGATGCTCGCGCTCAACGTCTCGCTGACCACCGCCGTCGAGGAGAGCCGCGAGGCCCGCGAGATCGCGACCGATTCGGACTAACCTACTACTCATATGATACGAACTGACGCGGACACCGTCGGGATCGTCGGCGGAGGAATCGCCGGACTGGCCGCTGCCTACCGGTTACAAAGGCGGGGCCACGACGTTCGAATATTCGAGGCGAGCGACGATATCGGCGGGTTGGCCGCGACCTACGAGACCGCAGGCGACCCCATCGAGCAGTTCTACCACCACCTCTCGAAGTCCGAACACACCATCGTCGAACTCGCCTCGGAACTCGGGCTCGGGACCGAGATCGAGTGGCGCATCGGGAAGAACGCCTATTACGTCGACGGCGAGGTCCACCCGCTCGATACGCCCTTCGAGATCCTCGCGTACCCCCACATGAGCCTCTACGACAAGGTCCGGCTGGCCGCCCTCACCAAGGAGATCGACCTTCGAGGGGGGATGCCACGATTCGACACCTACGAGGACATCGAGGACTACGAGGACGTCCCGGTGAGGGAGTTCTTACTCGAACACACCACCCGCGGGATCTACGAGAACTTCTTCGAACCGCTGTTGGACGCGAAGTTCGGCTCCCGAAAGGAGGCGGTCAGCGCCGCGTGGCTGCTCGGGCGGGTGAAATTCCGCGGCGAGCGCGACCTCATGCGCGGGGAGATCCTCGGCTACTTCGACGGCGGGTTCGCCCGGCTGATCGACGCGCTGATCGAGGCCGTCGGGCGGGAGAACATCACCACCGGCGCGAGCGTAACGGACATCGAACTCTCGGGCGGCGGCGTGGATCGGCTCGTCGTCGAGCGCGAGGGAACGACGGAGCGCCACGACGTCGACAGCGCCGTCGTCGCCGCGATGCCGAACGTACTGGAGGAACTGACTGGCTACGAGTGTGCCATCGAGTTCCAGGGGACGGTCTGCTCCGTGTTGAGTCTCGAGGAATCGCTCATGGACACCTACTGGCTCAATATTGCCGACGAGGCACCCTTCGGCGCGCTGCTCGAACACACCAACTTCGTTCCCCGCTCGCGCTACGGCGGCGAACACCTGCTGTACGCCGCGAGCTACATCCAGAGCCCCGAGGAGGACCTCTGGCGGATGGACGACGAGGAGGTCGAAGAGACGTGGCTCTCGGGTCTCGAGTCGCTGTTTCCCGACTTCGATTCTACCAGCGTGAACTGGATCCGGACGGCCAGAAACCCCCGGAGTGCGCCGGTCTACGAGCGGGGCTACCTCGACATGGTCGTCCCCTACGACCTTTCTACCTCGGTCGGCGAGGGGGTCTACTACGCGGGCATGGCGAGTCGCGCTCAGTACCCCGAGCGGAGTCTGAACGGCGCGATCGAGGCCGGCTACGCGTGTGCGGACCTGATCGACGAAGGGACGAAAACCCGCCAGCCCATCGCAGGGCAGACCGAATAAATGGCCGACGAGTACGGCCGGAGCGAACGCGAGGAGTCGGAGACGTTTTCCGTGGCGTCGATCTTCGACGAGGAGCGCTTCTGGCTCGTCGTTTCGGTGCTCGCGGGCAGCCTCGTCGTCGCGGGGTACTTCCTCAACAAGCCCTATCCCGCCTACGCGACGGCGCTGTTTCCCCACATGGCCGAGGTCCTGATCGAGAACGGTTATCGCAGACCCGAGGTCATCCCGCTGTACACCGCCGAGGGACTCCCCTTCGCGTACCCGCCGCTGATGTTTTACGTCATGGCGGTCCTGATCGACGTCGGGATCGACCCGCTGTTGATCAGCCGCCTGCTTCCGGGTGTCGCGTTCGTTCTCCTCTTGGTTCCGTACTTCTATCTGTCCCGGGAGTTCCTCCCGATCAGACAAGCCGGGGTCGCGACCGTCGTCTTCGCGACCGCCCCGCAGATCACGCGTTGGCACATCTCCGGGGGCGGGGCGGTCCGGTCCCCGGCCGTGTTGTTCCTCCTGATCGGACTCTACGTCGGCGTGCGCCTGTTCAAAACCGGCGATCGACGCTGGATCCTCCCAGGCGCGGTCCTCTACGGCCTGACGATGCTGACCCATCCGGTTCAGATGGCGTACTTCGGGATCTCCTACCTCGTGTTGTTCGCCGCCTTCGACCGCTCCGTTCGCGGACTGCTCCACGGGGCGGGCGTCGCCCTCGGCGGTGCGATCGTCGGCGCGCCGTGGTGGCTCTACGTGATCCGGACCTACGGCGCCGGGACGATCCTCAGCGCCTCGAACACCCACGGTGGGCTCGGAATAACGGAACTCGACGCGGTCCTCGAAGCCGTGGTCCTGTTCAACGACGCCGGGTTCCCCTCGGAGATACTCATCGCGTCGACGGCGCTGGCCGGAGCCGTCTACGCGCTTACGAAGCGCCGTTACGTCCTACCGGCGTGGTTCGTCGTCACGATCATCACCATCACGCAGGTACGGTTCGCCTACATCCCCGGTGCGATGCTGATCGGGATGGCGGTCGTCGGTGCGGTCGTCCCGTGGCTCGCCGAGGTCGTTCCGCGTCGCCTCGGGCGAGCCGACGGCGAGACCGTCACGACCGTCGCGCTCGCGGCGCTGATCCTCTCGACGACGTGGTTCGGCGCGCTCTACGTGACCGGCGACCCGCCGTTCGAACAACGGAACTCGCTGGGAGCGTACGTCGACGACGACGACATCGAGGCCATGGAGTGGGCCGCACGCGAGACGCCGCCGGACGCACAGTTCGTCGTCCTCGACAACGCCGCGGAGTGGTTCCCCTTCGTCGCCGACCGAACCAGCCTGACCGTCTGGTGGGGCGCCGAGTGGACCACACAGGAGCGATACGAACGACAGCACGCGCTTCACGACGATCTGGCCGCCTGTGACGATGCCGCCTGCGTAAACGAAACTACCGAGGAGTACGACATCGACCCTGACTACGTCTACGTCGACAACGACCGGTTCGACGACCGACGATCGATGGTCGAACACGAGCGCTACGAACTCGCCTACGCGAACGACGGCGTGACGGTCTTTCGGGTGACCGACTGAGGACGGGCGCCCGCGGATTGACCGTGCCGTCGGCGGTGCGGTCGCTGGTCGATTGCGAATTGCGAGGCGTCCGGGCTCGTAAACGAGTACGAGAAAGACCCTGAAACGGGAGAAGCGACTCTAGCGGGCGGCCGCGGCGACGCGCTCTTTTTCCTCTTTCTGGTTGATTGCGTACGTCTGGACGTCGTAGTCCGCCGCGCCGATCAACTGCTGTGCGAGCGCCTCGCTTGCGTCCGTCGAGGTCTTGAAGGAGGCGTTGTACGCGCCCTCGGCGAGGAACTTCAGGGACTGATCGACACGGCGCTGGGGACCGACGTCCACCGCTTTGGGAACCGAGATCCCGCCGTACTTCAGGCGGACGGTCTCCTCGCGGGGGCCGGCGTTCTCGACGGCGTGGACGAGTACCTGAACGGGGTTTTCTTCCGTTCGGTCGTGGACGATCTCGAAGGCGTCACGGACGATCCCGAGCGCCTGCTGCTTCTTGCCGGTGTTCTCCTCGGTCTGCATCAGGCGGTTGATCAGCCGCTCGACGATGCTGATCTCGCTCTTCTGGAACTGCTTGCCGGCGTGACGGCCCATCGTGTGTGCGATGGGCGTCACCGAGATGTAGCGTTTGGTACTCGGGTCGGCGTACTCGATCTCGTCGGTCTTCCAGCGGCCAAAGAGCAGTGCGTCGGTATCGATCTCGTCCGAGCCGGCCGGCTGCTCCGGCTCGGGGGCTTCGCTTTCTGCCATTATCGCACCGGTTTCTCGGCGTTTCCTCGAACGAGTTCGAGCAGGCTGACGCCGTTTACCTTGTCGACCTTGTAGTTCACGCCCGAGAGGTCGCCCATCGCACGACCCTTCGCGCCGCCGATACCCGCAATGGTCACCTCGTCGTGTTCGTCGATAAAGCTGATCGCGCCGTCACCGGGACAGAACGCGGTGACCTGCTTGCCGTTCTTGATCAGCTGGACTCGAACACACTTTCGGATCGCGGAGTTGGGCTGTTTCGCCTCGATACCAACCTTCTCGAGGACGATGCCCCGGCCCTGCGGTGCGCCCTCGAGGGGGTCGGATTTCTTCCGGAGACCACGCTCCCGGCGGGCGTACTCCGAGTCCGACCACCGGTGGTTCTGGCGGTCGCGCTTGAGTTTACGCGCCGCGTACTTGCCGTTTCCCATAGTACCGGTTTCTACCCCATCGAGCCACTTAAGGCTCGCCTTTTGAGCCGTCGACGTGTGGGCGGTGGATCCTGGAAGCACCTGTCGCGGCCGAACGTTCACTGAGGGGGTCTGACCCTTCGAGGGATGTGGCAACCACCGGCGTATGAGACAGTGTAGCGTACTGGCACCAGTACCGGAGGAGTATTTACCCTTCGGCACGATAGTGTACTACTGTGATGGGTTGTGTAATCGGCCAGATACGACAGCCTCGAACGTCGATTTCTACCGGTAACGGGGTAGATTCCCGGACAATCCGGTGTTCGAGGGACAACGCCCGCGGGACGACACCTGTCGGAGGGAGTCGATGGACCTGATCACCATCCTTCTGATCGTCGTGAGTGGAGTAGTTCTCATGACGATGGCCACCAGCGTGATCGTCATCGGACTCGACTCGATCAGCGAAGCCCGCGCCGAACTACGCTATCAGATCCGGGAGTCCGGACCGTATCTCGTCGGACTCGGGGTCGTCTACCTCCTCAACAAACTCGCCCACCAGCTGACGACGACACTCTCCGGAGTGATCGGTGTCAACATCACCGACACTCTGGTCGCTCTCGAGGGCGGGCTCGTCGGCCAGTTACAGGCGGCTCTCCCCATGGAGGCCGCCGTCTGGTACTTCTCGTTCGCCTACGTGTTCGGCTTCGCGTTCGTGCTGGTCTTCCCGATCGTCGCGTACCTGCTGTTGCCGACACAACGGTACCTCAAGGAGCTACTCGTCGCCTACATGATCAACTACGGTGCCGGCACCGTCTTCTATACGTTGTTCATCGCGTACGGCCCTCGCCGGGCTCTTCCGAGCGAGGTCGGCCAGCCGATGTTCGAGCAGTTCCCGGAGATCATGACGCTCACGGCGGCGATCAACACGAGTTCGAACGTCTTCCCGTCGCTGCACACCTCGATGGCGATGACCGTCTTGCTGTTCGCGTGGTGGACCCGCGACCACTACCCCCACTGGCTGTGGATCAGTGCGGTGTTCGTACTCAGCATCGTCGTCTCGACGATGTACCTGGGGATCCACTGGCTGATCGACGTCCTCGCCGGGATGATCCTCGCGGTCGCCAGCGTCTATCTCGCCCGGTGGTTCGTCTCGTGGGCGGAAAACCGGAAGGTCCCCAAACCACACACCAGTATCGAAACCGAGACCCAAGACTGATCTCCGTTTCGCGTCCCTGCGGACCGCAGAACTGCCTATCGCTTCGGTCAAACGTATCCTGATGCGGTTGCCGGGCGAATCGATAGCGGATCCGGTTCGAAACAGGTAGGAGAGTCGGCGACGTTCTCAGGTCAACTGGATGTCGTCGAGGTCGAAGTGTCGTTTCGCCAGCGTCCGGGCCGTCTCGATGTTCTTCCCTTCGGAGCCGATCGCGACGCCGCGATCGTCCTCGGCGACCTCCGCATACGCCACGAGGGTGTCGTTCTCGCTGATAGTGACGTGATAGACCGCCGCGGGCGAGAGCGCGTTCGCGACGAACGCCTCGGGGGTGTCTGCGTCCTCGACGAGGTCGACTGCCCTGTCGAGTCGGTCTTCGAGCCGGTGAACCGTCTCACCGCCGGGACCGATCGCTTGGCCCATATCTCCGGCGCCTACGACGAACACGAGCCGATCCTCGTCGATCACGCAGTCGATCGCACTCGCGCCGGTCACGTTCTCGAAGGCGGCGATATACCGTCGCGCATCGTCCGAGAGGGTTCGAGCCATCTAATCCGAACTGGTCGGCGATGAGATCGACCCCATCCGCAGGTCGACGTCGCCGGTCCCGAGTTTGATCGGCTTGCCGACGATGACGTTCTCGATGACGCCGTTCAAGTCGTCGACCTCTCCGTGGATCGCCGCGTCGAGCAGGTGATTCACGGTGACTTCGTAGGCCGCACGCGCTAGCACGCTGTCCTTGTTGCCCGAGATGCCGTGGCGACCGATGGATTCGATGGTACCACGCGTGGTCATGATGTCCGAAACGAGCATCAGGTGTCGGACGTTCACGTCGTCGAGGCCCTGCTCGCGCAGGGTGTCCATCGTCTCGTTGATGATCGTCTCACGGGCGGCCTCGACGCCGAGGTTGCGGTAGATCTCGTGGATGTTGTTACACGTCGTGCGTGAGGAATCGACGCCCTCGATCGCGAGCGCGTCGCCGAACTCCGAGCCCTCCGTATAGAGGACGAACTCCTCTTCGCCCTCGGGGCTCTCGTCGGTGTCCTCCTTTCGGACGACGACCCGGGAGACCTCCTCGATCCCCTTGAAGACGATCTCGCGCAGTTCTTCGACCAACTGGAGCAGGTCCCGGTAGCTCGGCTGTTCGGGGCCGAACTGGATCGCCGTCCCCTGCTGGATGGTCGAGACACCCAAGGAATCTTCGATGATCTCTGCGACCTCCTCGGGGGTGATCATCCGCTCCTCCAAGGTGTCGGCGTTCAGGTCGATCTGAACGTTCATGTCCGCGACGTTCGTCGAGACGTCGCCCAGCGCGAGGATGCGCGTCGCCTCGATGTTCCAGACCACTTCGTGCGCTTTCTCGCGGTCGGTCGCGTACTCGTCTTCGAGATACACCGTCATCATCGGCGTATCAGGCGTCTTCCGGGCGTCGACCAGTTCGATCAGTCGGGGAAGCCCCTGCGTGACGTCGATCTCGGCGACGCCCGCGTAGTGGAACGTGTTCATCGTCATCTGCGTTCCGGGCTCGCCGATCGACTGGGCCGAGACGGTCCCGACGGGGTCGAGCGGATCGACGCGGGTGTCGAGGTACTTGCTCTCGACGCCGCGGGCGATCTCGTCGGCCTGTTCGGTGGTCACGTCGCGTGCCTCGATCGTTTCGTAGACGCGCTCTTTGAGCCGTCGAGGCAGGTCCGTGTCCTCGACGACCGCCGCTACGTCGTCGGTTACGTCGTATTCAGTCATCGGATTCGACCTCCATGATGTTGCTCATGCGCCGTGCGTCCGCGTGTTCCGAGAGGTTCGTCGACGGCTCGCGCCGCCCGAGGAACGCTCGTTTCTCCTCTTCGGAGTCGAACTCCTCGGCGAGGACGCGATCCGCGATCGTTTCGACGTCGATGTCGGGCTCCTCCGAGGAGGAGACCCGGACCGGCGAGGTGCCGTCCTCGCCGAACTCGAACTGGACGATCTTATCGGAGGTGTCGCGCACGGTGCCGTCGTACTGCGTTTCAAGCTCCGAGAGCGCGTTGATCAGCCGGCGTTGCAGGTAGCCCGACTTCGAGGTCCGGACCGCGGTGTCGACCAGCCCCTCGCGGCCGCCCATCGCGTGGAAGAAGAACTCCCGGGGGGTGAGCCCCGCCCGATAGGAGTTCTCGACGAAGCCGTGGGCCTCCGCCGAGAGGTCGCCCTCCTGGTAGTGGCTCAGGGTTCGGCCCTCGTAGCCGCGGTTGATCCGCTCGCCGCGCACTGCCTGCTGACCGACACAGCCGGCCATCTGTGTGAGGTTGAGAAGCGAACCACGCGCGCCGGACTCGGCCATGATCACCGCGGGGTTGTCGTCCGCGAAGTGGTCTTCGGCGATGTCGCCCGCGCTGTCCCTGGCCTTTCCGAGCGTCTGCATGATTTTCATCTCGAGGGTCTCGTCGACCGTCCGACCGGGCAGGCTCTCTAAGTCGCCGTTCTCGTAGGTCGTAATGAGTTCCTGAACGCGGTCGTAGGCGTTCTGGATCGCCTCGTCGATCTGCTCGCCGGCCTCCTCGGGGATGGACTCGTCGTCGATCCCCAGGCTGAATCCGAAGTGCATGATCGCACGCATCGCGAGGCTCGCGACCTCATTGACGAACACGCGTGCGCGGGTCTCGCTGTACTCCTTGACGAGTCGGTCGACGACCTCGCCGCCAAACGCGCCGACGCCGTCCTCGTCGACGGTGCCCTCAAGTAGCGTCCCGTCCTCGATGACGACGGCATCGCCCGCCGAGGAGGTGAACTCGAGGTCCAGCCCGTCGGGGAGCAACTGGGAGAAGATCGTCCGGCCGGTCCAGTACGGGCCGGTCCCCTCGTCGCCGTCGGGTTCGGGCAGCTCGTCGACCTCGGTCCCGCGCAGCAGGTCGAGCGCCTGTGTCTCGTTGAACCGTGGGTTCTCGTGGGTCAGCAAGTAGAGCCCGGAGATGTGGTCCTGGATCGCTCCGATGATGTTCTCGCCGAACCGGGGCGAGAGGATCTGTTCCTGGACCCGCATCAGCACGCGCGCCTCCGCGCGGGCCTCCTCCGACTGCAGCGCGTGGAGGTTCATCTCGTCGCCGTCGAAGTCGGCGTTATAGGGCGGGCAGACGACGGTGTTGAGTCGGAACGTCTTGTAGGGCATCACGACCACCTCGTGGGCCATGATACTCATCCGGTGCAGCGAGGGCTGGCGGTTGAAGATCACGATGTCCCCGTCGACCAGGTGACGGTTGACCTCCCAACCGGGCGCGAGACTCTGGATCTCGGCGGCCTCGTCGTCGAGGCCGGCGAGCGCCTCGCAGTTCTTCTCCGTTACTTTGAGCCGGCGGCCGTCGGGCCGTCGGACGTAGTTCGCACCCGGGTGCTCGTTTGGCCCGTTCGCGACGTACTGGCGGGCCTGCTCGATGTTTCGCTCGGTGACGACCATCGTCTGGGTCATCTCGTTTGCGACGTGTTTCGGGATGCCGACCTCGTTGAGCGAGAGGGTCGGATCCGGGCTGATCACAGTCCGGGCCGAGAAGTTCACGCGCTTGCCCGAGAGGCTGTTTCGGAACCGCCCGTCCTTGCCCTTTAGACGCTGGCTGAGCGTTTTGAGGGGGCGCCCGGAGCGGTGACGGGCCGGAGGTGTCCCCGAAATTTCGTTGTCCATGAACGTGGTGACGTGGTACTGCAGCAGTTCCCAGAGGTCCTCGATGATCAGTTGGGGCGCACCGGCCTCGCGGTTCTCCATGAACCGCTGGTTGATGCGGATGATGTCGACCAGCTTGTGGGTGAGGTCGTCCTCGGAGCGCTGGCCGTTGTCGAGCGTGATCGAGGGTCGGGCCGTGACCGGCGGAACGGGAAGGACAGTGAGGATCATCCACTCGGGGCGGGACTTCTCGGGGTTCATCCCCAGCACCTCGATGTCCTCGTCGGGGATGTCCTCGAACCAGTCGCGGATGTCCGAGGGCATCAGCTTGTTGAGGTCTTCCTCGGTCAGATCGATCCCCAGCGCCTTCTCGATGGCCTCTCGATCCGCGCGTCGGGGACGGAACTCGCCCGAGAGGATCTGGTTGATACGGGAGACGTCGATGTCGGTCTCCTCTGCGAGTTCGGGCGGCGTCGTCGCCTCGCCATCCTCCTCGTCTTCGTCGGGCTGCATCGCCGCCGCGATCCGCTCGGAGTACTCGCTGGTCAGGACCTGCTGGACCTCGTAGTAGGTCGTGGGCTTTTCGTGTTGGATGTCGAACTGGACCTCTCCGCAGTGGGGACACGAGTTGGCCTTCCGGGCCTGTCGGATCGCCGCCTTGGTCACGTCGTTGACGTCGTCCGCGAGTTCGCGCGTGCGGACGAGTTCCTCGCGGAACTCCTCCTTTTCGTCCTCCGTGAGGAGGAGGCGCGAACACTCTCGACAGGTTCCCCGCAGTAGCCGGCGAATGAGCTTCGTGAAGCCGACGTGGATGACGGGCGCGGCGAGTTCGATGTTGCCGAAGTGGCCGTTACAGGCCCCCGAGTGCTTCCCACACGTCTTGCACTCGAGTCCGGGGTCGATGACGCCCAGTCGGGGGTCCATCAATCCCATGTCGATGGGGAAGCCGTCGTCGTCGTAGGTGTCGGCGGTGATGATTTTCGTCGCGCTCATGTCCCGGTACTCCTCGGGATCCATCAGCCCGAAGTCGATGTGGTCGATCTGTTTGGGTGTGGTTTGTGGTGGCATATATTGGGTAGTGGGGAGTTAGACTGCCTCCGACAGCTCGAGTCGCGGTGCGATGCCAAGCGCCTTCATCTCGTCGAGCAGGAGGTTGAAGGCGTAACTCATCTCGATCTCGTGGATGTCGGTCTCCTCGCCGCAGTTCGGACAGTAGACGCGCTGTTGTTGGACGTTCTCGACGGCGGTCATCCCGCAGTTCCCACAGACGTCGATGTACTCGCGGTCCGAGGAGTCGAGCAGGCGCTCCTTGAGCACCATCGCCGCGCCGTGGCCGATGACGGTGTCGCGCTCCATCTCACCCACGCGGAGCCCACCCTCGCGGGCGCGACCCTCGGTGGGCTGGCGGGTCAGTACCTGCACTGGCCCGCGCGAGCGGGCGTGCAGCTTGTTCGAGACCATGTGATACAGCTTGTGATAGAGGATGGTCCCGACGAAGACCTCGGCCTCGACCTTCTCGCCGGAGACGCCCGAGTACATGACCTCCTTGCCCGAGGACATGAATCCGCGTTCCTCGAGCGCGTCGCGCATTTCCTCTTCGCTCTCGCCCGAGAAGGGGGTCCCGTCCACTCTCCGTCCTTCTAAGGACCCGACCTTGCCGCCGAGCATCTCCAGGACGTGGCCGACGGTCATCCGCGAGGGCAGCGCGTGGGGGTTGACGACCAGATCGGGAACGACTCCTTCCTGCGTGAAGGGCATGTCCTCCTGAGGGGCGAGGTGGCCAACGACCCCTTTCTGCCCGTGTCGTGAGGCGAACTTGTCGCCGAGTTCGGGGATCCGCTCGTCGCGTACCTTCACCTTCGAGAGCTTCGAGCCGTCTTCGCCCTCCATCAGGGTGACGGTGTCGACGATCCCCGACTCGCCGCTTCGCATCGTCACGCTCGTCTCGCGGCGCTTTTGGACGCCCATTCCGCCCATGTCGTCCGGCTCTTCGAGGAACTTCGGCGGGGAGGTCTTGCCCAGTAGGACGGAACTCTCGCTGACGTTCGTCTCGGGGTTTACCAACCCGTCCTCGTCGAGGTGCGTGTAGGCCTCCTCACCGCGGCCCCCGCGGACGTCCTCGCTCGGGATCTCGAAGCGGTCCTCCTGACCGCCGGGATACCGCCGTTCTTCGCCCTCGTAGGTCCGGAAGAAGTGCGAACGTGACAGTCCCCGATCGACCGAGCCCTGATTCATCACGAGCGCGTCCTCGATGTTGAACCCCTCGTAGCTCAGGACTGCCACGACGAAGTTCTGGGCGGCGGGCCGTTCGTCGAACCCGATCTGTTCGGTGGTCTGGGTCTTGACCATCGACAGCTGCGGGTAGTGAAGCAGGTGCTGGCGGGTGTCGGGGCGGATCCGGTAGTTCGCGCTCGGAAGCCCGAGCGACTGTTTCATCATCCCCGCACCCATCGTGATCCGGGGCGAGGCGTTGTGTTCGGGATACGGGATCATGCCCGCGCCGATCCCGAAGATCAGCGAGGGGTCGATCTCGAGGTGGGTGTGTTCGTCGGTGAGTTCCTCGCGGTCGACGCCGACGTAGATGTCCTCTTCCTCTTCGGCGTCGATGAACTCGATGTAGCCCTGTTCGACGAGGGTGTCGAACTCGACCTCGCCGTTCTCGAGCGCTTCGACGGCCTCGTCGGTGATCAGTGGCTCGCCGTCCTCGACGACGATCAGGGGCCGCCGCGCGCGCCCGGCGTCGGCGTTGATCACGACCTCCTGGGTGCGCTCTTTCACCGAGACGTTGACCATCTCGCTGACCTCGCCGCGGCGTCGCGCCTCTCTGACCTGTTCTGCGAGCTGTTCGGGGTCGGGGTGCGTACCGACCAGACTGCCGTTGACGTACACTTTCGCGTCTCGTGCCTGTGCCATGTGTTGGTAATTGGGATTAGTCGTCCGCGGGCGTTCGCGTGGTCGATTCGAGGCCCGGAATGCCCTCGACGCCCATCGACGCCAGTTCTCGTTTAAGTCCCTGTTCGTCCTCGATGTTCTGGGTCAGCTCCATCGCCTGGGCGAAGTTCTTCACCAGCCCACAGTTCGGCCCCTCGGGGGTCTCGGAGGGACAGATCCGACCCCACTGGGTCGCGTGCAGGTCACGCGCCTCGAAATGCGGTTGCGAGCGGCTGAGCGGCGAACGAAGCCGACGCAGGTGCGAGAGAACGCCCATGAAGTCCGTCCGGTCGACCAGTTGGCTCACGCCCGAGCGGCCGCCGACCCAGTTACCGGTTGCGATGGGGTGTTCGAGGCGTTCGGTCAGCACGTCCGAGCGAACCACCGTGTTCACCGAGAGTTGGCGGTTTCGCATGTTCGCGCGTTCGAGCTGGTACTTCACGTCGCGGGCGAGCTTGTTCAGCGCCGTCCTGAAGAGGTCGGTCATCAGGTCGCCGCTGACCTTGAGACGCTTGTTGGCGTAGTGGTCCTTGTCGTCGGAGTCGCGGCGCTGAAGGGCGAGTTCGAAACACGCCTCGGCCATCCGACAGAGATAAAAGGCCTTGTTGATCCGGACGTCCTCGTCGGGGACGCCCTCCTCGTGGAGGTGTGGCAGCAGGTATCGGTCGATGACGTAGTTCGCCCGTTTGAGCTGGTAGTTCTTGCCCTGTCCCGAGGCGACGCGCTTTCCGAGTGTTTCGATGGCCTCCTCGGTGGTCTGGACGTCTGCTTCCTCCAGATTCTCGAGCATGTACTTCACGATCTCGGGGTCATCGCTGACCCGGTGGACGATCTCCTCGTCGGATTCGAGTCCGAGTGCGCGAACGAGCGTGACGAAGTTGATCGAGCCCGACACGGAGGGGAACGAGACCTCGAGCAGGCCGTCACGGCCGCGCTCACAGAGGACGAGCGCGCGATACCCGCGGCGCTGGCTGAACGTTTTGGCGACCTGGATCTCGTCGCCGTACTTGCTGTCGTATTCGGCGAGGATCTTGTTGGGCGCGAGGTCCTCGCTGGTCATCAGCACGCGCTCGGAGCCGTTGACGAGGAAGTAGCCCCCGGGGTCGGCGGGGTCCTCGCCGATGTCGATGAGTTCCTCGTCGGAGAAGCCGGCGATGTTACACTTATCGGAGCCGACCATGATCGGCATCCGGCCGACCTTGGTCTCGGTCGTGTCGACGACCCGCTCTTCTTCCTCCTCGCCGCCCTTGACGATCGACATCTCCATGAACACGGGTGCGGAGTAGGTGATGTTTCGGAGGCGCGCTTCCTGTGGATACAGGAGCTCTTCGCTCCCGTCGGCCTCCCGCACGCGAGGGGTGACGACGCGGACGTCGCCGAGTTCGACGTAGACGGGCTCTTGGCCCTCCTTGTCGCCGATGTCGGTGTCGATCGTCTCCTTTTCGTCGACGACCTGTTGCATCCCTCGATTCAGGAAGTCGTTGAAGGAGCGAAAGTGGTGTTCTGCGAGTCGTTCCTTCGAGAAGTACTCCTCGGAGATCGTCCGTCGGTGTGTCCCGTTCATTATTCGATCACCAATCGGTAGACGATGGCTCGATCGGTCGTCCGTGAGTCACGAACGATCTTTACGACGTCACCGACCTCGGCTTCGTCCGGGAGCGCGGGATCGGTGCGTTTGATCTTCGGTAGGTCTGTGCGTTTGATGTCGTACTCCGCGAGCACCTCATCGAGGTCCGCCTCGTCCATGAGGCTGTGCTCGGGTACCAGGGTGTGTTCACTTACATCCATGTGTGTGCTGTGTCCGACGGCTGGCTGGCGAGAGAAGCTGCTGTCACGAGATACTACAGGCACGTAACGGCGACGTATAGTTAAGCGTTTCCACTCTAGATAGCGGACGCTACTCGGTCCGCCGGTCGCGGCGGACGCGACGAATACCGGTCGTCTGCGATCCGGGGCTGATACGATCCGGTAGGGGAGGAACCGAAATGAGTGTTTTGGGTAGACGGCACACGGGCCGGTCGTTTGGAAAGCCTTAAGTCTGCAAGCCGGAAAGGTGGAGATGCGTTCGCCCGGATGGTGTAGTGGCCCATCATACGACCCTGTCACGGTCGTGACGCGGGTTCAAATCCCGCTCCGGGCGTCTTCTGGGTTCACATCCGCGAGCGATCGGTTTCCCGGGGTGTGAGTGACTCAACGGTCCGAAAGGGCTATCCGTCGGTACGGACGCCCGGCTCGCAGAACCGGTACTCCGAAAGCGGTAGTCCTTCGTCTTCCCATGCTTGAATACCGCCTCGAAGGAGGTAGACCTCCTCGTAGCCCATTTCGAGGAGAACGTCGGTGACCTCCCGACTCATCCCGTCGCTGCGACAGTACAGCGTGATCGGGGTGTCCTCGTCGGGAAGGAGATCCCGATGCTCGCGGATGCTATCGTAGGGGACGAACGCGTCCGTGCCCTCGATGTGTCGCTGTTCGGGGATGTGAACGTCGAGGACGTAACTCTTCGACCGGGCGACGACTTTGAAGAACCGCTCGGGAGCGCACTCGTGGGCGGTCGGTTCGGTTCGATCGGCCATTGCTATCCAACCATCGACGGTGGGAATACGTCTTGTGGCTGTCGGGCCGACAAACGCCCTCACCGGGTAACGAGACGAGTAACGACGACGAGCGCGGCCGTCGACCCCGCCAGGAGAACCCACGTGAACTCGACGGCCCCGACGAACGCGAGCCCACGGAGGACGAGATAGCAAAACAGCGACGAGAGGACGACGTTGAGGACGAACAGCACGCGTGGATCGCCCCGTGAACGGGCCATGTCCTCCCATCCGACAGCGACGACTTAGCGGTATCGGCCGCCGTCCCAGTCGATCCACTCCTGTTCCCAGCCGTGACGGCGCTGGGCGTTGCGCTCCGCGAACTCCCTATCTTCGCGCTCGGTCCGGTTGCGTTCGAGCCGCCCGGGCTGTTGGCCCTCGAGGAGCAGCGGCCGAAAGGCGACGGGACAGATCCGTTCGAGGACCGTTCCGGTGGAATCGAGCGCGACGAGCGTCTGTCCGCTCGTGCCCATCGGCATGACGAGTCGTCCATCCCCGGAAAGCTGGTCGAGCAGCGCCCGAGGCGGCCGGACGGCGGCGGCCTCGACGAGGATGCGGTCGAACGGGGCGTACTCGGGGAGGCCCCGCGAGCCGTCCCGGCAGTCGACGAGTGTCGCACCGTAGCCGGTTCGATCGAGGTTCTCGCGGGCCGTATGAACCATGTTGCGGTCGATGTCGACGGCGTGGACGTTCGTCGCGTCACCGAGTTCGGCGAGAACGGCGGCGGTGTAGCCGACGCCGACGCCGACGACGAGGATCGAATCGCCCTCGCGGGCGTCGAGCGCTTCGAGGAGGCGGGCGGCGGTGCTGGGTGCGAGGACGGTCGTCCCGTCGATCTCGGTCGCGCGGTCGGCGTACGCGAGACGCTCGTCGTCGACGAACGCCTCGCGGGGGACGTCTCGCATCGCGAGGGCGACCCGTTCGGTGTCGAGGGCGGCCTTGGCCTCGTGTTCGAGGCTATCGACCATGTCCTCTCGCAGGACGGCGGGGTCCATACACGGTTCTCGGCGACCGAGCACCAAGAGTCGCGCGCTTGTCCGAACGACCGGTACGATCATATCGATACGCGTACAAGTTAGACTATGGAGGACTCGGACACCCTCACTCACGCGCTGATCGGCGCGGTCGTCACCACGGTCCTCTCGTGGTTCGTCCCCCTGGCTCCGATCGCCGGCGGCGCTGTCACCGCCTATCTCCAGGGGACGGACACGCAAGGAGGCGTCCGAAGCGGCGCCCTCTCCGGGCTGATCGCGCTCGTCCCGCTTGGCCTCCTCGGACTCGCCATCGTTGGGTTCGTCGGGATCTTCACCCTCGATCCCACCGGGACGGCAGTCTCGCTGATCGTCGTCGTCGCCGCCCTGCTCGTGGGCGCGCTGTACGTGGTCGGACTGAGTGCACTCGGCGGGTATCTCGGCGCGTATCTGACCGCCGAGTACGAACTGAAACGCCGATCCGAACCGGTCGAGCGACACCCGTAGCCGGTCTCGGGACGCCCCATCCGGCGATCAGCCCCGGACCGAGACGAACCGAACCGCACCGTGGGTCTCACGCTCCGCCACAGCGTCCTCCCCGATGCGAGCACGGACGAGGGTCTGGGACCAGTCACCGACCGGTGCGAGGATTACCCCTCCGGAACGGACTTGGTCTACGACGGCGGCGGGGATCTCCGGGACCGCACAGGTGACGTAGGCGGCGTCGTAGGGGGCACCCTCGGGCCACCCCTCGCGGCCGTCTCCCTCTCTGATACTGATATCGCCATAGCCGATCCGCTCTAACGTCCCCCTCGCCTGCTCGGCGAGTTCGGGGCTGAACTCGACACTGAAAACGCTCTCCGGGCCGACGACCTCGCTCGTGACGGCGGCGTGATAGCCACAGCCGGTCCCGACTTCCAGCACCGAATCGCCCGCCTCGACCCCCAGCAGATCGGTCATGATCGCCACCATGTGCGGGGCGCTGATGGTCTGGTCGTCGCCGATCGGCAGCGGTCGGTCGGCGTAGGCGTCGTCCCGTCGGTCGGAGGGAACGAACTCGTGGCGCGGTACCGCCTTCATCGCCGCGATCGTGGACTCGGAGAGCCCCTCACGGCGGGCGAGCCGATCGACGAGCGCCCCGCGTGCGGCCTCGTGGTTCATCCTACCAGACGGACCACGCGGTCGGCGAATCGTCCTCGCCGTAGAGGCGTTTGACGTCCTTCGCCCGGACGGTGTCCCCTTCGAAGTCGAGTTTCGACTGGTGATAGCCCGTCGCGTCGCGTTTGACGTGGATCCCCGTGATGACGAACTCCTCGTCGCCCATCTCCTCGCGTTCGCCGACGGTGAAGTCGTGGTCGCCGGGCACCTGCAGTTTGACGCTTCGGCTCTCCTCGCGTTTCTCGTTGGGGTGGACGGTGAGGTTGACCGAGACGTTGTCGACCGCGCGGGTCCACAGGGTTCGGATCTCCTCGGCAGGGGCGCTCTCGCCCCGCCTGTCCTCGCCGAGTTCAATGCTCGTGATCCGCACGAGCATGATCGCCTCCTCGGTATCGAGGACGAACTCCTCGCCGACGGCGAGTTCCTCGCGTTCGGGCACGTCGGCGCTCGTCGAGAACGACTCGCCGTCCTGTGAGACGATCACGTCGATCTCCACGTCGCTTTCCTCCTCGATTTTCGTCTTGTGGGTGTGCCCGCAGGCCGTACACCGCACCGTCGCCTGCCCGCCGGGTTTCAGCACCTCGTGGACCGTCGCCTCCTCGGGCGAACACGAGGGACACGAAAGCGCCACCTGACTCGCTGTATTGCTCATTGGAGGGGATAGTGTATCGCGCTATAAAAGTCGTCTGTGGTCAGGGTCGTGGGAGGTCCACTTCTACCCCGTCGGCGTAGACCGTGGGCTCCCGGAGGATCCCGTCCGAATGGATCGGCGCGTCCGTGTCCCCGCCGATGCCCGCGTCGTCCCCGATAGCGATGTGGACGGTTCCGGCCGCCTTCTCGTCGAGGAGAACGCTCCCCACCAACTCGGTGACCGCGAGGTTCGTCCCGATTCCGAGTTCGGCGAGGTTGTAGGCGCCCTTGCCCACTTCCTCGGCGGCTTCTTTCAACTCGGCTCGAACCTCTGGATCGCTCACCGAGGTGACGTAGCCCTCCTCGACCTCGATTTCGATCTCGTCATCGAGCAGCCCGTGGGGGTGCATCGTCCCGTCGACCACGTAGATTCCCTCGGCTGTCTCGGGGCTGACGAACACCTCCCCTGCCGGGAGGTTCGAGAAGTCGCCCGGTTCGTGGACGATCCCCGTATCCGCGAGCCACTCGCGCTCGCCCGGCTCGACGGTGATGTCCGTTCCCTGCGGCGAGGTCACGCGGATCTCCGTCGCATCCGCAACCCGTTCGAGCATCCGGTTGCACTCCTCGCGGATACGCTCGTAGTCGGCCTCCAGACCGGTCCTGAAGACCTCCTCGGTGATCCCCGGGAGGGTGGCCGCGCGCGTCCCCGCGTCGGTCGCCGCACCGCGCGCGCGGGTGTGGCTCAGGCTCTTGCTGGTCGGGGCGAGTACCACGTCCGCGCCGCCCATCGCCGCGGCGACCGGTGCCGGCGGTTCGGCGCCGTGCTGGGGGCCCGGCGGGTACGTGAGTAGGACCGCGTCGTCGGTGATCTCGCGTGCCACCTCGTAGAGGGCCTCGCCGATCGCCCGTCTCCGGTCGTCGGTGACGATCGCACACGATTCGTCCGGCTGGAGGGCCATACACTGTCGGATCGCCGTCTCGGCGGCGGGTCTAAGAGCCATGTCGGAGGGTCGTCCGGAGGGCGGTTAGGCGTTGCCTTACCCCGAGAGCGCCTCGATGGCGACCAGCGATTCGCCCGTCAGCGCCCGGACGTATGCCCCGCCCGCGATCGAGACGTGCGAGAAGTCGTCCTCGCTCAGGCCATACATCCCGATCGCTCTCGACGTATCGCCCCCGCCGACCACCGAAAAGCAGTCCGTTTTGGCGATGGCCTCGATAACCCCCACCGTCCCCTTCGAGAAGCGTTCGTCCTCGAAGACGCCCAGTGCGCCCTTGACGAAGACCGCCTCGCTGTCGGCGACGACCTCCTCGTACCCCTCGACCGTCTCGCTCCCGACATCGAGAAACGAGGCCTCCTTTTCGACGCCCTCGACCGCTACTTCGGCGCGCTCGCCCGCGTCGTCCTCATAGGCGAGATCCACGGGGAGGAGAATCCGACCCCCATAGGAATCGAGCAGCTCGCGGATCGTCTCCTCCTGGTCGTCCCACTGCTCGTCGAAGAAGTCAGTGCCCTCGACGTCGTAGCCGACGTCGTGGCCCGCCGCCCGGAGGAACAGCTCGCCGACGATCCCGCCCATAAGGAAGGTGTCGACGGTGTCCTCGACGCGCTCCATGACGCCGATGAGGTCGTCGGCCTTCGTCCCCCCCAGCACCATCGCGACGTGGCCGTCGAACTCCCGTTCCTGGATCGCGGAGTTGGCCTCGTACTCGACCTCCATGACACGGCCCGCATACGAGTCCATCACCTGCGGGAAGCCGACGATCGAGGCATGTCCGCGATGGGCGGTGGAGTAGGCGTCGTTGACGTAGGCGTCGAATTCCTGAGAAAGGGTCTCGACGAGCGCGCTCTTTGCGTGTTCCTCGGGCGTGCGGTCGGCGAGTTCCTCGTCGACCATCCGGACGTTTTCGAGGAGGAGGATCTCACCCGCTCCGAGGTTGCGAATCGCCTCCAACGCCTCCTCGCCGTAGGTGTCGGGAACGTACCGCACCTCGCGGTCGAGGTGCTCGAAGAGGATCTCGGCGTGCTGTTCAAGCGAGACGAAGGTGTCCCGCCCGGGCCGGCCTTGGTGGGCGAGAACCGCAAGAGGGTGGCCGGCGTCGGCGAGTTCCCGAAGGGTTCCGGCGTGGCGCGCGAACCGGCGGTTGTCCTGTACCTCACCGTTCTCGACCGGCGAGTTGACGTCGATCCGTACCAGCAAGCGCCCCTCCTCGGGTAGGTCGTCGAGCGTTTCGAACATGGGTGTGGAGAGATCGACCGCGATAATAAAGCCCGCCCTACGCCGCCGCTTCGGCGCGCGTTTCCTCGTCCTGCGCGACGATGTACTGTGCGAGGTCGAGCATCCGGCTGGCGAAGCCGAACTCGTTGTCGTACCACGCGAGCACTTTGACCTGCCCGCCCTCGACCGAGAGCGTCGAATCGAGGTCGACGTAGGAGGAGAAGGGCAGGCCGACGATGTCCCGGGAGACGATCTCGTCGTCGGTGTACCCGAGCACGCCCTTCAGGTCCCCGTCCGCGGCCTCGCGAAGCGCCTCGTTGACTTCCTCGGTCCCGACATCGGCCTCGAGGTCGACGACGAGGTCGGTGATCGATCCGGTCGGAACGGGCACGCGCATGGCCATCCCGTCGAGTTTCCCCTCGAGGTTCGGCAGGACCTCGGTGGTCGACTGGGCCGCACCTGTCGAGGTCGGGATGATGTTCTCGGCGGCGGCCCGCCCGCGCCGCGTCTTGCCCGAGGGCCCGTCGACGAGGTTCTGCGTGCCGGTGTAGGCGTGAACCGTCGTCAGCAGGCCCGACTCGATGCCGAAGGCCTCGTCGAGCACCTTCGCGACTGGCGCGACGCTGTTCGTAGTGCAAGAAGCGTTCGAGACGATATCGTCACCGTCGTACTCCTCGTGGTTGACGCCGTAGACGACCGTCCGGACTGGGTCCTCGCCTTTTGGCGGCGCACTGATGATCACCTTATCGGCACCAGCCTCGAGGTGCTGGGCGGCGTCCTCGCGGGTACGGAAGATGCCCGTCGCCTCGAAGGCGACGTCGACATCCAGGTCCTCCCACGGCAACTGGGTCGGGTCCTTCTCGCTGAACGTCGGGACCTCGTTCCCTTCGTAGACGAGCGTCTCGCCGTCGAGTTCGAGCCCGTCGAGGCGTCCCTGAACGGTATCGTACTTCGCGAGGTAGTGCATGTCCTCGACGTCCATGATGTCGTTGATGCCCACCAGCTCGATCGAGGGCGTCTCCATGGCGGCCCGGAAGACGTTCCGACCGATCCGCCCGAACCCGTTGAGCCCCACCCGTACCGGCCCCGAACCGAAGTTCTTACTCATATTTGAGTTATTGTTATCCAGTAGTAAGTATCTTACGCCTATTCGGGATAGGCGGTGCATAACCGGCGTTTCCACGCCGCTACTCGTCGTATACGTCCATACGGTCTCAGCGGGTTTATTCACACCCCAAGCCTCCGACGGATCGAGTTACTCGGCGGCGAGTTACTTTCTTAACTATTAACTCGTAAATATTATTCCCTTTGGCACCCCACAGACACGTGTATGTTACAGGTCGGTATCAACGGCTACGGCACCATCGGCAAGCGCGTCGCGGACGCGGTCGCCGCCCAGCCCGATATGGAAGTCTGTGGCGTCTCGAAGGCCAGTCCCGATTTCGGTGCCGACGGTGCGGTGCGCCGAGGATACACACTCTACTCCGCCCGTGAGGACCGCGTGAGTGCGTTTCGAAAGGCAGGCTACGAGGTAGCGGGGACGAGCGAGGATCTGATCGCAGAAAGCGACATCGTCGTCGACGCCACTCCCGGCGGGATCGGCGCCGAGAACCGCCCGCGCTACGAGGCCGCCGGGACCCCCGCGATCCTTCAGGGCAAGGAGTCGGACAGTCTGGTCGACACCAGCTTCAACGCGCGGGCGAACTTCGAGGACGCCGAGGGTGCGGAGTACGTCCGGGTCGTCTCGTGTAACACGACGGGGATCTCGCGGCTCGTTTCCCCTCTCGAGGAGGCCTACGGCGTCGAGAAGGTCCGTGCAACGCTCGTTCGGCGGGGCGGGGATCCCGACCAGACGGGACGGGGCCCGATCAACGACATCCTGCCCGATCCGATCACGGTCCCTTCACACCACGGTCCCGACGTCAACACGATCTTCCCCGACCTCTCGATCGACACGATGGGACTGACCGTGCCGACGACGCTGATGCACATGCACAGCCTGAACATCGAACTCGAGAGCGAACCCTCCTCGGAGGAGGTCCGCGAGCTACTCGCGGGGGAGTCGCGTATCTTCGTCGTCGACGACGGTCTGGCGATCGATGGGACGGGCAAGCTCCGGGAGTTGGCACGCGATCGGGGTCGGCCGCGGGGCGACCTCTGGGAGAACTGCGTCTGGGGCGAGTCGATCAACGTCCAGGACTCGGAACTGTATCTGTTCCAAGCGATCCACCAGGAGAGCGACGTGATCCCCGAGAACGTCGATGCGATCCGTGCGATGACGGGGTTGGCGGGAAGAGACGAGAGCATGGCGATGACGAACGAGAGCTTGGGGATCGGACTGCCCGGTACTCGGGAGATCCCGACGATCTCCTCGCCGGCTCCCTGAGGCCCGCAAAGCCTTTTGTCACACAGGCACCTATCCCAGGTATGAGACGCGACGACCGCAACGACCCTTTCGACGATATTTTCCGCGAACTCGAGCGGATGATGAACGACGTGATGGGCGGCGGCGTCGAGGTCAGCGACGCGGGCTTCGGTAGTGATACGCACGTCGACATCTACGAGACCGACGAGGAGATCCGCGTGGTCGCGGACCTTCCGGGCGTCGAGAAGGGCGATATCGGGCTGACCTGCGACGGGAAGGCCCTGACCATCAGCGCCGCCAACGACCACCGGGACTACGACGAACGGATCACGCTCCCCGGCCGGGTCGACGAGCACTCGGCGCGTGCGACCTACAACAACGGTGTACTCGAAGTCACGCTCGCGCGCGCGGACGGATCGGCCGCGATCGACGTCGATTAACGCTTATTCTCCGCCCACCCGAACTCGGAGTATGATCGAGGCCGACGATTCCGAGTATCACGGCGTCCTGATCTACGACGGCGAGTGCCCGCTCTGTTCGGCGGCCGCAACGGCATTGCGCCGACTCCCGGGCGTCGGCGCGATCCCGTGGTACGACGATCCTGCCCAGGAGTTCCTCGCCGCGCAGTTCGAGGAGGTTCCCTTCGCGCTGGTGTTCGTCGACAGCGAGGAGGGGCGCGTCTACGCGGGTCGGGCCGCCGCGAGCGAACTCTGTGAACGGGCCAGCCTCCCGGTACTCGTTCAGGATATCGTCGGTGAGAACTACGAGGAAATCGCTGACGCCATCGGGACGGTCGTCGGCCAAGATCGGGATCCCGACCCGTACCACGACAGGTACCCCCTCACCGCCGGGGCCGGCAAACGCTTCGAGGCGCTTTCGAGGGAGGCGGAGAGCACCGCCGTCGTGACGTAGCGTCCCGGAAGTTTCACCCCTCCGAGCAAGTATATGGGTTTATCGAACTGAAAGGACATGTAGCGATTCGACAACCACATTTTAAGTATCGCAAAACCGTTTATCGAATCGGAGGAAATCATGAGCGAGAAACAGCACGGGAGCGGCAGTGTCGATCCGGGCGATACCAGCCAGCGCGTCGGAATGGAGACGATTCGGGAGCGAGGCGGTGACCCCGAGGAAATCCGCGAGAAACTGATAGACGCGATCGGCGCGGAGTTCACCACGTACTACTACTACACGAACCTCCGCACGCATCTGGCGGGCAACGAGGACTACAAGGAGATCACCGAGGACGCGCGTCTCGAGGACCGCGCCCACTTCGAACTCGTCATGCCCCGGATCTACGAGCTCGACGGCATGATCCCCAACGACATCCGCGAGTTCGCCGACCGCGCGTCGTGTCCCGACGCCGAGCTACCCGAGGACCCACAGCCCGAGAACATCCTCGAGGTGCTGCTTGAGGCCGAGCGCTGTGCGATCCGCACCTGGAGCGAGGTCTGTGACATGACCCGCGACTGCGACCCTCGGACCTACGACATGGCCCAGCGCATCCTCCAGGAGGAGATGGATCACGAGGCGTGGTTCATCGAGCTGCTCAGCATGGAACGCGACGGCGAGGTCAACCCCGCCGGCCACTTCGTCCGCGGCGAGCCCGGCGACGCGCCCCTCTCGACGAACAACCGGTTTAACGACAGCGCCTAAGTCCGGACCCGTCCCAGTTTTCCGTTTTCCGATCGGTTAGCCGAGTGGCTCGACAGCCTCGTGGACCCGGTCGACGAAACGACGATATCGGCGCTCGATTCGGCGGCCTCTTGGATCGTAGCCCGGCTCACGACTACTGGCTGGACACGCAGTAAAGGGCCGCTACGCGGGCGTCGTCTCGGAGGGGTCGATCCCACGCCGGAGGTCTGTTACTCCCGTGTGCGCGAGCGGACGAGCGCCGCGAGCCGCTCGTCGAAGTCGGGCTCGTACTTGGTCGCCTCGTCTACGGTCGGCCGGGCGTTGGTCTCGGAGACGAGCGTCCGTTCCCCGGAAACGAGCAGGTCGACGCCGATAAACGGGATGTCGAGCGTCTCCGCGACCCGCTCGACGAGTTCCCGGTGGTCGGCAGGGAGTCGAACGCCCGTCGCGCGTGCGCCCGCGTGAACGTTGTGTTTCCAGCCTTCACCCGTTCGCTCGACCGCACCGACGTACTCGCCCTCGATGACCATCGCCCGGTAATCGCGCGCCTCCGGGAGGAACTCCTGGACGAGAAACGACCGGTCGTCCGTCGCCGGGAACTCGTGGATCAGCGAGAGGTAGTCACAGATCCCGAGAAACGAATCGAGGTCGCCCGCGAGCGTGATTCCGACCCCTCGGGTCGTGGAGTTGGGTTTAATCACCACGGGCGGGTCGAAGCGCTCGAAGACGGCCCGGAGTTCCGCGCGCGAGACGGGATTCGAAACGAGGACGGTGTCGGGAACCGGCACACCCACACGAGAGAGACGTGCGAGCACCTCGGCTTTGTTGCGCGACGTCGCGATCGCCCCGCGGTCGTTGACCCACGGGATGTCGAGAAGCGCATCGACGAGACCGCCTTCCATGAGCCGCGAGGGGAACACGAGGCCGACGTCGAACTGTTCGAAGGGGGACGTCTCGGGAGAAATCGGTAGCGTGCGTCCAGTGGGTTCGAGATGACGGACCTCGATGCCGTACTCGGGGAGGAGTCGGTCGAGTCGGTCGTAGGTTTCAGCGCGTGTGGCGACCGCGAGCGTGAGCACTTACGACACGAGCAGCTTCTCGCCGCGCTCGACTCTGATAGTGCATGGCGGCGAGACCTTGTTGTACGCGCGGCGGAGTGCCTCCTTCGCGACGGGGGCATCCTCGACTTCACACCAGATGGTGAAGACGCGCTCGCCCTTCTCGATCCGGGCAGCCGTTCCGACCACTTTGCCGAACGCCTGGCGCATCCCGTCGGAGACACGGTCGGCACCCGCGCCGGTCGCCTGTTTGTTCTCGCGGATGACGTGGTGGGGGAACTTCCGGAGGATCGCGGCGTAGTTGAACTCGCCGAGTTCCTTGATCAGGTGGCGGTTCATCGCGAGCCGGGACGCCTCGAGCGCGCCGTTTCGGATCTGGCACTCCTCGTCGAGAGTCAGCGAGATCTGGACGGGCCAGTCTTCCGCATCGCGGTCGCGGTCCCCCATGCGGTGCTGTGCGATCTTCGAGCCGGGGATCCCGGTGATGTACTCACGGCGTGTATAGGGCTGTTTCGAGATCTCCCGGTACATCGAGGCGGGTTTGTCTGACATAGATACTCTTGTCGGTTCTCAGGCCGAGGCGACACATAATCCCTTCGAAGCGGGGCGCTCGAACCGGGTGCAACCGTCTCAGGGTCGAAACCCGGTTTGCCCGATCGGCAAATCCCGCCCACGCGTCCGAACCCGTGTCGGACCAGAGCCCGCCGCCGACCGTCTTGACGCCCACCCGAACGGCGCGAGGTAGACGGACCACAGGGATTCCCGGTCGTGATGGTTTGGGTATCTGATTCCGACCGATCTGTGATAAGTTCGTGTGAAGATATTCCCCGTCGAAGAACGGCAATTCACAAAACACTCCGTATCGAGCCCCACTCAGAATAATACGAGTAGATAACATACGGAACAAGAGACCATCGGTCCGTTCAAACCACTTCTAAACACCTTTTAATTTCTATATTATCTCACAAATCTTATTACATGAAGACGTCTCAATACGGACACCCCTACCCGAAGGACGGTCCGAGTATCGCCCAATCGGTGGCCCATGTGGGTCCTGCCGGGTGAGAAAGGGTTGTCGACCGATCAAACGAAACATGAGCAAAGAAACACACACTACGCGAAAAGGGACAAGCGCTGTTCCTTGCCGCCCTGATGGTCCTCTCCGTGTTCGCCATGTCCGCTGCGTTTGCGGGCGCGGCTGCTGCGGATGCGACCGAGGTTACGGCAGAAAACGTCGACCTCGCCGACGGAAGCGAGGCGACGATCAATGTATCGCACGCAGACGGTGACGGCGAAGTCTATGCCGTGATCAGTCAAGATGGCACCTACAACGAGGGTGACGACATCCTCGTGAACGAGACGGGGAACGTCGACGACCAGTCGACGGAACTGAATGCTGACGTCTCCGGTCTCGATGGCGAGTACACCGTCTACGCGATCGCCACGGACGGCACGCTGGACGCACCCGCCGAGGGTGACGACCTCACCCAGTGGTCGCAGGCAGACACCACCTTTACTGTGAGCGACAGTCGAGACGCCGGAAACCTCGGTAGCCAAGAGGACTTCTACCAGGGACAGTCCATTGAGGTGACGGGCTTTGAGGGCGGTGAGACCGTCGCGATTCACGCTGGTACCTCGCCCAGCGACTCGCCCGTTGAGTATCTGCGCGCGGACAGCACTGGGATGGTTACTATCGACACCACGGATTACAGTGAAGGACCGTACGTTCTCGTCGATGACGAGGACACGGCATACGGTCCATTCTGGGTCGTCGAGCAGGACATCTCTGCTGAATTCGTCTCCGATACTGTCGACCAGTCAGAAACCACTCTAAACTACGACAGCGACAACCGCGACGAGCCCGTCAACCTGCAGATCAGCTCGGACGATCTGAGCGATGACGATCTCGAAGCAGTCTTCGGCGGTACCGCTGAAGACGGTGAGGTTACTGTCGAAGACGTTGACCCCAACGGAGAGGGTGTCTCGGCTGACTTCAGTGATATCGAAACCGGTGAGTACAACGTCACCGTGAGTGTCGAGGACACGACAGCAGAGACGACGACCAGCGTCGAAGTGACCGAGGAAGTCGAGGCTAACGCGGAGTTCGACTCCTCGACTTACTCCGAAGAAGCCGGTGACATTGTGGAGTTCACCGTTGACCTTCAGGGAACGGACAACGCGACTGTCGACCTAACCGAGGGCGACGAGAACTACAACGCGAGCATCAATGTTGTTGATAACGACGGCGACGGCGAAGTCACCGTCTACTTCAACACCTACAATGCGGGTAAGGAGGCCGAAGATACCTTCTACACCGCTGACGACAGCGAAGATACTGTTAGTCTCAATGGTGCCTTCGACGGAGAGGGTGAGGAAAAACTCGGCGATGAGTACCGACTCCTCCCCGCTGACTTCAACCTCGAACTGTACGTCAACAGTGAGGAGACGGACCTCGCCACGCTCGTCCTGAACGACGGCTCGACGGGCGACATCGACACGGCGGTCGCACCCGCTGGCGCGGACATCTCCTCCGACGTTGACGACCTCGAGAACGCGACGACGACGGGCAGCGACGTTGCCGACGGTGACCAGCTGGTCATCGGCGTCGACGTCTCCGGCGTCTTCGGTCAGCTGGCGAACGACGACTTCGACAGCAGCGATCTCAACCTCACAGTCGAGCAGTCGAACCCCGAGCGATACACCTCCGCTAACACGATCGAGAACTTCGATGTCGTGACGGACGCGGACAACAACCGCATCTACTTCGTGGTCGACACCACGAACGAGAACATCGATGCCGATCAGGAGTACGACGTGACCTTCAGCGTTAGTGAGGACTACGTCAACTCCTACTCCGAGAGCAACGACAACAACGCCGAGGAAGCAGAGACGAGCTTCAGTGTCACTGAGCGTAACATCGAGGTCACCGGCGACTTCAACGCCGACGGCGTCCTGCAGGTCGAGAACGACGAGAACGCAACCGTTACCGGCGAGTCCAACGCCGCACCCGGTACGGACGTGCAGATCCGCCTGCGCGCAACCGGTGACGACCCGTTCCTCATGAGCCAGACCGCCGAGGTCGGCGATGAGGGCGCCATCGAATCGACCTTCGACCTCAGCGAGCACGAGGCCGGACAGAACTTCACGGTCCGCATGACCGACAACAACGGTGAGGAAGAAGTCCAGCAACAGGTCGACGCGACGCTCGTCGAGTCCGCCGGTCAGCCCCACACGGTGACAATCACCGTCGAGGACGCTGACGGCAACGCCGTCTCCGGCGCCGACGTCTCGGTCGCCGATCAGACCGAGACCACCGGTGACGACGGTCAAGTGACCTTCGAACTCTGGCACGGCGAGTACGACGTCACCGCCACCCACGATGGTGAGGAGACGACCGGTACTCTGACCATCAACGATGAAGACGACACCACCGACGAGGGCACGCTGGTCCTCGGCGAGGAGAACCAGAACATCAACGACGGTGACGAGCAGAACCAAGACGACAACAACAACGACGAGAAGAACGGAGACGACAACAACAACGACGGCTCCGGTGACGATTCCGAAGGCGAGGATCAGCCCGGCTTCGGTATCGCCGTGGCCCTGATCGCGCTGCTGGCAGCGGCCGGCATCGCGCTCCGGAACCGCGCCTAACCACCGAGAACCAACCGGATTCCCGTCCGGTTCCCGCTGACGCACTCCACCCTTTTTTCGAGCGCTCCACCGACGAGCGACGCACCTCTAATTCCGCGTGATAACACAACAGATATATTATGATTGCACCCCTCGATCGGGTATGCTCCCCGACCTGACGCCCGTGACTGACGTTCTCATCTGGATCGTCATGGGCGGGTTCGTCGCGGGGATCGCCGTCGATCGGCGCGACCGCACGAGCGCGCGCTCGATCACGGCCCTCGCGTGGCTCGGGTTCGCGCTGTTCTGGCTGTTGATGGTCCCGTTTTTCGTCTTCGACCACCGCAGCATCGTCGAGGCGATACTGGCGAGTATCGCCGTCCCTGCCTGTATCTACGTCGCCCTTCGCCTTCACGCCGGTCGGGATTCGCTCCTAACCCTCTCGCGGGCGGTCGGCGTCATGGGACTGATCTATCTCCCCTTCGGCGCGATCCCCATCTTTCACGACACGCTCATCGAGATCGTCGCGAACCAGACCCACGCCGGTCTCCAGTTGCTGGGATCGACTCCCGCCTTCGAGACCGACGACGCCGGCCTGCGAAACACCTTCGCGTTCACCCTCGATTCGGGCCGGCGCTACTCGACGCGGATCGTCTTCGCCTGTACGGGCATCGGCAGCATGGCCATCTTCGGCGGGCTGATCGCGGCGGTGTGCGCCCCCATCGAGCGCCGACTCGCTGCGCTCGCACTCGCGCTCTCGACGATCTGGATCCTCAACGTCGCGCGCAACGTCTTCATCGCCTACTCGATCGGCCACCAGCTGTTCGATCAGGCGGCGCTTGCCGGTCCCGTGATGTGGCTGTTCGGCGTCGAGGACCCTATCAGGGTCTCGTTTTTCGTCGCCGACCGGATCCTCTCGCAGGGACTGGCGGTGGTCGCGCTGCTGGCCATCGCGTGGGCCGTCGTAAAGGTGCTCCCCGAACTCTACGTGATCGTCGAGGATCTGGCGTACCTCGTCACCGGCGAGGAGTACGACCTCGGGGGCGAGCGCGCGTGAGGGAGTTCACCCGACGGCAGCTACTGAGGGCGGTCGGAACGGGCGGCCTCGCGCTCGGCTCCGTGAAGGCGATCGACAACGTCGTACTGGGCTACGGCGTGGGCGGCGGGACGAACCTCCGCGAACAGGACCTCGACCCGCTCCTCGCCGAGAACCGGCAGTTCGGGGGCAAGATCGAGGACGGTGGGATGACCTACGACGTCGACGGCGAGGGGCTGTGGATCGAACGGGGCGACGACCAGCGGTTCCATCCCTTCGACGAGCGCCCCGACGACCTTGCGGGGGACGCGCTGGCGTTGTTCCGCGACGCCGCGGAACTGATGGCCGAGACGACCTACGAGTACCACACCATAGCGGGCTTTTTCGGACGTCTCAGCGAAACGACCCCGCGCCCGCTTGCGACGGCGGCCCTTCGTGGGGACGTCTCGGACCCGGTCGCGCCCGCGGTCGTCGAACGGTTCTGTGGCGTCTCGCCAGCGAACAGTGAGGGGCTCGTCGAGGGGCTCAAGGAGGGCTTTCGCGAGTACGGTCACTACGATATCCCCCGATACGTTGCGGGTTCCGTCGAGGACAACGTCGTCATGGGCAGGGTCGACCTGCGCGCGCCGTTCGAGGGGCCGACCGATATCGGAACCCTCATCGAGGAGGACTCGACCGGCCTCTTCTGTTACGAACTGAGCTACCGGGCGATCGAGGCGCTGCACTCGGTATCCGCGACCGACCAGCGTCCGCCGCTCGCGGCCTTTTGGGTGCGCGATCGACGGCACAAACACGTCTACAACGGCCTCGCGAGCGTGGTGCGCAAAGGAGGGCAACTACGGGTGCCCGTCACCTTCCTCGATTACACCCACTCGACGCTGTACGATGATCTGCACTGAGGGGCCTCGTAGGCGAGGGGCTCGACGCCTACGGTCGGAGACACCGCGCGGACGAGATATACTGGAGCGTCTAAAGCTGCAGCCAGCCGGTCGTCAGTCCGCTGTCGCGCAGGTACCACCGCTGATAGAGGGTGTCCCCGCGCAGACAGAGTTCGATCACCGCGTCGAACAGCGGTTCGAGCAGCCCGACCGTCCGGTTGGAGCGCTCGGTCGTGAGGTGGTAGTGGGCCATTCCGTCGACCGACCGAACCCGGTGGGTCAGCAGGTGGAGGAACCGAAAGACCGGCTCGGAGTCGTACTCCGATACCAGCGGCGTGAGCGAATCGAAACAGAGGCGAAGCTCCGCGGGGGAGAGCCCGCTGCTCGTGGCCTCGAACTCGGCGATCGCCTCGGAGATGGCGACGCCGAGCGAGCCGAGGTCGCCCTTGACCCGTCGCTCGGAAGCCGATATCGAGGGCTGGGAGGGGGCCACAGCGGCGCTCCGACTGGCCGCGTCGTACCTGAGTACCGAGCGGCGATCCGAACCGGGGGCTTCGGCCGAGAGGCGCTTGGAGACCGACGCACAGGGATCCGTGAGGACGAACAGGCGGCGGCGTGCCTGTGTGGTCGACTCGCCGAGGAACTGCCGGCAGGCGGCTTCGTGGGCGGCGGGCATCCGCGAGCCGACGACGAGGAGGTTCGACCCGCGCTGTTTGAGCGCATCGAGTTCCTGAACGAGCGCCGTCATCTCCTCGTATTCCGACCCACTAGACCCGTGCTCTGGTGACATCCTCTCATCATAGTTTCAATCGATTAAAATATAAACGTTGCGCCCGTTCGACCCGGGAAACGACGCGGGACCCGAAGAGCGCAGGGAACCACGACACGAGTCGACACTACTAGGGACGAAACGGTCGATAGATTTTTGTCCGATATCGATGATATGTACACTGATGCGATGACTCAATCGTCTCCACACGGTCAGACGACCGATTCGGCGGCGATCCGGTTCGAGTACGACGACGGAACGCTCGACGTCGTCGACACCGTCGAACGGCGGCGCTATTCGCTCTCGTTGTCCTCACCGGCCGCGCCGACGGTCACCAGCGGGGCGTCGTTTAGGTTCCCCGTCGACGGTGCCGTCGCCGTCGAGACCGATGCGATCACCGTCCCGACGGTGATCGCGGTGTACGTCCGGGACGCCGATGGACGGATGCTCACGGAGACGGGCAAGTTCGCCGAAGAGTCGTTCCCCGACGGGGCCTACAGCCTCGAACTGTGCGCGCCGATGAAGCTCTACGTGCGGATCGAGGGCCCCTTCGAGATCAGCGCCGACGCCACACGAATGGCGATCGAGTTCCCCGAGCGGGACACCGTCTCGATCGGCGCACGCTCGAAACACGATCGCCCGGCGGCGACGATCACGACGACGGACGAGCCCGAAGACGTCATGGCGGCGATCTCGACGTTCAGCTCGGCACTGAAGACGACGAGTCCCGAACGGTCGTATCCGACGCTTCGGGGTCACCCGCCGACTATCGAGCGCGGATCGGCGCTCTCGATTCCCGACGAGCTCTCACCGCCGGAGACGGGGATTACCATCGAGGTCCCGCCCACGCTCCGTCACGCCTACGTGGTCGCCCCGCTCGCGTACTACCTCGGCGCGACGGTCGAACCCGGTGACGAGGCGCAGATCCGAACCGAATCCGGGTTCGTCCATCCGCTCGGAATCGACGACGAGTTCGAAACCGAGGTCGAGCGAGCGCTGAAACAATCGTTCTTCTTCGACTGTATCACTCGAACCGAGGGGCTCTATCCGATCGATCTCCACGAACGCCGGGCGATCGAACGACACGTCGACCTCGATTTCGCCGCGCTCTACGATCGGCCGATCGGCGAACAGCTGGCGGCGTATCTGTCGGAGCCGTACTCGACGATCGAACCGCACCTCCCCGAGTGGAAGCTCACCTCCCACGTCGCGACGACCCCGTCGAGCATCGAGATGCTGCCGTTTCTTGTCAACGATATGGCGGTGGTTCGAACGCCCGACACCCAACGAGTCTCGCCGGCCCGAGCCGAGACAACCGCGATAGAGGGATTTCTCAGGAACTCCTCCACCCGGAGCACGCGCGAGGTGGCGAGTGCGACGGCCCCGCAGACCGAATCGTACGTCGAACCGGCTCCGACGGGGTCGCTCGAACAGGTCTGGGTCGGAGACGAGACGCCGATGGGTGCGAGCAAGGCGACTCCGCAGGCCTACCGAAACCACCTCGCGCGCGAGCAATCGAGCGGCGACGTCTCGATTACCGTCGTCTGTAACGACCCGGAGATGGACGAGGAGCGCGACCTTGTCGACGACGTCTACGGCTCGCGCGAGGAGCTCCCCTTCGAGGTGACGGCACACCGCGATCTCACGCGCGCGGAGCTGCGGTCGGTCCTCGAAACGGACGCGGATTTCCTCCACTACATCGGCCACATCGAACCCGACGGGTTCGAGTGTGCCGACGGGCGACTCGACGCGACGACGCTCGAGGAAGTCGGTGTCGACGCCTTCCTGCTCAACGGCTGTCGGTCCTACGATCAGGGGATGGCACTGATCGACGGCGGAGCGATCGGCGGGATCGTCACCCTGACCGACGTGATCAACGTCGGGGCAGTTGAGATCGGCGCGACGCTGGCGCGACTGTTGAACAACGGGTTCCCGCTCCGGGCCGCCTTGGAAGTAGCCAAGGGAGAAAACGTGATTGGTGAGCAGTACATCGTCATCGGGGATGGTGGGATGTCAATAGCGCAAACAGAAAGCGGAGCTCCAGCCGTCTGCGATATAACTAAAGTGGATAACGGCTTTGAGTTAGTGTTTAAAACGTATACTACTGATATAGAAGGTATAGGCAGTCTAATTGTTCCGATAATAGGATCTAACGAAAATTATTACTTGAATTCAGGTGATATAGACACATTCTCTCTTAGTACACGTGAATTAGAGGACTTTTTAACCTTTGATGGTATCCCTCTAAGGATTGATGGAAAACTTTACTGGAGCGACGAATTCTCTCTTACTGATATATAATTAGGGTCCAGCAACGACGTAATTGCTTGCCGCCGCATTCCCTGCCTGTGTCAACAACACGAGGAGGGTGAACAGGACGCCGGTCATTCGTGGGTGGTTCGCCAGGTACGTTTTGATGCTGTCGTCGGACATTGCAATAGACGTATCGTTTCCCACTGATATGAATTTATTCGAATATTGTAGATACTAAATATAGTCATTTAATGTACGTTAAATTGGTAATAAAAATGTTGTCTAGATTAGATAATTAGGGACCGTCGCAGAGCGTGGCCGTCTTCGAGAGAGTATTTATCAGATTAGATGAAATGCTTTCGGGTAATACTATCAGCTGTTACTGTGGTATTTCTACACTGTTGTCTATGAATCGGGCGGGGTGTCATCGATCGAAATCCACAGCGCGTTCACCGCTCTCGGGCCGACGTCACCACGCGACGCGCGGACGACGTAGACTCCGTCGGTGAGGGAGGGGTCTCCGTTGCGCTCGATTCGCTCGTACCGGTAGTTACGGTATACCTCACGACCGTCACGGCGGTCACGAGGACGGCTCGTCACCGATTGGGGTTTTTACGGGACGTACCACCATCTGAGCCCCTGTGATCGATCTCATATCGAAGCGGCCACTCGAACGAGGATCGCGTAAAATCCGGATGCCGCCTCCCGGATTTGAACCGGGGACAGCTCGATCTTCAGTCGAGTGCTCTCCCAGTCTGAGCTAAGGCGGCCCGTCCGAAGCGACGGCAAGCACCCCAAAAAGGATTTCGAAAGCCGCCGCAGCCACGCGAATCGATCGATCCGCGATACGGGGGGCTCTTCACACGTCGACGGGAGGGTTAACGACTCCTTTAGCCACCGCACCCATCGAGTGGGTGTGAACACCTAATGGGCACGATTACGGGCAGGAGGGACGACATAACTCCGAATTACAGCCTCCATAATAAATAACGAGTAATCGGGAACGTCGTATATGGCAGCCGAGAGTCACGTGGAGGCCTCGATTCGTCCGGGATAATGGACCGTAGCATTGAATCCCCTCGCCCGCACAGTAGGTCGTATGGTCGGTCAGCAGGAGGTGGCTGAGAAGATGGTTGGGCTCCGAGGAGCCGTCGGCCACGAGCTACCGACAACACGAGCGAAAGTGCCGGAACACGGTATCGCGTCCGAGCGGAGCGACGCCGACGTATCCATACAGCTCAGCACACATCCTCTGTTGAACGGCGAACAGCCGGTCGAAACCAGCGAGGGCGTCGAGCTCTGGGTACTCGGCGAGGTCTACGGGTTCGACGACGCCCCGCTCGGCGGAACGACGGGCCACACTCCACGGCCGAACCACCGAGACAGCGTCGGCTACTGTGCGGAGCTATACGCCGAACACGGTCGCGAGTTCGTCCACGGACTCAACGGCAACTGTATCGGACTCATCTACGACCGGGACGCCCGTGAACTCTCGATTTTCACCGACCGTCTGGGGACGATCCCGATCTACTACGCGACGCCCGGCGACGGGATCGTGTTCGCGACGGAGATCGACGCCATCGCGGATCACCCGGCCATCGAGACGGAGTTCGATCTGGGCTACCTCCACGAGTACCTCGTCTACCGGCGGCCGTTCGGCGTGAAAACCCCTCTCGTCGGGATCGAGGAGCTCCAACCCGCCTCGATCACCACGATCGGACTCGACGACGACTCGATCGACGTCGAACAGTATTGGCGCCCGCGCTATCGTCCACAGGACGCGCCGTTCGAGGCGTTCGTCGACGAGTTCACCGATCGGTTTACCGAACTCTTCGACGAGTGGCGCCGCGACGATCTGCGATACGGCGTCCTGCTGTCGGGCGGGAGCGACTCGCGGCTGAACCTCGCTGCCCTCGGCCCCGGGAGCACGGCGTTTCACATGGCGGGGTGGATGAGTCGTGAGGCGCGCACCGCCGAACGCGTCGCGATCGAGTCGGACAACGAGTTCGTCTTCCTGCGACGCAATCACGACTATCAGGAGGAGGCACTCGTTCGCAACCAGCCCTTCTCGAACTTCAACGGCTGGTTCACACAGGGGTATGCGACCGGCTTCGAGTCGGAGATCACGAGCCGTGTCGACGTGCTCCTGTCGGGCATGTACGCCGATACGCTGTTCAAGGGCCACGCCATCCCCTCGCTCAGCTACGATCTCGGCCGGATCGGAAACCTCACGCTCCCCATCCAGACGAAGATCCGGACCATCCCCGAGTTCGTCGACTGGCTCTGTGAGATCGCCCCGAGCGACGACAACCTCCCGTTTCCCAACGACCTCCGTTCGACCCTCGAGGAGAACATCTATTGGGACGAGGGTGAGATCGTCCACCACGGCGTCCGCTACGAGTCGATCGAGGACCTCGTCTACTGCAGCGGCTACTTCCCGCTTTCGAACGACGACGACGTCATCTTTCGGAACAGCCTGCGGGAGATGATCCCCTACCGAACGCCGTTTCTCGACAACCGCCTCGTGGACCTCTCGCTCCGGATGCCGATCCGCTATCGGCTGCGACGGAACGTCATCGACGCGGCCGTCAAGCGACTCGACCCACGGCTCGCGTCGATCCCCCACGCGGACGTGGGATTGGGCCTCGGACATTCGTTTCCCGTCGACTTCGTGGGCCGAAAGCTGAAGGCGCTCTGGCGAAAGCACGTCGCGAACGAAACCCCGCCACAGCCGTACCTCAGCAGCGGTTCGTGGGTGAACGACGAGATGTTGATCCGTTCCGACGACTTCTACTGGCGGGCGATCGAATCCCATTCGGACGTCATCGAGGGGTTGGAGTTCCTCGACTTCGAGGACGTTCGCGCGTGCTATCAGGCCCATCTCGACGGGCAGAACAACGTCGTAGAGCTGTATACGCTCCTCACCATACTCACCATGCCAACAACCCAACGACTGGCCGGCGTGCAAGCCGGCGACGACCGACCGGAATCGACCGACGCCCAACTCCCGTTTCCGGAGGAGGGCTCGCGGTGAGCGCCGACCGACTGGATACGCTGGTCATCGGGATCGACGCCGCCTGTGATCCCGTCCTCGAACCGCTGTTGGAGAAGGGTGCGCTCCCGAACCTCGAGTCGCTCATCGAGGAGGGCGCAAGCGCCCCCCTCGAATCGCAGATCCCGCCGTGGACCGCCAGCGCGTGGCCCTCGCTGTACACCGGCGTGAACCCCGGCAAACACGGCGTCTTCGGTTTCCTGCACTACGAGGGCTACGACTGGGACGTCGTCAACGCGACCCACGTCCGCGAGGCGGCGCTCTGGGAGCTGCTCACCCATCAGGGGATGACGAGCGTCGTCGTCAACGTCCCCGTCACCGCACCGCCCCCGGAGATCGACGGCGCGATCGTTCCCGGCTACACCGCCCCCGAGAACCCGCAGTGTCATCCGGAGGGCACCCTCGAGGAACTCCGCGAGGCGATCGGCGACTATCGAGTATACCCCGACCCCGAGCGCGACCAGCCCGGCGAGTACGTCGACCTCGTGCGCATGCGCGGGGCCGCCTTCCGCCATCTCGCCGACGAGTACGACCCCGAGTTCGGCTTCATCGAGTTTCAGGGGACCGACAGCGTCTTCCACGAACACCCTGGCCGCGAGGACTACGTCGAGGCGATCTACCGAGCGGTCGACGACGAAGTGGGGGATCTGCTCGAATCCTGCGATCCCGACACCGTGATCGTCGCGAGCGATCACGGGATGGGACCCTACGACGAGTACGAACTCCGGGTCAACGAGTTCCTCGATCGGGAGGGCTACGTCGAGACGACCACCGGCGGCTCGGGGATGCCGGCGTGGCTCCCGATGCTGAACGGCCAACTCCGGGAGGGCGACGACGCGAAAGCTCCCTCGCCGGGGCTGGCGGGTCGGGCCATCGGTGCCGCCGCACAGGTCGGGATCACGCCCGCACGCGCGGGCAAGGCGCTCCGGGCGGTCGGCCTCGAGGGCCTCGTCAAGCGGTTCATCCCCGCGGACGCCCGCCGGGCGGGCAACGAGCAGGTCGATTTCGCACGGTCGAGTGCCTACATGCGCTCGCGGATCGAACTCGGCCTCCGGATGAACGTCGAGGGCCGCGAACCCGACGGGACCGTCCCCGAGAGCGACTACGAGTCTGTCCGTGCGGAGCTCATCGACGTCCTGTCGGGAGTCGAAACGCCGGACGGCGAACCGATGTTCGAGGAGGTCGCCCCACGCGAGGAGTATTTCTGGGGACCGCACGCCGAGGAAGCCGTCGATATCGTGACCATACCCGACGAGTTCGAGCAGTTCCTCTCGGCGGACTTCAAAGGCGAGATCTTCGGCCCGCCGACCGAGCCGTACAACCACAAACTCCACGGGATGATCGCCATCAGCGGCGAGGGGGTCGACACCGACGCGGACCTCTCGGGGGCCCACCTCTTCGACGTCGCACCGACGGTCCTCTCGGCGCTCGGCGTGCCCAGAAGCGATCGGATGGACGGGAACGTTCTTTCCGCAGTCGAGGCAACCGAAGGATACGAGTACCCGGAACTCGATGAGTCGGTTGAACAGACGGACGACGAGGAGATCGAAGATCGACTGTCGGCCCTCGGCTATCTAGAAGGAAACGAATGAGTATCACTGTACGACGCGCGTCCGGCGAGGAACTCGAAGAGTGGAACAGCTACGTGAAACGGGCGGAGGCGGCAGGCCCCTTCCACCAGCGAGAGGGGATCTCCCTGCTCGCGGATCACACTGGGACGACGCTTCACCCGCTGGTGGCCTACAAGGGCCAGCAGGCGGTCGGGATCCTTCCCGTTTTCGAGAAGCGAAAGGGGCCGTTTACGGTGGTGGTCTCGCCGCCCTCACATACGGAAGTCTACTATCTGGGTGCGGCATTGCTGGACACCCATCAGCTCAAACAGCGCAAGAAGGAACGGCGCAACCGCCGCTTTGCCTACGCCTGTCACGAGTGGACCGATGAGAACCTCGACCCGGACCTGACCCACATCCGGACGGTCGACCGGTATCAGGACCTCCGGCCGTACAAGGAGAAAGGATACGCGGTCGAACCGTACTACACCTACGTGACGGACCTGACGCCCAGCGAGGACGACCTCCTGATGGAGCTGTCGAGCGACGCGCGCTCGAACATCCGCAACACCGACGACGACGAATACGATATCGAGGTCGGCGGGCTTTCGGAGGCGAAGGAGATCATCGACCGGGTCCGCGAACGCCACGACGAGCAGGAGATGGCCTACTTCATCGACGACGAGTACGTCACCCGCCTGTACACGACGTTTCCCGACGGACAGGTCAAACCCTACACCTGCTGGAACTCGGAGGGAGAGATGGCGGGCGGGATCGTCGCCATCGAGCACAAGGACACGGTCTATCGCTGGCAGGGCGGAACGAAAGGCGACGCGGAGATCCCGGTCAACGACCTGCTCGACTGGCACGTCATGACCGACGCCAAATCAAGGGGTATCGAGCGCTACGATCTGGTCGGCGCCAACCAGCGTCGGATCTGCCGGTACAAATCGAAGTTCGCACCCGATCTGGCGACCTACCACGGGGCGCTCAAACGCTCGGCACGTGCCGAGGCGGTCAACACCGCTCGAACGCTGGTACCGTTCCGATAGTTCGGATGGCCCGCTCTACCCCGCGGCTCAGCCCTCGAACCGTTTTTTCGCGCGCGAACGGCGACGGCGTTCGGGCGTACTTCGAGGACCACGGCGCGTCCCGATACTCGTTTTACGGCTACGGAAAGGTCGCCTGTCGCGACGGGATCGACGTCATGCTCGCCGAGTGCCCCGACGCCGACAACGTCGTCCTCCCGGCGTACCTGCCCTACGGGATCGTCGAGCCGTTTCGCGAGGCGGGACTCGAACCGCGCTACTACACCTGCGATCGCAGGCTCCAGCCGGACCTCAACCGCATCGAGGAGCTGCTTGATTCGGGGACGCTCGCGGTGATGTTCGTCCACTACTTCGGCCAACCACAGGCCCGCGAGGACATCGGGGCGATCCGTGAACTCGCCGCGGAGTACGGCGCCTACACGATCGACGACAACGCACACGCCGCGTTGAGCACGCTCGACGGGCAGTTGCTCGGGACGTTCGGGGACATCGGCATCACGAGCCTGCACAAGACACTGCCGATCCCCAACGGCGCGGCGCTCTTTCTCGACAACGACGACCTCTCCGGGGCGGCGCTGGCCCGATCCGCGGTTCGCGATCGATACACGAAAGCGGACTACCGCTACTGTGGGCGTGCGTTCGGCCGATCGGTCAGCAGGCAGCCGGTGTTCAAACAGGCGCTCTCGACGCTTCGCTGGGTGAGCGCTCGTTCACGACGGACGAACGGCCATGTTCACCAGAACGACATCGAGGAGGACCCCCGCGAGATCTACGAGTCGACCAAGATCCCCATGTCGCGCCTCTCGTTGCACGTACTCGAGCGGACCGATCCCATCGATGTGATCGCGTCTCGGCGGGCGAACTATCGGGTCTGGGACCGAACGATCCGGGACCTCGACGGGATCGAACCGGTCTTCGAGTCGCTCACGCCGGGGGCCTGTCCGCAGTACTACCCCGCGATCGTTGAGGCCCCCGACGACCTCGGAACGCTGTCGGGAACCGCAAAGCCCTGGCCGCCGCTTCCCTACGAGGTCCGTGGCGACGAAACGTTCGCCACCGAGAACGACCTCTCGACGCGTCTCCACACCCTGCCGGTCCATCAGGGGTTGGGGACCGACGAGATGGAAGTGCTCGTGTGTCTGGCGAACGACTAGCGGTCCGTCCGATCACTCCCTGCGAATCCACCGAAAAGCGAGTGATTCGTCGCCCCATGGATCCGGGTGGATCCGAACCACAGTCGTTCCGCTCACGTTCGTTCGCTCCATTCTTTGATTCGAACCGCCCTCTCGGCACTTCGCCGCCGCTCGCGAGTTCACTCGCGGCGCCAAAAGTGGGTTCGGGCGGATTCGAACCACCGATCTCGGCCTTGTAAAGGCCGCGTCATAACCAACTAGACCACGAACCCGTATCCGAGTGGAATCGGCGCGGGCGAATAACGGTTTCTTTCTCGACCGGAAACGCTTACCCGGATCGCCTCCTCGTTCGTGTATGGTCCGTCGCCGTCTGCCGCTGGTGATCACTGCCTTCCTCGTCGTCGCTATCGCCCTTACCCTCGCGTATCAACTCGGGGCGTTCGCGCTCGTCACCGGGAGTGAGGAGGCGGCGACGGTGACGATCACCGACGGGGGCGACACTCTCGCGACCGTCGATGTCGAGGTCGCGGACACCCCGCCCCAACGCTACACCGGCCTCTCGGATCACGAATCCCTGAGTGCCGACGAGGGGATGTTGTTCGTCTTCGAACACGAGAGCACCCGGAGCTTCGTCATGCGCGATATGGCCTTCCCGATCGACATGATATTTATCGGTGAGGACCGACGGATCACAGCGATCCACGAGGCACCCCGCGAGGAGGACCAATCCGATCTGCGGAGCTATCGCGGCGAGGCCAAGTGGGTCCTCGAAGTGAACTACGGCTACGCCGCCGAGAACGGGATCTCCGAGGGCGATCGGGTTGAGATCGACTACTGACGGTTTCGGTTCGCAACAACCCTTTTTACCGTAGATCCCCGAACTGCGGTAATGGCCGTCCACGACGCAGACGACGACCCGTTCGAGGCACAACGGGCGACGGTGGACGACTCGATCCGTCGGCTCTTTCGGGAGTACGGTCTCGACAACACCGTCGAGTACGCCGTCGGGATCCTCGCGAGCCTCGTCGCCCGTCTGCTGGATCTGATCCCGCCGCTGATGCTCGGGCTGGCGATCGACTCGATCTTCTTGCAGGAGCAGGCCTTCAGCCTCCGGTTCGTCCCCGACGCGTGGCTGCCGAGTACCCAAGAGGGGCAGTTCGCCCTGACCGTCGGGATCATCGCGGGGTCGTTCCTCCTCGGTGCGGTCTTTCACTGGTTGCGAAACTGGGGCTGGAACGCCTCGGCTCAGAACATCACCCACGAGATCCGTGTCGACAGCTACAGCCAGATGCAACGGCTGGGCATGGAGTTCTTCTCGGACAAACAGACCGGCGAGCTCATGTCCATCCTCTCGAACGACGTCAACCAGCTCGAACGGTTCCTCAACGACGGGTTGAACTCCGCCTCCCGCCTGATCGTGATGGTGATCGCGATCGCTGCCATCCTCTTTACGCTCAACCCCCAGCTCGCACTGGTCGCGCTCGTTCCCGTTCCGTTGATCGCCGCCTTCACCTACGCGTTCATCACGATCATCCGCCCGAAGTACAAGAAGATGCGCGCGACGGTCGGCTCGCTCAACTCCCGACTGGAGAACAATCTCGGGGGTATTCAGGTCATCAAGTCGAGCAACACCGAGCGCTACGAGGACGACCGGGTCGACGACGCCTCGATGGAGTACTACGACGCCAACTGGGACGCCATCTGGACCCGGATCAAGTTCTTTCCCACACTGCAGGCGATCTCGGGGGTCGGATTCGTCCTCACGTTCCTCGTCGGGGGCTACTGGATCTTCGCGGGCGCGCCCGGTCCGCTTACGGGAACGCTCTCGGTGGGGGACTTCGTCGTCTTCATCACGCTGACTCAGCAGCTCATCTGGCCGATGGCCCAGTTCGGACAGATAATCAACATGTACCAGCGTGCGGACGCTTCGAGCGCCCGGATCTTCGGGCTGATGGACGAACCCGGCGTGCTCGCCGAGGACGCGGACACCGACCTCGTCGTCGAGGACGGGCGAGTGGAATACGACGGCGTGACCTTCGGCTATGACGAGGACCCTATCGTCGAGAACATCGATTTCACCGTCGAACCCGGCGAAACCGCCGCGCTGGTCGGTCCCACTGGGGCGGGCAAATCCACCGTATTGAAACTCCTGCTCAGGATGTACGACGTCGATTCGGGCGCCATTCGGATCGACGGCCAAGACGTCCGTAACGTGTCGCTCAGAAGCCTGCGCCAGTCGATCGGCTACGTCAGTCAGGACACGTTCCTCTTTTACGGGACCGTCCGGGAGAACATCGCCTACGGGACGTTCACCGCCGACGACGAGGCGGTCGTCGAGGCCGCCAAGGCCGCCGAGGCACACGATTTCATCAGCGACCTGCCCAATGGCTACGACACCATGGTCGGCGAGCGTGGCGTCAAACTCTCGGGCGGGCAGCGCCAGCGCGTTTCGATCGCCCGGGCGATCCTCAAAGACCCCGAGATCCTCGTGCTCGACGAGGCGACCAGTGACGTCGACACCGAAACGGAGATGCTGATCCAGCGCTCGCTCGACGACCTCACCGAAAATCGCACGACGTTTGCCATCGCCCACCGCCTCTCGACGATCAAGGACGCCGAGGGGATCGTCGTCCTCGAGGACGGCCGGATCGTCGAACGCGGCGAACACGACGAACTGCTGGAAAACGGCGGCTTATACGCCCATCTCTGGGGCGTTCAGGCGGGTGAGATCGACGAACTCCCCGAGGAGTTCATCGAGCGCGCCGCGAAACGTCAGGCCCGAACCGAGGCGGGCGACGACTAGAACGACTCCTGTTCGTCGCGCTCCTCGTCCATTTCCTCGGATTCGGCCGACCCGCCGCGATCGCTGTAGCCCTCGCGGCCGACGGCGTCGTCGCCGACCATGTTCATGATCATCGTCTCTAAGTCCTCCTCGGTCTCGTAGGTCTGGTCGTCGTCCTGAACGGGTTCGAGGACCTCCGAGAGGGTCGTCGTCTCGCCCGAAAGTTCGAGTTCGTCGTCGCCGTGTTCGTCGAGCAACTCGTCGTGGTCGATCGGGTAGTCGAGGCTCTCCATGGTCTCCTCGAACTCGCCGAACTCGACGCCCTGCTCTCTGGAATCGTCGTCGCTCATAGCACTCGAACGTCGCTGCCCGCACACAAAACGGTTCCTCCTGCAGGCACCGCCGGAACTAACTCGCCGCCCCGCGACCTGCCCGCATGCACCTCTCGGAGGCCACCTGGACCGACGCCGCCGACGCGGAGACAGACCTGGCCCTCCTGCCGGTCGGCAGCACCGAACAGCACGGTCCCCACGCCCCGCTGGGAACCGACGCCAGTACAGCAAAAGCAGTCGCCGAGGCCGCAAGCGAGGCCTACGACGGCGAGGTTGTCGTCGCGCCCGCGATTCCGGTCGGAGTCGCAGAAGAACACCGCCACTTCACGGGAACGCTCTGGGTGAGCCCCGACACCTTTCGGGCCTACGTGCGCGAGACGGTCGCGAGCCTCGCCTTTCACGGCTGGGATCGGGTAATCGTCGTCAACGGCCACGGCGGGAACGTCCCCGCTTTGGGCGAGGTCTGTGCGACGATATCGCGACACGACGCCGCCAACGCTGTTCCCTATACGTGGTTCGAGGGCGTCGGCGACCAGCGAACGGATATGGGTCACGGCGGCCCGCTCGAAACCGCCTTGTTGCGGTGGATCGAACCCGATCTCGTCCGGGAGGATCGGATCGAGGAGGCCCGCGAAGGGGCCGCAGAGCGCTGGGGCGAGTGGGTCTCGCGGGTGAACCTCGCGGTCGATTCGGCGGAGTTCACCGAAAACGGCGTCGTCGGCGACCCCGGGGAGGGCTCAGCGAAACGGGGTGAGGAACTGCTCGCGCTCGCGAGTGCGGCGCTGGTCGAACTCATGGAGGCGATCGAGGGCCGGGAGTACGACACCCGAAAACGCTGATTGACCGGTCACTCCTCGTTTTCGTCTGCGTCCTCGTCGTCTTCCACGCTCTCCTTATCGTCCGCCTCGCTTTCCTCGCCTGCGCCGGCGTCCTCTAGCTCCCCGCGAAGCTCGGGGACGGTGCTCGCGAGCCCGCCCACTTGGTCGTGAGCGTCATCGACGGTTTCGATGAGCGCGGCGAGATCGTCGAGTTCCTCTTCGAGCGATTCGGGATCCTCGAAGGCGTCAGCCCGCTCCCCGACCATGAACCACTTGCGCGCATCGCGGAGGTTCTCCGCCGCGTCGCCGGTATCGAGCGAGGATTTCAGCGAATTAAGCACACCCAGAGTGTTCTCGGCGTCGACATTCCAGATGGCGTCGGCGCTCGGCAGTTCGCTTCTCGCGGCATCCATGTTCGCCTCGACGTCCGCGCGGATCTCGCTTGCGGCCTCGCCGAGTAGTTCGTCGTCGTCCAAGGTCGACTGGCTCATGGCGAACGATTCGACCCCCGTTGGTTTAATAGTGACCCGACCGCACGGTGAAAGTGAACCGTCACCCCTCGACGTTCCGAACCCGCATTCTGGGGTAGCCGTCCTCGAGTTCCATTTTCGTCCGCACCGTCACACCTTCGTACTCGACGGTGATTTCGGCGTCCATCAGCGGTCCCTGGAGTTCGGTGTAGCCGATCTCGGGGTCGATGGCGTCGTCGAGGCGGTCGTCGTGGACGGTTATCGAGGCCTCGGTGCAGTGGGGCTGGTTCTCGATGGCCTCCTCCATCGCGCGCTCTAGGCCGGGGGCGCTCTCGTGGTCGACCGGGGTTCCCGTAAACTGGTGATAGAGCGTGCCGAACTTGATACCGGCCTCGAAGCAGGCGATCTCGCTGTCGGTTGGCATACCGGTGTGTGGGGGGTTCGGGGAAAGGCGTTTTCGGTGCGTGGGTGGGCCACGGTGTCACGAAGCGCCTATACGCCCGCGATCCGTTCTTTCGGTATGGACTACAGCGCAAGCCTCGACAGGGCGATGGACGAGGTCCCGGACATCAAAGGAAACAGCGAGCGGCTCTCGATCCCCGACGCCCAAGCACAGAAGGACGGTGCCTTCACCCGGCTGACGAACCTCGGCGATATCGCCGACACGCTGAACCGGGAGGCAGAACACCTCCACCGGTTCATCCAGCGCGAACTCGGTACCAGCGGCAAGTTCGAGAACGGCCGCGGGCGGTACAACGGCAATTTCAGTGGCCCCGATCTCGACGCCGCGGTTTCGAGCTATGTCGAGGAGTACGTCCGGTGTTCGGAGTGTGGGCTCCCCGATACCCGCCTCGTGCGCGAGGACCGCACCCCGATGTTGCGCTGTGACGCCTGTGGGGCGTTCCGACCGGTCACGAAACGCACCCAGACCACCCAGACCCAACAGCGCGACGCCGTCGAGGAGGGCCAGACCTACGAGGTCAAGATCACCGGCACGGGTCGGAAGGGCGACGGCGTCGCCGAGCGGGGCAACTACACCATCTTCGTTCCGGGCGCACAGGAGGGCGACGTGGTGAACATCTACATCAAGAACATCAGCGGCAACCTCGCGTTCGCCCGCCTCTCGCAGTAACACCTCGTTCGTCGTTTGGGGCGACACAGCGCCTCGAATCGCACGTTTCTTAGTGGTCGGTGGCGACCCTCAACCTGAATGGACGCTCCCGTCTTGCTGACCGGCTCCGAGGGGCGGGTCGGCCGCGCGATTCTCGACAGGCTCGCCGGGGCCTACGAGTGGCGCTTGTTCGACCGTGAACCGCCGGCCGAGGACCCGCCGGGCGAGTTCGTCGTCGGGGACATCACCGACGAGGAGACCGTCCGCGAGGCCATGGACGGCGTCGGTGCGGTGATCCATCTGGCGGGCGACCCGCGACCGGAAGCGCCGTGGGACAGCGTCCTCCGGAACAACATCGACGGCACCCACACCGTCATGGAGGCGGCAGTCGACGCCGGCGTCGAGACGTTCGCCTTCGCCTCCTCGAACCACGCGGTCGGGGCCTACGAGACCGAGGCACGCACCCCTAACATCTACCGGCCGGACGACAAGTTCCTCCTCGACGGCACCGAACTCCCCCGACCCGGCAACCGCTACGGCGTCTCGAAGGCCGCCGGCGAGTCGCTCGGGCGCTTTTTTCACGACGAACACGGCCTGAGCGTCGCCTGTGTCCGAATCGGCAACCTCACGAAGGACCATCCCCCCAAGGACTACGAGCGCGGCCAGGCGATGTGGCTCAGCCATCGCGACTGTGCACACCTCTTCGAGTGCTGTCTCGAAGCCGAGTACGACTACGAGATCGTCTACGGTATCTCCGACAACGACCGCAAGTACTACTCGATCGAGCGCGCCCGCGAGGTACTCGGATACGACCCACAGGACAACTCCGCCAACTACACCGACTGAACGCTTCCGTCCCGTTTTGACCGACCGATGCCGTCACCTGTGGGGATCGAACAGCCCCTCGACGTCACGCTCGCGCGAGCGTCGCCGGGAGACGTGATCCGAGAGTCGCCCGTAGACGAGATCGCGCTGGGCTGGCTCCCGAACGAAATCCGTACAGAGCGCGAGAAACGGGTTCGATTCGCCGGTCTCGAGTCCCTCGCGTGCGTATCCACGGGCCCGCTCGACGAGTGCCGCGTCGTAACCCCCGGCCGATGCGAGAATCGGTGCGGCCAGTAGGCACTCCTCGGTGTCGAGGGCGGAGGGCGACACGGGTTCCCCTCGATGGGTGAGTCGCGGCGGACGCGCCCGTTCGATCCACTCGGGGTCGCTCCCGAGCGCATCGAGCGTCCGTCGGACGGGGACGAGGTCGACGCCGCGATACGCCTCCGGAAGGTCGGTGAGATACTCGCGAGCGCTCACTGCGAGCCCGATCGTGCCCGCCCAGTTGCGGGTCCGGGCGTGGTGGATCGCGGCGGTGTACTGGATCAACCCGTGGAGTAGCCGCTCGTCCTCACCGTCGGGGAGTTCGAGCCATACCGGTTCCCACGCGTCGTGGGCGGCGTGATGGTAGCCGGCGTTGTAGAGGGCGATTCCGGTTCGAAGCGCGCGATCCATACAGGACCTTCGTTCCGCGGCGAGTAGCGTGTATCGGTTCGTCCTATATAATTGGGTTGCAGGAGCAAGCACCGACTGTCTTGTAATCGATAGTACTCAATGGGAGTGGAATGGATATCACTCATGTCGGTCGACGGACACCGTCCCGACGATCGAGCGCCACGAACGGACTGGGAGGCGTGAGCCATGCTTGAGCTCGCGATCCTGTTTTTCGTCCTCGCGATCGTCGCCGGTGCTCTCGGTGCTGGCGGAATCGCAGGAATGTCGATGACGATCGCCAAATGGCTCATCATCGCGTTCTTGGTCCTCGCGGTCGTCTCGTTCCTCCTGTAGGGCCTTCAGACGGCCCGCGGGCAGTTACGAGAGACCGTAGGAACCCGCGGACCCGGGGATGCGATCGGCGCTATGGCAGATCCCACAGACCCACGTGTCTTCCCCCTGATCGTAGGACCCGACGGTCTTTGCCCCACACCACCCACAGTAGTGCTCGTGCATACACCATGTGTGGTAATACCACAGCATATATCTTTTTGTTATCTAGTTAAGTAATTATGGCTGATGATAACGGCCAGCCCACTTGACCGAAAGTCACAGTAGGGGTACCATAAAACCGGTCCAGCGGTTCCCGGATCGTATACGGCCTCCCCGCCGTCCCCTCCCCCGAAAACGCACTGAGGCCCAGTGAAACTCGACTGTTTCACTGCGCTTGTTCGCGTTACTTCCTGCTTACCGCTCCGCGAGGAGTTTCACGTGAGCGAAGCGAGCGGGAGGCACGTCAGGCCGTGAGCGCCAGCGGACGTCCTGAGTCTCTGCTCAAATCTCCGCGTGCTTTCACGGCGCAGTCGTCCCTGTCGATCGCTTTATTGCGCCGTGAAAACGTCCTGACGGAGATTTGAACTCCGGTCACAGGCTCCGCAAGCCCGTAGGATGGTCCACTACCCTACCAGGACTCACTTCAGCATATGCCGGTTCCGGTTAAAGGGGTTACGATCCGCCGCCCTTACTACGGGGTAACCGTCCGGGCGCACCCTAAAGTTATCTATATTTTATATATTAATTCTGTTTTGTTTGTGACGTGATCGATCGTGAGCGGTCCTGAACCGAGGCGGTGTTCCTCTCCCAACGAGGATGGTCGTGGTGTGACACGCCGATCGGTTCTGGCTGCCGTCTCGGTGGCCGCCACGGCGATCACCCCGGAACTTGGCGGGTCGAAGACGGGAAGTGTCGGGTCGACGGCCGACCGGACGTTCGATCCGACCCGTCACGGTTTCGGGTTTTATAACTGGCGCGTACGCGAGGGGCCGTATCCCGGAACGGTGCCCGACACCGTCGACGACGGGTGGCGTGAGTCGTTCGAGAACGTGTTCGACCGCCCGATCTCGGAGTTTCCCGGCGGGTTCGTCGATGGGTTCTCTCGGCACGCTCGCGAAGGACTGCTCGAAGCGGTCCGAACCAACGGCTACTGCTACGGGATGGTCTTCGCCGCACAGCGATATTTCGAACGCCCCGAGACGATTCCCGGCGGCTTCGATACGGCGAGCGAGATCGCCCACCCGAACGCCCCGCAATCCATCGAGGAGACGCCGATCCTCGACGATCTCGTCGAGTACCAGACCGCACAGTACGTCGATTTTCACGCATGGCTCGGGCGGTACGCCCTGCTCGACGCCTCGCTGATCGATTACGACTCGCAACTCGCGGATCTACTGGCGGCGGTCGACGCCTTCGGCACCGCCGCGATCACGCTGTTTTCGGAGGAGTCGGTCCGCTCGCATCAGGTGCTCGTTTACGACTACGAGCGCCACCCCGATCGGATCGTGCTGCTCGCGTACAACCCCAACTACACCGCCGAGACCTACGCGGAGTTCACCTACACCGTCGAGATCGACACGAGCGGCGAGACGCCGGTTCCCCAGCCCGTCGAGTACGGCGCGGGTTACGACCAGTTCGTTCACAACGAGTACGACCGGTTGATCCGCGCCCGGCGCGATCCCTCCGGACCGCTCAGGGGCGGGAAATCGCTCTCCGAGCGCGTGTTCGGGACGACCCTGTTCGTCGCGGCGGACCCCGCAGTCGAGACGGTCGTCGTCGATCAGACGGGACGGCGACTCGAACGGACTACCGGCCCCGAACCGCTCCACTACCGCTATGGGGTGTCCGATGGAACGTACCGGATCGCACTGACTGGCCGAGGCGCCAGCGAGTACGCCCTCGACGTCTACGTCGGCGACAGGTATCACGGGTTCCTCGACGAGACGATCGAGGGTACGATCGCGGCCGGCGAGACCGAACGCTACGCGGTGACGATCGACGACGGGAGTGCGGCCCTCACGACCGGCGTGGGAGGGACGGCGGCCCTTGGCGCGATCGGCGCGAGTTACGCGGTTGAACGCGGGCGGGCCCGCCGCCGCGACCGTCCCGAGAGGCACGATCCGTAGTTCGCGGCTATGACCTCCGGTAGCCGGTCGAAACGACCACTCCTCGGCTGTCGTGTACCCCGATCGGTCGAACGGACCGGGCAAGCAGAGGGTTTATCTCTCCAATTCCCATAGATATGATTGACGTATCATTCGGACGAGTTTTCAAGCGGTTACGGAATGCGAATCGTCAATATAAATGGCAACGGATCACGCACGACGCAGTTGGTTAGACGAGGTATCGGCAACGATAAAGGAGTACGGACTGGCGTTCGTAATGGTCGCGAGCTACTTCGGGTCGGGATCGGTGTTCATCGCGAGCCAGGCGGGCGTCGCCCACGGGTACACACTGTTGTGGGCTGTCGTCGGCGCGGCGCTTCTGGGTTTCATGGCCCAGGACATGAGCGCCCGGCTGGGCATCCACGGCACCTCGTTGATGGAGTTCATCAGGGCGAAACTCGGACGCGGCGGCGCGACGGCGGTCGCGCTGTTTCTCTCGGTCGGGTGTGTCGCCTGGACGCTGGGACTGGTCGCGGCGGTCGGCGCCGGCGTGCAGTTCCTCTCCGGGGGCGCGATCGGCTGGCAGCCCGTCGCGGTCGCCACGACGTTCGTCGCGATCGGCGTCGGCCTGCTCGACTACGAGCTGGTCGAGAACGTCATGATCGCCATGATGCTCGCGCTGATGGTGATCTTCGTGATCGTCATGCTCCCGAGCGGCGCGGACCCGACGGCGGTCGCGGGCGGGTTCGTCCCGAGCATCGAGAACGCCGCGGCGCTGACGATGGCGGCGGGGCTGCTCGGAACCACGGCGCTCTGGCCCAACTTCTTCCTCGAGTCGATCCTCGTCGAGAACAAGGGCTGGACCGACGAGTCGGACCTCCCGACGATGCGAAAGGACCTCGCGGTCGGCTACGCCGTCGGTGGGGTCACGACGATTGCGATCCTGATCGTCTCGGCGGCGATCCTGCCCGCGCTCGGCTACACGACACTCGATACGTTCATGACGCCCGGCGAGGCGCTCGTCGAGGTGTTCGGCGCGTGGGCGATGGTCCTCTTCATCGCCGGGGCCGCGGCGGCGGCGTTCAACAGCATCATCCCGATCATGTGGACGCCCGCCTACATCGTCCCGCAGGCGCTCGGTCACGAACCGACCAAGGACGGACGGCTGTTCAAGCTCGTCTTCGCGGCCGGGACGGGACTGGGCGTGCTCTCGCCGGTCATCTCGTCGGCGCTCGGCCTCTCGGTCGTCGACATGGTGATCCTCTTTCCGACCTACAACGGCATCTTCGCGCTGCCGCTGGCGGCGGTGCTCCTGTTCTGGGCCGTCAACGACCGCGGGACCATGGGCGAGCACACCAACACCCTGAAGCTCAACCTCGTCAACGCGACGCTCGTGTTGCTCGCGATCGTGCTCGCGGCCCTCTCCATCCGGGACTTCATCGGCATGCTCTTCGGCGGCGGGCTGTAGACTGTCGATCCGGCCTGCCGTCGGTTCGGCTACGAGGTGTCGTGAACCGCAAGCGCCACACGACTCGACGTCGATCACCAGACTTACGACTCCCGGCGGTTTTCGACCGATAGTGTCGCCCGAACTCGCCGCGCTCCTCGTCGTGATCGCCCTGTTTGCGGGTGTCGGGATCACCGCGATCGGCCCCGGCGGCGTCTTCGTGACGATCGCGCTGTTCGCGCTCGCGCCCCTCTCGTCCGCGGAGGTCGCGGGCACCGCGAGTGCGACGTTCGTCGCGACCGGCCTGCTGGGCAGCCTCGTCTATTTCCGGTCCGGCGAGTTCGCACAGGGCTACGCCCGCGAGATGGCGATCGTCCTGAGCGCGACGAGCATCGCTGGTGCGCTCGCGGGCTCGCAGCTCAACTTGCTGCTCCCCGAGTACGTCTTCGGCTACCTGCTCTCGCTGTTCGTCGCCACCATCGGTGCGGTTATCGTCTACCGCGAACGCGTCGGCCTGAAACCCTCGAACCGACTGGATAGCGTCCCCGACCGCCAGCGCCGGATACTCGTCGGCGGGGTCGGCCTCGGGATCGGCGTTCTCGGCGGGCTGCTCGGCGTCGGCGGCCCCGTCGTCGCCGTGCCGGTCCTCGTGGTGCTCGGCGTGCCCATGCTCGTGGCGGTCGCGGTCGCGCAGGTCCAGTCGATCTTCATCTCGGCGTTCGCGACCGTCGGCTACGCGCTCTCGGGTGCGGTGTCGATCCCCGTCGCCCTGCTCGTCGGGATCCCGCAACTGGTGGGCGTCGTCGCCGGATGGAAGGTCGCCCACCTGGTCGATCCCCACCTGCTTCGGGTTGTCCTCGGGATCGTTCTGGTGGGGGTGTCGCCGCTGCTCCTGCTCTGAACAACCCTCGGCGTCCTCGAAAACGCCGACGGCTTTTTTAGCATCTCGGAACGGTTTCGCCGCTCCGACGAGTCGTCGAAGTGACGGAGCCGCTTCGGGATCGGGAGAATCGACGGTTCTCCGGCGAAACCTCGGCAGATCCGCCTCGCCCGTTTCATGACCCCACAAATGACTGCAACACTGTCTTTTCCGGTCCCGGAAACCTTCGATTTCCGAGGACCACCGGGCCGCGTTCCGAGCGGTTCGGATCCGAACCGCTCGCTTAGGACGCCAGCCCTTCCCCGCCCCACTCGCGGAGCCGTCGAGGGTGACGGCCCCGCTCGTGCCGGCCGTCACACCGCTCTCCCCTGTCCGAGTTGAACCGCGCGCGAACCGCCGGCACGATTCCCGGTGCTCGTCGCCCCTAGTCGAGGATCCGCGCCGAAGCACCTCATGCAAACCACGGTCGTCTCCGTTCGCTCCGCTCGCTCACCGTCTACTCCCTGCTTCACGCTCGCTATCGCCCACGCGAAACACCGCTGTTCACTCCGTTCACAGCGACCTTGGTTCTCGCGCCGCTCGAACGAAACACGCTCGTTCCGCTTCGCTACGCTCTCTGCTTCACATTCGCCGTCAAACGGCGAATGTGAAACACTACCCTTTTCACTCCGCTACCGGTAGGAGACGGTAATGGGCCGACGAAAGAAGATCGTTCAGGAGTGTGAACGGTTGATGGACAAGCCGGAGAACATCCGGAACATCGCCATCGCCGCACACGTCGATCACGGAAAGACGACGCTGACGGACAATCTACTGGCCGGTGCGGGCATGATCGCCGACGAGGGCGAGGCCACCCGGCTGATGATGGACACCGAGGAGGACGAACAGGAGCGCGGGATCACCATCGACGCGGCGAACGTCTCGATGACCCACGAGTACGAGGACACCAACCACCTCATCAACCTCATCGACACGCCGGGCCACGTCGACTTCGGCGGCGACGTCACCCGTGCGATGCGCGCGGTCGACGGTGCGCTCGTGGTCGTCGACGCCGTCGAGGGCGCGATGCCCCAGACCGAAACCGTCGTCCGTCAGGCGCTCCGTGAGGGCGTCAAGCCGACGCTCTTTATCAACAAGGTCGACCGTCTCATCAGCGAGCTCCAGGAGGGGCCCGAGGAGATGCAACAGCGCCTCCTCTCGGTTATCGACGACGTCAACGAGCTCATCCGCGGGATGACCGAGGACATGGACGACATCGACGACTGGACGGTCTCCGTCGAGGACGGTACCGTCGCGTTCGGCTCGGCGCTCTATCGGTGGGGCGTCTCGATGCCGTCGATGCAGGCGACCGGCATCGACTTTGGCGACATCATCGATCTCGAACGCAACGACGAGCGCCAGGAGCTCCACGACCGGACGCCGCTGTCGGACGTCGTACTCGACATGGTCTGTGAGCACTTCCCGAACCCGCTCGACGCCCAGCCCCGTCGTATCCCGCGTATCTGGCGTGGCGACGACGAGAGCGACCTCGCGGAGGGCATGCGGCTGGTCGACGACGAGGGCGAGGTCGTCCTGATGGTCACCGACATCGGTATCGACCCCCACGCCGGCGAGATCGCCGCCGGCCGCGTGTTCTCCGGCACCATCGAGAAGGGCCAGGAGCTCTACGTCTCGGGTACTGCGGGCAAGAACCGCGTTCAGTCGGTCGGTATCTACATGGGCGGCGAGCGCGAGGAGGTCGAACACGTCCCGGCGGGGAACATCGCCGCCGTCACCGGTCTGCGCGACGCCATCGCCGGCTCGACCGTCTCCAGCGTGGAGATGACGCCTTTCGAGTCGATCGAGCACATCTCCGAGCCCGTCATCACCAAGAGCGTCGAGGCGAAGAGCATGGACGACCTCCCGAAGCTCATCGAGACGCTCCGGCAGGTCTCGAAGGAGGACCCCACGATCCAGATCACGATCAACGAGGACACCGGCGAGCACCTCATCTCGGGCCAGGGCGAACTCCACCTCGAAGTGATCACCCAGCGCATCGAGCGCAACCAGGGTATTCCAGTAAATACCGGTGAGCCGATCGTCGTCTACCGCGAGGCCATTCGCGGGGCGACCGACACCGTCGAGGGGATCTCACCGAACCGCCACAACCGCTTTTACCTCACTGCCGAACCCCTCTCGGAGGAGATCGTCGACCAGATCCGCCTCGGCGAGGTCTCGATGGACATGCCCGAACAGGAGCGCCGCGAGGCCCTCCAGGAGGCCGGCATGGACAAGGACTCCTCCCAGAACGTCGAGCACATCTTCGGCACCAACGTCCTCATCGACGATACCAAAGGGATCCAGCACTTGAACGAGACGATGGAACTCGTCATCGAGGGGCTCGAAGAGGCCCTCGACGAGGGGCCGCTGGCCGCAGAACCCGTTCAGGGGACGTTGCTCCGCTTGAACGACGCCCGACTCCACGAGGACACCATCCACCGGGGTCCCGCACAGGTCATCCCCGCGGTTCGCCGCGCGGTCCACCGCGCGCTCATCGCCGGGCACGTCTCGCTGCTCGAACCCATCCAGGACGTCCGCATCGACGTCCCCAGCGAGCACATGGGTGCCGCAAGCGGCGAGATCCAGGGACGGCGTGGCCGGGTCGACGACATGTACCAGGAGGGCGACCTCATGGTCATCGAGGGGATCGCCCCCGTCGACGAGATGATCGGCTTCTCCTCGGACATCCGTAGCGCGACCGAGGGTCGGGCCTCGTGGAACACCGAGAACGCCGGCTTCCGCGTCATGTCCGACAGCCTCCAGCGCGAGACGATCATGGAGATCCGCGAGCGAAAGGGCATGAAGCTCGAACTGCCCGAGTCGATCGACTACTTCTAGACGCGGAGATTTTTCGAGGAGCGGTGTGCTCACTTCGTTCGCACACCGCTCCTCGAAAAATCTCCTCCAAAAAGGCCGGCGCGACGGAGACGCGCCGGTCCGCTACCGCAGCCGCCCACTTCCGGTTCTCCGCGAGTAGTGACTCTCCCCTCCATAGCACGTCCAGAAACGAGCTTCAATCGGAGAACAGCAACCCGTATCCGGGCGCCCCCTGGATAAAGGCCATGCCCAGTGAGCGCGAGAAGATGCTTCGCGGGGAGCTCTACGACGCAAGCGACCCACAACTCGTCGCCGAGAGAGCGCGTGCCCGCGAACTCACCCGCGAGTACAACCGAACCACGGGGAACGATCCCGACCGACGCGAGCGAATATTGGAAGAGCTGTTCGGCTCCGTCGAGGGCGACCTCTTCGTCGAACCCCCGTTTCGGTGCGACTACGGCTCGAACGTCCACGTCGGCGAGGACTTCTACGCCAACTTCGACTGCGTGATTCTGGATGTCTGCCGGGTCGAGTTCGGCGACGACTGCCTGCTCGGACCGGCCGTTCACGTCTACACCGCGACCCACCCGCTCGCCGCCGACGAGCGCGCCGCCGGTCTCGAATACGGGAAGCCAGTCACGGTCGGCGACGGCGTCTGGATCGGCGGACGGGCGGTGCTCAACCCGGGCGTCACGATCGGGGACGGTGCGGTGATCGCCTCGGGCGCGGTCGTCGCCGGCGACGTTCCGCCCGGCGTCGTCGTCGGGGGGAACCCGGCGGACGTCATCAGAGAAATCGAGTAAGCTAGTGCTCGACAAACTCGATAAGGACGCCACCCGTCGACTTCGGGTGGAGGAAGGCGACCTCGTGGCCCCACGCCCCTCCTCGGGACTCCTCGTCGATGAGATCGATCCCGGCCTCGCGGGCGGTTCCGAGCGCCGCCTCGATGTCGTCGGTCTCGAGGGCGAGGTGGTGGATCCCCGATCCGTTTCGATCGAGATACCGTGCGATCGTCCCGCCGTCTCGGGGCTCGAGTAATTCGAAATACCCGTTTCCGAAGTCGAGGAAAGTGACGTTCATCCCGTCGAACTCTTCCTCGTGGACGATCGACGCGTCGAAGACGGTTTCGAAGAGGGCGGCTAGATCGTCGCTATCGTCGGTCGCGATCCCGGCGTGATCGAAGCGCATACCGTTCGTAGACCGACCGGGCGTATAGTTCCCGCTTCTCGCGTCAGTATTTCGGCTGTGCGCCGCTGATCTCGTAGACCTCATCGAGCACGCGGTCGCGCTCCGAGCGCCACCCCTCGAAGGCGACGGGCGTGCTCGGATACGCCTCGTAGTGGCTCGTGAGCGTTGCCGCCCGGTCCCGAACTCGATACAGTTCGTAGAGCAGGTCCCAGTGGCCGAACGTCTCGATCAGCGTCCGCAGCTTCAGTCCGAACTCCATCGACGAGCCCCCACTCCCGTTGATCGCGTCGGCGAGCTGCTGGCCCGGAATCGCCGAGACGACCGAGACGAGTTCCTCGACCTCGTGAGCCCCGCCCCAGATGTTGTAGAGATCGATCGCAGCGAATCGCTTGCCGAAGTCGGTCATCACCTTCCGGTTGTACTCCCAGAGCGCCGACTCGCTTACGTCGCTCTCGCCGATCGCCTCGATGGCCTGCTGGGCGGCCCAGTAGCCCGCTTTCGCCGCCCCAGGGATTCCCCCGCCGGTCGTGGGATTGACGTGGGCCGCCGCGTCACCGGCGGCGATCAGGCCCGGCGCGACCGCAGAATCGTACGGCCGCCTCGTGGGGAGTGCGCCACCGAGTTTGTCTTCCACTGTGGCGCCCTCGAACTCCGGACGGGTCGCGAGATCGCGTTTGAGCACCTCGACCAGCTCCATCGGCTCCTTGTTCATCTGAAACCCCAGCCCGGCGTTGATCTCCGTCCCCGACCGTGGGAAATACCAGAGGTAGCCGAGTTCCTCGGTGGGCTTGAAGACGATGGCGTCCTTCCACTCGACCTCCTCCTCGACGTGAACGATCTCCCGGTAGGCCGAACAGAACTGCGAGTAGTTCACGTTCGTGTCGAACGTCGCCTCCGAGAGGTCGGCTTTGTCCTGCAGGATCGAGAGCGCGCCCGCCGCGTCGATCGTGATGGTCGCCTCGTAGTCGATCGTCTCGCCGTTTCGATTCGCGCGGACGCCCGTGACGACCCCTTCGTCCTGCATGACGTCCTGAACGACGGTGTCGTAGTGCATCGTCGTCCCCGCGCGTTCGGCCTCCTCGAGGACGACCTCGCCGTAGCGTTTGCGGTCGAGTACCGCACCCGGCTGGTCGAACTCGATGTCGATCTCGTCGCCGTTCGGGTTCTCGAAACGTGCTCGACGGATGTTTCGGTTGGTAAAGGACTCCTCTTTCAGGTACTCCAGATCCATCACGTCGGGAAACGTGCTCTTTCCCTTGATCGCATCTCCACAGGCGATGTGGCCGGCCTCCTCGCGGGTCTTTCGTTCGAGGAGCACGGTCGAGAGCCCCTCCGCGGCGGCCGTCGCGGCGGCGAAACAGCCGGCAGTACCGCCACCGACCACGACGATGTCGTACGATTCGGTCATACTACGGGCTAGCCGACGGCCTCATAAAAATGAGTGGTAATACTCCCGTTGACACGTCGCGGACGCGACCTGACGGGGGCGACGGAATCCGTTCGGGACGCACCGCCGTGTCTCCGCCGACGGCAGATACCTTCTCAGTCGGACGAAGGAAAGCGGAAGGTCGGACGGGTAAACGCGGGCTCTCGGGCGATTCAGTAGAACTCGCGGACGAGGTCCATCGCGCCCTCGGGCGCGCCGTCGGGGATCTCGTTCATCGGTTCCTTGATCCCGAGCCGTTTCTCGTAGCCCACACTGTCGTTGTCCTGATAGAGAATACCCTGATAGATGTTGTCGAAGTCCATGATTTTCTGTCGGGCCTGGTCGTAGTCGGTGGGGTCGTGGTCCTCCTCTGCGAGGTCCACGAGCGAGTCCCGGAAGAAGTCGTAGGTGTCGACGTCGTTGAACGTCACGCAGGGGCTGTAGGTGTTGACCAGCGAGAAGCCGTCGTGCTCGATGGCCTGCTCGATGATCTCGGTGTGGCGCTGTGCGTCCGAGGAGAAGGACTGGGCGATGAAACTGCCGCCGGCGGCCATCGCCAGCGCCAGCGGGTGAACCGGCGACTGCTTGGTCCCGCCCGGCGAGGTCGAGGTCTCGAAGTCCTCCCGGGAGGTGGGCGAGAACTGGCCCTTCGTGAGCCCGTAGATCCGGTTGTCCATGACGACGTACGTCATGTCGACGTTCCGCCGGACCGCGTGGATAAAGTGACCCGCGCCGATCGAATAGCCGTCGCCGTCCCCGCCCGCGACCATCACTTCGAGATCGGGATTGGCGAGTTTCACTCCCGTTCCGACCGGCAGCGCGCGCCCGTGGACGCCGTGGAGCGCATACGAGTGCATGTACGTGCCGATCTTGCCCGAGCAGCCGATACCGGCGCAGATGAACGTGTCGTCGGGGCTGTTGCCGGTGTTCGCCAACGCTTTCATCATGCCGTTCATCGTCCCGAAGTCGCCGCAGCCGGGACACCACGTCGGTCGCTTGTCCGATTTGAAGTCGGTGAAGTGTGCCTGAGAGCTCATGCTGTTGCCTCCGATTCGGCGGCGAACGTCTCCGTGATCCGATCGCGGAGTTCGTCCGCGTTGAACCGAACGCCGTTGTACTTGTTGATGCGCTCGACCCGTGTAAGGGTGTCGCGCTCGACGAGATCCGCGAACTGTCCCGTCGCGTTACACTCGACGACGACGGTCTTTTCGGCGTTCTCGACGGCCTCCGTCAGATCCGGCCGCGGGAACACATACGGCACCGAGATGAACCGGACGTCGACGTCGAGGTCCTGCATCGCCTCCCTGATGGCGCCCTCGTTCGATCCCCACGAGAGCACGAGGTTCTCGGCCTCGGCGTTGCCGAACTCCCGGGGCGACCAGTCCTCCTCTCGCTGGGCGGTCTCGACCTTCCGGTTGCGTTTGTCGACCTGCTGAACCCGCTCCTCGGTGTCCTCGGTCCGCCGACCCAGTTCGTCGTGTTCGAGGCCGGTCGTCATGTGTGCGCCCTGCTCGGTGCCGGGGAACGCGCGGGGACTGACGCCGTCGGCGGCGTCGTAGTGGGGTTGGAAGCGTCCCTGCTCGTCGAGATACTGGTCGATCGAGTCCTCGTCGACGACCTTTCCGCGATCGATCTCGACGGCGTCCATGTCGAACTCCTCGGGCGAGAACGTCTGTTCGGTCACCGCCATCGCCAGATCCGAGACGACGTACACGGGGGTCTGGTACTTCTCGGCGAGGTTGAACGCCTCGATTGTCTTGTGGAAACACTCCGCGATGGTGGTGGGCGCGAGGACGAATCGGGGAATCTCGCCGTGGCCCCCATAGAGGGTCATGTTGAGGTCGCCTTGTTCCTGCTTCGTGGGCATCCCCGTCGAGGGGCCCGAACGCATCACGTCGGCGATCACCAGCGGCGTCTCGCTGGTGGCGATCAGCCCGAACGTCTCGGTCATCAGGTCGATCCCCGGGCCCGAGGTGGCGGTCATCGAGCGCGCGCCCGCACGGGCCGCACCCAGCGCCATGTTGATCGCCGAGAGTTCGTCCTCGGCCTGTACGACGGTGCCGCCGTACTTGTCGATCCTCCCCGTGAGGTACTCCATCACGTTCGTCGCGGGTGTGATGGGGTAGCCCGCGTAGAACCGGCAGCCGGCCACGAGCGCGCCCATACCGATGGCCTCGTCGCCGTTGAGCAGGACGTAGTCCTCGTCGGTGGTGTCGAGACTGTAGCCGAAGTCGTGATCGTAGTTTTCCTGGACGTAATCGCGACCTTTTCTGGCCGCTTCCTGGTTGTTGTCGACGAGCTTCTGACCCTTGTCGCCGAAACGCTTCTCCAAGGCGCTGTCCAAGTGCTCGATCGGGAAGCCCGCGACCTCGCAGGCCGCCCCGAGCGCGACGACGTTCTGCATGATCGCGCCGCCGGCGTCCTCCGCGAGCGATTTCAGGGGCACGTCGAGGGCGATCTGCTCCTCGGGGACCTCCGCGTCCCACGAGCGCTCGCCGTCGTAGATGACGACGCTGTCCTCGTGGAGTTCGTCGAGGTTCTCGTCGATGGTGCGCTGGGTCAGCGCGACGAGGATGTCGAGCCGGTCGACGACGCTGTTTAGCTCGTCGACTGAGGTTCGGATCTTGTAGGCGGTGTAGCCGCCGCGGATCCGCGAGGCGAAGTCCTTGGAGGTGAAGACGTGTCGTCCAGCCCGTGAGAGAGCCTGGGCGAAGATCTTCCCCGTCGAATCGATCCCGTCGCCGGCTTCCCCGCCGACGGCCCAGTTTAAGTCCTCAGGCATGTGGTATCGAGATAGTCCCGCCGTGGGCAAAAAGCCTTGCGTAACCACCTACAGCCGGGGAATCCGTCGCCAAGAGCAAGGACTTTTCCTCGCCAGTGAGTACCCTCGCTATGGAGCCGACGCAGACCACCATCGCCGCCGTCAGAGAGGTCGGAGCAGACACCGTTGCGGTCGACCTCGAAACGCCCGACGGGTTCGACGCCCAGCCCGGCCAGTTCCTCAAGCTCTCGACCACCATCGACGGCGAGCACGTCTCGCGCTTTTACACCCTCTCATCGCCTGAGGTGGGTGAGACCATTGAAATCACCATCGGGATCGACCCCGAGGGTGAACTCGGCCCGTGGATCGAGAGCGCCGAGGGCGAGAGCGTCACCGTCGAGGGCCCCTACGGCAGCGCCTACTACGAAAACGAGGACGACTCGCTGATACTGGCGGGCGGGCCGGGCGTCGGCCCCGCCGTCGGGATCGGCGAGCGCGCGCTGGCCGACGGAAACGAGGTCACGATCGTCTACTGCGACGACGAGCCCGTCCACGAGGACCGGCTGAGCGCGCTCAAAGACGAGGGTGCAACCGTCATCGTCACCGACGAACTCGCGGATCACGTCGCGAGCTACTACGAAGGCCAGCAGGTCTTCGTCTACGGCTTTCAGGAGTTCGTCACCGAGGCGCTCGACGCGCTCGAAGAGACGAGGGGAGATCCCGACGACGCGAAGGTCGAGAACTTCGGCTGAAAAGCCCTCGGGCTGGCTTGGCAGCCAGCCCTCGCCCTTTTTATGACCACCAGGCCCGCAGTCGTGCCGTGCGATTACACGGCACTTCCGGGACCAGCCTTTCCCCGCCCTACGAACGCGGGCGGCGAAAGTGCCGCCCGCGTTCGTACCGGCCACCGCACCGTGTCCTCGTTTTCGACTCCTATTCGTCGACCTCCGCGCTCGCCTCGCGGAACAATCCATCCAGAATCTCTGGAAGCGTCGGGTGGTACGCTCTATCAGGTAGCTCGCGCACGTCGAGCCCGAGTTCGACGACGATCTGCATCGTTTTCGCCATCGAGTCGGCGTGGTGGTGCAGCCCCTGATAGCCCAGCACAGTGCCGTCCTGTGCGACCACGAGCGTCGCCAGCCCCTCGGGGACGTTCTTCACTTTGAACACACCGTCGTCGCTCGCCTCGCGGCTCACCTCGATCGGGTCGTAGCCCGCCTCCCGGGCGCTGTCGGCCGTGTGGCCCAGCCGGGCGAAGGGATAGACGCCCAGTCCGCTGAAGATCACGTGGTGGTGGACGTTCTCGTAGGGTTCGAGGTCCCGTCCCGCCGCGTGTGCGAGGACGTTCTCGGCGGCCCGAAACCCCTGCTCTTTGGCGACGTGGAGGATCGGCTCGTGGCCGTTGACGTCCCCGACGACGAAGGTTCGAGGGTCGTCCCGCGCCTGCATCGTGTCCTCGACCCAGCCCGCCTCCGGCGAGAGGTCGGTATTTTCGATGCCCAATCCATCCAGGTTCGGCTTCCGGCCGGTGAACGTAAAGAGCTGGTCGGCCTCGATCGTCTCGACCTCGCCGTCGCGCTCGAGTTCCATCCGGACGCCGCCCTCGGCGGTGGGTTCTACCGAGCGCTCCCGGGCGTTCGTGAGGATCTCGATCCCGAACTCCTCGCGGTAGAGGTCGAGGATCGTATCGCCGTACCCGGGGGGAGCCTCGTCGACGGGGCGGTCGTCGTGTTCGATCACGGTCAGCTCCATCCCTCCTGCCTCCGAGAGGTAGGGGACGAGTTCGAGTCCGACGTAGCCAAATCCCATAACGATCCCCGAGTCGGGGAAGTCGGTCGCATCGAGCACCTCGGCGCTGCCCGTGGGATCGACCTCCTCCATTCCCGGCAGGTCGGGGACGTTCAGCGTCGAGCCCGTCGCGATCACGACGTAGTCGGCCTCGATCTCCCGGTCGTCCACCGCGAGCGTGTGCGGACCGGTGAAACGGGCGGTCTCGTGGATGAGCTCGACGTCCTCGTGCTCGGCGAGGTCGTGGACCGCGCCGCGGCGGTGTTCGGCGAAACCGAGCACCTGCTCGTCTTTCGTCTCGACGACGCTCGAGAGGTCGACCTCGGGGGTACCCGAGAGCCGGTCGTCGTGGCGGGCCTGAAACCTGTGAGCGCCCGCCGAGAGCACCGCCTTCGAGGGCATACACCCTCTGAGAATACAGAGGCCGCCGCCGGGTTCGCCGTCGTCGATCAGGGTCAACTCGACGTCCCGTTCGGCGTCGGCCAGCGACTGTGCGACGGCGACGCCCGCGCTCCCGTAGGCCCCGACGATTGCGACGTGGGTCATACCCTTCCTTCGAGCGCGGTCGGTTTAGCCGTTTTCCGCCCGTGTCCCCCTCGCACCCTACCGCGAGATCCCGCTTTCGGCCGCCTCTATCACGCCCCCGACCTCCTCGGGGGTGACGACCGCGATGTCGCCCGGGATCGTCCGCTTGAGCGCCGCCGTCGCCGCGCCGTATTCGAGCGCCCCACCGATATCACCGCCCGCGATCCGCTTCGCGAGGAAGGCCCCGACGAAGGCGTCACCCGTCCCAATGGGGTCGTGGGTCTCGGTCTCGAAGGTCGACTGGCGGGTGATCTCCCCCTCGTGGCAGGCCAGTGCGCCCTCCGCCCCCAGCGTGAGCACGACCGTCTCGAAGCCGTGCTCCTCGGCCAACCCGCGGGCGATCGCCTCTCGGTCGCCCTCCGCGCCGAGGACGTTCTCCGCGTCGCGCACCGCGGTCACGAGCACGTCGACGTCCTCGAACAGGCCCTCCAGCACCTCCCGGGCCTCCTCGGGCGACCAGAGCTTGCTCCGGTAGTTCAGGTCGAACGCGGTCTTGGTGCCCGCGTCCCGGGCGGTCCACAACAGCGTCTCAGTGGTTTCTTCGAGCGTCTCGGAGAGCGCGGGCGTGATCCCGCTCGTGTAGAACCACTCCGCCTCGCGGATGCGCTCGGTCGGGAGTTCCTCGGCGTGGGCGCTCGTCACGGCCGCGTCGGCCCGGTCGTAGATCACGTCGGTCCCGCGGGGTTCGCCCGCGAACTCGATGTAGTAGGTTCCCTGGCGTCCCTCGTCGCTCAGGACGGGCGCGGTTTCGAGCCCGTAGCTCTCGAGTTCGCTCGTGACCCGCCGGCCAAGCGGGGAGTCGGGCAGTTTCGAGGTCCATACCGTGTCGGCACCCAGTCGGGCGGCGGCGACGGCGACGTTGCTTTCGGCACCAGCGGCACGGACCTCCAGTTCGGTCGTGGTCTCGAGGCGTTCGTTGCCCGGCGGCGAGAGCCGTATCATCGTCTCGCCGAAGGTCACGAGATCGGTCATACACCGGTCTTCTCGCGCCACGCTAAAAACGTCCGCCATCCCCTTTCTCGCGATGACCCCGCTCCCGTCCCGCCCTTTCACTTTCAGTCCGGTTGGCGGACCCTCTTAACGGTCGCTCGCCTACTGTCGCCCATGTTCCCAATCGACGGCTCCGAGCGCGGGAGAGGGGCGATCCAGTCGACTCGCCGGCGGCTGTACGCCGGTGCGGGGCTCTGTGCCGGAAGCGTCATCGGGACGGCTGGCGCGGCGCTGCTCGACCTCCCCGTCGCGCTGGCGCTGCTCGGCGGGGCGGTTCCGGTACTCGGTCTCCAGGTCTATCGCGAGTACCGACTGCTCGAACGCCTGCAGCGTCGTCCGGCCCGCGCCGAGGACGTCCCCGGACCCGAGACCGCCCTGTAATCAGTCCCGACGCTCGGCGTGGCCCGGGTAGTCGCGCTCGAAGCGCTCGGCGAGTTCCTCGCGGTCGATGCGGATCACCGTCGGCCGCCCGTGCGGGCAGGCATACGGGTTCTCACAACCGTCGAGTGCCGACAGTAACTCGACGACAGAGCCCTCCGTCAGCGAGGTGTTGCCCGTGACGGCGGGATAGCACGCTAAATCACCCACGAGGTCGTCGACGGTCGCCTCGACGGTGTCGCCGGGGTCGCCCGAGACACACTCCGCGAGTGCGTCCCGCAGGAGGTCGGGCGGGAGCGTCGCGTCGAAGACCGCGGGAACGGTGGTGATCCGAACCGTTCGTCCCTCACGGGTCGCGACGAAGCCCAGATGGGCGAGCGCGTCCTCGTAGGACGCGAACAGTTCGGCCTCGCGGGCGGTGAGTTCGAGTTCGACCGGCGAGACGAGCGCCTGCGTCGTCGTCTCGCCGGCGAGTTCCGCCCGTAGGCGCTCGTAGTGGACCCGTTCGTCGGCGGCGTGCTGGTCGACGAGAACGAGCCCCGCCTCGCTTTCACAGACCACATAGGTGTCCTGGAGCTGTCCGAGCACCCGTAGATCGGGCAGGCGGTCGTAGCTCGGCCCCTCCGGTTCGCCGAACGCTGTCTGTCGCGTCGGGGCACCGAATCGGGACCCCTCGTGCGCTCGTGGGCCCGTCTCTTCCCCGTCTACCGGGATATCAGAGGCGCTCGATACGTCGGATTCCTCGATACCGCTAGATCCACCGTCGTGTTCGTGTTTGCTTCCCTCGGCGCTCGCCCGTGAGGAGCGTGCGGTGGGCGATCCCGACTTCGACGCCGATCTCTCTCGATTCCGGTCCGCCGATCCCGGCGCTATCTCCGTCTCGTCGGGCGTCGAGCGCCCGCGCGGAGCCGATGTCCGGATCAATCCGTGATCAAGCAGCGTCCCCTCTATCGTTTCCTCGATCTGCTCGCGGATGGCCGTCTCCTCGCCGAACCTGACCTCCATCTTGCGGGGATGGACGTTCACATCGACCGACTCCGGCGGTACGTCGAGGTCGAGGACGGCAAAGGGGTACCGACTCGGTGCGAGTTGGGTACCGTAGGCGTCGACGACCGCCGTCCTGACGGTGTTCGTACGGACGTACCGGCCGTTGACGTACGTCGAGATGTAGGTCGAACTCGCCCGCGTGGTCTCGGGATCGCTCACGTAGCCCGACATCCCATCGAGGGGCCCCTCCGCGACCTCCTCGATGGGGACCATCCCACGGGCGACCTCCCGACCGTAGATCGAGAGGATCGTCGCCTGCCGGTCGCCCTGCCCCGTGGTCGAGAAGACCTCTCTACCGTTGTGTTCGAGGGCGAACCGCACGCCGGGATTGGCGAGCGCGTATCGCGTGACGATGGTGTTGACGTGGTCGAACTCCGTCGATTCGCGCTTGAGGTACTTCTTGCGGGCGGGCGTGTTGTAGAAGAGGTCGGTCACCTCGACGGCGGTCCCCTCGGGACAGCCCGCCGGTTCGACGGCCTCGATCTCGCCGCCCGCGAGGGTGAGTGTCGTCCCCGTCTCACCCCCGCGAGGTTTGGTCGTGATCGCGAGTCGGGAGACCGCGCCGATGGTATACAGCGCCTCGCCCCGGAATCCGAGCGTCGAGACGCCCCGCTCCAGATCCGAGAGACTTCGAAGCTTGCTCGTGGTGTGCTGTTGTACGGCCTTTCTCACTGCCTCCTCACTCATCCCGACCCCGTCGTCCGCGACCCGGATCCGCTCGATCCCGCCAGCATCGATCTCGACGGTGATCTCCGCGGCGTCAGCGTCGAGGGCGTTCTCGACGAGCTCCTTCACGACCGAGGCGGGCCGTTCGACCACCTCGCCGGCGGCGATCTTATCGACCGTCGCGGGATCGAGCGTGCGGATCTCGTTTTCGTTCCGGCTCATCTTCGGACCCTCCCTTGCCACTCCTGGACCCGCCCCATCAGCTCTACCGGCGAGACGTTCGCGAGTTCGACCTCGGAAAGCTCCGAGAGGACGGCTTCGGTCTCGGGGTCGAGCTGCTCGTCGGCTTCCTCACCACTACTCCCGCCGTCGGTCGAGGCCGTTTCGAACTGCCCCGAGCCCACGTCGAAGACCACCTGCTGGGTCCCTGAACCGCTCGCACCACCCCCGTCCTCTCCCCTCGCCTCGATCGCCTTTTCCGCGCGCAGGCGTTCGAGTACTTCGTCCGACCGCGAGACTACTGGATCCGGAACGCCCGCCAGATCTGCGACGTGGACCCCGTAGGAGCGATTCGTCGGCCCCTCGCGGATCGTCCGCAGGAACGTGACGTCGTTACCTTCGTCGTCCACCGCGACGTGGACGTTTGCGACGCGCTCCAAGTGATCGGCGAGCGCCGTCAGCTCGTGGTAGTGGGTCGCAAACAGCGTCTTCGCGCGGATCTCGTTGTGGAGATACTCGGTGGTAGCCCACGCGATCGAGATGCCGTCGTAGGTCGCCGTTCCGCGGCCGACCTCGTCGAGGATCACCAGTGAGTCCTCCGTGGCCGAATGCAGAATGTTCGAGAGTTCCTGCATCTCGACCATGAAGGTAGAGCGCCCCTGTGCGAGCTCGTCGAGCGCGCCAACCCGCGTGTAGATACCGTCTACGAGGCCGATTTTCGCGTACTCGGCGGGGACGAAGCTGCCCACCTGCGCCAGCAAAACGATCAGCGCGACCTGGCGCATGTAGGTCGACTTCCCGGACATGTTCGGGCCGGTGACGATCAGGAACCCGCGGCTTTCGCTCAACTGGAGGTCGTTCGGCACGAACTCCGTCGTCTGCTCGACGACCGGGTGCCGGCCCGCCTCGATGTCGAGGGCCCGTGATTCTTCGAGTTCGGGACGGACCCAGCGGTTCTCGACGGCGTGGGTCGCGAGGCTCGCCAGGCTATCGAGTTCGGCGATGGCCCGTCCCACGTCCTGAAGCAGGCTCGCGCGGTCCGCAACCCGCTCGCGCAGTTCGCAGAACAGTTCGTATTCGAGTTCTCCGCGCCGTTCTTCGAGCCGGAGGACCTCGCGCTCGCGCTCTTCGAGGGCGTCGGTGGTGAACCGCACCGAGTTCTTCAGCGTCTTGACCTGCCGATACGTCTCGGGCACCGCTTCGGCCTCGCTCTTGCCGACCTGGATGTAGTACCCGTCCGTTTTGTTGCGATCGACCTGCAGGTGCGTGATTCCATGGTCGGCCTTCTCGCGAGGTCCGAGCTCCTCGATCCATGCCAGTGCGTTCTCGTGGCGCTCGACGAGTTCGTCTAACTCGGCATCGTAGCCCTTCGTTATCAGCCCGCCCTCCCGGAGCGTTTTCGGCGGCTCCTCCGCCAGCGCCTCCCGAAGTGCTTTTTCGAGCGTCGCCGCGCTCTCGCAGTCGGGTCGCTCGATGATCCCCGACAGCGGTGATTCCGCGAGGCGGTCGTCGCCCCCGATCAGGTCGGCGACCTCCGGGAGGAGTGCGAGCGTGTCGCGTGCCCGCAACAGCGCGTGGGCGTCGGCGCTGCCGTGTGTCGCGCGGCTCGCCAGCCGTTCGAGGTCGTAGGCTTCCCCGAGGATCTCCCGGAGGTCCTCGCGGGCCAGCGCGCGCTCGCAGAGCGCCCCGACGCTGTCTTGTCGCCGGTGAAGCTCGCCGAGCGAGCGCCGGGGTCGTCCGAGCCACTCCTTCAACAGTCGGCCGCCCGCGCTCGTGACGGTATGGTCGACCGTCCCGAACAGCGACCGGCCCGCGCCGGTCATCGTCTCCGTGAGTTCGAGGTTGCGCTGGGTGGTGACGTCACACGAGACGAAGTCGTCGGCGCCGTAGGGCTGGAGTCGCGTCATCGACGGGAGCACTCCCAGCCCGGTCTCCTCGACGTACGACAGTACCGCACCCGCCGCCCGTACCTCCGGGCCCTCCGTTTCGAGATCCAGACTCGACAGCGTCTCGCGGCCGAACTGTTCCCGGGTGCGATGTGTCGCCGCGCCGGGCGCGAAGGCGTTCTTTTCGTGGAGCGTCACCTCCCCGTCGGTTCGCTCCGAGAGGGATTCGAGGAAGTCCTCGTCCTCGCGTAGGTCGGGTCCCGGAAGGATCTCGACGGGGTCGTAGCGGTAACACTCGGTGATCGCGCGCGCCTCTGCGTCCTCGCCCTCGATTCTGGTGACGAGGAATCGCCCCGTCGTCACCTCCGCGAACGCGAGTCCGTAGCACTCGTCCGAGACCCGGACGACCCCCGCGAGGTATCGGGCGTCCTCCTCCGTGGTTTCGATGAGGGTACCCGGCGTCGCGACGCGCGTGATCTCGCGGGCGTGGCCGTCCTCCGTGTCGTACTGGTCGGCGACCGCTACCCGGTAGCCCCGCTCGACCAACGCCTTGAGATACGGCGTCAGTTCCGAGAGGGGAACGCCCGCCATCGGGTACGACGAGCCGTGTGAGGACTTCTTCGACACCCTGAGGTCGAGTTCCTCCGCAACCAGTTCGGCGTCGTCGGCGAAGAACTCGTAGAAATCCCCACACTGCATCGCCAGCAGATCGGCGTCAGTTCCCTCCTTGAGCGAGAGGAACTCCCCGACGATTCCGCCCTCTGTCATGACACGAACCTCGCCCGTGATCGCCAAAACCGTGTCGGGTTCACCCCGACTACTCCGACTCGGCGTACAGCCGGACCAGCCCGCACTCCGGACAGGCCCACGCGTCGATCGGGAGCGTCTCCTTCATCCCGAGCTTTCCGAGTACGCCGCCGGCCGACTCGTCGGTCCGGAGCTTCACCGCCTCGCGGTCGACCGAACTGACGAGCGTTCCGCCCTCCATCGTCACGCCGCAGTCGGGACAGCGTTTGTCCATTCAGTCCTCCTCCAGCACCTCGCCGTCGTCCTCGGCCGGCGGCGCGCCGACGATCAGCCAGCGGTGGTCCTCCTCGGTATCGTTGAACACCTGCCGCGGCGTCTCGGGCGGAATTCTAAGGGCCGTCCCCTCGCTGACGTCGAGACGTTCGTCGCCGATGCGGATCCGGGCGGGTCCAGAGAGAACGTAGTAGAACTCCTCTTGTTCGTGCTGGCGATGGTAGCTCATCGCGTCGTCCGGCGCCAGATCCCACACCTTCGGGCGCATCTCCGTACAGCCCAACTCGGTGACGAGGTCGACGTGGTCGGTCCCCGACGAGGCCGAGGGCGTTCGCTCCGCTTCGGTGACGTCGATCCTGTCGTAGTCGTCTGCCATGACCCGGCGTACGTCCTCCATCGGTTAAGTGCTACGTCGGCGTTCAGTTCCTGTGAAACCACCCTGAACTAAGGACTCCGTACGCCCATCAACGCATATGAGTACCGACACCGACGGCACGACGCACGTCGCGATCGCCTGCCAGGGCGGGGGGAGTCACACCGCGTTCACCGCCGGCGTGCTCGGGCGACTCCTGCGCGAACGCGAGGACCGGGCGTTCGAACCCGTCGCGTTCAGCGGTACCTCGGGAGGCGCCGTCTGTGCGACCGCCGCCTGGTACGGACTGCTCGAGGGCGGCACCGAGCGAGCCGTCGAGACCCTCGAGGGGGTCTGGCGTGACCTCTCGGCACGCTCCGCGGTCGACCGGATGACCAACGAGTGGGCCGTCCGGCTGGCGGCGGTCGCCGAACGCGGCTGGCCGGTCCCGGGGGTCAGCCCCTACGACGTCCCGTTCACCTCGGCCGGGCGGGATCGTTTTCTCGAGGCGATCGAGGCGCACGTCGACTTCGAACGGGCCTCGGACCTCGCCGCGGACGCCGATCTCGACCTGATCGTCGGGGCGGCCGACGTCACCGAGGGCGAGTTCGCCACCTTCCGAAACGCCGGGGTCACGGCCGAGTCGGTGCTCGCCTCGGCGGCGATCCCGACCCTGTTCGAGGCGGTCGAGATCGACGATCACTGGTACTGGGACGGACTGTTCAGCCAGAACCCGCCGATCCGGGAGTTCCTCGAGCCCCGCGAACTGGAGGCCAAACCCGACGAGATCTGGATCGTCCAGATCAACCCGAAACGCCGCGACGACGTGCCGGAGTCGCTCGAGGAGATCGCCGATCGGCGAAACGAGCTCGCCGGAAACCTCTCGCTGTACCAGGAGGTCGATTTCATCGAGCAGGTCAACGACTGGCTCGACGAGGGGGCCCTCTCGGAGGAGTACAAGCCCATCGACGTGGAGTTCATCGAGATGGGCGGCGAACTGTCGACCTCCTCGAAGCTGGATCGCGACCCCGAGTTCATCGATCGACTGATGCAACGCGGCGCTCGACGGGCCGAGCGCTTCCTCGAGGAGCGATCCGAGCGTCGAGAGTGAGACGCGCCACCCTTTTGTCCGTGTCCGCGGAGGCGACGGCATGGACAAACAGACGATTCGCGAGCGGATCTGGGACGCGCTCGAAAGCGAGGGGATCGCCCGGTTTCCCTACCCGCCCCACGGTCGGATCCCAAACTTCGTCGGGGCAAGCGAGGCCGCAGAACGGTTGGCAGACCAGCCCGAGTGGCAGGAGGCGGGGACGATCAAGGCCAACCCCGACGCGCCACAGCTCCCCGTCCGCAGGCGCGCCCTTCGCGAGGGAAAGACCCTCTACATGGCCCAACCCCGCCTGAAGAGCGAAAAACCGTTTCTCCGACTTGACCCCGACGAGGTGAGCGACATCGACGAGGCGACGACGGTCTCGGGGGTTTCGAACCACGGCGTCCCGATGGGTCCCGAGGAGATGACCGAGATCGACCTCGTGGTGTCGGGAAGCGTTGCGGTCACCGAGGCCGGCACCCGCATCGGCAAGGGCGAGGGCTACTCCGACCTGGAGTTCGCCGTTCTCCGCGAACTCGATCTGGTGGGCGACGATACCCCGTCGGCGACGACCGTCCACGGGAGGCAGGTCGTAGACGACGCCCCCGCACCCGAGCCCCACGACGTGCCGATGGACCTGTTGGTCACGCCCGAACGCGTGATCCGAACAGAGGGAGGAGAGAAACCGTCCGGGCTCGACCGGTCGCTCCTTTCGGAAGAGCGGATCGCGGAGATCCCGGTGCTCGATCGGGTTCGCTAGTCCAGCGCGTCGTGAACGGCGAGCGTCCGCTCGATCAGCGTCTCGGGGTCGAGCGCGACGATCTTGACGATCGCCTCCTTGCCCACTTCGCCGCGGTCGATCACGGCCGCGGGCGTCTCCTCGACGTCGAAGGCCTGCCGGGCGCCCCAGCCCATCGTGCTCCCTTCCTCTTCTTTCAGTTCCTCGGGCTCCTCGGAACGGTCGAACTCCGTGATCGGGGCCTCCAGCGCGTCCAGCGCCGCCTCGACGTCGTCGTCGAACCGGCAGTTCACCGCGTATCGGAGGTCGGGCGCGAACTCGCGGGCCGAGAGCAAGAACCGGGCGACGTGGCTCGACGCGCCGAAGCGCACACCCCGATTGGGTGCAATCCCCGACATCGTTTTCGTGATCCGGCCCTCGACTGCGGCGGTCTCGCCCACCAATTCGGCGTAGGGCGTCGCCCCGACGACGTTCATCCCCACCTCGGGGACGAGTCCCCGGAGGTCCGCCGCGACGAACCGCTCGACGGTTTTTTCCACTCTCTCAGCCGTCGGCTCGCGCTCCGCGCGGTTCCGGAGCCCGGCCAGATGGTGGACTGAGCCCGGCCCCGCGCCGACATCGAGCGAGTACCGCACGGCCCGCTCCATGAAGTCGAGCGCGCCCTCGACGGCCACCTCCACCCCTTCGCCGCGCGCGAGGCGGGCGGCGATCGCCGAGCCCAGCGTACAGCCCGAGCCGTGGGTCGCATCGGTGTCGACCCGCACGTGCTCGAACGTCCTCGCGCCCTCGCCCGTCACCAGCACGTCTTTCACGTCGTCAGTCGGCAGGTGCCCGCCCTTGAGTAGCGCCGCCTCGGCACCCATTTCCACCAACTGCTCGCCAGCTTCGCGGGCGTCGTCGGCGTCCTCGGGGTCGATCCCCGTCAGCACCGCCGCCTCGTCGGCGTTCGGCGTTACCACGGTGGCCTCCCCGATCAGCGCCTCGTAGGCCGCCTCGGCCTCGGGTTCGAGCAGGCGGTCCCCGCTCGTCGCGACCATCACCGGGTCGATTACGATGGATCCGTCGTAGCCGGCGAGTTTCCCGGCGACCAGTTCGACCACCTCGCTCGTCGCGAGCATACCCGTTTTGATCGCGCCCACGTCGAAGTCGCTCGTTACGGCCTCGATTTGGGCGTCGATCTCCGAAGTGGGGAGGACGTGCGAGCGCTCGACACCCCGCGTGTTCTGGGCGGTGACGGCGGTGATCGCGCTTGTCGCGAAGGCTCCATGAGCTTCCATCGTCTTGATGTCCGCCTGGATCCCCGCCCCGCCACCCGAATCACTCCCTGCGATCGTTAGCGCCACCGGCGGGGTGTGCGGGGCCGACTGGCGGGTCATTGTTCGCCCTCCAACCGGACCATCCCCTCCTCGAACGCTCCCCAAAACGGGTCGTGCTCGGGGCGCTCTACGGGTTCGCCGTTGAAGTAGACGCCCTCGCCCTCGCTCGCTTCGCCGACGACCGCCGCCGGGATGTCCTCCGAGCGAAGCGCCGAGAGCACGTCCCCGGCGCCGTTGCTCTCGACGGTCAGGAGCAGGGTCCCTTCGCTGATCGAGATCCACGGGTCGATGTCGAAGGCCGCGCAGGTCGCCTCGACCCCGTCCATGACCGGCACCGCCTCGCGCTCGACGTCGATACGCACGCCGCCGGCCCGGGCCACCTCGTGAAGTCCTCCGTAAACGCCCCCTTCGGTGGCGTCGTGCATGGCGGTGACCGGTCCGGCCGCTGCGGCGACCAACGCGTCCTCGACGGGGCTCATGTCGTAAAAACGTTCCTTGGCTGCCGCCATCGTTTCCGAATCGAGGTCGAGGATCTCCTCGAACTGGATCGAGAGCAGCCCCGTCGCCTCGATGGCCGGTCCCTTCGTCACGATCACCGCATCGCCCGCCTGCGCGCCGTCCGGGCGCACCAGATCCGCGGGATCGCCGACCGCAAGCGTCGTGCCGCCGCCGACCATCGGGTAGTTACAGCCCGCGTACCGCCCCGTATGCCCTGTCACGACCGAGACGCCCAACTCGGTGGCCTCCTCGTGCATCGTCTCCCAGACGGTCGCGAACTGCTCGTCGGTGATCTCCGGCGGCAAGTTCAGGTCGATCGAGAGATGGCTCGGCGGGATCCCGGAGACCGCGACGTCGCTCATCAGGATGTGAAACGCGAACCACGCCGCCCGGTCGAACCCCAGCGAAGGCATGACGAAGACGGGGTCGGTCGCGAGCGCGAGGACGTGTTCGCCGGCGTCGATCACTCCGAAATCGACGCCGTGTTGCGGTGCGAGTCGCACGTCTTCCCGGTCGGCGCCGAGGTGGGGATAGATGTGTTCGTCGAAGAAGGCGCGGTCTACTTTACCGAGATCGGTCATGAGTCGAGTAATGACGCTGTAATACTTAGCGGTGGTGATCCCGCAGTCGCCGGGCCAACGACTTTGCGTCGCCGGCGGGTGATCCGCGTATGGTCAACGCCTCTTCGGTGCTCGTCCCGGTCGGTATCGTCGGCGTGCTGTTCGGAATCGTCCCGCTTCCGGGGACCGGCCTCCTCTACGGGCTCCTCGTGACCCTCGCCGGGGTCGTGGCGTGGAAGACCGGGCACTGACTCCCCTCTCTCGGCCGGCGCTCGACGCAGGTGCCGGGTCAAGCCCTTTGGGCGTTCCCCGAAACGAACGGGTATGGTCAAGATCTCGACGATCGTGATGGTCCTCGGCGTGATCCTCGGCATCGGCCTGCTCCCGATCCCCATTCCCGGCATCGGGATCGGCCTCGGCCTGCTCGTCGTCGGCGTCGGCGTCCTCTTGCGGGTGCTCGGGTTGTGATACGGGCCGAACGCATTAAGTAGCCGTAGCACTGACCCCCGACCAATGAGCGAGGGCTCGCACAAACGACCGTGGCTCGCGGCCTTCTTCGCCGTCCTCGTGCCCGGTGCTGGGCACGTCTACCTTCGCGCCTGGTTCCGAGCCCTGCTGTGGTTCTGGATGGTCGTCCTCTCGTTCGTCCTGTTCGTTCCCGAGGAACTCGTCGACGGCGTCACCACCTTCGACGACGCAATGGCGCTCTCGGCGCAACTCCCGGCGGAGGCCCAGATCGCCCTGTTCGTCGTGATCGGGTTCAGCGCCGCCGACGCCTACTGGCAGGCCACCCAAACCAGACAGCGCGAGATCGGACAGCGCTGTCCGAACTGCGGACACGAACTCGACGACCTCGAACTCGACTTCTGTCACTGGTGTACCGAACCCCTCACGACCGAACCCGGCTCCGCCGACGCCGAACTCGAGGACGCTACTTCTCGATGATCCGTTCTTCAACCGCCTCGCCGAAGTGGCGAGCCACCGCCTCGTAGTACAGCAGTACTTCGTCGCCCGCTTCGAGGTCGGTCACTGCTTTTCGCCCCTCGCGGGTCCGGACCTTGATGGTCTCTGCGTTCTGGAGCAGCGTCGCGACCCGGTCCCCATCGGCGGTTTCGGCTTCGACCCGGAACATCGGCCGGCTCTCGATTTTCACCCGGCCGACGATCGCCTCGCGGGTGTTGCCCTCCGTATCCACGAGTTGGACCTCGTCGCCGCTCTCGAGCTCGGAGAGGTACTTCGTGCCGCCGTCGGGGGTGCGGACGTAGGCGTGGACCGCCCCGGCGTTCACCCGGAACGGTCGGGAGGCGACGTAGGGCGACTCGGCGGTCTCGGCGTGGACGAAGAACAGTCCCCGGCTCATCGAGCCGACGAGCATCCCCTCGTCGTGATCCATCAGGCTGCCGGTATCGACACAGACCCGGTCGGCGCTCCCTGTTTGGGCGATCTCAGTGACCGTCGCCCACCCCAGATCGAGGTGTTCGCGCTCCGACCGGTCCCGTACCGCGACGGTCTCGCGAATGGTGTCGGGGTCGTCCGAATCCAACAGGACGGCGTCGGCCCCGATCTCGAGAGTCTCGAAGGCGGTGCGGGCCTCCTCGGCCGACTGAACGCCCGCGATCAGGTCGGTCTCTTCGCCGATGCGGGCGATCAGGTTTTCGAGGGGGATGATCGTCCAGTCCTCGCCGACCACGACGGTGTAGTCGGCCTCCGCCGCGGCCTCTTCGGCGAACGCCTCGTAGTACTCGTCGAGGATCCTGATGTACGCTCCCGTCGGCGTCTCGTCCTCGCGCCGGAGCGCCGAGAGGTCCGCCGAGCCCGAGAAGTCCTCGGGCAGATCGACGGTACCGTCGCCCTCGCCCTTCTTGCCGATGACCACGGCGTCGGGCTCCGCGGTTTCGCTCTCCTCTGCGTCCATGACGTGGACGTCACCGCCCGAGCGGAACGCGGCGACGTTCACGCTGCCGAGTTCGCGCACGCGCTCGACGTCCGACTCGTCGACGAGCACCCAGTCGACGCCGGCTTCCAGACCGGCGGTGATTCGTCGTTTGCGAGCCTCCCAGTCGCCGACCGCGTCGTCGGCTTTCAGCCACACGGATCGCGTCATGTCTCGTCGATCGCACGGGGCGGGCTTGAAACAACCGTTTCGGTATCCGGGTTGGAGCTTTACCGCTGGGGATCGTAGCGCGCGTGTGACAGAACACGTCCTCTACGGCGGGAAGGGTGGCGTCGGGAAGACGACGATGGCCGCCGCGACCGGCCTGGCGCTCGCCGGGCGCGGCAGACGCACCCTCGTCGTCTCGACGGACCCCGCCCACTCGCTTTCTGACTCGTACGAACGCGATCTCACGGGGGAACCAACCGAGATACAGGAGAACCTCTTCGCCGTCGAGATCGACCCCGAGAGCCGCGCGGACCGGTACCAATCGATCGTCTCGGCGATCGCGAGCGATCTCCGGGCGGTGGGGATCACTCTCTCCGAAGACGAGGTCGAACGCCTGTTCGGCTCGGGGATCCCCGCCGGGGGCGACGAGGCCGCAGCGCTCGATACCCTCGCGGAGTACGTCGATTCGGGCGAGTACGACCGGATCGTCTTCGACACCGCGCCGACGGGTCACACCCTCCGGCTGCTCGAACTGCCCGAGGTCCTCGACGCCGCGCTCGAGACCACCGACTCGGTGCGGGGCCAGCTCCACCGGATGGCGACCTCGACCCGAAGCATGCTGATGGGACCCGCTGCCTACCTCGGCCGGGACGAAAGCGAGGACGACTCGCCGGGCTGAAGTCACGGATGGAACGTGCTCGCGAGGTGCTTCGCGATCCCGAGCGCACGGAGTTTCGTGCCGTCCTCATCCCCGAGCGGATGGCGATCGCAGAAACCGAGCGGCTGGTCGAGCGCCTGCACGAGGTCGAGATGCCCGTCTCGACGCTCGTGGTGAACCGAGTTCTTGAGGACGTGGATGAGGGCTGTTCGCGCTGTCGAACCCGAAAGGAGCGCCACGAGGAGCGACTCGCGGAGATCCACGGGACGTTTCCGGAGTTCGAGATCCTGACCGTCCCCGACGAAATCGGCGAAGTACAGGGAATCGACTCCTTGGAGCGGATCGCCGAGCGGCTGGCGATGTAGCGGTTTGCGGACCACGGACACCGAGTGTTCGTGACTTTTTAGGAGTATACTACAGCGCGCGGTAGCGCGAGAGAACTCCGATGAGCAAACGCCCCTCAGGCGATCTGCCAGCCGCCGTCGACCGACAGCAGTTCGCCGGTGGTGTAGCCGGCGGCGTCGCTCGCGAGATACAGGGTGGCGTCGGCGACGTCCTCGGGGAAGCCCGCCCGCCCCATCGGGATCGGTTTCAGGAACTCCCCGTCGCCGGCCCGTTTCTGGGTACGCTCGGTGCCGTTCTCGGTGAACTCGGTGGCGATCTGCCCCGGCGCGGTGGCGTTGACCCTGATTCCCTCCGAGGCGAGTTCGAGCGCCGCACCCCGCGTGAGCATCCGCAGTGCGCCCTTCGTCGTGTCGTAGGCGACCTGGCCGTGCTGGGCGAGATTCGAACTGATCGAAGCGGTGTTGACGATCGCGCCCTCCGCGTCGCGGTCGATCATGTCGCTCGCAGCCGCCTGGGTGCCGACGAACATTCCCCGAATATTGACCTCGTAGCCCGTATCGAGGTCTTTCGAATCGTAGTCGGTGAACGAACCCCCGATGTAGACGCCCGCGTTGTTGACCATGACGTCGACGCCGCCGTACTCGCGGGCGGCCTCGATCACCGAGCGGACCTGCTCGGGGTCGGCGACGTCCGTCTCGACGAACTCGGCACGTCCCCCGGACTCCTCGATGGCCTCGTGGGTCGGCACATCGTTGTCGGGGTCCTTCGGTTCTTCCTGCTTGTCCGCGACGATCACGGTCGCCTCCGCGTCGCCGAACGCCAGCGCGATCGCGCGGCCGATGCCCGAGGATCCACCCGTAACTATCGCCGTCTCGCCCGCGAAGTCGTAGTGTACCTGTCCCATACTATCGGGACCACGCCCCTCGGTCAAACGGATTGTGCCTGCGGTCGAACCCCGTGTCCGCACTATATCTCATCGAGTCCGACGGTCACCGAGACCCCCAGCGGTCGGTGCGCGTTGTTGCCGTAGCCCTGCGTGTTCCACGGGTAGGCGTCCCCGGCGATCCCCGTCTGTTCGGGGTCGGGCTCGGCGATCCGTGCCGGCTGGACGCGCCCCTTCGCGTCCGTCGCGCGCGCGAGCAGGCGGTACTCGCCCGGTTCGGGGTTCCACTCGGCCCGGAAGCGCCGCCAGGCGTACCGGCCTAGCGCCGGCTCGCCGAGGTCGGCGTCGGACCACGTCTCGCCGCCGTCATCAGAAGCGTTTGACGCTTCTGACTGGCTCGAAAGAGCCCTGCTCTTTCGAACACCCATCGAAAGCTCGACGCGCTCGACGGGAGTCTCGCCGGCCCACGCCAGCCCCCGGATCTCGACGGTTTCGTCGGCCGACAGGGTCGCACCGTCGGCGGGGGCCGTGATCAGCGATTTGGGGAGCTGATCGAAGAAGTAGGCGTGTCGCGGCTCGTCGGCCATCATCTGTTCGTAGGTGTCGGCCGTTTCGACGGTTGCGAGTTCCTCGGGGTCCTCGTCGTCGTCGAAGCGCAGACGGTACTCCAACTGCTGATATTTGGTATATCCCTCCCACTTCTCACCGGTTGGCATCGAGTCGGCGACGTGGATCCGATCGACCCACTTGACGCTGTTGTTGCCGAACCAGCCGGGCACCAGCAGCCTGACGGGATGGCCGTGGTCGGCCGGCAGCGGCCGGCCGTTCATCTCGTAGGCCAGCACGCAGTCCACCCGTACTTTCCCCATCGGCAGGGACCGACAGAAGACCTCCTCGCCCTCGGGGGCGTCCCCACCCATGACCGCGACCCAGCCCTCCGCGGGGGCGTCGTACTCGTCGAGAAGCGCCTGGACGGGCGTGCCGGTCCAGACGGCGGTGCTGACCGCGCCGTCGGTCCACTGGTGACCCTCCGCATCGGGTTCGAAGAAGGCCCGGCCGTTGCCCGAACATTCCATGGTGTGGACGACGGACTCGGTGGGATAGTCCTCGCGCAGTTCGTCCATTTCGACGACGGGGCCGTCGGCGTTCGGTCCCGTCTCCCCGCTTCCATCGAGAAGCCCGGTCAGCGATATCGTCCACCCCTCGGCCTCGGTTTCGGGTGTGGGATAGTGGTTCCGGATGTAGTGGGTCCCCACGGACGTCAACAGTCCGTCGAGGGCGGTTCGGGAGGCGACCTCGGCGTTCTCGGGCGACGCCGAGAGCACTCTCAGGGACGGGAACTCCTCGTCGAGCGGCGGCTCGTCGCCGGGACGGCGTTCGCGTGGCATGAGCGCCGATTCGGCGCCGATTTCGTTAGTCGTTGTGCCTGCAGTCGTCGCTTTCAGGCCTCGACCGCGAGCCCTGCGGTCTCGATGGCCTCCTCGGCGCTGGCGTCCTCGTGGATCACCGCCGACACCGCCCGCGTGATCGCCTCGGGGTCGTCGTGCTGGAAGATCGACCGCCCCATCGAGATGCCCGCGCCGCCGGCGTCGATCGTGCCCCGAACCTTTTCGAGGGTGTCCCTGTCGGTCCCGCGCGCGCCGCCCGCGATAACCACGGGAAGCCGGGTCGACTCGACGACGTGCTGGAAGCTCTCGGCGTCGCCCGAGTAGCCCGTCTTGACGATGTCCGCACCGAGTTCCTCCGCGAGGCGCACCGCGTGGCCGAGCGACTCGGGATCGGCACTGTCGATGCCGGGCCCACGTGCGTAGGCCATCGCCAGCACGGGCATACCGAACCGATCGGCCCGATCGGTCAACCGGGCGAGCCCCTCGATCTGCTCGGGTTCGTAATCCGAGCCGACGTTGATGTGGAACGAAACGGCGTCCGCACCCGCACGAATGGCCTCCTCGACGGATCCCGTGACTCGTTTGTCGCTCTCGTCGGGGCCGATGGTCGTCGAGCCGTTGAGGTGGACGACGTAGCCCGCGCCGTTGGTGTTGGGATGCACGCGGGGTGCGATCCCCTTTTGGGTGAGCACGCAGTCCGCCCCGCCCCGCGTCACCGCGTCGATCGTCCCCTCGATGTCCTTCAGCCCCTTTACCGCGCCCATGGTGATCCCGTGGTCCATCGGGACGATGAGGTACTTGCCGTCGGTGCTGATCCGCTCGAGTCGTGCGTCGAATCCTGCGGTCATAGTATGAGACACTCCGTCATGGAGCAGTTATGGACGTTCCGGTTGCGGCCGGCTTTCCCCACCCGCGAGTGCGCCTTCCTTCAGTTCCCTCGCTTTTCGTTCGAGGCGCTCGGCGACCGTTCCGTCGTCCGTATCGCCCTCGGCTACTATATCGACGAGCGCGCTCCCGACGATGATCCCGTCCGCGCCGCCCGTGACGATGCGTTCTGCGTGTTCGCGCTCGCTGATCCCGAAGCCTACGGCCTTCGGAACGTCCCACTCATCCAGACGTCCGAGGCTCGTATCGGTCTGGTCGCTCACGTCGGTTCGCGCGCCCGTGGTCCCGAGCCGTGCCTGCACGTAGACGTATCCCGAGACCCGATCCATGATCCGTCTCAGCCGCTCGCCTCGTGTCGTCGGCGCGACGATGAAGATCAGGTCGAGCCCGTACTCGTCACAGGCCTCCCGGAGCGGGTCGGCCTCCTCGGCGGGCAGGTCCGGCACGACGAACCCGTCGATTCCGACCTTCGCGGCTCGTCGAACGAACGGCTCGGGGCCCTCCTCCTCACCGTATCGATAGATCAGATTGTAGTAGGTCATGCAGACGACCGGCACCCCGATATCGAGGTCCTCGACCAGGTCGAAGTAGGCGTCGGGCGTCATCCCGCCCTCCAGCGAGCGGACGATCGCGTTCTGGATGGTCGAACCCTCCGCGATCGGCTCCGAGAACGGAAGCCCGAGTTCGACGATATCGGCGCCGCCACGGACCAACGCGCGGACATACTCCTTGGTCGACTCGATATTGGGGTCGCCCGCGGCGAGATAGGGGATGAAGGCCGGGCCGTCGGCGAACGCCTCGTCGATGCGACTCCCGCTCATAGTCCCCCCTGAAAGACGTCCATGTCAGGTGCCCCTTCGATGTCGCGTTCTGCGGTCTCCTCGATCACCGATTCGAGGTCCTTGTCGCCCCGCCCCGAGACGTTGACGATCACGATCTCTCCCAAGTCCTCGTACTCCTCTTCGAGGAAGGCGAAGGCGTGGGCCGTCTCCAGCGCGGGGATGATCCCCTCCAGCTGTGAGAGGCGATGAAAGCTCTCTAGGGCCCCGTCGTCGTCGACGTTCACCGGCGTGACCCGACCCTCGTCGACGAGATGGGCGAGTTCCGGACCCACCCCGGCGTAATCCAGTCCCGACGAAACTGAATGGGACTCCATGATCTGGCCGTCCGAGTCCTGAAGCAGTTTGGTTCGCGCGCCGTGGAGGACCCCTTCACTTCCGGTCGAGAGCGACGCGGAGTTGGGCGCGACGCCACCCTCCTCGTCGACCTCTAGACTACTGCCGCCTGCCTCGACGGCGTAGAGATCCGTATCATCCCCCGTGAACTCGTGAAAGGCCCCCATCGTGTTCGAGCCGCCGCCCGCACACGCGAGCACGCTGTCCGGGAGCCCACCGGTCTTCTCGATCACCTGATCGCGGGCCTCCTCGCTGATGACCGCCTGAAAGTCCCGGACCATTCGCGGGAAGGGGTGAGGACCTACTACCGAGCCGATTACGTAGTGGGTATCCTCGACCGAGGTGGCCCAGTCGCGCATCGTCTCGCTGATGGCCTCCTTGAGGGTTCCCCGACCTGTCGTCACCGGGTTCACCTCGGCTCCGTTGAGACGCATCCGGAAGACGTTGGGGCGCTGGCGGTTGATGTCGCGTTCGCCCATGTAGATCTCGCAGTCGAGTCCGAGATGCGCACAGGCCATCGCCGTCGCGGTACCGTGCTGGCCGGCGCCGGTCTCGGCGATGATCCGCTCCTTTCCCATGTATTTGGCGAGCAGCGCCTGTCCGAGGGCGTTGTTTAGCTTGTGCGCCCCCCCGTGGAGGAGGTCCTCGCGCTTGAGGTACACCTCCCGATCGTAGCGCGCGGAGAGGGCCTCCGCATGCTGGAGCGGCGTGGGCCGCCCGCCGAAATCGCGCAGGCGGGCCCGGAAGTCGTCTACGAACCCTTCCTCGTTTTCGAGGACGTACCTCTGATAGGCGTCCTCCAGTTCCTCGATCGCGGGCATCAGCGCCTCGGGTACGTACTGGCCGCCGTAGCGTCCGAACTTGCTCTGGCTCATGTCGTGGTGAACTCCCTCGTGTTCTCGCGTACGTCGCCGTCCATGATGGCAGTGCCGATCAACAGCGCGTCCGCGCCCGCCTCGCGCATCCGCCGGACGTCTTCCCCACTACTGATCCCGCTTTCGGCGATCAACAGCACGTCCTCGGGGGCTTTCGCGGCGACGCGCTCGAAGGTCGCGAGATCCACTTCCAACTTCCCGAGATCGCGGTTGTTGATCCCGACGATATCGGCGCCCGCATCGATCGCCTCCTCGAGCTCTTCTGCAGTATGTACCTCGACGAGCGGCTGGAACCCGCGATCCGTCGCCGCCGCGACGAGTTCCTCGAGGTCGTCGACGAAGCGCGCGATCAGCAGTATCAGGTCGGCCTCGACTACGTCGAACTGGTCCTCGCGCAGGATGAAGTCCTTCCGCAGGACCGGTACGTCGACGACCTCGCGTACCCGCTCCAGCGTTTCGGTCGACCCACCGAAATGCTCGGGCTCGGTCAGCACCGACAGCGCCGTCGCCCCGCCCGCGACCATCTCCCGGGCCAGTTCGACCGGATCGTCCTCGCGTACGCCCTCGGTCGTCGGGCTGGTGGGTTTGACCTCGCTGATCACCGGTACCCGGTCCTCTCGCTCGGTGGCCGCGACGGCCTCGGGAAACGACCGCGCCTCGATCGAGAGGCGTTCGTCGCCCCCCTCGCGCTCGCGCGCCGAGTCAAGGATCGACTCGACGGCCGGCGCGATCGCGTCACTAGTGTTCATCACTGTACGCTAACGTACTGATTTGCACATAAGACTTGCGTCACGGGGTTGAAGTCGGGCTCGGCCCTTCGTTCGGTATGGACGCCAGTGACACGGGGATCTACGCCCGCGAGCTAGACGGACTCGACCGAACCGTCCAGATCGGAGTCGCCTCGGGACGGGTCATCAGCCTCTCGTTTCCCGAGGAGCCCTCCGAGGAAACCACGCGCGGCCACGAACTCCTCGACCGGATCGAGCGTGTTCTGCGGGGCGAGTCCGACGACTTCGCGGACGTCCCGATCGCGCTCACCGTTCCGACGGACCACCGGGCGGTGCTCGAACGGGTGCGGGAGATCCCGTACGGCGAGACGAGCGACGTGGCGACGCTCGTGCGGACGGCGCCGGGACTCGATCCCGAGGGAGACGAGGGGGTCGTCCGCGCCGCTTTGGAGGCGAACCCGGTTCCGATCTTGATCCCCGATCATCGGGTCCTCGACGGCCCGAGCGCGCTCCCGACGGGATTCGAACGCCGGCTCCGGGAGATCGAATCGAGTCGCTAGATCCACTCGATGCCAAGCCCTTCGTGGACCACGAACTCCAGAGCGTTCACGAGATAGTGTGCGAGGACGACCACGAGCAGGCTCTCGGTGAGGACGAACGCCGCCGCGAGCGCGAAGCCCAACAGTCCCGTGATGATGATCCCCGTCCGTCCCTGTGCGCCGTGGCCCATCGCGAAGAGCATCGAGGAGAGAACCGCGAGAAGCCACGGTGAGACGCCGTAGCCCGCCGAAACCGCGCCGATCAGCGCTGCCCGGAAGAGGAACTCCTCGAAGACGGCGATCACGGGGAGAACGATCCCCAGGAGGACGGCCCACCCCCCCATCGAATCCGGCGCGAGCAATCCCCTGAGCCCCTCGTCGTACTCGAAACCCAGCCTGTCGGCCGTCGCACCGCCGAGCTCCGAGCTCAAATACAGGACGAACCCGAGGCCCACGCCGAGTGTGAGGGCGGCCGTCGTCGTGAGGTCCGTGGTAATCCCGAGCGCCGCGAGCGGGACCTGCGTGTACCACGCGGCCGCCAGCAGGACGCCGAGCAGGACCCCCTGTGAGAGCGCAACGTTCGCAAGCAGGAGTCCGGCCGTGGGCTCGGTAGTGGAGTCGGGCTCCTTGACCGTCGCGACCATCGATTGTGAGGCGTACGCGAGCGCGAGAAGCAAGAGGGTGACGACGCCCGTCAGGCCGACGAACGTCGCCCAGTTGGGCACGTTACTGCGGCGTCGGAGAGCCGCTCGGGACCTGTCGATCCCGATCGAGCGCGGTCGTGATCTGCTTCAGCCGGTCGACCAGCCCGTCCTTTTCGGGCTCGCCGACGAGCGCGATGTCGAGCACCTCGCTGATGTGGCTGACCGGGACGATCTCGATCTGGTCCTTGTACTCGTCCTCGATCATCACGTCCTGTTCGTTGGCCGCCGGGATGATCACCGTGTCGATGCCGGCCTTCGCCGCGGCCTCGATCTTGTGGGTGACCCCGCCGACGGGCAATACGTCGCCGCGAACCGATAGCGAGCCGGTCATGGCGACGTTCTGTGCGATCGGGATCTCCTCTAAGGCGCTGATCACCGCCGTCGCGATGGAGATCGACGCCGAGTCGCCCTCGACGCCCTCGTAGGACTGCAGGAACTGGATGTGGACGTCCAGTTCGTTGATGTCCTGGTTGGTGAACTTCTTGATGATCGCCGAGACGTTCTGGACCGATTCCTGGGCGATCTCCTGGAGTTTCCCGGTCGCGATCACCTCGCCGTGGCCCTGCGTGACCTCGGCCATGATCGGCTTGACGATGCCCGAGTCGCCGCCCATCACCGCGAGTCCGTTGACCCGGCCGACGACGCCGCCCTCGTTCATCGTCATGTCGTAGTCGCTGTAGCGCTCGATGTACGTGTCTGCGAGCTGCTGTTCGATCGAGCGCGAACGCTTTTTCGCCTGCAGGACGTGATCGCGGGTCGTGAACTCGCTGTCCTCCGCACGGGCGATGTCGCCCGCGACCCGGACCAGTCCGCCGAGGTTCCGCAGTTGAAGGGTCAGATGCCCCTTTCGGCCCGACCGACGCTGAGCCTCGAGGACGACCTCCTCGACCGCCTTTCGGGTGAAGTGCGGGAGCCGGCCGTCGTTTTCGACCTCTTGGGCGACGAAGCGAGCGTACTTGCGGCGCATTTCGGGGGTGTCCTCGATGGTGTCGTCGAAGAACACCTCGTAACCGTAGCCCTTGATCCGCGACCGCAGTGCGGGATGCATATTCTCGAGGGCGTCGCGGTTACCCGCCGCGACCATGATGAAGTCCGTCGGGACGGGCTCGGTCTGGACCATCGCGCCCGAGGAGCGCTCGCTCTGTCCGGTGATGGAGAACTCGCCCTCCTGGATCGCCGTCATCAGGTGCTGTTGGCTGCGCACGTCGAGCGTGTTGATCTCGTCGATGAACAGCACGCCGCGGTGGGACTTGTGGATCCCGCCGGCCTCGACCCGGTCGTGGCTCGGCGTCTCCATGCCGCCGGATTGGAACGGGTCGTGACGGACGTCGCCCAACAGTGCGCCGGCGTGGGCACCGGTCACGTCCTCGAAGGGCGCGGTGGTGCGGTCGGCGTTGTTGATCAGGAGGTTCGGGATCATCGCGTCACTGCCGCGGTTCGCGTACTTGAACGCGAGGTAGATGATCGCGGCGGCGATGATCCCCAAGAGAATGTTCCCGATGAACAGCGAGTACCCGAGGATAACGATGATGATCAGCCACATCAGGATGGTCCGCATCGTGTTTCGCTTGCGGGCTTCCTCCTTGTGGGCGTCGACGATCTGTTCGCCCTTTCCTGCGGGTACAGTGCGAACCTTCGGCTCGTTGCCGTCGTCCGGGTTGTGGTAGATCAGAACGTCTTGGAGGTCCTCGTTGGGAAGCAGCTGGGTCATCGCCTTCGCCAGCATCGACTTGCCGGTTCCCGGCGAACCGATCATCAGGATGTGTCGGCGCTGTTTTGCGGCCTTGCGGACGATCTCCTGGGCGTGGTCCTGGCCGATCACCTGATCGACCAGCTTCTCGGGGACCTTGATGTCCTCGGTGGAGTCGATCTGTAACCCTCCGAGTAGGCCCTCGTCGTCCTCGTCGATCTCGGCGTCGAACTCGACGTCGACATCGCTACCGAACCCGTCCCCCGAGCCGTCCTGCGGGGACTCGTCTCGGGCGTCGTCGGAATCGGTTTCCGACGACTCGCTCACCCCGTCTACGGGGCGATCTCCGGTGTCTCTCTCGTTGCTCATAGAATCTGGTCGCTGGTGAAATCCAAGGTTGCGCAACTGATATACTTTCTCCCTGCCGTCTCGTTCCCCGACTCGCTACGTTTTTGGTGGGCCGTGCTGTCGAGTGCGACAGGAAGATGACACGGGGGTTCTACATCGGCCGGTTCCAGCCCTACCACAACGGGCACCACCGCATGGTCGACCGGATCGCGAACGAGGTCGACGAACTCGTCCTCGGCATCGGCAGCGCCGGCGATTCGCACTCGAGACACGATCCGTTCACCGCCGGCGAGCGCATCATGATGATCACCAAGTCGCTCGTCGACTACGATATCGTGACCTACGCGGTCCCGATCGAGGACCTCGATCGCAACTCCGTCTGGGCCAGCCACGTCCAGAGCATGAGCCCGTACTTCGAGATCGCCTACTCGAACAACCCCCTCGTCATTCGGCTGTTCGAGGAGGCGGGCGTCGAGGTGCGCCAGTCGCCGATGTTCAACCGCGAGGAACTCGAGGGAACCGAGGTACGAGAACGCATGATCGAGGACGGCGACTGGGAGTCGCTCGTTCCCGAAGCAGTCGTCAATGTCGTTCACGAGACCAACGGTATCGAGCGCATCCAGCAGGTCAGCGAGACCGACGCCAACGGCGTCCAATGATCACGCTCACATCGGACTTCGGCGAGCCGTACCCGGCGGCGATGAAGGGCGTAATCTACTCGCGGACCGACGCCCGCCTGGTCGACGTCGCCCACAACCTCCCCCGTCAGGAGCCCCGTACCGCCGCCTTCTGGCTCCGCGAAGTCCTACCGTGGTTCCCGCCGGCGGTCCACCTCGCGGTGATCGACCCTGGGGTCGGTACCGACCGGCAGGCGCTGGTCATCCGCGCCGGCGATAGCGCTCTGATCGGCCCTGACAACGGTGTGCTCATGCCGCCGGCCCGTGGGCTTGGCTATCCCGATCCCGAGGCGTTCGCCATCGACCCCGATCACGAGGCGTTTCCTGCCACCGGCGGCGAAGGGAGCACCTTCGACGGCCGGGACGTCTTTGCACCTGCCGCCGCGGCGGTCCATGAGGCCGGCGTCGAAAAAGTGAGGAAGATCGAGTGGCTCTCCGAGACCGACCCCGAGGACCTCTGGTTTCCCGATCCCGACCTCCGGGGCCGGGAGGCGAGCGGCGAGGTGCTCGTGGTCGATCGCTTCGGCAACGCCGTCACCAACGTTCCCGGTGATGTTCTGATGGATCGCTTCGGCGAGGAGGTCGCGGTCAACGGCACCGCCGTCCCCGCCGAGCGCAGCTACGCCGGCGTCGAGCCCGGCCACCGGCTCGTCACCGTCGGTGGTCACGGCAACGTCGAGCTCGCGGTCAACGCCGGACGCGGCGACGAGGCCTTCGGCGTGGGCGTCGGCTCCGAGGTAACGATCTCCTACTGAGGGGCGTCTACCCACCGATGATCGAGCCGCCGTTTATGTGGAGCGTCTGCCCGCTCATATACGAGGAATCCTCACAGGCCAGATAGACGTACGCCGGCCCGAGTTCGCTCGGTTGGCCGGGCCGGCCCATCGGCACGTCCCGGCCGAACTCCGCGACCGCCTCGGGGTCGTACTGGCCGATCGTCGCCGGGATCAACGGCGTCCAGATCGGACCCGGCGCGACCTGATTGACCCGGATCCCCTCGCCCGCGAGCTGCTGGGACAGCGAGCGGGTGAAGGCGACGATCGCGCCCTTCGTCGTCGAGTAATCCACCAATGTATCGTTGCCCTCGAACGCGTTGATAGAGGTCGTGTTGACGATCGTATCGCCGTCTTCGACGATCTTCGAGACTCGGGGAGTTCGTCCCGCCCTCGCCGGCCTCACCACCACGGTACTGGTGGCCGGGCAGGTCGTCGGCGCGCTCTCGATCCCGCCGCTGTCGGATCGCCTCTCGGCGCGCCGCCCGGCGGTCGTTCTCTCGGGAGTGCTCGTCACGACCGGCACGCTCGTCCTGCTGGCCGCGGAGACTGCCCTCGTGATCGCCGCGCTCGGGATCATCGCCGTTGGGATCGGTCTCGGCGGCGTCGGCCCGCTGTTGCGTGCGATCCCGGTCGAACTGGAGGGGATTGGACCCGGACTCACGGCCACTGCCGTCGGCTTCGTCTTCGCGGTCGGCGAACTAGGTGGGTTTCTCGGCCCGTTTCTCGTCGGCTCGCTGCTCGATCTGACCGGGTCGTTCGCCCCTGGACTGACGGTCATCGCGCTGGCCGGCCTCGCCATCGCCGCCGCCGGCTGGCGGATGACCGGCGTGGATCCCTGATCGAGCCGCCGTACCGAACGGGTGATTACGCGGGGCCGATTCGACTCCGACTGCATGAGCGACGCCGTCGCCTTCGCGCTGATGAACGTGATCGGGCTGCTCGCCTTCGCCATCGTCGGCTCGCTCAAGGGCGCGGAGGCCGACCTCGACCTGTTCGGGGTCGCAGTCCTCGGGATCCTGACCGCGCTTGGCGGGGGAACGATTCGGGATACGCTCGTCGGACAGGTCCCGCTCGCGCTCCGCACGACGACCGACGTGCTGGTTGTGCTCCTCGGCGTCGCGCTCGCGCTCGTTCTCATCCGACGGTTCGGCGACCTCCGCGAGCACCCGCTCGTGGTGCTTCCCGATGCGGTCGGGCTCGCTGCGTTCGCCGCGACCGGCGCCTCGGTCGGCTACGAGGCCGGCCTTACCCCCTTCGGGATCGTCGTCCTCGCCACGCTGACCGCCGTCGGCGGCGGCAGCCTCTGTGATCTCTTACTCACCCGTGTCCCGGTCGTCCTCCGCGAGGACTTCTACGCGACGCCCGCGGTGATCGGCGGGGTGGCGTTCTGGCTCGGCGTTTCGGTCGGTCTCCCTGCCGGGATCGCAATGATCGGCTGTGCCGTGCTGGTCCTCGCGCTTCGCCTGCTCGCGCTGCGTCGCGGCTGGCGGCTGCCGACGGTCTGATCGCGAGCTATCGCCGGTCGAACCGCGCTTTGCGACGGCTCGGAAACGACCGACTGACCGAACCCGGTTCGCACGAAGAAATTTCGGCCTCAGGAATCGACGCGGCTCAGTCGGCGGCGATGATGTCGTCGATACGGACGATCATCGTCGCGGCCTCGGTGGCGCTCTCGACGGCCTCGCGTTTGACGGCGGCGGGGTCGAAGACGCCCTCCTCGATGGGGTCTGCGACCTCGCCGGTCTGGCCCTTCGAGATGATCCCTGCACTGCCAGTGGAATCGTACGCCGAGCGCAGGTCGACCAGTGCGTCGATGGGGTCCATCCCCGTGTTGCGCGCGAGGGTGCGGGGCAGCACTTCGACGGCGTCGGCAAAGGCTTCGACGGCGAGCTGTTTTCGCCCTGAAACGCCCGCAGCTTCGCTTCGGACGCGTTCGGCGATCGCGATCTCGGTCGCGCCCGCGCCGGGGACGATCCCGCCCGAATCGAGCGCGGCGGTCACGACGTCGAGCGCGTCGTCAATGGCGCGTTCGAGTTCGTCGACGACGTGCTCGGTGCCGCCGCGAAGGAACAGCGTGACGGCTTCGGCCTCGGCGCCGCCCTCGACGAACGCGAGCTCGTCGTCGCCATACTTCTCGACGGCGATGGATTCGGCGTAGCCGAAGTCGTCGGTATCGAGGTCCTCGAGGCTGCCGATGCGCTTCGCGCCGACCGCGCGGGCGACCGCACGGGCGTCCTTGTTACCGACGTTCTCGAAGGCCAGGATGCCGGCCTCGGCGAGCGCGCTCGCGACGCGGTCCTCGATGTCGTCCGTGACGAACGCGACATCGACGCCGGCCTCCGAGAGTTTTTCAGTGTAACCCCGAAGCTCGCCCTCCTCTGCCTCGATCGCGGCGTTCAACTGTTCGATGTCGGTGATGTTGTACTCGGCGTCGATGCTGGCCTTGCGGACCCCGAGCTCCATGTCGAGCACCGCGACCGTGGCGTCCTCGACCGAGCGGGGCATGTTGTCGTTTGCGGGCTCCTCGTCGACGACGACGCCCTCGACGAGTTTGGTCGCGCTCGAAGAGCCGCCGACTTGGGTCTGGACGCGGATCTCGTCGCGGTCGATCCCCTCCTCGGACTGGACTCCCTTGACCGTCTCGACGACGATCTCGGCCAGTCGGGCGGCGGTGATGTCGCCGGTTCCCTTGCCGGTCATGCTGGACTCGGCGACCGCACGGAGGTGCTCGTCGTCGAGTTCCTCGTCGAGGGTAATCTCCTCGATCGCCTCCTGGGCGATGCGTGCGGCCTCGTGATACCCCTCGACGATCGTCGTCGGGTGGACGTCGTCCTCGAAGAGGTCCTCGGCCTGTGCGAGCAGTTCGCCCGCCAACACGGCGGCCGTGGTCGTTCCGTCGCCGACCTCGTCCTCCTGGGTCTGGGCGACCTCGACGATCATCTGGGCGGCGGGGTGCTCGATGTCCATCTCGTTGAGGATCGTCGCCCCGTCGTTGGTGATGACGACCTCGCCCGAGTTGTCGACGAGCATCTTGTCCATACCCCGTGGACCGAGCGTCGTGCGTACCGCCTCGGCGACCGCCTTGCCCGCGGCGATGTTCGAGGACTGGGCGTCCCGACCCTGCGTCCGGGAGCTGTCGTCGCTGAGAATGAAGATTGGCTGTCCGCCCATGCGCCGCTGTGATGCTTGTGACATATGTATTCCTCAGATAGGGGTCGTTAGCGGTTCTATATAATAGTTTCTATTCTTTTCGTCACTGATAGGTCGTCACAATTCCGGCGGGACGGCGATCGGGTAGCCGCACCCTGCCGTCGCCACGGCGGTTCGAGGTGGACCACGGTCTGCCGGACCGCTTACCGCCAGTCGTACTGTTCGACGGCCCGGTCGTGCCGGCCCGAGATCCCGTAGGGGTTTCGCCGCGGCGTCCGGTCGCTCACGCGCGCTCGCAGTCCGTCCTTCAGCCCGATCAGCGTGTTGGCCGAGACCGCGCTCCCGCCGCCGATCCACGCTGTGGGCGTGACGCCCCCCTCGAGAACGCCCCGAACGGAGGCGACCCCGTCGACGGCCGTGTGACCCGCGAGCCGTCGGAGGACCGTGGGCCGAGGACCGTAGTTCTTCGCGAGTCGGTAGGCGAGCGACCGGTACTTGAGCCCCCAGCGCTGGTGGGCTTCGTCGCCGAGGAAGACGCTTCCCGGGCTCACCATCCGCGGGTCGTCCCCGTCCCCGCCGTCGGTTTCGATGCTCTTTCGGACGCCCATTCCGGGCTGCCAGCTGACCGTCCGCTCCTGGCCCGCGAGTCGATGGGCGACGTCGCGCGCACCACCCGTTTCGAGGTACTCGTCGAAGCCGTCGAGATCGTCGATCGCCTCGCGGGTCAGCGCGACGTTCCCGCCGTTGAAGTAGGTGACCTCCCGACCCGCGATGGTCCGTCGTTCGCGTGCCTCGGTGGTGATCCCCCCGCGGATCGGCCGGTGGGTCGGTCCAGTGACGGCGTCCGTCTCCCCGTCAACGCCCCGCTCGATCGCCGCCGCCCAGCCGTCCTCGATGCGGTGACCCTGATCGAGCAACACCACCACCTCGCCGCTCGCGATCTCGAGGCCGGCGTTGCGCGCGACGTTGATGTTCCTGTCGGCGATCTCGACGAGGACGTCCACGTCGGGACGCTCGTGGAGCATGCCACTGGTGCCGTCCGTCGAGGGCCCGTTGACAACGATGGTCTCGACGGTCGGCAGGCGCTCGCGGAGCGCGTCGAGACAGCCCACGAGCTGTCGCCGACCGTTCAGTGTCGGGACCACGACGGAGAACTCCATATCACCGGATACCGTACCCGAACACTAAAAATACAGCGGACTGATGGCTGCCGATCACTCAACTGCTAGCTGACACGAACGCTCCAGTACGAGACCGACGCGAAGTCGTCGCCGACCTCCGTGTGTCGGAGGCCGGATTCGATCCGATAGAGGCCGTCCGCAAGCGACCGCGGGATCGCCCGGTACAACCCATAGGGAAGCAGGAAGTCGTGGCTCGAATCGGCGAGTTCGTAGCCCGTCCGGTCGAGCATCGCACGGACGTCGTCGTCGTCGTACAGCCGCGATCCCATCGGCAACAGCCAGTTGTAGATCGAGCGCGAACTCGGCGTGTTGAACGTATCGAACACCAACCGATCCGTGGTCACCCGCCGGATCTCCCGGAGGTAGCGATCCGGGTTGGGGATGAGGTGGAAAAACCGCATCGCGAGCACCGCGTCGAAGTGATCGTCCGGAAACGGCAGCCGAGCGGCATCGCCACGGACGAACTCGACGCGATCCGAGAGACCCGCCCCGCGGGCCTTTTGACGGCCCTGTGACAGCATCGCATCGGAGATGTCGAGCCCGATCACGTCCGCGCCACGGGCCGCGAGCATCACCGAAAAACGACCGGTTCCGGCGGCGATCTCGAGGACCTTCTTTCCCTTCAAATCCCCGAGCGCGGAGCTGACCGCCTCCTTCTCCTGGCGGTCGATCAGCCGGCCGCCCCGGGAGAACCGCTTGTCCTCGTACTCCTCGGCGACCTCGGCCGTCTGGTACCACTCCTTGCCCTTCACGCCACGACATACTCCTGCCGGGGGATAAAGTCCTACTGGATCACTGCCCCGTGATCACCCGATCCGGCCGGATCTTGACGATTACCCGTTCGCCGCCCTCCTCGTCGTGGAAGGGGTACTCCTCGACGTCCATGTACCGCCTCGCGAGTTCGTCGATGTGGTCTACGGCTCCCTCCTCGGTGATCTCCGCGACTTCCCCCCGGATCGAGAGATAGGTGTAGGGGTCCTCGGGATCGAGGATCGAGACACCGACCTTCGGATCCCGCGTGAGGTTTCGCTCTTTCTGTCGGCCGCGGGCGGTGTTGATCATGAGGTACTCGCCGTCGTAATCGACCCACACCGGCGTCACCTGCGGCGTACCGTCCTCCATCAGCGTCGCGACGTGTGCGAACGTCTTCCGCTCGAAGAGGTCCTCGTACTCCTCGGGTATCGCTCCCATGTCTTCCCTTCGACCGAGCGGCGGAAAGCCGTTTCTTGGTATGGTAATTATACTCCTTGATGCATATATATTGTTTGTACACATCTATAGCCAACGCTTACCATGAACCCTTGCGAGTGATGGGTATGAGCACACGTGTGGACAGCTTGGGGAGGAGCGAGACGACGCTCTCCGAAGAGGAGTACACCGAGCGGCTCCGTGAACTACCGCCGAGCGCGAAACTCGTCGCGAAGGTCCTCGAGACCGACGCCCCGCTCTCGCAGGGGGGACTCGCAGAGGAGTCGTTGTTACCCGACCGGACCGTTCGCTACGCGTTGAACCGGTTGGAGGAGGTCGACATCGTCACCTCCCGATACAGCTTCCGCGACGCCAGAAAACAGGTCTACTTCCTCCGTCGGTAAGTTCTCGCTGCTGGGGGTGTAACCACCCCGTATGGATATCGACCGGTTTTCGGTGCCGACGCCCACCCGCGCGCCCACGGGATCGACCAACGCCTATCTCGTCGGCGAGATCCTGCTCGATCCCGCCGCGCGCACCGACGCCCTCGACGCCGCCGCCGAACGGGCGACCCACGTCGCCGTCACGCACACCCACCCGGACCACGTCGGCGCGCTCGCCCACTACGCTGACTCCCGCACGGTATGGGCGCTGTCGGGCCACGCCGATCGATTCGAGTCGGCCACCGGCGTTTCGCCCGACGAGACCTTCTCGGAGGGCGATCGTCTGGCCGGGCTGACTGTCCTCGAAACGCCCGGCCACGCGCCGGATCACGTCGCCTTCTCGACCGGGACGGCGGTCCTGTGTGGGGATCTGGCGATGGCGGAGGGGAGCGTCTTCGTCGGCGGCGAGGACGCCGATATGGCCGCCTACCTCGACTCGCTGCATCGGCTCCACGAACTCGACCCTCGAACCATCTACCCGGGCCACGGCGACCCGATCGAGGTACCGCAAAGACGCCTCGACTGGCTGATCGACCACCGGCTGGAGCGCGAACGCCGGGTCCTGCGGGCGGTCGAAGCGGGCAACGAAACGATAGCGGCGATCCGCGACGCGGCCTACGAGAAGGACCTCGCGGGGGTCGAGGACCTCGCGGCGCTGACCGTCGAAGCTCATCTGAAACAGCTCGCGAGCGAGGGCGAAATCGAGTGGGACGGCGAGCGCGCCCGGCCCTGACGACGACCTTTTGGCCCGCCGACCCCTCGTCGAGTCATGGAGTCGCTCGAAACCGAACTGGCACGCGCCCGCGACCTCGATATCAGGGTGCTTGCCGACGCCATCGAGTCCATCGGCTTCGAGTGTACCCGGTGTGGGGCCTGCTGTACGAGCGAGGCCGACGAGCCCCACACCGCGACGGTGTTTCCCGACGAGGTCCGGGAGCTCGAAAGCGAGACGCGCGACTGGCGCGACGTCGCCCGGCCCATGCCCTACGGGCTCGACGAGGCGGGCGAGGGCGAGACCTTCGAGTGGGCGCTTCAGACTGACGGCTGTGGGGACTGTACCTTCTATACCGAAGACGAGGCCGGAATGGGGACCTGTACCGTCCACGACGAGCGCCCGCTGATCTGTCGAACGTACCCCTTCAGCGTCGCACTCGGTGGGACGAGCCAGCCGATGGGCGAGGCGGTCGATTCGGAGGGGATGGTTCGGGCCCACGAGTGCGAGGGGCTGGGGCGGGACATCTCGCGAGCGGACGCCGAGGAGTTGGCTGGGGCTCTGAAGGAGCGCGCGGTCCGCGAACTGGAGGAGGCCATCGGGGTTCGGGAGAACTATCGGCCCGTCGAGGGGTCGACGGTCGTCCACGACTCGGAGGGGCCCAAACGCCCCGACGGGCGCGAAATCGGCGACACTACTAATAGGGGCGACACCGACGAGTAGCGTGGAGGTCTCCCCATGCAAATCTCTGATAAACTCCTGTGTCTGTTCAACGCGGAACTCACCGAGAGCGACGGCGGCTACGTCGTCGAGATCCCCGACAGCGAGATCGAGACCGGATCGCTCGACCCCGACGAAACCTACCGCGTCGCACTCATCTCCCGCGACTCGGGCGCGTCCGAGGAGGCCGACACATCCTCGAAGCGCCGTCCCTCGAGCGAGCCCCAACCGCCCGTCGAGGAGGGCGAGATCCGCTACGTCGAGATCGAGGACATCGGCAAGCAGGGCGACGGCATCGCCCGCGTCGAACGGGGCTACGTCATTATCGTCCCCGGCGCCGAGATCGGCGAGCAAGTGAAAGTCGAGGTCAGTCAGGTCAAGTCGAACTTCGCGGTCGGCGAGATCATCGAGGAATCGGTCTGAGACACGCACGTTTTTACTGCGGGGGTTCGCCGGGCCTTCGGCGCACTCAACCCGCTTAACCTGTCTGGCGGGACCTCGGGTCCCGCTGACGCCACTGAGCGAAGCTCAGTGAGCGCACTAAAAAGACCGCGAGCGAACGACGTTCGCTCGCGGACCGCCGTTACTTCACCCGGTACCGATCATGCGACAGAATTCCGGTCCTCTCAGGCGAACCGCGAGAGATCCACACCCACCTTCTCGCCGGCCTCGCGCGCCGAGTCGTACGGTCGACCGACGACGATGTCGCCCGCCGTGGACTTCCCGATCCCCGGTACCGCCGTCAGTTCGGTCATCGTCGCGCCGTTGACGTCGAGCGGGTATGGAACCCCCGTCACCGACCGGTAGCCGTGATCCACGATCGCGACGTCCATCGCGCTCCCCAACTCGTACTCGCCGGGCACCCCGATCAGAAGCGAGTAGGTCCCCAGCTGTCGCCCGAAGGTCGTCCCCTCTTCGTGGTACTCCATGTGGACATCTTCCAAGACCGTTCCCGCGGGCGCGACCCGCTTGAGCATCGGGTTGTCGATCTCCTCCCTGATCTCGCGTTTGTACGGCTTGAACTGCTCCTTGTGCTCGCGGGCGATGTCCGCGCCCGTCTCCGCCATCTCCGTACCCGCAAACGCCATCACCTGCCGGATGTTGATCCGCCGGACCATCAGCCCCTCGTCGTAGACTCGTTCGAGAAAGCGCTTGTTGTGCTCGTAGGTCTCCGGACGCTCGCCCATCAGCCCGTGGACGAGGTTGATTCCCGGCAGCAACTTGGGAAGGCGGTTCCCCGCACTCTCGCCGTGTGAGGGGCCCGTACCGGGCGTTTCGCCGGGTCGCCATCCGCCCTCCTCGTTGACCATCCGCACCGCCCCCAGACATTCCTCGGCGGTGACGAGGAGGTTGTTCTCCTCTTGAACCACGGGATCCGCACTCTCTAATCCGAACGCCGCGGTGTCGCCGGGCGTGTTGTGCTCGGCGATGATCCGGATCCCCTCGCGCGACTTCTCGGGATACTCGACGATCGTCACCGGGTTCATGTTGTCCAGATGCAGCGTCCCGAGGTCGGGCACCGCCTCGCGGATCCCGCCGTAAAGCTCCCTGAGAGCGTCGGGGTTCGGTTTCTCGCCGTCGCCGCCAAAGGCGAGGATGTCGGCTTGGCGTCCCAGCCGGAAGTGTCGGGAACCCCTGTCGGCGAGGTTCGAGACTTCGCTCACGACCGACTCGGCGCTCCGAAAGGCGGGGTTGCCGTACAGCGGTTCGGTACAGAACGAACACCGATACGCACAGCCCCGCGAGGTCTCCATCTCGCAGATCAGGTACTCGGGGTGGTTGGGGTGCTGTTCGATCACGAACGCGCCCTCCCTCGCCCAGCGGTCGATCTCCTCGTTGTCGCGCATCCGGTCGTTGAACCCTTCGAGTCCCGATCCCACGAGGTCGGCGGCGGCGGCCTCGATGTCGCCCTTCGCGACGAAGTCGTAATCGAGGTCCTTTCGCTCCATATCCTGGGCGCCGGCGTTCTCCTCGCCGACGCCGAACTTCACGGGGCCGCCCATCAAGCTCGTTCCACGGGAAACCCACGCCAGTTTCTTCACCTCGTCGGGTTCGGCGGGCGTGCCGCCGACGTACTTTCCAGGGACGGTCATCCCGCCGATATAGACCATCAGGTCCGCGTCCTCGACGTCGCGCCATTTCTTCCTGTCCTCGCGCAGCTCGTCGATCGTGTGATACGTGACGTTCTCGGGGGGAACGCCCGCATCGACGAGCGCGCCGGCCGTGTACCGCGGGTACGTCGAGATGTAGGGTGGAACCCCGAAGTGTGCCGGCTCGTCGACGTAGCCGTCGACTAGCGTCACCGAGAGTTCCGAGGGGTCGGTCATACCCGCTCTAACCCCCGGAACGACAAAAGACGTTATACCCGGTAGAACTCGACGCCTCGACTCTCGGTGTCGACGACCGCCACCGTTCGGTGTTCCTCGGGGACGGTAGGAAAGTGCGCGCCGGGGTTCACTACTAGGGTTTTGTCGACCACCCGTCTCTCGCGTTCGTGGTGATGGCCGTAACAGACGTAGTCGTACTCGCCCGAGGCGGCGTAGCCCTCGACCTCCTCCTTCGATTCGCCGTGGAGCACGGCGAAACGCTTCCCGCCGAGTTCGAGGTCGGCGAAGCGGCCGTGGAGCTCTCCCCCGATCGCCTCGAAACCCGATTCGAGGCCCGCGACCTCGCCGTCGTTGTTGCCGAGCACGCCGTGGAGCGAAAAGCCCTCGAAGAAGGGCAGCACCGGCGGGGCGATGAAGTCGCCACAGTGGACCAGGGTCTCGATGCCCTCCTCGCGGAACAGGTCAGTCGCGCGCTCGATGGCCGCGACGTTGTCGTGGGTATCGGAGATTACGCCGACTCGCATACCGGGGGGTCGACCGGCGCGCACTTAGAACTCACCCACGGCATTGATAATCGCGGCGGCCCTACACTCGTCCATGCCCGCGACCCTCGAAGTCGTCTGTACGGACGACGACTGCGAACTCGATATGTTCGAACTCCACTACACCTACGACATGCCCGACGACGTCGGCGTCGAGGACTTCCAGTGTCCCTACTGCGGGGGCGTCGACTGTCTCGAAGCCATCAAGCTATGACCATGAAGGTCTGGGAGATCGGCAAATCGGTCGGCAACCACATCGCAGAGAGCGTCGGGCGGGTCTCGAGCCGCGTCCAGGAATCGCGCCCGCTCGCGGTCGACCTGCTCGAAGGCGAGGAGGCCTACCTCGCCGTCTTCGACGCGCCGGGAGTGTCGAGCGGCGACGTACAGGTGCGCTTCTCGAACGGCGAGGTGCTCGTCCGTCTCGAACGCTTCCGTGAGTTCCACGAGGGCTTCGAGATGCGCCTGCCCGGCCGCGGGCTCTCGCTGGACGGCAGCGTCCGGCTCCCCGAGGGCGCGGCCATCGACGCCGAGGCCGCCACCGCGACGCTCAAGGAAAACGGCACGCTCCACGTCCGGATTCCCAAGGGCGAGAGCGACGCCACAACGGTCACGATCGAGGACGCAGACGGGATCGACGCCGAATCCCCCGACGACGAGGCGGAGACTCCCGACGACACCTCGGTCGGAACCCCCGCCTAGAGCGCCAACCCCTCGACGATCGGGAACTCCTCCTCGCCCGTGAATCGCGTCGGGTCGAACGGTTCGACCCCCGATTCGCCACGCACTTCGCGTGCGATCACTTCGCCGAGCGCCGGCGCGCGCATGAACCCGTGGCCCTGCCAGCCCGTCGCGACGTACAGCCCCTCTTCGAGCCAGCCCAGTAGGGGGTCCCCGTCAGGGGTGGCGGTACAGAGCCCCGCCCACGCCCGTTCGACCGGCGGCTCGGCGAGTCCGAGGCGTTCGCCCGCCCGCTCGCGGGCTGACGCGACGAATCCCGCGTCGGATGCCCGGTCCCACCCCTCGGGATCGCTCTCCCGGTCCTCGGTGCCGTCCCCCACCAACAGCCCGTCCGGATGTGGCCGGAAGTAGAAGCCTGCGCTCGCGTCGTAGCCCATCGGTGTCTCGACCGCGGCGTCGAGGACGAGCGCCTGCACCCGGTAGGGTTTCATCGCGATCGAACGACCGGCTTTTTCGAGGACCCGTTTCGTGTGTGCGCCCGCCGCGACGACCACCGTCTCGAACGGCTCGCGATCCCCGCCAGCGTTGACGCCCGCCTCCGCGAGCGCCGCGGGCGTGTCCGTCCTGATCTCGACACCTGTCTTGCGTGCCTTTGTGGCCATCATCCCGGCGTAGGTCGCCGGGTCGGTCCAGCCCGCGTTCCGGGCGAGGGCGGCCGTCCCGATGTCGTTCGTTTCGAGGTCCGGTGCCAACCCGGTCAGTTCCCTCTCGTCGAGCAGTCCGGCGTCGATCCCCCGTGAGCACATTTCCGAAACCTGTTCGCGGATCGCGCTTCCGCGCCGCTCGTCGCCCGCCTGCGCGAACCAGACGTAGGGAGTCTCGTGGAACTCGAAGCCATCCCCGACCGAGAACTCGCGGAAGCGCTCGATCGATCGCTTCCCGATCCGCGCGTCGATCTCTCCGGCGTAGGCGTCGTAGAGTACGCCCGCCGCCCGATCCGTGCTTCCCGAGGCGAGCGCGCCGCGCTCGAAGACGGTCACGTCCTCGCCGGCACGCGCGAGGTCGTGTGCGGCCGTGAGTCCGACCGCCCCGCCGCCGATCACCGCGATCCGTGTCATGGCGATCCGTGTGCGGGCCGACTACTTGACCTTCGCCCCCTCCGGTTTACAGGAACTCCTCTAGTCCGCGGGCGGGATAGCCGACGACCGTGTCCGCACCCGCCTCCCGGAGCGCCCCGACCTGTTGGCGGACTTCCTCAGCCCCTCCCACCAGCGCGAAGTCGCTACTCGCCGCGAGCAGCACCTCGCGGGCGCGGTCGGTCGCCGCCGCGTCCGTCGGCGCGCCCTCGGGCAGTGCACGGGCAACTGGCCGCCTGCGGGCAACGTAGGCCCCGAGCGCGTCGAGGGCCTCGTCGGGGTCGTCCGTCAGAACGGTCGGCGCGTAGACGGCGACCTCGCCCGAGAAACCCGCGGCCCGCAGCGCCCGCAGGTCCTGCGGTGTCGAGCGACCCAGGAGCTCGAACTGGGTCGCCCCGGTCGCAAGCGCGAGGCGTTCGACCCCTTCGGTGCCGACCCACGCGCCCGGCGCGGACTCGACGGCCGCACCCAGACGGGGTGCGAGCGCTTTGTTCCGTTCGTCATCGCTCAGATAGGCGCTGTGGCCTGCAACGAGGACTCTCCCGACGCCATCCGGAAGCTCCGCGAGCAGCGAGTCCTCGCCCAGCGGGTCGAAGCCGTCGGCCCGGACGGGCGTCGTGAGGTAGACCTCCTTCTCGGCGGCGAGCGATTCGAGCACCCCGCGCTCGGGGAGGTGTTCGCGCCCCTCGTAGTCGACGACGACCGTCTCGAACGGGAGGGCCGCCCCCCGGGAGACGTCACACTCGGCGGGCTTGAGCGCGGCGGCGTCGAGCCCGGTCGAGCGCACCCGCTCACCGGCCAGCATCGTCTCCTCCGAGAACCGACTCACGATCGGGTCGGAACGCGATCCCCCGCGGACCGATCCGCGAGTCCCCGTGGCGTCTGTACGATCATACGCCCCGTAGGGAGGGTCGAGCGCAAAAGCGTGTCGTTCGGCCTATCCGTAGGACTCGGGGTCGAGGCGCTCGGGCGCGCGCCACTCCGTGGTGAGTTCGAGGAACTGGACGACGATCCGCCCCGTGGCCCCCCAGACGGTGTAGCCGCCGACGTGGAAGTAGTGGATCACGATCTCGCCGTAGTAGGGATGTTCGCGCCGTTCGAGTTCGTGGTTGCTCTCGTCAGTGAGTCCCGCGACCGGGAGGACGGCGATCTCGGCGACTTCGCGGTCGTCGGGTTCGTACTCCCTGTCGGGGATTTCGACGACGAACGGCGTGATCGAAAAGGCGGTCACCGTCCGAATATCGTCGAGTTGGCCGACGAACTCCGCTTCCTCCTCGCGCAGGCCGATCTCCTCGCGGGCCTCGCGTAGTGCGGTCGCGTAGATGCTCTCGTCGTACGTCTCGCGCCCGCCGCCGGGAAAGCTCATCTGACCGGGATGGTCCGAGAGGTCGTCGGCCCGCTTCGTAAACAGCAGGTGGGGCTCGCCCGCCCGGTGGACGACGGGGACGATCACCGCCGCCTCGCGCTCCTCGTCCGTGACCCGGCGGGGCTCCCGACCGACGACCCGACTGAGGTCCATTGGTGGATCTATCGGCCCCGACACTATAGCCGTTCTTGCTCGTCGTCGCGGACCGCGCTCGCGTCGACCGGGGCCCACGCTTCAAGGTCGTAGCTCACCTCGCGTGCGAGGTCCGGGTCGTCCTCCGCCGAAAGCCGTCTGAGGACTGTCTTCCCTGCTGCCTCCCGATCCACCTCGCGTTCGGGGACGTCGAGGATGTGGGGCAGGTCGCTCGCCCCCTCGGGGAGCGTCGGGAACGCGGCGGGACCCGCCAGAACCAGCCCCTCGTGTTCGACCAGCGCGTAGGCGGAACGCGCCTCCTCGATTCGACCCTCGGGACCGGGTTCCTCTCCCTGTCGGTAGGCGAGTTCGGACCGGGCTCTCTCGAACTCCTCGCGGGTGAGCGCCCCGAAGAGGTCACAGATCCCCGCGAGTTCGTCGTCCGTGAGCATAGGTCCCCTCAGGAATAGCTGCACAAAGAACCCCGGCCAAACGGTTTTCTTCCGCCCGGCCGTTCCCGCACTATGGACGACGCCGCGCTCTTCGATGCGATCGGCGAAGCCGACCCGGCTACCGCCGAACGGATCGCCTCCCTCCTCGGGGACGATCCCGACGACGTGGGTGAACGACTCGCCGAACTGGAGTCGGCTGGGCGGGTCACACACGGGGAGGGCGGGTGGCGACTCGCGCGCGATCCGCGCCTCGATTCGAGCGTCGAGCGGATGGTCGACCGCCTCGGGCGCGAGCGCCGGTAGTTCAGAGCGCGTCGAGCGCCCGTTCGCTCGCGCTCGCCACGTCCTCGGGCGAGAGGTCGGTGTCGGCCCACGCGGGCAGTCGCCGGTCACTCCCTGCCGGGTGGATCGACTCGGCGTAGCTGTCGACTTGAGCGCGCTCTGCTTCCCGGTCGTACGCCAACCCGTTGAACGCCGCGTCGGCGGCGTACCCCGCGACGAACCGTCCGGCGACCTCGCGGTAGCGCTCCGGCAGTGTGTCGAAATCGGGTTCGATCCCCCCGTCTTCGAGCAGGCGAAACAGCGCATCAGCGACGTGCTCGCTCATGGTGGCGAGTCCCGTCGCCCCGCTCACCGCCCGGTGGTCGTGTTCGTGGACGCCCAGATCGACCTGTGCGGTCCCCTCGAAACCGGCGATCGAGAAGGTCTCGCCGAGCAGGCCGGTTTCGAGCCCCCAGACGGGTTCGGGACGGACCTCGCGGGCGACCGTCGACGTGAACCCCATCTCGCCGGCAAGCGCGTAGCGAAACGCCCCCAGATACTCGAGGAGTTCGTGAGAATGGCGCTCCCCGAGCGCCGCGACCAGCGGCTCGTAAAACAGCCTGAACAGTCGCCCGTAGAGGCGGCCGTTCTCGACGCGGGCGTAGTACCCCTTCGAGAACTCGAACCCGCCGAGGGGCGCGAGCAGCCGGGGGACCTGCGAGGCGTCGTAGTTCTTCACGTCCGCGTCGTGGAGCGCGACGAACTCCTCGCGGGCGGCCAGTCCCATACCGAGCCAGACGTCCCGACCCTTTCCCGTCGGACCGTCGATCCCGTAATCGGCGAGCAGCCCCTCGACCGCCGGCGCGTTACACCAGACGAGAGTGAGATCGAGATCGAACCCCGAGAGCCACGATTCGAACGCCCCGACGCGCGAGGCGGGCGCGCGAAGCGGGACGATCACGCGGGCGGGTTCGACGGCTTCGAGCGTCTCCAGCGTTCGCTCGGGGGCCAGTCCAGCGAACTCGCGATCGGTCATCGGGACGACGACGGCGGCGCGGTCCGTGGGTGCGTCCGGGGGCTGGCCCGTCAGATCGTGGAGCGTCGCGATCCGCTCCTGGACGTACTCCATCGCTCTCCCCTTCGGGCGAGCGAGTAAAAGCGGGCCGTTATACCTCCGTCGCCGCCGGCAGTCGACCGGCGACCCCCAGCAGCGTGACGGCCCCGACGAGCGCCGCAAGCGCCAGCGCGAGTCCCTGGAACACCCTATCGTACGCGATCCCGGACTCGACGAGTTCGCCGACGAACCAGCTCCCAAGCGCCTGTCCGAACATCATCCCGCCGCTGAACGTAGCATAGGCCCCGCCGCGGTGCTCGTCGGGGAACGACGAGAGCAGGAAGGTGTCGGCCGCGGGGAACATGCTGTGGATCACGTACCCCATGACCGCACTGAGGAGGACGATCCCGACCAGTCCCTCCGTGACGGTCAACAGCAGGACGCAGACGATGAACGAGCCGATGACCGCGAGCAGGTACGGGAGGGCGGGCAGGCGATCGACCAGTCGTCCGCTGATCCAGAAGGCGGGCACGCCCGCGGCGAAGGCAACCGTCAGCAGGTTCCGTGCCAGTCCCGGATCGAACCCGCGGGCGGTCTCCATGTAGGAGGGATAGAAGTTGAACAGTCCCTGCCAGAGGAAGCTCGTCGCCCCAAAGACCAACACCCCGACGGCGATGAGCCGCCACTCGGCGCGGATCGCACCCAGGAAGTCCCGATCGACCCCGCTCGCGGCGGGGAACTCGGTGCGTTTCGCGGTCCGGTAGAGGACGGCGGTCGCAACGAGCGCCCCGAACCCGATCAGGGCGAAGACGAGCCGCCAGGAGACCAGCAGGGCGAGGGTGACAAGCGGCGCGGCGATCACGGCGGCCACCTGGATCACCGCGCCGTGGATCCCGAGCATCCGTCCGATCTGCCCGGTGTAGAGCTCGCTGATCAGCGGGTTCGCCGCGACGAAATACCCGCTGGTGGCGGTGCCGATCAGGAACGCTCCCAATGCAAGGGTGAGCACGGAGTTCGCGAACGTCGCGAGCAGCGACGAGAGCGTCAGGGTCACGCCGGCAAGCAGTACGACCCGGTGGCGGGGAATGACCGTGAGGAGGTAGCCGATGGGGATTCTGGGGAGGGCGCTACCGGTCCAGACGAGGGTAACGACCAGCCCGATGGTCCCCGGTCCAACGGAGAAGGCCGCCTGCAGCGGCTCGACGAGCGGTGCGTAGACCACGCGAACGAGGTTGACGAGGAACGCCATCGAACACAGCGAGACGAACAGCCGGCTCCGGGTCACTACCGCTATCGAGACGTGGGCGGGTCCCAACCCTTTCGGAACGCGCCGGGGTTGCCGTTTCCCTCGCGGTCGGCTACTCGAACACGGAATCGAACGCGTCGGCCCCCATCGGGTCGGATCGACAGGCATCGAGGTTCTCGTGGACGTGATCTCGATTGCGCATCCCGACGAGCGCGCTCGTCACCCCGGGCGCGCTGCGCGCGAAGTTGATCGCCTTCTGGGCTGCCGATTCGCCCTCCAACCGTTCTGCGACCGCCTCCGGAAGCCCCGCCGCCAGCTGGCCCTGCCCGATGCTCGCGCTCGCGAAGGCGTTCAGCCCCGCCTTTTGGGCGAACCACAGCGCGCTTTCGGTTCCCTCGGCCCCCTCGTGGGCCTCAACGGTAAAGGCGTCGGCCATGTGGACGTTGAAGGGTAGTTGGATCGCCCGGAGATGGGTCGCGGTGTTGCCCGCGGCCTTCGCCGCCGAGCGAGCCCGCGAGGCGATCTCGGGCAGCGAGAGGTGGCGCTCGTGTTCCGGATGGACCCGGAAGGCGTCCCACGTCGCCACCCCGTAATACCGGAGATCGTCCGCGGCGACACGTTCTTCGAGTCGGGTGAACGTCCCTTCGAGCGTGTCGTAGATCTCCTCGCGCGAGCGTTCCTCCAACTGTGTCTCGGGGTTGTGGACGTAGTAGAGGTCGATCGTCTCCAGTCCGAGGTTCGAAAGCGAACGCTCCAGTTGCTCCTCGATGAAGTCGGGCGCGATGCAGTGACTGCCTCGCACCAGCTCGTCGCGGGCGACGAGCCCGGTATCGACGTACTTCTCCTGAATGTACGCGCCCGGATCGGCGGGGCGCTCGCCGTCGAAGGGGACGAAGCCCCCCTTGGTCGCGACGAGCACCGCCTCGCGGTCGATCCCGCTCCCGTCGAGTGCCCGCCCCACTACGCGCTCGCTTCGTTGGTGGCGGTAGTTGATCGCCGTATCGAGGACGTTACAGCCGCCTTCGAGCGCCGCCGTGATCGCGTTCTCGTACTCCTCGTCGACCGCGTCGGTCGGGTCACCCAGATAGGTCCCGAGGCCGAGACTCGAGACTACCCCGTCGCCGAACCGGCGGAAATAGGTCCGGCCGAACTCCTCGCCGAAGCGATCCCGGTAGGCCCAGGTGCCGTCTGCGGTCGCCATGGGGGGATCTACCGGAGCGAACGGAATATACTGCCCGCTCCTACCGGCTCGGGTAGGCTTTGACCGCCTCGTGATACCCCTCGCGGTAGGTCGGGTACGAGAACTCGTAGCCCAGTTCCTGAAGTCTCTCGTTCGAACAGCGCTTGCTCGTCTCCAGTCGTCGTCGGGCGGGTTCCGAGAGGTCCGGATCCGAGAGGCGTTCCTCCTTCGTCTCCTTTCCCGGCTCCGGGACGCCACACTGTTCCGCGAGCCAGTCGGCAAAGTCCCATTTCGAGGCGGGTTCGTCGTCGACGGCCAGCACGACCTCGCCCCGGGCGAGGCCCTCCTCTATGAGGTAGCGGACCGTGCCGGCGGCGTCCTCGCGGTGGATCATGTTCAGGTACCCCTCCGTTACGGGTCCCTCCAGATATCGCTCCAAGCGGTAGCGATCGGGGCCGTACAGCCCCGCAAAGCGCACGACGGTGCCCGCGATGGGCGAGTCGAGCGCGACTTCCTCCGCTTCTCGGAGCACGCGCGTCTTCTCGGTGGTCGGCTCCACCTCCGTCTCCTCGTCGACCCAGCCCCCGTCGTGATCGCCGTAGACGCCGGTACTCGAGGTGTAGAGCAGCCGTTCGGGCGGGTCAGCGCGTTGCGAGAACTCCCCGAGTACGGTTTCGAGTCCGCGGACGTAGACCTCGCGGGCGGCCGCCGCGTCCCGGCCGCCCGAACTCGCCGCGAAGACGAGCACGTCGGCGTCCGGGACGCGCGCGAGATCGTCGGGATCGGTGAGGTCGGCTCGCACACTCCGGAAGCCGGCGTCCTCGATCGACTCGCATCCTTCAGGGGAGCGCCGCACGCCGACGACCTCGTGGCCGCGAGCGGTGAGCTGTCTCCCGAGTTCGAGCCCGATGTACCCACAACCCAGTATCGCGACTCGCGTCATCGTTTTTGCTCCCCGATGAACTGATGGATCTCGGCGTATTCGGCGAGCGTCATCGGGGCCCGCCCCTCGACGCGCTGGTGGACCTCCTTGCCCGAGAGATCGCTGTCGAGGTTCGCGGCGATGGTGTCCACGTCGAGGACGGCGGTGGTCATGCCCAGTAGGAGACGGTCCTCGATCTCGGCTCGCACGATCTCGGCGTCGGGTTCGTCTTCCGAGAGCGCGAGGATCTCCGTGGCCTCCTCGACGGTCAGTTCGGGTGACTCACCGTCGACGAGCGCCCCCAGTCGATCCGTCTCGATCCCCGTCCCTTCGGCGGCGCGTTCGACGCCGACCGATTCGACCACGTCCGCGAGTTCGCTCTCGTACTGTTCTCTGAGGTCCTCGGGACTGTCGGCCTCGCTGCCGTCGAGGTCGCGATAGAGCATGCCCGGGGGTACGGGCCCGGGGTGAAGAAAGCCTCCGGTCGGCGATCTAGACGAGGCTCGCGCCGTCGAACTCGCCCCGGTCGTACTCGGCCTCCATCAGGTCGAGGATGGTCGGCGCGATGTCGAAGAGGTTGGCGTCGCTGATCGTCGCCTCGCCGTCGATGTGGAGGGTCGCGTTGTCGAAGCTGTGCATCCCGTTTCGCGGTCCCTTGCCGAACACCTCGCCGTGGCCCGAAAAGCCGGACTTGAGATCGAAGCCGTGGTTCGGAATCGCGACCAGGTCGGGCGCGATGTCCGCGTGATCGCCCCGGAAGGCGTCCTCCTTCTCGACGACCCGCTCACAGACCTTCTCGCCGTTCGGCCCTTCGAGCGCCTCGAGGTCGGCCTTGAGTTCCGCACGGACCGACTCGTACTCCTCCTCGGGAACGCTTCCCCGTGGTTCGCGCCCCTCGAGGTTGATATAGAACCGACCCGGGATGAGCGAGTACGCGCGTGCGTCCGTCGCGATGTCGCCGAGTTCCGCGTGGTCCTCGTTCTCGAAGGAGAGCCAGCCCTCCTCGGCGAGCCACTGGTTGCAGTGGACCTCGTAATCGAGGGTGGTAAAGCCGTGATCGCTTGCGATGATGAGGGTGACATCCTCGGCGAGACGGTCGCGGAGATCGCCGATGTAGCCGTCGAGCTTCCGGTAGAACTCCATGAACTCCTCTCTGTATTCGCCGTCGCGCTCGTAGTCCTCGAACAGGAAGTGGTTGACCCGGTCGGTGGTCATAAACACGCCGAAGAAGAGGTCCCAGTCGTCGGCGTCGATGTAGTGTTTGAACGCCTCATACCGGGCGTCGATCGTCTCGTGGGCGTCCTCGACAAAGGCGGTCTTGTCCTCGTCGTGGCCGAGTTTCGCGTTCACGTCGATCCGGTAGTCGAGCCCCGCGAGCGTCTCACGGAGTTCGTCGGGGTACGCCGCCTTGTCGAGACCGGGAGAGAGAAAGCCCGAGACCATCCGCTGGACCGTTCGCTGGGGTGGGAACGTCACGGGGACGTTCATCACCGTCGCCTTCCGGTTGGCCTCGGTGACGCGATCCCACAGGCGGGTCGCCTGGACGTCACGGCCCATCGGCACGTAGGTGTCGTACGAGCCGTTCTCGCGGTCCTGAAAGCCGTAGACCCCTGTTTCGCCGGGGTTCTGTCCCGTCGTCAGCGAGGGCCAGCAGGCGCTCGATTCGGGGGGAACGATGCTCTCGATCGCGTCGGCCGTCCCCTCCTCGGCGATCGCGGCGAAGTTCGGGAACTCCTCGGGGTGGTCCGCGAGGAGCGTGTGTGGAACGCCGTCGATACCGATAAACGCGACACGAGGCAGGTCTTCGCCGCCGCGTATCCGATCGAAGAGACCCATATTCCCCTCTACTGGCGTCCCCTACAAGAACCTTCGTTTCACGCCGCTTGACTACCGTTCGATCGCTTCGTCCTCGTCTCGGTGGGGCGCTTCGTCCGCCTCCGCCTCGACGTTCGTCGGAACGACCGTCGGATGGGCGATTCCCATGGCGGGTGTGCGTGCTGCCATACGACTCGCTACGCTCTCACCCTTCAAAAAATTACCCATAATCATAAAACATTCGGTCCGGAGTATATTATTACTAACAGGAATTACGCGAACTCCTCCTCGTAGAGCTCCTGGGCGTGCTCGATCGCGTCGTAGGCCGCTTCGCGGTCCTCCCAGCCCTGCGTCTCGACCTCCTTGCCTTCTTCCAAGTTCTTGTAGGACGAGAAGAACTCGTCTATCTCGTCTTTCGTCTGCTGGGTGAGGTCCTCGACGTCCTCGATGTGGTCGTATCGGGGGTCCTCGACCGGCACGGCGATGACCTTGTCGTCCTGCTCGCCGTCGTCGTCCATCTTCATCAGCCCGACGGGACGGGCCTCGACGACACAGCCGGGGAACGTCTGATCCTCGACGAGAACCATCACGTCGAAGGGGTCTTCGTCGTCGTAGTAACTTCGGGGAATAAACCCGTAGTCCGAGGGGTAGTGGACGTTCGAGTGAAGCACCCGATCGAGGACCACTCCCGGGATGTCCTTGTCGTACTCGTACTTGTTGCGCTCGCCTTTGAGACACTCGACCACCGCGTAGATCTCTTCGGGCGGGTTCGGTCCCGTTTCGAGGTCTTCCCAGAGGTTCGTCATTCCGGTTCGACCTGCTCCGGGTGAGGAAAAAGTCCTTTCGACACCTGCCCGCCGCACGCCCGCTTGATAGTACAAAAATCTAACACTACTGGTACTTCTATTTACTATATATCTTGATATTGACTGGTAATTTCTATAGAAACAAACGGAATGGTTGGCAAGTGTTAAATAGCCCGATGACATGTTTTACGGTGATGTCAGAGGCACAAGCGGTTCCGGGCACCCAGCAGACGGCACATGATTTGACCGCGTTCCAGCACAACATTCTGGTCATCCTCGCCGAGGAGCCGATGTACGGGCTGGCTATCAAACGCGAACTAGAGAGCTACTACGGCACCGAGGTCAACCACGGGCGGTTGTACCCGAACCTCGACGACCTGGTCGAGCGCGGACTCGTCGAGAAGAGCGAACTCGACAAGCGTACCAACCAGTACGAGCTCACCGCAGACGGCTACGAGACGGTTCTGGGCCAGTTGAACTGGGTCTTCTCGAAGCTCGTCACCGACGAGGACCGCGCCGAGGACGTTCGGGCCCTCATCGAAGCGTAGAGTCCACTACGCCGTAGCTACGACAGATCCGTTTTCGCCGTTTTTTCGACGTACTCGAGCGACTGCTCTACGACCTCCTTTTGAGCCTCGCTCGGCCACGCGTTACGAACGAAGTACTCCTGTACGAACTCCGTGCGCTCCTCGGGCGTGGCCGCCTCGACACGCTTCGCGTAGTGATTGCTCATGAAGTCGGCGAAGGCGTCGGCGTTGTCCCCGTGGACCTCGCCGTACTCCTCCCGGACGCGGGCCGCGACCGTGCGGTTGTGCTCCTCGACGGCGGCCCAGTCGTCGGGGCTCTCGGGGCCGGCGACCTGCACTTCGACTGCCCGGTCGACGTCCCCGACCCGGTCGGGCCGAATCGTCCCGTCTTCGACCCACTCGGCGGGATGTAAGACGAGCGTCTCGGTGGCGTCGTCCTCGCGGACGCGCGCGCGAAAGCCGTGATCGGCGAGCAGTTCCGTCCGGTGGTCGCGATACGCCGCCGCCTCGTCGGAATCGACAGCCGCGCGTGCGAGTTTCGTCAGTTGGGTCGCCTCCTCGACGACATCGTCGGGTAGTTCAGCCATCCTCGAACGCCTCGTTTACGAGTTCGTCGGCGCGCTCGTTTACCTCCCTCGGTACGTGCGTGATCGACCAGATGTCGAACTCGGAGAGTAGCTCGTGGACGCGCACGCGCCGTTCCCGCATTCCGGGATCGTTCGCGTCCCACTCCCCACGGACCTGTTTGACCACGAGTTGGGAGTCGCCGCGGATCTCTACCTCGTCGAAGCCGTACTCGCGGGCGACCTCCAGCCCGCGCACGAGTGCCTCGTACTCCGCGCGGTTGTTCGTCGTCTCCCCGATGCGTTCGTTCCCCTCGGTCACGATCCCGTCGCCCGAGACGAGCACCCACCCGATCGCCGCCGGGCCGGGGTTGCCGCGGCTCCCACCGTCGAAGTACAGATGCACCCGGCCGCCGCCCTCTCGAAGGACCGATTCGATGTCGGCGGGGCGCGCGCCCTGGACGACGACGGTGTCGTCGTAGGCGACCGCGTTCGCCTCGCCGAGCCGTGCCCGCCACCGCTCGTGGTCCGTATTCCCGGCCGAAACGCTCGCTCCCGCGTCTTTCAGTTTCTCGAGCGCCTCCTCGGGATCACAGGAAAGAGAGGGCATTGTCTGACGCTGGCCGGTTCTGGACTATAGCCGTTCTGGTACCGATATCTCGTAGAATATCGCCCGTAGATCGCTCGGCAGCACTGATAGACCGGTTTCCGACGCTTCATCCAATTCTATCAAAATCCGGACTGGACCAAGGGTTTAAGTGCGCTGATTACACTACTATTTAAGTGCGATGACACGGTCCACCCGCCAGCGGGAGCGCGAGCACGAGACGGAGCAACCCGAAGGAGCAAACGAGGAAGAAGGGGTCCGCACCTGTCCGGAGTGTGGCTCCGACACCCTCGTCAAGAGCGACGATCGGGGGGAACTCATCTGCGATGACTGCGGTCTGGTCGTCGAGGAGGGGAACATCGACCCCGGTCCCGAGTGGCGGGCGTTCAACCACTCGGAGCGCCAGAGCAAGTCCCGGGTGGGCGCACCGACGACCCAGACGATGCACGACAAGGGGCTGACGACCACTATCGACTGGAAGGACAAGGACGCCTACGGCCGGTCCATCTCCTCGAAGAAACGCAGCCAGATGCACCGGTTGCGCAAATGGCAGGAGCGCATCCGGACGAAGGACGCCGGCGAGCGCAACCTCCAGTTCGCACTCAGCGAGATCGACCGCATGGCCAGCGCGCTGGGCGTCCCCCGCTCAGTCCGGGAGGTCGCGAGCGTGATCTACCGGCGCGCGCTCAAGGAAGACCTCATCCGTGGACGCTCGATCGAGGGCGTCGCCACCGCGGCGCTCTATGCCGCCTGTCGAAAGGAGGGTATTCCTCGCAGTCTCGAGGAGATCAGCGAGGTTTCGCGTGTCGAGCGAAAGGAGATCGGCCGGACCTATCGGTATATCTCCCAGGAACTCGGCCTCGAGATGCGGCCGGTCGATCCCAAGAAGTACGTTCCCCGATTCTGCTCCGAACTCGAACTCTCGGAAGAAGTACAGTCGAAAGCCAACGAGATCATCGAAACCACCGCCGAGGAGGGACTGCTCTCGGGCAAGTCCCCGACCGGCTACGCGGCGGCGGCCATTTACGCCGCCTCGCTTCTCTGTAACGAGAAGAAGACCCAGCGCGAGGTCGCCGACGTCGCACAGGTCACGGAAGTCACCATCCGGAACCGCTATCAGGAACAGATCGAAGCGATGGGCATTCACAACTAGACGGTCATCGACCCGCGAGACGACACGTCGTCTCGCGGTCCGTTTTTATCGCCTCCCACAGCGAGGCACCCGTAGCCTGTTTCGCCCCTGAGCGCCCGCCAGCCGAACGTTCAAGCCACTCGGCCGCCTACCACGGCCGAATGCGACTCGACGAGTACCTCGAGGGGTTCGAGCGCGACGAGGCCGCCGAGCGCCGCCGGCTGGCCCGCGAGAAGTCCTACGGGATCACCCAGTACCTCGACGAGGTCGAGGACCGCTTCTCCGAGGCGCTCTCGGGCGACTCGCTGGTCGGCTCGACCGCCCCTTCGATCTTCGTCGGCCACTCGAACTACCCCAAAGTATCGACGGGGCTGCTCTCGCCGGTCGGCGACGAGGAGCGCGCTTCGGAATACGCCACCGATAGCGCGTGGTACCGCCAGGGACTCTCGATCGACGACGTGGTCCAGCGCCGAACCGGACTGTTGAACGCGAACCGGTTTACGGACGTTCGGGACGCCGGACTCGATACGACTGCCCGAGGGATCGAATCACCCAACGTCCACGACGTCTGGAACGGTTTCGTCGGCACCCAGCGGGAGGTCGCCATCGCCGACCGACCCGTTGGAGTAGAGATCGGCCTCTCGGACTCGCGGCTGGATTTCGATTTCCCTGATGGCGACACCGCCGCCCCGCGCGGACCCCGAACCGGTGCCGAATCCGCGACTCTGACCGAGAACCCCCACGTTCCCCGTCCCGTCGAGAAGACCTTGGAGGACGACGACTGGCGCGCCGAGGGCGCGATGACCTATCTGTATCGACGGGGATTCGACGTCTACGAGATCAACCGGATCCTCTCGGCGGGCGCGCTCGGCGAGGCCGAGAGCCGCCGGCTGGTCCCGACCCGCTGGTCGATCACCGCCGTCGACGACACCGTCGGGAAGTTCCTCCGGGGTTCGATCCGGTCGAATCCGAGCGTCGACGAGACGCGCGTGTTTTCGAGCGAGTACATGGGTAATCGTTACTGGGCGATCCTTACCCCCGGAAACTGGGAGTTCGAACTCGTCGAGATGAAGGCGCCCGGTAGCGTCTGGAACCCCGTCGGCTCGGAGGTCTGGATCGCCAGCGACCACGAGGGCTACGAGGGCCGGACGGGGTACGTCGATGGCGGCACTGCGGGAGCATACTACGCGACCCGACTGGCCGCACTCGAGTACCTCGACTCAATCGGCCGGCAGGCGAAGGTCCTCGTCCTCCGGCACGTCTCCGAGGAGTACTGGGCTCCCGTGGGCGTCTGGCAGATCCGCGAGAGCGTCCGGGACGCCTTCGAGGGCGAGAGCGGGGTCGCAGAGACCTTCCACGGGGCTGTTCAGGGAATCGAGCCCCACCTCCCGATCTCGACCGGCGAGCTGCGCCGATCCTCGGAGCTGGTCGCGGGCGTGCAGGCCTCACTCGCGGACTTCTCGACGTGATCCGGCGGCCGCACTCGACGGCCAGAAGAGCTATCAGGCTCGTTCAGCGGTCCGAAACATGCTCCTGTTCGGCCCGGTTCCCGGCGGTATAGAGTTCGCTGTGATCCTGTTGATAATCGTTGTCTTCCTCGCGCCCTTCTTTCTCGTTATCGCAGCCTACAGACGCTTTTTCGAGAGCGACAGCGAGCGCCTCGACGAACTCGAAGCCGAAGTCGAAGAGCTCCGCGAGCGGGTCGAGGAGTGACGGGCGAACGCTTATTCGCACCTCTGCCCTACCGCGTGTATGGACGCGTTGGTCGTCGCGGGTTCGCTCTCGCCCGCCGAACTCGCTCTCCTGGCCCTGATCGGGCTGACGCTCGTCTTGCCCGTCGCGCTCGCGCTGGTGCTCGAGCGGTTTGTTTATAAGGGGAAAGCGGCTGATCCGGTCGGCTTCGCAGAACTCGAAAATCGGTTCGACAACGGGGAGGTGTGGGCCGAACGGCTCCGTGAGGACCGGGAGAATTAGCGCGGGCTCCCGCCGGAACCCTCGCTTTTGCCGCCCTGCGAACCGCGCGGCTTCTCGCCGCTCGCACTGCTATCGAGGTTCGACATCGCTTGTTCGACCATCTCGCCGGTCTCGGCGACGATCTCGGCCCACTCGTCATCGTCGGGCGCGATCGCCACCAGCCGGGCGATCCGCATGATCGAGACGTGATAGACCTGCTGGAGGCCGGGTTCGACCTCCCAGACGACGACGTTACACGGGAAGATCGCGCCGATCCGCTCGGTCACGTCGAGCGCCCTGTCGGCCATGTGCGGGTTACAGGCCCCGAGGACGTAGTAGGGGTCCCGATCGGAACCGACCTTCTCACGGAGCAACTCCGAGGGCGAGAACTCGACGGGCACGCCGAAGCCCGCTGCCGTGAACGCCTCGCGGACGTGCTCGACGGCCTCGTCGTGGCCCATATCGAGGGTCGCTTGCTTTTCGCCGATGTCCTCCGCGGTCAACTGCTCGGGATCGATTGGGAGGCTCATGGTCGCCCTATCGGCTGACGTCTTCAAAAAAGGTCGCCCGTCACAGCGGCAGGGGCAGCCACGAGAACCACTGGAGGACCGCCTCGGACGGGACGATCGGCTCGTGGAGCACGAGCCAGTCGAGCAACACGAGGCCGCCGCCGTGGGCGACCGTCGATGGCAGGATCGAGTCGGCGTGGTAGTCGACCGCGCCGAACAGCACGTCGGTCGGCCCCGAGAGGACGAGTTCGATCGGCGGTTTGTGGACGTGGAGCAGCGCGTAGACGACGGGACTGATGAAGACGCATTTCGCGCCCAGGTCCCGGACCCCGACACAGAGCAGTCCCCGAAAGTAGGTTTCGGTGGCGAGCGCGAGGACGAACAGCTGGACGGCGTGGGGGACGAACGCCCCCAGTGCGGGCGTGGTCTCCCACAGCGGGTAGAACTCCCGAACGGAGGGAAGCGTCGAGCCGACGAGGTAGAACGGAAGGACGAACGCCGAGAGTACCAGCGTATCGCGGATCGCCCGGCGGTCGACCCGCCAGCCGACGTTACGGCCGTGAGCGAGTCCGAGACCGAGGGGGACTAGAAGGTACAACACGGTGTCGCGGACGACCCGCTGTGTGATCGTGGTCGTCGACCAGTTCACCCAGACGAGGAGGACGACCGCGGCGACCAGCAACGACTGCTGTATCCACGAGAGCCGCCCCGGGAGCGACATCTACTCGGCGGTCGGTACCGGACCGGTGCCGGTCACTTCGCGGCAGGCATCGACGAACTCCTGGCGGCTCTCGAAGTAGGTGATATCGGTTCCGTCGAGGAGCTCATCGACCGACGTGGGCCCCTCGGCGGTGCGGACGACCGTCTCGCCTTCCTTTCGCCGGATCTCGCTCCGCTGGACGGGCCAGTACAGTCGGGAGGCCACGCGCGCGAGCGGGGCGCCCTCGACCGGCGTTCGGTCGCCGAGTTCGACGAGCGGGGCCTCCTCCTCTTCGGTATCGTCTTCGTCGCTCATGGACCCGGATTCGCGAGCGGCGCGATTCAACCTTTCGGTCGCCGTGAAAGGCTTTTACTGCGGGCGGTCCAACCCGATGTATGTACGTCCGAGGCGCCAAGAAGCGAGAAGAGGTCTGGCTCCTCGAGGAGATCGAGCGCATGGACCTCGACGAGGCGGCGTTTCGCTCCCGGGAGTACGTCATCGCGCTCGACGAGGAGACGGGCGAGAAGGCCGGATTCGGTCGTCTCCGGCTCCACGAGGAGGTCTGTGAGGTCACCAGCCTCGGCGTCGTCGAACCGTGGCGCGGGCAGGGCGTCGGCGCCCACGTCGTCGAGCGTCTCGTCGATCACGCGGGCGACGAGGGGTTCGAGACGGTCTACGCGCTCGCACCCGAACCCGACTACCTGCTGCAGTTCGGGTTCGAACCCATCGAGCGCTCGGCGCTTCCCGAACCCCTCGGGGACCGCCTCGACGCCAAGCGCGAGCACCACGAGGAGGTGATCGCGACGAGCCTCGTTATCGGGGAGTTCTCGATGCCCGACCGGCTCAGAGAGCGGTTCAAGGTGGCATCACCGGCACCCGACGCCGAGGGGGATAACGGGGACGAGATCCCCGCCGAGGAGTTCGGGATCGACCCCGAAACGGCGACCTACAAGTACGATACGGGCCGTCAGTAGTCCTCGCGATCGGTGACGAAGCCGCTCTTGAACGCGACCCACGTCAGTACGCTCATGAACAGGATGGGCGGGAGGATCGCAAAGCCCCAGATCGGGTTGAGCCCCCAGCCGATGACGAGTATCACGTCGGCGATCCCGAGTGCGACGAACGGCAGCGTGTATTTGGCCGCCCGCCAGCGATCGCTGTCCTCGTCGACCGGGATCGGCGAGCGGTCGCCCTCGTCGGGGGCGACGGGCGTGTCCATAGCCTCCGTTGTGTCCCACCGGCCAAAAGTGGCGCGGAGCGGATGCCCGATTGACGACCGCTTAAGAGCCTGCACGCGGTAGGGTTCCGCATGTTCGACCAGGAGGAACTCGAATCGATCCGCGAGGGGAAGACGCAGTGGGAAGCGGAGACGCGCGGCCCGACCGTCGAGCGCTTCGGCGAGCGAAAGGAGGCGTTTACGACCGACACCGACGGCCACGAGATCGATCCCTTATATACGCCCGACGACGTCGCGGACTTCGACTACGAGGAGGATCTGGGATTTCCCGGCGAGAACCCCTATACCAGGGGTGTCTACTCGACGATGTACCGCGGGCGCCTGTGGACGATGCGCCAGTACGCGGGGATGGGTACCGCCGAGGAAACCAACGAACGCTACCGCTACCTCATGGACCAAGGGCAAACGGGGCTTTCGATGGCGTTCGACCTCCCCACGCAGATGGGCTACGACTCCGACGCCGAGATGGCCGCCGGCGAGGTCGGCAAGTCGGGCGTGGCGATCGATTCCCTCAACGACATGAAAGCCGTCTTCGAGGGCATTCCCCTCGATGAGGTCTCGACGAGCATGACGATCAATGCGCCCGCCGCCGTGTTGCTCGCGATGTACATCGCCGTCGGCGACGAGCAGGGCGTCCCCCGTGAGGACCTCAGGGGAACGATCCAGAACGACCTGCTGAAGGAGTACATCGCGCGCAACACCTACATCTACCCGCCCGGACCTTCAATGCGAATCATCACCGACGTCTTCGAGTTCTGCGCCGAGGAGGTGCCGAACTTCAACACCATCTCGATCTCGGGCTACCACATCCGCGAGGCCGGGGCCTCTGCGGCCCAGGAACTCGCGTTCACCCTCGGAAACGGTATCGAGTACGTCGAGGCAGCGCTGGAGGCGGGCCAAGCGGTCGACGAGTTCGCCCCCCAACTTTCCTTCTTCTTCAACGCCCACAACGACATCTTCGAGGAGGTCGCGAAGTTCCGGGCCGCCAGACGGATGTGGGCACAGATTATGGAGGAGCGCTTCGACGCCGAGAGTGAAAAGGCGAAACAGCTGAAGTTCCACACCCAGACCGCCGGATCGATGCTGACCGCCCAGCAGATCGAGAACAACGTCGTCCGGGTCGCGTACCAGGCGCTCGCCGCGGTGTTGGGCGGCACGCAGAGTTTGCATACCAACGGGAAGGACGAGGCGCTTGCCCTCCCTACAGAAAAGTCCGTTCGTACTGCACTGCGAACCCAACAGATCCTCGCCCACGAGTCGGGCGCTGCCGACACCATCGACCCGCTTGCCGGCTCGTACTACGTCGAGGCGCTGACCGACGAGATCGAGGAGGAGGCGTTCGAGATCATCCGCGAGGTCGACGACCGGGGTGGGATGCTCGAGGCCGTCGAGGACCAGTGGGTTCAGCGCCAGATCCAGGACGTCGCTTTCGAGCGCCAGCGCGAGATCGAGGATGGTAGTAGAGTGATCGTCGGCGTCAACGAGTTCGAGATCGACGAGGAACCCGAGATGGACATCGAGGAGGTCACCGAGGAGGACCAGCAGCGTCAGATCGCCCGGTTGGAGGGGGTGCGCGAGGAGCGCGACGACGAGGCGGTCGCCGAGGCGCTCGCGGCGCTCGGCGAGGCCGCCGAGGGCGAGGAGAACGTCATGCCCCCGATCCTCGAGGCTGTGAAAGCCGAGGCGACGACCGGCGAGATATGTGACGTCCTCCGCGAGGCCTTCGGCGAGTACCATCCCGGTAGCGCGCTGTAAGCGGGCTTTCCGAGGCCGCCCGGCTACCGCATCCCGAACGCCTATCCGTCGCTCGCCCCTTCCTCGGGTATGGACTCACCGACCAGTGACGACGTAGCCAGCGTGAACGGAATGCCCATGCTCGGGCTCGGTACTTGGGAGAACGAGGACGAAGAGGAGTGCGCCGAGAGCGTCCGGGAAGCCCTCGATATGGGCTATCGACACATCGACACCGCACAGGCCTACGGCAACGAGGAGAGCGTCGGCGAGGGGATCGAGCGCGCGGGCGTCGACCGCGATGAGATCTTCCTCGCGACGAAGGTCTGGATCGAGAACCTCGCGCCCGAGGACGTCGTCGAGAGCACCGAGGAGAGCCTCGAGAAGCTCGGCGTCGAGTACGTGGACCTCCTCTATATCCACTGGCCGGCCGGCGAGTACGACCCCGAAGGGACCTTCGACGCGCTCTCGACGCTCGTCGCCGACGGGCTCGTCGAGAACGTCGGCGTCTCGAACTTCGAACCCGACCAGCTCGACGAGGCCCGGGAGGCGAGTTCGGTCCCGATCTTCGCGAATCAGGTCGAATGCCATCCCCTCCTTCCACAGGAGACCCTCCGAGCCTACGCCGACGAACACGACCTCCCGCTGGTCGCGTACTCGCCGCTCGCGCGCGGGAAGGTCTTCGACGTGCCCCAACTCGAGGAGATCGCCGAGAAACACGACGCCAGTGCTGCCCAAGTCAGCCTCGCGTGGCTCCGCGAGAAGGGCATCACCGCGATCCCCAAGGCCACCGGCGAGGAGCACATCCGCGACAACTGGGAGTCCCTGTCGCTGGAACTCGACGCCGAGGACGTCGAAACCATCGACGGGATCAGTACGGAAGAACGCCAGGTCGATCCGAGCTTCGCGCCCTGGTAGCCTATTTGTTGTTGCCAAAACAATAAAGTAATTTTATACTAATTAGACGGCATGGCAGTGCGGTCACACCGCCCCGGGGCCGTCGGGGCGATCCGTCTCGACCTGAGGCGGTTACACGAGAGTTGGATGGAACTGTTCTTCCCTCGACAGCGCGGCGGCGCGCTCCCGGTGCCGGGAACGTTGATGCCGGAGACGGCGGGCGGTCGAGTCGCCTACGGGGGATGGGCCGGCGTCGGCGCGCTCGTCGTGGCGCTGGTGTACCCGCTCGTAGTGGTCGGATTCGCGCTGCGATACCCCACCCGTCGGATCGACCGGGCGGCGGCGAGTCTGGGCGTCGTCGGCGTCGTCGGGCTCTCCGTACTCGTCTGGGGTGGGCTGACGGTCGTGGCCCACTTCCAGTTCTCCCGTCGGGGATTCATCGCGGTCGCCGCCGCGGTGGTCGTCGCGACGGTGGCAGCAGCGGCCGCCATCACCTTCTCGCGCGTGGGCGGGCGCGGGACGACGGTCCTCCTCGTCTACCCGTCGGCGATGACCGTGCTCTTTCTCCCGCCCGTGGTCGCCGCGCTCGTTTCGGTGACCCTCGGATCGGCGACCCCCTCGGGGAGCACGGAACTGGCGATCCGACTGCTCGACGGGCCGCTTGCGACCGTGGGTGCAAGCGAGTATCTCCGAGAGAATCACACCCTCGAAGGGGTGGCCTGCGTCGGGATGTGGCTCGGGATCGCCGTTCCGGGTGGCTGGCTGCTGGGCTGTGTGGTCGGTCTCGCCGATCTGGTCCGTCCCTCGCGCTGCGTGCGAAGATAAAGGATTATTACCTCGGAGTGTTGAAACGTCTATCACTCATGCCGATTCTCGATACGATGCGGGCGTATCTCTCCGGGTCGGAGCAGATCGTTTCGGAATGTCGCCACTGCGGGACGACGGTCGAGGCGGGCGTCGAGCGCTGCCCCGAGTGTGACAAGGAAGCGATCGTCCGGTATCACGTCGCTTAACGCCGCCAGAACGCCGGTGTGAACACCGCGAGGACCGGCAGTATCTCGAGGCGGCCGATCCACATCAGAAGCACCATCACGAGTTTCGTGCTGTCGGGAAACGTCTCGTAGGTAGCCATCGGGCCGGCGGTCCCGAAGCCGGGGCCGATGTTCCCCAACGTGGCGGCCGTCGCGCTCATCGCCTCGAAGCTCCGGATGTCGATGCCGACACGGACCGCGTCCTCGAGGACGAACAGCGTCCCCGCGAAAAAGAGCACGACGTACAGCAGCGTGTAGGCGTAGATCCCGCGGATCGCGCGCTCGTCGATCACCTGCCCGCCGATCCGGACGGGTCTGACCGCCTCGGGGTGGACGGCCGTAAAGAGCTCTCGGCGTGCGGACTTGATGATGACGATCCAGCGGATGATCTTGACGCCGCCGGCGGTACTGCCGGACATCCCGCCGATGAACATCCCGACGAACAGGAGGAACTGCGCGGAGGGGGTCCAGAAGTTGAAATCGAGGCTCGCGAAGCCGGTCGTCGTGAGGATCGAGACGATCTGGAACAGTGCGTGGCGGACCGCGTCGTCTCCGTCCTCGATCAACAGTTCGGCCGTGTCGACGCCCGCACCCGTCACGAGTAGGACCGTAATCAGGCCGCCGAAACCGGCGATCACGCCGAGATAGGTGCGAAACTCCGTGCTCTCCCGGAACGGTCGTAGTCCCGACTGCGAGGCCTGCCAGACAAGCGCGAAGTTCGTCCCCGCGACGACCATAAAGGGGATGACGAGCCACTGGACGGCCGGCGAGAATGCCTCGATGCTTCTGGCCTCGGGTGAGAAGCCGCCGGTCGAGAGGGTCGTAAAGCCGTGGGCGATCGCGTTGTAGAGGTCCATGTTCGGGGCCAGCCCGACGAGGTGAAGACCGTAGAGCAGGCCCACGTAGCCCACCGTCACCGTGAGATAGATCCCCCAGAGGATCCGTGCGGTCCGCGCGATCGTCGGCGTGAGTTTCTGGACGCTCGGCCCCGGCGCTTCGGCCTCCATGAGCTGGATCCCCCCCACGGAGAGCTGTGAGAGGATCGCGACCCCGAGGACGATGATCCCCATCCCGCCGATCCACTGGGTGAGCTGGCGCCACATCAGCACGGACCGCGAGTGCGTCTCGAAGGAGATGTCCGCCAGTACGGTCGCCCCGGTGGTGGTAAAGCCGCTCATCGATTCGAACAGTGCGTTGATCGGGTGGGCGATCGTGCCGTTGCCCGCGATGACGTAGGGGACTGCGCCGACGATGGCGACCGTTACCCACCCGAGCGTAACGAGCAAGAACGCCTCGCGTGCCCCGATGTCGGGGTTGGTTTCGAGGCGTCCGAGGCCCGTTCCGAGGGCGACCGCGACCGCGATGAATCCGAGGAAGGGGGCGAGCGGGTCGCCGTAGTAGAGCGCGATCAGAAGGGGGAACGAGAGCGGCACCGAGAGCCACTTACAGATCGTCCCGACGAGGCTAACGCTCGCACGCCAGTCGACGTAACTGCGCATTAGCACTCCTCCCTCGGTGCGTCGTCCCGGCTCATTGGACCCGCTTCGACCGAGGCCGTAAATATTCCATCGGTCCCGTCATGGACGCCCACCGGAGACGACCGATCGGCGAGTCCGCGATCCGTGCCGACCGCCTCGGCTACGGGCGTCCAACCGACAGTCTCATCCTCGCCGCGACGAAGGATCGGGTATGGAGTTCGATCTCCCGAAGACGGCAGCGGCCTTCATCGCGCTGATCGCACTCGGTGTCGTCGGGACGACGCCGATGATGGGGACCGGGACCGTCCTGATGATGGTGCTGCCCTCGATGGTGATCTTCGGCCTCGTCGTGCTCGCCATCGGCGTCAAACACGGCGAGTACCGCGCGACCCACTAAACCCACGCGAGGTGATCGCCGGGATCATCGAGGGACGCGAATTCGGGTCGGTCATCGATCACATGTAGCCGAGATCGCGCAGCCGTCCCATCAGGTCCTCCTTGTCCTGGGCGCGGCCCGCCCGTTCCGTGGTCCCATCGAGGTCCTGGAGCCACGCCGGACGGTCGTCGCTTCTGGCCGATCCCCGCTCGCTGCCGAGCGAGCGAAACCCCTCGAAGTACTTCGGGCTCACCGGGAGGTCGGCCGGTTCGACGCCGGCGGGCAGGCCGTCGTAGTCCTGCGGAACGTGGCCCGCGGGATACCCCTCGACCGCGTCGGGAACGACGTGACTCCACATCGCGTCCCAGACGGCGCGCTCGTCGAACTGGAGGATCGAGTGGACCCGGTCGTGGGGCGGATATTTCTCGGGGTCGTGGCGGGGGCTGAAGAACGTCTCGTCGGCCCGTGCTTCCTGTTCGTCCCAGCGCACGCCCGAGAACACGCCGTCGAACCCCTCTTCGCGGATAATCGCGTTCAACGCGACAGTCTTCAGCAGGTGGTTGCCCTCGTAGCTGTCGGCGCTGAATCGGAAGGTATCGCCCTCGTACGCCAGCCGGTCGCGGAGTTCCCGCCGGTTTTCCTCGCTCAGGATGTCGATCGGGATCTCGTCGCCCGGATCGGCTCCGAGGCGGGCGAATTCCTCGTTTCTGGCGTAGATCAGGTCGAGGTCCCAGTTCCCGGCCCACCGCTCGACGAACGCGAGGACGTCCGGGAAGTGTTCGAAGTGATCGATGAACACCACTGGGGGCACGTCGAGATCGAACTCGCGGGCGACCTCACGGACGAAGTAGAGCACGAGCGTCGAGTCCTTCCCGCCGGTCCACATCACCGCCGGGTTTCGGTACTGTTCGAGGGCGACGTGCGTGATTTCGATCGCCTTTTCGACCTTCGCGTCGAGCGTCGGGTACCCCTCGGGGCTCTCGCCCTCGCCGCTGGTGTAGTCGACATCGAGATACGTCGGGAACTCGGCCATCACCGACCTGTGACGCGCTCGACGGTAATAGTATGTCGTCTCCGAGCGTCACTCGCCACAGTGGACCGAGCGCTTCCGGCCGTTCGCTTATGCGCTAGCGGTTTCGGAGACGAGCAGGACGGCCAGATAGAGGAGTCCCATCGCGCCGAAGACGGCTGCGAACGTCGCGGGATTCCCGTCGTTCATCAGGAGCGTCGGCGAGAGATACGTCTCGACCGTGTAGATCGCCGCGCCGATGGCGAGGAGGCCGGCCGCGATGGTCACTTCGGGGTCTCTGAAACGGTTCTTCACGGCCCGTGAACGGGTGGATTCGTTCATACAACCGGTAGGTTCCGGTGTTGTAAATATATTCTCTGAAAGGCACTCTCAGGGTATGGAAACCGTCTCTAAGGCACGTTTCACCGTCGCATACCTAGCCAACCGTCGTCGATTGATGGACCCTCCGTTGTTCGACGGAACTCCCTACTAACTGCCCGCACAGGGAAAGGAAAGCGACCGAAGGTCTCGTCCCGTGTCGATGGATTCCGGTCTCGCGGCGAACGTTACATGTAGCCGAGGTCGCGCAGGCGCTCCATCAGGTCCTCCTTGTCCTGGGCACGGCCCGCGCGCTCGGTTGTGTTGTCGAGGTCCTGCAGCCACGCCGGCTCCTCCTCGCTCTTCTCGGTGCTGATCTCGCTGCCGAGCGAGCGAAAGCCCTCGAAGTATTTGGGCGAGATCGGGATGTCCTCCTGAGAGATGCCCTCGGGGAGGTCGTCGTAGCCCTGGGGGATGTAGCCCTCCTCGGGGTAGCCCTCGACGGTCTCGGGGACGACGACGTACCAGAAGGCGTCCCAGACCGCCGCCTCGTCGAAGTGTAGGATGGGCTGGATCCGGTCGTGGGGCGGGTAGATGTCGGGATCGTGGCGGGGACTGAAGAACGTCTCGTCGGCCCGTGCTTCCTGTTCGTCCCAGCGCACGCCCGAGATGACGCCGTCGATGTCGTGTTCCTCGAGGGCGTTGTTGAGCGCGACGGTCTTGAGCAGGTGGTTTCCGACGTAGGTGTCGAGCAGGAACGGGAAGGTCTCGTCCTCGTACTCGAGCAGGTCACGCACGTGATGGCGGTTCTGCTCGTTGAGTTCGCTGATCTCGATGTCGTCACCGGGTTCGAGGTCGTGTTCCTCGACGTACGCGCCGACGTCCTCGTTGCGCGCGTAGATCACGTCGAGGTCCCACTCCTCCGCCCACTTCTCGACGAAGTCGTGGATCTCGTCGAAGTGCTGGTAGTGGTCGATGAACACCGCCGGCGGCACCTCGAGGTCGAACTGCTCGGCGACCTCCTTGATGAAATAGAGGGTAAGCGTCGAGTCCTTGCCACCTGTCCACATCACCGCGGGGTTCTCGTACTGTTCGAGTCCCTGCCGAGTCACTTCGATCGCCTTCTCGATCTTCGCATCGAGCGTCGGGTACTCTTCGGGCGCTTCTCCCTCGCCGTCCTCGTAATCGACGTCCAGATAGTCGGGAAATCCGTCGGGCATGGTGTACGCTAATGAGATTTAATTAGAACGCACAAAGGGTTTACGCCCTGCCACGTGGTGTGGTGGCAGGCCACTCGATCACGAGATGAACTTGTTGTCGCGCCAGTTGATCCCGTTTGCGGGGGCGGTTTCCTTGCCGGGTCCCTCGACGACCTCGACGGTCGCGGGACGTTTCTCGCCGTCGACGATCTTGGTCGCTTCGAGTTCGCCGTCGTGTTCGGAGATCGCAGTCAGCGTGCCCTTTTCGGCCTGCTGGGCGATGGCACAGAGCACCTCGAACATGGGGAACTGCAGGGCCGTGTTCTGGAGGACGGTCTCGCGATCGCCCTTGAACGCGGCGAACTCGACGAGTTCGGAGGGGATCTCCTCTTCTTCCTCGCCCCACGCGGGGGGCGCACCCGGCCCGGCCTCGGGCTCCTCCTCGTAGACGCGAGTCTCGGCGACGCTCGCCTTCAGTTGGGCGGTCGGCGTGTACTTGCTCACCGCCCCCTCGCGGGCGACGGATTTGATGATGAGTGTGTTGTTTCGCCTCGTGATGTCGATGTCTTCGATCTGCTCCGGCAGCTCCGGGTCGGAGTCGAAGTATTCGGTGACATCCTCGAGGGGGAGTTCCAGCGTCGAGTGAAGTTGATATACGCGCCCTGACATTGTGTGTGGATGAATCTCTTCGGGTGGTTGTCGGTCCGTTGCCGCGCCCGTGCGACTGATAATAGGTGCTCCAGACATATATGGTCTTTCCCTACAAAAAACTACTGCCTGCACTCTTCCCGTGCTACTCGGCGTTCAGCGCCGCCGCGAGCTCGCCGCGTTCGTCCATCTCCGCGAGGATGTCGCTTCCGCCGATGAACTCGCCGTTCACGTAGGTCTGGGGCGTCGTCTCCCAGCCGCTGTGCTCGGAGAGCGCCGCTCGGTACTCGTCGAGCGATTCGAGCGTGTCGACACACTCGACGTCCTCGCGGTGCTGGGTGATCAGTTCGAGCGCGCGCTGGGAGAACCCACACTGGGGCATCAGCCGGTTGCCCTTCATGAACAGCACCACTTCGTTGTCCTCGATCGCGCTGTCGACGCGTTCGGTGACCTCCGCCTGTGAGAGCCCCTGATCGGGTTGGAACGTCATACCCGCTCTACGGAGCCCACGGGGAAAGCGGTTTTCCTACTCGTCGCTGTCGACGGGGATGACCTGGATCAGCGAGTAGACCGGGACACCCTCGATCTCCTCGACGCCCTGTTTGTCCACGAGGACGACGCAGGCGACGGGTTCGCCGCCCTGCTCGCGGATCGCCGCGATGGTCTCCTTCATCGTGGTGCCGCTCGTGATCGTGTCGTCGATCACGTAACACTCCCTGTCGCGGATCGCCGCGAAGTTCCGCGAGAAGCTCCCGCCGAGGTTCTCCATGTCGCCCTCCTCCCACTGGTGTTTGCGTGGCGCGTAGGTACACAGATCCGTGTCGAGTTCCCGCCCGACCATCGTCGCAAGCGGCGCGCCGGCCTTCTCGATTCCCACGGTCAGATCGATCTCCTCGCCCTGCTTGCGCAACAGATCCGCCATCGCCCGCGAGACGTACGAGAGCCGGGCGCTGTCCCGACCGACGGCGCTCCAGTCGACGTGGATGTCGGCGGGTTTGCCCCGGTCTTCGGGCTCGGTGGGCGGTTCGGCCCGTCCGCTTCGTTCGACCAGCCAGCTCGCCGTCTCCCGCGAGACGTTCAGTTCGTCCGCGATCTCGCCCTTCGAGAGGCCGCCCTCCGCCAGCTCGGCGGCGCTCTCGATCAGGTCGTCAACGTTCTTCATACGCCCCGAATTCGACCGCCGTTTTTATAGTCGTATCGTCATCCACGAACGCCGCCTCCCAGTCGTCGAGTCCGTAGACGCCGGTCACGAGCGCGTCGAGGAATTCCTCGGGAAGCGACCCGAGCGTGTCGCTCGCGTTCTGGAAGTGGCTCACGTGGGAGTTGACGCTTCCCACCAAGGCCTTGTTGTGCAATACGAGCTCCTCGTGGAGCGTCCCTCCGTCTATCTCGAACTCCCACGGCTCGGGCACGCCCAGCAGCGCGCTGACGCCGTTCGGCGCGAGCGCCTCGATCGTCTGGAAAGCGTGTTTCGCGTAACCCGTCGCCTCGTAAACGAGGTCCATCCCCTCGTATTCGCTCGAAAGCTCGTCGACTGACGTTTCCCGCGAGTCGACGTAGGTCGCACCCAGTTCCTCGATGATCTCGATGGTCGGGTCGGGGCGGTCGCGGCGGCCCACACAGTACGTCCGCTCGAAGGGGTGGATGTGGACGAGCATCGCGAGCGTCAGCAGTCCGAGACTCCCGTTGCCGAGGACGGCCGCGCTCTCGGGCTCCCACGTAAAGGCCGATCGGGAGGCATACGCGTGTTCGAGTGCCTTCTCGGTGATGCTGATCGGTTCGATCAGAAAGCCCAGCGGGGCCTGTTCGTCGGGGATCCGCACGAGGTCCTCCGCGGGGCTGGTGAAGTACTCGGCCATGAAGCCGTGTGCGCCGACGATCCCCCGTTCGTGATACTCGCCCTCGGGGGCCATGTCGGGCTCGCCCCGCTCGAAGTACTCGTTTTCGCCGTTCGGCGGCCGCCGGACCGTCGGGACGACGACGTCGCCCTCCTCGTAGTCGGTCCCGTTGGGCTCTTCGACGACGCCGACCGCCTCGTGGCCGAGTATCAGGTAGTCCTCGCCCTCGGGAAACTCGCCGTGACCCCCCTCGAGGACCTCCCGGTCGGTGCCGTCGACGCCCACGCGCAGGGTCCTGACCAGTGCTTCGCCGTCGCCCGGTTCGGGTTTCGGCACGTCGATCACGCTCGGTTCGTGTTCGCCCTCGCGAACGGCGATCGCGTCCATACTCGTGGTCAGGAACCACGAGAACAAAACATTTATTCTTCTTCGAGTAAAGACTTCTATCGCTGGGTGACCGGTCCCGCCCGGGACGTGCCGATCCAGCGATACCCACGCTTTTGTCGTTCGGCCGAACAGCAAGCGTATGGAACGATACGACCTGCTGTACCGTCTCTACGAGGGATTCCCCGCCGATACGTTGAGGGCGTATCAGGACCTCGTCGACCTGTTTCCGCCCGTCGACTCGCGGGTCGCCCTTGAACACTGGCAGCGCGCGAGCGAGGAACTCGATCGGCGGAAATCGGAGATCAGAGCGGCGTTTGACGAAGGAGAGGTCTACGCCGAGATCGCGGCCCACGCGACCCGTCAGCAGGCCTTTACCGCGCTCGATCTCCACTCGAAATACGACCGACCGGCGAACGTCCTCGTACTGGACGTCGACGAGACGCTGCGGTCGGCTGGCAACACCGACAACGAGATTCCTCGGGAGACCCTCTCGCTGTTGACCGAGTTCCACGAGGACGGCGTCCCGATCGTGATCTGTACGGGCCAGACCTTGGAGAACGTCAAGGGGTTTATGATTCAGGGCCTTGGCAGCGAACTCGTCCACTCGGGGGAACTTTCGATCGTCTACGAGGCCGGGACCGGGGTGTTCACCCCGGGCCATGCGGCCGACACCAAGCACCTGCTGTACGAGGACCTCGACGACGAGATCGTCTCGGTGTTCGATCACGTGCGCTCGCGTGTGCTCCGGGAGGCCCCCGATGACCTGCGGCGGAACTGCCACCTGCAGGGCAACGAGTTCAACGTCACGATGAAGCCCAACTTCGAGATCGGCTCGGAGGACGCGGTGGGGATCATCGACGAGGCGCTCGTCTACGAGATCGATCTATTGGGGGAGGCGGTCGCCGAGGTCACGGGCGAGGAGTCCGACGCGACCAGCGAGTACGCGCGTTCGTTCTACGCCGCGGCAGATCCCGAGATCCACGACGTGCTCGAATCCGTCGATTCGGTCCCCGACCCCGGGGAGGCCCCCGACGCGGTCGAGACGTTCTTCGAGCGCATCGACGTCGCCTACTACGAGGGCGACGCCGCCGAGATCGGTTCTCTAGAACTCAACAAGGTGGTCGGCGTCGAGGCCGCACTCGACGTGCTGGGGATCACGGACCCCTTCGCGCTCGTGATGGGCGACTCGAAGAGCGACCTCCGGGTGATGGAGTGGGTCGCGGAGAACGATTCGGGACTCGGGGCCGCGCCGGAACACGCCTCGGCGGACGTCCTCGCCTTCGTGCGGGAGACCGACGAACTCGTCTTCGATCGGGGTCGTGCGGCGGACATGCTGCGGACGATCTACGCGCTCAACCGGCTCGCGGCGCTCGACTAGGCGCTGCAGTTGTTCGGTCCGAGTTCGAGTTCGGTCGCCTCGTCCCCGTCGACGTCCTCCTTGCCCCGGTTGACCTCGATCACCCGCTCGTAGTTCGGCGGTTTTTCGGGCAGGGTTTCGAGGCTGCGCTCGACGAACGCCTCCTCGTCGAGGTCCAGTACTTCCAATCCGGTCCGGAGGTCGCCGACGGTCGCGCGGACCGGTTTCCCGGGTTTTCCGCCCTCGAACTCGCCCTCGCTAGTGACGGTGACGTGGCCCGGGAGCAGGGTGATAGAATCGGGTTCGGCGAGCAGGGTCCGATGGATCGACTCGTACTGCATACGCGCGCCACGCTCGCCGGCGTCCTCGCTGAACTCCAACTCGGTCCGGCCGGTCCCGTCGACGAACAGCGTATCGGCGCTCAGGAGCGCCGTCTCTCCCACTAGATAGTTCACCATCTCGCTCGTGTGGCCGGGCGTCCACAGCGCCTTGAGGTCGACGCTCCCTATCCGGAGGACCTCGTTGCGTTCGAGGGGTGTGTACTCGTAGGCCAGCCCACGCTCGCGGGCGCGCTCGCCGAGGTAGTACGGGACTCCGAGTTCCGAGGCGAGGGCGCGTCCGCCCGAGACGTGGTCGGCGTGAACGTGCGTATCGAGGACGGCCGTGACCTCGTAGCCACGCTCGCTGGCGGCGTCACGGAACTCCTCGGTGTGGCGGGTCGCGTCGACCACGGCCGCTTTTTCGGTTTCGGGATCGCCGACCACGTAGCCCAGACAGCCCTTCGCGCGGCGCTGGAGCTGGAGGATCTCGACCGAATCGACGGCGATCTCGATCACGTCGTAGACGGCGCTCCAGGCTTCCATTCCGCCCTCGAGCACCGCCACGTCGTCGTAGCCCGCCGACGCGAGTTCGTCGGCGAAGTGCTGCGAGGAGATCCCCTTCGCACAGACCGTAACGATGGGCCGGTCGCCGTCGACCCGCCGGTCGAACGCCGCCGTTCGCTCGTCGGTGAGCGTCTCCTCTTTACCGAAGGTGAAGTTCACCGCATCCGGCATGTGCCACGCCTCGAAACTCCCCTCGGGGCGGGTATCGACGAGCGTGAACGACTCCCCGGCCCGCTGCATGCGTTCGACGCGCTCGGCGGATATCTCGCGTACCATGTGTTCGAATAGGCCTGCGGAGCCAATACCGTTGGTGGTCGGACTACTCTCGTCCACCGTAAACTACAGTACGACCGATGCTGTACACTCGAACGCACGTGACAGACTATGGATAAATTCAGATATCTGTTCGGTGAATTCCGATGTCGTGGCTGCGAGTACGGCGACCCATCGGCGTCGGCCGGCGTCGTCGACCTCCTCCCGACCGATCCATGTTTCTAGTACACTTATCAATCTCCGGGAGACAGCAGTCGACAGGGTTTCGTAGTGGGACGGAGGGGCGGGAGATCTGACATGATGCACAAGGAACTGTTCGGGGTGTTCGGTGATGCCGACGCGTTCGCCGACGCGTGTGATGAGGGTGCGTTCGACCGGGTGTGTTCTGCCGACTCGCTCACGGTCGGGATCCGGGACCCCGACCTCAACGCTCCACATCGAAGCGCGACCTACGAGGACGACTCGGGGTGCTGTGTCATTTGGGGGGAGATCTATACTCCGGACGGGATCGACTGGCCCGCCCGCTGGCTGCTCGAGCGTCATCGGGAACACGGGCGGACGGCGCTTACGGCGCTCAACGGCTCGTATCTCGTCGCGGTCGCGGACGGGACCGAAGCGGCGGTCTACACCGACCCCATCCGGTCGTGGGAGTGTTTCTACACCGACGCCGGTGGCCCGAGTGGTCCGAGGACCTTCGGCACCGACGCCGCACACGTCTGTCGTGCGAGACGGGAGCTGTCGCTCGATCCCGACTCGCTGCTCGAGCTCGCCCACATCAGCGTCGTCCTCGACGATCGGACGCTCTTCGAGGAGGTCTCTCGCACCCCCTTCGACGGCGTCCTCTATCCGGATTCGACCGACCGCCTCGACCGGTTCGTCTACCGCCCACGGGAGTTCAACTACGCGGACGAACTCGCCGAGCGACTGGAACGGGCGCTCTCGCGGCGGGCGGACCTTCGGGGGACGAAGGGACTGCTGTTGGGGGCGGGCTACGACTCGCGGACGCTGCTCGCGGGGATCCCCGACATCGAGTGCTGTTACACCGTCGGGACGGCGGACTCATCGGAGGTGCGGGTCGCGAAGAAGCTCGCGGACCAGTACGGCGCGACCCACCGAACCTTGGGGATCGACGGTTCGTACTTCCGCACGGACATCGACACGATCCGGTATACCAACGGGATCGGCGAGTCGATCCACATTCACCAGCGCGGTGTCGAGGAGATCGCCGACGCCGACGTGATCTACCACGGCTGGGCGATCGACTCGCTTCTGAAGGAATTCTTCGTCCAGAAGAAACGGATCGGCGCGTTCGGCAAGTCGGTCAAGCTCTCGGGGCTCCCCGAGGAGCCGGACGCTATCGACTTCCTCACCGACAGGAAACTCGGGATCATGCCCGAGAGCGCCGACCTGCTCGCGGACTGCCAGTCGGTGTCCGAGGTGACCGGTGCCGAGACCCTCATCGAGGACCGGCTCGAACGCGAACTCGAGTGCTGTCGCGAGCGCTGTACGAGCGAGCACGACCTCCCGAGCGTGTTCGGGATCAAGAACCTCCCCTCGAAGTCCTTCCGTACCCATCTGGCCGACCAGTTCACCGAGTCGTTCGTCTGTGCCGACAGCGAACTCCTCGAGTGGCACCTCTCGACCCCGCCCGAGCACCGGAGCACCGAGACCTTCCTCGACGCGATCCAGCAACTCGACCCGGCGGTCCTGCGCTACCGACCGCCCGACCGTCCCCGGACGAGTTCGATCCTCAATCAGATCGAGGGGTTCTGTCGGCGCAACCTCCCGCTTCCGCTGTCGCCGTTCGACAGCCCGTGGCCCGATCGCCGGTCGCTGTACCGCGAGTACGACCTCGATCGGACGCTGCTGCCCGATTCGCCCGGACTGCATTCCTGTAGCGTCCGGCTGAAACTCCGGATCCACGACGTCGAGACGTGGCTGGCGTCGGTCGCGGGCGAGGGGGCGATCACGCCCGAGGAGGCCGTCTGTCCGCCCGATTCGCGCGTCCTCGTCCCCGCCGAGTGGACCGCCACCCATTAAGGGACTGGCCGGCAACCCTCCGGTATGCACACCGGGTCCGCGGATCCACTGTCATTACAGGGCGTGATCCCGCCGACGATCACCGTCTTCGACGACGAGGAGGAAGTCGATTACGAGCGAACTGCCGACCACGCGCGCTACGTCGTCGACGGCGGCGCACACGGCGTCTTCCCGTTGGGAACGAACGGCGAGTTCCCCCTGCTTACGGGCGAGGAACGAAAGGGCGTCGTCGAGGCTGTCACGGAGGAGATCGACGAGGTCCCCGTGATCGCGGGCGTCGGTGCGCCGAGCACCTACGAGACCGTCGAGGCCGCAGAACACGCCGAATCCGTCGGCGCGGACGGTCTCGTCGTCGTCACCCCCTACTACTACCCGCTGGATGGCGAGGCCGCCCTCAACCACTACCGCCGGGTCGCCGACGCGGTCGACCTCCCCGTCTATATCTATCACATCCCGAGCAAGACCGGCAACGCGCTCTCGCTGGAGACCCTCGACGGACTCGCGGAGATCGAGAACCTCGCGGGCGTCAAGGACTCGAGCAAGGACGTCCCGTGGCTCGCACAGGCCATCGACGCCCACCCCGAACTGACCTTTCTGGCTGGCTCGGACTCGCTTCTGTTCCCGGGTCTGGAGATCGGTTGCTCCGGTATGGTCAGCGCCGTCGCGAACGTCTTTCCCGAACTGGTCGTCGACCTCTTCGAGAGCTACGACGCCGGCGAGGAAGAGCGCGCCCGCGAACTCCAGAGCGACGTCTACGACGTGCGCGACGCGATCAAGTACGGCTCCTACATGGCCGGCGTCAAGAGCGCACTTCCCCACGTCGGCTTCGAGGCCGGCCCGCTTCGCAGCCCCCTGCGAACGATGGACGCCGAGAGCGAGGAGGCGATGGTCTCGGATCTCGAATCGCTGGACCTGCTATAGCGGCCCCGCCGGCGCGTAGGACTGATCGCGCGCGACGACCGTCCCGGGCTCGAACTTGACCAGCCGGTAGCGCTCGTTCCGCTCGAAGACGGCGTGAAAGCGCCCGTCCCACCCCTCTTCGGGACCGAGATACCGACCGAACAGCCGGGTCGCCTTCTCGGGGTCGAACGCCTCGATGCTCGCCGTCCCGCGCATGCCGACGTGCTGGACTAATCCTCGAGAAGCGTCGAAGTCGACGACCGCGAGGGCGGTTCGCGGATCCGATTCGATCCGGTCGGGATAGCTCTTCAGTTCGGGGTTGACGGCGATCCAGACCGCGCCCTCTTCCCAGAGGTACCACAGCGGCGAGACTCGGGGGCCGTCAGGCGATTCGGTGGCGAGGAAACAAAAGAGCGGCCGGGCGAGGAAGGTGTCGAGGTCGACCGCCAGCGTGTCTTCGACGAGTTCCATACCTCGGTTCGGCGCGCCGCCTCCTTGAAAGTACGACTCCCTAGGGCCGCTTGAGCGCGCCCTCGGCGTCGAAGAGGCTGTGGCTGTCCTTTGGCTCGCCGGGGTGCTCGCGGGCGGCCTCGGCGTCGAACTCGACGCCCAGTCCCGGCTTGTCGGGGACCTCAAGGGTGCCGTTACTCACTTCGAAGTCGTGTTTGACGATCTCGTCGCCCCACGGGACGTCCCGGCTCATGTGTTCGAGCACTTCGAGGTTCTCGATGCCGGCACAGAGATGGAGTGCGGCGGCCGTCGAGACGCCCGCGTTGGGGGTTGTGCGGCGCGAACGTCATGTAGCGGGATTTCGCCATCGCGGCGGCGTGCTGGAGCTCCTGGATGCTGCCGTAGTTGGTGACGTCGGGCTGGACGATATCACAGGCCTGCGTGCGGATCAGGTCGGCCATCGTCTCGTTGTTGTAGATGCGTTCGCCGGTCGCGACGGGCATGTTCACCTGTTTCGTGATCTCGGCCATCACCTGGCGGTCCTCGAGTTCGACGGGCTCCTCGAGGAACATGATGTCGTACTCCTCGAGGCCGTTCGCGACCTCGATCGCCCCACGTCGTGAAAAGCGGCCGTGACAGTCGAGCGCGATGCCGACGTCCCAGCCGACGGCCTCCCGGACGGCCCCGAGCAACTCTCCGACCTCTTCGATCTGGTCGTCGGTCAGCGAGTACTCGTAGTGGGCGAACGGGTCGCACTTCAGTGCGGGGTACTCCTGTTCTTCCACTGCTTTCTCGGCGTGGTGGGCGTAGTTCTCGGGGGTGCGCTCGCCGATGTGCCAGCCGTTGGCATAGACGGGGATCTCGTCGTGGATCTTGCCCCCGAGGAGTTTCCAGACGGGTTCGTTGTAGTATTTCCCCGCGATGTCGAGCAGGGCGATGTCGAAGGCGTTCGCGACGGCGTTGATCAGCTTGCCCGCGCGCCACGCGAAGGGGTCACGGCGGAGCCGCCGGCTGATCGCCTTTCGGTTCAGCGGGTCCTCGCCGATGAGGTAGTGTTTGTGCGCGTCGGCGGTCGCCTCGAGCGCGGCGGTCAGTCCCTCGCCCGAGAGGGCCTCCCCGACGCCGCTTATCCCCTCGTCGGTGTGGACCTGGACGAAAAACCAGTTTCGCCAGTCGGCGTCGACGACGAACGTCTCGACCTCTGTGATCTCCATGGCCGGAGCCTTTCTTCGCATCGTAATACCGATCTCGAATCCCACATCGTTTTCACGCTGAGGGGGCCATTCCGAGTATGGTTCGCGACTACCGACAGCTGCACGACCCCAACGCCGAGTACACGATGCGGGAGCTCTCGGCCGATACGATGGGGCTTGCTGCGAAACGGGGCGGCGGGCGCGACGTCTCGATCACCGACGTCCAGACGACGATGATCGACGGGAACTTCCCGTGGACCCTCGTGAGAATCTACACCGACGCGGGCATCGTCGGCACGGGCGAGGCCTACTGGGGTGCGGGCGTTCCCGAACTGATCGACCGGATGACGCCGTTCCTCGTCGGGGAAAACCCGCTCGATATCGACCGGCTCTACGAGCACCTCATCCAGAAGATGTCCGGCGAGGGCTCGATCGCGGGCGTGACCGTCACCGCCGTTTCGGGCATCGAGATCGCACTGCACGATCTGGCGGGGAAGATCCTCGACGTGCCCGCCTACCAGCTCCTCGGGGGCAAGTACCGCGACGAGGTTCGCGTCTACTGTGACTGTCACGCCGGCGACGAGAGCGAACCCGACTCCAACGCCGCCGAGGCCGAACGCGTCGTCGAGGAACTCGGCTACGACGCCCTGAAGTTCGATCTGGACGTACCGAGCGGCGAGGAGAAGGACCGCGCGAACCGCCACCTGAGTGATCGAGAAATCGAGCACAAGGTCGAGATCGTCGAGGAGGTCACCGACCGCGTCGGCGACCGGGCGGACGTCGCGTTCGACTGTCACTGGTCGTTTACCGGCGGGAGCGCGAAACGGCTGGCCGCACGCTTGGAGGAGTACCCCATCTGGTGGCTCGAGGACCCCGTCCCGCCGGAGAACCACGACGTCCAGCGCGAGGTCACCCAACACACCTCGACGCCGATCGCCGCCGGCGAGAACGTCTATCGCAAACACGGCCAGCGCCGACTCGTCGACCAGCAGGCCGTCGACATCCTCGCGCCCGACCTGCCCAAGGTGGGTGGAATGAGAGAGACCCGCAAGATCGCCGACCTTGCGGACACCTACTACATGCCGATCGCGATGCACAACGTTTCTTCTCCCGTGGCGACGATGGCCTCGGCTCACGTCGCAAGTGCGATCCCCAACTCGCTGGCCGTCGAGTTCCACTCCTACCAGTTGGGCTGGTGGGAGGACCTCGTCGAGGAGAGCGTGATCGAGGAGGGCTCCATCGAGATCTCCGAGGCGCCGGGCCTCGGACTCACGCTCGACCTCGATACCGTCTCCGAGCACATGGTCTCCGGCGAGGAGCTGTTCGACGAAGCGTAGCTTCGTCGAGCCAGCGAATCTCTGATTCGCGCCGTTCGACGAGCATCGCGTTCCGTAAGCGGCGCGAGATTGCGGGCACCACTCCCGTTCCCCGCGTTCGCGGGGCGGAGAAAGCCCCACCCGTTCCGGACGACCGTCCGTGATGCTCACTCCCGGCTCTGTTCCCTTCAGCCGACTCGCCGCCACACGTGGCTTTATCGCCCATCCGTGCGTGGAACCGGTTGTCATGACGAGCGCAAACTACGAGGTCGACCATGAACTGAGCGACGCAGGCGAGAACGTCCACAACGCCTGGGACAACGCTATCGACCCCGTTCTGACGGTCGAACCGGGCGAAGTCGTCCGCTTCGAGTGTCGGGACGCCCTCGACGGACAGGTCGGCCCCGATTCGGGGGTCGAAGACCTCGCGAACGCCAGTTTCGACCCGGTTCACCCCCTGACGGGTCCCGTTGCGGTCGAGGGTGCGGAACCCGGCGACGCGCTGGTCGTCGAACTGCTCGACTTCGAGCACAAGGGCTGGGGCTTTACGGGGTTCATGCCCGGCGAGATGGGACTCGGACTCCTACCCGAGGAGTTCGAGGAGGCCGGGCTGCACGTCTGGGAGATCGACGACGAGGTCGCACAGTTCGTCAACGGCATCGAGATCCCAATAGACATGTTCCCGGGGACGATCGGCAACGCGCCCGCCGAGCCGGGCGAGCACGACACCCTTCCTCCCAGAGACGTCGGCGGGAACATGGACGTCAAGCAGATGACTGCGGGTTCGACGGTGTATCTCCCCGTCGAGGTCGAGGGCGCGCTCTTCTCGACCGGCGACTGTCACGTCGCACAGGGCGACGGCGAGGTCTGTGTCACCGGGATCGAAGCGCCGATGTTCGTCACCGTGCGGTTCGGCCTGAAGAAGGACGCCGGCTTCGACCAGCCCCGACTGGAGACGACGGGGCCGTTTACCGCCACCGACGAGGACGAGCCGATGTACGGCACGACGGGGATCAGCGACGACCTGATGGAGGCGGCGAGGAAGGCCGTCCTGCACATGATCGACCACCTCGAACGCGAGCGCGACCTCACCCGCGGAGAGGCGTACATCCTCTGTTCGGCCGCGGTCGACCTGAAACTCAGCGAGGTCGTCGATGCACCCAACTGGATCGTCACCGCCTACGTTCCCGAGAGCATCTTCCCGGAGAGCTAGAGGCCCAGTCGGTCCGCGACCTTCCGGCCCATCGTCCGGGCGTCGGGCTCTATGACCTCGATTTCGTCGCCCACCCCGATCGAACCGGGGTCGAGGACCGTCGCACAGATCCCGCCGCGCTTGTTCTTGAGCGCGCGGGCGACCCCCTTCTCGCCGGCGACCTGCTCGACGTGGGCACACGGCGGGCGCGGGCGCGTTCCTCGCAGGGTCGCCTCCCCGATCGAAAAAGTCGCCCCCAGCAGGTCGTGGACCGCGACCTCACGGGTGACGACGTTGCGGCGGTGTCTCCCATCGGAAAGGTCGATATCGAATTCGTCTACTATGTCGTCGATCGCCTCGCCTTCGATCAGCGTCACCTCACAGACGTCAAAGGGGGAGTAGTAGCCCTTCCCCGTGCAGTAGCGATCCCCCTCCAACCCGCCCTCGACGGCCTCGACCGACTCTAGGGACTCCATCGGGGAGGAGTCCTCTCGTGCGATAAACAGTTGCTCGACCCGTGGCATGGTCGACCTACGACCCGCGACCGGATAGCCTTCTCCCCCGAGACCGGCAGATGCAGGACCGAGCCTTTAGTGTCGGACCACGAAGGTCGGGTATGGTCGACGACATCACCGCCGAGCAGGTCGAAAAGTGGCTCGACGACCGGGTGGTTCAGGACGTCGAACGGACCACCGAGAACGCCGCGACCTTCAGCATCCAGTGTCGCCTCTCGCATATCCCGCTGAACGTCATCAAGGAGGACACGTGGGGCCCCCTCCGGATCGTCGGCCGCGCCGCCTTCGACACCGAGCGCACCGCGGCGGTGATCGCCGACCCCGACCAGCGCTACGAACTGCTCGCCCGCATCGGCCCCGTCTTCGCGGCGACGCCCGGGTTTTACACCTTCCTCGACGAGGAGGAGACCTCGACGGAGTTCCCGAACGTGGACTCGATCCAGTTCGAACACCGGATCTACCCCGACGGCGCGAGCCAGCAGGAGCTCATGAGCGGGCTGATGGCGATCGCGACGGCGATCAAGTACATCCAGAACACGGTCGCAGCGATTCGCCGCGAGAAGGAGGCTTAGTCGTCGTCAGCGGCGACGGTGCCCGAACCAGATCCTGTGACCGTGTGGTTCGCCCGCTCGTCGGTCGCGATACTCGGGGGGTATTTCCCCCGATCGAGCTTCAGATCCGATCGGGGACGGGCCATGCAGGTCAGGGCGAACTCTTCGGATTCCTCCTCGCTGAGGCCGCGTGCGGCCGGTTGAGTCACCTCTCCCTCGACGATCTCGGCGGTACACGCCAGACACATCCCGACCCGACAGGAGTACTCCTGGGCGATGCCCTCCTCCAGACACCGCGAGAGGATCGTCTGTTTGTCAGTGACCTCGATCGTCTCCCCGGTGCCGACGAACTCGACGGTGTAGGTGGCCATAGCCACCCCTACAGCCAACTCGCCCAAAACCCTTTATCTCCCGTCGTGTCGGCGACAGAACGACCGAATTCGACCTAAAGCGTTTTGCCGGTCGCGCGGCCACTCCGGGTATGAGTAGATCGAGGTCCGTCGACGTCGCTATCGTAGGGGCCGGCACGGCGGGCTGTTATGCGGGGGCGACGATCGCCGAGGCGGGCTACGACGTGCTCGTCCTCGAACGAAAGACACGCGAGGAAGCGGGCCACATCGCCTGCGGGGACGCCCTGAAGGGCGCCGACGAGTTCCCCGATGTGATCTCCCGTTCGAAACTCGAACCCGCGATGACCAACACCGAGGTCGATCACGGCCGGTTCGAACTCCCCGAACACGGCACCGTCCTCAATATCCCCGTTCCGGGCGAACTCGCCGTGATCGATCGCTTCGAGTACGGGAAAGCGATCATCCGGGGTGCCGACGACGCTGGCGTGGAGTTCTCCTACGATACCGTCGTTCAGGACGTGATTCAGGACGGGAACCGGATCACGGGCGTCAAGGCCCGCCGGAAGGGCGAGCCCCTGACCGTCGAGGCCGAAATCACCATCGACGGGGCGGGCGCGCTCTCGATCCTGCAGGACAAGGCCGACCTCTCGCAAGCGACCTTCGATACGAACGTCACCTATTCGCAGTTCTGTTCCGCATACAGAGAGATCGTCCACGTCGAAGAGGAGGTCGAGTGGAAGGATGCCCTGGTGTTCAAACCGACCAAACGCGCCGCCGGCTACCTCTGGTACTTCCCGCGGACGGGCACCGAGATCAATGCGGGCGTCGGCTTCCAGATGAACGAGGAGCCGATGCAACTGGTCGAGGATCTCAAAGCCGATCTGGCGACCCGCCCGGAGTTCGAAGGCGCCACAGTGGAAGACAAACTCGGGGCCGCGCTCCCGACCAGACGGCCCTACGATTCGGCGGTCGCGCCGGGCTTTATCGCCGTCGGCGATTCGGCCGGCCACGTCAACCCCACGACCGGCGGCGGGATCGCCGGTGCCGCATATGCCGGCGAGTACGCGGGTGAGCAGGCCATCCGGGCCCTCGAAACCGGCGACGTGAGCGAGCGCGCGCTCTGGGACTACAACGAGCGCGTGATGGACCACTACGGCGGGCGCTACGCCGCACTCGACGTCTACAACATCATGGCGACGGCCGTCGAGGTCTCGGAGCTGACAAGCCTGCTCGTCTCCCTTCCCGGCGAGAACCTCGCCGAAGCGCTCTATTCGGGGAGTACGGATTTCGGGCTGAAGCTCAAGCTTCAGGCGGCGATCGGCAGCTTCGGCCACTGGGGGACGATCCTCGACTTCTATAAGACCAAGCGCCACGCCGACGAGTTGCTTGACCACTACGAACGCTACCCGGATCGACCCTCAGCGCTCGCGGGCTGGCAGCGCGAGCGCGACGCGATCATGGACCGGATCTACGAGACGACCGGCGCGGAAGCGAAGTACTAGACTCACCCACCTTTTTACTCGTCGGGTGCGCGCAAAGCGCGCACCGCTCCGAGCAAAAATCTGGGCGAAAAAGGTCCGCTCGCGCCTCCGGCGCTCGCGGTCAGCCGTCCGTCAATTCGGTCATGGTGCGTCCCGGAGGTCCGAAACCGCTTCAGTACGAATCGCGGCGGCCGCGGCCTCGTCGGCCCGGCGGACGATCTCGGCCTCAATAGTTGCTGGTTCGACGGTCGTCCGCCGGGTGTGAGAGAGGACGATGTGGCCCATCTCGGTCGGCAGGCCCGCCCGCGCGACGACGTGGACCCCGTAAGTAGGGATGGCCCAGCAGCGTCCCGATCTCGCTTTCCTCGGTTCCGTCGAACTCGTAGAGCTTGCTCACGTCGTGGACGAGCGCACCCGCGACGACGGTATCGAGGTCGATCCGCACATCCCGGCGCTCGATCAGGGTTTCGGCGAGCGCGATCGCGCCCGCGGTTACGTCCCGGATGTGTGCGAGCAGCGTCTCCTCGGGAAGGTCGAGTTCGCGCTGGACCGGCGGGTACCACGGGAGCGTTTCGAGGTCCTCGACGCCAGTCTCCTCGATCGCCGAGCGCTACGCGTCCCCCACGCCCGCGCGGAGGTCGGAGTCCTCGATCAGGTCGAGTTCCGGGAGCAACGCGTCGAGACCGGTTTCGGTCGGCATGTCGGACGCTCCGCGTGCGCCCATAGAAACGTTGCGTTCGACGGCTCATACGGTCGGACGTGATTTCGTGAATATTCGAACCGCGGACGTGGAACCCCGTCTCGGGACATCCGAGGACTGCGAGTCGACTCGTCACCTCCGACAGTATCAGTCCCCGTCGGCGGGCGCTTGCCCCGGCGCCGGACCGGGCTCCTCGTCCGGATCGTCCTTGTAGGTGATCTTCCACCCCGTGAGCCCCATGACCACGAGGATCGCCGGCGAGAGGAAGCCGAGGAAATAGTAGGGCCCGTAGGCGAGCGGCGAGACGCCGAGGGTCGCGGTCATAAAGGCGCCGCCGGCGTTCCACGGGATCAGCACGCTCGTGGTGGTACCGGCGGCCTCGACGGCTCTCGAGAGGTTCTTGCTCTCCAGCCCGAACTCCTCGTAGACCCCCCGGAAGGTCATCGCCGGGACGACGATGCTCATGTACTGCTGGCCCGCGAGACCGTTCATCGCGAAGGCCGAGGCGCCCGTACTGACCGTCAGCCCCGCGACGCTGTGGATGACCCCCTCGATTCCCCGTGCGAGCGCGGCGAGCGTCCCGGTTCGTTCGAGCAGCCCGCCCAGCGAGAGCGCGACGACGACGATCGAGACCGTCCATGCCGAGCCGTTCAGCCCGTCGCTCGCGAGCAGGTCGTCGACCAGCGCCGTCCCCGTTTCCGGGGCGGTCCCCGACTGGGCGATCTGCCATGCCTCGGCGAACCCGACCCCCTGGACGAGCAACATGGTCCCGACGCCCGCGAAGACCCCCGCGACCAGCGCCGGCAGCGCCGGATAGCCCACGAGCGCCAGCCCGAACGTGATGGCGAGCGGGAGGAACACGACGGGATTGACCTCGTAGCCCGCGAGGATCCCCGACTGAATGGTCTCGACCTGCCCCGTGGGGATCGACCCGGAGATCCGCAGGCCGAGGATCGAGTAGGCGACCAGCGCGATCCCCAGCGCGAGGCCGGTGCCCACGCGCATGGTGTTGACGTGCTCCATCAGGTCGGTGTCGGTCACCGCCGCGGCGAGGTTCGTCGTGTCCGAAAGCGGCGTGATCTTGTCGCCGGTGTACGCGCCCGTCAGCACCGCGCCGGCGGTCATCGGCGCGGGGACGCCCAACCCCTGTCCGATCCCCATGAGCGCGACGCCCAGGGTCGCGGCGGTGGTCCACGACGAGCCGATCGCGAACGCCGAAACGGTCGTGATCAGCGCGGTCGCCGGCAGGAAGACCGCAGGCGTGAGCAGTTCGAGCCCGTAGTAGATCAGCCCCGGGATCGTTCCCGAGCCGATCCACGTCGCTATCAGCATGTAGATCACGAACAGGATGAGGATCGCTTGAATGCCCATCAGCAGGCTGTCGGCGATCCCCGAGAAGAGCTCGTCCCACGTATAGCCCAGCCAGTATCGCCCCATCAACCCGGTCAGCACGCAGCCCCACAGCAGCGGCATGTGTGGGTCGAGCCCGAAGCCGACCGACCCGATCAACAGGAAGGCGATCATCCCCACCACTGGGACCAGCGCCTGTCCCATCGACGGACGGCGCTCGGCGGGAATGTCCTCGTACGAACGCGGCATGAAGCCCATCTCTGCCATCGAGTGCGCTATGCTCTCGAGGAATAAATACCCATTCAAAGATAAACAAGGGTGATATTGAGGCGTGCGAACGAGCGACTCGGTGACACGGGGATATAAAGACGGTGCGATGGCTGTGGCGCTCGTTTCGTGGCTGGCAGGAGTATAGAAGAGTGCCATGAAGGCACTCATCGTCACCACCGACGGGTTCGAGGACAGCGAACTCACCTACCCCTACTACCGGCTTCAGGAGGCCGGTCTCGACGTCGCGCTCGCCACACCCGCCGGCGAGTCGGTAGTGGGAAAGATCGGCGAGGAGATGGACGCCGACCTCGCGATTTCGGACGCGAGCGAGGACGAGTACGACCTGCTGGTCGTGCCGGGCGGGCACGCCCCCGAGAACCTCCGGCTGGAGGCCGAGGAGGCGGTCGATCTCGTCCGGGAGTTCGACGCGAGCGACAAACCCATCGCGTCGGTGTGTCACGGCGCCCAGTTGCTGATCAGCGCCGATGTTCTGGAGGGCCGGGAGGCCACCGGCTACTGGTCGATCCGGGTCGACATCGAGAACGCCGGCGCGACGTTCGTCGACGAGGAGTGCGTCGTCGACGACAACCTTATCACCGCCCGATACCCCGACGACCTGCCCGCGTGGCTCTCGGCGGTCCTCGAGCGGGTTGAGGCCCAGCCCGCGGCGGCCGACTGATTCCGCGGCGATCCCGGGGTTCGGGACCCGCCTGCGACCGTTGGGAACTACGGGCGAGTCGCCGCGATTTCCTCGATCGACCGGCTGATCACGTCGATGCCGATGCCGATACTCTCCTCGTCGACGTCGAAGGTCGCGGTGTGGTGGCCACCGGGGTGGTCGGTGCCGATCCCGACGTAGCTCGCATAGCCGCCGTTCTTCTGGACCTCCCGCATGAGGTAGGTCGCGTCCTCGCTGCCGCCCAGTGCGTCCCGATCGAGGACGTTCCCGACGCCCGGCGTTGTGCGTGCGACCGCGCCGACGACCTCGACCAGCGCGTCGTCGCTTCTCGCGCTGGGGGCCTCGCCGCGGGTTTCGACCGCCACTTCACAGCCGTGCATCGCGGCGGCGTTTTCGAGCACGCGATCGGCGCGCTCGCGCATGTACTCCATGAGTTCGGTGGTCTGGCCCCGTACCTCGCCCTCGATGTAGGCGTGCTCGGGGATGATGTTCGAGGCGGTGCCGCCGCCGACCTGTCCGGCGTTAACTCGGGTCGCCCCGTCGTGGTGGCGGGGGATCGCGTAGAGGTTGCTCACCGCCGTCGCCATCGCCTGCACCGCGTTCTCGCCGGCGTCGGGTTCGGCCCCGGCATGCGCAGGCTCGCCCGAGAACTCCGCGTGGAGGTGCGAGACCGCGAGGAAGTCGTCGATCCCCGCCACGACCTCGCCCGTGGGGTGGTCGAGGCCGATATGGAGGGCCAGCAGGTACTCGACGTCCGCGAGGTGCTCGCTTTTGGCCATCGCCTTGCCGCCGGCGATCATCTCCTCGCCGGGCTGGAAGAACACCTTGAGCGTGCCCTCGAAGTCGCTTTCCTTTACGGCCTCGATCACGCCCAGCCCGATGGTCGCGTGGGCGTCGTGCCCGCAGGCGTGCATCGCGCCCTCGTTCTCGGAGCGAAAGCCCTCCGCGGCGGGGACGTGCTCGTCGGCCTCGCTCTCGCCGCGCAGCAGGCCGTCGATGTCGACGCGAAGCCCGATTGTAGGCCCCTCCCCCTGCTCGATCACGGCGACACAGCCCGTATAACCGCCGTCGAGGCGCTCCAAGACGTCCTCCTTCGCTCCCGCCGCCCGCGCCCGGTCGAACCATTCGACGAGTTCCGAGGATTCGGGGACCGCGAGCCGCTCGTCGGTATCGATCGCCTCGCGCCCGACGTACAGGTCGGAGACGCCGATCCGTTCGAGCTCCTCGACGATGCGGCAGGTGGTGTAGAACTCGCGCCACGCGGGCTCGGGGTGACGGTGCAAGTCGCGCCTGATCTCGATCAGGTGGTCGGTGCTCATACCCACCTCGAGAACCGGGGGCTACTTAATTTAGCTCGATCCGAGCGGGCGGACCTGCTCGACCTCGACGCCGAGGTGGACGCCCGCCGGAAGCGAGCGGTCCATCACTCCCCGGGCGACCTCGTCGTGACCGACGATCTCGATCGTCCGGGTGTACACCGTATACGACCACGGCTCGAACGTCTCGCCGCCGGTGGTCCGTTTGTGCTGGGGAACTCGGTAGGTGTCCGGCGGACTCGGATGCGGTCCTTTCATCTCTGCACCCTTTCGTTCGACGACCGTGGCGATCTCCTCTACTACTCGGTCGAGCACCGTTCGGTCCCCGCTCTGGAGCGTGAGTTTCGTGACGAAGGTCATGGATGGGGTCTACCGACTCCTGACGCGGGCAGGCATCAAAAACGGTCCGACTTAGCGCACGCCGTGTTCTCGGTAGAAGCGCTCGACGCGCTCGTCCGCACACAGCGGGCCGTGGACCTGCAGCGATTTCACGCCGGGGTAGTTGTTCGCCTCGATTATCTCGAACTCTCCGGTCCCCGTCACCACCAGATCCCACCCCACGTAGGGGAGGTACGGCACCGAATCCGCGACCTCAAGTAGTCCCTCCCGAACCGCCTCCCAGCCGGGGATCTCGACGCCCTCGATTCTCGCTCCGGTATCGGGGTGATCCGTGCGCCACGTGCGCTCGCCGTTCTCGGGGTAGCTCACGGCCTCGCCGAGTTCGCCCGTCTCGGGGTCGATGAGCGCGCCGAGTCCGCCCTGCGACCAGTTGTCCATCGGTTTCGTCTCGTCGGTGCCGATCCGGTGGATCGCCCGCGCGAGGAACGGTTCGTCCCGTTCGGAATCCCACATCGTCACCGCCCGGACGGTGTTGGTCGCCTCGGGGTAGATCGCGTCGGCGTACTCGGACTGCTGGGAGAAGCCCGTGACGATGTAGTCGTCCATTTTTTCGAAGCGCTCGCACAGGTCGTCCCGCGGGACGCGCTCGCCGTTGACCCGATAGCCCTCCCCCGTTCGCGTGAGCAACAGGACGCTGTGGCCGCCCCCGCCGATCACCCATTTCACCACGACGGTCTCGTCCGCATCGAGGTCCTCGGCCCACTCGATTGCGGGACGGGTCGGGCCCCGTTTTCCGTCGAGAGAGATCGAGCGGAAGGTGCCGTCGCTGACGATCCCGTGGAGTTCCGGCAGGCGATCGGAGAACTCGCTCAGGAGGCCGTACAGCATGAGCTTGTTGTCCAGCGCGTAACCGAATCGACCGTTGATTCCTCGGGTCCGGACGTAGCGCTGGTAGTCCGTGAGGTAGTCCTCGTGGCCGTGGGTTTCGAAGTCGTAGAGGACGGACGCCCGGCTCAGAAATCCACGCCGCCAGTACCACGCCCGTTCGGGGATCGACAGCGACGTGTACCCGAAGCTCTCGCGTTCGACCTCGGCGAGCGACTGGAACTGTCGGAGCGTGTGGTAGACCTCCTTGGGAGAAACGACCATGTCGGCGTGTCGGAACCACGAACTATAGTTCTTCGTCCGGTTCGTCACCCCTCGTGGGTCCCCACTCCGATATTCTCTTAACGATTGGCGGGATAGGAACGGTAATGACGGTAGATGCGACGAGCGCCGGCGCGATCCTCTTTCGGGATACGCGTGGACGGCGCGAGTACCTCCTCCTCAAGAGCCGCCCGGGGGACTGGGAGTTCCCCAAGGGCGGGGTTGAGGGCGAGGAGGAACTCCAACAGACCGCGATACGCGAAGTGAAAGAGGAAGCGGGAATCGAGGACTTCAGGCTGCTGGACGGCTTTCGCGACGAGTACGACTACGTCTTTCAGGCGAACGGACAGACCATCCACAAGACGGTCCACCTGTTCATCGCCAAGTCCTTCGAGGCCTCGGCCGAACTCTCGACGGAACACCGCGACCTGCAGTGGCGCGACTACGAGCAGGCGATCAACACCATCACGCAGGACGGCCCGCGGGAGATATTGGAAGACGCCCACGAGTTCCTCGACGAGAACGGCTACTGACCGGTCTCGACGATCGGGGCCGCCGACTCCACACAGCCCCCGGCTTGCAAGAGGAGTGCTGAAACGTGCGGGTAGCGTAGGATCCCTATGACACCTCCTTGGCGGCCGATCCGATGACCGCCCGAACCGATTTTGGGACACCGATCGCGAAACGAGCCCGCGGCTTCTGGGCGTACTATCGGCGCTATACGACCACGGCGATCCACGCCGCGGCGACGGCGGCACTGACCGCCTTCGGCCTGCTGATCTTCATCGATTCCTCGTTTGCCTGGCTGGCGATCGCCGCCTACGTCCTCCCGCCGGTGGTGCTCTACGCGACCGGGAGCGCCGTCGGCGAGGACCCCGACGACCGTGACGCCGGGCGACCCGAAGACGCGGACCGAGCCCGACCGCCTCGGGTTCCCGACGTAGGCGGTGATCGCGACGCGGACGGTTCGGACGCCGATTCCGACGGCGTGGACACGGACCACGACGGCCCCGACGGGGATAGCGACGGGATCGATCGGGACACGGACGGCCCGGATCTCGACTCCGACGGCATCGACCGGGACAGCGATGGGCGCGATACCGATACCGATTCCGACGACTCCGACGGCGCGGATACCGACCGCGACGGGTAGGCCGGTTCGAACGACTTAGGCCGGTCGCGGACGGAGCTGTGCGCATGACGCGCGAGCGAATCGACCACGAGTTCGGCTTCGAACTCCGGGTCTGTCGGTGGGCCGAACGAAACTGGCCTCCCGAGGGCGACCCCTCTCCAGTTATCGTCTCGCGCCAACTCGGGACCCGCGGGCGGCGCTGGGACACGGTCGTCCTCGAAGTCGACCCCGAGGGACTCGCTCAGCGCACGCGGTTCGGTCACGAGCGGTTGGACGCCGATCTCCTCCATGCCGTCCGGAACGCGCCCCCGGAGTGGGAGTACTACCGCGAGGCGCTGCCCCACCCGGGCTACCCGTGGCGCTACGTGCGAGAATCGATCCACGCCGCGGGCGAGCGGGGGATCCTCGACGTCCGAAAACGGGGGAACCGGATCGAGATCCGGCGGCGCTACGACTACCCCGACTGGCTATCGAGAGTTATCGCCATCGAGAACAAACCCGATCTCGATGCGAGTGCCGCCCGCGTACTCGGGGATCAGCTAGAACGGGACGTCGCCCTCGGACTCGCGGACGAGGTCTGGGTCGCGACCCGCGCGACCGGCGAACGCGTCGAACCCGCCCTGTTGGAGGACCTGCCCGTCGAAGCCGGCATCCTCGTCTTCTCGGAGGGAGAGGCGAGCGTCCGCTGGCACCCCCGCCGGCTCTCACCCGCCGATCCGGGAACGCGGATCACGGAGCGCCCCCCTGGAGGCGACCACGACCGCTCGGCCGCGCGCTTTGAGTACGTTTCGCCCGAGTGGAAGGCCGACAAACGCCTCGCGATCGCCGAGCGGGCCTACGAGCGAGGGTGGCGCTCGTATATCGACACGATGCGTCCGGATTGCCGGCACTTCGAGGGGCGGATCGACTCGGACGCGCTCGTGCCCCACTGCACGGTGAAAGGCCACGAACAGACCGCCGCCGAGTGTTCCGGCTCGTGTCCGGAGTTCTCCCCGGAGCCTCCCGCGTGGCGCACGAAGGGCTGGCCCATCGAGGGCGGTCCCGGGAAGGGTATCAAAAAGGTGCTCGAATGCCGCCGGGAACGCGCGCGCTCGGAGGCTACTCCAGCGTCTCGACGGTGACGTCCTCGCGGGGGGCGGCCTTCCGGAACGTGGGGACGGTTCGGTATTCGACCTCGACGATCCCCTTTCGTTTCAGGCTCTGGAGCGCCGAGCGGACGTCTCCGGCCTCGGGGTCGATGCCGAACTCCGAGCGGAGGTCCTGCAGCACCGAGACCACGCTTTGAGAGCGTTCGTCGGGGCCAGCGAGCACCTCGAAGACCTGTCCCTGCAGTTCGGGGACGCGGATGACGGTGCCGTCCGCGCCGCCCTCGATGCCGGGATCGACGTCGACGAGGTCCGCCGCGTCGGGCGTGGCCCGGATGAGACTGTCCTCGTCGCGGTAGTAGTACTCCGAGAGCTCGTTTTCGAGGTACTGGTGGACCTCGCTCCCGCTTTCCATCCCCCACCGATCCTGGAGTTCGGCGTTCTTCGTCGGCTGGAGCGACACCACGTCCGCGAGGCGCTCCGTTGCCTCCTCCGAGAGTGTCATTGCCCGACGCTACGGGGAGGTGATACGTTACTCATTCGTTCTCCGATTGGCGAACGCTTAGGGTATCGGGGCCCCTCGTCGGGCCCATGCCAGAGAACGTCACGATCTCCCGCATCGACGGTGTCGCCACCGTCACCATCGACCGGCCCGACAGCCTGAATGCGCTCAACGTCAACACGCTGGAGGCGCTCGACCGGACCCTCGACGAGACCGAAGACGCCCGAGTCGTGGTGCTGACGGGCGCGGGCGAGGACGCGTTCGTCGCCGGCGCCGACATCGGCTACATGAAGGGGCTTTCGGTCGAGGAGGCCATGGAGTACGCCGAACTCGGCCACGAGATCTGTGACCGGCTCGCCGACCACTCCGCACCGGTGATCGCCGCCGTCAACGGGTATGCCTTCGGTGGCGGCTGTGAACTCGCGCTGGCCTGCGACCTGCGGGTCGCGAGCGAGAACGCCGTGCTCGGCCAGACCGAGATCGATCTGGGGATCGTCCCCGGCTGGGGCGGTACCCAACGACTCTCCAGACTCGTCGGCGACGCCGCCGCACGGCGGATGGTCTTCCTGGGCGAACGGCTCGACGCCGAGGCCGCCGCCGAGATCGGGCTGGTCGGCGAGGTCGTTCCGCAGGACGATCTCGATTCCGTGGTCGAAGAGATGGCCCACCAGTTAGCGGAAAAGCCGCGCTTCGCCCTCGCGGCGGCGAAGGAGGCGCTCAATCAGGTCCACGAGGGACCCCAGTCGGCGGGACTCGACTACGAGAAACGCCTCTGGAGCGGCCTGTTCGGAACCGCTGATCAGCGCGAGGGGATGGAGGCGTTCGTCGAGAAGCGCGACCCCGACTTCGAGTAGCTAGTCCTGCGGAGCGGGGTCGGAGCCCGTACTGTGGATCCCGCTCTCGACGGTCTCCTCGACCTGCGTGTAGACCAGACCGAATCCGACGAGCGCGAGCGTCGCTCCGACGGCAAAAGGTACCACGAATCCCAGTCCCACGAGAAAGCCCGCCGAGAGCGGCCCGAGCGCCACTCCGAGGCCGAACGCCATCGTCAGCACCGAGAGCTTGCTTCCCGAGTCCCCGCCGGTCGCGAGATCTCCCGCCAGCGCGAGCGCCGGGGCGAACACCATCGCGCCGGCGACCCCCTGTGTGAGCCGGACAACCAGCATGAGCCACGAGTCGAGCACGATCCCCTGTGCGAGCGTCGAGGGCGCGAGCAGGACGAGTCCGACGAGGATGAACGGCTTTCGACCCCAGCGGTCGCTCGCCCTCCCGATGGGGACCTGCAGGAAGACCTGTGAGATGATAAAGGCCGCAAACTGCACCCCGAACCAGGTCGAGCCCTGATCGAGGCGGGCGTTGATCTCGGGCTGGAGGGTCGCAAAGAGCGCGATCCCGATCGCCATGAACAGCGAGGCCACCCCGAGGGTGAAGATCGGATCGAGCCCGCCGTCGCCGTCGAGGACGTCGATCGAGAGGTCCTCGCCCGCGCGTTCGAGTTCCGCGGGGTCGTGGACGAGAGCCGAGACGAGCGCGAAACTCAGTGCGGCCGCCCCGGCAGCGACGTAGAAGGTAGCCTCAAACCCCGAAAGGCCGAACCCCAGAATCGAGTAGGGACCGGCGTTGACGAGCACGCCGGCGGCGACCGGGCCCGCCCCGAAGCCGACCAGCCGAAAGGTGTTGTAGACGCCCATGTTGCCCCCGCGGGTGCCCGCGCCAGCCAGTTCGTTGACGAGCGCGACCGAGGCGGGGATGATGAAGGCGATCGACATCCCCTGCAGGGCGCGCAACGCGATCAGCGAGAGGTACGACCCCGCGAGCAGGTACAGCAGGTTCGCGGTCGTCAGCCCGCCAAGCCCGATCAGGATGTAGAGCTTCCGTCGGCCCGTTCGATCCGAGACCCGCCCGGTGACGGGCTGGGAGAGGCTGCTGACGAAGCCCACCAGCGAGAGGACGATCCCGATGAGCATCGACTCCGTCAGCCCGAACGTCCGCCCCTCGACGATCCCGCTCGCGATATAGAGGGGCAGGACGATGATGAGAAAGGAGTTGCCGACGCCGTCGGCCATCCGGGCCATGGCGAGCGCGAGGATGCGTCGGTCGGTTTCGAAGAGCGCCACGACGGGTCTACGGAACCGGGGGCTATCAGCCTGCTGTTCGGCGAAGGGCTAAGACCCCAGCTATCGTATGTGGTTTCATGACACGCGAAGTCAAACTCAGCCGGGTCGACGACGAGCTAGAGGAGCTTTCCTATCCGATCTCCCGGGACGACGCCGCGGTCGAATTCGAGGAGGTGACGGTTCTGCTGGCCGACGGCGAGGCGAACCTCGGCGAACTCGTCTCCGAGACCGGCAGCGACTCGTATCGCTCGGTCGACGATCTCAAAACCGAGATCCACAACTCGCTGCCCCGCGAGGCGGTCGGCGAGCCCTACCAGTCCGAAGGGGAGGGATAGCGCGATTCGGGGCGCTTAATTGGCTGGATGCGATAGGCAGGGCATGGAATTTTGCGACGAGTGCGGCTCGATGATGATGGGTGAGGGAGACGTCTGGGTCTGTAAGAGCTGTGGGAACGAACAGCCCAAAGGCGACAGCGCCTCCTACACCACGACCGCCGCTCAGGAGGAAAGCGAGGTCATCGAGTCGGGGGCGGAAAACAGCGGCCTCCCGACCACGAGCGCACAGTGTCCCGAGTGTGGCAACGACCGCGCCTACTGGTACATGCAGCAGATCCGGGCGGCCGACGAGTCCGAAACCCGGTTCTTCGTCTGCACCGAATGCGAGCACAAGTGGCGCGAGGACGACCACTAGCTGCGCAAGGACTTTTTGCGTACCCACGAAACCCTCGCTATGGGACCCCCTCGTGGCGACTCATCGCCGACCACGGTCGAGTACGAGCCGGTGAGCGTCAAGGACCTGCTCGTCGAGATGAAGGACACCTCCGAGCTGCTGATCGACCTCTCGTACTCGGCAGTGCTCCTGAACAACGAGCGCATCGCCGAGGAGGTGCTTCAGCTCGAGGAGCGGATGGACGTCCTCCAGCTCCGCGCCCGGATGAGCCTGCTGATGGCCGCGCGAAACCCCTCGGACGCCGAGGCGCTCGCGCCCGTTCTGGGGATCGTCAGCGGCGCGGAGAAGATCTCCGATGCGACCGGCGACATCGCGAAGGTGGTCCTAGAGGAGGTCGGCCTTCCGAGCGCGATGCGGGCGGCGCTGCCCGAGGCCGTCGAGACCCTCGTCCGGGGACTCGTCTCCGCGGACTCGCCCTATGCCGGGCGCACGCTCCTCGACATCGACCTCGAGTCCGAGACCGGCGTCCGTGTGATCGCGATCCGACGGGGATCGGAGTGGATCCTCAACCCCGGGCCCGACACCGAGATCCGGACCGACGACGTCACCCTACTACGGGGATCCGACGCCGGGATCGAGGAGGTCTACGCGACGCTCTCGGGCGAGCAGTACGCCCCTCCGGCGGTCCCCGACTCCGAGATCGAGGACCTCGATCGAGCGGTCGACTCGATCGTCCTGATGAAGAACCTGAGCGAACTCGCCGTGGATCTGGCGTACGGCTCGATCCTGTTCAACAACGTCGAACTCGCGGAGGAGGTCCACAACCTCGAAGTCGAGGTCGACGCGCTGCGCTCGCGCTTCGAGGCGTGGACGCTGCAGGCGGCGAGCGACGCGCCCGATCCCGTCTCGCTTCGCGGGCTGCTTCACCTCGGGTTCAGCACCGAGGAGATCTCGGATGCGGCCCTCGAGATCAGCGAGGGGGTCCTCCGGGAGATCGAGGTCCACCCCGTGGTCGAACTCGCGGTCCAGGAGAGCGACGAGATCATCGTCCGTGTGACCGTCGAGAGTGCGAGTCGCCTCGAGGACACCTCACTCGTCGACGGTGTTCCCGAATCCGACGTGAGCATGAACGTCCTCGCCGTGCGGCGTCCCGAAGAGGGCTGGATGCTCGTCCCCGACGCCGACACGGAACTGGTAGCCGGCGACGTCCTGATCGCGAAGGGGACCCGAACCTCGGCGGCGGCGTTTCGCGACCTCGCGTCGGCATAAGCTGGGACGACTCACGAGCCCTCTCGGCATCCTCGGCCGTCTACTGCCACGATCCGGGTTAATAGCAATAGTTATTTACCTACAATTAATACTGGATCGATATCGGGACACCCGATTGGACCCGCTCGAGGAAGCCACCGTGAACATCACCTACCCAAGCGAACCCGTCCACCGAACCGAGTACGACGACCGCGAGGACCTCTCGTTCGTCGTGATCGACGCGGTCGCGATCGCTTCCGGGTCCTCCCACGCCGAGATCGGCCCGCTCAACGACGTCCTCGGCCCCGAAGCGCTCTGTGACCTGTTCGCTCCGCGGACCAACGGACAGGGTCGCTCCGGCGGCGTCATCTCGTTTCATCTCGACGGCTATCGGGTCGTGATCGATGCCGCCACACGGGAAGTCCGGGTCTACGAGTAGCCGACCGGACCTCCGGTTCGGTACCGGGGCGGAGATCGGTTTCGATGGATCCGATGTTCGGCCGAGACGACGACTAGTTCCGCGCGAACACCAGATAGCCCGAGTGACCGACCGGTCCCGTACTGGGACGCGTTCCCCTCTCGTCGACGTCGAGTTCGCGCTGGATCGTCTCGACCGCCCGCACGTCCGAGAGCCCCTCGCGGGCGACGTCGACGACCTCCCGCGTCGCCTCGACGAACGGCGAGTAGACCGCGAGAAAGCCCCCCGGAACGAGGAGTTCGTCGGCCCGCGCGACCACGTCGGGGGCGTCCTCGGTGTCCAGCGTGAGGACGTCGAACCCCGAGAGCTCTCCCACGTCGTCGGTCAGGTCGCCCGTTCGAACCGTCACGTTTTCCGCGACGCCACCGAGTGCGACGTTCTTCCGAGCGATCTCGGCGAACTCCGGGTTTCGCTCGTAGGTCACCACCTCCGCGCCGACCCGTCCCATGTAGGCGGCGAGCACGCCCGTACCGGTACCGGCGTCGAGCACGCGATCCCCGCCTGCGATCCCGGTTTCCCCGATCACGAGGCCGATATCGCGAGGGAGCATCGGCGCGCCGGTGCGCTCGAAGTGATTGAACAGGTCGGGCCCGCGGAGCCGCCGGACGCGGAACTCCTCGCCGAGATGCGTTTCGAGAACGTCTCCCGGCCCCGCGTCCGCGGGGATCTCGACGACGCCGAGGTCGGTCTGGAGCTCCTCGCCGGGTTCACGGAGGTACTCTCGGTCGCCGTGGGTGAGTAGGATCACTTGGGCTCTGCTTCGAGCTTCTCGACCGCCGTCGCTAGGTCGCCGTCCGCCTCTTCGAGCGCTTCGCGCGCGTCGTCCTCGCTCGCGCCGGTCCGCATCGCGACGATCTCGATGTCGTCTGCGGGGATGTCCGCGTCCTCGATCGCGGTGTCCTCGCCCGCGTCCGATCCCGACCCTGCCTCGCGGGTCTCGGGTTCGCCGACGATCTGGTAGGTCTGCTGGCCCTGGGCGTTGATCACCGTGACGTCGGCGTCCGAGAAGACCAGTTCTTTTTCGGGGGTTCGGATGACGATCTCCGTGGCATCGAGTTCCTCCGTGTCGATTCCCATCTGTTTCATCATCTGTTCCATCTTGCGCGGGTCGAGCCCGCCGCCGCCTCCTCCAAACATACGCGCCGAGAGGTGGCGTGGGGCCAAAAGGATGGCGTTACTCGCCGTCGGCGCCCTCCCGGACCTTCACCGCCATGCCCGTCTCGAACCCGCACATGGCGCTCGCCGACAGCTCCGCGCGCCCGACCGCGAGTAACTCGCCCGATTCGTGGACGACACACACCTCGTCGCCCGGCCGGATCTCCGGGCCGGCCTCCGAAACGAACTTCGCGAAGACGTTCTTCCCGTCGCGCACGAACGGTTCGCTGTCGTCGCCGACGACCACCCGGCCCGCGGGTGCGTCGAGCGCCGAAAGCAGCCGTCTCCCGCCCGCGATTCCCAGCGTGAACCGACCGTCCGCACCCAAGGAAACGAGTCGGCCCTCGGGGGCGTGGACCTGTCGTGGACGGCCCGATTTCGAGCGTTCGATACGAAGCTCGCCCGTAAACAGCCTCCCGCCCACGTCACGACCGAACTGGTAGTCGGCGATCCGCACCAGTCGCGGCCGTTCGTCTCCGTCGCTCATCCCCCGGTCGGTGGCGGTCGGCGTACAAGAGACCACCGTTTCGTCTGTGTGTCACTCGATACCGTGGTGTTCGATAGCCGGCGTGTTTGGTGAGAATTATATAGCGGCCGTTCCTATCGGTGACCAATGGCTTCGGATCAGATCAAGACCGCCGCAGGTGCGGCCCTCCTCGTCCTGAGTGGCGCGCTCCTGTTCGCTACCGGCATGCTCAGCCTCTCGGTTCCGATCGTACTCGCGGCGCTGGCCACGACCGGGCTGGCCGTTGGATCGCTTCTCATCGGGACGACCGGCGAGGGACGGGCGGTTTAGGGCGGCTACAACAGGAACGTCTCCTCGCGCTCGGTCAGATCGACGAACGAATCGGTCGCCTCGACCAGTTCGTCGGCCGTCGAGGGACCCAGCGCCATCACCTCGATGCGCACGCCCTGATGGCGCAGGTGCGAACACAGCCGGGAGAAGTCGCCGTCGCCGGTACAGAGGACGACGGTATCGACGTGGGAGGCCAGCGTCACGGCGTCGAGGCTCATCCCGACGTCCCAGTCGGCCTTCTTCGATCCGTCGCCGAAGGTTTTGATGTCCTTTATCTTCGTCTCGAAGCCGATGTCGATCAACGCCTCGAAGAAGCTCTCCTCCTCGGGGGAATCGGCACGGATCACGTAGGCGATCGCGCGGACGAGTTCGCGGCCCCCGACCGCCTCCTCGAGGAGCGCGGAGTAGTCGATGTTTCGGGAGTAGAGGCTGTGTGCGGAGTGATAGAGGTTCTGCGAGTCGGCCAGTACGGCGACACGCTGGTTCGGATGGACGACCGTCATACCGGACTCTCTCGGGGCAGGCGATAAAACGCTTCGTTTAGTTCATCAGACTTCTATGTGGACCGAATTCGTCGGGGTGGCAACGCTCGCTCGGGTCGCAAGGGCTAAGTGGTCCGCCGGCAGGTATGGGAGTATGACGCGACCGACACGCACGGGTTCGGAGGCCGACAGCGTGTCGCCCAGCGCTCTTTTCAAAAAACGCGTGTGAGGTGGGCTTCCGGCGGGGGTAGCGACCCCGTCCGTGGCCCGATCCGTGAACCGCACGCAAACCACCTCACCGAACCATCGAAACCACCGAACCAATGACAGCACACGAACCCTACAGCGGCGTCTTCCCGGCGATGGTGACGCCCTTCGGCGACGACGGCAGCATCGACTTCGAATCACTCAGTGCCGACGCCCAGCGCCTCGAACGCGCGGGCGTCGACGGCCTCGTTCCGGTCGGCTCCACAGGTGAAAGCGCGACGCTTTCCCACGACGAACACGTTGAGGTCGTCGAGTGCGTCTCGGCGGCCGTCGAAAACGTCCCCGTGATCGCGGGAAGCGGGAGCAACAACACAGCGGAAGCGCTCGAACTCTCGGAGCGCTCGGCGGAGGCGGGTGCCGACGGCCTGCTCCTGATCTCGCCGTACTACAACCGTCCCGAACCGGCGGGGATGGAACAGCATTACAGAACGATCGCCGACGCGGTCGATCTCCCTCAGATAATCTACAACGTTCCCGGTCGCACGGGACGAAACATCGCGGTCGAGACCGCCGTCTCGCTCGCAGACCACGAGAATATCGTCGGCTACAAGGCCGCAAGCGGCGACCTCGGACGGATCAGCGAGGTCGTCGAGCGGACCCGCGAGGCCGATTTCAGTGTCCTCTCGGGCGACGACGCGATGACGCTTCCGACCCTTTCGGTGGGCGGGACCGGCACCATCAGCGTCGTCGCGAACGTCGAACCGGAACGCACCTGTGCGATGGTCGGAGCAGCACTCGCGGGAGATTACGAGCGGGCCCGGTCGCTGCACCACGAGCTCGGCGGGCTGATGCGGACGCTGTTCGAGGAGTCCAACCCCATTCCAGTGAAGGAAGCGATGGCCATGCGCGGGCACTGCGAACCGCACCTGCGCTCGCCGCTCTCGCGGGCTTCCGAGGGGGTTCGCGGGGAACTGGAGGACCTGTTGAGCGATCTCGAACCGACCCCCGAGCTCGAACTCGAAGCATGAAGGTCGCCGTGACCGGCGCGACGGGCCGGATGGGCCGGGAAGTGATCGACGCCGCCCGCGAGGCGGGCCACGAGGTCATCGGGGTGAGCCACAGCTCGACCGGCGAGTACGCCGGCGTGGCGATCGAGCCCGCCGAGGAGTTCGCGACGCTGCTCGAGGAGCGAGAGCCCGACGCGACCATCGACTTCACGCTACCCGACCCGAGCGTTTCGTACGTAACCGACTGTGCAGCAGCCGGCGTCCCGGCAGTCGTCGGCACGACCGGCTTCTCCGAAGAGCACTACGAGGAGCTGTGCGAGGCCAGCAAGGCGATTCCCGTCTTGCAGGCGGCGAACTTCGCCCGCGGGGTCCAGGGGCTCTTGAGCGCCGTCCGCGAGGCCGTCGCCGCGCTACCCGAGTACGACGTCGAACTCACAGAGACCCACCACAACGGCAAGCGCGACGCCCCCAGCGGGACCGCGAACAGGGTGCTCGACACGATCGACGAGACCCGGGGCGAATCCCCCCGGGTCCACGGTCGCGAGGGCGACGCTCCCCGTGAGGAGGGCGAGATCGGCGTCCACGCCCGGCGCGCGGGCGACATCAGCGGGGAGCACGAGGTGTTGCTCGCGGGCAACCACGAGGAGCTTCGGCTCACCCACCGGGCGGGCAGTCGTGGGGTGTTCGCGGCGGGGGCACTCGATGCGGCCGAGTGGCTCGCGGGACGTTCGCCGGGATGGTACGACTTTTCAGACACCCTGCCCGATAGTCAGTCATGACTCTCGAAACCGAGATTACGGCCCTGTGGGAACAGTATCGGCGGGACGACGTCAGTTCAGAGACGGCGACGACCGACCACCTCGACACGCTCGACGCCTTCCTCGCGGCGCTCGAAGCCGGCGAAGTCCGGGCCGCAGAAAAGCGTGCGGGCGAGTGGGAGGCCAACGAGTGGGTCAAGCGCGGTATTCTGCTCAACTTCGGGCTGCGCGAGACCCATCCACGAACCTACGGCGACGTGACCTACCACGACGTCCTGCCGCTGCGCGACACCGCGGACCTGGGCGAGCGGGGTACCCGGAACACGCCCGACGGCACCGTGATCCGGCGCGGCGCCTACGTGGGCAGCGACGCGATCCTGATGAGTCCGGCGTTCGTCAACGTCGGCGCTTTCGTAGGAAACGGCACGCTTATCGACTCCTGTGATACGGTCGGCTCGTGCGCCCAGATCGGCGATAATGTGAAACTCGGTGCGAACACGCTCATCGGTGGCGTCCTCGAACCCGTCGAGAGCGCCCCTGTGGTGGTCGAGGACGGCGTTTCCCTCGGTGCCGGCTGTCGCGTGACCTCGGGATTCGTCGTTGGCAAGGACTCCATCGTCGGCGAGAACACCCTTCTTACGCCCCGGATCCCGGTCTACGATCTGGTCGAGGAGGAGGTCCTCTACGGCGAACTCCCACCCGAACGACGGGCCTTTACCCGCTACGTCGAGTCCTCGCTGGGCGATCACGACCTCTTCGAGGGCGGGGCGTACAAGCCCGCCGTCGTGGCGCTTGATGTCGAGGATGAAACCCTCGACGCGACCCGTCGGGAGGAGGCCCTGCGGGAATGAGTTCCCCAGTACGGCGGCTCGCCGAGTGGGACGCCGCCCGTCTGGAAGGGCTGGCGGATACCCATGAAACACCGCTGTACGTTCAGGACCTCGAACGGGTCCGCGAGAACTACGCCCGGATGGCCGACGCCTTTCCCGAGGGACGGGTCATGTACGCGGCGAAGGCAAACACCGCCTCGGCGGTGCTGGGGACGCTCGTCGAAGCCGGCGCGGGAATCGAGTGTGCCTCCGCGGGCGAGGTCGAGCGCGCGCTCTCGGCGGGGACTCCCCCCGAACGCGTACAGTACACCGCGGTCAATCCGCCCGAAGAAGACCTCGATTACGCCGTCTCGACCGCCCGCGAACACCCCGAGCTGACGGTCACTGCGGGGGCCAAGGATACGATCGACCGGCTCGCAGAGCGGGGCTTTTCGGGCCGGCTCTGTCTTCGGGTCAATCCCGGCGTCGGTGCGGGCCACCACGAGAAGGTCTCGACTGGGGCGAACGCGAAGTTCGGCGTCCCCATCGAGCGCGCGCCCGATCTCCTCGCCGAGGCCGACGAACGGGGCTTCGACGTCGTCGGGATCCACGCCCACGCCGGCAGCGGGATCAGCGGCGAGGACCTCGCGGCCCACCGCGAACTCGTCTCGCGGATGGGCGAGTTAGCTCGAAGAACCGATCTCGGCCTGGAGTTCGTCGATATCGGCGGCGGGTTCGGGGTGCCCTACCGCGAGGCTGAGGACCCCCTCGATCTGGCGGCGGTGGCCGACGCGACCCGCGAGGCACTCGGCGAGGTCGACGCGACGCTCGTCGTCGAGCCCGGCCGCTACCTCGTCGCGGATGCCGGCGTCCTGCTCACCCGGGTGAACACGGTCAAACCCGCCGGCGATGAACTGGTCGTCGGCGTCGATGCCGGGATGACGACGCTGGCCCGGCCGGCGATGTACGACGCCCATCACGCGATCCGCTCGCTCGCCGGCACGGGAGATTGCGAGACCGTCGAGGCGACCGTGACCGGTCCGATCTGCGAGAGCGGGGACGTCTTCGGGAGCTACGAGTTACCCGACCCCGCCCGCGGCGACCTGCTCGCGATCGGCAACGCGGGAGCATATGGGTACGAAATGGCGAGCCAGTACAACAGCCGCCCGCGCCCCGCTACGGCAGTGATAGAGGACGACAAGAGCGCGGTGGATCGGCGCCGCGAGACCGTCGCGGACGTGACGCGGCTCGAACGGGAGGTCCCATGGCTGTAGCATTCGAGAAGTACCACGGGACGGGCAACGACTTCCTCGTCTGCGAGGTGAGCGAGCCCGTCGACGACTGGGGCGCGTTCGCGATCACTCACTGCGACCGCGAGACGGGCGTCGAGGTCGACGGCCGTCGGGGAGCCGACGGCGTGCTCGTTCTCTCGATCGAGGGCGGGGATCGCGTGCGAATGCGGCTGTACCAGCCCGACGGCGGCACCGCGGCGATGTGTGGCAACGGCGCACGATGTGCGGCCCAATGGGCTGCGAGGCGGCTCGAAACCGACGAGTTCGCTATCGACACGCCCGCTGGCGAACGGTACGCCCGCGTGGGCGAGGAGGTCATCGAGATCGAGATGGGCGTGCCCTCGTTCGCTCCGTCCGAAATTCCGCTTGCGCGCGAGGAGTCGCTGATCCGCGAGGAAGTCGAGGGATGGGAGGTCACGGCGGTCAATACAGGGGTTCCCCACGCCGTCGTTTTCGTCGACGACGTTTCGACTGTTGATCTCGCGTCGATGGCCCCGCCCGTTCGCCACGCCGAGGTCTTTCCGGAGGGCGCGAACGTGAACCTCGCCAGTCGGAGCGAGCGGGGGTTCGATCAGCGCACGTTCGAGCGCGGTGTCGAGGGCGAGACCCGCTCGTGTGGCACCGGTGCGGTCGCCATCGCGGTGGTCGCGAAGCGACTGGGGCTCGTCGAGGACGAGCGTGTGTCCGTCTCGCCGCCCGGCGGTGAACTGCTCGTGGAAGTGCCCGAGAACGGACCCGCAGTCCTCTCCGGTCCCGTCGCGTTCGAGGGACGGGGCGAGGTGGCCCCGTGAGTTTCGACCCGATCGAGTTCCTCGAACGAGCGGTAGAAATCCCTTCGAACGAGGGCGTCGAGGAGATGCGCGACCTGTTGTGCGAAACCCTCGCGGAGCACGGCGTCGAACCGCGCGTCGACGGGGCCGGGAACGTGATCGCCTCGCGCGGCGAGGGTTCTCCCCACACCCTGTTGAACACGCACATCGACACCGTCTCGCCACACGTCCCCTTCGAGAGCGACGGCGACGTGATCCGCGGGCGGGGGTCCTGTGACGCGAAGGGACCGCTCGCGGCGATGCTCGCGGCCTTCCTCGATTGTGACCCCGACGGGACGCTCACGCTCGCGGTCACGCCCGACGAGGAAACCCTCTCGACGGGCGCACACGCCCTCGCGCTCGATTTCGATCGGTGTATCGTCGGCGAACCCACCGACACCGACATCTGTACCGCCGCGAAGGGCCGGTTTCAGGGAACGCTCACCGTCCGTGGCGAGAACGCCCACGCCGCCGAACCCGAGACGGGCCACAACGCCGTCTCCGACGCGGGCCGGGTTCTCCTCGCCCTCGAAGAGTTCGACGCGGACGCCGAGCCCCATCCCGACCTCGGTGGTCCGACGCTCACCCCGACGATGATCGAGGGCGGGTCGGCGACCAACCAGGTGCCGAGCGAGTGTCGGATCACGCTGGACCGTCGAAGCGTCCCGCCCGAAACGACCGAGGCGTTCGCCGAGACGCTGGTCGCCCACCTCGAATCGCGGGTGCCCGAGATCGAGGCCGACTTTCGCTTTACCGAGCGCGAGACGCCCTTTCTGGAGGCGTTCGAAACCGACCCGAACGCCGCAGTCGTCGAGGCGCTGCGGGCGGCGGGTGCGGGCAAAGTCCGCCCCTTTACCGCCGCGACGGAGGCCTCCTACTTCGCGAACGAGGCCCCCACGGTGGTCTTCGGACCCGGCGTCCTCGCCGACGAGAGGGGAGCGGTCGCCCACGGCGAGCGCGAGTACGTCCGGGTAACGGACGTTCGTCGAGCGGCCCGAATCCTAACCGAGGCGCTCTCCCGACCGACCTAGACCGGACGACGCTCGCGGGCGACCCCGATCAGTAGCGTACCGACCGCGAGCATGATAATCGCGATCGAGGCCCCCGGAAGGTTCGGAACGAGCGCGACTCCGGGTAGGAGGCCGACCAACAACAGCACCGCGAGGACGACCAGTGCACCCCCTGCCCGTTGCATGGTTCACGTTTCCATACCTCATCCATAGTCGTTGACAGCTATATACCCTCTCCCGATTCGAGCCCTGTCGGATCGCCTCCCGTGGCGGTGAGGTCGGGACGGCGTTCGGACCTCTAGGGATGGAGGCCGCTACTCGTCGAGTTCGCCGACCAGTTCCTCCGCCAGCCCGGTGTAGCCCGCGGGCGTCAGTTCCATCAGTTCCTCACGAATGCGCTCGTCGACGTCGAGGTCCTCAAAGAGCGCCTTGAAGTCGTCGAGGGAAGTGCGCTGACCCCGTGTCAACGCCTTCACTCGCTCGTAGGCGTCGGTGTGGCCCTCCCGTCTGAGGATCGTTTGCACTGCTTCGCCGATCACTTCGGGGTTCTCCTCCAGCTCCTCGCGCATGACCGCCTCGTTGGGCGTCACCTTCGAGAGCCCGGTCTCGCATTTCCTGTAGCCGATCAGACAGTGGGAAATCGCCGCGCCGATGTTTCGCTTCACCGTCGAATCCGAGAGGTCCCGCTGGAGCCGGGAGGTGGTAACGTAGTCGGCGAGAAACGTCAGGTCGGAGTTGGCCTTCGAGAGGTTCCCTTCGCTGTTCTCGAAGTCGATCGGGTTGACCTTGTGGGGCATCGTCGAGGAGCCCGTCTCGCCCTCGACCGTTCGCTGGCCGAGATACCCGTCCGAGACGTAGAGCCAGACGTCCCGGTCGAGGTCGAGCAGGACGTCGTTCGCGCCCCGCAGGGCGTCGAAGAGTTCAGCGAGGTCGTCACACGGGTTGACCTGCGTGATGAGGGGAACGTGTTCGAGACCGAGTCCCTCGACGAACTCCTGCGAGAACGCTCGCCAGTCGACCTCCGGATACGCAACGGTGTGTGCGGCGTAGGTGCCCGAGGCCCCCGCCAGTTTACCCGAAAGCTCGTCAGCGGCGCCCTCGATCCGGCTCAGCGCCTTCGCGAGTCGCGCGGCGTAGACGGCCATCTCCTTGCCGAACGTGGTGGGCGTCGCGGGCTGGCCGTGGGTCCGCGCGAGCATCGGGACCGCGCGGTTCTCGCGTGCGAGGTCGGCGAGCGCATCGCGCACGTCTCGGAGCGCGGGGGTGAGCACCTCCTCGACGGCAGGTTTCAACAGCAGCCGGTGGGCGAGGTTGTTCACGTCCTCGCTCGTGAGCCCGAAGTGGATCCACTGCTCGCCGACACCCTCGGGCAGGCGCTCGCGCACGAAGTACTCGATCGCCTTCACGTCGTGGTTGGTCGCGCTGTACTCGCCGTAGCCCTCCGTCTCGATGCGTTTGATCAGCCGGGCGTCTTCCCGATTGAACCCCTCGTAGCTCTCCCGCAGCGTCGCCCGCTTCTCGTCGTCGATCTCCAGTGGCGTAGCGTCGAGATCCGACAGCGCGATGAGGTACTCGACTTCGACGCGCACACGGGCTCGCATGAGCGCGGCCTCACTGGCGTAGGGCGAAATCGGTGCGGTCCGCCACGCGTACCGCCCGTCGAGCGGCGAGACTGCGTACAGCGGGTCCGAACGCTGGTCCTCGTTCATACGCCGGGATACCGACGCCCGCCGCAAAACCGTATCGGTGTCGAACCACTCTCGTGCATAGAATACGGTATCTAACCCCGTCTCTTCGGTAAAGTTATACACGAAACTGGATAGTTTGTCCGTGGAGACCGCAACGACTTTTGAACTCGCGGTCGCTTCTGGAGGTATGACACAGGTCGCGGGGCTGGCGAGCAATCGCGGGAGAAACCTCATGCACATCGCGGACGGCGCACCCGGCGGGGCCGAACTCGAAGTGGTCCTGTCGAACCACGCCGACGCGCCCGTGCTGGACAAGGCCGAGGACCGAGGGATCCCCACCGAGGTCGTCGAACGCGACGAGGACGAATCCCGCGAGTCCCACGAGCGCCGGATCCTCGATGCGCTCTCGGAGTACGACCTCGATCTGGTCTGTTTGGACGGCTACATGCGCGTGCTGACGCGGGAGTTCCTCGAGGGCGCGCCGCTGACGCTGAACGTCCACCCCGCGCTCTTGCCCTCGTTCCCGGGGATGAACGCCCACGAGGCGGTTCTGGAGGCGGGCGTGCGGGTCACGGGCTGTACGGTGCATATCGTCACCGAGGACGTGGACGCGGGACCCATCGTCACCCAGGAGGCGGTGCCGGTCTACGAGGGCGACGACGAGGCGAGTCTCAAGGAACGCGTGCTCTACGACGCCGAGTTCCGCGCCTACCCCCGCGCGGTGCGCTGGGTCGCCGAGGGAACGGTCGAAGTAGAGGACGGCGAGGTTCACGTCGAGAGCGACGAGGACAAGGAGTTCCCCGCCCGCCGGATCACGAGCGAGGACCGCGGAAACGAACTCCGATACGGCGAGAACCCCCATCAGGCCGCCGCGCTCTATCGCGATGAAACCGAAGAGCGCGCGACGGTGGTCCACGCAGAACAACTGAACGAGGGCGCGAAGGCGCTCTCGTACAACAACTACAACGACGCCGACGCCGCCCTCGGCCTCATCAAGGAGTTCGAGGAGCCCGCTGCGGCGGTGATCAAACACACGAACCCCGCCGGATGCGCCACGGCCGACTCCGTGAGCGAGGCCTACGACAGCGCGCTCTCGACGGACCCGATGAGCGCGTTCGGGGGGATCGTCGCGCTGAACCGCACGTGTGACGAGCGCACGGCGGAGGCGATCGTCGACTCGTTCAAGGAGGTCGTCGTCGCGCCCGACTACAGCGAGGACGCGCTCGCGGTCCTCCGCGGGAAGGAGAACCTCCGGGTGCTCGACGTGGGTCCGTTCGGCGATCTGGAACCCGCCCTGCGGGAGAAGAAACTCGAAGGCGGGCGGCTGGTCCAAGAGGCCGACGACCAGCACCTCGCGCGTGAGGACCTGGAGGTCGTCACCGAGCGCGAGCCGAGTAGTGACGAATTCGAGTCGTTGCTCTTTGCGTGGCACACCATCAAACACGTCAAGTCGAACGCGATCCTGTTCGTGAAGGATACTGAAACGGTCGGCGTCGGGATGGGGCAGGTCAGCCGGGTCGATGCCGTTCGGCTGGCGGCGATGAAAGCGGAGGAACACGCCGAGGGCAAGGACAGCGAGGGCGCGGTCATGGCCTCTGACGCGTTCTTCCCGTTCCCCGACGGTATCGAGGAGGCCAACGAGGCCGGCATCGAGGCGGTGATTCAACCGGGTGGCTCCGTGAACGACGAGGACGTGATCGACGCCGCGAACGAACACGACATGGCGATGGTCTTCACCGGTTCTCGGGCGTTCCGCCACGACTGATTAAGAGTTAAATGAGATTAAATTTCGACTCAGAATATGTTCTTTTGTATGCTTCCGCTCTTTTATTCACTATTTTATCCGAATCTGAAACTCCATCTGATGCACTTGCTCTGAATGCATCTAACATGTCCTCAAAATATTCATAACCTTGAGACATAATTATCCCAACCTCTGCGATAGCTAATCCCACGAATGCGAGCAGGCGAAGTGCATCATCGATCGCTTTTTTATAACCTTCTCCATACAACAAGCTAAATACACCTCCATGCTTATAATTTGCCCACGTTCGGAATTGCAATAGAATATCATAAAACGTATACACTCCTTTTGTGTCTATATCTTCAAGCTCTCGAAAATTCTCATAGATCTGTTTCATATTCTTTTTTGCTTTTCTTTTAATAATACTATTCTGCTCCGCATATTCCCCCTCTGAGATTGGATAGGGGACGGTTTGATCAAACCAAGAATTCTGTATATCGTGTTTTTGAGGAAATAGCATGAATGGATACACATAAAGGTCACCTTGAAGATGGCTCATCATTTCTTTTCGATGTTTTTTCACATCTGCACATGTGACCCACCTTTTGCATTCTCGCGTATCTTGTTAAATCTGCAGTGCATTAATGCACTCTGTGCTTTAAATATTGAATAGTAGCACATCGTAATTCGCCATTCTACTGTCTTCATTCTCTCGCCTTCATCCTTCCCAATTGGGTCGTTTAGTGCAAATTCATCCCTCCATCCATTGGTGAGATTTCTTTCTATACTCTCTAAGTCACCACTGTATCTTGAGAAAAAATCGTTAAGCGCTGATTTATTACTGGATGCATTCTGTATAATATGATATAATATATGGCTTTGAATGTCCTCTAAGTTATCTTCCCATGCATACCCATAACATTTTACTTTTGATAGATCTATCATTAGATCGTTCATACAATCTTTTTCGCTAGATTGATACCGATTCGATTTATAGACCCACTTCCCATCCTCATATACATCATAAAGAGACTTGTTTAATTCACCGCAAAGATCGCCAAACGGGGCAGCTTGTTTCATGAAATCTCGACTATCATATACCATATTTGTATATTAAAATAATTGTAATAAATATTTAGTATTTTTTCATATCTGTATATTAGTATATAAAATTTTATAGATGTGATTATTACTTAACAAAATGGATTTGTACGAGCTGGCTATTTTGTATATATGATCAGGTCCTTCGACGGCACAGTACCGGAGATCGCCGAGTCGGCCTACGTCGACGAGAGCGCGGTCGTCATCGGCGATGTGGTGCTCGAAGCCGAGACGAGCGTCTGGCCCGGCGCGGTATTACGGGGCGACCACGGCACCATTACCCTGCGCGAGGGCGCGAACGTCCAGGACAACGCCACCCTCCACGAGGGTGTCGAACTCGGGGCCCATACTACGGTGGGCCACAACGCGATCGTCCACGCCGCCGAGACGGGCGAGCGAAGCCTCGTCGGGATGGGCGCGATCGTCCTCGACGGCGCGGTTATTGGAGAAGAGGCGGTCGTCGCGGCCAACAGCACCGTCACCGAGGGGACTGCGGTACCGGCTCGAACGCTGGTTGCAGGCGCACCTGCCGAGCCGGTGAAGGAACTCGACGACGCCGTGTTTGCGGCCGCCGCCGACCACTACGTCGAGAACGCGCGCGCTCATGCCGAGCGCTCGGAGGTCATCGAGCGCGGGACGGTTCGGCCCGACGAGGCGCTGGAATAGCACCCTCCGATAGTCCTAAGCACGCCCCGTTTTTCCTGTCGTACATGGAGTTTCACGACGCCGCGAACTTCCTCTTCGATCTGCGGCGCTTCCGTCCGAAACCCGGCACGGAGTCGACGGCCGAGCTCCTGCACTACCTCGATGACCCACAGGAGGGGCCCCGATACGTCCAGGTCGCCGGCTCGAACGGGAAGGGGAGTACCGCGAAGATGACCGAGTCGGTCCTCCGCGAATCCGGGCTATCCGTCGGGCTCTACACCTCGCCGCATCTCGACGACGTCCGCGAGCGCGTGCAGGTCGACGGCCGCCCCATGACCAAAGGCGCCCTCACAGAGTTCGTCGAGTCGATCGAACCCCACGTCATCGAGCGCGCGGCCGAAGGCGAGGCCCCCACCTTCTTCGAGGTGATGACCGCGATGGCGCTCCGGGAGTTCGGCCGTCGCGACGTGGACGTCGCGGTCCTCGAAGTCGGGATCGGCGGCCGATACGACGCCACCAGCGTGATCGACCCCGTCGCGAGCGCGGTGACGAGCGTCACACTCGAACACACCGGCATTCTGGGCGACACCATCGCGGAGATCGCCCGCGATAAGGCCCATGTCGCGCCCGCCGAGGGACCGCTCGTGACGGCCGCCGAGGGCGAGGCGCTCGCGGCCATCGAAGCACAGGCCGGCGAGGTCCTGACGGTCGGCCCTGAGGCAGAGGTCAGCACGGAGTACGGCGGGCGGACCAACCACGTCGAGAGCGCGGTCGCGCTCTCGGGTCCCGACTGGGCCGTCGAGACCCGGCTCCCGCTGTTGGGGAGCTATCAGGCGCGAAACGCAGGGATCGCGGCGGCGCTCGCCCGACAGGTCGGCGCGTCCGAGGCCGAACTGGAGCGCGGGCTCAGAAACGCCCACTGGCCGGGTCGCTTCGAGGTGATGGGCGAGGAGCCACTCACTATCCTCGACGGCGCGCACAACCCCGGGGCCTGCGAGGCGCTTTCCGAAACCCTCGCGGAGTTCGAGTACGACGACCTCTTCTTGGTGGTCGGCGCGATGCACGAGAAGGATCACAGAGGAATGGCCGACGCGCTTCCCGAACCGGATCACGTCGTCTGTACCCAGCCCGATCTCGACCGGGCGGAGGACCGCGAGGTGCTCGCGCGCGTCTTCGCCGAGCGCGGCGTCAAGGACGTCAAAACGCGCGGGGCGGTCTCGGGGGCGCTCACCCGCGCGCTGAAAGAGGCGGGGCCCGACGACTGCGTGCTCGTGGCGGGCTCGCTGTTCGCCGTCGCGGAGGCCCGCGAGCACTGGACGCGCGCCGAGATCCCCAAGCGAGTTCGCGATCTGGGCGAGGCCCGTTCGGTACTGGAGGGCTCGCATGTGACCTCGGCGGGCGTCTGGCGGATGCGCGGAAAGGCCGTCCACCGCGTGCTCAAGACCCGCGTCCAGCGCCGGCAGGCCCAATACTTGAAGGAGGAGATGCTCTCGCTTGGCGGGGAGTGCGCCCAGTCAGGGCTCAACGACCAGGACGAGGAGACCATCGACGTGGTCCTGATGGGCACGCTCGCGCAGTTCAAACGCCTCTGTGAGAAGCTCGAGGGCCAGCCCTACGGTCTGCCGGTCGTCGCCCGGAACGTCCGCGAGGCCCTCAGGATCGGGGTCGAACCCGCCTCGCATGGGTATCCGTGGGAGGACCGCACCGCGGTGATGGGTATCCTCAACGTCACGCCCGACAGCTTCCACGACGGCGGCGAGTACGAGCGCGTCGAGGACGCGGTCGCCCAAGCGGAACGCATGGTCGAGGACGGTGTGGATGTCATCGACGTCGGCGGCGAAAGCACCCGACCGGGCGCCGATCCTGTCCCCACGGAGGAGGAGATCGAGCGCGTGGTCCCCGTCGTCGAACGGATTGCGGACCTCGACGCGCTGGTATCGGTCGACACGCGCAAGGCCGCGGTCGCCCGCGCGGCGATGGAGGCCGGTGCGGACATACTGAACGACGTTTCCGGCCTCGAGGACCCCGAGATGCGGTTCGTCGCCGCCGAGTACGACGCGCCCTTGATCGTGATGCACAGCCTCGACGCGCCGGTCGACCCCGACCGGGAGGTCGCATACGACGACGTGGTCGAGGACGTAATCGGCGAACTCACCGAACGGGTGTTGCTCGCCGAGAAGGCCGGGCTCGATCGCGAGAAGATCATCGTCGATCCCGGGCTGGGATTCGCGAAGAGCGCCCGCGAGGGCTTCGAGATCCTCGGGCGGGTCGAGGAGTTCCACGCGCTCGGCTGTCCCGTGCTGATCGGTCACTCGCATAAATCGATGTTCGACCGGATCGGCCGCGATTCGGAGAACCGAACGGCGGCAACCATTGCCGGGACGACCATCGCGGCCGAACGCGGTGCGGATATCGTCCGGGTCCACGACGTCCCCGAGAACGTCGCCGCCGTCCGGGCGGTCGAGGCCGCAAACGGTGACCGATAGCGGGCAATATTGCGTCTTTCAGGGTGAACCGACGTATGCGGCCGCCGCCATAAGACCTGATAGGGTAGGGGACGTAGGCCGACCCGTATGTCCGATTATGATAACGACGTGCTCGTGAGTGCGGATTGGGTCGAGGACCATCTGGAGGAGTTCCAGAGCGACGACCCCGAGTATCGACTGCTGGAAGTGAACAACCCCACCGTCACGGCGGACTCGGAGTACACCGCCTACGAGGAGGGCCACGCGCCGGGCGCGATCTTCTTCGACTGGGAGGAGGACTTCACGAACCAGCAGACCCGCGACATCCTCTCGAAGGACGCCTTCGAAGAGACGATGGGCGAGGCCGGCATCACCGAGGACAGCACCATCGTCTTCTACGGCGGCGGCCGGGTTCCCAACTGGTTCGCGCTCTTTGCCTACTGGCAGGCCAAATACTACGGCCACGAGGACGCGAAGGTGCTCGACGGCGGGAAGGGCTACTGGGTCGACAACGACTACCCGCTGACCGACGAGGTACCCGAGTTCGACGCCCAGGAGTACAACGCCCGGGGCCCCTTCGAGTCGATCCGTGCGTACCGCGACGACGTCGATACCGCGATCGAGCAGGGGCTCCCGATGGTTGACGTGCGCTCGCCCGAGGAATTCAGCGGCGAGGTCATCGCGCCCGAGGGGCTCAACGAGACCGCCCAGCGCGCCGGCCACATCCCCGGGGCGAGCAACGTCCCCATCGCGACCATCCTGAACGACGACGGCACGTTCAAGAGCGCCGACGAACTGCGCGAGCTCTACGCCGAGGCCGGCGTCGACGGCGAGGAGTCGACCATCGCCTACTGCCGCGTCGGCGAGCGCTCCTCGATCGAGTGGTTCGCGCTGCGCGAACTGCTGGGCTTCGAGGACGTCCGCAACTACGACGGCTCGTGGACCGAGTGGGGCAGCATGATCCGCACCCCGATCGAGACCGGCGACGGCCAGTAGACGCACACCGCCCCGCCCGTTTTTTCGCGCTCGTGGCCCGCTACTGGCTCGTGTAGCCGAACGGGGAATCGTCTACCGGCTGGCGACGAACACGGAGGACTCGGCCGGCGTCGTCGGGTCGGGGAGCCAGTCCTCGCGCTTGACGACGAACCCCAGGTCGGCCAGGCGGGTCCCGATCTCGTCGTTCTCGAACTCAACCAGTTCGTGGCCGTCGACGAACCACGACTCCCCGTGGAGGACGACCGACTCCGCGCGCACCTCCCGGCCGTCTAACCGGCGGAACTGCTCGAAGAGCGCACAGGCGCCCCCGATCTCTCCGTCGTCATTCTCGATCCCGCCCGCGGTCCGGAGCGTCGGCGACTCCATGTCGGGGTACTCGCCCGTGTCGAGCACCAGCACCCCGTCCTCGCCCACGCGGTCCGCGAGCGCCGCCAGCGCCGGCTCCAGCTCGTCGGCCGCGAGGCGGTTCACCGTCATGAAGGGCGCGACCACGAGATCGAACTCCCCATCGACCGACAGCCCCGGCAGCCCCCCGACGTGGAACGTCGAATCCGACCGCTCGCGCGCGCGTTCGACCATCGCCGGGGACGGGTCGACGCTGACGGCATCCACGCCGGCGGCCTCGAACCGCCGGACGTGCTCGCCGGTCCGACAGCCCACGACGAGCGCCCGGTCGGCCGCGGGCGCTCGCTCGAGGGCGAACGCCACCTCCTCCGCGTAGGGCTTCCGGGCGTACAGCGCGTCGTGAACCCCCGGATGGTCGTGGAGGGATTGTTTCATACACTACATGTTATATTGACATATAATAAACGCCACGGCCGGGTTCCGCGACCCGAAACCCTATGCGAATCCGGCGACAGGCCGCCACATGGCATACCCGTTCGAACGCTATCTCAACGTCCGCAACGCCTACGGGGCGTCGTTCGGCCCCGAGGGCGATCGGCTCTCCTTCCTGATGGATACCACGGGCGTTCCGCAGGTCTGGTCGCTCGACTCTCCCCGGGCGTGGCCCGACCAGCGCACCTTCGACGACGAGCGCGTCACCTTCACCGCCTTCTCGCCTACACGCCCCGAACTCGTCTTCGGGATGGATCGGGGCGGTAACGAGCGTCAGCAACTCTTTTTACTGGACGAGGATGGCATGATCGATCCCTTAACCGATAAGCCGAGCGCCAAACACCGCTTTGGCGGGTGGTCTCACGACGGCGACCGGTTCGCCTTCGCCTCGAACCGTCGCGACGAGGCCGTCTTCGATATCTACGCCCAGGGCCGCAACGAGCGCGGCGAGGAGGCAGAACTGATCCACGAGGGCGAGGGTTGGCTCGAAGTCGGCGGGTGGAGTCCCGACGACTCGCGACTGATCGTCACCGAGGCCTCCTCCAGTTTCGATCAGGACGTCTTCGTCCTCGATATCGAGTCGGGCGAGCTGACCCACCTGACGCCGCATGAAGGGGCCGTTCGCTTTCAGAGCACGAGCTGGGGACCGAACGGAGGAATCTACCTCGTGACCGACCTCGATAGCGACACGCTGTATCTCGCGCGACTCGACACCGGGACGGGTGATCTGGACGTCGTCGAAGACGGTGGAGACTGGAACGTCGATGGGGTCGCGATCGACGAAGAAAGCGGGCGAATCGTCTACTCACGCAACGTCGAGGGCTACGCGGAACTCACTGTCGGGGAGTTCATCGGCGAGACGGAGATCCACGAGTTCCCTGCCCCCGACCTGCCCGAGGGGGTCGCCGGCGGAGTGAGCTTCGGACCCGACGGCGAGCGGTTTGCGGTGAGCGCGACCGGCAACACGGAGAACACGAACGTCTACGTGGTCGACGTCGAAACGGGCGAGACCGAACGCTGGACCGACGCCGCCACCGGCGGGATCCCCCGTGAGCGATTCGCTTCCTCCGAACTCGTGCGTTTCGAGTCGTTCGACGTTGACGGGCAAAACCCGTCCGCCCGCGGGACGGAGTCCCGCGCTGGCCGGGAGATCCCCGCCTTCTTCTCGCTGCCCGCCGACGCGTCCGCAGGCGAGACGCCGGTGATCGTCGACATCCACGGCGGGCCCGAGGGCCAGCGCCGGCCCTCGTTCAGCCCGGTCAAACAGTACTTCCTCAATCGGGGCTACGCCTACTTCGAGCCCAACGTCCGCGGTTCGTCGGGATATGGTCGCGAGTACACCCACTTGGACGACGTCGAAAAGCGCATGGACTCGGTTGCAGACATCCGGGCTGGCGTCGAGTGGCTGCACAGCCAGTCCACAATCGATCCCGACAGGATCGTCGCGCTCGGCGGCTCCTATGGCGGGTTCATGGTACTCGCAGCGCTCACCGAGTACCCCGACCTGTGGGCCGCCGGCGTGGACATCGTCGGTATCGCGAACTTCGTGACGTTCCTCGAGAATACCGGCGACTGGCGGCGCGAACTCCGCGAGGCCGAGTACGGATCTCTCGAACGCGACCGGGAGTTTCTCGAATCCGTCTCGCCGATCAACAACATCGACTCGATCGAGGCCCCGCTGTTCGTCCTCCACGGCGAGAACGACCCGAGAGTCCCCGTGGGGGAGGCCGAACAGATCGCCGAGCGTGCGAAAGAGCACGTCCCCGTCGAGACGCTGATCTTCGAGGACGAGGGCCACGGTTTCACCAAACTCGAGAACCGTATCGAGGCCTACACGAGGATCGCGACGTTCCTCGAAGAGTACGTCTAACCGAGACCCTCCGGTTGGGTGCCGACGCCCTCGGGCCACCCCGTCGGCTGCTCCGGGGAGGGCTCTGCGTATTCGCGTTTGAGCACCATCGGGGTGCGCTCCAAGGAGAGCACCTTCGTCCCGTCCTCGTTGTACGCCCGGAGTTCCGTTGTAACGATCCCGACGTGGTCTCGAGAACTGCTCTCGCGTTTCTCCAGGACCTCGCTCTCGGCGAAGATCGTGTCGCCGTGGAAGACCGGCGCGTGATGTCTGATCCTATCGTAGCCGAGGTTGGCGGTGGCGTTCATCGAAATGTCGATGACGCTCATCCCCACCGCGAGCGCAATAGTGAAAGTGCCATCGACGAGGCGCTCGCCGAACTCCGTTTCGGCGGCGTAGGCCTCGTTGAAGTGCATCGGGTTGAGGTTCATCGTCAGGTTGGTGAACCAGACGTTGTCGGTCTCGGTGACGGTTCGCCCGTAGGGGTGTTTGTAGATATCGCCGACGGCGAAGTCCTCGAAGTAGCGCCCCTCCCAGCCCGAAACCAGCCTGCGGTCGTGGTCGTAATCGTCCGCCATACTCCCCGCTCCGTCGCCAGCGCCATAAGACCCACCGCCCACGATTCGAAGGGGTTTCCCCGCTGGTCGCTGTGGGTCGACTTGATGGGGGAGTACCGCGAGTGGCTTCGCGCGCTAAAGGCGTCGATCGCCGTCGGGAGGGAACAGCACATCACCGTCACGGCCGCCGGATTGGGGTATTACGCCTTCAACTCGCTGATCCCCCTCCTGTTGCTCCTCACGATCGGCGTCTCGATCGTCCAGAGTCCCGGGACGACGGCGGGGGTGCTCGCATCGATCACCGGCCTCCGTGCCGCCGAGATCGAACCCGTGATCGCGGAGGTCGCCGGGAACGGAGGGGCCCGGACCCGGGCGGGACTGATCGCCGCGGGCATCTTCCTCTACAGCACGGCGACGATGTTTCAAGCCGTGAACATCGCGTTCAGCGAGATCTACGGCACGCGAAAGCGACGGTCGGGCCTCCGGAAAATCGCCGATTCGCTCCTCATATTCGCGATCGTGCTGGTCGCGCTCTCGCTGATTGGCGGGGTCGGCGTCGCGCTCGCGCTCGTCGTCGACAACGTCGCCGTCTCGGTGCTCAGCGTTCCCCTACTGCTTGGGGCCTTCTTCCTCGCCTTCCTCCCGATGTACTACCGCTTTCCGGCCGAATCGGTTACCCTCGGCGAGGCGATGCCCGGCGCGGCGTTCTCGGCGGTCGCGTGGACGCTTTCGGCGCTCGGCTTCCGGGTGTACGCGACGACCTCCGACAGCGTCGCGCTCTACGGGGTCGCCGGTGCGGTTCTGCTGGTGCTTACGTGGCTCTATCTCGGCGGGTTGATCCTGCTTCTGGGGGCGATCTTCAACGCCGTTCTGGCGGGACGAACCGACGCCGACGAGGACTGGCTCCCGACCGAAGAGGCGGAGTGACTCGGAGGGTGTATCGTCGCCATCCGGATGGTTCGCCTCACGGGAGCCGACACCGTGGTTCGATATCCGGACAGGAAACCTATGAACTCCTACGACAATCCCTCTCAGATCACGCCGGTGACGGTCGCCGCCTCGCGGGCCGCCCGCTCGTTCATCCCGTTGCCGAGGATGGTGTAGCGGTCGCGGATCTCGTGGGCGCTCGTCAGCGCTTCGAGCACCTCCTCCTCGTCGAGCCCGAGCTCGGCGGCCGTCGTCGGCGCCTCGATGCTCGACAGGGCGTCCCGGATCGCACTCCAGCGCCCGCTCTCACCGCTGTGGAGGTACTCGACCATGATCGAGCCGACCCCCACTTGATGGCCATGCAGCGCTCTCCCGGGAGCGATCCGGTCGAGCTGGTGGCTGAAGAGGTGTTCCGCGCCCGAGGCCGGTCGGGAAGACCCCGCAATGGACATCGCGACGCCCGAGGAGACCAGCGCCTTCGTGACGATCCACGCCGACTCCTCGAGCCCGCGCTTGATCGAGTCGGCGTTGCCCACGAGCATCTCTGCGGTCATCTCCGACAGTGCCGCCGAGTACTCCGAATACTCGACGTTCTGGAGGCGATTGGCGAGCCGCCAGTCCTTCACCGCGGTGTAGTTCGAGATGATGTCCGCACAGCCCGCCGTCGTCAGCTCCCACGGCGCGTTCGCGAGCACGGTGGTGTCGGCGACGACGGCCACCGGCGGGTCCGCGGCCACCGAGTGACGGGTGTCGCCCTCGGGGACCGAGCCCCGTCCGGAGACGATCCCATCGTGGCTCGCGGCGGTCGGGACCGAGACGAAGCCGGTTCCGATCTCGTCGGAGGCCATCTTCGCGATGTCGATGGCCTTTCCGCCGCCGATCCCGATGAGGTAGCCCGCCTCCTCGCTTCGGGCCGCCTCGATCACCTCTTGAACGGCCGCGAAACTCGCCTCCTCGACGACGATGACCGCCGGCTCGATCCCTCGATCCCCGAAGTCCTCGATCACCCGGTCGCCGGCGACCTCTCGGGGGGTCGGGCTGGTGACTATCAGCGGCCGACCTGTGAGGTGGAGCTCGTCGATCGCCTCGACGGCCCGGTCGAGCACGCCGTGGCCGATGAGTACGTTCCGCGGGAGGCGGATCCAGCTGGATTTCTCGAACATACGGGGAGGAGACGCCCGCCGGCCAAACCGTTTGCTCTTGACTTCGAACCCGACGACCGATCGCCGACTCGGCGTCGGCTCGATCCACGGACCTACAGCGTATCGAGCACGCCCAGCACGCGTTCTTCGGCCTCGCGACCGGGGTCGTACTCGGCCCCGTCGCGGTCGCTCTCTTCGTGTTCCGCGACGGTGCGGGCCATCGTTTCCCCGATTGGCGTCGATTCCCAACCGAGATCCGATAGTTTCGCCGTCGACATGACGTGTGGGTACTCCCGATAGAGCGTGAAATCGTCGGGCGAGAGCCCGCCGGTGGCGAGTTCGCGCTCGCCCGCGGTGACGACTTCGACCTCCGTTTTCGCGACCTCGGCGATCGTTTCGAGCGTCTCTTCGAGCGTGAGCAGCTGGCGATCGCCGACGTTGTAGGCCTCGCCCGCAGTACCGGACTCGCCGACGATCCGCAGCGCGCTCGCGACGTCCCCGACGTAGACACGGTGCCAGAGGTGTTGGCCGTCGCCGGGCACGACCACGCGGTCGTGATTCAGCACCCGGTCGATCCAGTAATCGAGGCGTTCGGTGTAGTCATAGGGTCCGTAGACGATGCAGGGCCTGACGGCCATCGCCTCGACGCCGCGCTCTGCGGCCTCGAAGACCGCCCGGTCGCCCTCGGCCTTGCGCGCGCCGTAGGTCGCCGGCGAGTCGTCGGTCGCCTGCTCGGGCGTGCAGGCTTCGAGCGGCGTCTCGCCCTCGCGTTTCGGGACGTGTTCGACCCCGTACGAGGAGCCGCTCGAAACGTAGACGTACCGGGCATCGGCGAAGACCTCCGTGGCCGCGCGGACCTGCTCGGGGTAGTACGCGATACAGTCGATCACGAGGTCGGGATCGACCGAGACTGCGGCGGTCTCTAGGGCGGTTTCGTCGTTGCGGTCGCCCTCGACGTGGGTTACCCGGTCGTTTCCGGCGAAGGGGTTCTCGTGGTTGCCCCGGTTGAAGATCGTCACCTCGTACTCGTGATCCAGTAGCTCTCGGACCGTGTGGCGGCCGATAAAGCGGGTGCCGCCGACGATGAGTGCGGTGTCCATGCTCGGAGATCGGTCACCGCTCGCATAGACCCGGCGATTCAGAAGGGGTCCTCGAATTCGTTGCGGATGAAATAGCGGATCCAGTTCCCATACACCCGGTCGGTAAGGTCGTCGGCGACCTGTTCGTAGCGCACCTCGCCCTCCGAGTCGATCACGTAGACGCCCGAAATGCCGGTGACGCCGTATTTGGTCTCCTCGGTGCCGCTGTAGCGTTCAGCGACCTCGCCGTCGGGATCGGCCAGTAGTTGAATGTCCAGATCGTAGCGGTCGCGCATCTCGGTGACGCGGCCGAGCGGGCTGGGGACGACCGGGAGGATATCCACACCGTCGTTGAACCAGAGGTCGTAGGAGACCTCGCTGAACGTTTGCAACTGTTCGGCACAGAAGCTACACCAGTACCCGCGGTTGATCACCACGACGGTCGGCCCCTCTTCGAGCGTCTCCGAGAGGGTGATCGGTTCGCCGGCGGTGCTTTCGAGCGTGAAATCGGGTGCGGACTCGCCTTCGAGTGACATGACACTCGCTACGAGGGCGCGGCGCTACTTAGGGGCGCGTCGGTGTGGCAGGTGGTGCGCAAAAGCGCCGATAGACCGTTTTCAGTCCCGGTAGTAGACGCTCGTACCGACGACCACCAGATCGGGCGAGCGGGACGCCCGGCGGTGGCGTATGCGACCGGTCAGTCCGGTGACCTTCCAAGTGAACGTCGACCACTTGCAGAGCCAGAAGCCGAAGGCGATCACGGCGAAGCCGAGCAGCGTCGCGTCGGTGACGGGCTCGCCCAGCAGCGCCCAGCCGCTCGCGGTCGCCACCACGGGGGTCGCGTAGCTGACGAGGCTGGTCTCGATCGGGCCGACGCGCTCCTGGAGGTCGAAGTACGCCAGATAGCCGATCGCGCTCGCGAAGACCGCGAGGAAGAGCACGGCCCCGACCCCCGTGGCGGTCCACTCGATGGCCCCGAACGACTCGGCGGGGTGGAGCGCGCTCGTGAGGTGCAGCGACAGCGCCCCGACGCCCATCATCCACGCCTGCAGCGAGAGCATCGGCAGGGTCGTCCGCATCCGGACCGTAAGCACCGCGCCGAGCGCGAAGCTCGTCGCGCTCAACACGAGCAGGCCGACCCCGTAAAGCTGACCGCCCGCCAGCGCCTCGGGGCTCGGCTGGGCGATGATTCCCACACCGAGGAGGCCGAGCGCGAGCCCGGCAACGCCGGTGAGGCCCAGACGCTGGTTCGGCAACAGCGCGAGCGCGAACACGGGCGTCATCACGGGCGTCAGGCTCAGGACGATCGAGGCCACGCCGCCGGTGACGTACTGCTGGCCCGTAAACAGCAACGCGAAGTGCGCGCCGACGAGCAACACGCCGCCGAGGCCGATCAACAGCCAGTCGTCGTAGGTGGTCGGCCGCCAGGCGGCCCCCGTGTAGGCGACGTAGCCGAACAGCAACAGCGCCGCGATGTCGTAGCGAAACGCCGCAAACAGGACGGGCGGAAGCGACTCGAGACCGATGTTGATCGCGGGAAACGACGCACCCCAGACGAGCGCAACCACCGCGAACAACCCAACGTTTCTGAATTTGTAGATGTTTTCGAGCTGCATTTGGTATCGGTTGAAATCTCCTCTATATCCGCCGTAGATCGCTCGTAGACATGAAGCTTGCCGAAGAAATGCTACCATATGACGCGCTCTCACGGAGGTATCTAGTCAGGATTTGTATAGTAATTGTTCATCCGGATTCCGTCACTCGACGAGCGGTTCGGCGGAGCCCCGAACGCTGTCGACGATGGCGTCGCCGTCGGGGCGGGCGGCGAGCCAGAACAGTTTGTGGACGTCGACAGCGCGCTCGATCGCGATGTCGGGAGAATCGCCCATCGAGAACCGCCGGAGACACCACCCGAACACCGCCTCTCGGGCCTTCTCGTCGGCCTGTTCGGCCGAGAGCTCCGTGGGAACGACCAGCACGTCCTCGACGGCTCGCGGTTCGGGTTCGGGGAGGGTATCGGCACGGACCGCGAGCCGTCTGGCACGGTCGACGCTCACGACGTACTCCTCGCGTCGATCCCCGAAAAAACGCCGCGGGACCGTGACAGCCACCTCGTAGATCCGGTAGGGGTACGCGACCGCGCCGACGGCCCCGGTCGAGTCGACCTCCTCTCGGGCGATCGACGGCGGGATCACTGACAGGTCGGCGCGCTCGCGACGCTCGCCGACGAGCCGCTCAGTTGGCCCGCTCATCGTCGTGTTCGTGGTCGTCCCAGTACCCCGACGCCCGGACGTGTGCGCGGACGGTGTCGGCCTCGGTGACGGCCTTCGGCCGCGTCCCGCCGTCGGTCACGTAGTCGGGAGTGCCGCCGGCGCTCCCCCTGGAGGTGATCGCCGACAGGGGCTTGTCGAAGACCTCGAACTGCTCGTCGACGCCATCGGGCGGGGTCGTGAGAAGCGAGACGGCGATCAAGGTCAGCGTCGAGAGGATAAAGGCCGGGAACAGCCCGTAGACGGTGACCAACCCGTAGAGAAACGCCGAGGACTCCGCGGGCATCGCACCCAACGCCCCGAGGACGGTCGGCAGTTGGGTCCAGAGGATCATCGTGGTGGTGCCGACGACCATGCTCGTGACCGAGCCCTCCGCGGTGACGCCCTTCCACCACAGTGCCGCGATCAGCGTCGGGCCGATGGCCGCGCCCAGTCCACCCCACGCGTAATCGAGCACCAGCGTGTAGACGGGGGTGTTCTGGGCGAGGAAGGCGAAGGCAATGCTCGCGGCCCCGAGCGCGAGCGTCGTGATCCGGGAGTATCTCACCAACTGGGCCTCGGTCGCCTCGCGGTCGAGAAAGCCGTGATAGACGTCCTCGACGACGGCACTTGTCGCGACCAGGAGTTGTGAATCGGCGCTCGACATCATCGCCGCCAGCGCGGCCGCGAGGATGATCCCCGCGATCACGCCGGGGAAGAGTTCGAGGGTGAGCCGCGGCATCACGTCGTCGCCGGCGACGCCCCCGCCGAAGACGGCGAAGGCGTACAGCCCCACCAGCGCGGCGCCGATGTAGGCGACGAACATGAACAGCTGGGCGACCACCGCCGCCAGCCGGATGTTCTTGACCCGGTCGATCCCCATGAACCGGACCATGACGTGGGGATTGCCGGGGATCCCCAGCCCGATCGCGGCGTAGCTGATGATCCCGAAGACCGCCGCCCAGCCGCTCGCCCCGGCGGTGATGCTCACCATCGCGTCGCCCCCGGTCGCTGCGATCTGCTCGAAGGGCAGGCCGTAGGCCCCGAAGGCCAACACCGGCAGCGCGATGAACGCCGCGAGGATGATCGCACCCTGGAAGTAGTCGGACCACGCCACGGCGAAGTAACCCCCGAGCATCGTGTAGCCGACGACGATGATCCCGCCGACGACGATCCCGATCCAGGGGGCGACGCCGGTCAGCACCTCGAGGAGGACGCCCGCGGCGACGATCTGCGCGCCGACGTACCCGCCCTCGAAGACCAGCAGAACGACCGCCGAGGTCGCCTTGACCAGCCCCGAATCGTCGCCCAGACGCGTCTCGAAGAACGTCGGCAGCGTCACCGCCCGGACGATCTCGGTGTATTTGCGCAGCCGTTTGGCGATACCTGCCCACGCCAGCAGATCCGCGGGGATCATCCCGAGCCCGTTGTAGAAGGCCATGATCCCGGTGTTGTAGGCGTCGCCGGGCACCCCGAGGGTGAGCCAGCCGCTCATCTCGGAGGCGCGTTCGGAAAAGCCCGTCACCACCGGACCGATCTGCCGGCCGCCGATGACGTAGTCGCCGACCGAGTCGGTCAGCCGCGAGGCGTACAGCCCGATCCCGATCAGGACGAGGAGATAGGTCCCGAAAGTGGCGAGCACCCAGACGCCGGCCCCGCCGGCGATCCCGCCCGTCTGGAGGGGGAGTTCACTCCACATTCTCGATCCCGTACTCCTCGCGGAGGCGTCGCTCGCGACGGCCCTCCCAGACGTAGTAGACGATCAGCATGACGAAGAACACGACGAACGGGATGACCAGCCCGATCCAGTCGAGTGCGCTCAGTGGTGGCATACACCATCCATGCCGGGTCGTGGATTTATACCCACCGATCACCCGTCCCTCGGGCGATCAGTCGGCGCTGACGCCGCCGGTCGTGACCGTCTCGACCGATTCGGCGCGAGCGGGTGGGGAATCCCGGACGTCGTCTGCGCCCTGCTGGAGCACCTCGTTGTAGGCGTCGGGCATGACCTTCACGAACCGCTCTCTGTACTCGTCCCACTCTGCGAGGATCTCACGGGCACGCTCGCTGTTGGTGTAGGCCGCGTGGTTCTCGATCAGCCGTCGGAGCATGTGCTCGTCACGCTCCGAGAGGTCCCGCGAGAGCGTCACCATGCCCGTGTTAGCTCGCTCCTCGAAGTCGCCGGGTTCGTCGAGGACGTAGGCGACCCCGCCGCTCATCCCGGCGGCGAAGTTCTTGCCCGTCTCCCCGAGGACGGCGACCACGCCGCCGGTCATGTACTCACAGCCGTGGTCGCCGACGCCCTCGACGACCGCCTTCACGCCCGAGTTCCGGACGCCGAAGCGTTCCCCCGCTTGACCGTTGACGTAGAGTTCGCCGCTCGTCGCACCGTAGAGCGCGACGTTGCCGATCGCGATGTTCTCCTCGGCGGTGTATGCCGCGTTTTCGGGGGTCCTGACGACGATCTTCCCGCCCGAGAGGCCCTTGCCGACGTAGTCGTTCGCGGTTCCCGTCAGGTGCATCGAGACCCCCGAGGCGAGGAACGCCCCGAAGCTCTGGCCCGCCGTTCCCGAAAGCCCGACCGAGATCGTGTCGTCGGCCAGCCCCTCGCCCCCGTACTCGCGCGAAACGCGGTTCGAGAGCATCGCGCCCACCGCCCGATCCACGTTGGTGATGGGGGTCTCGATCGCGACGGGTTCCTCGTCGGCGAGCGCGGGTTCGGCCTCCGCGATGAGGTCGTGATCGAGCTGCTCGTCGATCTCGTGGGTCTGTTCCCTCGTCTTGGTGTGCTCGTCGCCTGCCAGTGGGGCGAGAACAGTTGAAAGATCGAGTTTCTTCGCCTTTGGCTGGGAGACGTCCTCGCGCTGTTCGAGGTGTTCCGGCCGTCCGATCATCTCCTCGACCGTCTCGAAGCCCAGTTCGGCCATGATCTCGCGCAGTTCCTCGGCGATGAACGTCATGTAGTTGATGACGTGTTCGGGCTCGCCGGGGAAGCGTTCGCGCAGCTTCATCGCCTGCGTGGCGACGCCCACCGGACAGGTGTTGTTGTGACACTGCCGTGCCATCACACAGCCCGAGGTGACCAGCGAGGCGGTCCCGAAGACGTACTCCTCGGCACCGAGCAGGGCGGCGACCGCGACGTCCCGCCCGGTTTTCATCCCGCCGTCGGCCGTGACGCGGATCCGCGATCGCAGGCCGGTCGCGTGGAGCATCTGATTGGCCTCCGCGAGCCCGAGCTCCCACGGCAGGCCCGCGTGTTTGATCGAGGTTCGGGGCGAAGCGCCGGTACCTCCTGAATGGCCCGAGATGTGGACCACGTCGGCGTTGGCCTTTGCGACGCCCGCGGCGATGGTGCCGATCCCGGCCTCGGAGACGAGCTTGACGTTGATGTCGGCCTCGGGGTTCGCGGCCTTCAGGTCGTGGATCAGCTGTTTGAGGTCCTCAATCGAGTAGATGTCGTGCAGCGGCGGCGGCGAGATGAGGCCCACACCGGGGGTCGCGTACCGGACGTGCGCGATCATCTCGTTGACCTTCTCGCCGGGGAGGTGACCGCCCTCGCCCGGCTTCGACCCTTGGGCCATCTTGATCTGGATCTCCTCGGCGGAGGTGAGGTACTCGCTGGTGACGCCGAATCGCCCGGAGGCGACCTGCTTGACGTTACACGCCCTTTCGGTGCCGAAGCGTTCCGGGGGCTCGCCGCCCTCGCCGGTGTTGGACTTCCCGCCGATCCGGTTCATCGCGATCGAGTTGTTCTCGTGGGCTTCGGGGGAAAGGCTCCCGAGACTCATCGCCGCCGTCGAGAACCGTTTGACGATCTCCTCGACCGGCTCGACCTCCTCGATCGGGATCGACTCCCTTCCTTCGGAGTCGAACTCCAACAGTCCCCGCAGGGTCTGTAGCTCCCCATGCTGGTCGTTGATGAGTTCGGCGAACTCCCCGTAGCGCTCGTAGTCGCCCGCCCGCACCGCCTGCTGGAGGATCCCCACCGTCTCGGGGTTCCACTGGTGGTGAATTCCTCCTGATCTGTTCTCGAACTCGCCCTGACGCTCGATGTCGGGGTCTTCGCCGAAGCCCACCGCGTGGCGTGCAAGCAGGTCCTCCTCGATCTCAGTGAGGCCGATCCCCTCCGTTCGGGCCTCGGTCCCCTCGAAGTACTCGGCGACGAAATCGGAATCCAATCCTACTGCCTCGAAGATCTGTGCGCCCTGGTAACTCTCGACCGTCGAGATGCCCATCTTCGACATTACCTTGAGCAGGCCGTCCTCCAAGGCGCCGATGTAGCCCGCGATCGCGTTGGCCTCGCGTGCGCCGTCCGGCCCCGCCACGAGGTCCGCGATGGTCCGGTAGGCCAGGTAGGGGTTGACCGCGCCCGCACCGTAGCCCACGAGGGTGGCGACCTGATGCACCGTTCGGGGGTCGCCCGACTCGACGACGAGTCCGGCGTGGTTTCGGAGCCCGTTTCGCACGAGGTGGTGATGGACTGCGCCCGTCGCGAGCAGGCTCGGGATCGCCACTCGCTCGGAACTCGTCTCCCGATCCGAGAGAACGATGATCTCCGCACCGGCTTCGATCGCCTCGACGGCTTCTCCTCGTACCCTCTCGACCGCGCGCTCCAGATCCGTCTCGGGGTCATAGGTGATGTCGACCACGCTCGAGGAGAGCCCGTCTCGGTCGAGGGCCTTGACCTCTGCCGTCTGACGGTCTGAGAGGATCGGCGAGTCCGCCACGAGCTGGCGGGCGTGCTCGGGCGACTCGTCGAGGAGGTTACGCTGGAAGCCCAGCCGGCTCTCCATCGAGGTGACGAGTTCTTCGCGGATGTAATCGAGCGGCGGGTTCGTCACCTGCGCGAACAGCTGTTTGAAATAGGAGAAGAGCGGGCGGTTGAAGTCCGAGAGTACCGAGAGGGGCGTGTCGTCGCCCATCGACCCGACAGGGTCCTTGCCCTTTTTGGCCATCGGCTCGAGCAGGTTGTCGAGTTCGTCGTGGGTGTAGCCGAACGCGGCCTGCAGTCCCCGGAGCTCGCCGTCGAGCTCCGCGAGGGTGAGATCGTCCGGGCGGGGCAGGTCGTCGGTCGAGCCCTGATTCGTCAGGTCGTTCGCGAGATCGTTGACGTTCACTTGATTTTCGGCGACCCAGTGTTCGTATTTTTCGTCGGTCAACCCATCGAAGACCTCCTCGTCGGGGATGACCCGTCCCTCCTCGGGATCCGCGAGGAACAGTTGACCGGGCTGGAGCCGGCCGCGCTCCTCGATCTCGCTGGGGTCTTTGTCGACCGCACCGGCCTCGCTCGCCATGATCAGCGTGTTGTCGGTGGTGATGTCGTAGCGACACGGCCGGAAGCCGTTGCGGTCGAGCACCGCGCCGACCCGGTCGCCGTCCGTCGCCGCCACCAGCGCGGGGCCGTCCCACGGTTCGATCAGATTGGCGTGAAAGTCGTACCAGGCTTTCCGGTCCTCGGGGAGGTCGTTTGCCTCGTCGCGCCACGCCTCGGGGATCAGCATGCGCAGCGCGTGGGGCAGGTCCCGACCGCCCTGCAACAGGAGTTCCAGTGCGTTATCGACGCTCGCGGTGTCGGACTGTTCGAGGTCGTCGATGATCGGCTTGATCGCCTCGGTGTCGAGTTCCTCGTGGGCGATGTCCGTCTCACGGGCGCGCATCCAGTTGATGTTGCCTTGGATCGTGTTGATCTCGCCGTTGTGAATGATGTTGCGGTAGGGGTGTGCGAGATGCCATGCGCCGAGCGTGTTCGTCGAAAACCGCTCGTGGACCATCACGAACGTCGATTTCATTCGCTCGTCGGTCAATTCGGGGTAGTAATCGGGGACCTGCTCGCCCTTCAGCAGTCCCTTGTAGACGACCGTTTTCCGATCCAGCGAACAGACGTAAAACCGGCTCCACTCCTCGTTTTCCGCCTCCTTGACCCGGTTTTCGACCGCCCGGCGGCCGACGTAGAGCGCCCGGTCGAACTCCTCGTCCGAGAGATCTCGGGGTTTTACAAAACACTGCCGGACATCGGGTTCCGAATCGAGTGCGGTCTGGCCGATCTCGGTGTTGTCCGTCGGGACGTCCCGCCACGCGACCACCTCGAGTCCGTCATCGGAAAGCGTCTCGGCGACGAGTTCCTGAAGCTCCTCGCGGGCGGTCTCGTCCTGCGGGAGGAAAAACGAGCCGACGGCGTACGTCTCGGGAAGCTCGCAGTCGAGAACCTCGGCGAAGAACTCATCGGGTCGCTGTAGCAGGATCCCCGCCCCGTCGCCGGTGTTCTCCTCGGCGCCCGTCGTCCCCCGATGTTCGAGGTTCGAAAGCAGTTCCAGCCCATCGGCGACGACCCCGTTGTCGGCCCCCCCATCGAGATCCATCACAACGCCGACGCCGCAGTTCGATCGCTCGTCGGTCGGGTCCGCAAGCCCCCGCTGGGTAGTCGTCCCGCTAGCGTGGTTGGTCATACAGTCACAGGGGTATTTCGACCTTATTAACGTACCCCTGAAGGACTAAGGGTCTGTTAATGCCATATTATGATCCTTATGTCACTCATGAACAAACAGGATATATTAACATCTGTTAATCGGAGCCCAAAGTAGTGGGAGATTCCGATAGGTTCTCCCCTATCCCTCGAACGTTCGTCGGCTTTAGAGTCGAGATTCTGTCTCGTCACGTTCGTTCGTGGTCCTGTCATCCCATGACCAACAACATCGCTGGAGGTCCGGGGCACCGACCTGGCGGACCGAACTCGACCCGCGCGCGTCGTGGCGGTCGTCGACGGAATCAATACGACTTCGCGAAGTAGGCCGTCTCCTCCGCGTCCTCCCCACAGACCGCACAGTCGTCGTCGGGTTCCTCGCCCTCCATCGGCACCATCACGATCTCGGCGGCGATCTCGTCCTTGATCGCCGTCTCGCAGTCCTCATCGCCGCACCACGGCGCTCGGACGTACCCACCGAACTGGCCGATCGTCCCGAGGATCTCCTCGCGGCTGTCGGCCTCGCGAACGTTCTCCTCGAGGTTCTCCTCGGCGGCGGCATAGAGTTTCGCGTAGACCGTATCGAGATGTTCCTCGACTGTCGCGACGATCCCGTCTCGCTTCTCGACGTGGTTCTCCCCGTCGGGGCGATGGACCGCCGTCACCTCGCCGTCCTCGACCTCGTGGGGCCCGATCTCCAGACGGAGAGGGGTCCCCAGTAGTTCCCACTCGTTGAACTTGAAGCCGGGGTTTCGTTCATCGCGGTCGTCGAGTTCAACTCTGAAACCCGCCTCTTCGAGGTCGTCAGCGATCCCCTCGCTGTACTCGAGGACCTCCTCGCGGTTCTCCTCCTGCCAGATCGGGACGATCACGACCTGTTCGGGCGCCACGGTGGGCGGCAGGACGAGCCCCTGATCGTCCGAGTGGGTCATGATCAGCGCGCCGATCGCTCGCCACGAGAGGCCCCACGAGGTGGTGTGGGCGACGGTCTCCTCCTCGTCCTCGTCGACGAAGGTGATGTCGAACGCCTCGGCGAACGACTGGCCGAGGTGGTGGCTGGTGCCGCCCTGAACACTCTTGCCGTCGGGCATGAGTGCCTCCACCGTCGTCGTCGTGTCTGCACCGGGGAACTTGTCGTGTTCGGGTTTGCGCCCGCGCATCACCGGAATCGCGAGCACGTCCTCGTAGACCTCCTCGTACTGCTTCAGGCGGGTCATCGTCTCGTCCCACGCGTCGTCGTGGTCCCTGTGGGCGGTGTGGCCCTCCTGCCAGAGGAACTCCTTGGTCCGGAAGAACGGTTTCGTCTCGGTCGCCTCCCACCGGACTACTGAACACCACTGGTTGACTCGCATGGGGAGGTCCCGGTGGCTGCGGATCCACTGGCTCAGGAACGGCGCGATGATCGACTCGCTGGTCGGCCGTACGGCGAGGCGCTCCTCTAGCTCCTCGTGGCCCCCCTGCGTGACCCACGCCACTTCGGGGTCGAACCCCTCGACGACGTCCTTTTCGCGCTCTAAATAGCTCTCGGGGATGAAGAGGGGAAAGTACGCGTTCTGAACCCCCGTCTCCTTGAACCGCCCGTCGAGGTAGGACTGGATCACCTCCCAGAGGGCGTATCCGCGTGGCCGGGTAACGATAAAGCCGCCCATCGGTGCGTAATCCGCGAGTTTCGCCTTCCTGACGACCTCGGCGTACCACTCGCCGGGGCTGTGCTCCTTCGACTCGGTGATGCCGAGTTCCTGCTCACCGTTGCTCATGTCCTCCCTGTTCCCGACGACGCGCTTAAACCCGCGGTATTCGGCCACACCGGTGTGGTGATGTGACGTCCGCTCCCGCCGACCGTTTCGTAGGCTGTGGGTAACGACACCGTGTCTTCGCTTAGCCTGTCGGTAACTATTCGTGTTCGACACACTACAATTCTACATGGTCGGTGTGTTGGGTGTGACGGGCGCGGTAGAACGACCGACAGCGGCGTTGCTCGACCCGCTCCGCTGGGACGAGGACGAGACCGTCGAAACGACGGTCGGCGACGAGCTACTGGTCCTGACGGCCACTCACGGCCCGACCGACGATCCCGTTCGCACCGACGGCCACGACGCGATCTGGACGTTCGGGGAGATCCACGGCTTCGAGGGCGAGAGGTACGAGAACCGATACGACGGTTGTTACACCGACTCGGAGTACACCGCGGAACTCTATCGGGAACACGGGCTCGATTTCGCCCGGGGTATGAACGCCACCGCGAGCGTCGTGCTCCACCAGCGCGAACGCGATCGACTGGTGGTCGTCACCGACCGCCTCGGCACACACCCCGTCTACTACGCCGAGATCCCCGAAGGGGTCGTCTTCTCGACTAGCGTCCAGACGCTGTTGGGCCATCCTGACGTCGATCCCGCGATCGACACTGACGGGCTGTACTCGTATCTCGCGTTCAATCGCGTCCCGGGCGTCGACACCCCGTTCGAGGGCGTCAGTACCCTGCCGCCGGGCTCGATCACGACGATCGACCTCCCGACCGGCGATCTCGACGTCGAACGCTATTGGCGACTCGAGTACGACCCGCTGGACCGCTCCTTTTCGTACTTCGTCGATCGATTCGTCGAACTCCTCCAACGCGTGTTCGCGGAACGGGCCGACGACGACCGTCGCTACGGGATCCTGCTTTCGGGCGGCAGCGACTCTCGACTGCTGCTCGCGGCGGCGGAAGGGATCCCTGTCGCGTATCACCTCGCCGACTGGATGAGCCGCGAGGCCCGCACCGCAGAACGGATCGCCCTCCTCGCAGGTGCGGATTTCCGACTCCTGAAGCGGCCTGACGACCACGTAGAGCGGATGCTCGAACATGTCCCTCGACACATGAACTTCAACGGACGGTTCGATCAGGCGCACCTCCACGGGTTCGACGCCCGCATCCGCGAGGAGTGTGACGTCCTCGTCACCGGCCTGTACGGCGATTCGTTTTTCAAAGGCGGGCTCGTACCCGCCTTCGATCTCGATCTCGGCCCGATCGGTTCGGTTTCGACGCCGATCGCCCGCGAGGTCGACTCGATCGACGGGTATCTCGACGCACTCGGCGGGTCGCTTCCGTCCTTCGTCGAAACCCCGCCGTTGATCGAGTCGGTCCTCCGTGCGACCCTCAACGAGCGCGCGGGGGGATCGGTTGCGTTCGGCGGGATCGAGTACGCCTCTCTCTACGACCTCGCACTGTTCGGCTCGTACTACCCGCTCTCGAATGACAGCGACTACCACTACTTCGGACTCACCCAGATGGCCCACCAGTGGACGCCATTTCTCGACAACCGGTTCATCGATCTGGCGTGTTCGATGCCGATCCGGTATCACCTCCGGCGTGACGTCGTCAACGCCGCACTCAGCGCGCTCTCGCCGACGCTCGCGAACATCCCACATGCGGAGACCGGCGTCCGACCGACGAGCCAGTTCCCGTTCGATCTCGCCAAGAAGTACGGGTCACTGTTCTGGCGCAAACACGCAGTCGACGAGCGGTCGCCGAAACCGTACTACTCGCGGGGGCCGTGGCGCGACCGAGGGGTCGTTCTCCGTGAGCGCGATTTCGGACGGGAGGTACTCGACCGCAACGACGCCCTGCTCGACGCCCTCCCGTTTCTCGACCGCGAGGCCGCGTACGCGTGTTACGATGCCCACATGGCGGGCGCGGATAACACCACGGAGCTATACACCCTGTTTACGGTCCTCGAAATGCCCGTCTTCGAGGAACTCGCCGGTCGATAATTCGCGGGGGCGTCCGTCCCGCGGAGCGGCCCTCGAAGCGGCTATCTCCCCGGTCCGCCCCGGCCGCTCGTGATGAACGAAAAGAACCGGACACAGAGGAGGATCCCCGCCGCGACGACGACCGTAACGGTCGCGAGCAACCAGAGGTTGTAGAGGGCGACCAGCGGGATCGGCACCCGTGGGTCGAGCGTGGGGATCGCGGCCGACAGGACGAGCGTCCCGACGACACCCACGACCGCGAGCGCATAGAGCCTCCGCATCGCTCGGCGCTACACGCCCGACGCGTTTCAACCCCTCGCTGCGGGCCGCTCGGGGCGGTCGCTCCGTCCGAACCTCGGAGGATCAGTCGTCCTCGTCGTCCTTCTCGTCTTTCCCGTCCTTTTCCCGGTCGCCCTTCCGGTCCTCGGTGTCCTCGTCGTCTTTGTCGTCTTCGTCTTCGTCCCTGTCCTCTTCGTCGTCGTCCTTCTCGTCATCGTCCTCTCGCTCTTTCTCGTCCTCGCTCCCCTCCTCGTCCTCCTCTTTCCCGTCTTCACCGTTCTCCTGTTCTTTTTCGTCCTCGTCTCCGTTCTCGTCGCCCTCGCCCTCGCCCTCGTTGTCCTGCTTTTCGTCCTCGTTCTCTTCTTCTGCCTCCTCGTCCTCGCCGTCGGGGCCGATCGGCTGTGGGACGAGGACGCCCTCTCTGATCAACTCCGTTTGTCGCTCGGCGACCTCCTTCTGATCCTCGTCGTCCGCGTCGACGAGGACCGTCGCGAGGTCGTGAGAGACGCCGATGTCCTCGACGTCGCGGTTCCCGTTCTGGAACGCCCCGTCGACCTTCTCGGGTTCCTCGAAGAGGTCCGGCGTCGAGGGGTCGTCGGGACAGTTGAACGTGTCCTCGTCGGTCGTGTTGTGGTGTGGGATGGCGATCATGACCTGACTCTCGTCGAGCGGTCCCACATCGGCTGCCCCGAGTTCGACGGCGGGCGAATCCGAACGGAACAGCGGGACCTCGAGGTCCTCGTAGACGCCGGGTTCGAGGTACTCCGTGATGCCGATCAGCGACTCACAGATAGGGTTGTCCAGTTCGTCGGGGATCGGGACGTCGTACTCATCGGGGTCTTCCCCCTCGGCGAACTGGAAGCGGCTGTACTGGTGAATCGACTGATAGCCCCCCTCGTTCAGTTCGAGGCGATCGACCGTCACGGTCGGCCCGCTGTCGTTGTTGGCGACCGTCTGATCCGGGAAGCTGACGTTCGCGGTCGGTGGCGCTTCGTCATCGTTCTCGTCTCCCTCGTCGGCGGCGGCGGTCCCGATCCCGCCGAACGCGAGCAAGCCGGCCGTCCCCGCCCGAATAACGGTTCGTCGCGATACGTCGGTTCTGATTCGATTGGTTCGATCCACACTGCTGGAGGCGCCGGTTTCGGAGATGTATCTATTGGTCTATAATTCTGCCCCAGAAAGGAGTTCGTGTATGATATGTAGTGGTTCGTCTCTGGGTCGTTCAGTCCGTACTGGAAATAGAGTTGATATAACTATCTCATCGGCTCGTACGATCTCATATCCTGACTACCCAACTCATCGTGACCCGTCTCCGTCCCTGCTACCGATTCGAGTCAGTCAGAATTGCGACTGGAATCGAAATCGGTCCGACGATCCGGTTACTGCACTGACCCGTTACCGGTCATTTCGATATCACCGGTCACTGACTTGATTTCGGATCGACATCGAACGGGCTCTCGGTGTCGGTCCACCCCCAACCTGGCAGTCGCGTCTGGACGCCGGCGGCGAGCCCCGCATCGAGGTCGTCCGCACCGGCCGCCTCCTCCGTATGGTGATGGATGTCCGCGTAGTGAAAGGTGGCCTCCGCGAGCACTCGCAGGGGCTGGTTGCCCGCGATCATCGCCGCGAGTTCCCGCCCGAGTAGCTCGTCGACCACGAAGCCGGGGTAGTCCTCCTCGACGTCGAGGTCACGGAGGATCGCGACGAGCGCCGCGACGTTAACTGCCAGATCGCCCTCCGATCCCACCGCGTCGATCGCGGTGTGATACCCCTCGGTCGAGATCGGGTCGACCTCGATCCCGAACGCTTCGCCGAGGTCCGCTCGAACGGCGTTTACGAGCGGGACGACCACGGCATGGCGGTCGTGGACCCAGTCGAACTGTTCTGCGACGATGGTCGCTGAGAGCTGCATGGCGTGCGTTGGGCCGAAGGGATTTTATAATCCCGACGTCATACCGTCGAACAAGCGGGTTTTCCTCGGCACTGTCCGGGGTCCAGACCGGTTTCACCACTGGTAGCTGTATCGCGTCCACTCACGATGTCTCCAATGCCACGTTCGAACGGGTCGATCGTTGCGAGCGACCGGGTCGCTCACCGATGTTCCTCCGGCGTGGCGACGCACCCGCAACTTCAGTCTCACCTATGAGCACGGTAGATCAGAAACTCGACGACGCACTGAAAACGATCAAAGACGAGATCCCGGCCGATATCTCCGTCTCCGACGTCACCTACGAGGGGCCGGAGCTGGTCATCTACACGCGCGAACCCAAGAAGTTCGCCCAGCAGGGTGACCTCGTTCGGCAGCTCGCGAGCAAACTCAGAAAGCGCATCACCGTCCGGCCCGATCCCGACGTGCTCGCGCCGCCCGCGAAGGCCCGCGAGCAGATCGAATCGGTCATCCCCGACGACGCGGGCGTGACCGATCTGGACTTCCACGCCGACACCGGTGAGGTCGTGATCGAGGCCCAGAAACCGGGAATGGTGATCGGGCGTCACGGATCGACGCTCCGGGAGATCACCAAGCAGGTCGGTTGGACGCCTGAGGTGGTCCGCACCCCGCCGATCGAGTCGCCGACGGTCTCGAACGTCCGGAACTTCCTCAAACAGGAACGCGACGAGCGACGGGACATCCTCGAACGGGTCGGCCGCCAGATCCACCGCGAGCAGCTCTCCGACGAGCAGTGGGTTCGGATCACCACGCTCGGGTGCTGTCGCGAGGTCGGGCGGGCCGCGTTCGTCCTCTCGACGGCCGACACCCGAATCCTGATCGACTGCGGTGACAAGCCCGGCTCCGATGACGTCCCCTATCTGCAGGTACCCGAAGCGCTCGGCTCCGGGGCCAACTCGATCGATGCCGTCGTGTTGACCCACGCCCACCTCGATCACTCGGCGCTGCTTCCCCTGCTGTTCAAATACGGGTACGACGGCCCGATCTACACCACCGAACCGACACGGGACCTGATGGGGCTGCTCCAGCTCGACTACCTGGACGTCGCCGCAAAGGAGGGCCGAACGCCGCCGTACGCCTCGGAGATGGTCAGGGAGACGATCAAACACACCATCCCGATCGAGTACGGCGACGTCACGGACATCGCGCCCGACGTGAAGCTGACGATGCACAACGCGGGCCACATCCTCGGGAGTTCGGTCTGTCACTTCCACATCGGTAACGGCCTCTACAACGTCGCCTTTTCGGGCGACATTCACTACGACGAGACGCGCCTGCTCAACGGCGCGGTCAACGACTTCCCGCGCGTCGAGACGCTCGTCCTCGAATCCACCTACGGCGGTCGAAACGACTACCAGACCGACCAGAGCGACTCCGAACGAAACCTCGTCGAAACGATCAACGAGGCGTACGACCGGGGCGGAAAGATCGTCATCCCCGCCTTCGCGGTCGGGCGCTCCCAGGAGATCATGCTCGTCTTAGAGGAGGCGATGCGAAAGGGCAAGATCCCCGAGATGCCGATCCACCTCGACGGGATGATCTGGGAGGCGACGGCGATTCACACTACCTACCCCGAGTACCTCAACGACGACGTTCGAGACCGGATCTTCCACGACGACCAGAACCCCTTCCTCGCCGACTACTTCAACCACATCGACCGCGGCGAGGACGAACGCCAGGAGGTCGCCGACGGCGAGCCCTGCATCGTCCTCTCGACGTCCGGGATGGTCACCGGCGGCCCGATCATGTCCTGGCTCGAACACCTCGGTCCCGACCCGGACAACACCATGGTCTTCGTCGGCTACCAAGCACAGGGCACGATGGGACGACGGATCCAGAGCGGCTGGGACGAGATCCCGATGAACGACAGCCACGGGCGTTCGAACCGCCTCAGTCTGAAACTCGACGTCGAGACCGTCGACGGCTTCTCCGGTCACGCCGACCGTCAGGGACTGGAGAACTTCGTCAAGACGATGAACCCGCGCCCCGAGAAGGTGCTCTGTGTCCACGGCGACGAGCGCTCCGTCCAGGACCTCTCTTCGGCGCTGTATCACAACTACAACATGCGCACCTTCGCCCCGAAGAACCTCGAGACCTTCCGCTTTAAATAAAAGCGAAAGCCCTCAGAACGCACTGGCGTGCGTTCCTCGCCCTTTGCATGTCCTCCGAGGCCCCCCGAGCCGTGCCGTCCGATCGGACGGCACTTTCGGGTACCCGCCCTTCCCCGCCCCGCTCACGGAGCCGTCGGGAGTGACGGCTCCGTCCACGCCGGCCACCGCACCGCATCCCGATCCCGGATCGACGAACAGTAACCGTTCTCACGCTGGGGTGCGAAACTCGGCCGATGCGCAGACTCGGCTCGCGGGAGTGGCTCGCCATCGGAACCCTCGTTGCGGCGATCGCCACCGCCGGCAGTCTCTATTTCAGCGAAATCCTCGGACTCGTTCCCTGCGATCTCTGCTGGTACCAGCGGGTCTTCATGTACCCCTTGGTGCTGGTCCTCGGGATCGCGGCGTTCGAAGACCGACCCGAGATCGCTCCGACCGCGCTCGCGTTCGCGATCCCCGGTGCCATGATCGCCGCCTACCACTCGGCCATCCAGCGGGTTGGAACGGGTGCCTGCACCGTCGGTGGCGGCTGTACCTCGATCCAGTACGAACTGCTCGGCCTCTCGATCCCCAACATGGCGCTTCTCGCGTTCGTCCTCGTCGCGATCACGATGTTCGCTGCCGGTCGATCCCCCATCTGATCCCTCGTCCGCTTCGATCCGTTCTCGGCGCCCTTTATCGCCTCGCGGCGCGCTTCCCGCGTATGGCTTCGATTCGCGGGATCGCCCGCGCCACGGTCGTCACCCTCGCCATGCTGCTGGTCGCCGCGGCGCTCGTCGGCCTCGTCTACGCCGAGACGCCCTACGGACCCGACGAGGCTCCCGCGGACCTCGCACCTAGCGTTTCGGTCACCCGGACCGACGCGGGCTATCTCCTCTCCGATGGCTCTGTCACCGACGATACCGTCGGAGTCGTGTTCTACCCCGGCGCGCGGGTCGCCCCCGAGAGCTACCTCCCGCACCTCGCCCCGCTCGTTGCTGAACGAAACGCTGTCGTGATCGTCCCGGAGATGCCGCTCAACTTCGCGGTCTTCGATATCGACGCCGCCGACGAGGTAATGGCTTCTCAGCCCGACATCGAGCGATGGTACATCGGCGGGCACTCGCTGGGCGGGGCGATGGCCTGCGAGTACGTCGACGGCGAGCGGGTCGAGGGACTCGTCCTCTTCGCGTCCTACTGCGCGAGCGACCTGACCGACTCGGATCTCCGCGGGCTGAGCGTTCTCGGTAGCATGGACGGCGTGATCGACGCCGAGCGCGAACGCGACTCGCGCGCGAACCTCCCGCCCGATACTGAGATCGTCGAGATAGAGGGGATGAACCACGCCCAGTTCGGCGCGTACGGTCCCCAACGAGGCGATAGCAACCCCGGAATCTCCGACAGGGAGGCCAGAGAACGCCTTTCAGCGGTTCTACTCGAGTGGTTCGAGCCCGTGACCGCGCCGCGCTAATCGGCTTCGGCCGGGTCCACGACCGTCTCATCGATCTCGTCGACACCGACCCGCTCACAGAGGTCGTACAGCGGGCAGGCCTCCGGACCGTCGAGACACGCGGGCTTTCGCGCCGAACAGAACTCCCGGCCGAACTGGATGCTCGCGGTGTGGCCGAACCCGCACTTCTCGGCGGGTACCTGCTCCTCTAAGATCTCGCGGACTTCCTCGTGGTCGGCCTCGGGCGGCGCGATCCCCATGCGCCGGTAGATCCGGTGGACGTGGGTGTCGACCGGGAAGACGCCGCCCCGGCCACCCGAGAAGAGAAGCACACAATCGGCGGTTTTGGGCCCGACGCCGTTGATCTCCAACAGGCGCGAGCGCACCGTCTCGGGTTCGCCCTCGCGCACGAACGCGTCGAACCCGGTCTCCGAACCGAACTCCTCGCGGATCTCCTCGGCCGCGGCGATCATCACCTCCGATTTCTGGTTGTAGAGCCCCGCCGAACTGATCGTCTCGGCGAGTTCGTCCTGATGGGCTTCGGCAAGGGCTTCGACGAGATCGCCACCGTCATACCGGTCCATCAACGACTCGTGGGTCGGCTGGCTCGCTTTGTCGCTCGTGTTCTGGCTCAGGATCGTGCGAACGAGACACTCGAAGGCGTCCTGTCCGCCATAGGTCTTCTGCCAGTAGCGTTTACCCAACACGTCGACGACCGCCTCGACTCGGGTGTCGGCCTCGCTCGGCTCGAACTCGGTCGTGATCCCGCCACCGCCGGGGCCGCCGCTGATGTTCTCGGTAGGTTCCGTATCGTCGCTCATACCCCTCGTTGGTCCCTCGCCGTACAAAAACCGTCGTCTACCCGGCGGGCTCGACGGTCACGGTGACCGTCAGCTCCGCGCCCGCCGAAAGCGCCTCGACCAGGTCGTGGTCGAACCCCGCCGCCGCCTTGCCCGCACCAATCAGGAACGTCCGCTCGTCGACGTACTCGCTGGTGCGCCCGACCATGCTGCGCTCGCTCTCGAACGTCAGATCGGGATGGCCCTGCCCCGTGACTTCCTCGACGTGGCCGTCGGCCTCGAACCGGACGGTGATTCGCGAGTCCTCCTCGCGGCAGGCCGCGACGAACGCGGGGTCGAAGTCGGCGGGCGCGCGGTCGGCTTCCACGGCGAGGATGCAGTCCCCGGCGGGCGTGAGCCAGTCGTCGGTCGTGACCTCGAAGGTGCTCGCGTGCTCGGCACTGACGTTCTCGTGGCCCCTCGCGCGGACGACTTCTTCCATACCATCCCTCCCCGCTCCCGACACTTCAGGCGAGCGGATCCTCTCCATCCCGGTTCCACGCCTCGCTTGCGAACTTCCGGTCGGCGCGCTCGCGGGCGGCCGCGAGTTCGTCGTCGCCCCACGCTCCTTCTTCGGCGCCGGCCCAGTCTCGCAGGGCCTCTTCGAGGGCTTCGACCGCCCGTTCCCGGTCGTCGACCCCGTGTTCTCGCAGGCTCGTCACACGGCCCGCGAACTCCTCGGGGGTCGTTTCGGGGTTCGCAAAGGCCGAGAGATGACGCTCGGGAAGCGAGTCGAAGGTGATCGAGCCGTGCTGGATGATCGCGTCCCTCCGCCTGTACTGGGCGTTCCCGCTCAGTTTCCGCCCACCAGCGACCACGTCGTGGGCCGGGTTGAGTTCCCGCAGGTAGCAGGCGGGCTGGTGGATCACGGGCTTGGACTCCGTCGCGAACCCGGCCTCGACTCCCAGCCGGTCGAACGCGTCGAAGATCGGCTCACACAGCAGTTCGTACGTCTCCATCAGGTTCCCTGGGAGTTCGTCGGCGGGCGCGACGATCGAGTAGGAGATATCGCCCCACGAGTCGTGATAGATGCCGCCGCCGCCGGTCGGCCGGCGTGTGACTGAGATCCCCTCGCGCTCGCAGAACTCCCAGTCCACACTCGTAGGGTCTTGATGATACCCCAACGAGAGGGTACTTGGTTCCCAGCGATACACCCGTAGGGTTCGCGGGCCACCCGCGGCGGCCGTCTCGGCCGCCACCTCGTCCAGCGCCATGTTCGTCGCCCCCTCGTGTGACTCCTCGCGGACGAGTCGCCAGCCGTCCTCCGTGCGCTCCATACCACTGATTCCCCCGATTGAGTCAAAGCGGTTCCGACCGCTCGACCTCGAATCCAATATAAATTTTTGTCTAGAATTACCTGAAAGTATTTACCCGATTCGGGGTTTTGGGCGATATGGACAGACGGACGTTCCTCGCGACTGCCGGAGTGGCTTTCGGGCTCTCGACCGGGGTCACTAGTGGTGCCTTTCCCGATGATCGCCCCTCACTTCGGCTGTACTCGCCGGCCAGCCAGCTCGCCGCCGACGGTACTCCGTTGGCCGACGAGTCGGTCGTCGCGGCGTGGGCCGAACCGACCGCCTCCAACCGCGACGCCAGCCGGGGCGACCCCGTCAGCTACGACGGGCGGATCCCGCTGATCTCGGTCGACGACCGCGTTGCCGGGATCGGTTCGATGCTCGTCGCCGATCCCGGCCGGCAGGGCGGGCACACGACCTCCGCTCGCTCGAACGCTCGGGCGCTACTCTCGCTGTGGAACGCGCTCCTCAATGGCGAGCACGTCGGCTGGGACGCCTCCCACGACCAGTACTGGACCCTCGACGCGTTCGGGCGCTTTCGATCCCGCGCCGAGCGCGAGGGCTACACGATCGACTCGATCGATGTGATCGACGATGGACGTCTCGCCGACGTATCGGGTCTCGTGGTCACGACACCGCCACGAACGTTCGATCCCGAAGAACTCGACGCGATCGCGGCGTTCGTCGACGATGGGGGTGCGCTCTTCCTTCACGATCAGGCGAACTTCCACGGGCTCGATGAGACCGACAACCTGAACGCCATCGCCGAACGCCTCGATATTGCCTTCCGGTTCAACGCTGACGAAGTCACTGACGACGCCTCGAACGCCGGCGCTTCGTTCGACGTGCTCACGACCGCCTACGACCCCGACCTCTTTGGAGTCTGAGTCAGTCCGCGCTCACCCGACAGCCCTCCGCGGCGTACTCGACTCTTTCGATGGAGTCGATCGGGTCCTCGCCGCAGATCGGACAGTCGGGGTTGCGCTCGACGGGGACCTCGTCGAACGTCATGTCGGCGGCGTCGTAGACGAGCAGCCGTCCCGCTAAGGGCTCGCCGAAGCCGAGCACGAGCTTCATCGCCTCGGTGGCTTGAATGCACCCGACCGTGCCGGGCAACACACCCAAGACCCCGGTGGTCGCACAGTCCGCGACCGCGTCCTCGGGCGGGGCCTCGGGGAACAGACACCGATAACAGGGCCCCCGATCCTCGCCCTTCCCCCCCGGAAACGTGATCGCCTGCCCCTCGAACTTGTAGATCGCACCGTGGGAGAAGGGCGTATTCGAGAGCGTACAAGCGTCGTTGACGAGATAGCGTGTCCGGAAGTTGTCCGAGCCGTCGACGACCACGTCGTACTCGGAAATGAGGTCCTCGACGTTCTCGGGCTCGACCCGGATCTCGTGGGTTTCGACCGAGATGTCGGGGTTGAGCCGCTCGACGTATCTTCGAGCCGATTCGACCTTCGGCTCGCCGACGTCGGCGTCGCCGTGGACGATCTGCCGTTGGAGGTTCGAGCGCTCGACGACGTCGTCGTCGGCGATTCCGAGGGTTCCGATTCCCGCCGCCGCGAGATACTGGATGATCGGCGCGCCCAGCCCGCCCGCGCCGATCACGAGCACGCGAGAATCGAGCATCTTCGCTTGGCCCTCCGGCCCGATCTCGTCCATGATGATGTGTCGCGAGTAGCGATCCAACTGCGTGGGGTCGAGCGAGAGATCGGCCATACGGCTAGTCGGGCGTGGCGGCTAATAAGCGCGCGGCAGAAACGGGGGTTTAGCGGTCGCGGCTCGGACGGGTGTGTTCGGTACCCTTGCCCTTCGTGCCGAGCCCGCGGTTCTGTTTGCCGGCGCTCGTCAGTCCGCGCAGCGAGCGGTTCTGGTGGCTGTCACCACAGATCCAACCCAGATCGTCGTCGTTCTCGATCGCGGGATGCTCGGGATCGACGAGGATCACTTCGAACCACTTCTGGGAGCCGTCCTGGCCTACTGTGTAGGAGTTCAAGACCCGCAGGTTGCGGAACTTCCGGGTCGCCCGTTCCTCGGCCACCCGTTGAAGGTTCTTATCGCGCGTGACGCGGGTGACGCCCTGGCGCTTCGAGCGTCGTCCGGCCTTGTGGCGCTGCTTTCGGGCGGTGCCCTTGCGGACGCTGACGCGTGCGAGGACGACGCCCTGTTTGGCTTTATAGCCCAGGTCGCGCGCGCGGTCGAGGCGGGTCGGGCGCTCGATGCGCTCGATGGCGCCCTGTTCGCGCCACTCCTGTTTTCGCTGCCACTGGAGTTCGCCCAGTGCCCCTTCCTTGGGGTTCTTCCATGCGTCTCGGATGTGTGAGTAGAAGCTTCGTGCCATCGTGTTCACCACGGGCGTTGGGTGGTTCAGTCCGCGATTCGAGCGGACCACATCCCTGCCTGTGGAACGTCGGCGCCGATGCCGGCCGCGACCACAGGTGCCTGCTGGTGCCCGTTTCCCAGCGAGTGGTAGGGTCTACCCTCGAATCACGGTTAAGCCCTTCGGATCACCTGACGCTCGTCTCGATCCACCCGGTGAGGATCTCGACCAGGACGGTGGCAAACCCGCTCGAATCGCTCCAGAACGCCGCCTCACGGTCGTCCTCGTCCCCGCGAACGCTCAACAACACCGCCCGGTCGTCGATCACGAGCATTCTGGCGGCCCGCTCGTTTCGCAGGTTCTCGGGCGGTGCGTGGACCGCCAACGGGTCGTCCTCGAACAGCGCTCTGACCTCGGCGTCCTCGCTGACGATCACCACGTCGATCCCCGCGTTCGCGGCGTCGGTGAGGGCCTCCCGAAGCGACGTACTCACGAGATTGGTGGCTCGGGCCCCGAAGACGACCCGCCGTTCGGCGTCCCGAACCATATGCTCGATGCGGTCGCCGACGTGCTCGGCCCCGTTTACCGACCAGATGTCCTCGCGCTCCTCGCCGTCCGGTTCGTGGTGGTCTCGAACCTCCGTGAGGTAGTCGAACGCCTGCGTGCGCTCCTGTTCGAACCGTTCTTCGAGGAGTCGCTCCGCCTCCTCGAGGCTCACGGGCCGGTACTGCATCGGCGTCGAGTGTTGGACTTCGACTAATCCCCGTTCGGCGAGGTTTTCGGCCGCGCCATACACCTGCGAGCGCGGGATCTCCGAAACGCGATAGACGTCGCGTGCGGTTCCCGTGCCAAGCGTCTGTAAGGCAATGAATACTTTCGCCTCGTAGTTCGAGAGTCCGAGGCGCTCTAACGCGTCGACTGCCGCCGTTTCATCGGTCGTCATAACATCGCCCGTTTCCTCTACGCACACGACGGACGTAGAAGGGTATTCCGATTACCGACGGACGGCCCGACCCCGGAGGATCGGCGCGACCGGAGGGAAACCACTGGACACGCGCTGGAGCGTCTCGACCCTGAAGTCGGAATGAGAGACGAACGACGCGGGGGTGTCCCGGTCGAGCCGACAGCCACCCGCGACGTGGCGCCACCAGGGCGTCAACGCCTCCTGAAGGCGGGCCTGTCGCCCTGTCGCACGGACGTGCTCGAGGAACCGACACTCGCCGCCCGTTTTCAGGACGCGGGCGATCTCGTCGACGCTCGCCTCGACGTCCGACACCGAACAGAGCACGAGCGAGACCACGACCGTGTCGAACGAGGCATCGGGATACGGTAACGACTCGGCAGCCCCCTCCCGGATGCGAATCGAACACTCGAGTTCAGCGGCCCAACGTTCCGCCCGGTTTCGCATGTGCGGGTCCGGTTCGACGGCGTGGAGGTCGAGGCCCCGATCGCAGAGGTAGGGAAAGGTCGCGCCGGTTCCGGCCCCGAGATCGAGAACGCGCCTGGAGAGCCCCTCCGTGAGCCACTCGCGCTCCGGTCGAAGCCGTCGTTCCGCCACCCTCGTCAGCGGGTCGTACAGCGCCGCGAAGATCGGGTGGGCGTCGTTCATACTCCTGGATTCGATCCGAAGTCGCTTCACGATACCGGGATCAGTTCCACGGCGCGTAGTCGCGGTCGATGAGCCGGTGTTCGCGCTCGATTCCGTCGATCCTCTCGACCTCCTCGTCGCCCAGATCGAGGTCGCGGGCCGCGAAGTTCTCGCGGATGTGTGATTCGCTCATCGAGCGTGGGACCGCCGTGACGTTCTCCTTCGAGAGGAGCCACGCGAGGGCCACCTGCGCTTCGCTTGTCCCGTGGGCCTTGGCGATCGACCCGAGGACGGGGTCTTCGAAGATCTCTCCGCGTGCGAGCGGGCAGTACGCGACCAGCCAGTGGTCGTGTTCGACGGCGTACTCGCGCAGTTCCTCCTGTTGGAGGAACGGGTGGCACTCGACCTGATTGGCGAAGATCGGGGCGTCGAGGATTTCGTGCGCCTCGTCGAGCTGTTCGGGTTCGAAGTTCGAAACCCCGATGTTGCGGATCAGACCCTCCTCGTAAAGCTCCTCGAACGCACCGAGCGTCGTCTCGGGGTCGTAACAGCCCGCGGGCCAGTGGACATACAACAGGTCGAGGTAGTCGGTCCGGATCTTTCCGAGGCTCTCCTCGACGGAGTCGATGATCGCCGACCGCTCGGGGCCGGGCACGTCGACGTGGACCGTCTTGGTCGCGAGGAACACCTCTTGGCGATCGACGCTCGCCCGCTCGATCCCCTGGCCGACGTACTCCTCGTTTCCGTAGACCTGGGCCGTGTCGATGTGGCGATACCCCATCTCGAGGGCCGTCTCGACACATTCGGCCCACTGCTCGCGGTTCGTATCCGAATAGGTTCCCAACCCGACTCGTGGGAGGTCTCCAGCCATACCTCACACACCTCCAGCGGCACAATCAAGCTACCGACGGCGATCCAGCCGTGGAACTGACGGCGATTCGATTTTATATCGTCGCATAGAATTTATCGAATGGCCTCGCGGGACTTTTAGGCACGTCGCTCCTACCCGTGGCAATGGCACGAAACGTCGCGAGCGTCATGCAGGAGCTCGCGCCCGAAGATTTTCATCTCCTCTCGGGTGTCGAACACGGGATGCGCTTCAGCGAGTGGGTGAACCGCGAGAAACTCCCACAGTTCTCACGGCTCACGCCCGAGGAGGTCGATTTTCGCCTGAGTCGCTGTCTGGATCGCAAACTCGTCGAACGGAAGACCATCCAGTACGAGGGGGTTCGACTGCGGATGGACGGCTACGACGTCCTCGCGCTTCGTACGTTCGCCGAGCGCGGTACCATCGAGGGCTTCGGTGTTCCACTGGGCGTCGGCAAGGAAAGCGACGTCTACGAGGTCCAGTCCTATCGCCCGATGGCCCTGAAGTTCCACCGCGAGGGCTATACGAACTTCCGGGAGGTCCGCCGCGAGCGTGATTACACCGCCGAGAAGGAACACCTCTCGTGGTTCTACACCGCTCGAAAGGCCGCCGAACGCGAATACGAGGCTCTAGAAGCGCTCTATCCCGACGTCTCGGTCCCACGACCCGAGGATCAGAACCGCCACGCGCTGGTCATGGAGAAGATCGACGGCGTCGAACTCTCGCGCACGAGGCTCAAACCCGAGCAGGTCCGACCGATCCTCAAGATGATCCTCCGGGAACTCACACGGGCGTACGAACTGGGCTACGTCCACGCCGACATGAGCCAGTACAACGTCTTCGTGAGCGAGGAGGGTATCACGATCTTCGACTGGCCACAGGCGGTCCCCGCCGACCACGAGAACGCAGAGGAGTTCCTCGGGCGTGACGTCCGCAACCTGTTCGGCTACTTCGAACGGAAATACCCGGGAAAAGTCCCCGAAATCGACGAGAGTGAACTCGTCGCCGCCGTTCGTGAAGGCTCGTTCGAGCACCTCGCTGAACTCGAATAAACTTCATACGACGATACGAATTCGCGGTGATCATCCCTCCTCGTTCCCCCCAACGACTCCGGTCAGCCCCGCCTCTCCGTGGGACGTGAGCGACGACGGCTCGCTCCGACGACCACGAGCAGGCCAGCGCCCACAGCCACCGCGGCGCTCGCGAAGACCCCTCGTATTCCGAAGCCGGCGACGATCGGGCCGAAGAGAACCGGTGAGAGGAACTGGCCGATATAACCCGCCATCGCGACGTAGGAACTGAATCGGCCCTGATAGCTCTGGGGAACGAGCTCCTCAACCCACAACAGGACCGTCGGGAAGACCAGCCCCTGTCCGAGGCCGTACAGCACCATTGGAACGACCGCCAGCAGCGCCGAGGAAGCAACGGTAGCGAGCACGAACGCGACCGTCCAGAGCCCGAAGGCGATCCCCGCGAGTTCCTGGTACGCGAAGCGCTTTCGGATCCGATCGTACAGCGCGGCGCTCACCCCACCCGAGAGGCCGAGCACCGATAGATAGAGGCTGATCACGACGGGTGTCTCGATCCCGAACCCCTCCAAGAGCGGCGGGTAGTAGACGACGTTCGCATAGAGCAGCAGGTTCGTGAGGAACATCAGCCCGTAGACCGCGACCAGCAGCGGCGTCGAACGGAGGATTCCGGTGACCGACCGCTCGTCGGCCGGTCCCGATGTCGTCCCGCTACCTGCCGGAGACACGTCGGGAACGGTGAGCGCCGCGAGGATTCCCAGGGGAAGTCCAAGCAGGTAGACCCCGAACGGGAGCTGCCACGCGAGCGTCCCGAGCGCGCCGCCCAAAAGCGGCCAGACCGCCGCGCCGACGCTGTTGGCGCTTCCCCGAAGCCCCATCACGCGGTCCTTTCGCGAGTCGGTATAGAGGCCGTAGATCAACACCGTGATCGAGGTGTAGATCAGCGCGACCCCGACCGCGAGAGCAGGAGCGGGACGAACGACTCGATCACCAGCCCCGCCCCGCCCGCGAGCGCGTAGAGGAAGAGGCCGGCGATGTAGGGGATGCGGGGGCCGATCCGGTCGATCAGCGCGCCGACGAAGGGGCTACAGAGGACGATGAAGAGGCCGTGGGTCGTGATGATGAGGCCCGCGAGCGACGGCGAGACGTCGAGCGCGATCCGGATCTCGTTGGTGATCGGGCCGAGTATCGCGCCGGCCATCACGGTCAGCGTCGCCGAGGCGACGATCACCCAGAGTGCCCGATCCGCGGAACGGTCCATCACCGCTCGCCCTGTGTCAGGTTTCGACAGACCCGTTCGAGCGACTTGGACAGCGCGTCGACTTCCGATTCGGAGAACCCCGCCGTGAGCTCCCGGTCGATCCGCCCTTTCAAGGACTCGATCTCGGGGCGGAGCGCCTCGCCCGCCTCGGTGAGGTAGAGCAGTTTCCGACGCCCGTGTACTGGCCTATACCGTGTCATCCGTTCCCAGTGCTTGCCGTTGAAACCGATGGGTATACCCCCCTCGCACCCATAGGGAATTCCCAATGAGTCGGGATTTTATTGAGGTCCGGGGAGCAGAGGAACATAATCTCAAGGACCTCGACGTGTCGATCCCACGTGAGGAGTTCACCGTCGTCACCGGGCTGTCGGGTTCGGGCAAGTCCTCGCTCGCCTTCGAGACGATCTACGCCGAGGGCCAGCGCCGCTACATCGAATCGCTGTCGGCCTACGCCCGGAACTTCCTCGGCCAGATGGACAAGCCACAGGTCGAGTCGGTCGAGGGGCTCTCACCCGCGATCTCGATCGACCAGAAGAACGCCGCCAACAACCCCCGTTCGACGGTCGGTACCGTCACGGAACTCCACGACTACCTCCGCCTGCTGTACGCGCGGGTCGGCACCCAATACGACCCGATCACGGGCGAAGAGGTCGGCGAGCAGAGCGCCCAGGACATGGTGAACCAGATCCTCTCGCTGCCGGAGGGCACGCGGGCGATGATCGCCGCGCCGGTCGCCCGCGACCGGAAGGGCGCCTTCGAGGACCTCTTCGACGAACTCGTCAGCGAGGGCTACTCGCGGGTCGAGGTCGACGGAGAGGGATACGACCTCACGCTCGACCGGCCCGATCTGGACAAGAACTACGACCACACGATCGACGTGATCGTCGACCGGATCGAGATCGTTCCCGACGCACGCTCGCGGATCGCCGACAGCGTCGAAACCGCCCTCGAGGAGGCCGACGGCGTCCTCAAACTCATCGTCCCCGACCCGCCCGAAGGGATGGACCTGGGATCGAACACCCGCTCGACGGGGTCGCTCGGTGGCGAGGGCGACGACCGGGTCACCATCGAGTTCTCCGAGGAACTCGGAAATCCGAACAGCGACTTCCGGTTCTCCGAGATCGAAACGCGCTCGTTCTCCTTTAACAGTCCCTACGGGGCCTGTCCGGAGTGTGAAGGGCTCGGGAAAACGAAGGAAGTCGACGAGTCGCTCGTGGTTCGGGACCCTTCGAAATCCTTGAAACACGTCTTCGAGCCCTGGAGCTACAAGCGCTCGTACTACAGAACGAGGATCGACGCCGTGGCCGAGCACTTCGGCGTGAGCCCGTCGACCCCGTTCGAGGATCTCGATGAGGACATTCAGGAACAGTTCCTTTACGGGACGAACTCGCAAGTGGTGTTCAAGCGCTCGACGCGAAACGGAACCAGGAGAAAGGAAAAACGCTTCGAGGGTGTGATCCCGAACCTCCAGCGCCGGCACGTCGAGACGGATTCCGACTCGACGCGCGAGCACATCGAGAAGTACATGGCCGTCACCGAGTGTCCCGCCTGCGAGGGCACCCGGCTGAAAGAGCAGTCCCGCCACGTCCTCGTCGACGGCACCGCGATCACCGAGGTCAACCGGATGTCCATTGGCGACGCCCTCGCGCACTTCGAGGGAATGGAGGCGAACCTCTCCGAGCGCGAGCTCACCATTGCCGAGGAGATCTTGAAGGAGATCCGCGCGCGGCTCGGGTTCATGGAGGAAGTCGGCCTCGAATATCTCACCCTCGACCGGGAGGCCGCGACCCTCTCCGGCGGGGAGAGCCAGCGCATCCGGCTCGCAACCCAAGTGGGATCGGGACTGGTGGGCGTGCTCTACGTGCTCGACGAGCCGTCTATCGGACTGCACCAGCGCGACAACGACCGCCTGCTCGACACCCTCGAAGGGTTGCGGGATCTGGGCAACACCCTGATCGTCGTCGAACACGACGAGGCGACGATGCGACGGGCCGACACCATCGTCGACATGGGGCCCGGTCCCGGCAAGCGCGGCGGCGAGGTCGTCGCCCAGGGCGATTTCGACGAGATCTGTAACTCCGAGGACTCCATCACCGGCGACTACCTCTCGGGGCGCAAGGCGATCCCGGTGCCCGACGAGCGCCGCGGATTCGACTCGACGCTGACGATCGAGGGAGCCCGCCAGCACAACCTGAAGGACGTAGACGTCGAGATCCCCGTGGGGGCCTTTACCGCGATCACGGGCGTCTCGGGGTCGGGCAAGTCCACCCTGATGTTCGAGGTCCTCTACAAGGCGCTGGCCCGCCGGATGAACGACAATACGAGTGTGGACCCCGGCGAGCACGACGACGTGCGGGGTATCGAGAACATCGAGAAGGTCCGCCTGATCGACCAGTCGCCCATCGGGCGTACTCCCAGATCGAACCCCGCGACCTATACCGGCGTCTTCGATTACGTCCGCGAACTGTTCGCCGAAACGAGCCTCGCGAAACAGCGGGGCTACGAGAAGGGACGGTTCTCCTTCAATGTCAAGGGCGGGCGCTGTGAGGAGTGTGGCGGGCAGGGCACGGTGAAAATCGAGATGAACTTCCTCTCGGACGTCTACGTGCCCTGCGAGGCCTGTGGGGGCTCGCGGTACAACGACGCGACGCTCGACGTCGAGTACAAGGGGGAAACGATCGCGGACGTCCTCGACATGAGCGTCGAGGAGGCCCTGGAGTTTTTCGATCACGACACGCGGCTCAAGACCCGCCTCCAACTCCTTTCCGACGTGGGTCTCGATTACATGCGACTGGGCCAGCCCTCGACGACGCTGTCGGGAGGTGAGGCCCAGCGCATCAAACTCGCCGAGGAACTCGGGAAGCGAAACACCGGCGACACGCTCTACCTGCTCGACGAGCCGACCACGGGACTGCACAGCGAGGACGAGCGAAAGCTCATCAGCGTGCTTCAACGACTGGTCGACAGCGGCAACTCGGTGGTCGTCGTCGAGCACGAACTCGACCTCGTGAAGAACGCCGACCATATCGTCGACTTGGGCCCGGAAGGCGGCGAGAACGGCGGCGAGGTCGTCGCCGAGGGAACGCCCGAGGAGATCGCCGAGATCGAGGCCTCGCATACGGGTCGGTATCTCCGGGACCTGCTTCCGGCGGTCGACATCGAGGGGCCGCGCGCCGACGAGCGCCGGCCAGCGATCGCCGACGACGACTGATTCGTGGAAGCCCGGCCGCCCGCGCCTTCTTTTCCCTGCATCCCGTAAATCGGGTATGACCACCGTCTACGCGGCCATGCGAAACACCCTGCTCGTCGCCCGCGAGAAGCGCGACGGCGAGTGGACCGTCGAGTACCGACTTGGCGAGTACGACCTCCAGTGTCTCGCCGCCTCGCCGGCGGCACCCGAGAGGGTGTTCGTCGGCACCTTCGAAAACGGCCTGCTACGGAGCACTGACAGCGGCGAGTCCTTCGAGCGGGTCGGCGCCGACATTTTCGACTCGGATCGGGTGATGAGCGTAACCGTCAGTCCCCACGACCCCGCCGAGGTCTGGGTCGGCACCGAACCGAGCGCCGTCTACCGCTCGCGGGACGCCGGTGACAACTGGAAGCGCGTCGGGGGGATCGTCGACCAGTCCTCCGAACCGGAGTGGTACTTCCCGCCCAGACCCGACACCCATCACGTCCGGTGGATCGAACTCAACCCGAACGACTCTCGACGGGTGTACGTCGGGATCGAACTCGGGGCGCTGCTGCTCAGTGATGACGCCGGCGAGACGTGGGGTGAGCGTCCCCAGGGGTCGCGTCGGGACAACCACTCGCTTGCGACCCATCCCGACGCTCCTGGACGGGTCTACTCCGCGGCGGGCGACGGCTACGCCGAGAGTACCGATAGCGGCGAGTCGTGGACCCACCCCCAAGAGGGGCTCGGGCATCGCTACTGCTGGAGCGTCCGGCCCGATCCGAGCGATCCCGATACCGTCCTCGTTTCGAGCGCGAGCGGGGCGCGTACTGCCCATTCGGTCGACTCAGCCGAGTCATACGTCTACCGCCGTCGTGGGGGAGTATGGGAGAGCCTCGACGACCGCGGACTTCCGATGGGCGAGGGTGTCGTGCGGGCGACCCTCGCGACCCACGAGGGCGAGTTCTACGCCGCGAACAACCGCGGGCTCTTTCGGTCGGCCGACACGGGCAGTTCGTGGGAACGCCTCTCGGTCGACTGGTCGGAGGCGTTCGAGCGACAGGCCCCACGCGGACTCGCGGTCGTCTAAAGAAGGGAGTCGATCGGACCAGAGGCACCTGAATCCGAACGAACCCGACTGATCGTTGTCCGCTGAGCCGTATCAGTGTGGCTGATCGTCCCATCCTTTGAGAACGTCCGTGGGTGGGTCCCGTTTCCACCCCGCCGGTCGGGAAACCGCGAAGGTATTTAGCCGCCGATCCGGTAGAGACGACCGATGTACGACTTCGTCGTGGTCGGGGCCGGTCCCGCCGGGTCGCGTTTCGCCCGTCGTGCCGCCGAGGAGGGCTTCGACGTGCTCGCGCTGGAGCAAGGCTCCATCGGAGAGCCCCTCGCCTGCTCGGGCCACGTCAGCACCGACGTCTGGGAGTACACGACCGACGGCGCACGCGCGGACCTCCTCCAGAACGAGATCACGGGCGCTCGATTCCACCCCGGCGACCCCGGAAGCGAGGCCCATCCCTTCTATCGGGAGGCCCCGATCTCGAACGTGATCGACCGGGTCGGACTCGATCGCCACCTCGGCGAAGCCGCCCGTGGGGCCGGCGCGGACCTCCGGGAGAACCACACCGTCACCGAGGTCCGCGAGGAGGACGACCACGTCGTCGTCGCGGCGAGCACACCGGATGGAAGCGCGCAGTTCCGAGCGCACATGGTCGCGGGCTGTGACGGCCCCGTCTCCCGTACCCGTCGCGATCTCGGCATCGAGGAGCCCGACGAACTGCTCCACGGCGTACTCGGATTCACCGACGAGCCCGACCACGGGGATTTCGTCGACGTTCACCTCACTGTCCCCCGGTTCTTCGCGTGGCGGATTCCCCGAGGGGAAGCCGGCGTCGAGTACGGGCTCGCCGCTCCCCCCGGGCGCGAAGTACGAGGACTGTTCGAGGACTTCACTGCGGACTACGGGGTCGAAACCACGAACGTCTGCTCGGGGATGATCCCGATCGGCCCCCCCGAACGGATCACCAGCGATCGGGGCTTCCTGATCGGGGACGCCGCCGCCCAGACAAAACCATTCACCGGCGGGGGCATCCTCTACGGGATGACCGCGGCCGACCATGCCGCCGACACCATCGACCCCGACGACCCGAAGACGCTGAAGAACTACGAGAAGGCGTGGCGCTCGGATCTCGCCCGCGAAATACGGATGGGCCACTGGCTCCGCCGGGCGTACTCGCTTCCCGAACCCGTCCAATCCGCGGGATTGAACGCGCTCTCGGGCGAGATCGGGGTCCACATGGATCGCCCGAGTTCCCTCTTTTCGCGCGCGCAGTTCAAGGCACTGTTCTCGCGATCCTAGTCGATCGGACACCGTGCCGAGCGCCCGCTGCCCTCGATGAACGGCAGTTCGCTCACGGTTGCGGGCACTGCCTCGTTCCCGACCGCCAGTTCCTCGCTCTCCAGTCCGTACTCCACGAGTGCGAGCGCGATCGGTTCGTCGAGCGACGGGCTCTGTGCCGCGCGAGTCACCTGTCCGACCTCCTCACCGTCGGCCGAAACCGTCGCACCCGCCTCGGGAACGGTCTCACAGCGCAGCCCCACGAGGCGCTTGCTGGGCTCTCCCCTGTTCTCGACGCGGCTGATCACCTCCTGACCGACGAAACAGCCCTTCTCGAAGTCGACGGCGTTGCGAAGTCCCAGCACGTTCGGGATTCGTCCCTCCAACTCGCTCGCAAAGAGCGGGGTGCCCGCCTCGAGCGTCAGCGTTTCCCACGTCCGTGTGCCGAACGGGACCGCACCCATCCCGTAGTTGACTAGCGTATCGAGCACTGTCTCGGCCTCGTCGACGCCACAGACGATCTCGTAGCCGTCCTCGCCCGTGAGGTCGTCGCCCGCGATCACCGTGACGCCGACGTCGTGGATCGTCCCGCGGTCGAACACCAGCGAGCCGTCCGGGACGCCGATCTTGTTGAGGACGCTCGCGACCTTCTCGGTGGCTTTCGGCCCGTGAACCCCGAACACCGCGAGGTCGTCGCTCGCGACCTCGATCCCGACGTCCTGGATGAACACCTTCTCGCGCCACTCCTCGGCCAGCGCTTGGGCCCGTCCGGGCGGGGTAAACAGGAGGAGGCGCTCGCCGGCGTTATAAATATAGAGATCGAGTTCGATCCGGCCCTGCGGGTCACACAACAGCGCATAACAGCCCTCGCCGTCGCTCCCGGGCACGCGGTTCGAGACGACGTTGTCGACGTATTCCACCCTGTCGTCGCCGGTGATCGTCAGGACACCGTAAGCCATTTCGATGATTCCGACGCCGTTTCTGACGGCCTGGTGGGTGCGTTCGGGGCGGCCATAGTGGCGCACGAGTCGCCGTCCGCCGCGCTCCTCGAATGTCGCGCCGTGGTTCGCGTGGAAGGCTTCGAGGACGGTCATCGCCGTCCCCTCGCTGTCCCGTTCATATCCCGGATCGGGCGTCGCGCCGCTAAAGGGTGGCGCTTAGAACGGCAGCCGATCCCGAATCCGCTCGATGATCGACGGCTCCTCCTTGCGCTCGGGGTCGGGAACGACCGACTCGTCCGGCAGGATGACGGTCCTGTCGCCGTTCTTCTCGACCGAGATCAGGTCCGCGCGCTTCAGGTTCCCGAGTGCGGTCTCGAGTTCGTCGATGGTCACGTCGGTACGGGTCCGCAGTTCGAGGACCGTCATTCCGCCCTCGGGTCGCTCGATCAGCGCGTCGAGGACGGCGACCTCGCTGTCCGTCCGGTTCCGGTACGCCCGCTTTGCCCCCATACCGTCCACTCCGTCGGGCAGGGATTTATACTGTGGCCCGGCCCGACACGGGCGTGACCCCCTCGCGACCCCAATCGGAGCAGTACTCTTTTAGCCCTGACCCGGTAGGTACTGCCATGAGCCTCCGGTGTTCCCTCCTCGGCCACGAGTACGGGGAAAGCGAGATCGAACGCGACCGCGAAGAACGCGGCAACGAGGTCGTCATCAGCGTCGTCGAACTCGAACGCTGTACGCGCTGTGAGAAGACGCGAACGATCAGCGAGAACACGGAGGTCACCCAGCTCTCGCAACCGCGGTCGTCGTCCGAAACGAACCCGGCCGAATCGGAAACGACGGGGTTCGAGACGCGGTCCGACGCCGATTCCCGATCGACAGGGCCCGGTATCCGACCGCGCCCCGACGCCGGTTCCGATCCGGGACGCGGTTCCGGAATCGAACCCCGATCCGAGGCCGAGATGGGCTTCGAGGCCGACCCACGCGACGAGGACACGGAGATCATCGAGGACGACCCGGCGGTCGAGGACCGCAACTCGGGGGACTGGCCCGACGTCGAGGACCACGAGGGACGCGGGGAATCCCCGAACGCGTGGCCCGAACCCGACGGCGAGGACGAGGGGTTCGACGCGAGGACCCCCGACGGGAGGACGGACCTCGACTTCGGCGGTAGGCTGACCCCGCAGGCGGATCAGGGCGCGGAGATCATCGAGTCGTCCGACGGATCGAACACGGACGACGGCGACTCGGAGCCCACGTTCGTCAGCGCGGGACCGCGGCCCGCCCCGGACCGACTGGCCGACTCGGGCGGCGAGACGACGCTTTACTGTCCGAACTGCGGGACGGCCGGGCTCGAAGAGCGCGACTCGTTGCGCGCGGGCGACATCTGCCCGGAGTGTCACCGGGGCTATCTGGCCGAACGCGAGCGCTGAGACGAAACCCGTAAATCCGCCGCTATCGAACGAGGCTCCAATGCGCGAATACAAGATGCGACGCGGCGAACACCTCGAAGAGCGCATCCCCGACATGGAGGGGACCATCGAGGAGTACTTCGGCTCGATCACCGACACCGAGGAGTTCAACGGCAGCGATCTCTACGTGGTCGACGACCCCGACAACCCCGTCTTCGAGCGGATCGTCGCCGGGGCGGTCGCCTACAGCGGCAAGAAGGACAAACTCGCGGTCCACTTCGAGGAACGGCCCGCAGAGGATGTCATCGCCGAGGGCAACGCCGACGCCGCCGCCGACGCCGTGAGCGCGAAAAACGACTTCCTGCTCGAAGCCACGGGCAGGGACGCCAAATCTCGGCGCGAGTCGATGAAACGCGACGTCGAGGACAAGGACGCGGACGTCCCCGACGCCTAAGCGAGCGCGCGCTCGATCGCCGCCGCGACCTCGCGGGCCTTCTCGGCCAACTCGTCGCTCACGAGGCCCGAATCGACCGCCTCGTCCAGTTCGTCGTCGTCGACGCGCTCGACACGCCCGTCGGGGTGTTTGATCACGTCGACGTGGAGGTCGACGTATCTCGCGCTTTTCGGGAACAGTTCGACGGGCGTACAGACGTTGATGTAGGTCCCCTTCCTCTCGCCGTCCGTGTCCCGGTAGGTCGTCGGATACCACCACCGACCCTCCTTCAGGGTGGTGATCGCGACGTCGCCCGACTCGCGAGGGGTTCCCAGTGCGTCGTAGCTCCCGCCGGCGGTCATCTCGCGACGCAGGGTGATCGAGCCCTCGGGGTCGTACTCGATTACCTCGCCGCGTCCCAGCGTGATCACCCGCCCGTCGGGCTTGCCGTGTTCTATCGCGAGCGTATCGCCCGCTTGGGGCCCGAACTGGCTCGCGACGGCGTCGAAGGGAAACTCTTCGGGTTCACAGAGCGCCTCCGCGAAGTCCACGGCGTCGCTCGCCCGGTTCGAGCCCGCCTTGATCCGGTGGTGGCCCGCCATCGTGGTCGTCACTTCTCTTCGAAGTTCATCGAGCGAAAACCGGCTCTCGCGGCCGAACCAGCACCACGCGGTCGCGTAGGGTTCGGCGGTGTCGCGTCCCTCGAACGCCGCGGCGAGGTCCGCCGCCCGCGAGAGCCCCGCTTCGAGATCCGCGAGGCTCGCCTCCCGCGCACGCCGCCCGAGCGAGACGCCCCAGCCCTCGGGGAGTTCGACCGAGAGCAGGTCGACCAGTCTCGCCGTCTCTGCGTCGGGCGCGTCGATCCCCGATCCGTCCTCTTCGAGCGCCGCCAATCCGCCGGGCGTCCGCGCGCGGATCGTCGTCGACACTCGCGGGTCGTCGTCGCTCCACGGCGGGGTCGGTTCTGTGACCTGCACGCGGAGGCTATCGCCCTCCTCGACGTATTCTTCGGTCTCGTCGAAGGGCAGGTAGCCCTCGCCCCCTTCGAGCGAGACGACCGCCCCGCCGCCGCGAGTCCCCTCGACGCGCCCTTCGAAGACCGATCCCAGCGGCGTGGGGTCGTTCCAGACGAACGTGTCGCGTCCGACTGCGAGCAGTTCCCGACCCACCCTGACAGCCTCGTCCGTGCCCGAGAGCGAGACGCCCTGTCTGTCGCGGCCCGTCTCGCACGCGAGGTCCGCGGGGCCGTCGGCGAACTCGCCCTCGAAGCGCTTCTCGATCGGTCCGGTCGCCTGAACCACCTCGTGGCCCGCCTCCGAAAACAGCCGGGTCAGCGCGGTCGTGTAGATTCCCCGGATCGCGACCCTCATAACGCGTCGCGCGAGGCCGCGAACCGCACTCTGGAGTCGACCGTCGGACCCAAGGAGAGTTCCACGAGATCTTCATCGAGCACCCGCCCGCCCTCGACGGGGACGCCCCACGAGTCGAATCGCAGGTATCCGCGGATGTCGGCACCGTGGGTAAACAGATCGCAGTACTCGACGGTGTGTTCGGGGAACTCCTCGCGACTGTGTGCGAGGTCCATGTCCGAGTAGACGGTGTCGTGGGCCTCGAAGAACGCCTCCAGTCGGGCGGCGTCCTCGGAGACGAGTTCGGCCACTCGATCCGAGGCCTCGACGATCGTCTCCCGGTCGAGACCGGCCTCACGAAGCGCCTGCTGGATGCGCTGATCGAAGTGCATACCCGGCTTTCGGATGCGGGGCTGTTTTAGTCTGACTAGTCGTCGGCGGGTGGGGGGGTCGGCGCGTTGGCCTCGGACCGCGTCGATTCGTTCCGGTTCTCCTCTCCCGGCGGGGCACTGTACAGGATTCCGCGACTGGTGCTGAACACAGTGCTACGTTCTCACGATTCATGATAGGTAACCACTCCCCTAATACTGACTACTGTGTCTAGTCACGTACTAGGGTCACAAGGATTAGGGAGGACGCTTCTGTAGGGGACGTATGCAACGGGATCCGATCGATCGCGAGACACGTGGTTCACGCGATCTCTACGACATCTCGACGTGGGAGCGCCGGTCGGCGGTCGATAGGTTCGCGGCGTGGCTCTATCGGTTCGGCGTCGCGGGAACGAAGGCATTCATCGTCCTTCTCGCGCTGGCCTTCCTGATCGCACAGTTCGTCCTCGGGGGGCTGGGTGCGGTTTCGGACCCCGTGGTCGGCGTCCTGGTGATCCTCTCGGTTGTGCCCGCCTTCGCGATCGCCGCCTACATCTGGCGCAGCGACGTGACGACGGGCGAACCCCTCTCGCTGCTGGTCGCCACCTTCCTACTTGCGGTCCTCTTTGCGATGTTCGCCGCCATCGTCAACTCCTTCCTCCAACCGGCGTTCGGCTCGCTGCCGTCGTTGATCGGCCTACCGCTGTTTTTCTTCCTCGTGGTCGGCCCGGTCGAGGAGACGGTCAAACTGCTCGCAGTGCGCCTCTTTGCCTACCGCGATCCGCGATTCAACGCCGTCATCGACGGGGCGGTCTACGGCGCGGCCGCCGGACTCGGCTTTGCGACCATCGAGAACGCCATCTACATCACGCGGGGTCTAGAGGCCGGCCTCGGCGGGATCGAGGTGGTCGGCGCGGCCGGCGGTACCGCCGCGACCCGCGCGCTCGCGGGGCCGGGCCACGTCCTCTATTCGTCGATCGCGGGCTACTACCTCGGGTTGGCGAAGTTCAACCGCGAGAACGCCGGCCCGATCGTCATCAAGGGGGTGTTGATCGCCGCCTTCTTCCACGGGCTGTACAACACGCTCTCGGGGATCGTTCCGGGAGTGCTCGTGAGTGCCGCGACGTGGATCACCCCTGCTATCGCCCTGATCGGCTTCATCGTCCTCTACGACGGTATCGTCGCGTACTTCCTCTACCGGAAACTCTCGGCCTACCGGCGGGTGTACGCCGACGTCGGGATCCGTGACGGTGACCGCGAACCGACGCCCGAACTCACGGAGTTCGATCCCGATACGGAGCACTGACCCGCTCGACGTATTTCGCGATCACGTCCGCCTCCAGATGCACGGGATCGCCCACGGATTTCGCAGAAAGCGTCGTCTCCTCGTACGTAGTCGGGATGATCGCGACCGAAAACGCCTCCTCGGAGAGGCCCGCGACGGTGAGGCTGATGCCGTCCACTGTAACGGACCCCTTCTCGACGACGTACGTTTCGAGTTCCTCGGGCAGAGAGAACGTGAACCGCCAGTCCTCGCCCACCTCCTCGATCGCCCGGACTTCGCCGACGCCGTCGACGTGGCCCTGTACGACGTGACCGTCGAAGCGCCCGTCGGCGGGCATCGCGCGTTCGAGGTTGACCCGATCGTCCTCCCGGAGCTCCCCGAGGTAGGTCCGCGAGACGGTTTCTGCGGCGAGGAAGACCTCGAAGCTTCCGCGATCGCTCTGTTCGACGGTCAGACACGCCCCGTTGACGCTCACGCTCTGGCCCCCCTCGAGTTCGCCCGCGAACGGACAGGCGACCCGCAGGCGCAGGCCGTCGTCGGTTCCGGTCCGCGAGCGGATCTCGCCCGTCGCCTCGATTATCCCGGTGAACATACCCCGGCTTGGGGGGATCGACACGAAAGGGTTCCGTCAGGGGTTCGCCGGAATCGATTGGACGGCCGGATACGTTATATCCGCCGGGCGTTTACGGCCGCTCGATGGCGCATCTGGGGATTCTGGATATGATCGGGCTGGCGGCCTCGCTCGTGTTCGCCCTTCCGGTCGGCGTGTTCGGACTGAACCGGCTTCTCGACGGCCAGACGATACTGGGCGGCGGGCTGATCGTCGTCGCGGTGGCGATGGTGTGGCTTCCCCAGAAGCTCACGACGCCGATGGACCTCCCCGCGGACCTCGCCGGAGCCGCCGTCGGAAAGGTCGCTAAAACGCCCGAGGAAACAGACGAACCCGACCGCTCGGAGTGATCACGATGGGTCGGTCGGCAGGATTTTTGGCCGCCGGCGATCAACGCGGGGCATGAAACTCCCCGGCATCCTGAGCATGATCCAGATGGGATCGGGGCTGATCTTCGCTATCCCGCTTGGGCTGATCGGCTTCGAGTTCCTCACCGCGGGCCGCACGGTCTTCGGTGTCGGATTCCTGCTCGTCGCCGCCGCGATGCTCCTCCTGCCCGAGTACATCGTCCGCCGGGTCGGGAGTCCCCGCGACTGGGTTCTCGGCCTGCTCCCCTTCCGTCGCGGCGACTGACGAGGGGCACAACACGTATCCGGCGACTCGGAGTAGTGGGAGTATGGGAAAACGCTCGGGGATGGGTGAGATCGAGTACACCTACACGCGGGGGATGGACGACGAGGCGGTCGCGAGGCGGTTGACGGACGCCGAGACGGGCGTGCTCGCGCTCGCCGCGGGCGACGACGCCTACGCGATCCCAGTGGCCTTTCACCGCGAGGACGATCGGGTCTATTTCCGGCTGGCGATCCACGAGGGCAGCGAGAAGGCCGCCTACCTCGAGTCGACCGCGCGGGCGGCGCTCGTCGTCTACGACACCGAGCCGCCGGACGACTCCTGGAGCGTCGTCCTCCGGGGACCGATCGGCCCCGCCGACCGGGAGCTCGACGATGCGGCGATCAACGCGCTGTTCACCCCGCTCAGAGTGTTCGACGAGGCGATCGAGGCCGTCGAGCCGACGGTCTACGAGCTCGACGTCGAAACCGTTACTGGCCGGACGACCTGACCTCGGGAACGAGCGACCGGGGATACTCCGTGAGGTTCTCGAACCCTTCCTCGCGCACGACCACGAGGTCCTCAATCCGAACGCCCCCCTCCTGGGGGTCGTAGACGCCGGGTTCGACCGTCAGCACCATCCCCGCCTCCAACTCGGTGTCCGAACGGAGCGACGGCGCTTCGTGGAGGCTCATCCCGACGCCGTGGCCCGTGCCGTGGGTGAATCCCGGCGTCCCGTCGGGCCGAAATCCATATGCACTGATCTCGGCGGCGGTCTCCTCGTGAACCGTACTCGCGAGCGTTCCCGCACCCTCCGACAGGGCGTCGAAAGCGGCCTCCTGTGCGCGCTCGACGGCCACGTACGCCCGGCGCTCCCACCCCCCCTCTAGATCGACGACAAACGTTCTGGAGAGGTCGCCGTAGTACCCCTCCGGGCCGCGCGGCGAGAGGTCAAGCAGGACGGTCTCACCGCGTTTTATCGGGATGTCGCCGGTGAAATGCAGGTCCGCACAGCGCTCGCCCGCGCCGATGACGGTGTTACCTACCGGGTTCACGCCCTCGAGAGCCATCGCAGCGTTCGCTTCGCGGCGCAGGCGCTCGGTCGTGAGCACCCTCTCCTCCCATATCAGGGGGTCCCCCTCGACCTCTGTCGATGCGAGCACCGTCTCCGCGCGGGCCATTCCGGTTTGGGCGGCCTCCTGGACGGTTCGAATTCGCTCGATCTCGGCCTCCGTCTTCCGTGACCGCATGCGCTCGACGACGGCGGTCGATTCGAGGTCACAGCCCGCGCGTTCGAGCCAGAGGGCCGTATCGTGGGGGATCGACTGGGGGACCAGCACGGTCCCGGAGACGAGATCGGCGGCGCGTTCGCCCGCGGTCGTCGCCTCTTGCTCGGCAGCGCTCACGACGGTTCCGGAGAACTCCCGTTGGGCCTGCTCCTCGAACAGTTGGGGGGCACACAATATCGCCTCGCCACCCTCGCCGTCGTAGACGAACGCGTACTCGCGGTCCGGGCCGGAAAACCCGGTGAGATATCTGAGGTCGTCGTCGAAGCGGTCGCCGACGTGGACGACGCCGTCGGCGTTTCGATCCCGGAGTTCGGCGTCGAGCGCCCCGTAGTCCATTTAGTGGACTTCGGCCTCGGGGGCGTCGGCCTCCGCGATCAGCTCCTCGATGGGTTCCTCGCGGGGCTCGTTACAGAGCAGTACGTCGAGCGGCAGGGTCGGTGCGCCGTTGACGAGGTTCTCCAACAGGACGAGCCGTTCGCGAGCCCGGCTCATGCCGACGTAGAAGACCCGGCGTTCGTTGTCGGTCAGCATCGGTACGGGACTGGTCGTCCGGGTGAACTCCCCCTCAATGGGGACCTGCTCCTGTTCGATCGTCGCGGCCATCTGCTCGACGACTTTTTCAGTCAAATCGGTCGCGACGAAGACGTGATCGGCCTCCCGTCCCTTCGCCGAGTGGATCGTTCCGATCCGCACGCGTTCGGGGTCAGCGCCCTCGTAGGTGCCCGTCGCGAAGTAGGCCTTGACGCTCTTTCGCTGGAAGCTCGTGATCTTTCTCGACATGTCCGCCGCCGAGACGGGATCGGGCACGAACGGGGCGTACTCGCGGATCGTCGCGGGATCGATACTGATCTCGGCGGCGTTGTCGGCGCCCGCGGCCTCCTTTCGCTCGTCGATCTCGGAAAAGAGATCGTCCCGGTCGTTGGTGCTGAAGGCCGAATCCGCGAGCATGTCCGCGAGTCGGCGCGCCTCCAATCCGGTGATCTCCTCGCCGGCGTCGATCTTCTCGACTGCGGAGATGAACTGCTGGAGGCGGTCGGTCCACATCCGCTGATCGGTCAGCACCCGGAAGGGCATCCCCTCCGAGATGAACTCATCGAGGAACTGGAACATCTGATAGCGCGCCCGAAACAGCACCATCACGGTCTCGTCGGGCGTCTCTGCTACTGTTGCCCGGACGTTTCGCACCAGATCCAGCATCGAGGGGCTCTCGACGGCCTCGACCTTCCCGCCCTCTTTCCGCGGGTTGAGGTCCTTCTCTTGGCGTTTTTCGATGTGGCGTACCTCCCGATTGACCACGTCGAGGATTCGGGAGGGGAGTCGGTAGGAGTTCGGGAGGACGTTGTCCTCGTCGACCTCGGCGTCGAGCAGGAGGTTCGGGTCCGCGCCCTGCCAGGCGTAGACGACCTGGTCGTCGTCGCCCGCGATCAACACGCCCTTCATGTGGGGTTTCCACTCCTCGTAGACGGCGTACTGCAGCGTGGTGATGTCCTGGAACTCGTCGATCACGAGGTACTCGACGTTCGGGACGAGCGAGCGCTGTTCGACCCGCTCCAACATATCGGCGAACCCGATCAGCCCCTTTTCACCCTTGAACGCGCGCCACGCACGGATCGCCTCGGGGATGTCGATCCGATCGTCGTCGGAGGGCCACGTCGGGGTGTACTTGTTGCCCGACAGTGAGTTCTCGTCGATCTCCGGGGGCAGGCGGACCTCCTCGTCGTTCCACTGGAAGGGCACGTCGTACCAGTCACTCACCTCCCTGTTGGTTCGCTGGAGCCACTGGCTCGTGGCGATGATCTTGTTGCCGAGCGTGGTTGAGCGGGCGGTCCGTCGTCCGGCACCGCTGTACTCGTCCTCGAACTCCAGCCCGTAATCCTCGCAGAACTCCTTTTTTTGTTTCTCGCCGACGACGTCGCCACGCGAGAGGTCGAGCAGTTCGTAGGCCTTCGCGTGCATCGTACAGACGTTACCCTGCAGCGAGCGCGGCGAGATGCCGAGCCGTTCGGCCAGTCGGTCGCGGATCTCCGCGGCGGCCGCCCGGGTGTAGGAGACGACCAGCACGTCGTTGACGGCGACCTCGCCGCTTTCGAGGATCTCCTCGACCCGGTCGAGGAGCGCCGTCGTCTTCCCGCTGCCCGGCCCACCGAACAGTCGGGTGACCTGTGTATCAGCCATTGCACGAACTCACGGGCCTGTCCGTGATAAGCCCCGTGGATTCTACTGTCGGTCGTACGTCGGCGTACGCCGGTCACCGACCGTTCTGGTGGCCAACGTACGAACAGTTACGACCCGGCCGTACCGTCTCACCCGCCCCGCGAGGAACGCGCCTCCCGGATCTCCGCGCCGTCGCGGATCATGTCCTCACACTCCGGACAGACCCGCGGCGCGTCGATGTCCGTCGGCGTGAACACCCGGACGTAGGCCTCAGTCACGAACGAACCACAGTTCTGACACTCGGGCATTTGATTCGTTCTCGGGTGTGGTACCCAATAAATCGTTCCGTTCGCCGAACCCCCGACTACCGAGGTGCCCACCCACAGACCGTACAGTCAGACGCGGCCTGATCGTGAAGGCCACCGCAGTCGGGACACTGCTTCTTGTTATAGTCGGTGTCCCACCCTACCGGTTCCGTCTCGTGTCCGCGCTCGGACAGGAACTGGTCGAACATGTCGTCGCCGTTGGGTGCGGTAGCCATACATGGTACGCTATACCACGACAGCATATAACGTTTCGGGCCGGCCAGACGGTTTATACCGGGGGTGCATACTGGGGGTATGACCGATTCCCCGCTCGAACACGTCAGTAACGCACCCGAGACCTCGACCGACGGCCCCGCCCCCGCGGTCGTGTTGATCCACGGCCGCGGGACGAACGAGCGCGATCTGCTCCCGATCGCAGGACGGCTTCCCGACGAACTGCACGTCCTGAGCGTCCGCGCGCCCGACCCGCTACAGGGCGGCTACACCTGGTACGAACTCGACCTCTCGGCGGGCGGCCTCCACGCGAGCCAGCCCCACCCCGAGGAGTTCCGCCGGAGCCTCGATCTCGTCTACGAGTTCGTCGAGTGGGCGGTCGGAGAGTACGACCTCGACCCCGAGCGGGTCGGCCTGCTGGGGTTCAGTCAGGGCTCGATCACGAGCCTCGCGGCGCTGTGTGAACACCCGGAAAGCTACGACTGGGTCGTCGCGCTCAACGGCTACCTTCCCGAGTCACACGAGGAACGCGTCGAGAACGCCACCGGCAAGCCGGTCTTCATCGGTGCCGGCGAGAGCGATCAGATCATCCCCGTCGAGCGCGCCGAGCGGGCCGCGGAACTCCTCGAAGAGGCCGGCGTGGACGTGCGCTTCGAGGCCTATCCCGTGGGCCACGGCACGCATCCCGAGGAGATCCGCGCGGTCTCGGCGTGGGTGGCCGAGCGGCTCTGAGGTGTCTTGCAGTCGACACCGCTGCTTTCACAACGCTTCTGTTCTGCGCTCCCGACGGCTTCGGTGTGAACTACATCGGCTGGACTGTCCTCGCGTTGCTCGCGTACACCGTTTTCCCGCCGCTCGTGAACCTCGCGACCCGGACCGTCCCGAGCGCGGTCGTGACGCTGGTCGCGGCCTCGGCGTTCACGCTGGGTGCGGCAGGCGTCGTCGTCTACCGGGGCGAACGCGTGGTGCCGTACCTCCTCTCGGGCGACGCGAAGTACATGTACGCCGCCGGGATCGCGCTGACCGTGGGACTGCTCGCGTACTACTACGCGCTGTCGGTCGGTCCCGTTAGCGTGGTCGTCCCCGTCTTCGGGATGTTCGTCGTGACGAGTTCGCTGCTGGGGATCGTCCTCCTCGAGGAACCTCTCACCGCCCGCAAACTCCTCGGAATCGCCTTCGCCGCGCTCGCGATCTATCTCATTGCCGTCGAGTAACCCAGTGGTCGAGTCCGTCCGATCAGCGAAGCCCGCGAAGCACCATAACGACACCCAAGAACGCGCCGACTCCGACGAGACCGACCCCCACACCGCCCAACAGTTCCGCATTACTGTACTCCGGGATCCGGTAGCCGTACTCCATGACCGCCGCCGAGAGTCCCAACGAGAGTCCCGCGCCGAAGATCGTGGTCGCCAGATCGACGCCAAACGGGTTGCCGATGTCCACCATGTCGGTCCCTTACGGCTCCCGGCCGGGTAACGCCTGTGCAGGCGAGTGCTTCACCCGCCGTCGTCTCAGAGATCGTACAGCTCGCCGTACTTCTCGGTGACGTACTCGAGGAAGTAATCGGCGGTGAAGGCCTCGTCGGTGGCCTCCTCGATCAACTCGGGCGTGGTGTAGCGCGCGCCGTGGCGGTGGACGTTCTCGACGAGCCACTCGCGAAGCGGGTCGAACTCCCCCTCTCGGATCTTCCCGTCGAGGTCGTCGATCTCCTCGTCGGCGTTCGCATACAGCTGGGCGGCGAGTACGCTCCCCAGCGAGTAGGTCGGGAAGTAGCCGAAGGAGCCGTGGCTCCAGTGAATGTCCTGTAGACAGCCTTCGGCGTCGGTGTCGGGCCTGATCCCGAGGAACTCCTCCATCTTCTCGTTCCACGTCTCGGGGATCTCCTCGACCGAGAGGTCGCCCTCGATGAGTTCGCGCTCGATCTCGAACCGGAGGACGATGTGCATGTGGTAGGTCAGTTCGTCCGCCTCCACGCGAATGAGGTTGTCGTCGTGGACCTGGTTTGCGGCCTCGTAGGCGTCCTCGCCGCTTGCCTCGACATCGGGAAAGCGCTCCTCGACTCGCGGGTGGAACAGTTCCCAGAACGCCCGGGACCTACCCACATGATTCTCCCAGAGTCTCGATTGGGACTCGTGGACGGTGAGGTCGCGCGAGTCGCCCAATGGGGTGCCGTAGTGCTCGTCGGGCAGTCCTAAGGTATAGGTGGCGTGACCGAACTCGTGGATCGTACTCGTAAGCCCGCCCAGCAGGTCCGTCTCGTCGAATCGCGTGGTGACGCGGGCGTCGAACTGGTTGCCCGTCGAGAAGGGGTGGGGCGCGGTGTCGAGCCGCCCGCGATCCCAGTCGTAGCCCAAGACATCGAGCGCGTCACGGGCCAGCTTTTCCTGGGTGTCGGGGTCGAACTCGCCGGCGAAGGCGTCGGTCGCCAGTTCCGCGTCGGAGTCCGAGACCGAATCGATCAGTGGGACGAGTTCCTCGCGCAGTCGCGCGAGCATCTCCTCGGCTTTCTCTAACTCGATGTAGGGCTCGTAGTCGGCAAAGAGGACCTCGTAGGGGTCGGCGTCGGGGTCGATGTGTTCGGCGTACTCCTTTTTGAGTTCGATCAGTTCTTCGAGGATCGGCGCGAAGATCGAGAAGTCGTCCTCGGCTTTGGCCTCCTTCCACTTGGGCAGGGCCTTGGAGGTCGTCCGCGAGATCTCCTCGACCAACTCGGTGGGGACGCGGGTCTTTCGATCGTACTGGCGGCGGATCTCGCGGACGACCGCCGCCTGCTCGTCGTCGAGATCGGTCGATTCGAGTTCGTTCAGGTACGCGCCCATCTCCTCGTCGGTGAACTCCTCGTGGATGACCGCCGACAGGGTAGAAAGCTGCTGGGAGCGCGCTTCGATCCCCTCGTCGGGCATTTTGACCTCCTGGTCCCACTGCAGAACGCCCGCGCCGGCGCCGAGGTTCTCGATGCGCCTGACTTTCTCGAGGAACTGTTCGTAGGTGTTCGCGTCGGTCTCGGCGGTTGACTGTGCCATACCTACGATTCGAAACGCCTCGTCAAGAATTCGCTGGTCGCGGCGAGTGGCTCAGCCGACGATGCCGAGGAGACCGCCCGCGTCGGTACCGTTCCCGTCCGCCGAACTGCCCTCGGACTGGTTCCCGGTTCCGTTCGCGTCCTCGGTCCCGTTCGCCTCGGGGTCGTCCTGTGGTTCGGTTTCGTTGGCCGTCACGGATTCGTCCGGCTCCGTGGCAGTGTCGGTGCCGTTTTGGCTGTCGCTCACACCGCCGTCGTCATTTCCCGTCTCACCGCCGTCGGAACCGTTGGCTTGGTTCGTATCGTCGCCCGAACCGCCGCTCTCATTTCCCGAACCGGCCTCCTCGGTGTCGCTCGCTACGGGATCGCTCGCTTCGGTGGTGTTCCCGTCGGCATCGGTTTGGCCGTCGCTCGCACCGCCGGTTTCATTTCCCGAACCAGCCTCGGTCTGGTTCGTTCCGTCGTCGGCACTCTCACCGCCTTGGCTGTCGCTCACACCGCCGTCGTCATTTCCCGAATCGGCCGAGGATGGCTCGCCGGATCCGTTTCCGCCGTCACTTGGGGTGTCCTCGCTCGAGTCGTCCCCGGTTCCTGAGGACGGCTCTGATTCGTCCGCTGGCGCTTCATCGCCGCTGTCCTCCTCCTCGCTGGTGTTCTGCTCCTCGTCGGGTGCGCCGTCGTCTCCATCGGCGTCATCCGACGAGTTGTCCTCATCTGCGGGTGCGTCGTCGGCGCTCTCGTCCGTGGAGCTGTCGGTCTGTTCGTCCTCGCTGTTTTCGTTATCGCCGTCGTCCCCGCCGTTTTGCTCGTCCGCACCGGTATCATCGTTCGAGTCCCCAGCGTTGTCATCGCCGCCATCGTCACCGCCGCCGAAGACCGGGAGGCCGCCGTCGTTCCCTCCGTCCCCGTCGCCGGCGTTCGCGTCGTCTCCGCTCCCGTCGTCTCCGCTCCCGTCGTCAGCGTTCGAGCCGTCGCCCTCATCGGCGTTTCCGCCGTCGTCGTTCGAGTCATCCGTCGAATCGGCGCTTCCCTCGTCCGAGGCGCCGTCCGTCGAGTCGTCAGTGTCCGTGTCGCCACCGTCGTCGGATGAACCGGCGGCATCGCCATCGCTGCTATCGCCGCTATCGCTTTCGTCACTGCCGCTTCCGTCACCGCCGTCGCCTCCGTCACCACCGCTCTCGCTTGCTCCGTCGTCCGTAGTGTCGTCCCCGCCGTTGGAGCCGTTGGCATCGGTGTCGCCGGTCTGGTCGGATCCGTTGTCCGCGAGGCCGGGCGGCGAGTCGCCGCCGGGGCTGTCGGTTCCGAACGGGCCCAATCCGAGCGACGGCAGCCCGAGCGTCGCGATCAACCCGATCACGAACAGGCCGATTCCGGCCACCAACAGGATCTGCTGCGGGCGCTTCCAGTCGGTGGTCTCCGTCTCGGCGTCCTGCTTCGATTTCGGTCTCGGCGGTCCGGGGGACTGAGAGCGGCTCACGTCACCCCCCGGTTGCGCGTCGAGACGCAAAGACCTGTCCCTCCGCCGCGAGACGTATCGATCAGATGAAACCTTCCCCGGCCTCGCGGTACAGCCGATAGCACCGATCCAGCACCGCAAGCGAGACGCTCTCGTTCCTCGTGTGGGCCTCGCCCGGTTCGGACGCGCCACAGACCACACAGGCGGTGCCCGCCTCCGCGAGCCAGCCCGCGTCCGTCGCGTGGGGTTTCGAGACGAGTTCCGAGACTCCGTCTTGGGCCTCGCGAGCCGCAGCGAGCATTCGCTCTGCGAACCCGTCGTTCGAACAGGCCATCGGCGGGAGGTCCTGATCGACTGCCCATTCGACGCCTTCCAATTCCGTCACTCGTTCTATGGGCGCGCGCTCGCCCGGGACGGTGCGCTCGTCGACCGTCACCGTACAGCGATCCGGGATCACGTTCATCGCGGATCCGCCCTCGATCTCGGTGACCGCGACCGACCCCGAGAGATGGTTTCCGAGCACCGTCGCCGTCGGGGCGTCGATCCCTCGCACGATGTCGACCGCCTCACTGGCCCGATAGATGGCGTTCTCGCCCGCTTCGGGTTCGCTCGCGTGACTCGCCGTCCCCCGGGCGGTGATCGTACTGCCCCGCCGACCCTTGTGGGCGACCACCACGTCGGTCACCCCCTGCTTCGAGTAGTTCGTCGAGCCCTCACAGACGACCGCGTACTCGGGGGCAAAGCCGCTCTCGATGGCGTGGCGCGCGCCGATTCCCCCGCTTTCCTCACCGACGAAGCTGACGAAGACGAGTTCGCCCGCCGGAGCAGCATCTCGCGGCCGAGAGCCGCTCGAAGAGTCCGAGGTGCGTGGCACCTCGCTATCCCGAAACGCGCACATCGCCGCCGCCACCGCCCCTTTCATGTCGGCAGTCCCGCGGCCGTAGAGGCGCCCATCGCGCTCCTCGACGATGTATTCGCCGCTTTTCGTCTGCTCCTCGGCGGGCGGCACCACGTCGTGATGGCCCACGAGCGCGAGCGTCGGCCCCGTCGGATCGCCCGTTCGTGCGAACACACTGCCCGCCTCGTCGCGGGTCACCTCGCCGTCGGTCTCCTCGCGGAGCCATCGTTCGATGAAATCGCCCGCGGCGGTTTCGTCCTCGTGGCTCGGGATCGAGACGAGCTCGCGGGTCAGTTCGGGTACGTCGTCCATGCGACTCCGCCGCCCGCCGGGAGCATAAGTGGCCACGAAACGCTATCGCGTCACCTCGCCTACGACGGGTATGGACGGGGAACCCAGAGAAGTCGAGATCGCCGACTGGGAGGGCGTCGTCGCCGAGATCGAGCGCTTCTGTGCCGACGGCCACTGCCACGCAGAGAGCGATCTGGTGAGCTGCACCCTCGGGGGTGCGATCATCGAGATCACCGCGAGCGGCCGACTCACGGGGAGCATGCCGCTTCACGAGTTCGACAGCCGGGTCGAGTTCCTCGCGTTCGACCATAACGAGGGAACGATCACCGCAGAGAGCGGGGAGCTCTCCTATACGTTCCGTCGTCCTCGGGAGACCAGCACCTGATTCGCCTTCGCGGCGAGAGGAGGACGGTCGTGATCGGTAGCGCGACGAGCAACCCGAGGAACGCCCCGTACAGCACCGACCCGCCGTCCGCCACCTCGAACGCCGCGACGACCGGCGTGATCCCGAGGAGGACGCCGGCCCAGAGGTGCTGGTGCGTCACGACGTGGTCGGGTCGGTCTTTCGACATACGTACGTCTCATTTTCCGGACCGGTATCGCTTCCGGCCGACCTCCCGATGAAATACCCTTATCAACGTCCCGGCTACTATGGACGGTATGAAGGTTCTCCCGGACACGAGCGTCGTCATCGACGGGCGCGTCTCCACGCGGGTCCGCGACGGCGAGTTCGCCGGTGCGACCGTATTGGTCCCCGAGGCGGTCGTCGGCGAACTCGAACACCAGGCCAACGAGGGCATCGACAGCGGGTGGAGTGGTTTGGAGGAACTCAAGACGCTTGCCGAACTCGCCGACGCCGGCGAGATCAAACTGGAGTACGTCGGCCGCAGGCCCGATTCGATCGAGAAGGGACAAGCCGCCGAGGGCGAGATCGACGCACTCATCCGCGACCTCGCGGCCGACCACGAGGCCACGTTCGTCACGAGCGACATCGTCCAGAGCGAGGTCGCCGAGGCGAAGGGACTGGCCGTCGAGTACATTTCGCCCGAAGTCGAGGAGGTCGGCACCCTCGACGTCGAGGGGTACTTCGACGAGACGACGATGAGCGTCCACCTCAAGGCCGGCGTCCCGCCGATGGCCAAACGCGGCGACGTCGGCGAGATGCGCTTTGAGCGCGTCCGCGAGGAGGTCCAGACCGAGGAGGAGATCGAGGAGATCGCCCGCGAGATCGTAAACGGTGCGAAACAGTCCTCCGACGGGTTCATCGAGCTCTCGGAACCGGGCATGAAGATCGTCCAGTTCCGCGACTACCGGATCGCCATCGCCCGCCCGCCCTTCTCGGACGGAATCGAGATCACGGCCGTTCGCCCCCTGGTCAAGACCGACCTCGACGACTACGAGTCGGCCGACGAGCTGCGCGATCGGATGCTCGAACGCCAGCGCGGCATCCTGATCTCGGGCTCGCCCGGCGCGGGGAAGTCGACCTTCGCGCAGGCAGTGGCCGAGTTCCTCAACGACTCGGGTTACTCGGTGAAGACGATGGAGAAACCCCGCGACCTGCAGGTCGGCCCCGAGATCACCCAGTACACCGAACTCGCGGGCTCGATGGCCAAGACCGCCGATTCCTTGCTTATGGTCCGGCCCGACTACACCATCTACGACGAGGTCAGGAAGACCGACGACTTCGAGGTCTTCGCGGACATGCGTCTCGCCGGTGTCGGCATGATCGGCGTCGTCCACGCGACCCGCGCGATCGACGCCCTCCAGCGATTAGTTGGTAGGGTCGAGTTGGGCATGATCCCGCAGGTCGTCGACACGGTCGTGTATATCGAGGCCGGGGAGGTCCACACGGTCTACGACGTCACGACGGAGGTGAAGGTGCCCGCAGGGCTGACCGAGGAGGACCTCGCCCGGCCGGTGATCGTCATCGAGGACTTCGAGACCGGCGAGCCGGCCTACGAGATCTACACGTTCAACCGCCAGGTCGTCACCGTCCCGCTCGAGGATGCGGAGGAAAGCGAGGGCGGTGTCGACCGGATCGCCCGCCAGGAGATCGAACGCGAGATCCGGTCGATCGCCCGTGGCTACGTCGACGTCGAACTCCAGGGTTCGAACAAGGCAGTCGTCTACGTCGAGGAGGACGACATCTCCAGCGTGATCGGCAAGGGCGGCGGCCGGATCACCGACGTCGAGAACCGGCTCGGGATCGACATCGACGTGCGGACCCACGACGAGAACCCCAACCCCGGGGGCTCCGGTGAGGCGACGGGAACCGAGCGCGGGCAGGTCGTCACCCCGGAGATCACCTCCCGCCATATCCGGCTTACCGTCGACGGTGCCCAGACAGGCCAGACCGTCGAGGTGAAAGCCGGCGAGGAGTACCTCTTTACGGCGACGGTGGGACGGGGCGGCGACATTCAGGTCTCGCGAGGAAGTGCTATCGCCGAAGAGTTGGAACGAGCGATCGACAGGAGCCAGCAGATCACCGTGGTCGGTGCCTGATCGGTCAGTACGAGAAATCGAGATGGGTTGGACGGTCGCGCTGGTTATTCGGCACAACAGACTTCGTCGGGGCCGCCGTCAGCGACGACCGCCTCGCTGTCGAGCGTATAGAGGTTCTGTCGGGCGTCAGCGAAGTAGATATCCTCATCTACGATATCGATGTTTTCGAGGCGTTCGAGGGCGTAGCGCACCGTGCGTGCCGAGAGCATCGACTCGTTGACGATCTGCTTCTGGGTGAGTGAGCCGTTGTACTCGAGGACCTTGAAGACGAGTTTCGCGCTCGGAGGAAGGTCCTCGACGGTTTCCGTCTCTGAGTCAGTCATCACTACGAATCGAAACGCGCCACGGGTATAAAGGTTGAGCATCCGTCTCACACCGTCTCGAAGGGATAAGCGAACGGCTTTTGAGCCCCGGCGGCCGATTCTCACGCATGGCAACCGAAGCGGTCGAGCAGCGCTCGGCCCACATCCGGGCGGTGACGGTCACCGCGGTCTGCTCGCTTGCGGGCATCGGCGCGGGGATCGCCTCCGCCGCGCTCGCGAGCGACGCCGGCGACCCCATCGCACTCGTGGTGCTCGGGGCGCTCGTTCTGGTTCAGTTCCCCGTGCTGAAAGTCACGGGGATCGTCGAGGAGTTCTCGACGAAGGACAAACTGTTCATCGGCTTCATGAGCTTCTGTCTCTGGTTCGTCACCTGGGGCATCCTGCTCACCACCGAGGTCACGTTCTAACGATGGCCGACGACAGTATCGCAGTGGTCGACCTCGATCGGTGCCAGCCCGACCGCTGTAGCTACGAGTGTGCGAACTACTGTCCGCCCAACAGGACGGGCAAGGAGTGTATCACCCAACGGGGCGAGGACGCAGAGGAGGGCGGCCCCGACCAGATCCGCATCTCCGAGGAGATCTGTCTGGGCGAGACCTGCGGGATCTGCGTCGAGAAGTGCCCGTTCGACGCCATCGAGATCATCAACCTGCCCCAGGAACTGCAGGACGATCCCGTCCACAGGTATGGAGAAAACGCCTTTTCGCTCTACGGCCTGCCGATCCCCATCGAGGGCCAAGTCACCGGTATTCTCGGCCCGAACGGGATCGGGAAATCCACGGCAGTGAACATCCTCTCGGGCGAGCTCGTTCCGAACCTCGGCCGGCACGAGGAGGAGCCGGGGTGGGACGCCGTCCTCGACGCCTACCGGGGGACCGAACTGCAGGACTACATCCGCGAGGTGCGCGACGGCGAGGTCAGCGTCGCGCGAAAGCCCCAGTACGTCGACCAGATCCCCAAGCAGTTCGACGGCAACACCCGCGAACTCCTCGAACACACCGACGAACGCGGCGCGCTCGACGGACTGGTCGAGCGGCTCTCGATTTCCCCCGTCATGGATCAGGGGATCGATGAACTCTCCGGCGGGGAGCTTCAACGGGTAGCGATCGCCGCCTGTCTGGCCCGCGATGCCGATTTCTACTTCCTCGACGAGATCACTCCCTACCTCGACATCGGCCAGCGCGTCACCGTCGCCCGGATCATTCGAGAGCTCGCAGAAGAGGGCGATCGCTCCATGCTCGTGGTCGAACACGACCTCGCGATCCTGGACCTGCTCTGTGACAACCTCCACGTCGCCTACGGTGAACCCGGCGCCTACGGTGTCATCACCTCGCCCAAGTCGGTTCGCAATGGTATCAACGAGTATCTCGCGGGCTACCTCGACAACGAGAACATGCGGATCCGTCCGGAGGCCATCGGGTTCGAACAGCACGCCCCCCGGACCGTGAGCCACGCCGACCCGCTGATCGAGTACCCGAAGATGACCAAATCCTACGGCGACGACGCCTTCTCCTTGGAGGTCGAAAGCGGTACGATCCGCGAGGAGGAAGTGCTCGGGATCGTCGGGCCCAACGGCATCGGGAAATCCACCTTCGCGAAGCTCGTCGCCGGAAAGCTCGCGCCCGACGAGGGCGAGTTCGAGACCGATCTGGAGGTCGCCTACAAGCCCCAGTACATCGAGATCGACCAGCCCATGCGCGTCGACGTCTTCCTCTCGTCCATTACTGATGAGTTCGGCTCCTCACACTGGAACACCGAGATCGCAAAGCCCCTCCAGCTCTCCCGGATCATGGAGCAGAACCTCGACGACCTCTCGGGCGGGGAGCGCCAGCGCGTCGCCATCGCGGCCTGTCTCTCGAAGGAGGCCGACCTGTTCCTGCTCGACGAGCCCTCCGCCCATCTGGACGTCGAACAGCGGGTGCTCGCGACGCGTGCGATCCGCCGGTACGCCGAGACCCAGGACGCGACGGTCATGGTGATCGACCACGACATCTACATGATGGACCTGCTCGCCGACCGCCTACTGGTCTTCGAGGGCGAGCCCGCCCACCACGGCCACGCGAGCCAGCCACAGGGGATGCGCGAGGGGATGAACGAGTTCCTCGCGAACCTCGATGTGACCTTCCGCCGCGACGAGCGCACGAGCCGCCCGCGGATCAACAAGCCCGACAGCCAGCTCGACCGCCAGCAGAAAAAACAGGGCGAGTACTACTACGCGCCCTGAGCGGATCGCGAACTGGCCACCGGAATTTTATACGAATCGGCTGTAGTAGCTCCCGAACGACAGTGTTACCCGCCGGCCGTGAAGGGACGCGAGCGCCCTTCGTCGACCTCCGCGAGTTCCTCGCGCTCTTTCTCGCCCCGACGCTCGCCGTCGGTCTTGCGGTCCTCGTACTGGGCGGACGTGAGAACCTCCTCGTCGGCGCGATGTTCGGCACCATGCTGGTCGGCTACCGGCGGCTCTTCTATGCGGTTCGCACCGACAAGGGGATCGAGCGCAGGCTCACCGAGGTCGGTGACACGCCCGAGGAAAACGAGTGGGTTCGGCTGTCAGAGGCCCTTGACGAACTCCACGACGAGCGCTACGATCCGTTTCTGGCCATCCTCTTCGCGGTCGTCGGGTTCGGCGCGTTCGCCCTGATCCCGTTCATCGGGAACGATCTCGATCTTCTCGGCTTCTGAGCCTGATCGGACTGACTGGGACCACGAGCGCGCTCATGACTGTCGGGCAGCTCCTCTCCCGGTGACTGAACCGAACCAGTCGGTAGTGGTCTCTCTCGTTGTCAAACGCTATTGATCCCACAGTACTACGACTGTCTAGAGCCCGGAACGAGCGAGTCCGAATCGAACACGGATTTATCGCTGATAACAGCGTACTGTGAGTATGCTCGCCCGTGTTCTCGTCGCGATGGACGGTTCGAGGATGGCCGAGCGCGCGCTCGAATTCGCCGTCGAGGCCCATCCAGACGCCGAGATAACGGTGCTTTCGGTCGTCGGCGTTCCGAGTTGGTTCATGGGCGAGGCGGTGGGACTCTCGCTTTCCGAGAGCGTCCCTGAGGCGGCGGCAGAACACGCGAAACCGATACTCGACCGGGCACGCGAGATCACGGCCGAGCACGACCGCGGGATCGATACCGCCGTCGCGCTCGGGCCTCCTTCGAGAGCGATCGTCGAGCGCGCCGGGGACTTCGATGCCGTCGTGATCGGGAGTCACGGCCGGGATCTCTCCTCTCGGCTCCTGATCGGGAACACCGCCGAACTCGTCGTCCGGCGCTCGCCGGTGCCCGTAACGGTCGTACGGTGAGTCCATACGAGCCCTTAAGCCGCCGCCCGACGCACGCCCGGTATGTCAGTTCTCGATGCGTTCGACTGCTCGGAACACGTCGCCGTCGTCACCGGGGCGAGCCGCGGGATCGGCCGGGCGATCGCGCTCGCACTGGCCGATGCCGGCGCTGACGTCGTGCCCGCGGCCCGATCGGAGGACGCCCTCGAAACCGTCGTCGGCGAGATCGAGAGCCGGGGCGGCGACTCCCTGCTCCAACCTACCGACGTGACCGAGGAAAACGAGGTTCGGGAGCTGTTCGAGCGGGTCGATGAGGAGATGGGTTCGCCCGATGTCCTCGTGAACAACGCCGGGATCAACCCCGAGGACGCGCTCGGCACGCCCGAGGCCGTCGCGATGGAGGGCTACGACCGGACGCTGGACGTCAACCTTCGCGGAGCGTTCCTGTGTGCGAAAGTCGCCGGCGAGGAATCGGTGAGATCGGTCGTCAACGTCGCGAGCGTCGGCGGTCTCGTGGGATTGCCGCGCCAGCACCCTTACGTCGCCTCGAAGCACGGGCTCGTAGGACTCTCCAAGAGCATGGCACTCGACTGGGCGCCGGACGTACGAGTAAACGCGGTCGCGCCGGGCTACGTCGCGACCGAGCTAACGAGGGAGGCGATGGAAAACGAGGGGCTCAAGGAGTCGTTGCTCTCGCGCACCCCTCTAGAGCGCTTTGCCGAACCGGAGGAGATCGCCGCGCCGGTGGTATTCCTCGCGAGCGACGCCGCTTCATACGTTACGGGCGCGTGTCTGGGCGTCGACGGGGGCTGGACGGCGCGTTAGAGGACCGTCCGCTGGCAGGTCCCACAGAGGTTCTGCTCCTTGATGTCGACCTCCCGAACGGTCGGCGAGAAATTCATCACACAGCGGTTGTTGTCGCAGTGCTCTAACCCCATCGTGTGGCCGATCTCGTGGACGACCTCCTTGCGAACCCGATCGCCGAAGATCTCGCCCGCGCTCTTTTCGGAAAAGCCGCCGTCACTGGAGGTCTGGAGGCGATACGTCGAGATCACGCTGCCGTTGCCGTCGAGATACGCCAACCCGAAGACGTAGTTGCGCCGGCGGTAGAAGAGGTCCTTGGCGGTGATGGCGATGTTCTTCTCGCCGCTTCCCACCCGGGAGGCCAGTTCGATGAACTCCTCGGCCCGATGCTGGTTTCGGTTCGCGTCGTACGCGCCGGCGGGGATCGACTGCTCGTCGTGGAGTGTCACGTCACAGTCATACACCGACCGCAGCCCCGACGAGGCCTCCCGTTTCACCGCCGCCGAGAGCTCCCCGACCGGCACGATGTCGACATGCATGAAAAGGGGTATGACGTACCGAATCATAAGTATCACGGCCATGAAATCGGGTCGCTTCGAGGGACTCGTCGCGGAACTCGCCCCCCACGACGTTCTGGTCGAGGTCGGGATCGGTCGTCGGACCGACGTCTCCCGCGCGCTCGCCGACGCGGGGAGACGGGTCACCGTGACGGACGTCTATCCCCGCGAGGTGCCTGACAACGTCGCCTTCGTCCTCGACGACGTCACCGACCCCGACCTCGGGATCTACGCCGACGCCGACGCGATCTACGCGCTCAACTGTCCGCCGGAACTCCATCGGCCGATTCGAGCGCTCGCCCGTCGGGTCGACGCCGACTTCCTCTTTACCACGCTCGGCGGCGACGGCCCCGCAATCCCCGTCTCGCGGCGCACCCTCCCGGCGGAGACGCTGTTCGTCGCAAAGCGCTCGCGGTTCGAGGACTGATCCGTTGCAGACGGGCCCGACGACCCGTTTCCACGGAGCCGGATCGACACCGGCGGGCGACCGACGGGTCGAACAGCCGAACGATACTGTTTTCACATTCATGGATGATGTAATAAGCATGATTTCGGTGGTGGCCGATCGTGTCGGTTCCTGTCCCTTCGATCGTCGTCACGAACGACTCGCGTCGGTGGGTCGATGAACTGGCCGACGCCGCGAACGAGCGCCAGAATCGCGCGTATCGAGTGTCTCCGGGGCCGCAGGGCCATCAGTACGGAACCGATCCAGTTGCTCGGGTTCGCGGTCTTTACGCTGCTGTTCGTCGGGGGGCCGACGGTCGGCGGCTCGTACGTGGCCTATCACTTCGCCGACTCCATCGTCGCCGCCGTTCCGGTCCTCGCGGTCGCCCGCGGGGCGCTTGCGCTCCTCTGGCTCGTTTCGGCGATACTGCTCGCCCAGCGGGCCGTCGGCAAAACGGGTCGGATCGACAACGACGCGGGGCTGTTGACGACGGTTCCGGCGGCCGACGTGGTCGGCGGACTCGTGCTGGCCGAGTTCGCTCGTCTGATGTCGGTCGTCGCGGTTCCGATCCTCGCGGTGAGCGCGGCGTTGGCGATCGGCCTCCGAGCGCCGACGGCGTTTCCGAGCCTCGTCCTCGCGCTGTTCGCGCTGTTCGTGACGGCGCTGCTCGCGGGCCATCTCGTCGGAACGCTGCTCAAGACCGTCTTCGCCCGCTCGGAACTGCTCACGCGATACCGCTCCGTCCTCGCGGTCGTCGGATTCCTCGTCTACCTCGCCGCCGTCTCCTCGCAGGCGTTCGGCCGGGTTCTTTCGCGACTGTTCGTCCTCCTGCAGGACGTCCCGATCGCGTGGTTCGGCGACCTGCTCGTGCTCGGCGTTCCCGGCGTCGATCCCGATCCGATGCGGGTCGCGGGTGCGATCTGTCTGCTCGTGATCGGCGGTCCGTCGCTGCTCGCGCTCGACGTCCGGACGGCGATCCGCCTCTGGTATAGCGACGGGGCCCGACCCGCGGCCCGAACACGGCACGGGTCGTCGGGGTCCAATCCCGTCCTCTCGCGGGTCGCGACCGGTCCAACGCGGACCGTGGCCGCGACCGTTTGGGCGCGGACCGCCCGTGCCCCGTTTCGGCTCGTCTACGTGGCGTATCCCCTGTTGTTCCTGTTCGTTCCGCTTCGGGACGCGGCCACGTCGGGGCGGGTCCCGGAGTCGCTTCCCGTTCTGTTGGCGCTCTACGGTGCGTGGGCGATCGGTGCGGCCGCGCTCAACCCGCTGGGCGACGAGGGCCCGATGCTCCCCGTGACGCTGACCTCGACGGTTCGTGGCTCCCAGTTCGTTCGGGGGCAAGTCCTCTCTGTGACCGCCGTCGGCCTCCCCGTGCTCGTGGCGGTGATCGCGATCGCGGGCGCGTTGAGCCCGCTCGAACCGACCGTCTGGGTACTGCTGACCGCCGTGAGCGCCCTTCTCAGCGTCACCGGGCCGGTCGTCGCACTGGCGATCGGAACCGCCTTCCCGCGGTTCGGTGCGGTCCGGATCACCCGTAATCGGCGCGTCGTGGTTCCGAGCAAGCGGGCGTTCGTCTCCTACTCGTTCGTGTTGGCGATGGGCTTTTTCGGCGCTGGCGTCGCCCTGATTCCGGGCGGTGCGACCCTCGTCTCGAACGCCGTCGCGTTCTGGTCGACGCTTCTCGTCTCGCCCGTCGAGATAGCCCCCGCGACGCTCCGTCTCGTCGGCGGTGTCGTCGCCGTCTCGCTCGGGGCCGTCGTGCCGCCGGTCGCCTATCAGTACGTCGTCCGCCGGTTCGATACGTATACGCTGGCGTAATCCCTCGACGGAAAACAATAGCCACATACCCCCTCGCTCGTACGGTCGGGTATGCGCGCAGACTGCGTCGTGCTCGATATCGACGGGGTGCTCGTCGACGTTGCCGACTCGTACCGCCGGGCGATCGTCGAGTCCATCGAGCGGGTCTACGACGACACCATCCCCAGGGAGGGGATTCAGGCGTTCAAGGACGCGGGCGGGTTCAACAACGACTGGGAACTCACGTATGCGGCGGCGCTGTACGTCCTCGCCCGTCAGGAGGGGTATGCCCAGTCCGTCGAGGCGTTCACCGACCGCATCGCCGAACGCGGGGGCGGTCTCGAAGCGGCGGAGGACGTCGTCGAGATCGCCCTCTCGCCGGCGGCCACAGAGCGGGTCTTCGGGCGCTGGGACCGCGAGCGCCTGCACGAGGTGTTCCAGTGGCTGTATCTCGGAGCCGATCTCTACGGCGACCTCGAAGGCGAGACGCCGCCGGGGGTTCTGGTGGACCACTCGGGGTTCATCCACGACGAGCCGGTGTTGCTCGATGCGAGTACGAGGGAGTGGCTCGCCGACCGTGCGGTCGGCGTCCTGACTGGGCGGCCCGCCTCGGAGGCCGAGATCGCCCTGTCGAGAGTCGGGCTCGCGATCCCCGAGACACACCGCTTTACGATGGACGACTGGAAGGAGGGAAAGCCCCATCCGCGGGCGCTCGTGGCGCTCGCCGAGCGGTTCGACGCCGACTCGGTCGTTTTCGTCGGCGACACCTTGGACGACGTGCGCACGGCGCGAAACGCCGCCGAGGCCGATCCCGACAGGGACTATTACGGCGTCGGCGTCCTCACAGGCGGGCTGACCGGTGAACGCGGGAAAGGGAAGTACGAGGCCGAGGGCGCGGCGGCGGTGCTCGACTCGGTCAACGACCTGCCTGAGCTGCTGGAGTAATCACTCGGCCAGCGACACCAGCCGGACCCGTCCGTCGGGTTCGTACAGCTCGACCTCCCGGCCGGCCTCACGCGCCCGGTCGCGGATCGCCCGCGCGAGCGCCACGAGCTGGCCCCGCTCGTTGTTCGAGCGAAATCCGAGCCGGATTTCGTCGCTTCGCCTCGCCACCTGGAGGTAAAGCGAGAACCCGGTCGGGCGCACCACGGGCGCCATCGCCTCGACGTCGCCGTAGCGAATTCGCACGGCTTCGGGATCGTTCGCCGCCTGCTCGCGCGTTACCGCGAAGGGATCGTACAGGCCGATTTCCTCGGGGATGTGAGCGAACAGCCCGTTCGCCCATGCCCCGATCGTCCGGGCCAGCGGACTGTGGCGCGTCGGCGCGATCAGGAGGACGCCGGTACCCAAAAAAACCCGTCCCGGCTTCTTCCGGCTGTCGGGCGGGTCGATCAGCACGTCGACTGTCTCGGTACTCCTCATGTCCGTTCGTCCCTACAAACGCTGGTATAGCTTGTGGCCGCCTCCGTTCAGGTGCCTCTCTCGGAACCTTTAGGCCGTGTCCCTCGTCAGTTCCCGTATGCGAATCACACTCTGTGGTGGCACCGGCGACATCGGCGAGGGGCTCGCGCTGCGCTTCGCCTACGATACGGACCACGAGATCCTGATCGGCTCGCGGGACCCCGAGAAGGCACGCACGAAGGCCGCGGAGTACGAGACCGAACTCGATAGTCGAGGGATCGAGACGACGATCAAGGGCTTCGAGAACGCGATGGCCGCCGACCGCGCCGACGTGGTCGTCCTCGCGGTCCCGCCATATCACGTCCGCGATACGGTCGAGTCGATTTCCGATAGGCTCGATTCGGAGACGATCCTCGTCAGCCCCGCCGTCGGGATGCAGCGGGAGAAGTCGGGCCTTCACTACAACCGCCCCTCGGCGGGCAGCGTCACCGCGATGGTCGCCGAAACCGCCCCCGAGGACGTTCCCATCGTCGGCGCGTTTCACAGCCTCTCTGCGGACAAGCTCGCGAACCTCGATATCGCGCTGGACGAGGACACACTGCTCGTCGGCGACGACGAGGACGCCCTCGACATCGTTCAACTGCTCGCGGAGGGTATCGAGGGGCTACGGACGTTGTACGCCGGTCCCCTCGCCAATGCCGCGGAGGTCGAGTCGCTGACGCCGCTGCTCATCAACCTCGCGATACACAACGACCTCCACGACGTGGGCGTTCGGTTCGAATAACGGAGTTCTCTACGCGCCCGCCTCTTCGAGGGCGGTCTCGATGTCGTTTCGCTGTGTGACGCCGACGAAGCGCTCGACGACGCCGTCGTCGTTCTCGATGATCAGGGTCGGCAGCGAGCGGACCTGATACTCGTTTGCGGTCTCCTGGTTCTCGTCGACGTTGACCTTCTCGACGTCGAAACGGCCCTCCCAGTCGTCCTCGAGCTCCTCGAGGATCGGGTCCTGGGTCTTGCACGGTCCACACCAATCGGCATAGAAGTCTTTCAGGGTTACAGCCATCGTTCACCACAGGCTACCCACGCGATGCGAATAAGCGTTTCCCAGTCGTGTGATCCGTCCGCCCTCCCGCACCGCCCAGCCGAAACAGTTATGTTCCGAAGCGACCCGAACGCAACTATGAGCAGCGGACAGAACAGCGGCGGGTTAATGAGCAGCGCCGGGCTCGTCCGGTATTTCGACTCCGAGGACAGGAACGCGATCACGGTCGATCCGAAGACGGTCATGGTCTTCTGCGTGCTCTTCGGGGTCTTCATCCAGATCCTCAACGTCGTGGTGTGACGCGGGACTTTTCTCTTCGCCGTTCGTACGGGTCGGTATGACGCTCCTCGCTGGCGTGCTCGCCGTTCAGGGTAACGTCTCCGAACACGTCCGCGCCATCTCGCGGGCGGGCGAGGCCGTCGACGAGCGCGTCGAGGTCCGGGAGATCCGTTCTTCGAGCCGTCTTCCCGACTGTGATCTCCTCCTCGCCCCCGGCGGCGAATCCACCACGATCTCCCGATTGATTCACAAGGAGGGAATCGCCCCGGAGATCCGCGACCACGTCGAGGCCGGCAAGCCGGTGCTCGCGACCTGTGCGGGGCTGATCGTGCTCGGTCGCTGTGAGGACGACCGCGTTGAGAGCCTCGGCCTGCTCGACGTCGAAGTCGAACGAAACGCCTTCGGCCGCCAGCGCGACAGCTTCGAGACTACACTCGACGTTACGGGGCTCGACGAGCCGTTTCCGGCGGTGTTCATCCGCGCGCCCGTGATCGCCGATTCGAGGAGCTGTGAGGTGCTCGCGAGTGTCGAGGGGCGGCCGGTCGCCGTCCGTGGAGGCCCGATCGTCGGGACCGCTTTCCACCCCGAACTCACCGACGATCCTCGGATCCATCGCCTCGCCCTCTTCGATTCGGTCGCCGCCACACAGTAGGACTTTAGGCGTCGGCCCCCTCGAAGGGGTATGAACGCCAGTATCGACGCCGTGCGTGTCGCTGGCACGCCCGACGGACCGGTCCCCGTCGTCGTTCTCGTCGTCGAGGACGAACCGGAGGTCCTGCCGATCTTCATCGGCTTCGAGGAGGCAAACAGCATCGCCCACGGGATGGACGCCTACGACATCGGCCGGCCGTTGACCCACGACCTGCTCCTCGACGTGATGGAGGAACTCGGCGGGCGCGTCGAGCGCGTCGAGATCAGTTCGATCAGCGACGAAGGGACCTACATCGCCGACCTCCACGTGCAAGGACCCCGGACATCGGTGGTCGTCGACGCCCGCCCGAGCGACTCGTTGGCCCTCGCCGCCCGGACCAACGCGCCCGTCGAGGTCGCCCCGGAGGTCTTCGAGCAGAGCCGACAGGACAGGGCGCAGTTCGACGACCTGACCGACATCCGCGAGATGGGCGAACTCATGGGGGAGGAGTTGTGAGCGATTCGGATATCATCGACGAACTGTTCGCGGTCATCGAGGACCGAAAGGAGGCCCTGCCGGAGGACTCCTACACCGCCTCGCTCTTTTCCCACGAGAAGGGCGAGAACGCAGTCCTCGAGAAGCTCGGCGAGGAGACGACCGAGGTGATTCTGGCGGCGAAGGACGACGACCGCGGGGAGATCGCCGCCGAATCCGCCGATCTGATCTACCACCTGCTCGTCCTGCTCTCGATGAAGGACATGGACCTCGACGATCTGCGCAGCGAACTTCGCGAGCGGCGTTAGCGACCCGTCCTTAGCTCTTCAACACCGCACCGACCGCGCCTGCGACCGCGCTTTCTGCGGCCATCACCAGCGCGAGTAGTGCCACGACCGCGAAGACGCCGAAGCCGGCCAGCCCGCCGGCCGCACCGCCGACCGGCCCGCCCGCCAGTCCGACGAGCGCGATCGCACCCCATAAGAGCACTCCAACGATCAGTCCACCGAGGCTTCCTGCCAGCAGTCCGTGCCAAAAGCCCCGGACGAGGCCGCCACCGGCGACGTAGCCCGCGACGAAGCCGCCGACGAGTCCCGCCGTGAGCTGTCCCAGACCGGGGATCGCCAGCCCGATCGCGCCGACGAGAAACATCACGACGAAGCCGTAGCCGACCGCTTGCCAGTCCGTCATGTCCTTCTGTTGGTTTTCGGACGATAAAAATGCGCTGTCGCCGCGCCAAAGCACGGCCTTTTATACCGCGCTACCGTAGCGCGTGTATGATTTTCGAGGACCTTCCGACGACGCCCAGATCGGAGGAACTCATCGACAAGGCGTTCTCGCGGGCGGCCCGGTCGGGGCGGGCGAAAAGCGGCGCGGAGGCCCAGCAGTCCATGCTCCAGACGGCATCCAATATCCTCTCCGATAACCTAGAAAACGTCGTCACCTCGTGGCCCGACTTCGATACGGTCGACCCGTTCTACTACGAACTCGCCGACGCGATCGTCGACGTCGACGAACTCAGAAAGAGCCTCTCGGAGGTAGGGTGGGCGAGCCGCAAGACCAAGGAGATCGGCCGCGAGTATCAGGGGAGGCTCCGGGTCGACGCGGACCTCGCGCGAAAACACAGAAAGCAGGCGTTCGCCCGGCTCGCGAGCGTGGTCGAGGAGGTCGAAGAGGACCTCCTCATGATCGGTGAGGCACGCAACCAGCTTCGGGACCTCCCCGAGATCGATCCCGACGACCCGGCGATCGTCGTCGCGGGCTACCCGAACGTCGGCAAATCCACGTTCGTCAATCACGTCACCAACGCCCGCCACGAGACCGCCACGTATCCCTTTACGACCAAGGGGATCGGCGTCGGGCATCTCACGCGCGATCACATCCGCTATCAGCTCGTCGACACCCCCGGCGTGCTCGACCGGCCCCCGGAGGAACGAAACGAGATCGAATCACAGGCCGTTTCGGCACTCACGCATCTCGCCGACTGCGTGCTGGTGTTCGTCGACGCGAGCGCGGCGTGTGGCTATCCCGTAGAGGCTCAACTCGCGCTTCGCGACGAGATCGCCGCGACGTTCGACGTGCCCGTCTTTACGGTCTGTAGCAAGGCCGATCGATCGCGCGACATCGAGGCCGAGTTCTACCTGAGCGTCGAGAACGGGGAGGGGATCGAAGAACTCCTCGATGGGGCGATCGAGGCGATCGGCTACGAACCGGAACTCCCCTTCGAGTAGCTCACTCCTCTTCGTCGGTTTCGTCGTCTTCGAGTTCGTCGGTGAGGTCGTCGTCCTCTTCGCCAGCGGATTCCATCCCCTCGGCCGCCTTCTCGCCGTACTCCTCGGCCTGTTCGCCCGCCTCCTCGACGCGCTCGTCGACCTCTTCGGCGGTCTCGACCGCCCCGTCGGCGCGTTCCTCGACGGCGTGTTCGGTGCGGTCGGCGACCGACTTGACCCGGTTAGTCACCGCACTCGTGGTCGCGGTCACCGTCTCTGCGATCGCCTCCGCCCGCTTCGTCACACCCGGGTCCTCGGCTCGATCCGTGGCCGCGGCCGTCGTCTCTCGGGTCCGGTCTGCGGCCTCGCCCGCCACCTCCTCGGCCGGGGAAAACTGACGGGCAAGCGCGTAAGCGACCGTCGCGAGCACCGCGAGCACGAACAGCGTCGAGAGCAGCCCACGCCCGCCCTCGGGCTCCGCGTTCCCTTCGGTCTCGGCCGGCTCCGATTCTGCCGACTCGGCTTCGACCTCCCTGATTGCGTCCTTTACGATCCCTTTGAGCGGCTCGCGCGCCGACTCGCTGATCACGCCTGCGACCCGCTCTCTCCGTTTCGAGGGGTCTGATTCGGTCATAGTTGTCTCACGAGTATTCAGTTTTCTCTGCAAGGACAAAAATCGTTTTGTGGGATCGTGTGATACGACCGTCAGGAGGCGGTCTGGTACTCCTGAAAGCGCACCCGCACCGTGACCTCGCGGTCGGTCCGGTCGTCGAGTCGGTCCTCAAGATCGGCCGCGAGGTGACTCGGTGGGTCACCATTGCCGGTGTAGCTCGCGACGACGGTCACGGTCTCGGGACCGGTAAACGCCGAGAGGTCACCGTACTCGCTGCGGACGGCGACGGCCGTCACGTTCTCGCGCTCGGCGAGTTCGGCGTCGACTACTTGATTGACTGTCCGCTCGTGGCTCAGTTGGCTCGCGGTCGCCACGCCCGTGAGCGCGACGGCCGAGACGAGCAACGCGGCGACGAGGACGGTTCCGACGGCAGGTCGTCCCTTCAGTAGGGAGCGCTCGGGGCGGTATCCCAGCACGAACAGGACCGCCACCCCCGCGAGGTTGATCGCCACGAGCGTGATCACGAGCAACACGAGCGTGCCCGACGCGATCACGGGATCGCGCCACGCGATGGCGATGCCGGTCGCGGCGGCGGTCGGGATCAGCGCCGCGGCGATCATCACGCCGATCAGCGACATCGGCCCCTTGGTCGTGAGCCCGAAGGCGGCGGCCGCGCCCGCACAGAGCCCGACGACCACCGCAAACAGCGTCGGGGCTACCCGCACCCCGATGAGTTCGATCGACCCCAGCGCGAGATCCGGTTGGGCGAACATCCCCCAGCGGATGACCGCCGCGATGGCGGCCGCGCCAACGATCGCGACCACGAGGCCGCCGGCCTGCAGCCTGATGCTCGCCGCGAGCATCTCGCGATCACCGGTGACGGCACCGACGCCCGCGGTCAGCGCGGGCCCCACGATCGGCGCGATCACCATCGAGCCGACCACGACGGCCGGCGAGTCACTCAACAGACCGGCGGTGGCGATCCAGGCCGCGAGCACCATCAAGACGAGAAACGACCGCCAGTCGTTGCTCATGTCGCGGGCCTTCGACTTGAGCTCTCGCGTCGTGAGCGGGTCGAAGTCGCCGGCGTACCGCTCCATCAGCGTCTCGGCGTTGGGTGTCCGGGCGCTTTCGACCTGACTGATCACCGTATACGTGTCCTCGTAGCCCGCCTCGTCGAGACGGCCGAGGATCTCGCCGACCGCGTCGGTCGGAAGGGGAAACTCGATCAAAACGGCATCCCCCGTGGCGTTCTCGCCGCTGATGACGTAATCGACGTTTTCGCCTTCGAGCACGTCGACGATCTCACCCCTGTCCCCCTCGTCGACGAGGATCCGAACCAGTCGCACACCGACCCTACTCCGGACGGGCGAAAAAGGCTATCCCCGGCAGCCGCCGCTGTGTCCCGGCCACGTCGCTTGTCGTTCGGGCGCCCTCACCGACGCTCTTTCGTCGGTTCCGGGTCGGTCAGGCTCACGGAACGGCATTTACGTCAAGCAGCAACAGATCGATCGCGTCGAGGCGGACTCGCTCGAGGACGTGCAAGCCGAACGGGGCGACGAGTGAGTGGCGCCCGTCGAGCCGACTAGCCGCTTCGCCGCTCGACCTCGACGAAGCGGACCTCGACGGTCACCTCGTGCTGGAGGCCCTCGTTGATCCGTTCTGCAAGGGCGTCAGCCAGCGCCGCCCGATCGGGATTGCCCTCGTAACCGACGGTGACCGTCACCTGCGTGATCTGCTGGTTGATACCCACGATGGTCCCCTGTTCGTAGGTGACTCCTTGGCCGGTCGAGGACTCGATCTCGAGCAGGGTGAACTGCTCGTACTGGGTCTCCTCGAGCGTGGCCTGAACGTCGTTTCTGATCTCCTGTTGGGCAACGGAGGTCTGGTACGTCGAGAGGGTGACGCTCCCGAGAAAGACCGAGAGGACGATGACGACCGCCGCGAAGACCGCGACGTTGCGAAGCATCTTGCGGTGGGCGTCGTCGGTTTCGAACCAGTTGCGGGGCCGGTAGCCGGTGTACCACAGCGTTGCCACGCCCGCGAGGTTGACTGAGACGGCGTTGACGAGCACGAGCACGGTCGCCCCGATGGTCTCCATGACCAGCCCCCACGCGATGGCGATGCCGGCCGCGGCGGCGGGCGGGATCAACGCCGCGGCGATCATCACGCCCACGAGCGCGACCGAGATGCCCGTCGAGAGCGCGAGCACGCCAGCGACGCCCGCCCCGAGCGCGACGGCCAACAGGAGCAGATCGGGGGTGAAGCGCTCGCTGATCTCGCCGATCGAGGCGAGTTCGATCCCCGGCGGGACGATGTTCACGGTCTTGAGCAGCCACGCGAAGACCGCAGCCCCGACGATCGCGAGCCCGAGCCCGAACGCCTGGTACTTGATTCCGTTCCAGAACATCTCGTCGTCGTCGGTGACGGTGCCGACGCTGGCGGCCAGCGCGGGGCCGATCAGCGGCGCGATTACCATCGACCCGACCACGACGGCCGGCGAGTCGAGCAACAGGCCGGCGGTCGCGACGATCGCGCTGATGAGCGTCATCGTCACGTAGACCGGGAACGTCGGCGTCATCTCGTCGGCCTCGGTGTGGAGTTCCTGTCTGGAGATGCGCTCCTCGTCAGTGTCGTCGGTCGAGTATTGCTCCTTCAGATCCTCGAACTGCCGCGAGACGACCGTCTGGGCGTCGACGACGACCGTATAGGACTGCTCCTCGAGGCCGAGTTCCTGGAGTTCGTCGAGGATCGGTTCGACGGCGTTGTCGGGCAGCGGGAAGTAGACCACGCCGGTGTACTCCCGACCGCTCGTCTCGTCGGTCACCACGTAGTCGATCCCTTCGTCGTCGAGCGTCCCCAACACCGTCTCTCGCTTGCCCGCCGGGATCGTGACCTGTACCAATCGCACACCTCCGATTATGGCGGGGTATGCAAATACCCCTCGCATGGATCGCGAGTGTTCGACGCTCCATCCGACAGTGTAAACCCGCCCCGACGGGTAGCCAAGCCATGTTCGAGGGGCGACCCGATAGGGGTGCAGAGATCGTCTTCGTCGGCCGGTCGAACGTCGGCAAGTCGACGCTGATGCGCGAATTCACCGGCCACACCTTCACGACGGGAAAGAAACCCGGCGTGACCCGCTCGCCCAATCACTACGACTGGGCGGGTGCGGACTTCACGTTCACCGACCTGCCGGGCTTCGGCTTCATGGAAGGCGTCGACGAGGAGGCCCGCGAAGCGATCAAAGACGATATCGTCCGGTATATCGAGGACCATAGCGAGGAGATCCTCGTCGGCGTGCTCGTCGTCGACGGCAAGGCAGTCATCGACATCATCGACCGCCACGAGTCGCGCGGCGAGATCCCCCACGACGTGGAGATGTTTCACTTCCTGCGGGAGGTCGGGATCCCCACCGTGGTCGCGGTCAACAAGATGGACAAGGTCGAGGAACGGGACGACCGGCTGGACGCCCTCTGTGATCGGCTGGGCCTGCCGGGGCCGTGGCAGCAGTGGCGCGACACCATCGCACCGATCTCGGCGAAACGCGGGCAGACAGCGCCCCTGCGGGAGGCGCTCGAAACCCAACTGCGCGAACAGCACCGCGACGACCTCCTGCAGTTCATCTGAGCGGCTTGCGAACGCCGGCTCAACCCACTTCCGAGCCCCGACGTGACGCCGTCCCATGGTCATGCACACGTACACCTTCCACGTCGAGGAAAGCGAGACCGGGGACGGACTCGACGTCGACGTCTACGACGAGGACGGCACGATCGAGGCCTCGACCTGGATCGGCTACGAGGACTACCGCGTGACCGCCGGCGACGGAGACACGGAAACCAGCGAGACGACGTTCAGCGCCGACGTGATGACCCTCGACCTGCAGGTCGAGCGCGACGACGGCGGCTTTCTCGTCCGGGTGCTCGGGGACGCAGAGACCCTCGCGAGCGAGCGGATCGCAGACGAGGAGTGGGGACTCTCCGCGGAGTGACCCACGGCCGACGCCCTCAGACGACCCGGTTTTCGAACTCCTCGCCCGCCGCGTTCCGATCCAGATTCCCCCGGACGAGCCCCGCGATGGCCTCGTAGTACCCGCGCGTGTAGGCCGCGGCGTGGGGCGTGACGAGCACTTCCTCCATCTCCCAGAGCGGCGAGTCCTTGGGGAGCGGTTCCTCGGCGAAGACGTCCAGCGCCGCCCCACGGATCTCGCCGTCTTCGAGGGCCGAAACGAGGGCGTCCTGATCGACGACCGATCCACGGGAAACGTTGATCAGGTGGCTTCCCTCGTCCATCGTGGCGAGTTCGGTCCTGCCGATCAATTCTTCGGTTTCCTCGGTCAGCGGGACCGCAAGCGCGACGAAGCGCGCCTCCGAGATCGCCTCGTGGAGCTCGTCGCTCGTGTAGACCCGCTCGACGCCCTCGACGGGCTCGCCGCTCCGGCGTACCCCCGTTACCTCCATTCCCAGCGCGTTCGCCCGCGTCGCGATCCCCCGTCCGAGCGTCCCGAGGCCGACGACACAGACCGACTCGCCCGCGAGGGTAAACGGGACGTCCCAGTCGGGGCGATTCCACTCCGTTCGCTCCTGCTGACGGGCGTACTGGCCGAGTCGACGGGCCACCGAAAGCATGTATCCCAGCACCGTCTCGCCGACGCTCTCGCCGTGGATTCCCGTGCTGTTGGTGAGGACGATCCCCCGATCCTCGAGTTCCTCCAACGGAAAGCGGTCGTAGCCCGCCTGGATCGAGTGGATCCACTCGCACTCGAGAAATCCCTCTTCGTAGGCGAACGTGACGACCGCATCGCAATCGCGGGCTCCCTCATCGTCGACGACCGACACCGCCGGAGCGGTGTCGGCCAGTGCGTCGCGAAGCTGTTCGGGCGGGAAGACGGCACTCACCGAATCGTGGATCCCCAACTGGTCTATCTGCATACGGGTGCTATCGCTCACTCGGGGGGATTGAACCTTCCGAGAACGCGACGGCTCGGGGAAGTCCCTCGTCACACGGGGCTCGGTGGGGGTAACCCTCGTCACTGCCGTCACCCTCCCTATCCCGTCGAGCCGTTTGGCTCTTTCCACCGCCACCGGCGGGCGTGCTCTGTTGCCCGCTGTGCGATCCCCGTGGTGTCCAACACGCCCTCCTCGGTGATCACACCCGTGATGAGTTCGGGCGGTGTGCGGTCGAACAGCGGGCAGTCGACGGCTACGCGCTCGTCGTCGGTGAGGACCCCGCGGTCGATCGATTCCAGGATCGGATCCGACGAGGGACTGATCTTGTCCACTGCCGCGACCGCGTAGGCGGGAACCCCCTCGTGGGCGGCCGCGACCGCCGCCGTCCGGGTGCCGACCTTGTTGATCACGCTCCCGTCGGCGAGGACGGTGTCCGCACCCACGAGGACGATATCGACCCGATCCATGATGTGCGAGACGGCGGCGTCAAGCGTCACCGTCACGTCGAGCGCGTCGGCAAGCCCCTCCGCGACATGGAGGCCCTCCCGATCCGGTCGCGATTCGAGGACGATCAGTTGATCGAGGTCGGCGACCGAAAGCGCCTCCTCGACCGTCCCCGACCGCGAGAGGGTCAGTACCGCCCCGTCGAGCCGCTTTGCGGCGCGCGCGGCCGTTCGCCCGTCTGCGGCCAGCGCCCGGTCGATACCCTCTCGGGCCGCCCGTTCGAGCGCCGCGGCGTTTTCGGCCCCGCTCGCCCCGGCCATCGCCCGGTTGACCCGGTTTTCCAGCGCGGCCATACTTGGGCGTGCCTCCAGGAGCGCACTCGCACGCTCGACGAGATCCGACCAGTCGGCCCCCTCGCCCGCCTGGTCGCGCAACACCTCCAAGGCGCGAACCGAGACGTACGCCGAGCCGTGCGTGCGGTCCTCGCGGACGCTTCCGACGGTGGGAGAGACCGCCCTGTAGGCGCGCCAGAGCCCGTCTCTCGTCTCGCGGCGGCGGATCTCCGTCGCGTGGACCCACTCGGATTCGGTCCCTTCGCTGGTTTCGTTCGATTCGCACTCGAAGAGGTACGGATGGAGCCGCGATTCCCCGGCTGTCACCGGATCCCCGACCCGAACGAGCGTCGCGTCGCCGGTCGCCCACTCTCGTTGGATCCCGTATGCGACGCCGTCGGCCGAGGACTCACCCTCTACGGTCCCCGAGGGCACTTCCCAGCGTCCGCTGTTCGCGTTCGTGTTCGCCTCCCGGCGACACAGGAGGACCTCTCCACCCGCCCGCAAGAAACCGACCACCACGTCTCCGACCATACCCCGACTCGGGCGTGAGTGGCCTTCAGTTCTCGCTACTCGTATCCTAATTCGGTTGTTTAAAACATAGTTAATTATATGTATCTTGAACGTATAGATAGGGTGACAACATGACCAAGCAACACCGCCGAACGTTCCTCACGACCGTTGGACTGGGCTCCGCCGCGCTGGCGGGCTGTATCGGATCGCTCGATACCGACGGCGATGGGAACGGTGACGGCAACGACAACGACGATACGACCGACCCGAACGGAACCGACGGGTCGAACGGCACGCCCCGAGAGGTTACGGCACCCGCGATCGCCGAGGGCGAGTCGATCGACGACTTCGAGGAGATCGAGTGGCATCCGCTCTACGATCACACGACCGTCGAGGCGAGCGACGAGTCGCTCGTCGGGGACGGAGCGATGGCCGTCGAGGCCGACACGACCGAGTCGATCGGTGCCTACCGCGTCTTCCCCGACGGCCTCGACGTCGAGGGCAAGGACCTCTCGGTCGCCGTCAAGATCGAATCGCCCCCGCCCGCCCGCGTCGTCCTCGAGGCGCGCGCGCCCGGCCGGAGCGATCAGCTGACGAGCGCCCGGTCGATCCCCAGCGAGTTCACTGGCTGGTTCCGCATGGAGGCCGGCTGGACGGGCAAGCGCGGCGAGCCGAACCTCGGAAACGTCCGGGAGCTTCGCCTCTACGTCCAGCCCCACAGCGACACCAACCCTACCACCCGCTTCCTGGTCGACGACCTGCGTGCGACCGAACGTGGCGATCAGGGCTACGTCGTCCTCACGTTCGACGACGCGGTTCAGAGCCAGTATACGACCGCCATGCCGATGCTCGAGGAGCGCGGCTGGCCCGGCGTCGCGGCGGTCATCCCCGACTCGATCAACCAGCCCGACCGCCTGACCGTCGACCAGTGTCGCGAGATGCGAAGCGCCGGCTGGGACATCGCCGCCCACCCGCATACGGCACTGCCGGAGATGGAGTCCCACGACGAGCGTGTGGGGTATCTCGAGGACGCACGCGACTACATCGCCAACCGGATCGACGAGGACGGCGCGAACCACTACTTCGCGCCGTACAACCGGATGGACGCCGACTCGCTCGAGGCCGTCCGCGAGGTGTTCGATCACTCGTACATCCACGGCGGCCAGCCCAACATCGCCCCGCCGACCGACGGCCACATGGTCTCGCGGGTCAACGGCTACGCCCTCGACGAGGTCTCCGACCTGCTCGATCTGGCGGCCGAGTACAACCAGGCGGTCGTCACCCTCGTTCACGGGATCGGCGACACCACGAGCGACCTCAACGACATCTCCGAGGCGGACTTCGAGACGCTGCTGAACGAGATCGAGTCGCGCGACCTCGAGGTCGTCACCGCCTCCGAACTCGCGAACGTCTGAACGGCTCCCCCTGCCCCCGCTTCGGCCCTCACCCATCCTCGCCGGTGTCGGCGACCTTTTTAGCCGTCCGCTCCGACTCCGGGTATGCAGCTTCACCCCGTCCCCGGGCTCCCCGAAATCGGCCCCGGCGACGACCTCGCCTCGCTCGTCGCCGAGCGGGTCGACCTCGATTCCGGCATCCTCTGTCTCGCGAGCACCGTCGTCTCGAAGGCCGAAGGCCGGATCGCCGCCCTCGACGAGTTTCCGGCCGGCCCGCGCGCCCGCGAGATCGCCGCTCGTCTCGAGGAGCGTACCGACGAGGAGAAGGACCCCCGCTTCGCACAGGCCGTCCTTGAGGAGAGCACCGACCTCCTCATGGAGTCCCCGTTCTTGCTCACCGAAACCCGCTTCGGCCATATCTGTGTCAACGCCGGGATCGACCGCTCGAACACCGGCGGCGAGGACCTCCTCCTGTTGCCGAAACACCCCTCCGAGAGCGCAGCGCGGGTGAGCGAGGCCCTCTCGGTCCCCGTGATCGTCACCGACACCTGCGGGCGACCGTTTCGCCACGGCCAGCGCGGGGTCGCGATCGGCTGGGCGGGAACCCCCGCGAGCCGGGACTGGCGCGGCGAGAGCGACCGGGACGGGCGGGAACTCGGGGTAACAGTGGAGAACGTGATCGACGAACTCGCGGCCGCGGCGAACCTCGTTGCGGGCGAGGGCGACGGTGGGGTACCCGCCGTGGTCGTCGAGGACTTCGAGTTCGGGGAGATGGACGGCAGCGACGAACACTTTCGCGACGTCGAGGACGACTACGTCCGTCAGGCCCTTCGGGGGTGGAGTTATGAGTAAGCGCACGCCGACGAAGGGCATCGAGATCACGCCCGAACACCCCGTCGAGCGCGTCGGCGAGTTCGGTGCGCTCGCCGAGGACGCGGGCTTTACCACCGCCTTCGCGAGCTGTCACTACAACAACCGCGACCCGTTCGCCGCCCTCTCGGAGATCGCTCGCCGGACCGATTCCATCGAACTGGGCCCGGGCGTCGTAAACCCCTACGAGATCCATCCCGTAACGTTGGCCTCGCGGGTCGCGACGCTCGACGAGACAAGCGACGGCCGAGCCGTATTCGGGATCGGCGCGGGCGACGCCTCGACGCTCTCGAACCTCGGCCACGAACGCGACCGGCCGCTCCGGCGGGTGCTCGAATCGTTCAAGATCGCCCAGGACCTCTGGGCCGGCGAGCGCGTCACCCACGAGGGGACCTTCACGGCGGTCGACGCTGGATTGAACTACGATGTCGGGGAGATCCCGGTCTACGTCGGCGCACAGGGGCCACACATGATCCGCATGAGCGCGAAACACGCCGACGGCGTCCTGCTGAACGCCGCCCATCCCGACGACTTCGAGTGGGCCACAGAACAGGTCGAAATCGGACTGGAGGACCGATCCGACTCCCGTGGCGAGTTCGACTTCGCGGCCTTCGCGAGCGTCAGCGTCGCCGAGGACGGTGACGAGGCGCGCGAGGCCGCCCGGCCCCCCGTCGCCTTTATCGCCGCCGGGGCGGCCCCGCCGGTGCTGGACCGCCACGACCTCGACGGGGAACTCGCCGAGGAGATCGGCGAGCGGATCGGAACAGGGGCGTTCTCGGAGGCGTTCTCGCTCGTCTCCGAGGAAATGATCGACGCGTTCTGTATCGCGGGCACACCGGAGACGGTCGAACGGCGGGTTCGGGCGATCACCCGCTACGCCGACGGGTTCGTCGCCGGATCGCCGCTCGGGCCCGACATCGAGTCGGCTATCGCTCTTGCGGGGGCGGCGATCGACCGAGGCCATCGGGGACGATAGAATCGAGGATCCCGCCGATGGCGAGCACGCCGAACACCACGGAGGGAGCAACGACGAACAGGAAGCCAAACAGCATGATCACGACGTTGATCGGATCGCCCAGTGCGACGTCGCTGAAATACCCTACCAGATCGATCGCGTCCTGAATCGGGGTGACCATATCGGCGGTTCGTTCGGGTGGTACTTGTGTGTGCTGTTCTCCCACGCGACCACCCGGTTCGGGGGCGGGTCGGACGATCCCTCCTCACTCGTCCGATCGGTCCGAGCACCGGCCGTGGGGGGTGGCGGGCCTCCTTCGAACGCGCCACGGTCGAATGCCCCGACAGTGTTTAATAGGTCGATTTCGTACGTCCGACTGTAATGTCGGAAGTCTGCTCGACGTGTGGACTGCCCCAGGAACTCTGCGTCTGCGAGGACGTCGCAAAAGAGTCCCAGCAGGTCAACATCCGCATCGACGAGCGCCGCTACGGGAAAGAGGTAACGATCATCGAAGGACTCGATCCGCGCGACGTCGACTTGAGCAGTCTCTCGTCGGACCTCAAATCGAAGTTCGCCTGTGGGGGGACCGTCGAGGACGGCTCCATCGAGCTTCAGGGCAACCACAGCGGTCGCGTCGAGGATTTCCTCCGCGATAAGGGCTACTCGGTCGCCTGACCCGATTCGTCACTCCCGCCGTTTCGGATCGCCGTCTGACCGATCAGAACGGTGCGTCCGTTCCGGTTTCAGCTTTTTCCGCCGACTCGAGCGCGTAGTCGCGGCTCCAGGCATCGATTCCGCCTTCGAGGCTCCGGACATCCCCGGTCGTCCCCTCGTACGAATCGATGATCCGAACGGCCTGCAGGCTGGCCTTCCCGTGTGGGCAGACGGTGACGATCCGCTCTGCGCCCGCCAGTTCCTCGATCTCCCGAGGGAGTTCCTGAAACGGGACATTCTCGCTGCCGGGGATCGATCCGCGTTCGAAGGCGGCGGGCGAGCGGATGTCAACGATTCGGACCTCTTTGCCGCTCTCTAAGAGTCCGTTGAGTTCCACGGGCGTGATCTCGTCGTCTCGGTCGCTCATACCCCCGGTAACGACTCGGTGCGAATAAACCCCTAGAGAAGCCCCTCTTCGCGAGCGAGCAACAGGCCTTCGAGGGTCGCGTCGTTGGTCGGCTCCGTACGGGCGCGTGCGAGCGCCTCCTCGACCGGGATGGGTTTCACCAACAGGAACTCGTTGTCGTCGAGTTCCTGCTCGACGGGGCTGAGCCCCTCCGCGAAGACGATCCCCCGCTCGTGGCGCATCGCTCCCGTCGCGACCCACATCCGCTGGAGCAGTGAGACGCAATCGGCCCCAAAGCCCGTCTCCTCCCTGAGTTCGCGTGCGCCCGCCTCGCTGAACGACTCGCCCGCCTCGACGATTCCGGCGGGAAGTTCGAGGTGGGTCTGGCCGATCGCGGGGCGGTACTGCTCGACGAACAGCACCTCCTCGCCCGTCGAGGCGACCACGACGGCGGCGGGCGCGAGGTCGGCCCAGTAATATCGCTTCGTCGAGCCGTCCGGCTGTTCGACCAGGTCGTACCCGCCGGTATACCAGCCGGTCTCGTACTCGGTGACGGATTCGAGGACCTCCCATGCGGCGTCCCTCTCGGACTCGCTCATGGCTCCCGTGTGGGCTCCACCCGATAAAGCGTCCCGTTTCGATCGAGGTGGATAACGCCCAAGAGACGGTTCGGAGGCTGGTCTCGGTCACTCGAGGACGGGCTGGTACAGCCGTCCGAATGCCTGCCGTCTGAGGGTGCCGTGGGCGGCCTCGGGTTCGTGCTGGTAGGTGGCGGCGACCGCCTCCCCGTCGAAGGCGTGCCAGACGACCCGGTCGACGTTCTCGCTTCCCATCACGTCGACCGCTCCCTCGTACCCCTCGCGCCACTCCTCGAACTCCTCGCGCGAGCCGTCGGACACTTCGAGCAAGGAGGCGAACAGCGCGTCGCGGGCGGTCTCGACCACCTCGCTCGTCACCCGGTCGTGATACTCCTCGCGGTCGAACTCCATCGCCTTTGCGATCTCGCGGGTCACGACCTGTGCACACGGCCCTATCGACTCGTACAGCTCTCGGGCCTCTTCGGGCGAATCGGGTGCGAACCGGCCGTCCGTCTCGATCATACCCGTCGTTTCCCGGCGGGCCTTATTCCTCCTCGGATTCGTACATCTCGCGGGTCATCGCCTCGGCTTCGGCGAGGATCTCGCCCGTCTCGCCGCCCATCGCCTGTCTGCCCCGCTGGGCGGGGATCGCGTTTTCGAGGCGTCCCGGGTCGCCGTGGTCGTGTCCCGTCGTGTCCTCGAAGACCGCCTCGAACTCCTCTTCGGGTGCGAACGCCGATGCCCGCTCGCCGAGGTCCCCGGGACCCATCCCCTCCCAGTCGGGGACGTGTTCGTCGAGCCATTCCTCGTGGTCCTCGTTGCCGAGCATGGCGGCAAAGGCGAGGTGGTTCGCGAGATGCATCTCGTCCTGCTGTGGGATCTCACAGACCGGACAGGCGTAGCCCATATCCGTGGTACGAACCCGACGGATAACGGCCTTACGCCTCGAGTGACCGGATCATCACGAGTGCGGGTTCGCCGTCGGCGTAGTATCGCGGGACCCGCCGTCTGCGTTCGAACCCGAATGCCCGGTAGAGCGAGAGTGCGGGTTCGTTGTCCTCCCGGACCTCGAGTTTGACCCAGTCGACGCCCTGACGGGCAAGCGCCGAGAGCGCCTGTGAAAGCAGGCGCGTCGCGATTCCTTCCCCCCGTCGGGTTGGGGAGACGGCCAGGTCCTTGACGTGACCGATCGCCCGACCGTGATTGGGGACGCTGTCGGCGACGATGTAGCCGACGACGTCGTCGGAAAACGCCACCAGAAACCCGGGCTCGCCGAGAAACCCCTCGAACGCCGAGAACGGCCACGGCTGTGGGAACGACGCTTTCTCGATCCGATAGACCGAGAGGAGGTCGGCCTGCGTGGCCGGTCTGAGTTCGACGGCGTCCGTGTTCACAGAGACAGTACGGGCTCCGTCGTCAAAACACTACACCATCCGAAAAATCGGCTGAAACGGTTCGGCTCAGTCGTCGGCCGGGCTCGCGCCGCCCAGACCGCCCTCTTCGGCCTGTTGTTTCGTGTACGAGAGCTTACCGCCGGCGACCACGATGTCGCGCTCGCGCTCGGAAGCGTCGAGGCGGGCGGTCGCCTCCCAGTCGTCGTTCACGCGGATGGTGAACTCGTTCTGGCCGGAGGCGATGCCCTCTTGGACGTCGTCGACGACCTCGATGTCGTCGCCCTGCTCGATCTTCTCGTAGGTCTCCTCGTCGATCGTGTAGGGCACGATCCCGAAGTTGAACAGGTTCGCCTTGTGGATGCGCGCGAAGCTCTCGGCGAAGACCGCCTCGATACCGAGGTACATCGGACAGAGCGCGGCGTGTTCACGCGAGGAGCCCTGCCCGTAGTTCTCGCCGGCGACGAGCACGCCGCCGTCTGCAGCCTGTGCGCGCTCAGGGAAGGTGTCGTCAACACGGGAAAGGGTGAACTCCGAGATCTTCGGGATGTTCGAGCGGTACATCAGGATGTCGCTGGAGGCGGGCACGATGTGGTCGGTCGTGATGTTGTCCTCCATCTTCAGCAGCGCCTCGCCCTGGATGTGGGCGTCGAGCGGGTCCTTGAGGGGGACGTCGGCGATGTTCGGGCCCTTGATGAGCTCGTCGTCGACGGCGTCCTCCGGCGGGATGAGGTCGGCCTTCGAACCCGTGTACTCCTCGGGCATCTCGAAGCCGGGGTCCTCGAGATCGCCGAGTTCGTCGGCCAGATCGCGCGGGTCGACGATTTCGCCTTTGATGGCCGCCGCGGTGGCGACCTCGGGCGAACAGAGGTAGACCGAGTCGTCCTCGATGCCCGAGCGGCCCTCGAAGTTGCGGTTGAACGTTCTGAGCGAGACCGAATCGCTGCCGGGGACGTGGCCGATACCGATACACGGCCCACAGGTCGCCTCCGAGACGTTGACACCGGCGGCCATCAGTTCGGCCGTCCAGCCCTCGCGGGCGAGCATCTCCGAGGCTTGCTTCGAGGCGGGTGCGACGATCATGTCGGTCTTCTTGTCGATCGTGCGCCCCTCGAGCATCTTCGCGGTCGGCAGGACGTCCTCGTAGGCGCCGTTGGTACACGAGCCGATGATGACCTGATCGACCTCGGTACCCGCGACGTCCCGCACGGGGACGACGTTGTCGGGCATCGACGGCTGGGCGATCAGCGGTTCGAGATCCGAGAGGTCGACGACGATTTCGTCGTCGTACTCGGCGTCCTCGTCGGGACCGATCTCGACGTACTCCTCGCCACGTCCGAGGCTTTCGAGGAACTCCTCGGTGCGCTCGTCGGTCGGGAAGATCGAGGTGGTCGCCCCGAGTTCGGTGCCCATGTTCGTGATGGTCGTGCGCTCGGGTGCCGAGAGCGTCTCGACGCCCGGACCGGTGTACTCGAGCACCTTGCCCACGCCGCCCTTCACCGAGAGGCGTCGCAGCATCTCGAGGATGACGTCCTTCGCGGTCGCCCACTCGGGAAGCTCGCCCTCGAGTCGGACGTTGACGACCTCGGGCATCTCGATGTAGTACGCCCCGCCGCCCATCGCGACGGCGATGTCGAGGCCACCGGCGCCGATCGCGAGTTCGCCGAGTCCGCCGGGCGTCGGAGTGTGTGAGTCACTGCCCAGAAGGGTCTTGCCGGGTGCGGCGTAGTTCTCCTTGTGGACGTTGTGGCAGATGCCGTTGCCGGGTCGCGAGAAGTGCGCGCCGAACGTGCCCGCTGCGCTCCTGAGAAAGCGGTGGTCGTCGGTGTTCTTAAAGTCGAACTGGTAGGTCTGGTGGTCGCAGTACTGGGCGGCGATCTCTGTCTGGACCTCGTCCAGATCGAGCGCCTCGAACTGCAGCCAGACCATCGTGCCCGTCGTGTCCTGGGTGAGCACCTGGTCGATCTCGATCCCGATCTCCTCGCCGGTTTCGAGCTCCCCGTCGAGGAGATGGTCCTCGAGGATCTTCTCCGTTAGCGTCTGTCCCATATCAACCGAAGGTCGGCCGTCCACGGATATAAATCCCGCGTGTTCCTGTACCGATAATCGTTGTAAATCGACCGCCGAGAGGGCAATTATTGCACGAACTTCGGCGGTTCGTCAGGGGTTTATCCACGGGTGGAAAACGGACGCTATGTACCGCGACGGAGCCTACGTCTCAGAGCACGTCAGGCCGACGACGCACGCACAGATCCAACCCAACGGTGTCGATCTGACGCTGGATGCGATCTTCGAGCCGCTCGAACCCGGCCGAATCACGCGAAACGACACGGAGATCGGAAAACGCCAGCGCGTCGCGAGCGCCGAACTCGACCGCAAAGTCCCCGAAACGTACTACCTCGAACCCGGTGGCTACGTCGTGCGCTACGACGAGGTGGTGGAGATCCCCGAGGGCCACGTCGGCTTCGTCTACCCGCGCTCCTCGCTCATGCGAAACGGCTGTATGCTCGATACCGCGGTGTGGGACGCCGGCTACGAGGGCCGCGGTGAGGGGCTCTTGGAAGTCCACCACGACATCGAACTCGAACGCGGCGCGCGAATCGCCCAACTCGTGTTCGCGGAGGCCGACCATGAGGGGACCTACGAGGGGACCTATCAGGGCGAGAACTACGAGACGCCGCGGGACTAGTCCCGACGGAGCCTCTCGCGATACCGCCGGACCGACTCGTAGGGGCTGATCACGTTCCAGTTCACCCCTCCTTCCTTTTCTTCGAGGAAGAACAGCTGTTCTAAGGTGCGCGCGCTCTGGGCGGAGACGGCTTCACGCGCGAAGACCATCCGCCCGTCGAGTCGGCGGGGAAACAGGAGCTGTTCCTCGATCATCACGCGAAACAAGGCGTTGCCGTCGGCTGCGAGTCGGTATCCGCCCGCCGCGAAGTAGTCCTCCGTCCGGATCGCCCGGTTCGACCCGCTGACCCAGTCGAGTCCGACGAGAGGGAGGCCGTACTGTAGGGCGAGCCGTATCGAGGCGTCGATGTTCGCCTGTTTCTCGCCCTCGACGGGGCCGTACGTCAGCGAGACGCCCGGCTCGAAGGGGGCGAGCAGTTCGGTCAGGAACGCCGGCGGGTAGTAGCTATCGGCGTCGACGGCGACGCAGACCTCGCCGTCGGCGAGTTCGAACCCACGGTGGCGCGCTTTCAGGATGCCCCGCTCGACGAAATCGACGCAATCGACGACGGGGTGGTCCTGTGCGATCTCGACGGTGTCGTCGTCGCTGTACGAATCGAGGACGAGGACTTCGAAGTCGTACGTTGGAGGGGCGGCGTCGATGGAGGCGGCGATCGAGTCCAGACAGTCACCGATCCGCTGCTGTTCGTTCAAGCTCGGAAGCGCGACGGTGACGAGCGTGCTACTCATGGAGGAGTGGCGTGGGTGTGTGTTCGCAGGCTACCTGATTTATCACTTGTGGCGAGATGTTTAGATACCTTCGCCCGAGTAGGGCACATATGGACGGCCCTCTCGTTTTCGCCTCCGTTACATCTCTCGATCGCGTCGTCGCGTTTGCGGAGGCGCTCATCGCGATCGCGACCGGCTGGCCCGGTCTGGCGATCGTCTTCGTCTACTCGTTCGTCCTCGGCTTTGCCGTCGTGCCGCTCCCGAGCGAACTCGTCCTGTTTGCGCCGCTCGATCTCGGCTTCTCCCAGACCGCGAGACTCGCGCTGATCGTGATCATCAGCGGGCTCGGAAAGGCCGTCGGCAGCGTCCTCGTCCTTTGGGTCAGCGTCTCGATCCGCGAGACGGACCCTGTCAAAGAAGCGATCGAGAACTCGCGGTTCGGGTTCCACGAGTGGTCACGGAAGGCCTCGATCCGGATGGCCCGGCGGTACGGCTATCTGGGAATGGCGCTCCTCCTATCGGTCCCCTTCTTCCCCGATACCGCCTCCGTCTACGCGTTTTCGATCCTCGAGGACGACTACCTGAAGTTCTCCCTCGCGGCATTCGTCGGTAGCGTCGGCCGACTGCTCGTGGTCGCGCTGTTCCTCGAGGGCACGATCGGGCTCTGAACGCTTTTGGACCCGGCCCGTGATGGAGCCACATGGCTCGCACACTGAGTATCGGCTTGCTCCTGACGGCGGGCGGGCTCGTCGGCTATCTGGCCGGCGTCGCGACACCGTATCCCGGTCGGTCGCTCTCGCTGACCGTCGTCATGGTCGGGATCACGATCGCCGCGGTCGGGGTCGGCGAGGCATGATCCAGTCGATCGCCGTCGATTCCCGTCCGGAGTCGGTCACCGCGGCCCGCGAAGTCGAGGGACCGGTCTGGGTGCGCGTGACCGACGCCACCGACGGGGAACTCGACCGGGTCGCCGATACCTTCGGGATCCACCCGCTCGCCGTCGAGGACCTCTCGGGCGTGATCCGTCCCAAAACCGAGGAGTATCCCGACTACACGTTCGTGCTGCTGAAGATCGCCGAACTCGCCGTCGGTGAGACCTCCTTCGAGGAGGAACTGCTCTCGGACCCGCTGGGGATCTGTATCGGCGACGACTGGCTCGTGACGTTCTCGTTTACGACGACCGACGCCTGCGAGCGGGCGTGGCGCGCGGTCGGGCGCGACGAGCGGTTGCTTGCGCGCGGACCGGACTTCGTCGCCTCCCGAATCGTCGACGGCGTCACCGACGAGTACCTCGAGACCCTCGACTCGCTCGAAGCGAGGATAGAGGACGTCGAAGACCTCGTCATGACCTCGACCGACATCGAGACCTTAGAGCGGCTCAACAGCCTCCGGCGCGAACTGCTGGGCTTTCGAAAGATCATCTGGCCGACCCGCGAGGCCGTGGGCGAGCTTGCGCGCGGCGATCCGGATCATATCGCCCCGGAGACGGAGAAGTACTTCCGGGACGTCTACGACCGTCTCGTGCATCTGGTCGAACTCACCGAGACCTACCGCGATCTGGTCGGCGGGGCCCGAGACATCTACCTGAACACGATCTCACAGTCGACCAACGAGGTGATGAAACGACTCACGGTCGTCGCGACGATCGTTCTCCCCCTGACGTTCGTCGCCGGGGTCTACGGCATGAACTTCGAGGTGATGCCCGAACTGGGCTGGGCGGGAGGCTACTTCGCCGTCATGCTCGGAATGGCCGGCATCACGCTCGTCCTCGTCGGCTACTTCCGCCAACAGAACTACCTGTAGCGACCCGGCCGCCCCGTCCCCCGGTTTCTCGTCTCGGTCCGCGCTCGACGGGATCGCCCTGTCCCGTGTCCACACCGCACGTTCTCACAGAAGGGTTTAACTTTGTTTCCGACATATAGACGCCAGATACCGCGAGATCACGGTCGGTGTCCGCCACCTGTCGCCCACCACTATGTCTACGAACATCACTATCTCGGTCGATCCACACGTCCACTCCGACGGCTCGTACGACGGTCACGAGCCGGTGGAACTCATCCTCGAACACGCCGCCGACATCGGGCTCGATGGCGTGGTCATCACCGACCACGACGAGATCGAGGAGTCGCTCCGTGCGGCCGAACTCGCGCCCCAGTACGGGCTGATCGGCATCCCCGGCGTCGAGGTCTCGACCGCCCACGGCCACCTGCTCGCGATCGGCGTCGAGGCGCTCCCCGATCCGGGCCAGCCCTTCCGTGAGACGGTCGCGGCGGTCCGCGATATGGGTGGCGTCGCCGCGATCCCCCACCCGTTCCAGCGCTCCCGTCACGGCGTCCGAAAACGCCGTATCGACGACTGCGACGCCGTCGAGGTGTACAACTCGATGCTCTTTACCGGCTACCGGAACCGTCGGGCCAGGGCGTTCGCCGAACGCTACGAGTATCCGAAACTCGGCGCGAGCGATGCCCACTACCTGCCGAACGTCGGGCGGGCGTACACCGAGATCACCATCGAAACCGACCGAGGGTCGACGGCGGCGGACATCACCCACGACACCGTGATCGACGCCCTCGCAGAGGGCGCGACCCGCATCCAGGGCAAGCGCACGCCGATCCACAAGAGCACCGTCCAATACGCCAAGGGCGCGGCCCGCAAGTCCTCGTATCTGGTCACCTCACGGATGCCTGTCGTCCCCACGGTCCCCGCGTCGATGGACCGCTGAGGGGACGTCTCGGTCGCCTCCCGGCCGCTTACAGCAGGCTCCGGACGTGGTCGTGGTACGCCTCGGGGACCGCCTCTCGTAGCCGTTTGGGAGCACTCTCGCCGTCGACGCTCACGAGGTAGGTGCGACCGGGGACCGAACCGTACACCTCCTGAAAGTCGTAGACGAAGCCGTAGACCCGCTCGTCGGCCGGGACCTCCGGTGCGTCAGCGAGGAACTCGACCTGACGGCGGACGTTGTACTCGACGAGTCGGTTGATCGCCACCGCCTCGTCCGTATTCGAGTCGACGACTCCCTCCTCGAACGCCTCCTCGACGACCGGGACGAGCAGTCCGACCTGTTTTTCGATTCCCGCGGGCTCGTCGCCCGCTTCCCCACGAACGGCCTCGTAGGCCGCCGTTACGGCCCCACAGCCGGTGTGACCGACGACCGCCGTCGTTCCCGTCTCGGTGTGGGCGATCGGATACAGCACCGAGCCATCGACCACGAGGTTCTCCCCATCTCGCTCCCACACCCGGTTGCCGATGTTGCTCGGAGTGAAATGCCAGCCCGGTTCCTCCGTGTGCCACATTCCCTCCTGAGACACTCTGGAGTCCGAACAGCATATCGAGACGACCGCGGGCCGCTGGCCGTCCTGAACGTCGTCGAAGTGGCCCTCCGGAAGCGAGTCGGCGTGCGTTCGGTTCCGTTCGAGCAGCGATTCGAGCGAAGCACTCGGCATGGGATCCCGTTCATCCACGACGGACAAAGAGCTACCGCAACTGCTCGACCAGCTCCCGAAGCGTCGCGAGATCGTACTGGCCCGGTGCGGTCGCGTTCGCGGGATCGACCGGCGCGTAGCCGATTCGCGAGCCGTAGATCGGTGCGACCGCCCGCGAGTGGCGCCCCACCTCCCCCATCGCCATCGTCGCCACTCGGTTCCCGTCGCTCGCCAGTTCATCGGTGGTCGAGAGCAGCGCGAGGACGTCGCTCGGCGTCCCGGCGGTGATCGCGAGCTTACCGATATTGCCGTGTTCGGTCGCCCGTTCGAGCGTTTCCCGCATCTCGTCGGGATCCGGCGCCCCCTCGAAGTCGTGGGCCGAAGCGATCACGCTCGTTCCGTGGTCGCGGGCGTGGGCCGCGGCCTCCTCGCCCGCGTCGGATTCGAGTGCGGCGAGTTCGATATCGACCGCGCCCACGCTGTTGAACTCCGCCGCCCGAGCCAGATCGTCGAGTCGGTTCTCGTCCGTGGCCTCTCCCCCCTCCCAGTCGGCGCGGTTGGTCACGATCAGCGGTAGCTCGCCGGTGTAGGAGGCGAGTGCGGTGAGCGGATCGCCCGCGAAATCCATGCGGAACTCGATACAGTCGGCGTGTTCGCGGGCACGTGGCTCCTCCCCGAGCTCCGCCGTCGAGGCGGCCAGCACGAACGAATCGAAATCGAGGCTCATACGCGGTAGAGAAACCGGTCGGCCGTTATACTGTCGGTGATAAGCCGTCCGACAGGACCGCCGTCGCGAAACCGAAAACCGCTCTATGCGACGCCGACGCTCTCCTCGGCCTCCAACAGCTCGTGATACCGGTTGCGGATGGTGACCTCCGAAATGTCCGCCACCTCGCTGACGGCCGCCTGCGTGGTCTTCTCGTTGGTCAGCAGGGCGGCGGCGTAGACCGCTGCAGCGGCGAGTCCAACGGGCGATTTACCCGAGTGGACGCCCTTTTCCTTCGCGTTGCGAAGCAACTGGCGCGCGCGGTGTTCGGCCTCGTCCGAGAGTTCAAGCCCCGAGGCGAAGCGGGGGACGTAGCTCTCGGGGTCGGCGGGCTTGACCTCCAGTCCGAGTTCCCGAACCACGTAGCGATACGTGCGTGCGACCTCGCTCTTCTCGACGCGGGAGACCTCGCTGATCTCGTCGAGGCTCCGGGGAACGCCGGCCTGTCGTGCGGCGGCGTAGACGCTCGCGGTGGCGACACCCTCGATGCTTCGTCCGGGTAGCAGGTCCTCGTTGAGTGCCCGGCGGTAGATCACCGAGGCGGTCTCACGGACGTTATCGGGCAGGCCGAGCGCGCTGGCCATGCGGTCGATCTCGCCGAGTGCCTGTTTGAGGTTGCGCTCCTTCGAATCGCGCGTGCGGAAACGCTCGTTCCACTTGCGGAGGCGCTGCATCTTCTGGCGCTGGCGGCTGCCCAGCGAGTTGCCGTAGGCGTCCTTGTTGCGCCAGTCGATGTTGGTCGAGAGCCCCTTGTCGTGCATCGTGTTCGTCGTCGGGGCGCCCACTCGCGATTTCTGGTCCTTCTCGCGCGAGTCGAACGCGCGCCACTCGGGGCCACGGTCGACCGAGTCCTCGGCGACGACGAGCCCGCAGTCCGCACAGACCGTCTCGCCGTGTTCGTCGTCGCTGATGAGGTGGCCGCCACACTCCGGACAGCTGTAGTCCTCGCGTTCTCGCTCCTGTTCCTCTTCGGTTTCGCGCGTTCGTTCGCGGATGTTCTCGCTCATGTGTTGTGAGAGGGCGGGGGCTGGCCGGGCAGGGATACCTGAAAAATCCCGGTCGTTCTCGTTGAGATGTGGTAAGTCCGAAACTTACTTAGGTGTTTTGATATCGATATCTCGAGAGCCACGACACCCGGCTGTACGGTCCGTTGGCGGTTTGTAACGAACGATTTTATGAGTCGTATCCGGGTGCGGGAACGGAAGAGGGAACCCCGCTCGCACCGAGTGGGTGGCATGGACGTTGCCGTCGGCAGCGAAAACCCGGTCAAACGGCGTGCGGTCGAACAGGTCTTCGAATCCGCGACAGTCGAGACACGGGCGGTGGAGTCGGGCGTCAGCGAACAACCGGTCGGTCACACGGAAACGATCGCCGGCGCGAGAACCCGCGCACGTGAATCGTTCGGCACCGATGTGGCGTTCGGCGTCGGCCTTGAAGGAGGGGTCGCGGAGTTCACCTCGTCCGCCGAACGACCCACGAACGGCGTTGAGGACGACGAGTTCAACCGGGTCGACGGCCTCTTTTTGATCATGTGGGCGGCAGTCACCGACGGCAAACGCATCGAGATCGGTGCCGGCCCGTCCGTTCGCCTGCCCGATTCGATCGCCCGCGAAGTGGTATCGGGTGCCGAGCTCGGGCCGCTCCTCGACGAGCGACTCGAAACCAACGATAGCGCCTCGGTTGGCGGTCGAATGGGGTCCGATAGTATCGCTGAACGGAGTTCAGCTGACAATCAGACACAGTCTGATAGTATCACCGAGTCGAACTCGGTTAACAGTCGGATTGGATCCGACAGTATCGCTCGCGGGCAGGGCGCTATCGGCGTGTTCACCGGGGGTCGGATCACCCGTGAGGGGGCGCTTGCGGACGCGGTCGCCTGTGCGGCCAGTCACCTCCTCGACGATTAAGGAACCATACCAACCGACCCATCCTCGGGGACCCGGGCTCCCTACTATCGAGACGGAACCGCACGCCTGCGTCGGGTTAACCAGCCGTACCAAACCCGCTAAAGGTGAGAGGTGCGTATCCGTTTCCATGAGCACGACCGCGACCGTGAGTAGCTTGAACGAGAAACAGGAGCGGATCCTCCAGTACCTCCGCGACCACGCGGACACCCAGACCTACTTCAAATCCCGACTCATCGCGGAGGACCTCGGACTCACGGCCAAAGAGGTCGGCACGAACATGAGCACGCTCCAGTCCGGCGAGTTCGGTCTCAACGTCGAGAAATGGGGCTACTCCTCGAGTACGACCTGGATGATCAGCCAGTAACTCGTTCGCGGGCGAGTCTTCCCGTTTCGCCGGTGGCGATGGCACGTCCTTCTATGGGTCGTACCGGATCAGTTCGTCGGCCCGGCTCGCGAAACGCACCGTTCGCTCGTCGAACGAATCCGCGTACCGAACCAGAAGCGAGATGAGCGTCTCGGGGCGCTCGATCGCGTAGCCCTCGTTTCGAGCGAGCAGTCCCGCCTCCTCGAGATCCGCAGCCGTGTTGCTCACGGTCGCCGTCGAGACGTCGAGTCGCTCGGCGATCGCACTCCCCGTCGTCGTCGGCTCGGAAAGCAGCGCGATCAGCATGCCCCGCGGGGTCTCACGCCGGAGGTAGCCGAGCGCTCGGCGCTCGAACGCCGAGAACCGTCCCTCGGGAAAATATCGGCGGTACTCCCCGTCCATGTGGCTCTCGATCGCCCCCGCGTCGACCAGTCGACGGAGGTGGTGTTGGGTTTCGCCCGTTCCGAGCGAGAGGTCGTCGCGGATCTTCGAGAAGTGTGCGCCGGGCGTCGAGGAGACGTAGCCTGCGATCGCAGAGCGGGCGTCGCTCTCGGAACTCGAACCGACGAACGCCGCGAGCGGGCTCGCCGCTCCCAGCGCGGCGAATCGCCGCAACGTCGTCCGTTTGTCCCGATCGACGGGCTCTCGCCCCGGCTCGGCCATACTACCGTCATATAGTGGAGCCGAGATAAAACAGCTTCGGCCGCCGTCAGTTCACCGGATCAGTTCGTCTCGGTCTCCGTCTCTATATCCTCGCGTTCTTCCCACTCTTCCTCGTCGCCCTCGAACTCGTCGCTCATCCCGCCGATCACTTCGTCGGGGTCCTGAATCGTGTCCATGTCCTCGCCCTCCTTGATCGCTTGGGCCTCCTGTTCCATCTCCTCGACGTCGAGGTCGGCTTCCTCGTCGATCTGTCCGAGGATCTCGTCGATGTTGTCCAGCCCGAGCAACTGTCGGGTCTCGTCGTCGAACTCGAGGCTGTCGAGTTGGCCCTCGTCGAGTTTCACGTCGCTGCCGGTGAGGTGTTTGCCGTACCGGCCCATCAGCGAGGTCAGCTCCTGAGGTAGGACGAACGTCGTCGATTCGCCGTGGCCGATCGACTCCAGAGTCTCCATGCCGCGCTCGATGACCGCCCGCTCGCCCATCGACTCGGCGGATTTCGCTCTCAGTACGGTCGAGACCGCATCACCCTGTGCTTCGAGGATCTGGCTCTGTTTTTCACCCTGTGCGCGAATGATATTCGACTGCTTGTCACCTTCGGCCTTCTCGACGGCGCTGCGGCGTTCACCCTGCGCTTCGAGGATCATCGCGCGGCGTTTGCGCTCGGCGCTCGTCTGTTGTTCCATCGCGCGCTGGACGTCCTGGCTCGGGTTTACCTCCCGGACTTCGACCGACTCCACCCGGATCCCCCACTCGTCGGTGGGTTCGTCGAGTTCCTTTCGAATTTTGGCGTTGATCTCCTCGCGCTTGCTGAGCGTGTCGTCGAGTTCCATGTCGCCGAGCACCGCTCGAAGCGTCGTCTGGGCGAGATTCGAGACCGCCCGCTTGTAGTCGTCGACCTCGAGGAACGCCTTCTTCGCGTCCATCACCTTGATGTAGACGACGGCGTCGGCGGTCACGGGCGAGTTGTCCCGCGTGATCGCTTCCTGACGGGGCACGTCGAGCGTCTGGGTCCGCATATCGAAGTGGTGGGTCGCGGAGACGAACGGGGGGATGAAGTGGATCCCCGGTTCGAGGAGTTTCCTGTACTCGCCGAAGACGGTCAGCGCGCGTTTCTCGGTCGCGTCGACGATCTCGACCATCTGCCAGACGGTGACGATGGCGAGAAAGAGAAGCAGTAACGCGACGAACGTGAGCGTGAGCGTTGCCTGTAACGGTACGACGGGGAACATATAGATCTGTTAGGATGTATCTACCAAAAGGATTCCCCTAGATACCAGTTCTTTTCCACTATTTCTCGAGATCGTACTCGGGCTCGCCCTCCCTCGTCCCGGGCGCGTCGGTCACTCTCCCGAGGTTGAGTTCGCGGTCGATCTCGTCTTCGACCACGCCCATCGATTCGACGGTGAGGACGTTGCCGCCGCCGGGATCGATTACGAACACCTCCTCACCCTCTTCGATCTCCCCTTCCATCGACCGGGCGGTATAGTAGGGATTGAAGCCGCCGCCGGTGAGTTTGACCTGGCCACCCGTCCGGGAGACGCGCTGGGTGACTCTCCCGGTTCGGCCCTTCAGCGACGCCGAGTCGCTCGTCTTACCCGCGCCCTTCCCGCCGTAGATGTCGAGTTCGCGGTAGGCGAACAGCGAAAGGCCCCCCACGAGAAGGACCGTCGCCGCGAGGGCGACGGCCAGTGCCCCGCCCCCGATGAAGGGTCCGAGCGCCAGTCCGACTAAGCCGGCGACCAACAGCGCGACCCCGAGGACGATCAGGTGGGCACCCGGCGCGATCGCCTCGGCGATCGTAAGGATCACCCCGGCAACCAGCAGAACGAGCGGCAAGGACTCCCCGAGAATCTCTACCATACCGTGTGTTAGGACGCAGACCGATTAATGTTTCCGGATCAGATAATTCCGAACCCGTAGGCGATCGTTCCGACCGCGATGAGCACCCCGAGGACGACGAACGCGACGTTCTCGGCGTTCATCGACTCGGGTTCGATCCGGCGGTGTTCGTCCTCCTGCTCGGCGTCCTCGCCGACCTCCTCTATCGAGTACTGCCACTCCCCGTCGTCGTTCGCCACGGTCAGTTCGACCCCCGTCGACGTGGGACCTCGGTCTCCCGGCGCTCGTTCGGGCTCGCGAGTTCCCCCTCGTAGATCACGCCGCGCTCGGCGTCGACGGTCACCGTCGTCCCTCCGGGTACGTCGCTCAGGTCCGCGCCGCTGACCATCGGGATCCCGAGTTCGCGGGCGACCATCGCGGGGTAGCCCGTCATCCCCGAGCGCGTATCGACGATCGCGCCGACTCCCGAGAGGTCACCGGAGAACTCCCCGTCGAACTCCACGGAGAGGGCGACGATCGATCCGGGTTCGACCCCCGAGAGATCGCCGTCCGACGCGTGGACGACGGGCCCGCTCGTCCGCCCAGAGACGACGCCGGTCCCCGTTTCGAGGGTCTCCGCGGCGACGTGGACCTTCAGCATGTTCGTCGTGCCCGCGCCCTCGATCTCGCTCATCATCCCCGAGAGCACGATCACCGTCTCGCCGCTTTCGGCCACGCCCGAATCGAGCGCCGCGTTCACGGCGTTGTCGATGACAGCGTTGGGGCCCTCGTCGGTGAAGGGCGCGTACTGGGCGGTGACGCCCCACGACAGCGCGAGCTGACGGCGCACGCGTTCGGTCGGCGTCGATGCGACGATCGGGACGCCGGGGCGGTATTTGGCCATCTTCCGGGCGGTGTAGCCCGACTCGCTTGCCGCGACGACGGCGCTCGCATCGAGGTCACGGGCGAGGTAGCGCGCCGCACGGGCCAGCCCCTCCGTCCGCGAGTCGCTGGGGGCCGGAACGCGCTGTTCGCGCAGTTCGTCATACTCGCCGCTTCGTTCGACTTCGCGGACGATGCTGCCCATCGTCTCGACCACCCTGACGGGATGGTCGCCGATGGCCGTCTCGCCCGAGAGCATCACCGCGTCGGTGCCGTCGAGCACCGCGTTGGCCACGTCCGAGGCCTCCGCACGGGTGGGACGGCGCGAATGGATCATCGAGTCGAGCATCTCGGTGGCGGTGATGACGGGAACGCCCGCGTCGCGGCACTTGTGGATGATGCGCTTCTGGATCATCGGAACGTCCTCCATCGGGCACTCGACCCCGAGGTCCCCGCGGGCGACCATGATCCCGTAGGAGGCGTCGATGATCCCGTCGAGGTTCTCGACGGCACCCGCGCGCTCGATCTTCGAGACGATCGGGATCGACTCGCCGAACTCCTCGAGGGTCGCCCCGACCTCGTAGACGTCCGCCGCGTCGCGGACGAACGAGGCGGCGACGAAATCCACCTCCTTCTCGGCGGCCAGTTGCAGGTCCCGGCGGTCCTTCTCGGTGACGACCTCTAGATCGAGTTCGACGCCCGGAACGTTGACCCCTTTTCGACCGGCGAGGGGGCCGCCGCTCTCGACGCGGGCGATCACGGCGTCACCCTCGAGTTCCTCGACGGTCGTCTCGATTCGGCCGTCGTCGAGCAACACCCGGTCGCCGGGTTCGACCCCGGTGATGGGAATCGAGAGGCCGACCTGCTCGGGCGTTGCGTCGTCGCCCTCGACGAACCGTACTCGGGAGTCGGTCTCGAGTTCGATCGGCTCCTCCAAGGATGCGGTGCGGATCTCCGGGCCCTGCGTGTCGAGCATGACCGCCAACGGCTCTTCGGAGTTTCCGTCGATCTCCTTGACGATGTCGATCAGTTCCGCGCGGTCCTCGGGCGAACCGTGACTCGCGTTCAGGCGGGCGACCGACATCCCCGCGTCGGCCAACTCGCGGATCGTGCGCCGGTCGGCGGAGGCCGGCCCCAGCGTACAGACGATCTTCGCGTTTCTCATACAGAGGGTAGACGGCAACCCGGCAAAAAGCCCAACGGTTACTTCGGGGCCGAAACAACCTATCTGACCTTCGTCCCCGGCCCGCTGTCGCCGAGCGTCGTCAGCAAATCGGCGTCCTCGCCCGCCGCGAGCACCATTCCATTGGACTCGACGCCGAACAGTTCGGCGGGCTCCAGATTGGCGAGGATCACGACGCGCGTGCCCGGCAGGCTCTCGAGGTCGTGAAGCCGCTTGATCCCGGCGACGATCTGGCGGGTCTCGACACCGATATCGACCTCCAAGCGCGCGAGGTCGTCCGCGCCCTCGATCCCCTCGGCGAGTTCGACCTCGCCGACACGGATATCGAGGTCCTGGAACTCCTCGAAGCCGATCCGCTCTTCACTAACCGGTTCGAGTTCCACGGCGTCGGAGTCGTCCCCGCCGTCCTCGCTTTGCTCGTCTTCGGCGGCCGCACTCGCGTCGGCGACACGCTCCGCCAGTTTCCCGTTGAGCGCCTCGACTCGGTCGTCCTCGACCTTCTCGAAGAGTGCTTCGGGCTCGCCGAACTCCTCTGGAGTGGCTTCGAGACACGCCGCCAGTCGCAGGTCGTGAACCGACCCCTCCTCCTCCAACTGCGTCCAGAGGCGCTCTGCGGCGTGCGGCAGGATCGGCTCCAGTAGAACCGCTGTGGCCTTCGCCAGTTGGACGCAGTCGCGGATGACCTGTGCGGCCTCTTCTTCGTCCTCGTCGACGAGCTTCCAGGGCTCGTTGCGCTGGATGTACTCGTTTCCGAACCGGGAGAGACGGATCCCCGTCTGGACCGCCTCGCGAAGCGAGTAGTCGTTGAGCCCCTCGCGGAACTCCTCGATCGCCTCGTCGATCTCCGCTATGACCTCCTCGCTCGGGTCCGTATCGGGCGTCCCGTCGAAGTTCCGGTGGGCAAAGAGTAACGAACGGTAGACGAAGTTCCCGAAGTTACCCACCAACTCGCCGTTGACCCGCTCCTGGAAACGCTCCCACGAGAAGTCGATGTCCTGTTGGAACCCGCCCGTGGTCACGAGGTAGTATCTCAGGAGATCGGGATCGAACCCCTCCTCTACGTAGTCGTCGGCCCAGATCGCGCGGTTGCGCGAGGTCGAGAACGCCTTCCCGTCGAGGTTGACGAACCCGCTCGCCATCACCGCCCGGGGCTCGTTATACCCGGCCCCTCGGAGCATCGCGGGCCAGAAGACGGTGTGATGCTGGATGATGTCCCGGCCGATGACGTGGATCAACTCGCCCTCGCCCTCTTTCCACGGTTCGGCCCAGTCGAAGGTCCCCTCGCCGACCCGTTCCGTGTACTGTTTCGTGCTCGCGACGTACTCGATGGGCGCGTCGACCCAGACGTAGAGCACGAGGTCCTCCTTTCCTTCCCCGGGGTAGTCGATCCCCCAGTCCATGTCGCGGGTGATACAGAGGTCCTGTAGCTCGCCCTCGATCCACTCTTTCGGCTGATTGCGCGCGTTGCTCGTGCCCTCCAAGCGACCGAGAAAGCCCTTCAGGTACTCCTGGAAATCGGAGAGGCGCAGGAACTCGTGTTCGCGGGCGCGGTACTCCGCGCGATTCCCGGTAAGCGTGCTCGTGGGGTTCTCGATCTCACCGGGTTCGAGGTGGCGCTGACAGCCCTCGTCACACTCGTCGCCCCGTGCTTTGGCCCCGCAGTAGGGACAGGTCCCCTCGACGTATCTATCAGGTAAGGGCTGGTCGACCTCGGGATCCCACGCCACCTGGATCTCCTTTTCGTAGACGTGGTCGTTCTCGATCCACTCGCGGACGAACTCCCGGGTGAGTTCGGTGTTGGTCCCGTCGTGGGTATGGCCGTAGTTGTCGAACTCGACGCCGAACTCCGGGAAGGTGGCCTCGTACTTCTCGTGGTACTCGAGGGCGAACTCCTCGGGGGTGACGCCCTCCTTTTCGGCGTTGACCGCCACCGGGGTCCCGTGCATGTCCGACCCGCTGACGAACGCGGTCCGCTGGCCCAGTCGCCGCAGCGAGCGCGCGAGGGTGTCGCCGCTCACGTACGTGCGCAGGTGGCCGATGTGCAGGTCGCCGTTGGCATAGGGCAGCCCGCAGGTGACCACCGCGGGATGGTCCGTCGGATACTCGTCGTGGCTCATGGTTCTCTCTGACTCATCGCGGGTCCTAAACCCGCCGGTTTCGGCCGTTGATGGGTTCGCCCGCTCCACAGATCGCCGGGTTTCGACCCCGCGAGAAGCCGTATAACGGACGAAATCGAGTCGTCCACCGGGCGCTATCGGTGGTTCGCATGTACACCGACGGCGATCGTCAGTGAACGTTCACACCTTCTCGACTGGATCGAGGGTGATACCGATCGCTCACTCCTCGGTGCTACAGACCAGCGTGGGGCGGTCGGTCCCCATGATCACGTCCTGTGTGACGCTTCCGAACAGCGCCTTCCCCGTCGGACTTCGTTTCCGACCCGCGACACAGAGACAGTCGGCCTCGTAGCGCGCCGCGGTGTCCAGAAGCGCCATGGCGGTGTCGCCGCCGACCCCTTCGGTCGTGACCTCGACGTTCGCCTCCTCGAGGAGCGACCGGGCCTCCTCCACTGCATCGACCGACTCCATGTCGCCGCCCTCGTCCCCGAAGACGTGAACGAGGATCGCGTTGATCTCTTCGCTCCCCGGCAGCGCTGCGATCGCTTCGGCCTGCGTGCGCGCGCGCTCGACGTCCGTGTCCACGCCGACGATGATGTCGTACATGGCCGGTCCTTCGGACGCCAGCGGTTTACCGGTACCCCTCTACGTACGAGGAAGCGTTCGAGGACCGTCCGGGTGACGTGGGGCATACAGACCACACGCAGCTCTCCCCGGCCGGTCCGCGAGATCCGCCAGCTAAACTGAAGTGGGCGCTCTCGGACGCGACGACGTTTACCTCGCCGTCCCGGTCCCATCACGGGCGAGGTTCCGCGCTGCACGCACCGCCTGGATGTTCGCCTCGGTGCCGCCGCTCGCGATATACCCTTCGGGATCGTCGAGCCCGGCGACTTCGCCGAGATAGTCGATCGCTTCGGCTTCGAGATCCGCGACGGCAGGGTAGCTCGCGGGGTCGCCGGGATTGGTCGCGAGGAACCGCTCTGTGGCACGGCAGGCCGCGGGGTGGGGCTCCGTATACATCGAGGAGAGCACCCGGTCGAACGACTGCGGTCCCGGCGCGCGGTCTGCCCGCTGGATACCGTTCCTGACCGAGCGAGGCGCTTATCCGTTCCGTTCTCGCGTTTCAGCGGATCGAGTCCAACAGAAGCTTCTGCTCGACGCGTTTTGCCTCGTGTTGGACGTCCCGCACGGCGTCGATGTTCGCGCTGATCGAACTCACGCCCGTGTTGACGAGGTGCTGGACCATCCGCGGTTTCGAGCCGGCTTGCCCGCAGATGCTCGTTTTCACGTCGTGGTCCCGGCAGGTCTCGATGGTGCTCTCGATCAGCTCTAACACTGCCGGATGGAGCTCGTCGAACCGGTCGGCGACGCTCTCGTTGTTGCGATCAACGGCGAGCGTGTACTGGGTGAGGTCGTTGGTGCCGAAGGAGGCGAAGTCGATGCCGGCCTCGGCCATGCCCTCGATCGAGAGCGCGCTCGCGGGCGTCTCGACCATCACGCCCCACGAGCGCCGGTCGGTGTCGATGCCCGCCTCCTCCATCAGCCGGCGGGCGGCGTGGACGTCGCTCGCGTCGTTCACCAACGGAAACATGATCTCGACGTTGTCGTAGCCCATCTCGTAGAGCCGCGAGAAGGCCCGAAGCTCGTACGCGAAGACGTCCGGGCGATCCAGACTGCGGCGAATGCCCCGATAGCCCAGCATCGGGTTGTGTTCGTGGGGCTCGTCTTCCCCCCCTTCGAGCTGGCGGAACTCGTCGGTCGGGGCGTCCAGCGTCCGGACCCTGACAGGCCGGGGATAGAACTCGTCGGCCACCGTTCGAATGCCGCTTACGATCTCGTCGACGTAGGCCTTCTCGCCGTTTTCGGCCACGAACTTCTGGGGGGTCTTCCCCAGCGAGAGGATCATGTGCTCGATCCGCAGGAGGCCCACGCCGTCCGCGCCGGTCGCCGCGGCGCGTTCTGCGGCCTCGGGGATCGAGACGTTGACCTTCACCTCGGTGGCGGTCATCGGCTTGACCGGCGTTTCGGGCCTGACGGATTCGACGGGCTCGTGTTCGGGCTCGTCGCTCGTCCGACCGGCCTCGACGCTCCCCCGTTCGCCGTCGATGGTGATCTGCTGGCCGTCCTCGATGACCTTCGTGCCGTTGCTCGTTCCCACGACCGCGGGGACGCCGAGCTCTCTGGAAACGATCGCGGCGTGGGAGGTCATCCCGCCCTCGTCGGTGACGATCCCCGAGGCGCGCTTCATCGCCGGCACCATGTCGGGGGTCGTCATCTGGGTGACGATGATATCGCCCTCTTCGACCTTGTCGAGCTGGTCAAGCTTGGTGACGATCCGTGCGGCGCCGCTGGCTCGTCCGGGGCTCGATCCCAGCCCGTGGACGAGTTCCTCGCCGTCGTTTTCGTCGCGCTCCTCTCGTTCCTCGTACTCCATCGACCCCCCGTTTCCGTCGGCGATCCCCTTCATCAGGCTCGATTCTGGCTCCTCACCGGCGTCGTCGTTGATCGTCGTGATCGGCCTCGACTGGAGCATGAACACCTCCCCGTCGACGATCGCCCACTCGACGTCCTGTGGCGTACCGTAGTGGTTCTCGACGCGTGTGCCGAGTTCGATCAGCTCGGCGATCTCCTCGTCTTCGAGCACGCGCCGTTCGCGTTTCCCCTCGGGGACCTCGATCTCGACGGTTTCGCCGCTCTCCTCGTCGCGGACACACTGCAGTTTCTTCGTCGCGATCGTCTCTTCTTCTATCTCGCCGCTCTCGCGGTCGACGACGTAGTTGTCCGGCGAGACCGAGCCCGAAACGACCGCCTCGCCCAGCCCCCATGCGGCCTCGAGGATGATCCGGGGATCGCCCGTCGAGGGGTGGCTCGTGAACATCACGCCCGACTTCTCGGCGTCGACCATCCGCTGGACGACGACCGCGATGTTGACCTCCTCGCTGTCGAAGCCCTGCTGTTTGCGGTAGTAGATCGCCCGCTGAGTGAACAGCGAGGCCCAACACTTCTTGACACGCTCTAAGAGGTCCTCGCCGGTGACGTTCAGGAACGTCTCCTGTTGGCCGGCAAACGAGGCGTCGGGGAGGTCCTCGGCGGTCGCCGAGGACCGGACGGCGACGAAGGGGTCGTCCTCGAACTCGGCGTAGGCCGCGAGGATCTCCTCTCGCAACTCGTCGGGAAACGGGGTCTCGAGGATGAGTTCGTTCGCACGCTCCTGTGCGCGCGCGAGCGCCTTCGAGTCCTCGACGTCGACGGCGACGGCTTCGTGGATCTCCTCGGCGATCCCGGCGTTCTCGATGAACTCGCGGTAGGTCCCCGCAGTGACGACGAACGCGGGCGGGACGGGCAGGCCCGCACCCGTCAACTCGCCGAGCGAGGCGCCTTTCCCGCCGACGGTCTCGATGTCGTCCGCGCCGATCTCCGCGAGCCAGCGTACTGCCATTGACGTTCGGATCGACACCGAGGCGAGTAAAGAAGGTTGCGACCCACACGAATGTTCGTGGATAAAATTACCCGAACCCGAGTGAACGCTCGCCTCAGGGCTCGATGATCCCGTCGTCGCCGACCTCCGGTACTCGAAGCGTCCCCGAGAGCGCTTCGACTGCCCGCCCACCGACGCGGATCGCCTCGCCGACTCGGACCCGGACCTCGCCCGGCCGATTCACGAAATGGCCCTGCTCGAAGACCATCTCCTCGGGGACTCCCGAGTCCCCAAACGCCTCGAACTCGCGGAGGTACGCACCCGCCGCCCCGCTTGCCGTGCCGGTCACGGGGTCCTCCGGGATCCCGGCGCGGGGCGCGAACATCCGCCCGTGGAGCGTCGACTCGGGGACGAGGGTGTCGAAGGTAAACGCGTACAGGCCCATCGCGCCGACGTCCTCGCAGAGCTCGGCAATCTCTCGGTCGTCGGGGTCTGCGTTTCCGAGGTGTTCGAGGAAGTTCACCGGGACGACCAGAACCGGAAACCCGGTCGAGGATACCGCGACCGGGAGGTCAGCACCAACATCGGTTAGATCTGCGCGGTCGATTCCGAGCGCCTCGGCGACCGTCCCGTAGTCGGGGTCGACCCGTTCGACCCGCGGCTCGTCCTGACCCATCCAGACCGTCCCGTCCGAGCGGACCTCGATATCGAGGACGCCGACGTTGGTTTCGAGGGTGTGGGTGCCCGCCTCGATCTCCCCCTCCTCGAACAGGTGGGCGTGACTGGCGACCGTCGCGTGGCCACAGAGGTCGACCTCCGTGGTCGGCGTGAAATACCGGATCCGTCGGTCGGCGCGCTCGGAGTCGGTCAGAAAGGCGGTCTCGCTGACCGCGAGTTCGTGCGCGATCGCCTGGCGCTGGTCGTCGCTCAGGCCCGCAGCGTCGGGCATCACCCCGGCGGCGTTGCCCGACAGCGCCTCGTCGGTGAAAGCGTCGATCAGGAAAACTCGTCGTTCCATGGCCGGCGTCGGGCCGGCGACGCTATAGGGCTTCGGGGTCGTGGCCGTCTGTGTCCCCCCGGACGGCCGCCCTGATCCGGGGAACGGGGTCCAGTCGCTCGTTCGTGTCCCCGAGGATCAACAGCGCGTAGTATCGGAGATACGTCTGGATCGGTACCTGCACGAACAGCGCAGCGAGGACGATCCCGAGGACGAACACCGCGCCGAGAACGAGCGCGACGGGGAGGAGGACCTGTTCGGCGAGCAGCGCGACCCCCGCACCGACGACGCCGAGCGGAACGAGCAGGACGAGCGCCGCGATCGCGACGAGCAAACCGAAAACGATCCCGAGGGCGACGTTGAGCACGATCGCCGCGACCGCATACGCGAGGTACTGCTTCCACTGACCGGAGAGGGTGGGCCAGAACGCCCGCCACGAATCGAGCACGCCCGACCTGCGAACGAGCATGACCGGGACGACGAACGCGGCGGTAAACGAGTCGACGACGGAGACGAGGACGAACACACAGAGCGCGAGCAGTCCGAGGACGACGAGCGCAACGCCGCCGACCTCGGTGAGCGGTCCCTCCCCGATCACCGTCAGTCCGACCCCGAGGAAGGCGAGGACGGGAAGGAGGGTGATAAGTGCCAGCCCGATGCGAAAGCCGAACAGCCGCAGTCCCTCGCCGAGGTAGCGCCGCGAGTACTCCCAGAAGCGGACCTCGTCGGTACGCAGCGACTGGACGAAGACGAACTCCATGAGCGCACTGACGAATGTGAACCCGAGGACCAACAGGAGCAATGCGCCGCCGACCAGCCCGATCGCGAGCGCGTTCTCCACGATGAACCCCCAGACCGCATCGAAATTCGGCTCCGGTCCGGGTCCCGCTTCCGGGACCGTGCCGGTTCCGCTCCCGCCGCTGCTCAGCGGGTTCATCCCGGTTCCACCGACGAAAAAGACGACGACGGCGAGGACGACCAGCCGCCTGACCGACAGCGGCGTCAGGAACTCGCGGGTCGCCGCCCACGCGTCGTCCAGGTCGTTGATCGCGTACAGCGCCATACCGGCCGTTTGTTCGATCCGAGTAAAATCCTACCGGCCGACCCGCACAGCACCGCGGTCTCGCGGGAAGTCAGACGACTTAAACCGGGAGCCACTCTGAATAGCACCATAGCATGTCCGATCTCCCCGAGGAGTTCAACTGCACCATCACCAACTGGGAGTACATCTACGGACTCTGTCGCACCGTCAGCACTGAGGTCAAACGTTCCGAATTCGAACCCGACGTGATCGTCGCGCTCGCGCGCGGCGGCTGGTTCGCGGGACGCTGCATCTGTGATTTCTTGGGGCTGGATGACCTGACGAGCCTGAAGATGGAACATTACGTGGGTACGGCTCAAAAGAGCGGCGAGCCCCAGATCCGGTATCCGATGCCCGAGGGGAGCGTCAAGGACAAGGACGTCCTGATCATCGACGACATCGCCGATACAGGGGGTTCGATCGAGCGCGCACAGGAGTACGTCACCGATCGGGAGGCGAACGAGGTCCACACCGCGACGCTTCAACTGCTCCAGACCAGCGAGTTCGAGCCGGATTTCGTCGGCGAGCGTCTCGAGGAGTGGTCGTGGGTCGTCTATCCGTGGAACTTCATCGAGGACATGATCGACCTGATCTCGGGGGTCATGGAGAAGGCCGACGAGGAGGCGTTCAACCCCGAAGACGTCCGTCACTACCTCTCGGAGTTCCACGACGTCGAGCGCATCGAGATGGAGATCGCCCAACCCAACCGGCTCAACGAAGTGCTCGTCGAGATGGAACGCCGGGAGGCCATCGAGCGCAGCGGCGCGAACGAGTGGCGGCTCCTCGAGGACTGAGATCAGTCCTCGCTTGTCGTGGCCACGGAAGGGTCGCGTTCGACCTCGACGTAGCGTTCTTTCCACGTTCCCCGCGCCCACCACGCGAGCGCCGCGACACAGCCGACCACGTCGCCCATCACGACCGCGACCCAGATCCCCGTCTCGGCCCAGCCGGCGACGAACACCAGATAGTACGTCAGGGGCACGCGGACGGCCCAGAGCGTGATCAACGAGAAGACCATCGCGGTCTTCGTGTTACCCGCGCCCCGAAAGGTACCCAAGAGGACCTGCAGAACACCGAGGAAGACGAACATGAACGCCGCGATCTGCAGGTACTCGACGCCGTAGGCGATGGTCTCGGTCGCCCCCGGTGTATCGGCGGTGAGGAAGATCCCGACGATCGGTTCGGGAAAGAGGTAGGCAACGAGGGTGAGGACGGCCATCACCACCAACACCAGCCCCATCGCTAGTTTCGAGGCGCGGGCGGCCCGGTCGGGCCGGTCGGCCCCGAGGTTCTGACCGACGACCGTATCGAGCGCCTGGGACAGGCCCATCGCGGGCAGGAACACCAGCGAGATCAGCCGGTTGCCGAGCCCGTAGGCGGCGATGATCTCCGGAGGGAAGGCCACGACCATCCCCGTCAGGACGACGAACGCGAGCGAGGAGGACGACTGTTCGATCGCGCTCGGGGTGCCCAGCGTAACGATGTCGCGGACGTGGTCGAACCGGGGGACGAGATCGGGAGGTTGGATGTCCGGACCGGCGTTCGTATAGAAGAGGATGTACAGGCCGAGCCCCGTGGCGACCGCGCGGGCGGCGATGGTGGCGATGGCCGCCCCCTCGATCCCCAGTCGGGGGATCGGGCCGAGTCCGAAGATCAACAGGGGGTCGAGCGCGACGTTGATCGCGACGCTGACGACCATCACGCGCATGGGAGTGCGGGTGTTGCCGTAGCCGCGCATGATCGAGACGAAGATGAAAAACCCGAACAGGAAGGGCAGACCCAGGAAGTAAATTCTCATATAATCGGCCGCGAGCGGGACGATCCGCGCTTCGGTCCCTGCACCCGCCGGAAACAGCGAGAGCAGCCAATCCGTCGAGAAGTGGCCGAGAACAGCGAGAACGCAGGCCAGTAGGGTGACGAACGCGAGAGTCTGGCCCGCGATCACGTCGGCGCTCCGGCCGCTTTCTGCACCCGTATACTGGGCGACGAGGATCGCGCCGGCGGCGGTAAAACCCCCGCCCACGGAGATCAAAAAGAAGATGAGCGGAAAGGCGAGGCTCAGCGCGCCGACGGCGTCGGCCGAGACCGCGCCCAGGAACGCCGTGTCGGCGACGTTGTACGCGACCTGCAGCAGCTGGATGACGACCATCGGCCACGCGAGGCGGACCATCGGGCGGACCAACCCTCCCTCCGTGAGCGAACTCTCGTGGGCCGTGGACACTACTACGAACCGAAACTGTCGGGACTATATCTGTCTTGTGGACCGTCCCTCGACCGGCTACCAGAACGAGTCGTGGAGCGCGAGGGCCTCCTCACGACAGAACGGGCCCTCGACCTCGGTGACGCCGTCGAGGATCTCGCTTGCGCGAACACTCGGTTCGTGGCCGGTGAACTCGGCGATTTCTGCACCCGAGGTCGCGTAGACCACCCGGTCGAATCCCGCATAGGCCATTCCGCCGGCGCACATCGGACACGGCTCGGTGCTCGTGTACATCGTCGTTTCGGCTCTCGTCTCGGCGTCGAACTCGCGCACCGCCAGACGTGCGAGTTCGAGTTCGGGATGGCGACGCACGTCGTCCTCGGTGAGCACTCGATTCGAGTCCTCCATCACGATCTCGCCGTCGTGGACGAGCACCGAGCCGAAGGGGTTGTCGCCGCGTTCGGCCGCCTCGCGGGCGAGTTCGATTGCTCGGCGCATGAATCGCTTCTCGTTCATGCGGGAGGATCGGTTCAGCACTACCTGTAGATTACGACGATCACGCGTGAATTATATTCTCAACATAAATTAATAATATTAGGATAATTTAATATAAATATTATATAGATAATATTAGTTCTTATACAGGTGGCCTATATGAATAGTCGTTTCTCACGAAGGGATCTCTTAGGAATGGCCGGAGTACTCGCTACGGGCAGTATCGCGGGCTGTCTCGGGGACGAAAACGAAGCGGGGCAACTGACGGTTCGGAACGACCACGTCCTCGATCACGTCGTTCGGTTCAGTATCGAGGACGGGCCACCGGAGGCGTACGAAGTCGAACAAGGTGTCACCGCGGATCTGTTCGTCGGCGCGGGCGAGACGAAGACGTACACGGACCTGTTTTCCACCGATGGACAGTATACCCTCGTCGCCGAACTCGCTGCGGGGGATCTCGAACAGTCGATCACGTTCGCTCCACTCGGCGGACAGGATGGAGACGGCGAGGTGTTGGAGATCCGTCTCACCGATTCGTATCGCCTTTCGTACACGGTCAGCCCGGTGTGAACGGCACCACGGCTGTGGCTATCGCTCTAAACCGGGATCGAACCGTTTAGGACCACTGCCAAACGAATCGGAGTATGATCGGCTTCATCGGCGGCAGCGGCATCTACGAGGCACTGCCCCTCGAAAACACGCACGAAAAACGGATCGAAACGCCCTACGGCGAGCCGAGCGCCCCAGTCACCGTCGGCGAGTTCGGAGATACGGGTAGAGAAGTCGCCTTCCTGCCCCGACACGGGTCGGATCACGGGCGCTCGCCGACGAACCTGCCCTATCGGGCGAACATCTACGCGCTCAAGACCGTCGGCGTGACCCACATTTTCGCCTCGAACGCGGTCGGATCGCTGAAGGAGGACCTCGAACCGGGGACGCTCGTGATCCCCGACCAGATCGTCGACCGCACGCGCCACCGCGAGATGACCTTCTACGGCGAGGGGATCGTCGTCCACCAGCCTTTTACCCACCCTTACAGCCCCGAACTCGTCGATCATCTCGACGAGGCCGCCGAGAGCGCGACCGACGCCGAGGTCTCGAAGGGCGGGACCTACGTCTGCATCGAAGGCCCACAGTACTCCACGAAGGCCGAAAGCGAGTTCTACCGCTCGCAGGGCTGGGATTTGGTTGGTATGACCGCGATTCCGGAGGCGAAACTCGCCTGCGAGGCCGAGATCGCCTACGCCACCGTCGCGGGCGTCACCGATTACGACGTCTGGAAGGAGGACAGCGAGGTCACCCTTCAGGAAGTCCTCGAAAACGCCGAAAAGAACCAGGCGACGATCAAGGCCGTCGTCGAGGAGGCGATCCGCACGCTCCCCGACGATCACACCTGCGAGGCACACTCCTCCCTCGAGGGGACTGTCAATACACCCACTGAAGCGATCCCGGAGGAGACCAGAGACCGGGTCGAACCGCTCGTCGGCGAGTACCTTTGAGAGCCTCAGCTCGTGCGACGGATCGAGAGAAAACGGGATTCGGGTTCAGGCATCGACCTCGCCGGCGGGTTCGGACCGACTACGGTTGCCGGGCAGGAGTTCGTGATCGAAGATCGCGTACTCCAGTGCGAGGCGGCCGGGGCCGCTGAAGACGAGGGCGATCGAGACGAGTGCCAACACCAGGGTGTACTCGTAGCCGCCGTTGCCGACCGCAAAGCCGCTGGGAAGGTGGACGAGCCAGGTCGCGACGAGCATGTCGATCGCCAGCAACACCGCGGCGTACCGCGTGAACAGGCCAACGAGCAACAGCAGGCCCCCGACCAACTCGAGGAGGCCGACGAGCCACGCGAACAGCGTAGGCATCGGAACGCTCAGACTCGCGAGGAAACCCGCAAACCCCGCCATCCCTGTGGCCTTCGGCCCGACCGCGAAGACCTTCCCGATCCCCGCGACCAGGAAGACGATCCCGAGCGCGATCCGTATGAACAGCGGACTCCAACCGAGCAACCTGTCGTTCTTGTTCTGTAAACTCATAATGTTTTACTACAGATATCTATCGTCACCGTAGATGATAAATATTTTTGAGAATAATCCGACTATACGGGCAGCTAACCGCCGTGTCTCGGCGCTCGATCACTTCCCGCGGACGTAGTCGAGCGCCGAAACGAACTCTTCGGGATCGACCCGACCTTCGGTCTCGGTCAGTCGTTCGCGGATTTTCGTGGGTGACATACTCTGTCATACTATGCCGCCGCTGATAAATATATTGGTGATTGATATCACGACACACGATCAGTCGGCGATCGCTTCTGTTCCTTCGGCGTTCGCAGCGGGGTTCTGTACCCAGAGGTCGCCGAAGAGGTCGTCCTGTTGCAGGCGGATCTGCCCGCGGTGGGCCAGAAAGAGCAACGCGAGGAACGTCTCGACGCGCGTGCCGCCCGCCCTGCTGATCTCGGCGAAGAGGACCTCCTCGCGCCCGGCGCCGTACTGCTCGTCGAGTGCGTCGTACACCTCGGTGATCGTCTCCTCGATGTCCTCGCCGTGAGCGGTACCGGTGACGTCCTCGGCGGTCGGTTCCTCCTCGGCGCGGAACTCGTCGGCGGAGTGGTAATCGAGGGTCTGGACGCCCCGCTGGAAACCCTTGGGCGAGCCCGAGGTGTCGTACTCCCGTGACTCCTTCCACCACGAGTCGCGTTCGGCCTCCCGAAGCTCCCGAACCAGCTCGTCGAGCGTCTCGGGCGAGCCGCGTGCCTGCTTGCGGTCCAGTCGGCGCTCCATCTCGCGTTCGAGGTCCGCGATCGGGTCTTCGGGGAACGGCTCGTCGGTCCCCATCCCCATCTCGGTCTCCCAGTCGTCGAACTCCTCTTCCTCTTCGTCCTCAGTCAGCAGTTCGTCGCTCTTCATCCGCAACAGGACGCTCGCATAGAAGAGCGCTCGGCCCGACGTTCGGAGGTCTGCCGCGTCGAGTTTCGCGAGGAAGGCGTCGGTCACCTCGACGATGTCGATGTCCCACGGCTCGATCTCGCCCTCCTCTGCGAGCTGAACCAACAGCTCGACGGGTTCGCTCTCCTCGTCGGATTCCGTTGGGGGCACTATCTCAGTCATCGGCGCTCACGGCCTCCTCGTTCGTCCCCGCGAGATCGATTCCGGTGACGCTGCTGACGTTGTCCCCCTGCATGGTGACGCCGATGGCGCGCTCGGAGCGTTCGAGCATGGCCGAGCGATGGGAAACGACGATGAACTGGGCCTCGCTCGCCAGTTCGTCGACCAACTCCCCTACCCGCTCGGCGTTCGCGGCGTCGAGAAACGCGTCGATCTCGTCGAGCGCGTAGAACGGTGCGGGGTTGTAGCGTTGAATGGCGAAGATAAACGCCAGCGCGGTCAGGGACTTCTCGCCGCCGCTCATGGCGTCGAGCCGTTGAATCGGCTTGTCGGCGGGCTGGGCCTTCATCGTCAGCCCGCCCTCGAAGGGGTCGTCCTCGTCTTCGAGGTGGAGTTCGCCGGTGCCGGCCGACAGACGGGAGAAGATGTCCCGGAACTGCTCGTCGATCGCCCGGTAGGCGTCCATGAACGTCTCGCGTTTCTGCCGTTCGTAGGACTCGATCCGATCGGTGATCCCTTCGCGTTCCTCGACGAGCACCTGCTTTCGATCCGTGAGCGTCGAGAGCTCGCCTTCGACCCGGTCGTACTCGTCGATCGCGAGCATGTTCACCGGCTCTAAGGCCTCCATCTCCTCGGTTAATTCCTCGATCCGGTCTTCGACGGTATCGTGGTCGGGGATCTCCTCGGGGTCATACTCGTCGACCTCGCTCTCAAGGTCCGCGATGTCGGTTTCGAGCCCGCGGGCGCCCGCCTGTAGCCCTTCGAGGCGACTTTCCGTTTCCCCGACGCGCTCTTTTGCCGCGTCCCGTTCGTCGGTCGCCTCCCCGAGTGTGCCCCGAAGTTCGCGGCGGTCCTCCTTTTTCTCCGCGAGCTCCGATTCGAGCTCCTCGACGGCCTCGCGTTTCTCCTCCAAGAGCGCCTCCTGCTCCTCGATTCCGGCCTCGAACTCCTCGATGCGCTCCTCCTGCTTTTCGATGCGATCCTCGGCGCTCGACGCCTGTTCGTCCAGATCCGCGATGGCGTTTTCGGCGTACTGTTTCTCGAGTTGGAGCTCGTTGAGGCGTCCGTCATGCTCGTCGAGCGTGTCTTCCAGCCCGTCGATCTCCTCGTCGATCCCCTCGAGCTGGGCGGTGAGTTCGGGGATCTCCGAGTCGGCGAGTTCGCCTTCGAGCTCCTCGATCTCGGATTCGAGTCCCTCGATTTCCCCGGTGGCCTCGGTGATCTCCTCTTCGATCTCGCTCATCCGCTCGTCGACGTCGCCGCGGGCGTCCTCTAGTTCCTCGACCTCCTCGGCCAACCGCTCGGCCTTCGCCTCTCGCTCCTCGATGGCCCCGCGCTTCTTCTCGATCGCGCTTTCGATCTCGCGGACCTGCTCGGTCGCCTCCGTCTTGCGGTCGCGGGCGCTTTCGAGGCGCCCCTCCGCGTCGCGGAGGTCGGCTCGCACAGATTCCCGGCGGTCCTGTAAGTCCGTGATCGCTTCTGCGACCCGTTCGAGCTGCCCTTTGCCCGATTTCGAGAAGGAGTACCGGGAACCGGAACGACTCCCGCCGGTCATCGCGCCGCTCTTCTCGACGAGTTCGCCCTCCAGCGTCACGAGTCGGTACTGACCCATCAGGTCCCGTGCGGTGTCGATGTCCTCGACGACGAGCGTGTCGCCCAGCACGTACGAGAAGATCCCGGCATACGCGTCGTCGAAGTCGACGAGGTTGTACGCGAAGTCGACCACGCCCTCCGCGCGCGGCGGTGCCGAGAGCGAGCGGGTTCGCATCTCCGTCATCGGGAGGAACGTCGCCCGACCCGCGTTGCGCGATTTCAGGTGTTCGATACAGCGCTGACCGACCCCGTCGTCGTCGACCACGACGTTCGCGAGTCGCCCGCCCGCCGCCGTCTCACACGCGGTGGCGTACCGTGAGTCGACTCCTCCTAATTGGCCGACGGTGCCATGAACGCCGTCCATGCCGGCGTTGAGAATCGTCGAGACCGCCCGCCCATACGAACTGTCGCCGCTCTCGCCCGCTTTGGCCTCGAGCTCGGCGTATTCCCCCTGTTTCGCCTGCAGATCGTCCTCGAGTTCATCGAGCGTTCCCTGAAGCTCCCGCTTCTCGTCCTTGAGGTCCTCGACCACCGCGTCGATCTGCTCGCGGTTCTTCGCTGCCCGCCCCCGCTCGTCCTCGAGATCCGCGATCTCGGCTTCGATCTCCGGTATCTCTTCGAGGGTCGACTCGCGTTCTTCCTCCTTCTCGCTGATCGCGTTCGACCGACGGCGGGCCTCGTCGAGCAGGCGGTCCTGCTCGCGCTGGTGTTCGTTTCGCTCGTCGCGAGCTTCTTCGAGGGCGGCCTTCCGTTCCCGGAGGTCGGCCTTCAGCTCGTCGAACTCCGTGTCGACGTCCTCGATTTTCTCTTCTACCCCCTCGCGCTCGGCCTCCTTTTCCTGAATATCCGCTTTCACCGAGGCCTTCTCCAGTTTCGTCTCGCGGATCTCCGTATCGAGGTCCGCGATCGTCTCCTCCTTGCGATCGATCCCGACGAACGCCTCCCTGCGGTCGTTTTCAGCCTCGTCGATCGCTTCATCGCTGTTCTCGATCTTGTCCTCGAACCGGCTGATTTCGCCTTTGACCTCTTCGATCTCGCGTTTGATTGCTAGTTGCTCGTCTTCGCCCATCCGCTCGATCTCGGCGTTCAAGTCCTCGAGGTCCTCCTGCAAGCGGGTTACTGTTCCCTGTTTCTCGTCGAGGTCGCGGCGGAGGTCCGTTAACGTCTCGCGTTTCTCCTCGATCCGGCTCTCTTTGGCGTCGAGTTCCGCGCGTTTTTCCTCGAGTTCGGCGGCCTTCAGATACCCCTCGAACTCCGATTTCTCCTCGCGCAGGCTCTTGTACTCGAGGGCCGTCTCGCGTTCGTCCGCCAGTTGGTCCAGCCGGTCCTGTTTCTCCTCGATACGGAGTTCGGCCTCCTCGATACGTTCTTTGACCGTTTCGAGCTCCTCGAAGGCGGAGTCCTTTTTCGCGTCGAACTCCGCGACGCCCGCGATCTCGTCGATTATCTCGCGGCGCTGGCCCGCGGTCATGTTGATGATCCCCGTCACGTCGCCCTGCATGACGACGTTGTAGCCCTCCGGGGTGACGCCGGCCTGTGCGAGCAGGTCCTGGATGTCCGAGAGGTTGACTGATCTATCGTTGAGGTAGTAGTAGGAGTAGTAGTTGTCCTCGGTGCGTTTGACCCGCCGGCGCACCGAGATGGTCTCGACGTCGCCGATGTCCTCGCTGCCGGCGGCGCTCACGACCTGTTCGCGCGCGAGCGTGCCGTCGGCGTTGTCCAGGACGACCTCGACGCTGGCCTCCCGGGGCCCCTCGGCGTCGCCCTCTCCGTCGTGGCCGGGGTTGTAAATCAGGTCGGTGAGCTTCTCGGCGCGGATCCCGCGGGCTCGCGAGAGGCCCAGCGCGAACAGCACGCTGTCGATGATGTTCGACTTACCGGAGCCGTTCGGGCCGCTGACGGTGGTGAAGTCCTCGTAGAAGGGAATGCGGGTCTTCCGGCCGAAGCTCTTGAAGTTCTCGAGGACGAGCTCTCGAATGTGCATGATGGGGGCGGCGCGGACTACGCGACGATGATGTCGTTGGCCGCGTCGTCTTCCGATTTCGTCTCCTCGCTCCTATCGGTTTCGACTCCGACCTCGCGTTCTTCGATCTCCGTCTCCTCTTCGTGCTCGGATTCGAGTTCGCGCAGGCGCTCGTTGGCCTCGACGAGTTCCTCGGTCAGTCCTCGTACCGTGGCTTCGAGCTCCTCGACCCGCGTCTCGAGATCCTCGACTCTGTTCGGCATACCCCTATTACCTCGCTCGCCGGACATAAACCTGCGTCAGACACCTGTTCGTCAGATAACCGTTCGGGTCGGAGTCGGTCCCGGTAGCCTTTATGCGATCGACGCCGAAGCCCGGCCAATGACTGCGCAGGCGACCCAACAGCGCGATTTCGCGGTCGTGATCGGCCTGGAGGTCCACGTCCAGCTCGAGACCGACACGAAGGTGTTCTGTGGCTGTTCGACCGATCTGGCCGACGCCGAGCCCAACACTCACACCTGTCCCACCTGTCTCGGTCTCCCGGGGGCACTTCCGGTGATAAACGAGGCCGCCGTCGAGTCTGCCGTGAAGCTCGGGAAGGCCATCGACGCCGAGATCCCCGAGGAGACCCGATTTCACCGGAAGAACTACTACTATCCCGACCTACCGAAGAACTTCCAGATCACCCAGTACGACGCCCCACTCTGTCAGGACGGCGTTCTGGAGATCGCGGTCGAGGGCGAGCGCCGCGCGATCGAAATCGAGCGCGCTCACCTCGAGGAGGACCCGGGAAGCCTCCAGCACGAAGGTGGGAACATCGAGACCGCCGATCACACCCTCGTGAACTACAACCGCGCCGGGATCCCGCTGATGGAGATCGTCACCCGGCCCGACTTCCGGAGCCCGAACGATACCCGCGTGTTCCTCGCCAAACTCGAGGAGGTCCTCGAATACTTGGGGATCTTCGACAGCCAGCGCGACGGCTCGCTTCGAATCGACGCCAACATCTCGCTGGTGTCCGGCGACGAAATCGAGGCCGACGGATCGATCGACGGGGAGACGCTCGTGGAGGCCAACAGGACGGAAGTGAAGAACATCTCGAGTCACAAGGGTGCCGAAAAGGCGCTGGCCTACGAGGTAACGCGACAGAAAAACGCCGTCCGTCGAGGCCGCGAGATCGAACAGGAGACGCGCCACTGGGACGAGTCCCGTGGAATCACCGTCTCGATGCGCTCGAAAGAGGAGGAGAAGGACTACCGGTACTTCCGGGAGGCCGACCTCCCTGTACTGCGGGTGGCCGACTGGAAGGAGGCGATCGAGATCCCCGAACTGCCCGACGCCCGCCGCGAGCGCTTTCGCGAGGAGTACGGGCTGGGCGAGGAGGCTGCCTCGAAACTCACCTCGACGAAACAGGTCGCGGACTTCTACGAGGATCTAGCCAGTGATTTCGAGTCCAATCTGGCGGCGACATGGGTCGCAGACGATCTGCTGGGGGAGCTCAACTACCGCGACATGGCGATCACCGACGTCGCGGACCGCCTCGATGAGATCCGTCGACTCGTCGAGCTAGTAGCGGAGGAGCAGATCACCGCGAAGAACGCCCGCGAGGTCGTCCTCCGGGAGATGCTCGATTCGGGGGCCGACCCCGACAGTGTGGTCGAGGACGAGGGGTTGGGAAAGACCGACGACGACGCGGTCGCCGCCGCCGTCGCGGCGGCGATCAAGGAGAACCCCGAGGCGGTCGACGACATCGAGTCGGGCGACGAGGGGGCGATCAACTTCCTCGTCGGCCAGGTGATGGGCAAGACCGGCGGGAGCGCCGACCCCGGACAGGTAAACCGACTGCTACGCGAGCGCCTCGAAGGATAGGACCTAAAACAGCGCGAGTGCGGCGTCGAAGGCGAACTGTACGCCCATCATGCAGGCCTCGCCCATCGGTTCTACCATCTCCAGTTCCGTCGTCGTGGCCGCTTCTTCGGTTGCCATCGATTCCGTTCACGGAGCCGCGATCGGTAATTGTTTCGGTCCGGTCGCCTCCCGGAGCGCTACGCCCGAGGTTCCCTGCCTACGGCGACGGTCGCGTGACGACCACTACGGGCACGTCAACCGTCCGGAGGACGGTCGAGGCCACGCTCCCGATGACCTGGCGTTGGAGGTTCGACCGCCCGTGCGACCCCATGACGACGAGGTCGATGTCGTTGTCGGTAACGTACTCGTGGATCCCCGCAGCGGCACCCTCGAACGAGGTCGTCCGCTCGACGGCGGTTCGGACCTCGACTCCCGAGGCCGTCCCCGCGACCTCGTCCGCGACCTCCTCGATGGCCTCCTGACCCTCTGATTCGAGCCGCTCGACGAACTCCCGTTCGAGGCCGCCCGCGCTGAACAGCCCACCCGACGCCTGGAGGTCAACGACGTTTAGGACGTGAACAGTCGACCCGTAGGTCCGTGCGACCGTCGCGGCGTGTCGAGCGGCCGCTGTCGCGTTCTCGCTCCCGTCCGTCGGGAGAAGAACGCGCGCGTAGTCCGCGTCTTCGTCTTCGGTGGTCCGGTCCCCGTGGGGGACGACGAACACGGGGACGTCGCTGGTGGCGAGGACCCCCTCGGTGACGCCGCCGAGCAGTCGCTTTCCGAGCCCCGTCACCCCCTGCCTCCCGATGACGACGAGGTCGGCGTTTCGTTCCTCGGCGTACTCGCCGATCCGTGATGCGGGCGTTCCCTCCGTCAGTTCGGTCGTAACGGGCTGGTCGAGTTCCGAGGCGAGTTCCTCGATCTCGTCGAGGACACGCTCGCCGCGCTCTCGAAGCCGCCTCCTCTCGTCGGCCGTCTCCGTGAGCCGGAGCGTCTTTCGCCCGACGACGTGGAGGACGTCGACGGTCGCGCCGAACTGACGGGCGAGTTCGAGGCCACGTCTCGCCGCGTGCGTCGCCTCGTCGCTGCCGTCGACCGGGACCAGGACGTGATCGTACAGTGTCATGGTTGGCGTTGGTGTCCCACCCCCTTTACCGTTTATCGGGGCGGCCCCAGGGTCGGATTCGATCGCCACCGGACACACCTGTTGCCGGGTAAACCACTATGTCGCTCGCGGTCGAACCCGTACGTGTATGTCAGACAAAACGTCCGACGAGCAGGACCTCTCGCGCAACGAAGTCGCAGACAACCTCCAGACGCTGGCCCGGGAGATCCGCGGCGAGGGGCCGGCGGACATCACGGTCGGCAACAAGAGCGTCGCGCTCGATCCCGCCTCGGTCATCGAGTACGACATCACTGTCGAGGAGCGCTCGCCGATGCTGGGCGGCGAGCGCGAGACGGTCACCGTCACCCTCGACTGGGAGGTCGAGGAGAACACTACGTAGCCCGGCCCGCCACCACCACGTTGAGGACGATCCCCAAAAGCAGGATGAGCGCACCGAAATACAGCCAGAGCAAGAAGAGCAACGCGCCGCTGATCACGCCGAAGACGGCCGCCAGCGTCGTCACCGAGACGTAGAACTGAAACAGCGACTGGAGCAGCGTCCAACCGACGGCCGCAAACACCGCACCCGGCAGCACCTCCCGCGGCGTGACGTCCACGTTCGGAAAGACGTAGTACAGCGGGTAGAAGGCGATCAGAAGCCCACAGACGAGCAACAGCATGTCGATCGCGCCCGAGAACCTGAAATCCGGGAGGAGCGTGAACGCGGCCACCGTCCCGACGGCGGCGACGAGCGTGAGCACGACCGCGAACAGGACGACGAGACCGTCTCGAACCCGCGTTCTGATGGGCTGTTCGGCCGGTTCGGTCTCGTAGATCTGTCCGAACGCGATGTCGAGCCCGAGGAACATCTGAAAGGCCGCCCATACCAACACCACAAGGCCGACGAGCGATCCTCCGGCCCAGCCCGCCGCGTCGGTGATGGCGTTGGCGATCAGGTTCTGACCCGCCGGGCTGAGATACAGACGCGTCAGCGCTACGAGGTAGTTCGCGACGGTGTCGCCCGCGAACAGCGTGGCTGCGAGCAGGACGAGCAACAACAGCGGCAACAGCGAGACGAACGCGTAGAACGCGAGGCTGCCCGCCAGAAACGAGAGGTTGTGTCGGCGCGCCTCCGCTACGATCTCCCGCGCCACCTCGTTTCCCCGTCCCATTCCGTCGTCCGTTATCGCCCTCCGGGCAAGGGGGTTCCGATCCCAACGACTCGCCGATATCCGTGCCGACCCCTTCTCGACGCGAAACGTTTAGGCTCCGTCTCGGCGTATCGCCGCCAAACCGGGTCATGGAACTGATAATCACCGAGAAGGACAACGCCGCCCGCCGGATCGCCGCCATTCTCAGCGGCGACTCCGCGGAGGTCGAACGGCGAAACGGCGTCAACGTCTACCGCTGGGGCGGGACACGCTGTATCGGTCTGTCGGGCCACGTCGTCGCCGTCGACTTCCCCTCGGAATACAGCGACTGGCGCGACGTCGAACCCGTCGAACTGATCGACGCCGACGTCGAGAAGACCCCCACTCAGGAGAACATCGTCCGCACCGTCCGGCTGCTCGCCCGGGACGCGAACCGGGTGACGATCGCGACCGACTACGATCGGGAGGGCGAACTCATCGGCAAGGAGGCCTACGAGATCGTCCGCGACGTCAACGAGGACGCCGAGATCGATCGCGTGCGCTTCTCCTCGATCACCGAGGGCGAAGTCAAAAGTGCCTTCGACGACCCCGCCGAGATCGACTTCGATCTGGCGGCGGCGGGCGAGGCACGGCAGGTCATCGACCTCGTGTGGGGCGCGGCGCTGACCCGTTTCCTCTCGCTTTCGGCACGCCAACTAGGCGACGATTTCATTTCCGTCGGGAGGGTCCAGACGCCCACCCTCAAGCTGATCGTGGACCGGGAACGCGAGATCGAGGCGTTCGACCCCGAGGCCTACTGGGAGATCTTCGCGGACCTCGTCAAAGGGGAGGAGAGCTTCGACGCGCAGTACTACTATCTCGACGACGAGGGCAACGAGGCCGAACGCGTCTGGGACGAGGAGCGCGCCGAGGCCGTCTACGGCGCGCTACAGGAAGCCAGCGAGGCCGGCGTCGAGTCGGTTTCGCGCAGAACCCGCACCGACGACCCGCCTGCCCCGTTCAACACCACCCAGTTCATTCGTGCGGCGAGTTCGATCGGCTATTCGGCGAAACGCGCGATGAGCATCGCGGAAGACCTCTATACGGCGGGCTACATCACCTATCCTCGTACTGATAACACGGTGTATCCCGAGGACCTCGATCCCCGGGAACTGCTCGGTGCGTTCACCGGGAACCGCACCTTCGGCGAGGACGCGGAAACGCTGTTGGAGCGTGAGGAGATCAGCCCCACGGAGGGCGACGAGGAGACGACCGACCACCCACCGATCCACCCGACCGAGGAGCTGCCGACGAAGGGCGAGCTTTCCGACGCGGAATGGGAGGTCTACGAACTCGTCGTGCGGCGCTTCTTCGCGACCGTCGCCGATCCCGCGCGCTGGGAGCACCTCAAGGTCGTTCTCGGGGTGGGCGAACATCGCCTGAAAGCCAACGGCAAACGGCTCGTCGAGCCGGGCTATCACGCCGTCTACCCCTACTTCAGCACGAACGAGAACTTCGTTCCTGCCGTTGAGGAGGGCGAATCACTCGCGATCACCGAGGTCCGGATCGAGGACAAGGAGACCCAGCCCCCGAGGAGATACGGCCAGTCGCGCCTGATCGAGACGATGGAGGGGATGGGGATCGGAACGAAGAGTACGAGACACAACACGATCGAGAAGCTCTACGACCGGGGCTACATCGAGAACGACCCGCCGCGGCCGACGAAACTGGCGACGGCGGTCGTCGAGGCCGGCGAGGAGTACGCCGACCGCGTGGTGAGCGAGGCGATGACCGCCCAGCTCGAAGACGACATGCATGCGATCGCGACCGGAGAGAAGGACCTGGACGAGGTCGCAGGGGAGTCCCGCGAGATGCTCGAACGGGTGTTCGACGACCTGATGGAGTCTCGCGAGGAGATCGGCGACCACATCCAGAAATCGTTGAAGGCCGACAAGACGCTGGGGCCGTGTCCCGAATCGGGCCACGATCTCTTGATTCGGCGGTCCCGGCGGGGCTCGTACTTCGTGGGCTGTGACGGCTATCCCGACTGCGAGTATACCCTTCCCCTGCCCAATACGGGGAAACCACTGATCCTCGACGAGACCTGCGAGGAACACGACCTGCGCCACGTGAAGATGCTCGCGGGCCGAGGCACGTTCGTCCACGGCTGTCCCCAGTGCAAAGCCGACGAGGCCGACGCCGAGAAGGACCGGATCATCGGGGTGTGTCCCAACTGCGGTGCCGAACACGACGGCGAACTCGCGATCAAACAGCTCCGCAACGGCTCGCGCCTCGTGGGCTGTACTCGCTATCCCGACTGCGAGTACTCCCTTCCCCTTCCGCGCCGTGGCGAGATCGAGATCACCGACGAACACTGTGAGGAACACGGCCTGCCCGAACTGCTGGTGCACTCGGGCGACGAACCGTGGGAACTCGGCTGTCCGATCTGTAACTATCGGGAGTACCAGGAGCGGGAGAACGACTCGGGGACCGATCTTGAGTCGCTGGAGGGCGTCGGTGCGAAGACCGCGGAGAAGCTCGCGGCGGCGGGCGTCGAGAGCGTCACCGATCTCAAGAACGCGGAGGCCGAGATGGTCGCCGACGAGGTCGAGGGGATCAGCGAGGAGCGCGTCCGCAAGTGGCAGGCGAAAGCCGGTTGAGCGGTCAGTCGCTCTCGTCTCGGGGATCGAACTCGTACTCGCGCAGCGTATCGGGGTCGATCTCGTCGAGCACCCGTTCGTGGGTCGCTTCGAGCACGATCCGTGGTGCGTGTCCGGCCTCGCGGGCCTCGATCCACCGGGGCAGACAGAGACACCACCGGTCGCCCGGTTCGAGCCCAGGGAAGTCCAGCTCGGGTTGGGGGGTCATCAGGTCGTTTCCTTGGCTCTTGCTGAACTGGAGGAACTCCTCGGTCAGCACCGCACAGACCTCATGGCGACCCGGATCCCGCCGGAGATGCCGACAGTGTCCGTCGCGCAGGAAGCCCGTCTCGGGCTCGGCACTACAGGGTCGGAGTTCGGTGCCGTAGACGTTGCGGTCGGGTTCGTCGGTCATATCGGTGGATTCGACTGCGGGAGGAAAACGATGGCTACTCGATTCTCTCGGACCCACCGAAGGGGTTTTAGCGCGTCCTTAGAATTGAGTTCCTATGAGCGCGCCGTGGACCGACTGGGATCACATCGTCAAGGTCGATCCCGACAAGGACCTCGCCCCCGGCGATACCTTCGAGGACGTCTGCCGGACGGGGACCGACGCCATCGAGATTGGGGGGACGCTGGACATGACCGAGGAGAAGATGCAGCGGGTGATCGACGCCTGTGCGAAGTACGACGTCTCGCTGTATCAGGAGCCGTCGAACCCCGCGGTCGTCGTCGAGGACGAGGCGTTGGACGGCTATCTCGTTCCGACTGTATTCAACGCGGGCGACGTCTCGTGGGTCGTCGGCGCACACAAGGAGTGGGTTCGTCTCGACGACATCGATTGGGATCGCACGTTCACCGAGGCGTATATCGTGCTCAACCCCGAGGCGAGCGTCGCCGAACTCACGGGGGCGGACTGCGATCAATCGGCCGAGGACGTCGCTGCCTACGCCGAACTCGCCGAGCACATGTTCGGCCAACCGATCGTCTATATCGAGTACTCGGGGACCTTCGGCGACCCGGAGAAGGTCCGGGCGGCCCGGGAGGCACTCGACGAGGCGACCCTCTTTTACGGCGGCGGCATCCACGACTACGACTCAGCGAAGGCGATGGCCGAGCATGCCGACGTCGTCGTCGTCGGCAACTTGTTGCACGACGAGGGCTGTGGGGCGGTCGAGGAGACGGTCGAGGGTGCGAAAGACGCCCGAACGGAGGTCCCCAACAGCGGATAGGCCACCGATATCAGAAGGTTAAGTAGGGTACCACCGCTACTGTCGCCCAGCAGACCGGTCGAGTTCGGCGTCTCCGGACGAACACCGTCGTTCCGTCGGGGGTTCGGGACGATCGCCGGATTGATACCGGTCGCGTTCCGTATGACAGGTACTACAGATCCGACCAACGTCGTCCTCATCACGGTCGACTCGCTCCGTACGGACGCGGTCGAACCGTACACCGACGAGTATCGCACGCCGGTGTTGGGGCGCCTCGCCGACCGTGGAGCCGTTTTCGAGCACGCCTTTGCGACCGGCAACTGGACGCCGTTTTCGTTCCCGGGGCTGCTCGCGTCCCGTCCCGTCTTCGCCGACTCGGGAGCCATCGGCGTCACCGAGAGCGAGACGCTCGCCGAGACGCTCTCGGATGCCGGGATCGCCACGGGCGGGTTCAACGCCGCGAACGGGTTTCTCACCGACCACTGGGGGTACGACGACGGGTTCGACGAGTTCGAGTCGTTCGTCGCAGACGCCGGGTCGCTCTACGGGCGGTATCTCGCGGCCCACCCGACCGTCGAGGCGTGGCTCCAACTCGCGAGTTCGCCGGTGCGGCGCCTCCTCTCGCGGGCTCGGGGCGGCGACGACGACCACCCCTTCATGGATCCCTCGCGGATGCTCGACGTCGAGCGCCGGGCCAAGACGTTCGTCGAGGACCGCGATGACCCCTTCTTCCTCTGGATCCACTACATGGACACCCACACGCCGTATGCGCCCGCACCGCGGCACTTCCGGGAGGTTTCGGACTCGACGCTCGGTACCCCGCAGATGTTGTTGGCCCACGCCCGGGCGGGCCTCGGCAAGGACGTCGGCGAGCGAACCCTCGCGGACCTGCGGACGCTCTATCAGGCGACGGTGCGGCAGGTCGATGCGAGCATCGGGCGCGTGCTCGGGGCGCTGACTGAAAACGGCCTCCGCGATGAGACCGCCGTCGTCGTCGCCGGCGACCACGGCGAGGAGTTCCAGGACCACGGCCACCTCGCTCACTACCCCAAGCTCTACGACGAACTCGTTCGCGTGCCCCTGATCATCGACGCGCCCGGAACGGAGTCCCGGCGGATCGAGGGCACGGTCGGACTCGACGACGTCCCGCCGACGGTCTGTGATCTGCTCGGCGTTTCACCCCCGAGATCGTGGGCGGGCGACTCGCTCGTCGGATCGGTCCACGCCGGCGAGCCCCCGATCGAGGAGCCGGTGCTCTCGGTGACGGTCCGCGGCGAGGAGGTCACCCAACAGCCGATTCCGCGCGACCTCGACGACGGCGACCTGCTGGTGAGCGCGCGTACCGCCGAATGGACTTACATCGAGAACACGGACACCGAAACGGGAGAGCTGTATCACCGCCCCTCGGATCCCACCCAACAACGGGACCGCTCGACCGATCCCGATTCAAAGGCGACGGCGGCAATCGAACGGCTCCGCCCGCTGATCCGCGAGCACGCACGGTCGCTCGAAACCGGTGATGGGGCGGCTCCGGTCTCGACGGACGAGGCGGTCGAAACGCGACTCGAGGCGCTTGGCTACCGATAACCGATGGTTCGGGCACTGCTCAGACAGGCGGTCGACGGGCGTTTTGCGGTCCGGATCCGTCGCTTCGCCATCGTCGGAGCGGTGGCTGCGGGTCTCCAGACGCTGCTTCTGGGTGGGTTCGTCGAGTACGCCGGCGTCCACTACCTGCTTGCGGCGACGATCGCCATCGAGATCACGATCATCTTTCAGTATATCCTCAACAACCTCTGGACGTTTCGGGCGGTGAAGAACACGGGCTGGGGCGAGTACCTCCACGGGCTCGTAAAGACCAACGTGGTGCGGGGATCGGCGATCCCGATCCAACTCGGCGTACTCTACGGCATCGTCACGTGGTCGGGGGTCGCGTACCTGATCGCGAACGTCATCGCCATACTCGTAAGCGGGGTCTACCGATACGTGCTCGACGCCCGCTGGACGTGGAACGTCTGAACACGGCTCGATTCCCGCCGGCCGGGTGAGCGAAATGGCCGGGCTTAAGTCCCGCTTTGCTCAACGCTCCGTATGGAAAACCGAACCTACACCGCCGAGGCCGAGCCCGGCGAGACCGCCACGGTCGCGGGTTGGGTCCACGAGATCCGCGATCTCGGGGGTATCGCCTTCCTCATCCTTCGGGATAAGAGCGGCAAGATCCAGATCAAGTTCGAGAAAGAGGAGATGGACGACGACCTCGTCGAAACCGGCCTCGGCCTCTCGCGAGAGAGCGTCGTCTCGGTGACGGGCGCGGTCGAGGAAGAACCGCGGGCCCCCACGGGCGTCGAGATCACGCCCGACGAGTTGGACGTGATCGCCGAGGCCGAACCCGAACTCCCGCTCGACCCCTCGGGCAAGGTCGACGCCGAACTCTCGACGCGACTCGACAACCGGACGCTCGACTTGCGAAAGGACGAGACCAAAGCGATCTTCGAGATCCGTGCGGAGGTCCTCCGCGCCGTGCGCGAGAGCTTTCGGGAGATCGGCTGTACGGAGATCAGCACCCCCAAGATCGTCGCCACCGGTACCGAGGGCGGCACGGAGTTGTTCCCGATCACCTACTTCGGTAAGGAGGCCTTTATGAACCAATCGCCGCAGCTGTTCAAGCAGCTGATGGTCGGTTCCGGGCTCGAACGGGTCTTCGAGATCGGCCCGATCTTCCGCGCCGAGGAGCACAACACGCCCCGCCACCTCAACGAGGCGACGATGATCGACTTCGAGAGCGCCTTCATCGACCACGAGGAGGCGATGGACGCCTGCGAGCGCACGCTGCTTGCGGCCTACGAGGGTGTCGCCGAGAACTGTGAGGAGCAACTCGAGACGCTCGGTTACGACGACTTCGAGGTGCCCGACGAGGGGTTCCCGCGCCTCTCCTACGAGGAGACCATCGAGCGGATCAACGCCACGGGCGAACTCGACGAGCAGCTCGTCTGGGGCGACGACCTGCCGACCGAGGCAGAGAAAGCCCTCGGGCAGGACGTCGGCGGCCACTACTTCGTGACGGACTGGCCAAGCGAGATCAAGCCCTTCTACATCCAGGACCACGAGGGCGGCGAACTCTCGAAGGGCTTCGACCTGATGCACCCGCGCATGGAACTGGTCTCGGGCGGCCAGCGCGAACACCGCTACGACCACCTCGTCGAAGGCTTCGAACAGCAGGGGCTCGATCCCGCACAGTTCGAGTACTACACGAAGATGTTCAAGTACGGGATGCCGCCCCACGCCGGGTGGGCCTACGGCGTCGAACGCCTCGTGATGACGATGCTCGATCTGGGCAACATCCGCGAGGCCGTTCTGTTTCCGAGGGATCGCCAACGTCTGAGCCCGTAGGCGAAGAGGGTGAGAGACAGCGAGACGAAGGGGGTCTCGCAGGATCGCCAACGGCTGGCGGCCTGAATTCTGCCGGCAGAGGTTTTATTCGCCGGTCGCCCCGACATCGAGACGATGACTGATCCGAACGCACATGTACTCGAGGAGGCGCGACAGTACGGCGAAACCCTCTCGGACCGGGAGCTGATCCGAATCGTCGAACGGTATCACCGCCCGGAGGGACCCGGGATCAGCCACGAGACGATCGAGGCCTACGACCGGGCGGTCGCGGACGACGCCGCCCTTCCCTTCGGAGAGGGACAGCTTCGTTCGACGATCGAGGAGGGGCTCTCGACGGACGAGGGGTGGCACGACGCCGAGGCCTACTACGAGATCGGTGACGGTCGGGTGAGCCTGTTTCCTCGGCGCTGGCACGACCGACTCGGGGACAGCGACGACATCCGCGAGTACGTCGCCGTTATCGGGGACGACACCGCATCGGCGGACACCGAACCCGACGCTCCGAAGGGCGGTATCGGAACGGGCGTCCCCGAACCACTGCTTCTGGACGCGATCGTCGTCATCGACGGGGTCGAACGCGGGGACGCCAAAGAGCGCCTCGAACGCCGTCGACGGGACGGCGAACTCGTTCAGGACGCCGACCAGCACCCCGACGCGCGGATCTACCTCTCCGAGGACGTCGCAGGGATGCGCGACGACTGGCTCGATTACTGATACGGGTTGTTACGGTGTCATAACCATCGCCTAATATGTATTACAGATGATCTAAACGCGGTGGAACCGTTCTATAGCCCGTTCAGACGCCATACTGGTAGCCACTCCTTACCATCAGTTAGAGGACACATATATATATTCGGAGCTATGGAATTGAGATATAGAACCCGAATGAATGTCCGTGATTTCACCTTCGACCACTACGGGCGACTGCTCGACGCGGCGCTTGACAACGGGTACACGTTCTACACCCTCCACGACTACGTAACGCGATCGGACCACGACTCCCCGTACATCGTCGTTCGCCACGACGTCGACCGCAAGGTCAGTACGGCGCGCTCGATGGCGCGCGTCGAGGCCGAACGCGACGTACCGACCTCCTATTACTTCCGTACATCGACGTTCAGCCCCGAAACCGTCGCCGAGGTCTCGGAATTGGGCCACGAAGTCGGCTATCACTACGAGGACCTCGTCAAGACTCGCGGGGACCTCGAGGCGGCACACGAACGGTTCGGGCGAAACCTCGCGCAGTTCCGCGAGCACACCGACGTCACGACGATCTGTCCCCACGGGAGCCCGCTCTCGCCCCATCACAACCTCGACATGTGGAGCAACGGATACGAAATCGAGGACTACGGCCTGCTCGCCGAATCGTATCTCTCGGTCGATACCAACAGCGACGACGCCGGGAAACCCTCCTACGTCTCGGATACGGGTCGCGACTGGGGGACGACCGTCGCCGACTTCGGGCGCATCTCGACGACCGACGACCTGATCGCGGGCCTCGAGTCCGACGGTTGTGAACGCCTCTACCTGCTCGTGCATCCGGGTCGGTGGTCGCGCAACCCCGCCGAGCACGTCCAGCGCGTGGCGTGGGATCTGGCCGCCGAGGCCGGCAAATCGACCGCGAGGGGCGTCCACGCGATCGGACGGACCTCAAGCGACCGGATCACCCGCGTTCTGCGCGAGAGAGTATAACGCTTAACCCGCGGGCCCGCGAACGGCGCTCAATGAGCGACGATGGGGTGACGGCGTTCGTTCCCGGACACGTCACCGGCTTCTTCAGTAGCCATCCCGACGAGGACCCGACGAAGGCCGGGTCACGAGGAGCCGGACTGACGCTTTCCGACGGCGTGACCGTTCGAGTTACTCGAGTTACGCCCGATACCCGCACCCGGACGACCCTCGACGGCTCCGAACTCGTCGTCGAACCTGTCGATCGAGTGCTCGATTCTCTCTCAGCGACCGCCCGTGTCGAGGCGACCACGGAGCTCCCGCTGGGTGCGGGCTTTGGCGTCTCGGGAGCGCTGGCGCTCGGCACCGCGCTCGCCGCCAACCAGGCGTTCGATCGCCGGCTCTCGGAGAACGAACTCGTCACCCTCGCCCACAGTGCGGAGGTCCGCTCGGGGACCGGTCTGGGCGACGTCGTCGCCCAATCCCGCGGCGGCGTTCCGATCCGGCTCGATCCCGGCGGGCCCGAGCACAACCGCCTCGACGCGATCCCCGCGAGCACTCGGATCGAGTATCTGACCTTCGGCGAGCTCTCGACGGAGTCGGTGCTCTCGGGCGACACCGCTCGGCTGACCGACGCCGGCCTCCAGTCGCTCTCGATTCTCACGGAGGATCCGACCCTTTCGACCCTACTGTACGCCTCGCGGCGCTTCGCTCGCAAGGCCGACCTGCTCACCGACCGGGTTCGTGAGGCCATCGAGGACGTTTCCGCGACGGGCGGCGAGGCCTCGATGGCGATGCTCGGGGAGACCGTCTTCGCGCTCGATACGGGGCTCTCGGATGCGGGCTACGACCCGTCGGTCTGTCACACCCACGCCGCGGGTGCGGCCCTTCTGGACGAACCGACTCCGCCGACGGCCGCCGCAGGGCCACCGCGATCGGACAACGCAGGCGATTTGTAACTCCCTGGTCGAGAACGGGTATGACCGACATCCCGGTCGATCACCCGCGTCACGACTCGCTGGTGACCCGCCACCGGATCGAAGAGGGCGTCGAGAAGGGGATCACGAGCACACAGGGGCTGATCGCACAGGGTCGCGGCGAGGCCTTCGACTACTTGCTTGGCGAGCGAACCATCGAGAGCGCCGACGCCGCCGCCCGCGCCGCGGCCGCCCACCTGCTGTCGGCGCGTCATCCCGTCCTCTCGGTCAACGGCAACGTCGCCGCGCTCTGTCCCGCCGAGGTGGTCGCTCTCGCCGAGGCGGTCGGCGCAGACATCGAGGTCAACCTCTTTGGCCGTACCGACGAGCGCGTGCGGGCGATCGCACAGCACCTGCGCGACCACGGCGCGAGCGAGGTCAAGGGTCTGACCGCCGACGCGCGAATCCCGGACCTCTCGCACGAGCGCGCGAAAGTGGATGCGGACGGCATTCGCGACGCCGACGCGGTGCTCGTGCCCTTAGAGGACGGCGACCGTGCGGAGGCGCTGGGGGCGATGGGGAAGGTCGAGATCGTGATCGACCTCAACCCCCTCTCGCGCTCGGCGCAGGTGGCGACGGTACCGATCATCGACAACGTCGTTCGCGCGATTCCGAACATCGCGCGCCACGCCCGCGACCTGCGCGGGTCGGACGCGGATCTCGATGACGTGATCGCGGCGTTCGACGCCGAGGCCGCTCTCGCGGACGCAGAACGGGCGATCCGATCGCCTACCGGCGACTCAGGGTTATCGCCCGACGGAGCGCGGGACTGATGCGGGCGGCGATCTCGCCGTCCTCGGCGGTGAAGGCGTTCGTCAGGTGAAGGGTACTGACGTAGAGGGTGATGACGGCCGCCGGAAGCGCGACCGCCACGAGAAGCGGCGACTCGACGACGAGGACAACGGCGCTCGCACCGGCGGCGGCGGGGACCGCGGCGAGGAGGACCTTTCCGAGGTCCCGAGTGAGGGGGTGGACGTCGTGGAAGTGCTGACACTCCCCGACGGCCAGCAGGCCGTTTATCGTGAGCGCGCTCGCGGTCCCGATCGCCGCGCCCGTGATCCCGATGCGGGGCACGAGCAGGACGCTCACGCCGACGTTGACGGCGAGCAGGACCGCCGTGTTGAGAAAGACGAGCCGCGAGTAGCCGAGCCCCTGGAGCAGGCCCCCGTCGGGGCCGCCACACGCGGCGCTGATCGTGATCCCGACCGCGAGGATCACGACCGCGGCGGTCGCGACCGCGTACTGGGGGGTGAATACGACCGAGAGGTAGGCGTTCGCGCCGAAGACGACGACGAGTGCGACCGGGAGGGTCAGCCCTGCGATCCACCGGGTGGCCGTCCGATAGCGCGTTCGAACCGCCTCCCTGTCGTTTTTCGTCTCGGCGATCAGCGGCTTGAAGATCGGGCCCACCGAACTCGAGAAGATCATCAGGTTCGCCGCCAGCGCGTAGCCCACGCGGTAGATCCCGACCTCCTCGGAGCCGTAGAAGTAGCCGATGACGAAGTAGTCGACCTGGCCCAAGAAGACGTAGATGATGCCGGCAAAGGCCAGCGGCACCGAGTACCACAGCAGGGGTTGGGAGGCGACGCGCGTGGTGGTTGCCCCGATGATTTCCGGGGCGTTCTCCCGGAGGAAGTATGCCCCGGCGAGGATGGCCGCGACCAGCCCGATCAGATAGCCCCCGACCACCCCGAGCAGGCCGTACCCCGCGAGCAACAGCCCCGCGGTGGCGAGCAGCCGGACCGTCGGGCGGATGACATCGCGCGTATAGACGCGGAATTTCAGGCGCTTGATCGCGCTGAAACTCGCGAGCAGGGCGTTGTAGACCGCGAGAAACGGGATCGTGACGCTCAAGACGAGTAGCGCCACCCTGAGTGCGGGTTCCTCGAAGGCGTCGGCGATAGGTCGCGCCCCAAGCACGATCAGCCCGGCGACGACCGCGGAGGACACGAGGGCGAGCGAGAACACGACGAGGATGACCCCGCGGGCCTTGTCGTGTTCTCCGTCGCTGAGGTACTGGGGGACGAAGTAGTCGATCGCCTTCGGGAGCCCGAGGTTCCCGAACGCCTGGAGGAACAGGACGATCGAGGTCGCGAGGATAAAGAGCCCGTACACCGACGGGCTCACCAGCCGGGTGATGACGGCGATCATGAAGAAGCCGAATACCTTGCCGACGATGTTGCCGAGGAACGTGATCGACCCCTCGCGGGCCATCGTCCTCGTCGAGTCGTCCCCGCTCATCAGAGTTCGGTGCCGACTTCGAGTTCGTAGGTCCCGACCTCGGCGGCGCGCTCTCCCACCTGCGGATAGGTGACCTCGAACTCCCAGCGCTCGCTCTCGTCGATCTCGACCTGTTCGATCGTCGTATCCAGCAGTCCCCCCTCCGTGTCGTAGAAACTCGCCCGGACCTCGACGTAGCTGACCTCGACGCCCTCTCGCGGGACGACGACCCCCCTAACCGAGACGGTCTCCTCGTCGGTGCCGACGTCCCGTCGGACCAGTCCGCTCTCGACGATCTCGACGCGCTCGCCCTCCTCGGGCCGGTCGGGTTCCTCGGTGGGGGCGGACGGTTCGTCCGACTCCTCCGGCTCCTCGGACGAACCGGGATCCTCCTTGCCACCGACACAACCGACGAGCGTACACGCGAGGCCCGTCGAGACGAGTAGCTCCCGGCGGCGCATTGGCCCGGCTACGGGTTCGGGATCCATATACACACCGACTAATGCGGTCGCTCCCGAACGCCCGGCATGGCCGGCGACCCCTTCCCGACGGTGGCCTCGGAGTGTCTCGACGAGTGGACCCTCGACGAACGGACCTCCGAGACCGTGTTCTCTCTGTCCGGACTCGACGTCGAGGGCCATACCGCGCTCTACGAACGGACCGACATTCGCCGGGCGGTTCGGGAGGCGACCGACGGGGCACTCGACCAGCCGTGGCGCTTCTTCTTCGCGACGCGATTGACGTTCGACCCGCCGCTGGCGGGCGTCGGGCCGCTGGCCGTCTTCCCGATGGTGCTGTCGAACGCCCGCCGGGAGTTCGTCGACGACCTCGAAAGGCAGGGGTTCGAGGCCGTCGAGCGCGGGCGAACCCAGCGGGTGCGGGCCGACTCGGGGGACCGAATCCGCCTCACGAAGTACGCCGCCGGATTCGAAACACGAGAGGTCGACGCCGGTATCGAAGCGTGGTTCGGCGTCTGGATCCACGGGGGCGAGTTCCGGATCGCGGGCGGGGCGTACCCGACGAGCGGGCTCCCCGTCGACCTCGATCCCCCTGCCTACCGCGAGGAACTGCTCGACCTGATCCGGAGCGTCGAATAGCCGCCTACAGGCGTCGTTTCACCCTTCCGAGAGGTACCGCAACACCTTTCAACTACTCGGTAATACGACCTAGTGATATGAGCCAGTACGAACAGTTCAGTGAGGTCGGCGAGGCCGATGTGACACGGGCGATCGGACAGGAGTGGACCGAGGAGTTCATGGACTTCTCGGATTCTGACGTCATCATCGTCGGGGGCGGTCCCTCGGGGCTGATGGCCGCGAAAGAACTCGCCGAGCGGGGCGTGAAGACGATGGTCGTCGAGAAGAACAACTACCTGGGTGGTGGGTTCTGGCTCGGGGGCTTCCTAATGAACAAGGTGACGGTGCGCCAGCCCGCACAAGATGTACTAGAAGACCTCGATGTCGATTACAAGCCCGCACAGGAGTCGGAGGGGCTCTACGTCGCGAACGGCCCCGAAGCGTGTTCGGGGCTGATCAAGGCCGCTTGCGACGCCGGCGCGAAGATGCAGAACATGACGGAGTTCACTGACATCGTGATTCGCGAGGATCACAGGGTGGGCGGCATCGTCATGAACTGGACGCCGGTCCATGCCCTACCCAGAGAAATTACCTGTGTCGATCCCATCGCCGTCGAGGCGGACCTGGTGATCGACGCGACGGGCCATGACGCGATGGCGATCAAGAAGCTCCACGAGCGGGGCGTGCTCGACGCGCCCGGCATCGGCGACGCCGCCGCGAGTTCTACAGGTATGGATCAGACCGGCGACGATTCGTATGGCGCGCCGGGTCATGATTCCCCCGGGCACGACTCGATGTGGGTCGGGAAAAGCGAGGACGCCGTCGTCGAGCACACCGGACTGGCCCACGACGGCCTGATCGTGACGGGAATGGCGACCGCCACCACGTACGGCCTCCCGCGGATGGGCCCGACCTTCGGCGCGATGTTGCTCTCGGGTAAGCGCGCCGCACAGACCGCCCTCGACGAACTCGAAGTGGACGCCGACCCCGTCGAACTGACCGACCGGCAAGCCGCCGCGGCAGCGTCGGGCGACGACTGAGCCCCGAACGATGGTCGAGCGTCTCACGCTGTATCGCGCGCCGACCACGGCCTGCGAGATCGAAGGAATCGCCGACTGGCTTCGCGAGCGGATCGATGCCGAGGTCGCGATCCGCGAGCGATTTCTCGACCTGTACGGCCACGATGGGCTGGCCGAACGCTTTGCCGAGGCACGGGTGCTCGACCCCTACGACCGGGAGACGGGAAACACGATGCTCGGGATCGTCCGCTACGAGGAGCGGGCCCTGAAGAATCCAGAGCGCGCGGGCGGCGTGCTGTATGACGGCCTCGCGGTCCAGCGCGCGCTCAACGACGCGCTCCCCGCCGAGGAACGAGGCCTCTCGCATCTGCACGTCCCGGTGCTCGACCGCGCGCTCGCGACGTGGGGCGCACATGATGGGCGGTGGCACAAGCGGGTGAACGTGCTGGGCCAACCGGCTCCGATCTCGGTGCCGGGACTGTACGAAGCGCCGGCGAAACCCGAGGCCTACTATAGAGAACAGCAGCGCCACGCTTTGCTCGGCGGCGACACCCCGCTCCGGGAGGTGCTCGAAACCGAGGTCGACGGGGAGTTCCTCGTCGAGGACGATCCCCGGACGACCGAGGCGCTCGGAGGGTACGTCCTGAGCGCGTACCACTACCTCCGGACGGGCGAGGCCTTCTGCGAGCGCCCGGGCTGTCGGCTCTACAACGCGCACCGCCAGCCCGAACTGATCGAGGCGCAGCTACGAGATCCACCCTTCTGTGCGAGACACGCCGAGTCCTACGAGGTGTGACGACCACAGAACAGTCGACGAATCGCGGGAGTTATCTCTCTGATCCGTTTCGAACTACCCAATGGGTAGCTTCTCCTCCGACATTCAGGTCCGATTTCGGGACATCGACGCGATGGGCCACGTCAACAACGCGGTCTACGCGACCTACGTCGAACAGGCCCGTACCGAGTACTTCGCGGAGGTCCTCGAGGAGGGACTCGACGCCGTCCCCAGCGTTCTCGCCTCGCTGGAACTCTCCTACGAACGGCCCGTTCTCCTCGAGGAGTCCGTGACTGTCGAGATAACCGTCCCCGAGATGGGTCGGTCGAGCCTCCCGATGAAGTACGAGGTTCTCGCCGACGGCGAGCGGGCGGCGACGGCCAAATCAGTACAGGTCTTTCTCGACCCCGAAACCGAGACGCCCTTTCCGATCCCGGAGCGTTTTCGCGAACGCATCGCCGAGTTCGAGGGCTTAGAGGACGCGGCCGGCGGTCAGGCGCACTAACCCCAGTGCGCTGTCCGTATGGACCGTCCGCTCACAGCGTCGTTCGACCGTCGCGTGGGCGGTCTCGACGCGACGGTCGAGCAGTGCCGTCGGATCGTCGAGTTCGTGCCTGCCGGGCGTCGAGGCGTAGACGAACGCCCGAAAGGGGACGTTGACCAGCGGGCCGTACGCCCGGCGACTCTGCGTCGCGTTGAGCAGTGCGATCCCCCCTCCCGAACCGACGAACTCACACCATCCCTCAACGGCGCGTTCAGGATCCGAGAACATCCCGACGACGAAGGTGGCGACCACGGCGTCCGCATCCTGGAGGGGTGGCTGTGTCGCGTCCCCGCACACGAGGTGGACGTTCCCCCAGCCCTCGCGCTCGACGTGTTCGCGGGCGCGTTCGAGGACGCCCGCCGAGAAGTCCACCCCGATCACCGTGCCCTCCGGTCCGACTTCCTCCCTGAGGTAGGCGAGGTTCGCGCCGGTCCCACAGCCCATCTCGACGACTACGTCCCCCAGTTCGAGTTTTAGTGCCTCGGCGGTCCGTTTCCGCAGTCCGGCGATCCCCGGAATCCTTCGGGCAATCGGGTCGTAGAGGTCGGCCCACCGGGTGTAGAAGTCGGCGGCGCTCATCGCAGGAGGGGTTCGATCGCGTCGGCCACGCTGGGGGCATCCCTCCCAAGAACGTAGATCACGGGTTCGATCCCGAACCCGCCGGTCTGGGCGAGGACGGTCGCCTCTGGCTCCGAATCGAGCGCCCCGGCGATCGACTCCTCGAGGTCGCCCTCGCCCTCGAACTCGATGACCGTGTAGCCCCCCTCCGAGAGGAGCGCCGACAGCAAGGGATCATAGCGGACGTTCAGCGCCGCACGCGCCTCGCTGCCGTGTTCCCGTGCCGTGAGCAACACGTTCGCGACGTGTTCGCTGACGCCGAACTCGGGGTCGCCGGGAACCGTCGCCCGCCCCTTCACGTCGAAGATCCGTCCCGGGACCCCCGCGACGTCGTCGATGGTCACGGCGTCGGGCGTGCATTCGACGAGGTTCGAGCCGACGTTGGGGATCAAGCCCGCAAACCCGCTCGTGTTCTCGAGGGTTCTGAGCCCGCGTCGGACCGACGAGAGGACGCGCTCGGTGGTTCGAAGCTCGCTTTCGGGATCGTGAATCCGGAACTCCCCCTCGTAGGCCGCGAGTTCGGGCATCGCCTCCTCGTGAAGGCTCGCGAGCACGTCGCCGCGGGCTTCGAGCCGCCGGATCAGCACCTCCGCCTCGATCAGCGCCTGGACCCGGCTCATGTCGCCCGTCGAGAGGCCCGTTCCGACCTCCGTGACGAGTTCCCGAACGCGCTCGTCCTCGAGAAACACGTCCTTTCGGGCGACCTCGCCGTGGGCGTACTTCGAGACGGCGCTCTGGCTGATCCCGAGCACCGACGCGACCTCGCTCTGGGTCAGCCCGCGCTCTCGGAGATCCTCGGCGAGCATCGACCGAAAGGTGGGCAAGAACTCCTCGACGACGACCTCCTCGATGAACTTCATCGCTCCTCTCCCCCGGACGACGAGCCCGACGAGGCTCGCTCGTCCTCCTGGCGCTCGGCCGCCCGCTGGTCGCCTCCGAACTCGGAGTCACCCTGAATCCTCGACGCTTGTGGACCCTGCTGGTCCTGGTACTTCGAGCCCCGTTCGCTCCCGTAGGGCCGCTCGGCGGGGTTTTTCATCTCCGTGAAGACCAGTTGGGAGATGCGCATCCCGGGCGTAAGCGCGACCGGAGCAGTACCGAGGTTCGAGAGTTCGAGCGTGATCTGTCCGCGATAGCCCGGATCGCACAGGCCGGCAGTGGCGTGGACCACGACCGCGAGTCGACCTAGCGACGAGCGCCCTTCGACGTTCGCGAGCAGATCGGGTGGAATCTCGACGCGCTCTTTGGTCGTGCCGAGCACGAAATCGCCGGGATGGAGGACGAACTCCTCGCCCTCATCGATGACGGTCTCGGAGACGTACTCCGAGACTTCGCGCTCGCTACCGGGATGGATACAGGGGATGTTCGCGCGCTGAAATTCCAAAAATTCGCGACCGAGTCGCAGATCGACGCTCGCGGGCTGGATCTGCAGATCTGGGTCGTCTATCGGCTCGATCACCAGATCGCCCGCTTCGAGACGGCGGAGGATATCGGCGTCCGAGAGGATCATGTCCGATGGAACGTCGTAACGCCAATAAAAGCCCTCGTTTCACAGGCTCAGCACGAACCCGACCAGCGCCACGAGTCCGGCGATTGCGCCCGCCCGGATCGTTTCGATTCCGTGAATCTGTGCGACCCCGTACGTCCAGATGTACGCGCTCCAGACGGCGACGACGGCCGCAAGGACGATCCCGACCGTCCCCTCGCTACCGGCGATGAACGCCTCGACGTCCCGGGTGTATGTCGCCGGACTCGTGGCGTCGAACGTGGTGTCACGCACCGCGAGAGACGCCGCCACGACGGTGATCGGTGCAAGCAGGACATCAGGGGCGTACCCCCACGCTACGACCGCCAGCGTCTCGCCGAACGACTCCTCGCCGCCCGCGAGGAGATGTATCACACCGCCGATGGCGAGCCACGTCACCACGAGCCCCACCAACAGTACGATCACCAGTTCGGGGAGGATCCGCCTGAGACCTCCGAGGAGTTCGGGCGGCGCGTCAGACGTGCGACTCACGATGAAATAGAGCACTACCAGCAGGCCGAGGGTGACGGCCAGCCAGTTGAGCGCGACGACGAGCGCCCCACGAGCCAACGACGGAGCCGTATCCCGGGCGAAATATGCCTTCGGACGTACGAGCGGAGTGTGTGGAGCATCCATAATTACAAGATTAATTATAAAGATAAAAATCCTTCTCGCGGACGAGTAGCCACCGCTATAACCCTCGCCGGGCCAGTGAAGATATGAAACAGGCGATCGTCGCCCGCACGGACATCGGTATGGGACAGGGAAAACTGGCCGCACAGGTCGCCCACGCCTCGCTGTCGGCCTATGAGGACACCGACCCGGGGGCACGCACGGACTGGAAGGGCGGCGGCCAGAAGAAGGTGGTTCTGAAAGCCTCGGGCGAGAGCGAGATCTTCGAACTGGCCGACCGCGCCGAGCGAGAGGGGGTCCCCCACGCGGTGATCCGCGATGCGGGCCACACCCAACTCGAATCGGGTACAGTAACGGCGCTCGCGGTCGGGCCCGCCGCCGACGACCGGGTCGACCGCGTGACGGGACACCTCTCGCTGTTCTAGGTTCCGGTCGCCGCGACCCGGCCACTTTACCGGCTCGCCGCCCAACGGGCGCCATGAGCGAAACCACGGCCAAGGAGGAGCGGCTCACGATTTACGCCGACTACGTCTGTCCGTTCTGTTACCTCGGCCGACAGTCCCTCGCACAGTTCCAAGCGACCCGGGAGGATCCCCTCGAACTCGACTGGCATCCGTTCGACCTGCGAAGCGACAAGCGTGGCCCCGACGGCGAGATCGACCACTCGGTACCCGACGGGAAGGACGAGGAGTACTTCGAGCAGGCGAGGGAGAACGTCCGCCGCCTGCAGGAGGAGTACGGCGTCGAGATGACCCAGGAGATCGCGACGGCGGTCGACTCGCTGCCCGCTCAGGCCGCCTCGCTGTACGTCAAAGAGCGCCACCCCGAGCGCTGGCAGGAGTTCGACGAGGCGATCTACGCGGCGCTCTGGCGGGACGGGCGGGACATCGGGGACCGCGACGTGCTCGCGGAGGTCGCCGAGGAGGTCGGATTGGACCCGGAGGAGGTCCTCGACGCCAGCGAAGACGACGAGTTGCGCGAACGCCTCGAGGAGCGATTTTCCGAGGCTCGTGAGCGCGGGGTGACGGGCGTGCCGACGTTCGCCTACGACGGGTACGCAGCCCGGGGGGCGGTGCCGCCCGAGCAGCTCGAACGATTGGTCGAGGGCGCCTGACTCAGAGCCCCGCGACGAACCCGAACCCGTAGTAGGAGACGGCGGTCAGGATCACGGTCCAGAGGGCGATGCTCGCGGTCAGCCACGCCCCGACGGCCCGCTTTCTCGATCCGAGCGCGAGCGCGATGAGCGCCGCGAGATGCACCCCGGTGACCATCGGCGACGACATCGCCAGCCCGGCCAGCCCGTAGCGGTCCCAGACTGCCCGGACTCGGCCGCCGGCCCGCTCGCGCGGTTTCGGTTCGGTCCGCCGGTATCGAGCCCACCAGGCCCGCGCCCGGTCGTGGAAGGCGATGACCGCGTAGACCGAGAGGACGTTCCCGAGGAAGGCGAAGACGGCGACGCCGACGACGTTCATCCCGAGGCCGATCCCGACCGGGATCACGAGGAAGATCTCGAACCATGGGATTGCCGCGAACAGGAAGACGAGTGCGTAGCCGACCGGCCCGCCCGTCTCGACGAACAGGTCCGTCGCGGAGCGCGCGGCGGCGGGATCGGTCGCGAGCGCGAGGGGTCCAGCGACGGCCGCGATCCACGACAGTCGCTGCCCCGGATCCGAAGCGCCACCCATCGGGGTCAGGCCCCGCCCGACTCCGCACGTTTCGATCCGTCCGACCCGTCCTCAACGAACGCGACGATCTCCTCGGCCCCCTGAAACCCCTTCGCGAGGCGACCCACTTGTTCGCCGTTTTCGAACAGTATTAGGGTCGGAACGCTCCTGATGTCGTACTCCTCGACGAGCGAGAGGTCCGTCTCGGGATTGAGCATCACGACCGTCAGGTCCGTGGCCCGCGCCACAGTTCCCAGTACCGGTTCGATCGACTGACAGAGCGTACAGCCCTTCGTGTAGAACTCCGCGAGGACGCGGTCGTGCTCGGCGACCAACGCGTCGAGTTCCGTGCCGGTCTCCGCGCGAATCGGTTTCTGCGAAGTGCTCATGGATCCCCTACGTGCCCGATCCGGTTAGGCGGATCGCCCCACGAGGGTCGATTCCGAGGGGTATTTCCACATCCGGAACCACCCACTCCCATGGAACGGGCGCTCGGCGCACCCGAGAAAATGAAAGAGCGCTACGAGGAGCTGACGCCGATGATGCGCCAGTACTGTGACCTCTGTGGGCGCTACGACGAGTCGTTGGTGCTCTTTCAGGTAGGGGATTTCTACGAGACGTTCTGCGAGGCCGCCGAGATCTCGGCGCGCTTACTCGAGATCACGCTCACCAAGCGCGAGGACAGTACGGGAAAATATCCGATGGCGGGGATCCCGATCGACAGCGCCGAATCCTACATCGAGACGTTGCTGGACGCGGGCTTTCGGGTCGCGGTCGCCGATCAGGTTCAGGATCCCGAGGAGGCGAGCGGCGTGGTCGATCGCGCGGTAACGCGGATCGTCACGCCGGGAACGCTCACCGAGGACGAGCTGCTCAGAAGCGAGGACAACAACTACGTCGCGGCACTAGCCCGCGTGGGAGACGAGAGCGGTGACGGGAAGTACGGGCTGGCGTTCCTCGACGTTTCAACCGGTGATTTCGTCGCCACCGGGTCGCACTCGGAAGAAACGATCCGCGACGAGATCAGCCGCTTCGGACCCGCGGAGGCGATCGTCGGGCCCGGGTTGGAGGGGTTCGACGGGTTCGGCCGAAACGACGGCTCCGGTGACAGCGACTGTATGGTCACGCCGTACGACCCCACGGCGTTCGCCCTCGAAGGGGCCCGCGAGCGGCTGGACTCCTATTTCGGCGCCCCCGAGAAACGGCTTGCGAGCGACGCCGAGATCAGTGCCTGCGGCGCGCTGCTCTCGTACGCCGAGTACGCCCGCGGCGGGCAGGACGGCCACCTCGATTATCTCAACCACCTCACCCGCTACGAGCCCCGCGAGTACATGCTGCTGGACCGGGTCGCGCTCCGGAGCCTCGAACTGTTCGAACCGCGGGCGGTCGGGGGCGATAGCGAGCACACGCTCCTTGGGGTGCTCGACGAGACAGCCTGCGCGCTCGGCCGCCGAAAGCTCACCGACTGGCTGCGCCGCCCCCTGCTTGACCCCGAGCGGATCGAGGCCCGACTCGACGCCGTCTCCGAGTGGACGACGCTCGTCGGTGCCCGCGAGGAGGTTCACGACCTCCTCTCGAAGGTCTACGACATCGAGCGCCTGATCGCGCGGGTCTCGCGAGGTCGAGCGAACGCTCGCGACCTGCGCGCGCTGAAGGACACCCTCGATAGGGTCCCGGAGATCCGCGCGGCGATGGACGTGGTGGAAAGCGACACCCTCCGCGGGCTTCGGGAGGGCCTCGACGAACTTGAGGAAGTGCGCGAGCTGATCGACCGGGCGATCGCCGAGAGCCCGCCGATCGAGATCACCGAGGGCGGCGTGATCGCCCGAGGCTACGATTCGGACCTCGACTCGCTTCGCGAGACCGAACGCGAGGGGAAAGCGTGGATCGACTCGCTCGAGGCCCGGGAACGCGAACGCACCGGGATCGACTCGCTGAAGGTCGGGTTCAATCAGGTGCATGGCTACTACATCGAGGTCACGAACCCCAACCTCGATCAGGTACCCGAGAACTACACCCGAAGACAGACCCTGAAGAACTCCGAGCGCTTCTACACGCCCGATCTCAAGGAGCGAGAGGACGAGATCGTCACCGTCGAGGGCCGGGCCGACGACCTCGAATACGAGATCTTCGCCGAGGTCCGCCGCCAGGTCGGAGCCGAATCCGAGCGGGTGCAGGCGGTCGCCGAGGCGCTCGCGACCCTCGACGTGCTCGTCTCGCTCGCGACCGTCGCCGCGAAGTACGGCTACGCCCGTCCCGAGGTCGAGGGGGAGCCGGGGATCGATATCGAGGGCGGACGCCACCCGGTCGTCGAGCGCGCCCAGGAGTCGTTCGTTCCTAATAGAACCGAAATCACGCCCGAGGAGCGTCTCGCCGTACTCACGGGCCCGAACATGAGCGGCAAATCCACGTACATGCGCCAGGTCGCCCTGATCGCGATCCTCGCCCAGATCGGGAGCTTCGTGCCCGTGAGCCGGGCCCGAATCGGGATCGTCGACCGCGTATTTACCCGTGTGGGCGCGAGCGACGACATCGCGGGCGGGCGATCGACGTTCATGGTCGAGATGAGCGAGCTCGCGACCATCCTTAGAGGTGCCACCGAGCGCTCGCTGGTCCTGCTCGACGAAGTGGGGAGGGGAACGAGCACCGCCGACGGGCTGGCGATCGCGCGCGCCATCACCGAGTACGTCCACGACGAGGTCGGCGCGCTGACGCTGTTTGCGACCCATCATCACGAGCTCACCGAGCTCGCAGCGGTCCTCGACGGCGCCTTCAACCTCCACTTCGCCGCGACACAGACCGACGAGGGCGTCACCTTCCGCCACGACGTCTCGCGGGGTGCGGCGACCGCTTCGTACGGGATCGAGGTCGCACGCGCCGCGGGCGTGCCCGAGCGCGTCGTCGAGCGCTCACGCGCGCTCGTCGCTGAGGACGCTCCGGAGAACGCGACCGATGGGGGGTACTCGTTTCCCGATGGATCGACGCCCGCAACTGGGTACCCCACGGGAGACGACCCGCTGGCCGCGGAACTCCGCTCGCTCGACGTGGCGAACATGACGCCTATCGAGGCGCTGACGACGCTCGACCGCTTGAAACGCGAGTTGGATTAGGGCGACAGCGCGACGAACTCCAAACCCTTTCTCGTGAGCAACCGGTGGGCCCGATCCGTCACCGAGGGTGCGACGAGGATTCCACGGATCTCGCATCCGGCGTGGAGATCGCGTTCGAGCGCCTCGACGTAGCGGCTCAGCTGGCCCACGGCGTCGGGGCCGACCCGCCGGCGTTTGAGTTCGAGGACCACGACCCTCCCCTCCTCGTCCTCGCCGTAGATGTCCACTGCTCCTGCGGGCGTACTTCGCTCCGTTGCCAGTGGCCGAAAGCCCGCCTCGATCAGTTCGGGCTCCTCGAGGATCCGGCGTTTCAGGTCTTCTTCGGTGCCCGTCACCGAGAGGCTCGCACCCCCTCCGCCGTCGGTCTCGAAGATCGCGAGGTGGGCGATCCGTTCGAACCGAATCACGAGCTCCTCGTCCGGGTTCTCGCGCCGACTGTCGAGGACGAGGCTTCCCGCTTCGATTCGGACCGCCTGTCTGCTGCCCGGTGGCTGCCAGTTGATCGGCTTTTGGCCCTCGTCGGTGTGGACGAGTACCGTTCCGTCGGGTTTGCACATGACGTGGCGCCGTCCGGGCCCCAGACTGCTCGCCGCGCGGCCGTCGTACTCGACGGTACACTCGCCGAAGAGCGTGAACAAGCCGCCCCGTTCGATCACGCTCGCCAGCCGATCGCGGGCCTCCGCGGCGCTCGGCTCCGAGAGCACGACGGTCTCCTCGGTCGCTGTCACTGCCCTTCCTACCGGCTCCGAGAGTAAAAATCACGCTATGGGACGATCACTTCCGTTGTGTCGGTGAACGAACGAACGCGTTCCTCGAAGTAGACCAGCGCCGCCCACTCGTCGAGCAAACCCGCCTCGATCGCGTCGCCGAGAGCCCCCTTCATCGCGTGGGTCCAGCCCCTGAGGTAGTCTTCGCTCACCCTTGCCTCGGGCCTGAGCGCGATACAAGCCCCACCTGAGGATGACAGGGAATCGGCCGTCGGGATCGAGAACGGGAGCACGAGGTAGGTCGTCGCCCGGTCCTCGCGGACGACGACCGCCTCGTGGCTTCGGAAGTCCACGGACTCGAAGACGGCGCGCCGCGAGAGGGCGCTCGCGAGCGCCTCGGGCTCCCGCTCGGCGGGCTCGCGGCGCTCCGAGAGCGCGTAGGCGCCGTTTGCGAGCCGGTCAGCGACGAGGGTTCTGCGGGCCACGCGCCCTCTGGCCCCGCCATCGCGTATAAACCTACGCGAAGCGGGCGGGCGAGAGCGGATCGAGCAGTTCCCTGTCGTTCCCGAGCAACCGGTCGGCGAGCAGATCCGCGACGGCGGGCGTGAGCGTTACACCCGTTCCGCTCATCCCCGTCGCGACGTAGTAGTTCTCTACTTCGGTTCCACCGACTAGCGGCCGGCCGTCGGGGGTGACGGTTCGGATCCCGACCCACTCGTCGATCACCTCGCCCTCGCGGATCGCCGGCACCGTCCCGGCGAACTTCCGGACCTCCTCGTGGAACGACTCGGGAACCGGGAGGCGTTCGTTCGGGCCGAGGCGCTCGCCCGCTGCGAAATCGGTGGCGAGCCGCCCAACATGGAGCCCCTCGCTATGGCTTCGACAGTACAGCCCACGCTCGAACAGCGTGAACGGTTCGGGGTTCCTCGGACAGTCGAACGAGAGGATCGGGCCGCGGGTGTGGCGAAGCGGGTGTTCGAGGCCGACGAGCCTGTCGATCTCGGGGGCCCACGGGCCGGCGGCGTTAACGATCGCGTCGGCCGTGATCCGCCCTTCCGCCGTCTCCACTTCGACCTCCGTGCCGGGGGAGATCCCCGTGACTTCGACGCCGGTTTCGATCCGCGCACCGCCCTCGCGGGCACGGGCCGAAAAATGCTCGACGAGTTCACCCGGTTCGAAGTACCCCTCGCCGGGCGTGTAGATCGCGCCGAGTCCGTTCTCGATTCCGAACGCCGGGAGTTCGGCGGGTTCGATGTACTCGGTTTCGACACCGTGTTCGCACAGTTCAGGTGCCGCCTCGCCCAACCGTTCGGCGAACGCTTCGGTTTCGGCGACGTACAGCGAGCCGACCCCCGTGTGGGTCAGCTCGTCGAGGTGGGGTTCGTACCGGCTCCACGACAGTTCGCGCAGGCGCTGGTCGTATGCTTGGGGCGCGGGCTGCTGGCGATGGACCATCGCCATCGAGGCCGCGGTGGTACCCCCGCCGAGCGACCCGCGTTCGAGCAACGTCACCCCGTCGATTTCGGTGCGCTCCGTGAGCGCGGCCGCGAGGCTTGTCCCGACGACGCCCCCGCCGACGATCGCTACGTGCATGGTCCTTCTCGCGCGGGCCGGGTGATAATAATTCCCGTGGCGTTGATACTCCCGGGTCGCGTGCTCCCGGTATGAAGGGATTCATCCTCGCGGGGACCACCTCGGGCGTTGGAAAGACCGTCGCCACGCTCGCGGCGATCCGCGCGCTCTCGAAGGCCGGCTACACCGTCCAACCGGCGAAGGCCGGTCCGGACTTCATCGACCCGAGCCACCACGCCGCGGTCGCCGGGCAGGCCTCGCGCACGCTCGATCCGTGGCTCTGTGGCGAGGAGGGAATGGCCCGGAACTACTACCGCGGTGAGGGAGACCTGTGTGTCGTCGAGGGGATGATGGGGCTGTACGACGGCGATACGAGCACCGCCCGGATCGCCGAATCCCTCGATTTGCCCGTCGTCCTCGTCTGCGATGCGAGCGCGGGCATGGAGAGCGTCGCCGCGAGCGCGCTGGGCTTTCAGGAATACGCTGCCCACGCCGGAATCGACATCGATGTGGCTGGCATCGTCGCCCAGCGTGCCCACGGTGGGCGCCACGAGGAGGGGATCCGCGAGGCGCTGCCCGATTCGCTGTCGTACTTCGGGCGAGTGCCGCCGACGGAGGAGTTGGAGATCCCCGAGCGCCACCTCGGCCTCCACATGGGTGGGGAGTCACCCATCGACCTCGCGGCGCTCGACGAGGCCGCCGCCCATTTGAAGGGCGAGAAATTCGCCGAGGTCGCACGCGCGCCGCCAAGACCCGACCCCGAAGAACCTCGTCCTGCCACCGGCAAACGGATCGCGGTCGCCCGCGACAGCGCCTTCTGCTTTCGGTATCCCGCGACGATCGAGCGCCTGCAGGAACGGGGCGAGGTCGTCCCCTTTTCGCCCGTACGGGGCGACGCACTGCCCGACTGCGACGGCGTCTACCTCCCCGGCGGGTATCCCGAACTGCACGCCGCCGCGCTCGCCGACAGCCCCGCCCTCGAAACGCTCGCCGAGCGTGCGAGTGAGGGCCTCCCCGTCTTCGGGGAGTGTGGCGGCATGATGGCGCTTTCCGAATCGTTGACGACTCTCGAGGGAAACACCTACGGGATGGCGGGCGTTCTGCCCGCCGACATCGAGATGCACGAGCGGTATCGGGCGCTCGACCACGCCGAACTCCGGGCGCGTGAGGACACCCTCTCAGCCCGCGCCGGCGAGTCGCTCCGGGGCCACGAGTTCCACTACTCCAGTGCCGAGGTGGATCCGGACGCCCGCTTTGCCTTCAATGTCGAGCGCGGAACCGGGATCGACGGCGAGCACGACGGCCTGACCGAGTACCGCACCCTCGGAACCTACGTGCACGTCCACGCCGAAAGCGGCGCGTTCGACCGTTTCTGCGAGGCGCTCTGAGAGGGTTTATCCGCCCGCCGAAGTGAGAACGGGTATGAACGACTACCTCCCTGCCCACCCCATCGAGCGCGAGGTCGGCATGGAGTACTACGCCAGCAGCACCGGAGGAATCGCCGGGACGATCCGCGAGCGCGATGGGGACTTCCGGGTCCGCGAGATCGAGGACTTCGATACCCAACCGGCCGATGCCGACCCCGATGCCTATCCGCATCTCGTGGTTCGGGCCACCCTCCGGGGCTGGGACACCAACGACTTCGTCCGGCGGCTCTCGGACGCGATGGGGGCGAGCCGCGAGCGCGTCTCGTGGGCGGGGACGAAGGACAAGCGCGCCGTGACCACTCAACTGTTCAGCGTGATGAAGGCGGATCCGGCGGCCCTCCCCGAGATCCGCGACGTGGAGATCGAGGTCGTCGGGCGTGCCGGGCGCGCTCTCCAGTTCGGCGATCTGGCGGGCAACGAGTTTCGCATTCGGGTTCGGGACGCCGATCCCGAGAACTGCGGGGCGATCACCGAGGAGCTTCGGGCGTTCGGCGGCGGCTCGGTCGGGGTCCCGAACTACTTCGGCCAGCAGCGTTTCGGCAGTCGCCGGCCCGTCACCCACCGGGTGGGCCTGGCGATCGCCCGCGAGGACTGGCGCGGGGCGGTCATGGAGTACCTCGCCAATCCCCGTGATTCGGAGCCCGAGGATACGCAGGCGGCGCGGGCGTACGTAGGCGATACCGATGACTGGGACGGGGCGCTCGAACGCTTTCCCCGCAAACTCGGGTTCGAGCGCGCCATGCTCCATCGGCTCGTCGAGGACGGGGCGGAGAGCGAGGCGGATTTTCGCGCTGCTCTCGAAACCGCACCCACCAATCTCCAGCGGCTGTTCGTCAACGCCGCCCAATCCTCCCTGTTCAACCGGATCCTGAGCGAGCGCCTCGAACGGGGTCTACCCTTCGACCGCGCGGTCGCGGGCGACGTGGTCTGTTTCGCCGACGCCGAGGCTCCTGCCGGACTCGCGCGCCCCGATATCAGTCGAACCCAGCGTGTGACCGAAAACCGCGTCGAGACGATCAACCGCCACATCGCCCGGAAGAGAGCGTTCGTCACCGCGCCGCTCGTCGGCACCGAAACGGAACTCGGCGAGGACGAACCCGGCGAGATCGAACGTGAGGTGCTCGACGAGGCCGGGATCTCACCTGCCGACTTCGAGTTGCCCGGCGAGTTTCACTTGACCGGGACCCGCAGGGCGATCCTGCTGACGACGGATCTCTCGGTCGAGCGCGAGCCGCTCACCTTCGACTTCTCGCTTCCGAGCGGCTCGTATGCCACCGTTGTGCTCCGCGAGTACCTGAAGTGCGACCCGCGAGATCTCGGCTAACCGTTTATCGTCGTGGCGTCCCTACTGACGGCTATGACCGAGCTTTCCGTTGCCGGCGTCCGGATCACTCCCCGCGAGGTCCTCGGCGCGCTCGCTGCCGCGGTCGTGATCAACCTGATCGGTGCGCTCGGCGTTCCCTTTACCACTCCGGACAGCGCGTGGTTCCAGGCGCTCGAGAAACCGTGGTTCTACCCGCCGGGTGCGGCCTTCGGAATCGTCTGGACGCTTCTGTTCACTCTGATGGGGATCGCCGCCTACCTCGTCTACCGCCAAGGGTTCGAGAACCGTGCAGTGAAGGTCGCCCTCGGCGTTTTCGCGCTGCAGATGGTCGTCAACGTCGCGTGGTCGCCCGCCTTCTTCGCGGCTCAGGAACTCCTGCTCGCGCTCGGGATCATCCTCGTCCTCTGGCTGTTGATCGGCGCGACCATCGTCGCCTTCTCTCGGGTGGATCGCCGTGCGGCCGCCCTGCTCGTGCCGTATCTCGCATGGGTCACCTTCGCCGCCGTCCTGAACTACTCGATCTGGGCGCTCAACTAGTTCCCGAATCCACATCGGCTCGGCCTTTTCCATCTCCTCGAATACCTCCGATTCCCGTTCGACGAGGTGCTCTCACTCGAACAGTTTTCGCTCCTCCTCGATCCCCTCGATCCGCTCGCGTTCCTCGGCGGTTAGTTCGAGGCCGGCACCCGCGAGGTTCGCCTCCAAGTGCTCCTCGCTGCTTGCCTTCGGGATGGTGACGACGCCGTCTTTCGCCGTGAGCCACGCGAGGCTCACTTCTGCCTCGCTGACCCCCCGTTCCTCGGCGACCTCCCGGATCTCGGGGAGTTCGAACACCGCCCCCTGTGCGAGCGGCGAGTACGCGACGAGCGTGTGCCGTGCGGTACGGGCGTATTCGAGCAGTTCGCGCTGTCCATAGAGCGGGTGCATCTCGACCTGATGGGCCGCGATCGGCCCGGCGAGGATTTCACGAGCTTCCTCGAGTTGGTCGATCGAGAAGTTGCTCAGGCCGACGTGCTCGATCAGCCCGTCCTCGCGGAGCGAATCGAACTCCGGGAGCGTCGCCCCGGGATCGTAGGCCTCGATGGGGCGATGGACGTAGAGCAGCTCTACGAAATCGAGACCCAGTCGGTCGAGGCTCGCCTCCGCACTCGACCGGACGTCCTCGGGCGCGAGGTTATCGGCCCAGACCTTCGTGGCCACCGTGAGTTCCTCGCGGGACACGTCGGCGCGGGCGATCCCCTCGCCGACCACGTCCTCGTTCTCGTAGATCTGTGCGGTGTCGAGGTGGTGATAGCCCAGTTCGATCGCCCGCGCGATGGTATCGGGGTCCTCGATGCCCATCGTCCCGAGACCGATCTTCGGGAGAGTCGGTTCCATGCCCTCCCCTTGGCGGCCCGGGACGAATGGCTGTCGGAAGCGGTCGGGTTTTATTCCACCGCGGGGTAGGGAGAGCGATGCGGTGTCGCGAGTGTCACTCGGAGCTCGAGAAGCCGGGCGATTACTGTCTGGTCTGTCGCTCGGCGAACGCCGACAGCGTGGTCTGTGAGATCGACCGGGACCGGGTCACGCTGACGATGCTCAACGGCGAGGACGTGCTCGGCGAGACGACGATCACGACGGTCCCCGAATCGGGCGACCCCGCCGAGGTCGTCGAGCGCCGGAACTTCGCGGGCCGGGTCGCAGACGAGATCCAGCGAAAGCGTCCTCAGGAGGTGTACGCCGCCGGCGATCGGGAGGTCCTCGCGGAGATCCGCGCCCAACTCCACTACGACTTCTATCGAGTGACCGACGCGGACGACGACCCTGTCGAGGCCGTGCGCGGCCGGATCGGCGAGCCCGCGCTGGCGACCGTCGACACGCCCCCCGAGGGGAAGATCGGCGGGAGCCACTCGACGTTGATCGGGGGGCGAACCGGGATGAAGGTCATCCACCACGTCGCGGGCCACCCCCACGTCAAGAAGGTGATTCCGGGGCCGATCGACGCCGGGGGTAGTGGCTCGCGATCGGGGCTGCGCGCGAAGGCGACCCGCGCGGGCGCGAACGGCAACGTCCGACTGCTGCTTCGGGACGGCTCGAGCGTGCAGGAAAACAGGGTCGTGACCACTGCCCCCGACCGCGAGACCGGCGAGCGGGTGCGGGCGGATCTCAACGAACTGTTGGACGAGGAAGGTTTTGGGGTGGACTAACCGACCCGTCGCGAGCGGGGTGCGACGGTCGCGAAGGACAGGCTTATGTGCGCCCTGCGGGTACTGACTGGTACTATGGCTAGAAGCAAATCGGGAGGCGTCGGCAGCGCGGGGCGCTTCGGTGCGCGCTACGGTCGCGTCGCGCGCCGCCGGGTCTCGGACATCGAGGATGACATGCACGATTCGCACACCTGTCCCGACTGTGGTGGGGACGACGTCTCGCGGGCCGGCACCGGGATCTGGCGGTGTGGCGCGTGTGGCTACGAGTTCGCGGGCGGCACCTACCGACCCGAGACGCCCGCCGGACGTACCGTCTCGCGATCGATTCGTGCGGCCCTCTCCGAGGACGAATGAGCTACAAGTGCTCGCGGTGTAAACGCGACGTCGAACTCGACGAGTACGGCGGCGTTCGCTGTCCGTACTGCGGGCACCGCGTCCTGCTCAAGGAGCGCAGCCGCGACGTCAAGGAAGTCGACGTCGAGTGAGCGCGCCCCACGACTCGTTTCTGACGTTCGAGTACGACGACCGATCCCGTGCACGCCTCGTCGAGCGCTCGATCCGCCCCGAGATCGGCGAGATCGACGACGAGCGCTCGTGGACGGTCCTCTCGCGCGAGGGGGAGACGCTCTCGGTCCACATCGAAGCCGAGGACCTCGTCGCGTTGCGCGCGGCGATGAACACGTGGCTGACGCTGGTCGACGTGGCCGAGACGGTCGGTCGAACCCGGACCGGATCGCGTCCCGCCGAGTAGAACGTCTCATGTCTCCCGGGTGCGATGGCGACCTCATTTCGACGGTCGTTCCGGCAGGAGTTCGGCGATCCCTATCTCGTGTCCTCGGCACGCCCTGACGAACCGGAGCGCCAGTACGTAGCCGATGACGGTGAAGACGACCGCGAGGAGCACGTTCCCGAGCAGGAGCCGGGCGACGATCCCCGGTCCCGCCCCGAAGGAGACGTCCGCGGGGGAGACGCCCGGAACCGGACCGAGCAGGAGGGTGCCGATCCAGAAACTCGCCGCGTAGACGCCCCATTTGGCGGCCGGGTTGAGGACGACGACCGAGGCGAACAGCGCGAGTTTGCTCACCCGATCGAAGAGGTAGACGATGGCGACGAACAGAAGCAGTCCCGTCCCCAGCGTCGGAAGCGCCGTGATGAAGACCCCGATGGCGAAGCTCGCGGCGATGTCGTGTGGCGGGTGGTTCTCCGCGGAGACCGCTTCGAGTTCCGATCGGACGGCCCTCCGATAGGCCATTACCCGCTCTCGGAGCATTGTCTGTCCGCACGGCTTCCAGTGGAATCAACGCTTCGCACTGCTCGCGCCGGTTCCTCCCTACCGTGGGGTGTTCTCCCACTCGGCGGGCCAAAGCGGGGGTTTTTCAGTCCGGGTCGCCTCGGTCGGGGTATGCAGGGCAACCTACCGCCGGAAGCACAGGAGAAACTCGAACAGCTACAGGACCTCCAGGAGACGGCCCAGCAGGTCGCCGCCCAGAAGAACCAGGCCGAGTCCACGCTCAACGAGTCCCAAAGCGCCCTCGAAACCCTCGAGGACGTCGAGGAGGGGACCACGATGTACCGCGAGGCCGGCGAACTTCTGATCGAGACCGACCGCGAGAGCGCCGAGGACGAACTCGACGAGAAGGTTGACAGCCTCGAGGTCCGCCTCGAAACGCTGAAGAAACAGGAAGAGCGCGTCCAGACGCAGTTCGAGGAGCTCCAGCAGGAACTCCAGCAGATGCTCGGCGGTGCGGGCGGTCCGGCGGGCCCGGCAGGCGGTCCGAGCCCCGGTCCCGGCGGCGCGTAGATGGAACCGACGGACGAGGAGGTCGTACGGACCGCGGCCGAGGCCGCAGAAGGGCTGATCTTCTCGCGGTACCGTCGCTCGGAGGTCGACGACCTGGACGTAACGGTGCGCTTCGAGGACGGCGTCCTCAAGGTCGACGTCTATCTCAACGTCGAGGACGACGAAGCAGAGCAGGTCGCAGAAGAGGCCGTGCTGGCCGCCGAGTCGGCCGTCGACGACCTGTTCGAGTCCGCCGAGGAGTAGTTACCGGGTCTCACAGACCGACCGGAAGTTCTCGAAGACCTCTTCACCCGCTTCCGTGTGTGCGACCTCGGGATGCCACTGGACGCCGTAGAGCGCCCGATCGGGATCGCTCATCGCCTCGATCCCACAGACGTCGCTTCTGGCGGTGCGTTCGAATCCCTCGGGGAGTTCAGTCACCTCGTCTGCGTGACTCGCCCAGACGCGGGTCTCTGGCGCGAGCGAGCCCACGAGATGGTCCTCCTCCGCGACGATCTCGACGGTGACGTCGGCGTACCCCCCGTACTCGCCGTTTCCGACGGAACCGCCGAGTTCGTCCGCGATCACCTGCATCCCGAGACAGATCCCCAACACGGGGACGTCGAGGTCGAGGTACTCCCCGCACCGGCCCGCCCGGTCCATGTCGGGACCGCCCGAGAGGACGAGGCCGTCGGCGTCGATCTCCTCCGGCGGTGTTTCGTTGTCGATCGTCTCCGTCTCGACGCCGATGTCGCGGAGCACCCGTCCTTCGAGATGGGTGAACTGGCCGTGGTTGTCGACCACGTCGATTCTCATTGCCGGCAGTAGCGGGTCGGCGGGCAAAAGGGGCGCGGATCACCGCTCGTAGCGCTCGCTTGCGGGTTCGAAACCCACCTCGTCGAGTTCGCGGCTCCGCCGACCTTCCGCTTCGGCGAGCGCCTCGGCGCTCGGAGAGGCGTCGTCGTCGATGCGCGCCCACGAGTCGTGGATCCGCGCGTGACACCACCGACAGAGGACGACCGTGATTTCGTGGCTGGGGTCTTCACCGTCCCCCGGATACGAGAGGTGGTGTTCCTCGAGCAGCGGACGCTCGTGCGTGTGGGCCATCCGTCGCTCCTCCAGTCCGCAGCGACGACACTCCCGGTCGCTCGCCCGCGATCGAAAGTGCGGACAGTCACACCAGTCGCATTCCTCCTCGCTTACGAGACACACATACCCCTCCGCGTGCCGTTCGCGGGCGAACCCGGGGTCCTCCTCGGGTCGCTCGATCGCGAACCGACAGCGGCCGTCGCTCGTGAGATGGTCACAGCGCTCGACGTGCTCGTAGGGGTCGTCGACGCCCACCGGGGTGCCGCTCGGTGTTCGCTCCATCCGGTAGGTCGTTTTCGAGCGATCGGGTCAAAAGGGTTCCGTGCCGGCCACAAGGCTCATGCCGTGGGTTTGCCGAGTTCCCGTGTGCGCCTCGTTCACCGCGACCTCGACATCACTATCGCCACCGACGTCGAGGTCGCCGACTCGTTTCTCGCCCGTGCCCGCGGGCTGATGTTCCGCCGGTCGATCCCCGACGATTACGCACTGGTCTTCGAGTTCGGCAAGCCCGTTACCCGATCGCTGCACATGCTGTTCGTCCCGTTTCCGATCGACGCGGTCTGGCTCGTCGACCACGAGGTCACCCACGTCGACCGTTTGGACGCCCGGACCGGCGTCGGGCGCGGGCGGGCCGATAGGATCCTCGAACTCCCGGCGGGAACCGTCGAAGGCGTCCGCGTCGGCGACCGGATCGAGATAGTAGAGTGATACGAACCCCGGTTATCTGACGGGACCACCACGTTGATATAGGACCTGCCCCATCGTCAGGGTACAATGGAGAGCAACCCTCACCATTCGGTTACGGAGGATAGAGGAAGTCGGGGCGACCCGGCTGGATGCGAAATTCTCCCCCGAATATAACCCACTTTTCGAACGGCTCGAATCGCTCGACTCGGTAGACGTTCTCGACACGACGCTTCGCGACGGCGAGCAAGCGCCGGGTATCTCGCTGTCGCCCGAACAGAAGGCCGATATCGCCCGCGCGCTCGATGCCGCTGCCGTGCCCTACATCGAGGCCGGCAGCGCCTGCACTGGCGAGGGCGAGCGCCGCACCATCTCGCGTGTGACCGACCTCGGGCTGGACGCGACGATCACGAGCTTCGCCCGCGGCGTGCAAAGCGACGTCGACCTCGCGCTCGAGTGTGGCGTCGACGGCGTCAACCTCGTTGTCCCCGCGAGCGACCGGCACATCGAGGGCAAGGTCGGCACCACCCGCGACGGGGTCGTCGAGCGCACGGTCGAACTGGTCGACTACGCCACGGACCACGGCCTCTGGGTCGAGGTCATCGGCGAGGACGGCTCGCGTGCGGACCTCGACTTCCTCGTCGAACTGCTCGGCGGGGCACTAGAGGCTGGTGCCGACCGGGTCTGTTACGCCGACACCGTCGGCCACGCGGGCCCCGATGAAGCCGCAGAGGCCGTCTCGCGGTTGGCCGAACTGGGGCCGACCAGTACCCACACCCACGACGACCTCGGGCTCGGGATGGCGAACACGCTTGCGAGCGTCGCCGCGGGCGCGGATCTGGTCCACACGACCGTCAACGGCGTCGGCGAGCGCGCGGGCAACGTCGCCTTAGAGGAGGTGGCGATCGCGTTCGATCACTCCTACGGGGTCGAAACGGTCGACACCACCCAGTTATACGATCTGGCGGGGCTCGTCTCGCGCTATACCGGCGTTCCCTTGCCCCCGAACAAGGCCGTGATCGGCGAGAACGCCTTCGCACACGAAAGCGGGATCCACACGGACGGCACGCTCAAGGACGAGCGGATGTACGAGCCCTACTCCCCGGAGAAAGTGGGTCGGGAACGCCGGCTCGTCCTCGGAAAACACACCGGACGGGCGGGTGCGCGCGCCGCGCTCGCAGAACACGACGTCGAGGTGAGCGGGGCGAACCTCGAGGAGGTCGTCTCCCGGGTCAAGGAACTCGCGGACCGCGGTAAGCGCGTCACGGACGCGGACCTGCTTGCGATCACCGAGGACGTCAGGGGAACCGAACGCGAACGCCGGGTCGAACTGCTCGACCTCACCGCGGCGAGCGGCGGCGCGACGCCCACCGCGAGCGTTCGGCTCCGCGTCGACGACGACGAGCGGGTCGCAAGCGGCGTCGGCAGCGGTCCCGTCGATGCGGCGGTCTCGGCGGTCCGGGAGGCGCTCGGGTCGGCGGCCGACGCCCAGCTCGATTCCTATCACGTCGACGCGATCACCGGCGGCACGGACGCCGTGGTGACCGTCGAGGTCACGATGTCGCGCGGGGATCGAACGGTGACGGTCGCGCGCAGCGACGCCGACATCACGCGCGCGAGCGTCGTGGCGATGGTCGACGCGCTGGATCGCCTGCTCGTCGCCGGTTCGGAGCCGGTGCCCGCCGACGACTAGTCCTCGATCCGCCGGAGTTCTATCTCGCCGGTGGCGTAGACGGTGATCCGGTGTTCTTCGAGGGGGAACTGGACGACCCCGTTGTCGCGGTCCGTCCGGTGGCGGACGGGTCGAAAGAGCCCGTCGAGGCAGTCCGGATCGATCACGTCCGCCAGCACCCGCGAGGACGGTCCCTCGACGTCGACGGCCTCCTCGATGGCCTCGATGACGGTCGTACTGAGTGCGCGTCGGCTCTCGAAGTCGTGGGTCGTCTGATAGACTCGCGGCTCGTCCTCGCCGACGAGACCGTTCTGACGGTCACCGTCGTCAGTCATCTTCGTTCGGACCCCGCCGACCTGCACATAATCAGTTCGACCATTATCCTTCATATATAAATATATTATCGCTTTCATCCGAGTGCCGATCTGACGAGAGTGACCGTATTCGGGTGTTTGACGGGAGCTGTCGATACTTCTATTCATGTACGAATAGCCGCAGCTCCGTCTAGACGTGCTGTTCGGGCGAGCGATGAGTGGAGTAGGGAACGGTCCCAAACGGTTCAGGGACGTGACGGTTCCCGGCGTCGCCGATATCCCGTTCGGGACCGTTGTTCGGCGTGAGATCGCTGAGTCGCGACTCCGTGTATAATCGGACGAAGGATGACGCCGAGGGAGAGATTTGAACTCTCGAGTCCGTAAGGACAGCAGATTTCGAATCTGCCGCCTTGGCCGGGCTAGGCTACCTCGGCTCGTCTCCTCTTACACCGGGCTGTATTTTAGTTGTTTCGTTTTCATTAGTGCCATTCGTTGACACACGGAATGCGCCTCCGAATCATCCCGTATCCGGAACGTTCCGTCGGTCGAACCCGAGCGCGTCGAGGGAAACGTGATCGGTCACCAGCGTCGCAGCCCGGTCGAAGGGGGTCGCCCGTTCGGAGGAGTCGGGTCGTTCGCGTCCAGCGCCCTCGAAGGTCCCATCCAGAAACGCATCCCTCGCGACCCGGTTCTCGAAGAGACCGTGGAGGTAGGTTCCCACCACCCCGTTGGCCGCGGCCCCCTCCCCCTCGAACGGTCGCTCCGTGGGGCCAGTGAGTCGGCTCTCGCCCATGTGGATCTCGTAGCCGGTTACCCGACCGCTCGCGCCCGCGAGCGGACCGACCCCCCGAAGGGCGCGTTCGACGCGCTCGACGCGTTTCTCCGTGGAAAAACGCGTCTCGACCGGCAGGAGGCCGAACCCCTCGATCACGTCCTCGTCGCCGGTCCCCTCGATCGCGGCGTTCGTGATCCGCTCGCCGAGCATCTGATAGCCCCCACACAGGCCGACGACCGGCCCCGAGAACTCGTTGAGCCGGTCGCCGAAGTCCGCCTCGTGGAGTTCTCGGAGGTCGTCGACGGTGTTTTTGGTTCCGGGGAGGACGACCGCGTCCGCTCCATTCAGGACCGTCTCGGGCGGGCCGTAGGCGACGCCGACCCTCGGTTCGCGCGCCAGCGGTTCGAGGTCGGTGAAATTGGAGATCCGCGAGAGGTGGGGGACGGCGATCCGCACCCCTGAGGGGTCGCCGTAGACAGCCGTCTCCCCGCTTGCCGGAAGCGAGACGCTGTCTTCAGCAGGCAGACCGGGGTCGTTGTAGGGCAGTACCCCCAGTATCGGGACGCCCGTTCGCTCCTCTATCTCGTCGATCCCCGGCTCTAGGAGCGAGGGATCGCCGCGGAACTTCGTGATCAGCGCGCCGACCACCCGTTCACGACAGTCTTCGGGCATGAGTTCGAGGGTACCGTAGAGGCTCGCAAAGGCCCCGCCGCGCTCGATGTCACAGAGGAGCAGGACCTCCGCGTCTCGCGACTCGGTCGCTCGGTCGTCCGGTCGTCCTTCCGGCGCGACCCGGTCGGCAAAGCGGGCGGTCTCGACGTTCGCCAGATCCCGATCCGAGAAGTTGATCTCCGCGATGGAGCCCGCGCCCTCGGCGATTATCACGTCGTATTCGGCGGCGAGGCGTGCGTGGGCGGCGCGGGCGGCCTCGCGGGCGCGCTCCCAGCCGTTCTCGTAGTACTCCCCTGCCCCGACGTTTTCCACCGCCTCGCCGTCGATCACCAACTGGCTCTCGCCGTCGCCCCGTGGTTTGAGGAGTACGGGGTTCATGTCCGTGGTGGCCTCCACACGAGCGGCCCGCGCCTGGACGTACTGGGAGACGCCGATCTCGCCGAACTCGGTGGGCTCGGTCGCCCGCGGGACCGCCCGCGCGTTGTTCGACATGTTCTGGGCCTTGAACGGCGCGACCCGGACCCCACGGTCCCAGAGCGCCCGACACAGCCCCGCCGCGACCGTGCTCTTGCCGACGTGGCTCGCCGTACCCGCGACCAGCAGGGTTCGGGCCATTCAGTACTCGGTGCCCTTCCGGGCGCGCTGTCCCTCCTCGAACTGGTGTTTCTCCTTGCGGACGTGCGTCACGAGGTCCGCACCGTCGTAGAGGTACTCGGGCTTCTCGTGACCTCCCGTCAGAACGAGTTCGAGGTTGTCCGGTTTGGTTTCGATCAACTTGACGAGCTCGTCGGGATCGACCAGCTCCCTGTTGGCGGCGTAGACGACCTCGTCGAGGAGCAGCATGTGCATTCCCGCCTCGGGGTCACCGTCGAGGTCGAGCGGCTCCGTGAGGTCGACCGCCCGCGCCGCCTCGACGAGTTCGCGGGCCCGCTCGAACCCGGCGTCGGCCTCGCTCTCGTGATCCGTGTCCTCGCTGCCGTCGCGCATACCGTGCCAGCCGTAGTGGCCCGCGTTCTCGTAGCTGAATCCCGGCATCGCCCGGATCGCGTTGTACTCCCCGCGGACGTCCTCAACGCTCGCGGCCCCGCCCTTCATGAACTGGAGCATATGCACGCGAAAGCCGTGGCCGGCGGCACGAAAGCCCATCCCCATCGCCGCCGTCGTTTTACCCTTGCCGTCGCCCCACCAACACTGCACGCGCCCGAACTCGTCGGGTGCGCTCGGCTCGATCTCGCGGGCTTTCGGTGTCTTTCCTCTGCCGGGCGTGTTCTCGTGGGGTTCGCTCATACCCGCGTGTTATCGCGAGTCCACTTCTCCGGTTCGGTCCGTGCGCTCGGGGTCGATCCGACTGACCGCGGCGCGTTCGGTCGTCTCGATCCCGTACTCGGCCTCGGTGAGGGTGGGCGGCTCCCCGTCGGAATACCGCGAGTCGAGGCTCGCGGCCACCGCCTCGCGCACGCAGGCGCGGGCCGCGGCGCCCACCGGCGTGGCGCTGCCGGTGAATTCCACGGGATCGCCCGTCGGATCGCAGGCGGCGATCACCGCGTCGGTGGTCGTCCCCGGCACGCCCGTTTTCGCCAGTAGCGTCGCGGCTTTGGCCTCCGCAACCACGGCAAGCAGGTTCGCGAGTGCGCCCACCTCGCAGGCGCGGGTCGTCCCGACGATCACGTTGACCGTGCCCGCGTGCACCCCTCGTCCGGCGGGCACGCTCGCCTCTCCGGAGGGATCCATCGGCAAAGCCGCCGGGTTCGAGACGCCCGCAGTGGCGATCGCCTCGACGGGCCCGTAGCGCGCGCGGCGGGCGTGTTCGAGGTCGACGCCGGTCAGCAGCGTCGGACCCGATCGCTCGAAATCAGCGCGCTCGCATCGGGCGGCGACGTAGCTCGTGAGGTCGGTTTCGCCCCACCCTTCGGGCACCGAGACGTTGTACGCCACCGCGCCCTCGGAGGGACCGCCGTTCCAGCCCGTACTCAGCCACCGGGTCCCCTCGCGTTCGACCCGCAGGACATCCTCACGAACCTGCGTCTCAAACATCCAACAGCGCGTCGAGCAGCCGGTTGTTCTCCCTGGGCCGGCGGATCGCGACCCTGACGTGCGAATCGAGTCCCCGGAAGGTTCGGGCGTCCCGGACCGTCAGGTCCTCCAGTTCGACGCGGTCGATCACCCGGTCGACCGGGCGCTCGCCCACGTCGAGCAGGAGGAACGGGGCCTCGGAGGGGGCGACCTCGTACTCGCCGTCGAGGGCCGCGACCATCCGCTCGCGTTCGGTCCGCACCCGCCGGCGGGTCTCTCGGACGAACTCGCGTTGACCCATGCAGTGGGACCCGACCGCCGCCGCCGGCGTCGAGAGGTTCCACGCCCGCCGGGCGTTTTCGAGGCGCTCGCGGTGCTCGCCGTTCGCGACCAGAAACCCCGCACGGAGGCCCGGTAGCCCGAAGAGTTTCGTGAGCGACCGGACGACGATCACCCCACGCTGGCCCGCCATCGAGGGCCGGTCGGTAAAGCCGAAGAAGGCCTCGTCGACGAGCAACGCGGTGTCACCCTCCCGACACCGGTCGAGGAACTCGAGCATATCGCCCGACTCGTAGACCGTCCCGGTGGGGTTGTTCGGGTTGCAGACGATCGCCACCGCGTGGTCGGTCGGGTCGCTCTCACAGATCTCGTCGTGGGGGACGTATTCGACCTCCGCGCCCTGGAGTTCGACCTCGCGGGCGTACTCGCCGAAACTCGGCGACGGCACGAGCACCGAGTCCCCACAGGAGACGGTCGTCGCGAGCGCGAGTCGGAGTCCGGCCAGCCCGCCCGGTGTCGGCAGGATCTCCTCGGGTGGACAGCCGACGTACTCGCCCGCGGCGGTCCGGTACTCGCAGTAGTCGTCTGCCGGGTAGCGTTTCGACTGCATGAGCGCCCCCTCGTAGACGCCAGCGATCCCCGGCGGCGTCTGCGGGTTGACGTTCGCGCTGAAGTCCGTTATCCCCGGGTCGGAACACCCCCCGTGTGGAACGCGTCCGACCCTCTCCGTCGCGTCTGGCTTCATACCTTCCCATGATCGAGGAGCGTTAGAAGCGTTCGGAAATGACAGACGAAGCGACTTCCAAGTCCTCGTACGTGTTGACGTTGACCGCGAGCCCGATCCGATCGAGCACCCGAACCGAATCCGGGCCGTCCCCGACGACGTTCAGGCCCGTCGGCGCGACCTGCCGACCGTCGTGCTCGAAACGCGTCCCGACGCTGAGCCCGAGTTCCCGTTTTCGATCGACGGGGACACAGACCGTGAGCGATCCGTTCTCGTCTCCTTCGAGTGCGGCCCGAACGTCCGCCGCCCGGACGAGCGGGAGATCCGCGGTCACAGTCAAGACGGGTCGTTCTACACGGGAGAGCGCCACCGAGAGGTCGGAAACGTAGCCCTCTCCGGGCGTCTCGACGATCGGAACCCGTCCTTCGAGATGCGCCCGCGTTTCGGGGGTGTGCGGTGAGGGGGTGGCGTGGACGGTGTCGGCGACGGGCGAAATCGCCGCCAATACCCGATCGACCATCGGTTCCCCGCCGACTTCGACCAGCGGTTTCTCGCCCATACCGAGACGAGTGCCCCGTCCGCCACACATCAGGAGAGCGTCCACACGACCACCCCCGCATGCAGCGCGAGGACGCGCCCGAGTTCGTTCGCCGTACCCAGCACGTCGCCGCTTACCCCGCCCAGTCGGCGGGTCGCCCACCGACCCACCACCGCGGCCGACAGCGCCGCGCCCGCGACGGCCACGAGCGCCGGGGTCGAGAGGACCGCCACGGGCAGGATCGCGGCGAGGGGACCGGCGAGCGCCCGCTGCCCTTGACCGACGAACTGTGAACCCATCCCCTCGTGGGCGGGGTCGCCGAGACAGATCAGGAGGGCCATCCCGAACTTCGCGCCGACCTCGGCGGCGATCACGATCCCGGCGGCCGCGACGACCGGTAGCGCCGCGAGCGCCAGTCCCGCAAGCGCCAGTCCCGCGAGGACGACGCCGAGCGCGAGGGTTGCGCCGACGCCGGTGGTGGTATCGCGCATGACCTCGCGGCGTTTTTCCCGGTCGCCGTGGACGACCGCCGCATCGCCCAGATCCGCGACGCCGTCGGCGTGGTTGACCCCGGTGAGGAGGTATACCGTGAGGATGAAGGCGAACGTTGTGGTCGGCTCCGGAATCGGGAGCACGAACGGGACCGCGAGCAGCGCTCCGATGGAGTAGCCCGCGAGCGGGAAGGCCGCCGGCGTCCGGCGAAAGGCCTCCCACGCCCCCTTCTCGTGGCCGATTGGCAAGCGAGTGAGGAAGCCAAGCGCTCCCCGCAGTGCGGCTACGACCACACGAACACCCCCGAAAGCAGGTAGGCGAGCGCCCCCGCGAGCGCGACGACCCTGACTCCTCGCCGGGCTTCGCTTACAGTTGGGAGCTCCCGAGCAGGGTTCAGGACGTAGACGCCGGGTTTTTCGAGACGCACGCCAAGCACCGCCGCGAGCGTCGCCATCGGCCATCCGGAGTTCGGCGAGGGCGGCGCGCGCGCCCACTCGCGTGCTCGGAGGAGTGCACCCGGGTTCGCTCCGGCGAGCGCGATCAGGACGGCACTCGCCCGTGCAGGAAGCCACATGACGCAGTCGTCGAGGCGGGCGCTCGCGGTTCCATGCGATTTCTCCGGGTAGCCGAGCATCGAATCGAGCGTGTTGACCGCCTTGACCCACGCCGCCCCGCCAGCCGCGAGCGACAGCGAGAACGGCGAAAGAAGGGCGAACGCGGAAAGGGGTGCCACCAGTCCGTCGGCGAGGTTTTCCGCGGCGCTTTCCGTGGCGGCGCTGCGGAGTTCGCCCGCCGAGAGCTCCGCAGCGCTGCGCCCGGCGAGCGCCCGCACTGACTCGCGTGCCTCCGCGAGGTCGCGCTCGCTCTCGGCGATCACGTCGCGGGCGACATCCAGTAACATCCGCAGGCTCGTCGAGACGAACAGCGCGAGCCCGGCGGCGACGACCCCCAGGAAGGGATCGAGGGGGGCGGCGAGCGAAACGACTCCCACGACCGCGCCCGCCGCGAGCGCGGGGAGAACGAGGGCGCTGGCTAGCCCCACTGCTCGGGGGTGGGCCCACTCGCGGTCGACTCGCTCGATCGCCCTTCCGAACCACGCCACCGGGTGGGCCCTCGCGGGCGGCTCCCCCCATGCTAGTTCGAGGCCCACCGCGAGCGCGAGCGTCGCGAGCGTGAGGCTCATCGCCTCCCGAGGAGTTCGGGCACCTCGTCGAGCGTTATCCCGTCGAGAACGAGCGCGCGTCCGCCACAGGTGTCGATCCCGCCGTCTTCCGGCGAATCCCCGACGTGTGTGAGCTCCCCGACCGGGACTCCCAGATCGGCGGCGATCGCCTCGAACGCCTTCGGGTGTGGTTTTCGCCAGCCACAGCCCACGCTCGTCACGACCGCGTCGAACTCCCCGCGCAGGTCCGCACGGATCAGGGTTCGGGAAACGAGTTCGGGCACGCTGCAGTTCGAGAGGAGACCGACGGGACCTGACTCACGGGCCGCCGCGATCGCCTCACCAGCGCCCTCCCGGCGCTCGACGTCGGGATCGAACGCCGCGATCACGGCTCTCCGGGCCGCGTTCTCCGGGACCGCGACCCCACACGAGGACAGCGCCCGCGCGACGTGGGCGGGAAGCGGCACCTCGGCGCCCTCGGGCGCGTCGATATGGGGTGTGCGGTAGGCGTCGTCCCAGTCCTCGGGAACGGCCACGCCGCGGGCTTCGAGCTCCGTCGCGATCGCTCGTGGTGGATCCGTGGGGTTCGTCACACGGACGAGCGTACCGAAGAGGTCGAACGAGACTGCCACGTAGGTGTGATCGAGGAAAGTGGACTTGAATCGCTCGGTCAGCGGATCACGTTCGCCTCCAGCTCGCGCGGGAAGTAGGTGAGGGGTTCGACGCCTTCGTCGGTGATCGCGATCGTATCCGAGTGGCGATATCCTTCCGTCTCGGTGTAGATCCCCGGCTCGATCGTATAGACGTGTCCCGGTCGCATCACGGCATCCGCTTCGTCATTCTTCGTTCTCTCGTCCTCGCAGTGTTCCGACCACCCGCGGTCGATGTACGGCGGCTCGTGTCCTCCGAGGCCGATGTTGTGTCCGACGTGGTGTCGGGCGAGGTCGGCGATCCCCTGTTCTTCGAAGTAGCTGTGGACTGTTTCGTCCACGTCGGCGAGGGGGACGCCCGGCCCGAGCGCCTCGATGGCGATGGTCTGAGCTTCGAGCATCAACTCGAAGTAGTGGGCTTGTTCGTCCGTATAGTCCCCGACGAACATCGTCCGTTCGAGTTCGGAGTGATACCCGTCGACGTTCGCGCTCGCGCCCGTGATGAGGACGTCGCCCTCCCGCAGGCGTTGGTTGGGCGTGTGGCCGTGGGGTAGGGCGGTCTCGTGGGCGCTGATGTAGCCTGCATGGACGGGCCCGCTCGCGCGCACCCGTTCGACGAACCGGTCCCCGAGGGTGTCGAGCATGGCTCTAGAGGCCTCCATCGAGGCGCGCTGACTCACGGTTGCGGGGTGGGAACCGGGCTCGGTGAAGTCCGCGAGGTACCGGTGTCCGAGGGTCGCCCATTTCGCGGACTCACGGATCAGCTCGATCTCGGCCGCCGACTTCTCCCAGCGCATCCGCGGGACCCACGACTGGCGTTCGACCTCCACGAACTTCGAGAGCGAAGGGCCCTCGTAGCCCATGACGCCGGGCGCGCCGTCTGCGTCCGCCAGTACCGACTCGGCTCCCATCCCCTGTAGCATCTCCGCTGCGGTTTCGATCGGCTTCCCGCCGGGGTAGTCGAAGTAGCTGTGGAGACGGTCGATCCGCGGGTTTCCCTCGACCCGCTCGACCTCCAGTCGGGGCACGACCAGTTCACAGCGCTCGGCGGTCACGCCGAGGACCACCGGGCGTTCGGTCTGGATATGGGCGAAACCGGTGAGATACTCGATGCTGGTCGCGTCGAACCAGACGCCTGCGTCGTGTTCGCCGTCGGCGATCCGCTCGCGGACGGTTTCGAGTCGCGCGTCGAATTCCTCGTCGGGAAGGCGTGTCGCCATGCCACTGGCTGACGGTGGGTCGTCGCTTAAGCGTCCCGAACCGCTCGGAGCGGCGGGACTAATACCGACGCGCCCGAAGGGCGGGTATGAGCGACGGACTCCTCTCGCGGCTGTTGCGCGGCGGGTTCAGGGAACAGGAGGCTCGCCTGCGGATCGACTGGATGACCCACACCGACGAGCGGATCATGGCCCTGCTCGAGGGAGGCGGGGCGGCGACGCCCGCCGAGATCGCTGCCAACCTCGAAAAGAGCGAGGAGTACGTCGCCGATCGCTGCCGGCAGCTCGCGATCCGTGACCTGCTCGCGGGTGGGCCCGACGAGTATCGGTTGGCCGAGCGCGGCGCGGCCTATCTCGCCGAGGAGATCGGGGCCGATGAACTGGCCGCCGACGGGAACTGAGCCGGGTACTAGAGTGATACGGCGCGTCGAAACCGACCGGGGACTCGGTAGTTGCGAGAAAACGAGTCCGCTCTCCCCGATTCGAACGGGGGACAAGCCGATCTACAGTCGGCTGCTCTACCAGGCTGAGCTAAGAGCGGCGTCACCTATCGGTCGTGCGTTTTCGGACTTAAGCATTGTTATTCGCCCGACCCGTGGCCTCCCTCGGCGGAAGACGGGCGTCCGACACGAGCCTAAACGTTAAAATACCCGGGCTGGGTATGACGCGTTAGCCGATGAGCAAGATAACCTTCCGCGCGGACGACGACCTCGTCGCGCGGATCGAGGCGATGGACGCCTCGAAGAGCGAGGTCATGCGCGAGGCGCTCCGTGCGTACCTCGGAGTCGCCCCACCGTCCCCTCCCGAATCGGACTCGCTCGATACGCTCATCACCGACCGGATCGACCGGCGCATCGCCGAGCACCTCGACGACCGGCTCGCTCCCGACGTAAACGTCACCGTCACGGTCGAGGACGACCGTATACGCCATTCCGACGGGTCGGAGCGGGCGGTGCAAACGGACGAACACGTCGGATACGAACATTCGCACGTCCGTCACTGCGTCCAGTGTGGCGAAACCGTCGATTCGGACCACGTTTACTGTCCGAACTGCGGTGAGAAGGCCGACACCCCCGCGGTCTGTGAGTGTGGCGACGAACTCCGTACCGACTGGGCGTTCTGCCCGAACTGTGGCCGCCGAACCCCCGCTGCCGACGTCCTCGACCGCTGATGTCCTACATCGGCCGGTAGTTTTAATAGTTCGTGGGAGCACGCTATGGTCATGTAAGACACGTCTTACGTGCTAGCCATCGACTCGTCACGGATGGGGCGGGTCTGGCTGCTATGTAAGACACGAAGGTCGCAACTACGACCTTCGTCTTACGCCAGGGGAAGATACCATGGAACGTGTGACACTTCGAATTCCAGAACAACAGATAGAAGAGGTCGAACGGATGGTCGAAACGGGGCAGTTCCCCAACCGCAGCGAGGCGATTCGCGCCGCGGTTCGGGAGATGCTCGACGAACGGGGCGTGAGCCAGGACGCCCAGGGAACCGATCGTCCGTGGGCGAAGGTGTAACGATGCAGGACATCGTCCGCGATGCGCTCGACAACGCCGAGGCCGAACAGGAGCGAAAACGCGAGCTCGGTGACGCCGACGAGTTCGGCGATCCCCGGATCGTCATCGTCGGCTGTGGCGGTGCCGGCAACAACACCGTCAACCGCCTGTACAACATCGGCGTCGACGGGGCCGATACGGTCGCGATCAACACCGACAAGCAGCACCTCCAGATGATCGAGGCCGACACGAAAATCCTCGTCGGCAAGTCCCTGACAAACGGACTCGGCGCCGGCGGCGACCCCGAGATGGGCGAGCGCGCCACCGAGATGGCCACCGGTACGATCGAGGAGGTGCTCGGTGACGCGGATCTCGTGTTCGTCACTGCCGGTATGGGCGGCGGCACCGGCACCGGCGCGGCGCCCGTCGTCTCGAAGATCGCCAAAGGCCAGGGTGCGATCGTCGTCGGCATGGTCTCGACGCCCTTCAACGTCGAGCGAGCGCGAACGGTGAAAGCCGAGGAGGGCCTCGAGAAACTGCGTAACGAGGCCGACTCGATCATCGTGCTGGACAACAACCGCCTGCTCGATTACGTCCCGAACTTGCCCATTGGAAAGGCCTTCTCGGTGATGGACCAGATCATCGCCGAGACAGTGAAGGGGATCGCCGAGACGATCACCCAGCCCTCGCTGATCAACCTCGACTACGCCGACATGACCGCGATCATGAACCAGGGCGGCGTCGCCGTCATGTTGGTCGGCGAGACACAGGACAAGAACAAAACGGACGAAGTGGTTCGCGACGCGATGAACCACCCGCTTTTGGACGTCGATTATCGTGGTGCCTCGGGCGGACTCGTCCACATCACCGGTGGACCCGACCTCACCCTGAAGGAGGCAGAGGGCATCGCCGACAACATCACCGAACGCCTGGAGGCGAGCGCGAACGTGATCTGGGGTGCGCGCATCCAGGAGGAGTACAAGGGCAAAGTGCGAGTGATGGCCATCATGACGGGCGTCCAGAGCGCCCAGATCCTCGGGCCGAGCACGCAGAAACAGGCCGACCGCTCGCGGGCGTCGATCAACGGCGAACGGGTCGAAACCGGCGCACAGAGCGATGGCGGACGCAACGAGCGCGAGAAGAACAACGGGCTGGACGTCATCCGCTGACGCGACGGCTCTCCTCCTTTTAGGCCGAAAGCGATTCGAGCAGGGAACACTTCCGACAGACATCGCGTGTCGTGGTCGAGCCACACCGCTCGCACTCTTTCAGATCGGCGCTCCGGTCGTCGAGTTCCTCCGAAACGATCCCCCCCAATTCTTCGTAGCCGGCCATGATCGAGTGGCGCGTTCCCGGGTGATTTTCCTCCAACCCGTAGAGCAGGCGCTGGATCTCTCCACGGTAGGCCTCGCTCGAATGTGGACACTCGGTGATGTGGGCCGGAAGATCGAGAAGGTGGGCGTAGAGTGCGACCTCCTTTTCGGGGACGTCCCGCAGGGGTTTGGCCCGGGGGACGAACGCCTCTCCTTCTTTTCGCGTTCGCGGACTCCGTCCGCTCTCGTTCGAGGAACGGAGTTCCTCGCGCTCCTCGAACCCACCTAGCGAGGCGTCGAAGTGTTTCGCGATCTGGGCGACATCACCTTCCAGGAAGTTCATCAGGGCGGTCTGGGCCTCGTCGTCGAGGTTGTGGCCCGTCAGCAGCTTATCGGCGCCCAGCTTTTCGGCGTATTTCGAGAGGAGGTCCCGGCGGAACACACCGCAGTACGCACACGCGGCCATGTTCTCGGGGTCGTCCTCGACGACATCGTCCATCCGCACGCCGAACTCCTCGCCATAGCTGACGACCTCGTGGCGGATCCCGATCTCTTCGGCGAGTTCTACACAGGCGTCCAGACTCCTATCGCGATAGCCCTCGATCCCCTCGTGGATCGTCAGGCCGACCAACTCGACGCGGGGGTCCTCCTCGAACGTCTCGTGGAGGACGTGAGTCAGGACGACGCTGTCTTTCCCTCCCGAAAGGCCGATCACCCACGTCTCGGGATCCTCGGGTGTCGCCCCCTCGGAGAGCAGTGAGTCCTCGCGGACCCGTTTTCTGACCCGGCGGTCGACCGACTCGAGGAAGTGGGCCTCACAGAGGTGGGCCCCGGAGTACGCCGCGTGCATAACTGCCTCGCGGTCGCACTTCGTACAGTCCATCGGCCGACCCTTGCCTACCTCCGCGTATGACGGTTTCGCTCCGAGAGGGTTTTGGCCTCCCGCGAGCAAGAGAGGACAATGGATCGTAGCGCGGCGGTCGAGCGGGTCGAACGGCTGGTCGAGACGGTCGAATCCGATCCCATGCCCGTCCCCGTTCGCGAGATATGGGTCTACGGCGAGGTCTCCCTGGGACTCGACCCGATCGAACGCCTCGACGTCTACCTCACGAAGGACATCCTGTTGGGCGATGACAACGGGGGCGACCGGAGCGGGGAGTTCGAGAAGCGATACGGCGTGAAGGGGATCGGACAAACGATCAGAAGCGAGTGGGCGGCCGAGTTCCCCGAGTTCGTTCGAGCCAACGACAACGGCTACGCCGCCCCCGAGAAGTGTCTCGCGGCCCACCTCACCGAGCGCGACGAGCCGATCCACCTCGAGGTCTGTAACGCGAGCTTCGAGGACAACGTCACCCAGCGCCTGCAGGGCGCAAGGATGCGAAACGACTACGAGCAGATCCTCGACCCCCGCGGGGTCTGTCTGTGGGTCGACGGCAGGCGTAGCGAGGAGGCGTTCGGGAAGCTCCGGTCGGGCGAACTCGTCCTCCCCACCCTACCGGAGGCCCTCGAAATGCTCGGCATGGACGAGGACGAGGCGAGCGAGGCCGCCGAGACCCTCCAGGCCTACCGCGAGCGCCAGGAGGGCGCGACCGTTCGAGGAGACGTGGTCTGACGCCGGAAACTCCTCCTCGCTCGCTCGCCGTTTCACAATCCCTTTCGTAGATTCCCGCCATCTCTCGGCATGTTCGACGCTCTCCGCGCGCGGCTCTCCCGGCACGTTTTCAACCTGTTTCCGGCCTATCGGGGCACCGGCGGCCGGATCACCCACATCGCGCCCGACTGGCAGGAGGTCCGGATCGAGCTCCCGTTGAACTGGCGGACGCGCAACTACGTCGGCACCACCTGCGGCGGCAGCATCTACGGCGCGGTCGACCCGGTCTACATGATGATGCTGATCCGAACCCTCGGCGAGGCGTACGTCCTCTGGGACAAGGAGGCCGAGATCCGGTTCAAGAAGCCGGGGCGGGACACGCTGTACGCGACCTTCCGGCTGTCCGACGAGGAGCTCGACGCCATCCGCGCGGAGCTCGAGCGGACCGACTCGACCGACCGCGTCTACACTGTCGACCTTGTCGACGAGGAGGGCGTCACCCACGCCACGGTGAAAAAGACGCTCCACGTCACGACCGATCAGGGGAAGGCGGCTTAGTCGGACCTACGCCTCGACCCGGCCGACGGTCACGTAGAACGGGACACGTTCGACCCGTTCGTACTCGTCGGCCTGCATCTGTGAGATGGCTTCGCGCCCCATCTCGCGCCATTCCGCCCTGAGCGAGTCGATCTCCGCCGCAGTGAGCGCCTCGGCGAGCGTCCCCCGGTCGCTCTCGATTCCCGCCCCGGTGGCCTTTCGCTTCGCGCTTTCGAGCGCTACCTCGCCGTAGGGTGGTTTCACCACCGTCTCGTGGTCGTACCGCCGCGTTCGTACGTCCGATAGTCCAACCTCCTCGAACAGTTCCTTACTATCGGCCCCGAGGGTGACGTCCGTCCCGACGCCCTCGATGTAGTGGCGGCGCGCACGGCGCGCGAGCCCCGGTTCGTCGTCCACCGTCGACTCGACTTCCACCTCACCGTTGTCGGGCTCGATCGCACAGACGAGGTCGGCGGAAACACGGGTTAACTCCTCGACGGCCCGGCGGGGCTCGGGGAGGTTGATCAGCAGGGCCTGGCAGGTCACGAGGTCGACCGCGTCGTCCCGGAGGGGCAGGCGGGCCGCGTCACCCGCGAGAACCGGGACGTGCTCGCAGGCCGCCTTCAGGAGATCGCGATCGGCGTCGACCCCGACCACGTCGGCGGGGCTCTCGCGGGCGAGCACGCGCGTCAGCTCGCCCGTCCCGCAGCCGACGTCCGCGATCCGCTCTCTGCTTCCTAGCTCGAGGTCCGCGAGCGCCCCGACTTCCTCCCACATCCCCCGGCGGGTCGATTCGAGATACTCCGCGTCGAACCGGCGCATCTACTCCCGGAGCTCTCTCACGCGGGCGATGTTCCACTCGTAGCTCTTGCCGTTCTCCGTGGGCGTTTCGAGCACCAGCGGGACACCTTCGAGGTCGGGGTGGTTGATGATCGCCTCCATCCCCTCGACGCCGATCAGCCCCTCGCCGACGTGGGCGTGTTCGTCCTTGTTCGTCCCGCAGGCGTGCTTCGAGTCGTTGAGGTGGATACACCGTAGGTGTTCGAGTCCCACGACGTCGTCGAACTCCGCGACGGTCTCCTCGACACCCTCAGTGGTAGAAAGGTCGTAGCCCGCGGCGAAGGCGTGGGCGGTGTCGACACAGACGTCGAGTCCCTGCTCGCTGGCTTCGAGCACGCGCGCGAGGTGTTCGAACTCGCCGCCGAGCTTCGTTCCGCTTCCCGCGTCGCTCTCGATTAGGATTGTCACGCCCTCGGGGACGTCGAGCGCGTCGAGTGCGCTTGCGGCGTTTTCGAGCCCGCCCTCGACGCCCGCGCCGGTGTGTGCTCCGAGGTGGACGTTGACGAACTCGATGTCCAACCGTTTGGCGGCGTCGAGTTCGGCCTGCATGCTCGCGACCGACTTCTCGCGCAGGTCCTCTTTGGGCGTACAGAGGTTCACGAGATAGGAGGAATGGATGACCCACGGGCCGTCGAGCTCCTCTTTCGTTCCCTCTCGGAATCGAGCAGCCTCCTCCTCGCCGATCTCGGGCTGGGCCCAGACCTGTGGGGAGGTGGTGAAGATCTGCCCGCAGTTACCGCCCACATCGAGTTGGCGCGGGACGGCGTTGTCGACGCCGCCGGCGATCGAGACGTGTGCTCCGACGTGCATGCAGGGGGGAGCCATCGGGGGAGGATAGGAGCTTCGAATCACCTGCGAGCGACCGTGATCGTCACCGTCCTACAGGGACACTCGTAGGCGTGACGGAGATAGCCGTCCCGCTCGAAGCTGAGTTCCGGTGTGTTCGCGTCTAGCTGCCGATCACAGCCCTCACAAGTGCAGCCGAGCCGTTCGAGCATACTTTCATCGAGGCGCTCAGTCCGTATTACCCTCCGCCACGGGCGAACCGAAAGTGAAACTGGTCGGACCGTGGAGGGCGGAACGCCGCTAAACAGGTGTCTTGGTACCAGTTTACAGGGTTTCACGACCGCAACAGTTAAATTGATAGTACCTGTACTAACGGGTACCAGAACGCCACCGGCGTGGCGGCAGTATCGCTCGAAAAATGAGAGGGCATCCTTGTACACGGCTGGTTGCGATGACGAGTGTACACTGCCGGATTTCGGTGGAGGGATGGACACGGATCAACTACGCATGGTAGACGAAAGCAAGAACATCGAGGTCAGCGACTCCGACCTCGAAAGTGACTCGAAAGGACAGCTCATCAAACTCGCCGGCAAGCTTCGGGACCGACGGAACGATCTCAACCAGATGGCCTCGAAGCGCGCCGGAAAGCGCGACGAACTCAACGCGGCCACCCGCGAGAAGGTCGACGAAGCCCAGGAACACCGGGAGAAACGCGACGAGTTGAACGAGCAGGTCCAAGAGCACAAACAGAAACGAAACGAACTCAACGCGAAGGCCAACGAGCTGTTCGACGAGGTCGAGGGCCGCAAATCGGACCTCGAACTCGACGACGGCAAGGGCTTAGAGGAGCTCGAAGAGGAGATCGAGCAGCTCGAGTTCAAACAACAGACCGAGGTCCTCTCGACGGAGGACGAGCGCGAACTCATCGAGAAGATCGAGAACAAACGTGAGGAGTACCGCACTCGTCAGGAGAAACTCGAGGGCAACGACGACCTCGAGGAGCTCGTCGAGGAGGCAGAGGAGGTCCGCTCGGAGGCCTCACAGCACCACCAGAAGGTCACGGAGCTCGCCGATCAGGCCCAAGAGCACCACAACCAGATGATCGAGGCCTATCGGGAGGCCGACGACATCCGCGACGACGCCGACGACATGCACGAGAAGTTCGTCGAGGTCCAAGAGGCTGCAGACCAGCACCACGAGGACTTCGTGCGCGTCCAGAAGCGTCTGCGTGAACTCGACAAGAAAGAGGAGAAGGCCCGCAAGTCCAACCGCGAGCAGGAACGCGAGGAGGCCAAAGAGGAGGCCGAGGAGATCTATCAGAAGTTCAAAGAGGGCGAGACCCTCGACACCGAGGACCTGATGAAACTCCAGAAGACCGGCCTGCTCTAGACGCCGCAATTCAGTTCGTCTACGGTTCGTTTCTCACCTCTTAGTGGCATCAGTGCCGACGGACCGCCGTTCCCGTTCTCAACCTTTAATCACGCGCCGCCGAAAGGACTGACCATGAGCGCAGTTCGGAGGTTCCCATGAAGACGGCGACGATCGGACGATTGGCCGTGACGCTGTTGGGCGCGGTGCTCGCCGCCGCCGCCGGCTACGTGCTGTTCGTTGCACTCCCTACGACGGGAACGGAACTCGTCGGAATCCTGCTCGTGATCGCAGTGGGGATGATCGGCCTGCGGATCGCGGGCCGGCTCGCCGGGAGGGTCTTTGCGACCTACAACGTCGCGGAGGTCGCCGTCGAGGGACCGATCAAACGTGACGGCGGTGGCGGTCGCGTTCCGAGCGGGCCGAACGCCACCCCTACCGACGACATCGTCGAACGGATCGAGGCCGCAGACGAGGACGGGAACGTCGAGGGACTGCTGGTGAAGCTGAACACCCCCGGCGGCGAGGTCGTCCCGAGCGACGACATCCGGAGAGCGATCGTCGAGTTCGAGGGGCCGACGATCGCCTATACAACTGATGTCTGTGGCAGCGGGGGCTACTGGATCGCGAGCGGCTGTGACGAGTTGCTGGCCCGCGAGGCGAGTCTCGTCGGGTCCATTGGCGTGATCGGCTCGCGGGTGAACGCCTCGGATCTCGCCGAACGGGTCGGCCTCTCCTACGAGCGCTTCGCCGCCGGCCGGTACAAGGACGCGGGCGTGCCGCTTCGCGATATGGACGAGCACGAACGGGCCTATCTCCAGGGGCTGATCGACGACTTCTACGGCCAGTTCGTCGAGCGCGTCGCCGAGGGCCGCGACCTCTCCGAAGAGGAGGTCCGCGCGACCGAGGCCCGCGTCTTCGTCGGCGAGGAGGCCCTCGAACTGGGGTTGGTCGATGCGCTGGGAACCCGCGAGGATGCCGAGGACCGTCTGGCCCAACGCCTCGATATCGAACCCGACGTTCGGGAGTTCACGCCCGAACGGGGTATGATGGCCCGGCTCTCGATCGGGAGCGCGTCGGTCGCCTACGCCTTCGGGGCGGGGATCGCGAGCGTACTCGGCGACTCGGATCGGGAGATCGAGGTTCGCCTGTAGGTTTTTATCCGGTCGGCGTTTGTGTCCGCACACCGTGAGTACGTTGGTGGTGTGTCTCGACCGGTCGGACGAGATCGCAGGGACGGTCGGTGTCTCCCCGCCGGTCGTCGGCTGGGAGGCGGTCCGTTCGTTGGTGATCGACGTCGGTCTCGCGGATCCCGAGGACTCCCGGGTCAACTGTCTGCTCGAGACGCTTCGCGTGGCCCGCGAACTCCGCGACGACGACGAGGAGACGACGGTCGCGCTCGTCACGGGCGGGCGCGACGCGGTCGATACGGGCCGCTCGATCGCCACCCAGATCGAGGAGCTTCGTGACAGCTACGCGGTCGATTCCGCGATCATCGTCATCGACAGCGCCCAAGACGAGCGGTTCGTTCCCGTCATCGAGAGCCGCCTGTCGGTCGACTCGGTCGACCGCGTGGTGGTCCGGCAGGCCCGGGACATCGAGTCGACGTACTACCTGCTCAAACAGTTCCTCGGCGACGAGGAGCTCCGCCAGACGACGCTCGTCCCCATCGGGATCGCGCTGATCGTCTTTCCCCTTCTGTTGACCTCGATGGGGCCGGTGATCGCCGTCGCCTCGCTGACGGCGGTCTTCGGGCTGTTCCTGCTGTATAAGGGTCTCGGCGTCGATACCTACCTCTCGGCGCTTCCGGCCACGATACGCGACGCCCTCTATTCGGGACAGGTCTCGGTCGTGACCTACGCCGTCGGCGCCGGTCTCGCGCTGATCGGCGTCTTCGTCGGCCTGCTCGGCGTCTCGGGGCTCGATTCCCGCGGCGGCGTCTTCGTCCCCGCGATGCAGTTCGCCTTCGACAGCGTGCCCTGGCTCGCGATGGCCGCGCTCGCGGCGAGCACCGGCCGACTGCTCGACGAGACGATCCGTGACGAGTCGGTCCCGACCACCTCGCTCAACCTCCCGTTCGGCGCGGTCGCGCTGGGGATCGTGACCCGCGGGTTCTCGGCGTACTTCCTCCAGCGAAGCGACGTCATCGACCGGACCGGCGTCCCGCCGATCGACGTAGGGGTCGTCTCCGTCGAGGGGTTCGTCCTCTCGCCGCTCCAGCGCCTCGCGGTGTTCGTCGTCGCCGCGGTCGTCGTGAGCCTCGTCGGGGTCCGGGCGGCGACCCACTTCGCCGGCACGCCCGAGGCGGAACCGACCGACTGACCTTTGTCGCTCAGACCGAAACCACGGGTATGACGAACTGGATCGCGCTCTTTTCGGGCGGGAAGGACTCCTCGTGGGCGCTGTATCGGGCGCTCGAGAACGGGCTCTCGGTTTCGCGGCTGCTCACCGTCCACCCCGCCGCCGATTCGTACATGTACCACGTCCCCGCGACCGATCTCGCTTCGCTCGCGGCCGAGAGCATCGGCATCGAACTCGTGGAGGTCGATTCCGCGGTCGGAACTGGAGATGTCACGGACTCGGGCGCACAGGGCGACGCGGAACTCGAACCGCTCGAACGCGCCCTCTCGGATCTCGACCGGGAGATCGGCGTCGACGGGCTGATCGCCGGCGCGGTCGAAAGCGAGTTTCAGACGACTCGGATCGCGGCGATGGCGGAACGACTCGGCGCGGAGACGTACACCCCGCTGTGGGAGCGCGATCCCGTCTCCCTCGCGGAGGCGATGCTCGAGGCGGGCTTTACGATCCGGATCGTGCAGGTCGCCGCCGCCGGGCTCGACGAGTCGTGGCTCGGCCGAACGCTGGATCGGGACGCCCTCGACGAACTGATCGATCTCAACGAGCGCTATGGGGTCCACGTACTGGGCGAGGGCGGCGAGTTCGAGACGCTCGTCACGGACGGGCCACACATGGATCGCCCTATCGGACTCGAGTACGAAACCGAGTGGGACGGTACCCGCGGAACGCTCCGAATCACCGACGCGTGGCTGGATCGTTGATTACGTCGGTGACGGCGCTCGGCGGAGTCGCTACTCCTCGTCGCCGTTGATCAGGGTGTGAGCGCCGATGAGCGCGCCTGCGAGGTTAATGTCCTCGACGTGCGTGCCCTCGTCGATGATCGTTCCCCGCAACTCACAGTCCTTGACGGTCACGTCGGGGAAGATCACCGAGCGTTCGGCGGTCACGCCATCGAGACGTGCGCCGGCCATGACGTGGACGTTCTCGCCGATCTCGCTGTTCTCGACCGTCGCCTCGGGGTGGATGTGCGAATCGCCGTCGAGAAACCACTCGACGGCGTCGAGGTAGCTCTCGGGGGTGCCGATGTCGTACCACGCCTCGTCGAAGACGAACCCGTAGACGTCCCCGCGCTCGACGAGCCACTGGATGAACCAGCCCGGCTCGTCGGGATTGTTGCCGTTCTCGAGGTACTCGCCCAGTTTCGGGAGCGTCTCGGACGGGAAGCCGTAACAGGCGATCGAGGCGAGCGTGCTCGCGGGCTCGTCGGGCTTCTCCTCGAAGCTGACGACCCGATCCCCGTCGATATCGACGATGCCGTACTGGCTCGCCCGGTCGTACGAGCCGACGTCGTAGGCGGCGAGCACCGGTGCGTCGTTGGCCTCGAAGAAGTCGATGAACTCGCTCACGTCGAAGCTGATCAGATTGTCGCCGGCGATTACCACCGTGTCGTCGTCGAGCCCCTCGCGCTCTACCAACTGGGCGAGCGCGCCGACGACCCCGAACTTCTCGTCTTCCGCGCTCGTGTCCTCGACCGAGACCCGCGGTTTCTCGAACCGGCTCGCGGCGATGTGTTCCTCGAACTCCTCCTCGAAGCGCTCGTTGGTGCTGACGTAGACGTCCTCGATCCGGTCGTCGTCCTCGAACCCGGCGAACACCTGGTCGATGACGGTCTCGTCACCGATCGGGAGAAACATCTTCGGTCTGTGTTTCGTGATCGGCCACAACCGCGTCGCATACCCACCCGCCAGCACGATGGCGTCCATATCCCCATACTCACCGTCCGGGATTAAGTCGCTTTCCCGTGACACCGGGTACCAGAACCGGGCCGCGACAACCGTTTTGTGCCCGTACCGTCTCGAACGCCCATGCACGAATCGAGCGCTACCACCCGCGAACGGATCGCCGCCCGCCTCCGTGAGGGCCCCGCGACGCCGAGCGCGCTCGCCCGCGAGTTCGCGATCACGACCGCGAGCGCGCTCTCGCACGTCGAACACGTCTCCCGGTCGGTCGAGCGCGCCGACGGCGAACGGCTGCTCGTCTCTCCGCCCGAGTGTCGCGAGTGCGGCTTTTCGGGGTTCGACGACCCGCTGAACGTCCCCTCGCGGTGCCCCTCCTGTAAGGCCGAGTCGGTCGAGGAACCCGCGTTCCTCATCGAGTAGCGCGCGTTATCGGTCCTGCGCGCGGTCGATCCAGCCCTGGATGCGCTTTTCGGAGAGACCAGTCGTCGCCGAGAGCTCCTCTGCGTCGGCCGCGGCGAGATCCCCTGGGGAGTCGACGCCCGCCTCCGAGAGCTTCGTCGCGTACGAGGGGCCGATCCCCTTGATCTCTCGGAGCGCCCCCTCGTCGGACGGTTCGGCGTCATCGGTCGGCGAGTCGGTGGCGTCCGGTTCGGTCTCGTCGGCCCCGTCCCCGATCTCCTGTTCGGGCTCGACCGTCTCGATCGGCTCTGACTCCGAGTCGACGAGCGGCCCATCGTCTTCCGTTTCGGCCGGCGGGGTGTCGACTTCGGGATCGACTCCGGATTCGGTCGAGGGCTCGGAGTCCGGTTCTCGGTCGGGTGCCGACTCCGGGTCGATATCCGGCTCGGGTTCGGGCTCGCTCTCGTTGGCCGGTTCGGGGTCGGCGGCCTCGGTTCCGGGGGCGGGCGTCGCTGGCGGGGCCTCCTCGTCGGCCGGTTCGGTCGCGCCGGGCTCGCGTTCGACCGTGACGCCGACGTCGTCGGTGCTCTGCCGATCGCTGCCCGAGCGCCCGTCGTCGAGTCCGAACAACGATTTCAGCTTGTTCAGCAGTGCCATTGGGGGGATATACGTGCCGACCTACTTAAAAGCGCCCGACTCATCGGACAGTTCCGCCCGCAGGGCGTCGTTCATCGTCTCGACCGGAGCCTCCCGCCCCGTCCAGCGCTCGAACGACTCGACACCCTGAAAGAGCAACATCCACGCCCCGTCGATCGTCTCGGCCCCCGCCTCCCGCGCGTCCCGGAGGAGGCGCGTTTCGAGGGGACGGTAGACGACGTCCATGACTGTCAGATGCCGGTCGAGTGCGTCGGCTGGGACGGGCGAGGCGTCCTCCTCCATCCCGACGCTGGTGGCGTTAACGAGCACGTCGGCGTTTTCGAGCAGGCTGGGCAGGTCCTCGAGGCCGTGGCCGGTCGCTCCCGCGACCGCCGTCGCTACGTCCTCGGCGCGCTCCTCGGTTCGGTTCGCGATGTGAACCGTCGCGCCGGCGTCCGCGAGCGCGAAGGCGATCGCCCGCCCCGCCCCGCCCGCGCCGACCAACACTGCCCGCGCGCCGTCGACGTCCACGTCGTGGTGTTCGAGCGCTCGGCGCGCGCCGGCGGCGTCGGTGTTGTGGCCCGTTGGCCGGCCGTCGGCGGAGAAATCGATCGTGTTGACCGCCCCGATCCGATCCGCCAGATCGTCGAGTTCGACTATTCTGAGGACGTCCTGCTTGAACGGGATCGTCACGTTCAACCCCTCGATGCCGAGCGCGCCGGCCCCGGTGATCGCCGCTTCGAGCGCCTCGGGGTCGGGCTCGAAGGTGACGTACCGGGCGTCGATCCCGAGTTCCCGGTAGGCCGCCTCGTGCATCGGCGGTGACAGCGAGTGAGAGACGGGGTTGCCGAGCAGTCCGTACACGTCCATGCGTGGGCGTCGTCGCCTCGACCGATAAACGGACCGGAACGGAACAAAAGAGATAGGTGCGTGTCTCCCCCCTCTCAGCACGATGCTACAGCGTCTTCGCCATCCGCTTACCGCGGTCGCCCTGACCCTCTTCCTCACTCTACCGTGGCTCTACACCTGGGTCTCACACGGCGGGCACGTCGAACCCGGTGCGCCCTACTCCGCGGGACTCACCGTCGCCGTCTCCGGGATCGCGGTCCTCGGGGCGGCGTTCCTGCTGGCGTGGGGCGCCGAAACCGCAGAGAAGGACGTTCCGCGTGCCTTCGCCATCGCGGTGCTGGCGGTGCTCGCGGTCGCCCCGGAGTACGCCGTCGACGCGCTGTACGCCTGGCAGGCCGGATCGATGGAGGGGACCCAGCGCGGGGCCGACGCCGCGAACCTTGCGGTCGCCAACATGACGGGCGCGAACCGCATCCTCATCGGCATCGGCTGGTCGGCCATCGCGCTCTTTACCGTCTATCGGGCGGGAGCCTCGCGTGATCCCGCCGTCGAACACCGAGAGGGCTTCCTGCGCAACGCCGTCACGATCGATCGCGACCTCAGCCTCGAGATCACGTTCCTCTTTGCGGCCACGGTGTTCGCCTTCGTCGTCCCCTTCAGTATGGCGAGCCTGAACGGCGGCGGCTCCGCCGGCGGGATCGGCCTCTTCGACACCGCCGTCCTCGTGGGGATGTACGTCCTCTACATCGCGATCATCGTCCGCGGCGACGTCGAGGAACACGAAGAACAGGTCGGCGTCCCCGCGTACTTCCAGTCGTTCCCGAAACCGGCCCGGATCGTCGTCGTCCTCACGCTGTTTGCGTACTCGGGGGCGATGATCTACACCGCCGTCCACCCCTTCGCGATGGGACTGGAGACCATCGGCATCCAGTACGGCATCCCCGAGTTCTTCATGATCCAGTGGATCGCGCCCCTCGCGAGCGAATCGCCGGAACTCATCGTCGTCGCCTACCTCGTCAACAAGGCGCGCTCGACGGCGGGGTTCAACGCGCTGATCTCCTCGAAGCTCAACCAGTGGACACTGCTGATCGGGACGCTCGCGGTGGTCTACTCCATTGCCGCGGGCCATTTCGGTGCGCTCCCGTTCGACGAGAAACAGGTCGCCGAGATCTGGATCACCGCAGCCCAGAGCCTCTTCGCGCTGGCCATCCTCTCGAACTTCGAGATAACCATGCGCGAGGCGGTCGTCCTGCTCGTCCTGTTCGTCTCGCAGGTCGCGATCGAGTTCGCGATCATCCGGCTCTACCCGGAGGGCGTCGCCGCGGCGCTCAGCCTCGACGTCCTCTACGCGTACACCGCCGTCTACCTCGTGATCGGGGGATACCTGCTGGTCACCCGTCGTGAGGAGCTCCGGGGCCTGTTCGCCCGGACAGGAACGACGGTCCGAGACGCCATCGGGTCGCGCGACGCTCGTCCCGAAGGGGCCGACTGATCCCGACCGGCTTTTACTCCCGGACCACCTATCACCGAGCGTGATCGGAATCGTCGTCAGCCGCGCCGATTTCGCGTCCGAATCGATCGGCGAGCAGATGCTCGAACTCGCCGACTGGCGCGAACGCGAGGACCCGGGCCGGCTCGAGGGGGAGGGCGGCGGGACCTACCACACGCTCGACCTCGACGGGACGAACTTCGAACTTCGCACCTTCGAGGAGTGGCACCTCGAACTCGAGGGGGTTGCCTCGGCCTTTTCGGATCCCTCGATGGTCGTCTTCGCCTCGCGCCATTCGGGCGAGACCGGCCCTCTTTTGACCGCTCATTTCACGGGGAACTTCGGCGAGGCGGAGTTCGGCGGACAGGAGGGTGAACTCGCGGCGGCCTGCCCGGCGGCGCACAAGCAGCTGTTGGAGAACTTCCGCGAGCACGCCCCTCCGGGCTACGAGGTCGGCATGGAGTGTACGCACCACGGACCGACCTCCGTGGGCGCGCCCTCGCTCTTTGCGGAACTCGGAAGCGACGAGGCCCAGTGGGAAGACGACGCGGGCGCCCGCGCGGTTGCACAGTCGATCCTCGGGCTTTCCGACACGGTTCATCAGGAGAAACAGGTCATCGCCTTCGGCGGGGGTCACTACGTCCCGCGGCCCACACGGATAGTCACCGAAACGCCGTGGGCCGTGGGACATATCGGCGCGGACTGGTGTCTGGAGTCGATGGGGCCGATCGACCCCGACGTGATCGAGCAGGCCTTCGAGAAGAGCGGAGCCGATCTGGCGGTCATCGACGGCGAGCGACCCGAACTCGAATCGACCATCGGGGAGTTGGGCTACCGCGTCGTGAGCGAGACGTGGCTCCGGGAGGTCGGCGAGCGGGACCTCGACCTCGTGGGACGGCTCGAGTCCGAACTCGGGAGCGTCGAGGAGGGGCTTCGGTTCGGCGAGCGCGAGGGAGCGGAGTTCGAGACCCACTCGCTGCCGGCCGAACTGATCGAGGCGGCCCGCGCGGTCGACTCCGAGGCGGTTCGCGAGGCGGTCGAGCGCCACACCGTCGCCTTCGGGACCACCGAGAACGGGACCGCGATCGGCGAGCGGGCGGCGTTCGCGAGCGAGGACGATCGAGCGGCGCTGGTCGAGGACCTCGTCTCCGTTCTCGAACGCGAGTACGATGTCGAACGGGAGTCCGAGAGCATTCTCGTCCGCGAGCGGGCGTTCGATCCCGAGAAGGCGGCGACCCTCGGAATCCCCGAGGGACCGGCGTTCGGAAAGCTCGCCTCGGGTCGGGCCGTCGAGGTAGAGGGCCGAACGATCGAACCCGAGGCGGTCTTCAGCGAGCGGGTCAAAGAACTGTCGTATTCGGCCTGAGGTCCGACGCGCGTCGGACGTAAACGGGAACAATCATTACGATGGGTACATTACGAGCGCGCAAGACATGGACTCGATCATTCAGGACGCCGTCGAGAGCGACGAGGCGGAGCAGGCGGCGGTAGGAGACGACGCCGAGGACGGCGTCACCCCCGAGGTCAGCGAGTCGGGGCAGATGACCGACGAGGAGTTGCGCGACGTCCTCGAGGACCTCCAGACCAACATCACCGTCGTCGGCTGTGGCGGTGCCGGCGGCAACACCGTCAACCGGATGGAAGAGGAGGGTATCCACGGCGCGAAACTCGTCGCGGCCAACACCGACGTCCAGCACCTCGTGGAGATCGAGGCCGACACCAAGATCCTGCTCGGCGAGCAAAAGACCAGGGGCCGGGGCGCTGGCTCGCTCCCACAGGTCGGCGAGGAGGCGGCCCTCGAGAGTCAGGACGAGGTCAACGACGCGATTCAGGGATCGGACATGGTGTTCGTCACCGCCGGGCTGGGCGGCGGGACCGGCACCGGCTCCGCGCCGGTCGTCGCGAAGGCCGCCCGCGAGTCGGGCGCGCTCACCATCGCCATCGTCACCACGCCCTTCACTGCGGAGGGCGAGGTCCGGCGGACGAACGCCGAGGCCGGCCTCGAGCGGCTGCGTGACGTCGCCGACACCGTGATCGTCGTCCCCAACGACCGCCTGCTCGACGCCGTCGGCAAACTCCCCGTCCGACAGGCGTTCAAGGTCGCCGACGAGGTGCTCATGCGATCGGTGAAGGGCATCACCGAACTCATCACCAAGCCCGGGCTGGTGAACCTCGACTTTGCCGACGTTCGAACCGTCATGGAGAAGGGCGGCGTCGCCATGATCGGACTCGGCGAGAGCGATTCCGAATCGAAGGCCAAGGACTCGGTCAAATCGGCGCTTCGCTCTCCCCTGCTCGACGTCGACATCTCGGGGGCGAACTCCGCGCTCGTGAACGTCACCGGCGGCAACGACATGAGTATCGAGGAGGCGGAAGGCGTCGTCGAGGAGATCTACGAGCGAATCGACCCTGACGCCCGCATCATCTGGGGCACCTCCGTCGACGAGGAGCTCGACGGCGCGATGCGCACCATGATCGTCGTCACGGGTGTCGACTCCCCGCAGATCTACGGCCGGGGGGACGAGGAGAAAGAACAGCAATCGAGCGGCCAGCTCCAGGACATCGACTACGTCGAATAGCTCAGTACGAGAGCTCGATCGCGGGCATCTCCAGGAATGCGGTCTCGTAGCCGTCGTGGCGTGCGATCTGTGGGACCGATCCGACCTCGATTCGAAGGTCGTCGCCCTCCTCAATCGCGACCTGCGTGCCGTAGTGAAACCCCAGTTCCGGATCGAGCATCCCCGCTAGCGCGTCCTCGAAGACGGTTTCTCCCGCCCGTTCGATCCTCGTCGACAGCGACATCAGCGGGAGCATCACGCGGTTGTGGGGCGTCCACGGCGAGACGGCGAGGTACTCCCCGCCGAAGCGTTCGGCCTCGAGGCGGGCGACGACGAACGCCGCGTCGCCGCTTTCCCCGGTCCCGACGATCTCGCCGGGGAACTCCTCGCCGGGGGGCACTGTCGACTGGGGCCTGTCGGCGTGTTCCATCAGAGGGAGTGCGCCGCGTTCACCCCGCCGGCTCTCCTCGACGAGCGTGAAGTCGAGATCGTAGACGTCGTCGGGGACGAACTCGAAGTCGATCTCGGCCGTTCGGGGCTCCTCGAATCGCCCGGCGAGATCGCCCACTCCGCGGGCGTCGGCGGGGTTGATCCTGAGCGTCGCGGTGTACTCACCCTCCTCGATCGCGAGGTTGTCGCCGTAGTGAAACCCCATGCGCTGGGAGAGCATCGGCCAGAGTTGCCCCGAATAGGGTCTCTCCCCTTCGCCCTCGACGCTGAGCCGGATGTCCGCCGGGACGACCGTTTTCGACTCCGTCTCCCAGACGCTGGTCATGAGATGCAGCGAGTCCTCGTCCCCGATGTCGACCATGTTGGTCTCTGCTCCGGTGATCGTCCAGAACCGGTGGGGGAAGGTGTAGGTCAACGCGACGGTGTACTCCCCGGCCTCCGTCGTCCCGTAGCTCCCCATCTCCTCGCTCGAGGCGGGAACGTAGACGGCGTCGGGACGGTCCTCGACGAGCGGCGGGTCGCGCCAGGCCGACTGGGTCTCGAAGACGCCGAGACAGCCGGTCAATCCGATCGAACCGAGGAGGGCACCGGCCCGGAGGAAGCCACGGCGGTCCATATCGACACTCGGGGTGTCGCGGTCTTACGGGTTGCGCTTCACCCGACGAACGCGGGGTCGGCGGTTGGAAGCGAGATCAGCCAGAGGCTGACCATCGTATAGCAGATCATCACGATCACGAACGGATACTGGCTGCGGATCGCCTGCAAGCGGCTCGGGAACACCGAAAACGAGGCGGCGTGGGCCGCCCAGATCGCGAGCAGGTGGCCCGCCAGAACGAACGCGACGTCGAGCAGTCCGAACCAGCCCGGCAGGACGAGCGTCAGGGGGGGGAGCGGCGGCGAGAGCGGGGAGCCGAGGGCGAGCGCGAGCGACGGCGACAGCGAGACGAAGAAGGTAAAGTAGTGCGCGAGGTGATAGCCCGCGGCGATCGCCAAAAGCGCCGGCGCGAAGCGGATCGCCAGGTGCTCGGCGGTGACGTAGGTCTCGGCGAGGCGTTTCGCATACCGAGTCGCGAGCCAGTAGCTCCCGAGAAAGAGGCCGTAGCCTGCGATGAGATAGATCGCGTAGGTGACGAGCGGCGGCACGCCGAGACCGACGAGAAACTCGACGCTCGCGATCCCCGCCGGGACGACGACGAAGGCGCTGTAGGTGAGTTCCCAGACGAGCAGGAGGACGAACGCGACCCCGCTGAGGCCGTCGATCCCCTCCGATTCGCGGAGCGTCGCACCCGGTAGGACGAGCCGCACCCCATCAGGGGTGCGCTGGATCGGCGCGACCGCGCCGTAGTACCGAAAGAGCACGCCGAGGGGGTCGCCGTAGCGAAACCAGTCGGCGGGCGAGAACAGGACCGCGCCCGCGAGCGTGTAGACGCTGTAGCAAAGCACCGCGATCGTCAGCGTTTCGGGGACGGTGTTGATCGGGACCACGATCTCGACCCAGAGGATCGCGAGCAATCCGATGACGGCGGGCCAGACGCCCCAACGCTCGGGGTACTCGATGAACCCGCTCGGAAGCGTCCGCGAGAGCGCTCGCCACGGGTTCAGCGCGGGCCACGGGTTCACGAGCAGGTAGGCGACCATCACCAGCCCCGCGCGTGCCCCGACGAAGACGACGAGCACGGCGAGGTTGGCGTTCGCAACGCTCGGTCCGGTAAAGCCGACGTAGACGACGAGTGCGAGGCCGACGACGGCGACCGCACCGGCGAGATATCGGAGCGGTCGAAGCGGTCCGTCGCCCGCACTCACGGGTCGCGCCCACGTGTGGAGCGAGTCGATCAGCCGGCGGTCGGTGACGAACATCGCGAGCAGGCCAGAAGCGCCGACGGCGGCACCGCCGGTGAAGAGGTAGAGCCACGTCGGCACCTGCAGGTCGCGGCCCTCGCCCTGGAGGCCGGTCGCGACGTTGCTCGCGGCGACGGTGTCGGTCGCGAGCAACAGAAACCACAGCGCGAGCGCCCCGAGTACGAGCCTGCGAGTCCGTCTACCCATCGTTGGCCCTCGGGACCGGAGGGTTCTCTACCTGTCGCTGGCGCCCCTCATCAATAGATAGAAAACCCCCGCTCTCCTATCGCCGGCCAGTATGAACGTACCGACCGATATCAACTCCTACGTCCGTGTCTTGAAGTTCGCCACCACCCCCGAGTGGGAGGAATTCTCGCGTGTCGCCCTCATCGCCGGTGCGGGGATCGCCCTCGTCGGAATGATCGGCTTTCTCATGTTCGTCATCATGAGCTTCCTCCCAGGAGGCCTCTGAAATGCCGATCTACGCCGTCAAAACCACGGCGAGTCAGGAGCGAACCGTCGCGGACATGATCATGAACCGCGAGGAGCCCGAGATCCACGCGGCGCTGGCTCCCGACTCGCTGACCTCTTACGTAATGGTCGAATCCGACGACCACGCCATCATCGAGCGGGTCCTCGATGAGATCCCCCACGCCCGCTCGATCGTCCCCGGCCAGAGTTCGATCACCGAGGTCGAACACTTCCTCAGTCCGAAACCGGACGTCGAGGGGATCGCCGAGGGCGACATCGTCGAACTCATCGCCGGGCCGTTCAAGGGCGAGAAGGCCCAGGTCCAGCGCATCGACGAGGGCAAGGACCAGGTCACCGTCGAACTCTACGAGGCGACGGTTCCGATTCCGGTGACGGTGCGGGGCGATCAGATCCGCGTGCTCGACTCCGAAGAACGCTAGCGCGTTCCTCGAACACCGGAACGGCGACTCCGAAGAACGCACGAGTGACGTAGCTACGAGACCGCATCCGGAACCGTCCACGCGAACCACAACTCGCAAACCTGCCCTCCGCGACCCTCCAGTATGCCGACTCGTGTCGACCCGCACGTGAAGACCCTCGACGAACAGGTCGCCCACCGGGCGAAAGCCCGCAATATAGATGTCCTCGTCTACGCTCCACACTTCACTCGCCTGCCGGAGATCAGAGCGCGCGCGGAGCGCTTCAGCGACGACGACCTGCTCGTGGTTCCGGCCCGCGAGCTGTTTACGGGGAGCTTCCGGAAGCGAAAGCACGTCCTCGCGCTCGATCTCGACACTCCAGTCCCGGACTTCCTCACCCTCGAAGCCACCCTTCGCGAACTCGATCGACAGGACGCCGTGGCGCTCGCCCCTCACCCCGAGTTCGCCACCGTGAGTCTCGATATCGTCGACCTGAACCGGCACCCCGACCTGTTTTCCGGTGTCGAGATCTACAACCCGAAACATCTCGAGAAACACAATCGCCGTGCACAAGAGATCGTCCGCGAGACCGGTCTCCCATCCTTCGGCTCGTCGTACGCACATCTCACGCCCACTATTGGCGAGGTCTGGACCGAGTTCGACGCCGAGATCGAAGCGCCCGCCGACCTGCACCACCTCCTGCGTTCGGGCGCGCCTCGTAGGGTGTTCCACCGATCGGGACGGGGTCACGAACTCCGGCGTCGGGCGGAGTTCGCCCACCTCGCGTGGGAGAACTCCTGGGAGAAGGTCGACCGACTGGTCCTCTCGGGGATGGAGGCGACCCATCCGCGTCACCCCGCCTACGAGGGCCGGTTCGACGAGGGCGCGGTCTACTGATGCGGGCTACCGGACGCCAAGCAGCGTGAGCGCGCCCTCCGCCATCGTCGGGGGCAACCAGTGGATCACGGCCGCGGCCAGCGCCAGTTCGAGGGCTGTCACGACGACCGTTACGACCGGGGACCACCGGCTTCTGACGGGCACCCCGAACGGAAAGCCGAACTCCCGGCTCCAGAGCGGGTAAAACAGCGCGATCCCGCGTTTGCTCCCCAGCACGTCGAGGAGGTAGTGACTCAGGACCCCGACCCAGACCCACTGTAGGTTGGCGAAGTAGATCGGGTAGGCCAAGAACACGAAGAGGACGGGCAGGTTGTGCAGCGTCTTTCGATGCGTTCCGAACGCCGTATCCACGTCCGGAAAGAGCGCACCCAGAACGATCGGGACGAACAGTTCGGCGACCGTCACGGCCGTCTCGACCTCCGCGGCGGGCCGAACCAACACCCCCAGACCGACCGCCAGCACCGCCGCGTTCAGCACGTGCCCACGTTTATCCATCTATCTGATATATGTTGGGAATGCAAATAACGATTGCGTCAGACGATCTCGTGGAGGAGATCCGAGAGGGCCTGTCGGGCGATCTTCCCCTTGATCCCCCGTCGGCCCCCGTCGAACTCGTAGCGCGAAACGGTCGCATAGGAGCCCCCGGAGCCCCACGGCGCGGCGTAGGCGACACCGATGTACACCGTTCCCACGGGGTTTTCCTCGCTGCCGCCGGAGGGTCCGGCGATTCCAGTAGTCGAAACGCCCCACGTGGTGTTGGCGACGTCGCGTGCACTGCGGGCCATCTCGCGGGCGACGGGTTCGCTCACCGCGCCGTACTCGTCGAGAGCCTCCCGGGAGACGCCCAGCATCTCCCGTTTCGCGTCGTAGGCGTAGGTGATAAACCCTCGGTCGAAGTAATCACTCGATCCTGGGATATCGGTCAGCAGCGAGCCGATTAGCCCGCCCGTGCAGGATTCGGCAGTCGCGACGGTCGCCCCGTCCTCGCGCAGGGCTTCGCCGACGCGCCTCTCGATCGGGTCGCTCATACCCGACCGGTGTCCGTGTAGGTCCAGCGCTCCTCGATCAGTCCTTCGTCGTCGAACCGGTGGATATCCACGAAGCCGAACTCGACCTGCTGGCCCTCCAGAACGCCCGCGAAGTGTCCCCGAACCGCGATCGTGTCGTCGTCCTCGGTGAGGTCGATCACGGTGTGGGTCCCCCGTTCGATCGCCCGTACCTCCCGGTAGAACTCCTCGAACTCCTCGATCCCCTCGATGGGGTCCTGGCCGGGACGGTGGTAGACGACGTCCTCCGAGAAGAGCGAGAACAGGTCCTCGTGGGCCTCATCGTCGACGTACTCGTAGTACTCCCGGATCGCCTCCTCGTTCGCGCTCATGGTCGTGCTACGGACACTCGGGATATACCTCTTGGGAGTCCGAAAGAGGGAGGACCGGGCGCTTCCGAGAGGCTGTATGGACTACGAGAAGCCGCTTTTCTTCCAGGTGATGCAGTACGCAGAGCGGGCCGAGCGGGACGTCATCGACATGGTCAGCGGCAACCCCGACTGGGAGCCCCCCGAAACGCTTCGCGATGGGCTCCGCGAGTACGCCGACCGCCCCGTCTCCGAGTTTCAGTACCCCCCGAGCGACGGCCTGCGCGACCTTCGCGAGGAGATCGCCTCCCGACGGAACGTCCCTGTAGAGCGAGTGATCGTCACTAACGGTGGGGGCGAGGCGAACTACCTCGCGATGGCCGAAGCCCTCGACAGGGACGCCGGAAACGAGGTCCTTCTCACCGACCCCGTCTATCCGTACTATCCCGGCAAGACCCAGATGTTGGGCGGCGAGCCAGTCTACGTCCCCGTCGAGGCCGACGGCCGACTCGATCCCACGGTGGTACGTGAGCACGCGAGCGACGGAACCGCGGCGATCGTGGTCAACTCGCCGAACAACCCCACGGGGGCTGTGTACGGTGAGGACACGATCGAGGAACTCGTCGCCATTGCGGAGGAGAACGACGCGATCCTCGTAAGCGACGAGGTCTACGATCACTTCGACCAGTCCGGACGCTTTACGAGCGCGCTGTCGGTCGACTCCGAGCACCGCGCGATCACGGCCAGTTTCTCGAAATCGATGGCGATCACCGGTTTCCGGGTCGGCTACACCGTCCTGCCGCCCGCGCTGGCCGAACCCGCTAGAACCCGGCACATGCTCGTCAACGTCACCGGCTCGCGACCCGCCCAGTACGCCGTTTTGAAGGCCCTTCGCGAGACGGGCCCCGACTACTACGAGGGCACTCGGGAGATGCTCGCCACGCGCATCGACGCCTTCACCGACGCGCTCGATTCGGCGGGTGCACAGTACACCCGCCCGGACGGCGCGTTTTACGTGCTGGCGCGCTTCGAGGGCTTTCCCGGAACGATGGTGAACGTCGAGCGCCTGATCGACGAGGCCGGTGTCGCCGGAATGCCCGGCGAGGCGTTCGGCGAGTCGCGATCCGAGTGGTTCCGCTTCGCCCTCGTCACGCCCCGCGCCGAGGAGGCCGCCGACCGGCTCGCGGGGTTTTTCGCCTGAACCGCACTGCTGGCGAGACCGACGGGTACACGGCGATCGCCCCGAAACGGGTGGTATGGCAGAACTGGACGTCGAACCCGTCGAGGAGATCGAGGACGTCGAGGTGTCGGTTCCGTCGGGCGTCGACGCGCCGGAGTACGTTCTATACGGGGGGAAAGGCGGCGTCGGCAAGACGACGATGGCCGCCGCGACCGCGCTCGCGAGCGCGCGGGACGGCACTCGAACGCTGGTGGTTTCGACGGACCCCGCCCACTCGCTTTCCGACACGCTCGAAACACCCATTCCGGGCGAGCCGACGCAGATTCGAGACGACATCCCGCTCTTTGCCGCCGAGATCGACCCCGACGAGGCGATGGATGAAGGGATGTTCGGCGGCGAAAACCCGTTGGGAGGGCTCGAAGGGATGTTCGGTGGTGCGGGCGGAGCAGGTGACGGGGGGCCGGCCGGGGAGGAAGCGGAGGACGGATTGGGCGACCTGCTGTCGGGCGGGTCGATGCCCGGTGCGGACGAGGCGGCGGCGATGCGCCAGCTGCTCCAGTACCTCGACGACGACCGCTTCGACCGGGTCGTGATCGATACCGCGCCGACGGGCCACACCCTCCGACTGCTCGAACTCCCCGAGCTGATGGACTCGATGGTCGGGCGACTGATGCAGTTCCGCCAGCGGATGCAGGGGATGGTCGAGGGGATGAAGGGGATGTTCGGCGGCGAGACCCCCGAACCGGGAGCCGACCTCGACGAACTCCGCGAGCGGATCGAGCACCTGCGGGCAGTACTGCGCGATCCCACGAAGACCGATTTCCGCGTCGTGATGGTTCCCGAGGAGATGAGCGTCGTCGAGTCCAAACGCCTGCTCAGTAGGTTAGCGGAGTTCGAGATTCCCGTTTCTACCGTCGTGGTCAACCGCGTGATGGAGGACTTCGCGGACGTCGCCGGCGGCGACCCCGAGGACTTCGTCTCGCCGGACGTCGAGAACTGCGAGTTCTGTAAACGGCGCTGGCAGGTCCAACAGGGTGCGCTTTCCCGCTCGCAGGAGCTCTTTCGCGGCCACGACGTCAAACGGGTGCCTCTGTTTGCCGACGAGGTTCGAGGAGAGCGGATGCTCGAACTCGTCGCGGCCTGTCTGGACTGACTTTATCCCGGTCCCGGCCGATCCCTTGGCATGGATTTCGACTACGAGCGCCGGACCCGCGCCTGCCAACGGGCGCTCTCCTCCGGCGAGTGTCTCGTGCTCTTTCCGGGACCGAACTGCCAGTATCTCACCGGATTTCGCGACGAGCCGATGGAGCGCCACCTCCTCTTGTTCGTCCCACGGGCGGGCGAACCGGTCTTCCTCGCGCCGGTGATGTACGACGAACAGATCGGAGACACGCACGTCACCGACGTCCGGCTCTGGGACGACGGCGAGGACCCGCGCGAGGGGATCGAGGTAATCCTCTCGGAAATCGGCCCCGAGCGCCTGCTGGTCGACGACCGCCTGTGGGCGCGCTTCACCCAGGACCTTCAGGCTGTGACGGACGCCGAGTTCGGGCTGGCGAGCGAGGTCCTTGAGGACCTCCGACTGAAAAAGGACGAGGCCGAAATAGACGCCATTCGACGATCCAGCTCGTTGACGGATCGGGTGAGCGAGGAGATCAGGGCACTGGACGCGATCGGGATGACCGAGCGCGACCTCGCCCGCGAGATCGACTCCCGACTGGCCGACGCCGGTGGCGAAGGCACGTCCTTCGAGACGATCGTCGCCGCGGGGGACAACGGCGCGCGCCCGCACCACCGCCACGGGAATCGGGAGATCGAAGCGGGCGATCCCGTCGTGCTCGATTTCGGAACCCGAATCGAGGGCTATCCGAGCGACCAGACCCGGACCGTCGTCTTCGGGGGCGAGCCACCCGAAGGATTCGAGGAAGTCCACGACGCCGTCCGCGAGGCACAGGAGGCCGCCGTTGGGGCGGTCGCACCCGGGGTTCCCGCGCAGGCGGTCGACCGCGCGGCCCGCGAGGTCATCGAGGACGCGGGATACGGCGAGGGGTTCACCCACCGGACGGGCCACGGTGTCGGTATCGAGGTCCACGAGCCGCCGTATATCGTCGCGGGCAACAGCAGAAAACTGGAGCCGGGCATGGTCTTCAGCGTCGAACCGGGGATCTATCTCGAAGGGAGGTTCGGCGTCCGAATCGAGGACCTGGTGGTTGTCACCGCCGAGGGCTGTGAACGCCTCAACGGTTCGCCTCGGGGCTGGTGATAACGAGTACCCGCAGGTCGTTGACGTTCGTTCCAGTAGCCCCCGTCTCGATGAGCGAATCGCGTTCTTCGAGATACGGGTAGACGTCGTTCTCGGCCAGCGCGGCCCGTGCCGTTTCGCGGTCCGAGACGCTCTCGCCGTCGACCACCGCGCCCGCGGCGTCGCTCGCGCCGTCGATCCCGTCGGTGTCGACGCTCGCGAGCGCGATTCCCTCGCTCCCCCGGAGTTCGATCGCCGCCGAGAGCGCGAACTCCTGGTTGGGCCCGCCCGTCCCGTCACCGCGGATCGTCACCGTGGTCTCACCGCCCGAACAGATCACCGCCGGCGGCTCGATGGGGTGGCCCGTCCGTCGCACTTCTTCCGCGACCGCGACGTGGGTTTTCGCGGCCTCGCGGGCCTCCCCGCGTACGCTCGTCGAGAGGATCAGCGGCTCGTATCCCCGCTCGTCGGCGAGATCGCGCACAGCTTCGAGTGCCGTGAAGCCGTCTGCGATGACGTGGTTGTCCACGCGGTCGAAAACGGGATCTCCCGCGTCGGGCGTTTCCTCTATTTCTCCGTTCACGCCGCGTTCGAGGCGTTCTGCGATCGCCTCGGGTGGGTCGATCCCATACCGCGAAAGGATTTCCCGTGCCTCCTCGAAGGTCCTCGCGTCGGGGGCGGTCGGCCCGCTCGCGATCGTGCTCAGGTCGTTGCCGATGACGTCGCTGACGATCAGCGAGACCACAGTACTGGGAGCGGCCCGACGGGCCAACCCGCCGCCCTTGAACGCCGAGCAGTGCTTGCGGACGGCGTTGATCTCGTCGATCTCCGCGCCGCTCGCGAGCAGTGCCTCGGTCACCTCCTGAAGGTCCGATAGCGAGATCCCTTCCGCTGGTGCGGGCATGAGCGCGCTGCCCCCGCCGGAGATCAACACGATCGCGAGCGTTTCCTCCCTGGTTTCGTTCGCAAGGTCGAGCATCCGTCGCGTCGAGTCGACCCCGCGCTCGGAGGGGACGGGATGATCGCCCGGCAGTACCTCTATTTTCTCCGTTTCCTCGGGCGCGTCGGTGACGACGACTCCCCGGTCGATTCGGTCGCCCAGCACGCCCTCGATCGCGCTCGCCATCCGCCCCCCGGCGTTGCCCCCGCCGAGGACCACTACCTCCTCGTATGCTCCGAGATCGTAGCTCCGCTCGCCAACGGTCAGTCGATCCCCGTCCAGTGAAACGCTCTCGGCGATCGCCCGCTCGGGGTCCGCGGCCTCGATTCCGGCCTCGATACAGTCGAGTGCGAGTTCGCGGGCGGGTGACCCGCCCAACGCCTCGCGCTCGTGAATCATCCGGCGATCTTCAGGGCGAGTTTGAACGCCGTATCGCGCAGCGAGTCGGGCAGAACGCGGGCAAGCGAGCCCAACTTCGCGACCTTCCCGACCGGATATCGGGCGTTGGGTCGGGTCGCGCTCGCGGCGTGGACGATCCAGTCTGCGACCTCGCCGGGTTCGATCGCGCCGGGGCCGTCCCCGCCGATCGCGTTCGTGTCGTCGATCACACTGTAAATATCGCTGTACTCCTCCGAGCGAGGGATGTCGTCCGCGGAGTCGGTTGCCCGGTTCGAGAACCCCGTCTTCACCGGACCGGGTTCGACCAGCACCACGTCGACGCCGAAGCGGTCGGCCTCCACTCGAAGGGAATCGGTCATCGATTCGAGGGCGGCTTTCGACCCGCAGTAGACCCCGCCGCCGGGGAACGCGACCCGCCCGGCCAGACTGGAGACGTTGACGACTGTACCGTCCCCGCGCTCGCGCATGTGCGGGAGGACCTCCCGGATCAGGCGATGAGGACCGTAGACGTTGGTGTCGAACTGTCTCTCGACGTCCCTGACTGGAACGTCCTCGACGGGACCCAGTTGGCCGTAGCCCGCGTTGTTGACCAGACAGTCGAGCCGCCCCGTCTCCTCGATGATTCGCTCGACGACCGCCTGTATCCGGGCGTCGTTGGTCACGTCGAGTTCGGCCGTCTCACAGCCGAGTTCCGCGAGGTCCGCGATGTCGCCCACGTCCCGGGCGGTCGCATACACCGTCCACTCCTCCTCTACGAACTGCTTTGCCGTCTCGCGGCCGATCCCGGACGAACAACCCGTGATACAAACGGTCTTCTCCATGCCCCGACAGTCGAACGCGGGGGAGTTAATTGTTGTACTCTGTTCGGCCCGGCCCCGGGGAACGCTTTTGCCCGGCTCCCGCCTACCCCGAGCGAATGAGAACCGAGCGCTTCCAGCGGCGACTTGACGAGGAATACGCCGACGGCTGGCGGATCGCCCGCGACGGCGAGACCCGCGTCGTACTGAGGAACCCGGACTACGGCTCGGCGTGGCTCCACGCGCTGATCGCCCTCACGACCGTTTGGTTCACCTTCGGCCTCGGCAACCTCATGTACGCCGTCTACGCCTATCTCAACTCGCCGACGAAGCTGCTGACCGAGGACGACTGTTTCGAGGATCCCGATCCCGAGGCCGACGCGCTGACCGTGCTCCGACAGCGCTACGCCCGCGGGGAGTTGAGTGATGAGGAGTTCGACCACCGGCTCGAACGACTGCTCGGAAGCGATCCCGAACGCGGTCGTCGGGAGCGCGAACGCACGCCCGAGCGCTACTGACGCGCCTCGTCGGCGAGTTCGCCGGCATACGAGTCCGCCAGCCTGATCGGTTCGGGGAGCTTGTAGCTCGCACAGTGGGCCTGTGCGAGCGAGGCGGCCGTCTCCGCACCGACGCGGTGACCCGGACTCACATACAGTGGGTTGATGTACCGCGACCCTCCGTCGTACTGGCGGGTCTGGACCGCGTAGCCGAGCACCGTTCCCTCCTCGACTTCGACCCGGCCGTCCGCCAGTATCGGCACCCGGGTCCCCTCCGAAAAGGGCTCCTCGGGCGGGTTGCTCAACCGCCCGCACAGCAGGCTCTTTGCGACGCCCACGCTCGGCAGGTCGAGCGTAACGCCCATGTGGGTCGCTAGCCCGGCCTGTCGGAAGTGGATCCGGCCGCTGCCATCGAAGAGCGCCAGATCCGGCTCGCATTCGAGGGTCTCGAAGGCTGCGAGGATCGACTCGCCCTCACGAAAGGAGAGCAGGCCGGGGATATACGGTATGGAAAGGTCGGTCACGGCGGAGGCGCGCTCGATGACCTCGCCCTCGTGCATGGCGACGATCGCGCTGACGGCCCGCTCATCGGGAAAGGCCTGATCGACACCGACGACCACGGGCGATTCGGGGAGGTGTTCGTCGGCGTCCTCGAAGACCGCCTCGCTCGCGATCTGGCGCTGAAGCGATTCCATCTCCGCCCGTGAGAGGCCGGGGTCGGGCCGGAATTCCGGATGTACGGGCTCCATCAAAAGCGCCCTCGTCCGGGTCCACCGGGACCGCCCGGACCACCCGGACCACCCGGACCGCCACCGAACCGGAGTTGGTCGGGTGCGCGTTCACCTTCGCGACGGAGCTTCTCGCCGTAGGCGAGCCCGATGAACAGCCCCGCGAGGTGGGCCAGATGCGCGATCCCGCCCGCGCCGAGGCCGCCGATGCCGACGACGCCCACCGAGATCGCGGCGAATCCCAGCGTGAGGAGCCACAGCGGCATCGGGATGAAGAAAAACAACAGGACCCGAAGCTGGGGGTTGAGGACGGTGAGCACGCCCAGGATCGCCATGATTGCCCCGCTGGCCCCGACGACGGCGCTGAACTCTCCCAACAGGAGCGAGGCGCCGACCTGTGCGAGGCCGGCGACCACGCCGCTCGTGAGGAACAGTATCGTGAAGTTGCGGCTGCCGACCTTCCGCTCGACGATCGGCCCGAAGAAGTACAGTACGATGCTGTTCATCACGATGTGGCCGACGCTGCCGTGGGCGAAAACGGAGGTGACCCACGTCCAGACGTGGGTGATGTCGTTCGATTGGAGGACGAACAGGTACGTCGAGAGGGCGCTGGTCGGCCCGAAACCGAACAGCGGCAAGAGGAGGAACTGCAGCGAGAACGTGACCCACATCAGAAGCAAGAAGACGTAGGTCATGTTGTTGCGGAAATACCCCAGCGGACCGCCGGTGCCGGTGTTGATCGGTACCCGGTCCCGAACCGTCCGCTCGCGTCCGCCGGGGTTGTCGACGCTGTCGTCGAAGCCGCTGTCGAAGATCCCGTCCGGATCCTGCCACTCCTGTAAGCCGGGACAGTCGTGGTTCTCCGGCAGCCGGTGGGACGCACAGTAGACCCCGCCACAGCGTCCACACCGGTAGGGGAGGTTCTCGTGTGCGCCACACCGATCACACTGCGCCATTACCGGGAGTTTCGCGTCGGGGTGACAAAAGGGGTTGGGGTACGGCGTACGGAGCGGCGCTTCGGTCGACGGCCTCCTCCGAGGGAGGAGCAGTTTTCCCGATCGGATTCCAAGACCGCCTGTGCAGGAGTACGAGCGAAAACAGCTGCTCGAACGGATCGGAAAGGAGGGTGCGACCATCGGCACACGGATCCCCGAGGAGATCGAGATCCAGGGCGAGCGCGTCGAGCTTCGGGACTTCGTCTTCGAGATCAAGCGCCGCGAGACGGTCCCCGAGGGCGAGCGCGAACGCGTCGAGCGGGCGAAACGCAACCTCCGGAAGGAGCGCTTGGAGCGACTGGAGGCCATCGAGGCCGGAACGATCAGTCGGGCGGAGGGCGAACGCCTCGCCGAGTCGATCATCGGGATCGACCGTGCGCTCGAAGGGCTCCAACAGCTCGGGGCGTCGAGCATCGAGGCCGAAGCGGAGGCCCAGCGGATCGCCGACAAGAAACGCTGGACGCGCTTCATGCGACAGGCCCTCGGGCTCGACGAGGACAGTACACCTAACAGGCGATAGCTCCAAGACGGTCCATGAGCCGCAACGCCGAGATCGCCGCCCTTCTCTACGAGTACGCCGACCTGCTCGAAGCCCGAGACGTCGAGTACAAGCCGAACACGTACCGTCGGGCCGCAGAAAGCATTCAGGAGCACCCGACCGCGATCGAGGACCTCGCGGCAGACGGAACGGAGGCCGTCGAGGAGATCGACGGCGTGGGAGCGGCCATCTCAGCGAAGGTCATCGAGTACGTCGAGACGGGCGAGATCGAGGAACTCGAAGAGGAACGGTCGAAACTCCCGGTGGCGATGGACGAACTCACGAGCGTCGAGGGGGTCGGTCCCAAGACCGTTGGAACCCTCTATGAAGAACTCGGCGTCGAGAACCTCGCGGATCTCGAGGAAGCCGCGAGCGCCGGACAAATCCGGGAGATCAAGGGGTTCGGACCGAAAACGGAGGAGAACATCCTCGGTGGACTGGAGTTCGCCCGGAAGGCCAGCGAGCGCGAGTTACTGGGCGATACCCGCCCGCTTGCGGATGACCTGCTCGACTACCTCCGGTCCCGTGAGGGGGTCGAGAAGGCGGAGGTCGCGGGTTCGATCCGCCGGTGGCGAGAAACCAGCGGTGATATCGACGTCCTCGCCGCGAGCGACGACCTCGAAACCGTGATCGAGACGTTTACCGGCTGGGAGCGCGCCGAGCGTGTCATCGAGTCCGGCGAGAACAAGGCGAGCGTCGTCGCAGGCGGGATCCGCGTCGACCTTCGAGTCGTGATTCCCGAGGAGTTCGGCAGCGCGCTCCAGTACTTCACGGGCAGTAAAGCCCACAACATCCGGTTTCGCAACCGGGCACTGGATCGCGACCTAAAGGTCAACGAGTACGGCGTGTTCGATATCTCGGGACTCGACGACACGAGCGACCAGCGCGCCGGCGAGCGGGTCGCCGGCGAGACCGAGGAGAGCATGTACGAGGTCCTCGATCTCGCGTGGATCCCGCCCGAGCTACGGGAGGACACCGGCGAGATCGACGCCGCCGCCGCGGGCGAACTCCCCGGCCTGATCGAGGAGGGCGAGGTCCGTGGGGACCTGCACACCCACACCGACTGGTCGGACGGTACCGAGTCCATCGAGGAGTGGATCAGCTCCGCAGAAGCGTTCGGCCACGAGTACCTCTGTATCTCGGACCACGCGACGGGCCCGGGGATGGTCGGCGGGGTCGGCCTCTCGGACGAGGACCTGCTCGAACAGGCCGCGGCGGTGCGGGCGGCCGCCGAGGACGCGAGTATCGAGGTGTTCACCGGCGTCGAGGCGAACGTCGACGAGGCGGGCGGGTTGAGCGTCTCCGAAGAGGTCCTCGACGAACTCGATCTCGTGGTCGCCTCGCCCCACAGCGCCCTCGACATGGATTCTGAGAGCGCGACCGACCGGCTCGTTGCGGCCATCGAACACCCCGCAACGGACGTGCTTGGCCATCCCACGGGCCGAATGTTGGGCCGTCGGCCCGGTCTCGATCCCGATCTACAGGCGATTGCTGAGGCCGCCGCCGATCACGGCGTCGCACTGGAGGTGAACGCCAACCCCGCACGGCTGGACCTCTGGGGTCGGGCGGTGAAGGTCGCCCGCTCTGCGGGCGCGAAAATCGCCATCGATACCGACGCTCATAGCGCAGCGGAGTTCGAAAACGTCCGCTATGGCGTTCACACGGCCCGTCGGGGCTGGGCGGAACCCGAAGACGTCCTCAACACGTGGGACGCAGAGGCGGTCCGAGCGTTCATCGAACGATGACCCACGACAGACACGTCAGTACGGCTAACAAGAGGACGTTGAGCCCGGCGAACAGCGCCGCGGCCTGCATCCAGAGGGTCACGGACGCTCACCCTCGGCGATCCGTTCGAACGCCTCCCTGTGGGCCTCGAACTCGTCGGTGAGGAAGTACATCTCGCCGTAGGTTTCGCCGTACGTCAGGACGATATCGTGTTCTTCGAGCGTGTCGAGGTGGTGGCGAACGGTCTTGTAGTTGAGGTCGAGTTCCTCGGCGAGTTTGTTGGCGTTCTTCGGCCGGTCGAGCAACGAGCGGATAATGCGGATCCTGTTCGTTCCCCCGCGCATCCCCGTGAGTAGATAGTACAAGATCCGTTCCATTCAGTCGTAGCCCACCCTCGTTTCGAACTCGCGCCCGATTTCGACTGGTGGTCGGCGGGGCACCTATTAGTGGATTTCTGTTCTCCTACGAAGAGCGCAGCCCCCGTACCCGCCGGCACGTCGCCGGGAGACGGGGTGTGCGTGTGGATCGAACACGCGACGGTTCGGTTTCGGTGTGTCACGTGCGGCCGACGGGTGACCAATCCCGTCGTTTATATCCTTCTCCCATGTTCCCAAAGCTGTTTTGCGGTAATTGGACACGAGTCTCTCCCAAATTCGACCATAGTTCCCTCGCTCGTGGGCGCTGAAACGGTAATGGTGTCAGTCGCTCGCTCACAACTGCTTGCGCCCCGTCCATGACTCGCAGGCGTCCATCGATTCCATTTCGCTGTCGTGATACGTACAGTAGGGCCGGAGTTCGTCCTCGTCGGTGGTGTACTCGAGGTAGCGGCAGTTTCCGCAGTACGCGTCGACGGGACGGCGCTCGGCGGACACCTCGGTTCCGCCGTCACCCCGCGTCGTCGGCTCCCAGCCGACCGACCCGAGCAGACCGACGCTTCCCCGGCCCCGCCGTTCGACCTCGACGATCCGGGTCTCGCCCCGTCGAAGCACCGACAGCGAGACGGTCCCACCGGGGGCGTTTCGCGTCTTGAACCGCGCGACGCCGACGAACAATCCGACGGTCGTGACGGTAAGTCCGACGAGATAGAGCGCGCTCACGGGGAGGGTTCGGTCCAACCCGTAGCCCGCCCAGTGGGTGGGATAGACGAGCCAGAACCAGCCCACAGCTATCGCGGCGAGCACCCCGCCGGCCGCCGCTACGAGACGGACGCGTCGGTCGGCGGGCAGAACGGTGACGACGCCGAGTAAGAGCGCGGGGACGCCGCCACCCGCGAGTACGCCAGCGATCCGTCGGCTCTCGTAGAGCCCGTAGCCGAACCCAGAGAGGAGGTCGGTCGTCCCGAAGAGGACGCCGAGGGTCACGAACGAGACCCCCGCGAGAAACAGCCCACAGCCGACGGCACGGCGGCGAACGCTCGCGTCAGCACCGCCGCCCGTGTACGCCTCGGTGAGACCGTCCATATCGAATACTGTCTCCAGTAGTATAAAATTGTAATGGTGAAATAGAGGAAATAATTTGTGCAAAACCTCTTTGTCGTTCCTGTGGGATTCCCGCGTATGGATTCACCGGACACGGGCGAGATCGTTCACAGGCCAACGGAGGAGTTCGCCGCGGATACGAACGTCGTGGCGTTCATGGATCGCTACGACATCCCCGACTACGAGGCGTTGATCGAGCGAACGACGGGCGATATCGAGTGGTTCTGGGACGAACTCGTCGAGTATCTGGGTATCGACTTTTACGAGGACTACGACGCGGTTCGGGACGACTCGAAGGGGCCACAGTTCACCGACTGGTATCCCGGCGGGCGACTCAACATCGCCCACAACACGGTCGATCGCCACGCCATCCCCGGAAACGGGACCCGGAACAAAGTCGCCTGCATCTGGGAGGGCGAACCCGGCGAGGTGAGACAGGTCACGTACCACGACCTGCACCGACAGGCCAATCAGGTCGCGAACGCACTAGAAGCGCGGGGCGTCGAAACGGGCGATACGGTCGGCCTGTACATGCCGATGGTCCCCGAGGTCGTTTCCATTCTCTACGGTTGTTTCAAGGTCGGCGCGATCGCGGTGCCGATCTTTTCCGGGTTCGGCACCGACGCGACGGCGACGCGGATCGCCGACTCGGAGCCCTCGGTGCTGTTTACCGGCGACGGCTTCTATCGACGCGGTAGCGAGATCCACCTCAAGGACTCCGCCGACGAGGCCATCGAGGAGGCGGGTCACGTCGAACACACCATCGTCTACGAACGCCTCGGAAGCGACTACGACCGCAACGAGCGCGACGAGACGTGGGCCGACGCCATCGAAACCGAGTCCGACGAGTACGAGACGAAATCCCTGCTCTCCGATGGGGAGTCGATGCTGCTCTACTCGTCGGGTACCACCGGTAAACCGAAGGGGATCGTCCACACCCACGCCGGGGTCGGGGTCCAGTGTCCGAAGGAGGTCCACTTCGGGATGGACCTGAAACCCGCCGACCGCTTCTTCTGGGTCAGCGACATCGGCTGGATGATGGGGCCGTGGACCCTGATCGGGACCCACACGTTCGGGGGCACGGTGGTGATGTATGAGGGCGCGCCCGATCATCCCAAACCTGATCGGTTCTGGGAGATGATCGACCGCCACTCGATCACGCAGTTCGGGATCAGCCCGACGGCGATCCGCGCGCTCCGGAAACACGGCGACGACCCCGTTGAGGCCCACGACCTGTCCTCGATCCGGATTCTGGGCTCGACGGGCGAGCCGTGGGACCCCGAGTCCTGGCAGTGGTTCTACGAGAAGATCGGCGGAGGCGAGGCCCCGATCATCAACATCTCGGGAGGGACCGAGATCTGTGGCTGTTTCCTGATGCCGATGCCGAACCAGCCGCTGAAACCCTGCACGCTCGGCGGTCCCGGACTCGGGATGGACATCGATATCGTGAACTCGGGGGGAGAATCGGTCGCCGACACCCACGAGCGGGGCTTTCTGGTCGCGCGTGATTCGTGTCCCTCGATGACCAAATCGCTCTGGGAGGGCGACGAGCGCTACCTCGAGGAGTACTGGTCGACCTTCGAGGATCCGCCCATGTGGGACCACGGCGACTGGGCCCAGAAGGATTCCGATGGGTTCTGGTTCCTCCACGGCCGGGCCGACGACGCGCTGAACGTCGCCGGGCGGAAGGTCGGGCCCGCCGAGGTCGAGGGCGCGCTCATGGATCACCGGTCAGTGAATCAGGCCGCCGCCGTCGGCGTCCCCGACGATACTACCGGGACGGCAGTCGTCACCTACGTGATCCTCGAGGAGGGCGTCGAGGAGGGCGACGAACTGCGCGAGGAGCTGCGCGCGCAGGTCGGCGAAGAGCTGGGAAAACCGTTCCGCCCCCGGGAGGTGCTGTTCGTCTCGGAGTTCCCGAAGACCCAGAGCGGGAAGATCATCCGCCGGGCCGTTCAGGCGAGCTATACGGGCGAGGAGCTGGGCGATATGAGTTCGATCGAGAACCCCGAGGCCCTTGACGGGCTGGAAAACGCGCGGTAGTCGGCGGGCTTAGTCGTCGCCGGGGACGCCGGCGGGGCCGGACTCGCCGCTCGCCCAGACGCCGTCGTCGAAATCGATCGCACCGTTCCAGTGGGCGACCAGCGTCGCCACCGCGAGATCGCCGGTGACGTTCGTCATCGTGCGAAGCCGGTCGAGCAGCGGGTCGATGCCCGCGATGAAGCCGACGACTGCGAGGGGGAGTCCGAGCTGGGTGAGCACCAGCGTCAGGAGGATCAGTCCTGCACTCGGCACGCCCGCGGTGCCGATGCTCGCGAGCACCGCGACGGTGACGACGGTGACCTGTTCGGTGAGCGACAGCGAGACGCCCACGAGGTTCGCCGCGAAGATGGCGACGATACCCTGATACATCCCGGTGCCGTCCATGTTGATGGTCGCACCGAGCGGGAGCGAGAAGCCGTAGATCCCCTCGTCGATCCGGAGGTTGTCCTCGGCGTTCGACATCGAGATCGGCAGCGTCGCGCTGGAGGAGGCGATCGAAACCGCCGTCAGCATCGCCTCCTTGATCCCGGCGAGAAAGGAGATCGGGGACTGTTGGGTCAGCAGGGCGATGATCGTCCCCAGATAGACGATCGAGATGTGAAGCGCCACGCCGAGGACGAGCGTCGCCGCGAGCAACGCGAACGTCGAGAGCGCGTCGATACCCGTCTGGGCGAAGATGGAGGCCATCAGCGCGAACACGCCAAGCACGCCGTACTCCATGATCCCCCAGACCATCTTGAACAGCGCTTCCGACCCCGCCTCGGCGAGGTCGAAGAACGTCTCGACGCCGTTTTGGACGCGGGCGTTCTCGCTTTCCTCCTGGAGCATCGCGAGTGCGAGACCGAAGACGAGGACGAAAAAGAGCACGGCGAGGATGTCGCCGGTCGCCATCGCCTCGATGGGGTTCTGGGGAACGATTCCCAGCAGCACCTCGACGAAGCTCGGTGCCTCCTGTGTATCGATCTCGGCCTCGACCAGCGTCAGGCCCTGACCGGGGTCGATGGCGTTTGCGACCGCCAGTCCGATCGCCACTGCGATCGCCGAGGTGATCGCGTACAGCGCCACCACCTGCCCGCCGACCCGCCCCAACGAGGAGGGGGTCAGGTGGCGCACGCCCATCAACAGCGTGAAGATCACGATCGGGACGACGATCATGCTCAACAGCCGCACGAACAGGTCGCCGATCGGCTGGAGCGCGGTCGCAGGCTCTCCCACGATCAACCCGACGAGCGAGCCGAGGACGAACGCCGCGCCGATCCGGTAGATGATCGGCACCGACCGGTAGCGACGCCACCCCCTGAGTATGCCATTCTCTGCCATGTGTCTCACAGAGCCTCCTCCGCGATAAAACAGTTTCCCCGAAACCGACGGAATACGGAGGGGTTACACGACACCGTCGGGGGGTATCACGGTCGATTCGGGCCCCTCGCCCACGGCGAGATCGACCGCCTCGTCGGGGCCGGGAAAGACGATCACTCCGCCCGCAGACAGCGGTGCGAGGATCCCGGCTACGACTGCCTCCGGCTCCGAGAGCGGCGTGCGGATCGCCACTTCCGTTCCGGGTCCGATTCCCCAGCGGTCAACGACCCGTTCCGTGGCCGCGAGCAGTTGCCCGTGGGTGTAGGTCTCGTCCTCGGTTTCGAGAAACGGGGTGTCCGGGCCGACTTCCGACGGAGTGGGACACGCGGGGTTCTCGCTCCAGACGCTCTCGCCGAACGACTCGACTCCCACCCCCGGTTCGCCGTCGTAGGCGAGTCGGCTCGCCCCCGCCGGAAGGGCGTACTCCTCGATTCCTTCGCTCGGCGCGACCAGCAATCGGGCGTCCGTCTTACGGGGCGGGTCGAAGCGCACCCGCGCGCCCAGCAGCGCCGCCCCGAATAACGAGAGGACCGGCGCGCCGCTCTCGGCGCTCTCGACCCCGACGAGCGATCCGGTCCGTACCCCACGATGACTGAAGAAGTTGCCCGTCTTCTGGGCGGTCGTACAGAGCTGATAGTAGTCGTACCGGAGGGTAACGCCCGTTCGTGCGCGCAACGCCGGCTCGCGGGTCCGCTGGTCGCGGGCGACCAGCTCTCCGATGGTCTCCATACCGCCCCTTGTCGACGCCGGTAGAAAGCCGCTGTGTGATCGCCCCGCTACAGCGAGCTCTTGATCTTCTCGAAGAAGCCCTGCTCGACCTCGATCTCCTCGCCGCCGGCCTCCGCGAACGCCTCTAAGGCCTCGCGCTGTTCCGCGTTCAGTTCCTCCGGTGTGACCACCTGGATCGAGACATACAGATCGCCCCGACCGCGCCGGCGAAGCCGGGGCATGCCCTTGCGCTCCAACCGGAAGCGCTCGCCGCTCTGTGTGCCCGACGGCACGTCCATCTCGACCGTTCCCTCCATCGTCGGGACCTCGACGGTGTCGCCGAAGACCGCCTGCGGGAACGAGATCGCCTTCCTGAACTTCAGGTCGTCGCCGTCGCGCTCGAAGTCGGGGTGGTCCTCGACGCGGATCTCGATCAGCAGGTCGCCCTTCGGGCCGCCCCGCTCGCCCGGTGCGCCCTCGCGTTCCATCCGCAGCGTCTGGCCGTCTCGAATGCCCTCGGGGATCCCCACGGAAAGGGTGGCCTCGCGGGTGACCTGCCCCTCGCCGCGACACTCCCCGCAGGTCTCCTCGTAGACCTGCCCGTCGCCCCGGCAGTTGGGACAGGCCTGGGTCTGTTGCATCCGGCCGAAGGGGGTCTGCTGGACCTGGGTGACCTGTCCCTGTCCGTTGCACTCGGGACAGGTCTCGGGGTTCGTCCCGCCCGCGCCGTCACAGGACGGACACTCCTCGGGGCGGTTGATCGTCATCTGTTTCTCGACGCCCTCGTAGACCTCCTCCAGCGTTACCGTCAGGCGGGTCTGGAGGTCCGCACCCTGTCGGCGGCCGCCGCCACTACCGCCGCCGAAGAACTGCTCGAAGATGTCGCCCAGTCCGCCGCCGGCACCGCCGGCGCCACCGAACCCGCCCGCGCCAGCACCGCCGAACCCGCCGGCGCCGCCACCGTCGAATCCGCCGCGTTTCTCGGCCTGTTCGAAGCGGTCGTGACCCATCTGGTCGTACGCCGAGCGTTTCTGTTCGTCGGAAAGGACCTCCTTTGCCTTCTTCGCCTCCTTGAACTTCTCCTCTGCGTCCGGTTCGTCGCTGACGTCCGGGTGGTACTTGGCGGCCTTCTTCCGGAACGCCTTGTTGATCTCGTCCTCGTCGGCGTCTCGACTCACGCCGAGGACGTCGTAGAAATCCTCGCTCATCAGTTGTCATCCTTTACTCGATTGTCGTACTTGAACGGACCGCTCTCGGGACCTCCGTACTTACGACGCTGGCCCGACAACACCCCGCATGGTCGTGGGGGAGCTGACCGTGGTCGTTCTCGCGGGGCTCGTGACCGCGCTCGCGACCGGCCTCGGCGCCCTCCCCTTCTTTTTCGTCGACGACGTCAACGACCGGCTCAACGTCGCCCTCTGGGGATTCGCCTCCGGGATCATGCTTTCTGCCTCCGTCTTCGGGCTCGTCACCGAGGGGCTCGCCGCGGGCGGGCCGGCGGTCCTCGCGCTCGGGCTCGCCGTCGGAATCGCGCTGGTCGTCGCGAGCGACCGCGTCCTCTCGACGACCGAGATCAACCCACGGCAGTACGAGGAGGCGAGCTTCAAGAAGCTCGTGCTCATCCTCGGCGTGCTCACCGTTCACAGTTTTCCCGAGGGCGTCGCAATCGGTGTCTCCTTTGCGGACCTCCCGCTCGACGAGGGGATCGAGGCACTCGGAGTCTCGATTCCGGTGCTCGCGGTGTTCATCACCGGGGCGATCGCGATCCAGAACGTCCCTGAGGGGATCGCCGTCGCGATCCCGCTCCAGGGCCTGGGCGTACCGCGCTGGCGGATGGTCTGGTGGGCGGTCTTTTCGAGCCTGCCCCAGCCCGTCGGTGCGGCGCTGGCCTATCTGTTCGTCCAGACCGCCCGTGATTTCCTCGCCGTCGGCTTCGGCTTCGCTGCCGGCGCGATGATCTACCTCGTCGCCTCTGAACTGATCCCCGAGGCCCGCTCCATCGGGCGGGGACTCCCGAGAGACGGGATTCCGGAGCTCGTAGTCGGACTCCTCTGTGGTATGATCCTGATGCTCCCGCTATCGTTCGTCTGACCCGCATCCGGCGAACCGTTTTGTCACTCTCACGCATAGACTACCGCATGGCAACGACTGACGAGGAATTTGTGCAGGTCGCGACCCTCGCCGACCTCGACGCCGAGAACCGCACCCTCGTAACGACGCGCGGACAGGCCATCGCGATCTTTCGCCACGATGGAGGGGTCCACGCAGTCGACAACCGCTGTCCGCATATGGGATTCCCGCTCGATCAGGGAACGGTCGACGACGGCGTACTCACCTGCCACTGGCACCACGCCCGGTTCGAACTCGACTGCGGGAGCACGTTCGACCCCTTCGCCGACGACGTTCCGACCTTCCCGGTCGAGGTGCGCGGCGAGGAGATCTGGGTCGACCCGCATCCGAAACGCGACGAACCGCCCGAGAAACGGTGGCTCGGTCGGTTGGAGGACGGTCTGGAGAACGACTTGCGGCTGGTGCTCGCCAAATCCGCCGTCGGGCTCGACGACGCGGGGGTCGACTACGAGATCCCTCTAGAACGTATCGCGACCTTCGGCGCGCGCTATCGGGACGAGGGCTGGGGTCGCGGGCTGACGACGATGGGCGCGATGGCGAACCTCCTGTCCGATCTCGACCCCGAGGATCGCCGCCGGGCGCTCTACACCGGTGCGGTCAGCGTCGCAGACGACGCCGCGGGCCATCCCCCCAGATTCGTTCAGGACCCCCTGAGCGGGGAGCACGACCCCGAGCGCCTCGACCGGTGGTTCCGCGACTGCATCGAGGTCCGCGACCGACAGGGCGGGGAGCGCGTCCTGCGGAGTGCGATCGCCGACGGCTCTCGAAAACGCGTCGTCTCGATGCTGATGGGGGCGGCCACGGATCACCGGTATCTCGACGTCGGCCACACGATGGACTTCGTCAACAAAGCCTGCGAGACGCTGGATCACGTCGACTGGGAGCGCGCCGACGACCTGCTTCCGGCGCTCGTCCCCGGTCTCGCGAGCGCCGAGCGAAGCGAGGAGCGATCGTCGTGGCGCCAACCCGTGGATCTGGCCGGCCTCCTCGAGGAGTCCTTCGAGGACCTCCCCGACAGGATCGAGGCGCGTGAGGACAGCGAGTGGACACCACCCGAAGGGCTCCTCGAAACGCTGCTTTCGGCGGACCCCCATGGGATCGTCTCGGCGTTGGACGAGGAAATAGAGGGCGGCGCGAGCGCGGCCCAACTGGCCGATCGAGTGGCCGAGGCCGCCGCGACCCGCATCGCGCAGTTCGGAACGGGCAACGAGTTCCGCGACTGGAACACCGTCCATCACACCTACACCTACGCGAACGCGGTCTGCGGGCTGGCCCGCAGGGCCGACGGCGAGGGGGTCTACAGGGCGGTCTACGACGGCGCGATGAACGTCTATCTCGATCGATTTCTCAACACGCCGCCGACCCCGATCCCGGAGCCACGCGAGGTTGAGGTCAACCCCGAAACCCTGCTCGACGACCTTCTCGAAACGTTCGACGAGGAGGGGGAGGTCAATCGGGCCGGGCGGGTCGTTGCCGACTACCTCGACTCGGGCGGCGATCCCGAGGCTCTGAAGCGGGCCCTCGGCGGGGCGCTTTTGTGCGAGGACGCGAACTTCCACACGCTCCAGAATGTCGAGGCCGCCTTCGAGCGGGCCGAGCGAACGGGCAAGGAGCGGCTCCACCTGATCGCTACCGCCCGGTATCTCGCTGCCCACACGCCGACCCGCCGCGAGCGCGAACAGACCTTCCGGATCGCGACCCGGCTCCACCGCGGCGAGAAACTCCACGAGACGTCCTGACCGCGCTTTCGGTGGCCGACCACGCGCTTTTGACGTGGTCGCTCCTTCGTTCAGGGGATGGACGTACTGATTGCGGGCTCGTACGGCGGAGTCGGACAGCACATCACGGAACTGCTCGCCGAAAGCGACTACACCGCACACGCGATGGTCCGCGAGGAGTCGCAGGTCTCGGAGATGGAAGAGGAGTTCGGCGTCGACGTGGTCGTCGCGGACCTCACCGAGGACGTTTCGCACGCCGTCGAGGGATGTGACGCGGTGATCTTCGCGGCGGGGTCGAGCGGCGAGGACGTCGAGGGGGTCGACCGTGACGGCGCGATCCGACTGATCGACGCAGCCGAGCAGGAAGGGACAGACCGGTTCGTCATGCTCAGCTCGATCAACGCCGACCGGCCCGGGGAGAGTCCCGAAGCGCTGCAGCCGTATCTCGAAGCCAAACTCGCCGCGGACGAGCACCTCCAAGGGAGCGACCTGACCTACACCATCGTCCGGCCCGGGGCGCTGACCGACGAGCCCACAACGGGACGAATCGAGGCCGCCCGACGGGTCGAGCGCGGGGAGATCACCCGCGCGGACGTCGCCCGGACGCTCATTGCGACGCTGGATATCGAGAACACCCTCGGGGAGACTTTCGAGCTGATCGAGGGCGACGAACCGATCGAGAGCGCACTCGAATCGCTCTGATCGCCACGTTTCGACCGAGCCCACCGGCAAAATCCCTTTTTGCGGAGCGCTGTCGACCACATATGGAATCGGACCCTCGTGCGCTCGTTGCTGGGATGATACTGGTTACGGTCCCGATCCTCTCCGGGTTGCCACGAATACTGAATGGTTCCAGCGGTCCGATACTGCTGGCCGGTATCATCAGCGCGGCGTGTCTCGCCGTTCTGTTCGGTATCGCTGGCTGGTGGGCGCGTTCTGCCTGAAAAAGGACCTCCCGTCGACCTCACCGGAGCTCCGATCGATTTAGGACGGCTCCTCGTCGTTTTGAACGTTCACCAGATCTGTGTAGCAGTTCCGGTTGGCGGACGAAGAGGACCAGTAGATCCTCTTCGTCAACGTTCACGAGAGCGAAGCTCTCGTGTGCGGACGAGACGAGGACAGTCAGTCCTCGTTTTCGTCAACGTCATCAGAAGCCTGCGGCTTCTGATTGGCAGACGAGACGACTCTACGAGTCGTCTTCGTCTACGTCCTCGAAGTCCGCGTCGACGTACTCGCCCTCCTGACCGCCAGCGCCGCCGGCGCCGGCTGCGCCAGCGCCACCCATGTCACCCATGCCGCCGGGGCCCGCACCGGCTGCACCAGCGCCACCGGCACCCGCGCCCGCGGTGCCTTCTGCGTCCTGGTACATCTGCTTGCCGATCTCCTGGAGCGCCTTGCTCAGGTCTTCCGTCGCCGACTTGATCTCCTCGGTCTCGGCCTCCTCGTCCTCCAGTACGGCCTCGACCTCGTCGATCTCGGCTTCGATCTCCTCGATCAGCTCCTCGTCGACGTTCTCCTCGTTCTCCTCGAGGAGGTTCCGGGCACGCTGGACGGCGCTCTCGGCGTCGTTACGCGCTTCGATGCGCTCGCGGCGCTCCTTGTCCTCCTCCGCGTGCTGTTCGGCCTCGCTCTGCATGCGGTCGATCTCCTCGTCCGAGAGGCCCGCACCGCCCTCGATGGTGATCTCCTCCTTGTTGCCCGAGCCCTGGTCCTCGGCTTCGACGTTGACGATGCCGTTCTCGTCGATGTTGAAGCCCACCTCGATCTGGGGCGTGCCCGCGGGCGCCGGCGGGATTCCCGAAAGCATGAACTCGCCCAGGAGCTCGTTGTCCTCGGCCATCTCGCGCTCGCCCTGGAACACCCGGACCTGCACGGAGGTCTGGTTGTCCGCGGCGGTGGTGAAGACCTTCGACTCCTCGGTCGGGATGGTGGTGTTCTTCTCGATGAGGCGCTCGAAGAGGCCACCTTTGACCTCGATACCCAGCGAGAGGGGCGTCACGTCGAGCAGGACGATGTCGTCGACCTCACCACCCAAAACACCGCCCTGGATCGCCGCGCCGAGCGCGACGGCTTCATCGGGGTTGACGTTCTTCTTGGGCTCCTGACCGACGACCTCCTCGACTTTCTCCTGGACCTGGGGCATTCGCGTCGAGCCGCCCACCAGAATGACCTCGTCGATGTCGTCGGCGTCGTAGCCCGCATCGCTGAGCGCCTGCTCGGTCGGGGCGACGGTCCGGTCGATCAGGTCCGAGGTCAGCGACTCGAACGTCGCGCGGGTCATCGACGTTTCGAGGTGGACCGGGCCCGAATCCGTCGCCGTGATAAAGGGCAGGTTGATATCGGTCTCCTTTCTGCTACTCAGTTCGATCTTGGCCTCCTCGGCGGCGTCCTTTAGGCGCTGGAGGGCCTGTCGGTCCTCGCGAAGGTCGATCCCGTGGTCGTTTTCGAACTCCTCGGCGAGGTGGTCGATGACGGCGTGGTCCCAGTCGTCGCCACCGAGATCGTTGTCCCCGTTGGTCGCGACGACCTCATAGACGCCCCCACCGAGGTCGAGGATCGAGACGTCGAAGGTGCCACCGCCGAGGTCGTAAACGAGCACCGTCTGGTCCGAATCGTCGTCGAGCCCGTAGGCCATCGAGGCGGCGGTCGGCTCGTTGACGATACGCTCGACCTCGAAGCCGGCGATTTCGCCGGCGTCCTTCGTCGCCTGGCGCTGCTTGTCGTTGAAGTACGCGGGCACCGTGATGACGGCTTTCTGCACCTCGTCGCCCAGATACTCCTCTGCGTCGCGTTTGATCTTCTGGAGGATCATCGCCGAGAGCTGTTCGGGGGTGTACTCCTCGCCCTCGATTTCGACGGAGTAGTCCTCCTCGCCCATATGGCGCTTGATCGAGGCGATCGTCCGGTCGGGGTTCTGGATCGCCTGGTTCTTCGCCGGCTTCCCCACGAGACGCTCGCCGTCGTCGGTGAAGGCTACCACCGACGGCGTCGTCCGATCGCCCTCGCCGTTGACGATGATCTCGGGGTCGCCACCCTCCATGACCGCAAAGGCGCTGTTCGTGGTACCGAGATCGATACCGAGAATCTTGTTACTCGCCATTGTTGGCCTATCCTTGCGCGCTCGGTCTTTTAAGCCTTGCTACCTCGACTCTCCACGTGAAACCGTGTCAACGGGCCGCTCGCGGGTGAATTCCGCCGATCAGTGTGTTGACTGTGACACGAAAACCGGAACCGCAATACTACTCTTCCGTTCCGTCGCTGACCGTCACCTGCGCCGGCCTGAGCACCTTGCCCGCCATCTCGTAGCCGGGGGTGTAGACCTCTGCAACGCTGTCTTCGGGTTGCTCGCTCTCGACACGCAGCATGACCTCGTGGCGCTGGGGATCGACCTCGCTTCCCGGTTCGGGTGCGACCTCGCTCACCGCCTCGTCGTCGAGCACGCGATCGAACTCCCGGAGCGTGGCGTCGACACCGTCGCGGATCGCCGCGTCCTCGTCCTGATCGAGGGCCCGGACGAGGTTGTCCCGGACGTCGAGCAGGCGGGTCACGAGGTCCTCGGTCGCCCGGTTTTCGAGTTGTTCTTGGCGCTTTTTCGCACGCTTCTTGTAGTTCTGGAAGTCCGCCTGCGTGCGCTTGAGCCGCGATTCGAGCTCGTCGATGCGTTCTTCGCGCTCGTCGAGTTCGGCCTTGAGTTCCTCGATTCGCCCCGCTCGTCCGTCGAGGTCCCCGTCCGCCGACTCCGGGTCCTCCGTCGTCCCGTCGGCCGCCTCCGTCGCCTCGTCGACCGATGGCTCCTCGTCCGTCCGCTCCTCGGGGGCCGTCGGCTCCTCGTTGCTCATGTATCGAGGGTGCGTCCGCGCGGGTTTAAGGGTTACAGAACCGACCCGCAGCGGACCGACCCGTGGTCGAAAGAGGCACTATTCGGGTCGGGCGGTTCCGGGTTGGGCCCTTGCCCGTTCCATCCGCCTGCCGCCCATCGCGACCGCAATCATCGCGAACCCGGTCGTGAGCAGGTTGATCCCGAACAGGAGGCCGACGGCCCAGACGGCCGTACTCGGCCAGCCGGCGAGGATCAGCCCTGCGAGTACGAGCGAGAGAACGCCGCTCACCACCAATCCTACCCAGTTCGTCTCGGGGCGGACCTGCCACCCCATGTAGAGCTCCACTACGCCATCGACGAGGAAGAACGCCCCCACCAGCAGGGTGAGCGTCGCCAGTCCGAGCACCGGGTTTGCAAGCACCATCAGTCCGGTGATCAAGTAGAGCGCACCGAGGGCGATCTCTCCCAGAAAACCCGTCCAGCGCCGCGCGCTGAAGGCGTGTACCACCTGTACGACCGCGCCGACGACCAGCAACCCCCCGAGCAGCAGTTCGATCCCGATCCCCGTCGCGAACGGGAATACGACCGCGAGCACGCCGAGGGCGACCAGTACTCCCCCGACGATCATTAGCGGTCGCCACGTCTCGCTGACGCCGTCTATTTCTATCGACTCCTCCATTTCGGTCGTCCGTGTTACCATCGTATTCACCCGATTAGAGTTGGATAGACAACAGTATGAACGTGTCTGCGTATCTCCCGAAAGGACGAGCGGTAAGTTACAGGGGGACGACCGAACGGCCGATAGCAGGACCGCGTTCGGGCTCCGTCCGATCGAACGACTGAGGCGTGGTGTACCGGCCCGACGACCTGTCTGCGGCCCGCCGAACGACAGTGTGTCCAACGGAGCGACGCGTTCGGTATATATGCCGTGGCCGACAACCCGTGCTGTGGCGGTACGGCTCACCTACGAGGACGGGACGATCCGTGCGAGCGGTCCCGACGATGAACTCGAAGCCGTTCGGGGAGCGGAGCCATCGGACCCGATCCTCGAATACGACCCCCGTAGCGAGGTCTACAGGGCGCCCGCGTTCCGCTACGCCGACCTCCGTGATCGCCTCGCGGAGGGGAGCGAGTACGAGGACCGAGTGTTCGATACCCCGACGCTTCGAGGGCTCACCTCCGAGTACGAACTGCGATCCTACCAACGCGAAGCCCTCGACGCGTGGCGCGAGAACGGGGATCGGGGCGTGCTCGAACTCCCGACGGGAAGCGGCAAGACGGTGATCGCGATCGAGGCCATCGAGGCGCTCGCCACTCCGACGCTCGTCGTCGTCCCCACGATCGATCTACTGAACCAATGGCGTGAGGAACTCCGCGCGGAGTTGGATATCCCTATCGGACAGTTCGGTGGGGGCGTCCAGTCACGGGAGGCGATCACCGTTTCTACCTACGACTCCGCCTATCTGAAGGCCGACTCGGTGGGCGACGTCTTTCCATTCGTCATCTTCGACGAGGTCCACCACCTCGGCGGGGAGGGCTACCGCGAGATCGCCCGCCTGCTCGCCGCGCCCGCCCGACTGGGCCTGACCGCGACCTTCGAGCGCCCCGACGGCGCCCACGAGGTCGTCGAGGAGCTGGTCGGGCCGGTCGTCTACCGGACGAGTGCCGAGGAACTCGCCGGGAAACACCTCGCGTCCTACGACGTCAAACGGATCGAGGTCTCGCTCACGGGCAAGGAGCGCGCCGAGTACGAGCGGGTCCAGGAGACGTTCGTCTCCTACCTCCGGGAGTCGGGCATCGACATGCGCCGGGACAGCGACTATCAGGAACTCGTCAAACGTTCCGGGTCGGATCCGCGGGCGAGGGAGGCGCTTCTCGCGAAACAGCGTGCCCGCGAGATCGTCTCGAACGCCGAGCGGAAGGTCGAGGCGCTGGGCGGGATCCTCGACCGGCATCGCGGCGAGCGGATCATCGTCTTCACCGCGCACAACGACTTGGTCTACCGGCTCTCCGAGCGATTCCTCATCCCGGCGATCACCCACCGTACGAGTACGACGGAACGCCGCGAAATCCTCGAGCGCTTCCGAGAGGGAACCTACTCCCGAATCGTCGCCTCGAACGTGCTCGACGAGGGGGTCGACGTTCCGGACGCCAGCGTCGCAGTCGTCATTTCGGGAAGTGGCTCCAAGCGGGAGTTCACCCAGCGGTTGGGCCGGATCCTCCGGCCCGGCGAGGGAAAGCGGGCGCTGCTGTACGAACTCGTCAGCGAGGACACCGCAGAGGAGAACGTCGCGGCCCGGCGGCGCTGATCAGGCGTCCGAGCGGTGGTCCTGCCGATTGGGGTTGATTCGCCCGTGCTCGCTTAGCTCGTGGGCCTGCATCACCCGGTGGTGATCCACAGAGGACCCGACGACGACGTAGAATTCGCACAGTCGGCATTTGTCGACGATCATCGGTCACGGGTTGGCACCACGACTCGATAACGCGACGGCTTGCCCCGGCGTGCTTGCCATCGCCGGCGTTTGGGCATGCTTTTGATCCCCGGACGCCTACCTGTCGGCAGTGCTGACCAAAGACCTGCTTCGCGTCTCGCGTGCGGGCGGGGGGTATCACCTCCAGTTCGCCGGGCGCGAACACCGCCCGCTGGCCGCGAAGGTGCTCGGCGCCTTTCGGGAGGGCGTCGGCGAGCCCCGATCGGAACTCGATGGCGCGCTCGCGGATCTCGAAGCCGAGTACGACTTCAAACTCGTCCGCGGGCTGGCGAAACTCGTCGGACGGGGGGCGACCTTCGAGACGCGCTCGCCCGTCGACCCCGAGCGCGCCCGCCGGGCGGCGTTCGAGGCCGGCGAGGCCGTGCTGGTTGCAAACGGGGAGGACCGCGACCGTGCGCTCTCGCGGGCGGCCGACTCGCTCGGAATCGCGCCCGCGGAACTCGACGGGGCGCTCTACGCCGACCGCGAGGACCGCCAAGTGCTCGCCGCGCTCGGAGAGCGCTACGATCCCGAGAGCCTGCTCGCCCAGTACGACCTCTCGCTGGCTCAGACGGCGCTGTTCGACGCCCGCGAGGTCCGAATCAGGAGCGACGACCCGCGACGACTCGTCTCGGCGACCAAGCGACTGGGGCTGCTCTACGAGGTCAGGAAGACCGATTCGGGGCGGGAACTCGTCGTCACCGGCCCGGACGCCCTGTTCCGGGCGACCCGCCGGTACGGCACCCGCTTTGCCCGTCTGCTCCGGGCGGTCGTCGAGGCGCACGAGTGGGAACTTCACGCGACCGTCGACGACCGTGGTACCGAGCGGACCCTCGACCTCTCGGACGCCGATTCCCTCCGGCCGCCCGACGCGGAGCCGGTCGCCGAGGTGAGTTACGACAGCGGCGTCGAACGCGACTTCGCGACCCGATTCGGGGCACTGGACCTCGACTGGGACCTCCTGCGAGAGCCCGAACCCCTCGAGGTCGGCGCGAGCGTGATGATCCCCGACTTCGCGTTCGATTACGCCCACTCGGAGTTCCGGGTCCACTTCGAGATCATGGGCTTTTGGACCCCCGAGTACGTCGAGAAGAAACTCGAACAACTGGAGCGCGTCGAGGACGTCGAGTTGCTCGTCGCGGTCGACGAGTCCCTCGGTGTGGGCGAGGAGATCGAGGCATACGACCACCGCGTCCTGCCCTACTCCGGGCGCGTGCGGATCAAGGACGTCCGTAACGCGTTGGGGCGCTACGAGGAACGCCTCGTCGCCGAAAGCGCCGCCACTCTCCCCGATTCGCTCTCGCCCGAGGAGGACGTCGTCGCGCTCTCGACGCTCGCGGCCCGCCACGGCGTCAGCGAGACGGCCGTCGAGGACATCGGATTTCCCGAGCACGAACTCGTCGGGCGCACGCTCGTCCGCCCGGCCGTTCTCGAAGTCGTCTCCGAGCGCCTCTCGACGGGCCAGTCGCTCTCGGCGGCGGAAGGGGTCCTCGAGCAGGTAGGGATCTCCGAAACCAGCGCCGCGCTGTCGCGGCTGGGCTACCGCGTCGAGTGGGATGGCCTCACCGGGGGAACCCTCCGACCTACTGCGGGATGATCGGTGTATTCTCGACCGAAAGGCTTTTTATTTAGAGGAATAGAGTCTTCATTACTTCCCGGTCCCGCTGATCCCCTCCCCACCCCAGTGGATTCGGGAAGTTTTTCCTTTCCCACCCCTCAGAGCGCGAGCCCTCGGAGTCGGACGATCACGAGGCTCCCGACTGCGACCGCCAACAGCACTCCGAGCGCGCCGTAGGCGACGCCCCAGCCCGCCAGATCCGCGAGCGTCCCGGTAGCGACGCTTCCGAGCGCCCCCAGCAGCATGTAGACGGTACGGACGAGTCCGAACCCCCTGTTTTCCTCGCCCTCGGAGAGGCGAACGATGTAGCGGTCCTGTAGGGGTGCGCTCCAACTCATCGCGATCCCCGCGAGGACGACCCCGAGGACGACGACGGGAAGCGAGGGGCCCAGTACCAGCACCGGATAAGCGAGGATTCCGACCGCGAGCGTCGCTCCGAGGGTCGGGTCCCGGCCGAAACGATCGGAGAACGAGCCGATCGCCGGGGCGAACACGCCGTGGGCGACGAAGTACAGCGAGAAGAGCATTCCCGCGAGTGCCGTCGAGTAGCCGTGGCGGGCGATTAGGAAGGTCGGTAGAAAGGAGGCGGTCGCCTGCCATGTGAACGCCGAGATCACCGCGAGAACGGTGGTGTAGGCGATCGCGGGTCGTGAGAGCAGTTCGAGAAGGGTCCGGGGCTCGAACCCCTCGCGTAGCGGGCGCTCGGGGTGCTGTGGCTCGGTCTCGCGGACCCGCCAGGCGAACACCAACCCGACCGGAACCGCGGCGACGGTCCCCAACAGAAGCGCGACCCGCCAGCCGTAGCGCGACCCGATCGCCGCCGCCAGCACGGGCGCGGAAAGCCCCGCGAGCGGGCTGCCGGTGACGTGCAGGCCGATTGCCCGGCCCGTGTTCGAGAACAGTCGTGTGAGAAGCGTCGTCGCGACCACGTAGTGAAGCCCCGCACCCGCCCCGAGCAACACCGCAAAGAGGCCGAACGTGGCCATACTGGGCGAGAGCGCGAGCGCGGCGCTCGCGACGGCGGTCGTCGAGACGGCGGTCAGGATCACCCGGCGCTCGCCGTAGCGGTCCGCGAGGAGTCCCGAGGGGAACTGCGAGAGCGCGTAGGCCGCCCACATCCCCGAGAACGCCAGCCCGATGGTCCCCGAGGAGGTCCCGAACTCCGAGACGATCGCCGGAACGACGGGACTGATGACGAGGCGGGCGACCATCGTCGCGAAGAAGGCGAGCGTACAGAGGACGAGGACGGTGTTTCGGTACTCCCAGCGCACTATCGGCGGTTGTGCCGACCCCGGCTAAAACGTGTGGATAGCGGCCAGCGAGACCGGGTCAGTCCTCGCGCCGCCGGCCCTTCGGTACCACCGAGCGGAGTTCGCCGTGGAGGTACAGTCCGACACCGAGCGGCTCGCGCTCGCCAGCGATCTCGTGGGCCGCGATCAGGTAGCCCCAGTCGCCGTCCCACTCGACTTCTTGATCCTTCCCGCGGACGAACGCCATCGCCCGCTCGGGATCGAGGTCGATGACGTTCTTTTTTGCCACCCGACCGAAACGCTGGACGGCGTTGGTCGTCGGTTTCCAGTGTTCCTGGCGGGTCCTGAGGAACTTCATTCCCAGCCCCTCGATCTCCGTGGGGGAGGGATGTTCTCCGTACGCGATCCAGATCTTGCCCGCGCCTTTCTCCCAGAAGGTGTGCTCCTCGAACTCCTCGGAACCGATCCCGAAGCGCTCGTCCCACCACCCGACCACTTCCTCGAGGGTGGCTCGGCTTTCGAGTTCGCGCTCGTCGTCGGTGGCGGGCAGGCGGTCGAAGCGCTGGCCGTCGTTGCTCATCCCGTCACCTCCAGTTTCGCACAGAAGAACCCGCCCGTGTCGTTGTGGTGTGGGTAGTACCGTCGCGCCTTTCGGATCGACCTGTCGTATTCTTCCCCGTTCCACTCGGTCACTCCCGGCCGGGATTCCAGTGGCGTGTCGAACTCGACGACCCGGCAGTCCTCACTCTCCAGAACGTGATCCAGCACGGCCTCGTTCTCCTCGGGGGCGAACGTACACGTCGAGTAGACGACGGTACCTCCGGAACGGGTGGCCTGGATCGCCCGCTTGAGGATCCCCTTCTGGACTCCCGAAACGCCCTCGACGTGCGAGAGGCTCCACTCGTCGAGCGTGTCGGGGCGCTTCCGGATGATGCCCTCACACGAGCAGGGCGCGTCGACGAGGGTCCGGTCGAACGCCTCGAACCCGAAGGGCTTCAGCGAGAAGTTCCGGGCGTCCTGGCGGGTGACGGCGACGTCCGTCAGCCCGAGGCGTTCGGCGTTGAACCGGAGCGCCGAGAGCCGTCCGAGGTTGTTGTCGTTTGCGACTACTAGACCTGTGTCGTCCATCAGTGCGGCGATCTGGGCGGTTTTCCCCCCTGGTGCGGCACACGCATCGAGCACGCGCTCGCCGGGTTGGGGGTCGAGCACTGTCGCCGGCAGCGAGGAGACCTCTTCCTGACCGTGGATCCAGCCGTGGAAGTACGGCCAGGTGTTGCCCGGTTTGTCGGTATCGAGTTCCAGTACCGTTTCGTTCCACTTTCGGTCCTCGTAGCCGACCCCCTCCTCGTCGAGGGCGCGTTTCGTCCGTTCGACGCCGGCTTTGATCGTGTTCACGCGGACGACCGCGGGCAGTGACCGCTCGCAGGCGGCGAGAAAGGCCTCGAAATCGTCGACGAGCGGTTCGTACCGCGAAAGGACCTCCATTGGCTCACGGTAGCTCCGTGGGTCGCTTGTGGGTTTCGCTATTCGTCGGGCCGTTTTCCCTCCTCGAACTCGGCGTGTTCGATCCACTTCTTGAGCGAGGGCTGGCCGCGATACCGCACCGTCTCGGTTCGTTCGTCGAACTCTACCACGTGCGTCTCGACCAGTTTCGGGAGATGCCGGTCCCGGAGAACCGCCCCGATCTCGTCGGGATCGCTTTCGTACTCGTCACCCTCAACCGCCGGATCCGCGAGGCCAACTCGTCGAGCCGAACCCCGCTGTTCCCGTTGCGATAGAGCGCGTACAGCGCGTATCGCCGTCGTCGCCGACACAACAGTTCGAATATCGCGTCGAGCGAAAGCGCCCACGGCCCGGCCGTACTCATTCCCTCCCCTCCTCGAAACGGGCCTCTCCCGCTCCGATATATCGTCTCTGAACCATCTCCCCTCCGAAGTGAAGTATGCGTTAGTTGGTATATCAACCGTGCGCTTGCTAGCGGACCACATCGCCGTATTCGAGGTGCTTTTGGGTGAGGTGCTTCGCGCTCGACCCGTTCCGGTCGGGTTCACGCGAGCGGACGAGCAAGCGAGTGCTCACGGGTGGCGTATCTCGGTGTCTCCTGCCATCGGCTCCGCCTGTGGACGGGTGCTCCCGGTCGATGTCACCCCGGACGCTCGTGGGATTCGCTACGAAACCACTCGGCCGAGTTCCTTGTACTCCGCGTGTTCGAGCCACTCCTCGAGCGACGGGACGCTGTGATAGCGGGCGGTCTCGCTTCGCTCGTCGTATTCGACCGCGTCCGTCGCGACGAGTTCCGGTATGTGTCGCTCCCGGAGGTCCTCGGCGATCCGCTTCAGGGCGTTCTCGTCCATCCCCGACCCCTCTAGCTCACGGACCCGCCTCGCTAACTGCTTGACCGTCATCGCGTTCCCCTCCGCCCCGCGCAGCGCGTACAGTACGTGCCGCTTGCGGCGCTCGCTCAACACTCTGAACACCGTATCGAGGGAGAGCCCCGATGGAACCGTTCTCGTGTTCATTTCGGTTGGGTCATCTACATTTCACCACGTTTTTATTATTAAATAACCTACTAATCCAACGAAATTATGCATGTGGGTTGTCATTTCTACCGCTATTCTTCACTATCCCTACTCATGAATACCACACTTGGTATACCACTACCGGATCCGTCTCCGAGACGGCGGGGCCCGGTACGGCCGGACGAACGTCGGTCCGACAGCGACGGTGTGGGGTCCGTCGATCAAGTCCGGCCAGCGAGGCCTGACGAGCGGTCTACCGCTTCGTACCGGCAGTAACTACTTGTCGAGCGGCGCTGAAATCGGGATGATGCTGATCGGCCGGAACGTGGGTGTGGGCGCGCTCGTCGGGTCGGCTGTCGGAACCGCCGCGGCGATGGCTGTCGGTCCGAGCGGGTGGGTACTGGGCGGTGGGGCGGCGGGTATCGTCGTCGGGGCGACGAGTCCCGACCTCGCGGCCGCCCTGTTTCACGGCGCCGGATCCGGCGGGGTCGCCGGATTCGTCTTCGCCACCGTCTTCGGCCTCGGGATCGGGGTTCGCCTCGCGCTCGCGGCGGGGGAGCCGGCGCTGTTGGCGTGGGGTATCAACCCGTTTCTGTCCGTGGTGATCGTCTACGGCGTCGGCTGTGCGGTTATCGCGTCGATGACCGGCGGCGTCGCTTACTGGCTACTGCGGACGGTCCGTACACGGTTTGTCGGGTGACCATCGGATCCGAGGTCGATCACCGTGCGGGCCGTCCGCTCGGGCAGTCGGTTTATGGTCGTCGCTCACGTTCCTCGACCATGGCACGGATTAGCATTCGAGAGGAGTCCGTCTCGCTCGACCGCCCGTTCCTCGTCGAGGGGCTTCCCGGTGTGGGGCTGGTGGGGAAGATCGCCACCGATCACCTGATCGAGGAGTTCTCGATGACCCACTACGCGAGCGTCTACTGCGAGGGCCTCCCGCGGATCGGGGTCTATCACGAGGAGGACGACGAACTCAAACCGCCCGTCAGGCTCTACGCCGATCCCGAGCGGAACCTGCTTGCCCTCCAGAGCGAGGTCCCCGTCTCGGGATCGGGCGCGCCGGAGTTCGCCGCCTGCATCTCGGGATGGTTCGAGGAACACGAAGTGACGCCGATTTACCTCAGCGGCCGACCGGCCGAGAAGGAGGGGAGTCCGGAGGTCTACGGCGTCGCGACCGGCGACGGGTCCGTCCATCTCGACCGGGCGGGGATCGTTCCACCGCGGGAGACGGGCTTCATCAGCGGGCCGACCGGCGCGCTGCTCAATCAGGCGACCGAATCCGACATCGACAGCGTCGGCCTGATCGCCCAGAGCAACCCCCAGTTCCCCGACCCGGAGGCCGCTCGAGCGCTCATCCAGGGCGGGATCGCCCCGATCACGGGAATCGAGGTCAATGTCGACCGACTCCTCGAACAGGCCGAGCGGATCAAGGACCAACGCGAGCAGCTCGCCCAGCAGATGCAACAGGCCGGCGACGACGAAAGCACGCAGGCGAAACCCCTTGGAATGTATCAGTAATATTTCTTATTCAGACGAAACGCCCGTTATCCGGCTGAATCACCCGTCTTACCCTCAATACGACACGACAGGCTCTTCTCGAAATAGGTATATGTACTGTGTTTGTAGGATCGTATAGACAAGTATGGGCCGAGAGTCTCGTGGTGAGGTGAGCGCGTGCGCGCAGCCGACCGTCTGATCGAGTTCGTGACCGAGCGGAGCCGCATCGTCATCGCCGTGTTTCTGATCGTTACGCTGGTGGTCGGCAGCGGTGTCGGTGCGATCTCCCAGTCCTCCTCGCTGGATCAGTTCCAGACCGACAGCGAGGCGGCCGACAAACAGGCCTACATCGACGAGCACTTCGGCGGCGACGAGAACACCACGACCGCCCAACTGATCGTCCGCGGCGAGGATACGCTGTCGAAGGAGTCCCTGCTCTCGACGCTCGAACTCCAGGGGGAGTTCCGCGGGAACGGGACGATCGACGGAACGCTCGCCGAGGAGCCGTTCGGCGACCTCTCGAACGTCGTCGCGACGGCCGCGATCCGAGGGGAGCGCGCCGACGAACTCGAGGACCGCTCCGAGGACCTCGAAGCGCGCGGCGAGGCGCTCGACGAACGAAGCCAGCGGCTCGAAGCCGAGGGTGAGGCACTCGAATCGGAGGGCGAGGAACTCGCCGCACGCGGCGAGGCCCTCGAATCCGACGCCGCCGACCTCGAAGCCGACGCCGCCGACCTCGAGGAGCGCCGGACGACGCTTGAGGAGGATCGAGCGGCCATCGAGGCCCGCGGGGAATTCATGGCGGGGACACTGGACGAGACCCGTGACCTCCGAATCGCCGCCGACACCGGGGAAATCACTGAGGCCGAGTACGAGGCTGGTATCGCGAATCTCGACACCGAGGCCCGAGAGCGCCTCCCGGCGGAGGAGTACGCCGCCTTTTCGTCGCTGATCGATGACGTGGCCGACGCGCAGGCCGATCTCAACGCGCTCGACGCGCGATATCGGGCGGGCGAGATCACCGCAGCGGAGTACGAGACTCGGAGTGCCGAGCCCGCAGCGGAAATCGAGGCCGCCTACGCCGCCATCGAGAACGAGGTGCTCGCCCCGGCGGGTTCCGACTTGGCCGAACGCGGCGAGGCCCTCGAATCCGACGCCGCCGAACTCGAGCAGCGCCAAGCGACTCTCGAGGAGCGCGGCGATGCCCTTGAGGCCGATCGCGAGGCCCTCGAGCAACGCGGCGACGAACTCGAAGCCGAGGGCGAAGCGCTGGAAGAGGAGGCCACGGCACTCGAAGACGAGAGCGAGGCGCTCGAAGACGACTTCGCGGCGATCTCGGGGATCGACCCGAGCATCGACGAGCGGATCGCACAGTTGGAGTCGATGAGCCAGTCGGAGATCGACGACGTGCTCGAGACGGTGCTCTCCGAGGACGCCCCGCGCGAGGTCTTCGTCTTCCTGCCGACCGACTACGAACCGGGCTCGACGAGCGCGGACGCCCGGGCGATCTACGTCACCCAGACCACCGGGGAGGACACGGTCATCGAGGGCGAGGCACCGCCCTCGCTGGTCGACTCCCAACTCGCGATGGCCGACATCGTCGAGGAGCGCTTCGGGTCCTCGGGGTTCGTCTTCGGCTCCGGGATCATCTCCGACGAGATCGAACGCTCGCTCACCGACAGTCTGGGGATCGTCCTGCCGCTCGCGCTGGGGTTCGTCGGCGTCGTCCTCGTGATCGCCTATCGGGACCCTCTCGACATCGTCCTCGGGGGTGCCGGGATCCTCGTCGTCCTCCTCTGGACGTTCGGGTTCATGGGCTGGGCGGGGATCGCGTTCAACCAGATCATGATCGCCGTGCCCGTCCTCCTGATCGGGCTCTCGATCGATTATGCGATCCACGTCTTCATGCGTCACCGCGAGCAGCGCGCCGAGAGCGATGAGGGGACGAGACAGGCGATGACGGTCGTCCTCTCGGGGCTCGGGATGGCGTTCGTCTGGGTCACGGCGACGGCGGTGATCGGCTTCCTCTCGAACCTCGTTAGCCCGGTCGGCCCCATCCGGGAGTTCGGGATCGCCAGCGCCGTCGGCATCGTCTCGGCCCTGCTGGTCTTCGGCCTGCTACTCCCCGCGGCGAAGGTCGAACTCGACGCCGCCCTCGAATCGCGTGGCTACGACAGGAAGAAACGGGCGTTCGGGACCGGCGGCGGTCCCGCAAGCGAGTTCCTCTCGCTGGGCGGGCGTGTCGCACGGCGCGCCCCGTGGGCCGTGATCGTCGTGGTGCTCCTGCTCACGGCGGGGAGCGCCTACGGCGCGGCGGGGATCGACACCAGCTTCGAGCAGGAGGACTTCATCGCCGACGACCCACCCGACTGGATGCAGAACCTGCCCGAACCGCTGGCCGTCGGCCAGTACGACTCGAAAGAGGACTTGGAGTACGTCAACGAGCACTTCTTACGCGAGGACACCCGGACCGAGGTGCTCGTCGAGGGCGAGATCACCCGGGACGACACGCTTACGCGCCTCGCCGAGGCCGAGGAGATCGCCGCCGAAAGCGACTCGGTCGTGATCCTCTCGAGCGGCGAGGCCGACGTCAGGAGCCCGCTGTCGGTCATGGAATCGGTCGCCGAGGAGGACGAGTCGTTCGAGGAAGTCTTCACGGCGGCCGATACCAACGCCGACGGCGTGCCCGACAGGAGCGTCGAGGGCGTCTACGACGCGCTGTTCGCGACCGACACGGAGGCCGCAAGCGGCGTGATCCACCGGACCGAGACGGGCGAGTACGAGGCATTCCGGCTCGTGATCTCGATACAGGGCTCGGCCGCGACCGATCTCGCGACCGAGGAGACCCGCGGGGTCGCCGCCGTGCTCGATGGCGACGGGTTGGAAGCGACCGCGACGGGCCAGTTGATCGTCTTCGGAATCGTCGAGGACGAACTCCTCCAAACTGTTATCGAGAGCATGCTCGTCACCCTCGTGGTGGTCTTTGCCTTCCTCATGTTCGCCTACCGGTGGGCCAACGACAGCGCGATCCTCGGGGCCGTCACCCTTTTGCCGATCGTCTTCTCGGTGGCGTGGATCCTCGGGACGATGTACCTCCTCGGGATTCCGTTCAACGTCATGACCGGGACGATCACCAGTCTCACCATCGGGCTGGGTGTGGCGTACAACATCCACATGACCGAGCGGTTCCTGATCGAGCGTGAGCGCGGTCGCGACCTCTTCGAGGCGCTCGACCGGAGCGTCCGCGGGACCGGTGGGGCGCTTCTGGGGAGTGCCGCGACCACCGTCGGCGGGTTCGGCGTGCTCGTCTTCGCGATCCTGCCGCCGCTCCAGCAGTTCGGGCTCATCACGGGCCTGACGATCGTCTACGCCTTCCTCGGGAGCGTGTTCGTCCTGCCGAGCCTGCTCGTCGTCTGGGCACGCTATCTCGGCCCCGACAGGGGTCACACGACGGGGACCGAGACGACGACGCCGGCCGGCGGATCGGATTAAGTTCATTTCCCTCGGGAGCGTAGGGGAAACGTGAAAGAACTCGAAGAGAGCGTCGAGGAGTTCCTCGACGACGCCGGCTACGTGCTGTCGGAGTACGAACAGGGATACATGGACGCCGATGCCGCCCTTTCTGTGTTGGACGGTCACATCGACGACCTGCGAGAGGAGTTCCGGGGGTAGGTAGCAAGGGTTATGCGGGGGCGGGCCGCGCTCCAATCCATGACGGAGTTCTCCAAGCGAGTCGAGTCGGTGTCGATCAGCGGCATCCGCGAGGTGTTCGAGGCCGCCGGGGAGGGGGCGATCAACCTCGGCCTCGGACAACCGGACTTCCCGACGCCGACCCACGCCCGCGAGGCCGCCGTTGAAGCCATCGAGTCGGGGGCCGTCGACGCCTACACCTCCAACAAGGGTACTCGCGAGCTACGCGAGGCGATCAGCGAGAAGTACGACCGGGATTACTCCCTTTCCGTGGATCCCGAAGACGTCATCGCCACCGCTGGAGGGAGCGAGGCGTTGCATCTAGCGATCGAGGCTCACGTCGATCCCGGCCAGGAGGTCCTCTTTCCGGACCCGGGGTTCGTCTCGTACGACGCCTTGACCCGGATCGCGGACGGGGTACCGAAACCCCTCGAACTCCGCGAGGACCTCACGCTCGATCCCGAGACGGTCGAGGACGCGATCACCGACGATACTGCGGCGTTCGTCGTCAACAGCCCCGCCAATCCCACGGGTGCGGTCCAGAGCGAAGAGGACATGCGCGAGTTCGCCCGGATCGCCGACGCTAACGACGTCCTCTGCATCAGCGACGAGGTCTACGAGCACATCGTCTTCGATGGCGAGCACCGCTCGCCCCTCGAATTCGCCGAGACGGACAACGTCGTGGTCGTGAGCGCCTGCTCGAAGACCTACTCGATGACCGGCTGGCGGCTCGGTTGGATCACCGGAAGCAACCGGAGAATCGAGCGTATGCTCCGGGTTCACCAGTACGCACAGGCGTGTGCGAGCGCACCCGCACAGTACGCCGCCGAGGCCGCCCTCTCGGGTTCTCAAGAACCGGTCAGGGAGATGGTCGCCGCTTTCGAGAAACGGCGGGACCTCGTGCTCGACGGGCTGACCGATATGGGTCTCGACGTGCCCACTCCACAGGGGGCGTTCTACGCCATGCCGAAGGTGCCCGAGGGCTGGGTCGACGAAGTGATCGACCGGGGCGTGGTGGTCGTTCCCGGCGAGGCCTTCGGCGACGGCGGGGCGGGCTACGCCCGACTCTCGTATGCGACGAGTACCGAGAAGTTGGAGGACGCCCTCGAAATCATGCGCGAGGCGACGCGGGCGATGCGCTGAAGGGATCAGTCGTGAACGAGTACGTCCAACACGGTCGGCCTCTCGCTTCCGAGCGCCCGTTCGACCGTTGGAACGATCTCGTCGGGCCTCTCGACTAACTCGGCGTCCGCACCGTGGCTCTTCGCGTTCGCAACCAGATCCACCGGCGGCTCGAAGTCCATCCCGACGTAGTCGTGATCCGTGTCAGTTCCCCCGAAGAGCTTGATGGTGTTGTCCTTCAGGATGCGGTAGTTGCGGTTGTCGGCGATTACGACCGTCAGATCGACGCCGTGGCGCGCCGCCGAGTAGAGCGTGTGCGGGTAGTACAGGTACGAGCCGTCGCCGACGAACCCGAGAACCGTCCTCGAATCCTCGCGCTCGCCCTCGGCGATGGCCGCGCCGACCGCGGCGGGCAGGCCGTATCCGAGGCCGCCGCCCTTGTTCGAGATCATTCCTTCGCTCTTGAGGGGCCACCGCGTCAACAGCGCGTACTTCGAGGTCACGCCCTCGTCGACGAGATAGGCGTCGGGGGCGGCCTCGCGCAGGTGGTCGACCAGTTCTGCCTTCGAGGCGCGCGGGTCCTCGTCGGCGCTCCCGCGCCCGATCGAATCGAGGGTATCGGCGAGCGCGGCCTTCGTCTCCCAAACCCGTTCGAGTCGATCCTCCCGTACCCCCTCTTCGAGGTCGATCCGCTCCGCGAGCGCGGTCATGACCTCGCCGGGGTCGCCCAGTACGGCGGCGTCGGCGGGCTGGTGTTTGCCGATTTCCCACGCGTCGGGCCCGAGGTGGATACAGGTCGTCTCGGGATCGACGAGGGGTTTCTCGTGGCGCGTCAGGGTGGTGTTGGTCGAACAGCCCGCGAAGACGAGCGTGTCCGTGTCCATCGACCGCGCCGCGAGCTCCTCGTCGGGCGGGACGTACGACACCCACTGGTCGTGGGTCGTCGGGAAGTTCACCTCACACGAGAGGATCTCGCCGTGGACTCGAAGGCCGGCGGTCTCGGCGAGCTTGACGGCCGCATCGACCGCCTCGCTGCCCGCGCGGACGACGTGGTCGCCGACGATCATGGTGGGGGCGTCCGCCTCCGTCAGTAGCTCCGCGGCCCGTTCGATCCCTGCGGGGTCGCCCCCGCCTGCGGTCGGGATTTCGCCCAAGCGTTCGGGCTCCGCGTCCGTTTCGGCCATCATGGTATCGAGCGGTAGGCCCAGAAACACGGGGCCGGTCGGCGGGGTCAGCGCCGTCCGGAAGGCCCGGCGGACCATCGCGGGCAGCGCCGCCACGTCCAGCACCTCGGCGCTCCATTTCGTGAACTCCTCGGCGATCCCCACTAGGTCGCCCGAGAGAATGGGTTCCTCGTGGCGGAAGTCGGTGGAATGGTTGCCCGCGGTCACGACGACGGGCGCGCCCGCGACCTTCGCGGCATACAGGTTGCCAAGGCCATGAGCCAATCCGGGTGCGAGGTGCAGGTTCGCGACGCCCACCGGGAGGGCGTCGGGATTACCGTGGGAGTGGTAGCGGCGGGTACTGGCGTAGCCGCCGGCCATCCCGACCGCGATGTCCTCGTGCAGGCCGAGGATATACTCGATCTCGCTCGTCGCGAGCGATTTGAGCACTGGTAGCTCGGTCGTTCCGGGGTTGCCAAAGACGTGAGAAACGCCGTACTGTTCGAGCGCGTCGACGAAGAGGTCGGATCCTGTGTACATGGTCAGTTCCTAGTCGGTGTGCGAAGTCGCGAGACGGTGTTCGCGTTCGAGACCACGAGCGCGGCGACGATGGCGATGGCGGTCACGGCCTGGATCGCCGGATGAACGACGGTGCCGAACATCGCGCCGACCGCGAGCGCGGTGTAGAGGACCCGACGAACCGCTCCGAGGGTCCGGGTCCCGTCGTACCCGACAGTAGCGACGATCAGCCCGACCGTTCCGGCGAGCACGAGCGGGAAGGCGACGAGCGTCTCGGGGAACGACCAGTAGATCAAGCTGCCGTTGGTGACGAACGCGAAGGGGATGACGAAGCCGGGCGCGCCGATCCGAAGCGCCTGCAGGCACGACCGAAGGAAGCTCGTGCCCGCGATCCGCGAGCCGACGGCCACGGAGATCGCTACTGGTGGGGTTATCGCCGACAGCATCGCGAAATAGAAGACGAACATGTGGGTGGTGATCTCGGCGACGCCCATCTGGATCACGCCCGGGGCGACGAGGATCACGACGAGGATGTACGCCGCGGGCGTGGGCATCCCCAGCCCGAAGAGGACGCTCGCGACCATCGCCAGCAGGAGGACGACCAGCAGGCTGCCGCTCCCGAGGCCGACGATGAGCGTGCTCACGCGCTGGGCGAGCCCGGTCTGGGTCAGCAGTTCGATGATGATCCCCATCGCCGCGAGCACACCCACCAGCGGAGCCATCTCGACGCCGCCGCGATACAGTCCGGTCACGGTCCGACGGGCGGTCGCGACGGCGGTGTCCACCGTGGGGTCCTCCACGTAGGCGTTCCTGAGCGCGACGACCGCGACGAGCGTGAAGATGGTGTACATCCCGGCCGACAGCGGCGAGTACCGCAGGATCACGAGCGTGTAGAGCAAAACCGCGAGCGGGATCGCGAAGTGCGCCCCTTCGAGGAGGACCCGCGGGTCGAACGCCTCGGTGCGCTCGGTGGTCCACCCGAACTTCAGCACTGCTAAGTGGACGCCGATCCCGACGCTCAGGTAGAACAGCGCGGCGGGGATCAGCCCCGCCCGGATGACGTCGACGTACGGGACGCCGATGATGTCGGCCATGAGGAAGGCGGCGACGCCCATTACCGGCGGTAACATCTGGCCGCCCGCCGAGGCGACCGCCTCGATCGCGGCGGCGAAGTCGTCGCGCACGCCCTGATCCTTGAGCATCGGGATGGTGAAACTGCCCGTCGTGGCGGTGTTGGCCGCCGCACTCCCCGTGATCGAGCCCATGATCATACTCGCGATCACGGCGACCTGTACGACCCCCGTGTGGAGGCTCGACCCGAGTTCGCGGCCCGCATCGAGGACGAAGTCCATCAGGCCGTAGGCCTTCGCGATCCCCGCGAACATGATGAAGATCGCGACCCACGTCGCGCCGATGCCCATCAGCGTGTCGTGGTACACGCCGGTGAGACCGATCGCGCCGTCGCGGGCGATCTGCTCCCACGTCATTCCCGTGTGTCGGAGGACGCCGGGCAGGTTCGGGCCGACCAGCGAGTGGGCGTAGACGATCGCGGCGATCGTGACGCCGGCGATGGCGTTGCCGAACGCCCTGCGGGTGGCGTCGACCGCGAGCGCGATCAGCGCCACGCCGATCAGGAGGTCGTTGGTGGTGTAGCCCACCACGGGCGCGTCGTAGAACAGCCGCTGGAACTCGAGTTCGACGTAGGCGGTCGACCAGAGCGCCAGACCGGCCAGCGCGAGCGCGAGAAGCGGGTCGAATCGGTCGAGGAGCGCACGGACCCGCCCGTCGGGGTCGTCGCCCCGGCCCCGATACCGTTCGAGGGCGGTGTGGAGGTAAAACAGCGCGATTCCCATGCCGACGAAGAGGTTCGAGTACCGGATTCGGATGAAGAACAGCGAGTAGGCGTAGTAGATGGTGTAGAGCGTGAAGGTCACGCCGAGCAGGTAGACGCTCGCCCTGAGCGCGTTGAGCAGCGTCAGCCATCGGGGCACGCGCCGGGTCGACACGGGTTATCCCTCTCCGCGCTCGAATTCCTCGTTCCAGACGCCGATCTCCTCGTAGAAGTCCGCGGCCGCCGGATGGAAGGGGACGCCCTCGTAGGCGTTCCGAACCCAGAACGACTCGTCCTGGAGGCGACTCAACAGGGCGTGGTACTCCGCCAACCCGTCGCGCTCGTCGTACATCGTCTCGAGGAAACCGTAGACGGCGTCGTAATCGAGGTCGTTCCGACAAACGAAGTTGTACGCGAACGTAATGGACCAGACCTCCTCGGGGGCGAAGGCAGCATCCGAAAGCTCCTCGCCGGGAAACGACTCGGCGAGCAGGCGCTGGTCGGCCTGCCACTCCCCGACGACGCCTTCGGGTACCTCCAGCACCCGGAGGTCGACCGTACCCATCATCTCCTGGAGCCAGCCGGGAACGATCTCGAAGTTCAGGTAGGTGCCCATTCCCACGTCGAGGCGCCCCTCGTTCATCGCGCTGGCCTGCTGGCCGTAGTCCTCGCTGACCCGCTCGTACTCGTCGGTGACGTAGCTCAGCGCGTGTTCGAGCGCCGCGGCCGTTCCGGACCCTCGGGGGGTCGGCGAGACGGTCGTTCCGGCGCCGATGTCGGCGAGCGAACTCAGGTCCGCGTTGCCCGAACAGAAGAACCACGGCAGGTCGTAGTAGTGAAACACCTGATTGAGCGTGAAATCGAGGTCGTCGAACGGCTCGACGCCCTCTTGGATGTCGGCGGCCGACCAGTTCTGGATGTAGACCATTTCGGCCTCGCCGCTTTGAAGCGCGCCGATGTTGGCCTCGGTACCGGGGCTGGTCTGGGCCTCGACGAACAGGTCGTCGGTGTTCTCGTTTATCGCCGCCGCGATCCCCTGATTGGCCGCGTAGGCCGCAGTGGTCGAGGTGGCCGTTCGCATTCGGAGGGTCGTCTCCCCCTCGGAGCCGCCGTTCCCGCCGTTTCCTCCGTCGTCGACGGGCCGTGGCTCGTCGCCACCGAGACAGCCCGCAAGCCCCATCGCTCCCGCTCCGGCCGTGGCCAGAAACGCTCGTCGAGCGAAGCCGTCGGTTCCGTTCACCATTCGACCCACTCCCCCTGTTCGCTGTTCGCGAAATCTCCGATAGATATTATCATTGTTAACTGGTACCGTGGACGTACTTCCCACTCATCCCTAATAACTATTCAGGATCGAAGCCGAAACGGGGGTGTATCGTTCGACTCGCTCACAGCGGCTCGTCGCCCTCGACGATGCGTTCGGCTCGCTCCGCGAGCGCCGGGACGCGCTCTCGCATCTTCGGGTACATCGGGTCGTCGGAGTTCCCTTCGAGATACCGCCGGAAGAACATCTCGCCGAGGGCGGCGAGCTTGTACACCGCGAGCGCACGGTAGAACCGCTCGCCCTCGAACTCGATTCCTGATCGTTCCTCGTACCGTTCGACGAGTTCTCGACGGGTCGGATATCCCTCGCGCTCCATGAACCGGGCGGTGAGTTCCGGAATCGCCGGGTCGGGGTCCTTCGGGTCGCGCCAATAGGAGAGCATCCAGCCCAGATCCGCGAGCGGATCCCCCAGCGTACTCATCTCCCAGTCGAAGACCGCCACCAGATCCGGCGGCGTCCCGGGAGCGAACATCACGTTATCGAGCTTGTAGTCGCCGTGGACGAGCGTGTGGGGGTGTGAATCGGGGCGATTCGCTTCGAGCCAGTCGCCGACCTGCTTGAGGGTGGGGACCGCCCGCTCCTCGCTCGTGACCTCGGTGGCCCACTCGATCTGTTTCCCCCAGCGCTCGACCTGCCGGTCAGTGTAGCCCGCGGGTCGGCCGAACTCACCCAGACCCACTGCCTGTGGGTCGACCTCGTGGATAGCGACGAGCGAATCGACGAGTTCGTGACCGATCGTCTCCCGATGCTCGACGAACCGTTCGGGTTCACTTTCCCTGAGAACGTCGCCTTCGACCCGTTCCATCACGTAGAAATCGCTGCCCATCACCTCGTGGTCCTCGCAGGCCAGCAGGGTGTCGGGAAGCGGGACCTCGGTGCCCTGCAGGGCGTCCATCACCCTGTATTCGCGGAGCACGTCGTGGGCGGTGTCTGCCGTCTCGCCCGGTGGCGGGCGGCGGATCACCAACTCCCGCTCGCCCCACGTCACGAACAGCGTCTCGTTGGAGTGACCCTCCTGATGGTGGAACACCGAGTAGCGCTCGACGGGGCCGAGTTCGCTTTCGAGATACGCCGCGAGTGTCGCCTCGTCGACGAGGCGCTCGAAGTACGTCTCGTTTGCGTCGGTCATGGGGTCAGTATTCCCCCGTCGTATGAATAGCTATGGGGCGGGATTACCAACTGACACTCGCTCGGGGGAATCCTTTTACAGTGTATCTCCGATACCCCCGTATGGAGTACGACGACACACAGCGCGCACGCGAGTTCGCCAGCCGGACCCGCGAGTTTCTGGAGGAAGAAGTGATCCCGGTCGAACGGGAGGTCTTGGGTACTGGTCCCGCCTCGAAGGAGCAGGTCGAAACGCTGCGCGAGGCCGCCCGCGAGCGCGGGCTGTACGCCCCGCACCTCCCCGAGGAGTACGGGGGACAGGGCCTGAGCTACCGCGATATGTTACCCGTCTTCGAGGCCGCCGGCCGGAGCCTGCTGGGACCGGCCGCCCTCAGGGTCGACGCCCCCGACGAGGGCAACATGCACACCCTCGAACTGTTCGGAACCGACGAGCAGAAAGAGGAGTGGCTGGAGCCGCTCGTCGCCGGAGAAGTCCGTTCAGGATTCTCGATGACCGAGCCGATCCAGGGGGGCGGGTCGGACCCGAAGATGCTCGAAACCGAGGCGGAAAAGGAGGGTGACGAGTGGGTCCTCGACGGGCACAAGTGGTGGACGACGCAGGGATCGGAGGCCGACGTGCTGATCGTGATGGCGCGTACGGACCCGGAGGCGCATCCCTACGCCGGCTGTTCGCTCTTTCTCGTCCCGAGCGACACCGAGGGAGTGGAAGTCGTCCGGGACATCCCCCATGTGGGCGGCGAGGTCACGGGTATGAGCCACGCCGAGATCCGGTACGACGGGGTTCGGATCCCCGAGAGGAACCTGCTCGGGGAGCTCAACGAGGGCTTTTCACACGCCCAACAGCGCCTCGGCCCCGCGCGACTGACTCACTGTATGCGCTACTCGGGAATGGCGGAACGCGCACTCGACGTGGCAAAAGCCTACGTCAGCGAACGGGAGGCCTTCGGGGAATCGCTCGGCGAGAAACAGTCGGTCCGGTTTACGATCGCCGAGGCGGAGACTAACCTCCACGCCGCGCGGACGATGGTGCGCCACGCCGCCCGCGAGATCGATTCGGGCAATGAGGCACGCATCCCCGTCTCGATGGCGAAGGTATTCGCCGCCAACACGGTCCAGGACGTCATCGATGACTGTCTCCAACTGTGCGGGGCCAACGGCATCGGGAAGGACCTCCCAATCGCCGACTTCTACGAGAACGTCCGCCAGTTCCGGCTGGTCGACGGGGCCGACGAGGTCCACAAGCGCGTGATCGCCCGCGAAGCGTTCTCGGAGATCGACGAGCGCGAGACCGAGCCGATCACCCGCTTCGAGGAGTAGATCGTCTGATCGGGACGAACGCTTATTAACAGTGGATAGAGACACGACTATCGTACTACCAATGGTAACAACAGTTCGACCGGAGGCAGGACGATGAGCGGGCGGTTCGGAGTCGAGAGGCAGGTAGCGATCGTCACGGGGGCGTCGAGCGGGATCGGTCGGGCGATCGCCGAGCGCTTCGCCGAGGGCGGCGCGAGCGTGGTCGTCTGCTCGCGCGAGCAGGACAACGTCGACCCGGTCGCCGAGAAAATCGAAGAGTCGGGCGGCAATGCGCTGGCCGTCAAATGCGACGTCACCGACCGCGGGGCCGTCGAGGCGCTGGTGGAGGCCACCGTCGAGGAGTTCGGCGGAATCGACTGTCTCGTCAACAACGCGGGCGCGAGCTTCATGGCCGGGTTCGACGACATCAGCGAGAACGGGTGGCAAACCATCGTGGACATCAACCTTCACGGGACCTACCACTGTACGCAGGCCGCCGGCGAGCACTTGAAAGACGGCGGCGGAACGGTGATCAACCTCGCGTCGGTGGCGGGCCAACGTGGCTCGCCGTACATGAGTCACTACGGGGCAGCGAAAGCGGGGATCATCAACCTCACGACGACCCTTTCGGCGGAATGGGCCGGCGAGGGCGTCCGCGTCAACTGCATCGCGCCGGGCTTCGTCGCGACGCCCGGCGTCGAGAGCCAGATGGGGGTCTCGGCGGAGAACATAGATCGAGGAGACGTCGAGCGCCGGATCGGCCTCTCCGAGGAGATCGCCGACATCGCGCAGTTCCTCGCGAGTCCCGCCTCCTCCTACGTCGTCGGCGAGACGATTACTGCAGGAGGTGTCCCGCGCGTCGAGGAGAGCCCCGAGGTCTGAGTTCTCAGCCGAGATCGGTATCCGTAGGGAGCCGGACGACCGATAGCCAGTAGCGCTCCGTCGCGAGAATCGTCTCGATGAACTCGCCCGGGTCGACCGGCTTCGTCAGATAGGCGTTCGCGGCGAGTTCGTACGAGCGCACCACGTCCTCCTGTGCGCTCGACCCGGTGAGGATTATGACCGGGAGGTCCTTGCAGTCCGGATCGGCGCGCAGCTCCTCGAGTACCTCGTCGCCGCTCTTGCGTGGAAGGTTGAGGTCGAGTAAGACGAAGTCGGGTCGGGGGGCGTCGGCGTACTCCTCGCGCTGAAAGAGGAAATCGAGCGCCTCGACCCCGTCGGTGACGACGTGGAACGTGTTCGCGATCCCTCCCTCCTTGAACGCCTCCTGTGTGAGTTTGACGTCGCCGGGGTTGTCCTCGACGAGCAGGATGTCCACCGGGTCGAACTCGCGGTCAGTCATCGCCTTCACCTCCCTCGATGGCCGGCAACGTAAACGAGAACGCCGACCCCTCACCGGGTTCGGAGTCCACTCGGATCTCGCCGCCGTGGCGCTCGACGATCTGCTCGCAGAGCGCGAGCCCGATCCCCGAACCCGCGTGGTCCTCGTCGGTGGGAACCCGCTGGAACAGCTCGAAAACCGAGTCGATATCCATGGGGTCGATGCCGATCCCGTCGTCGCGGACGGTTACGGCCCACATCGGGCCGGCTCGCTCGGCCGACACGTGGATTCGGGGCGCTCCCTCGCCGCTGTAGTCGATGGCGTTCGACAGCAGGTTCTGAAACACCTGATACAGCTGGTCTCCGTGGCCCGCGACGGTAGGGAGCGACTCGGCCGTGATCTCCGCGTTCTCCTCCTCGATCCTCATCCGGAGGTCGGTCCGGACGTCCTCGAGTATCGCGTTCAGATCGACCGGCTCGAAGCGCTCGTCGCTCGCTGCGACCCGCGAGTATCTGAGCAGCCCGTCCACCATCTCGAGCATTCGGTCGGCGCCGTCGACGGCGATCTCGAGGAACTCCCTGCCCTCCTCGTCGAGGTCGTCGCCACACCGGCGTTCGAGGAATCGTAGATAACTCGAGACCATCCGCAAGGGCTCCTGGAGGTCGTGGGAGGCCGCGTAGGCGAACTGTTCGAGGCGCTGGTTCGACGTCCGGAGCCGCTCTACGGTGGTGTCGAGGCGCTCTCGGGTTCGCTGTAGCTCCTTGGTTCGTGCGCTGTGGAGGCCGATCCCGTAGCCGGCGACGCTGCTGAGCGCCGTGAGAACGGGGGCGATCGAATTTGAGGTGGAGACGCTGGTGTCCGGCTGGAGGTGATAGAGCGCGAGGATGGCGACCATTAGCCCGAACCCGCCGAGACACCAGCGCGCGATAGTCGAGTAGAACTCGGGGTGGATCTCCGTCCCAGAAAGCCGGTATCCGCCATAGAGGAGGACGATCCCCGGCACGACCAGCAGGGCGACCTCCATCGGTGTCGCCCTCACGGGCGGATTCGTGGCAGACTGCCCGTACACCAATCCGACGGCGAGCACGACGTAGATGCCCCCAACGAGTGCAATGACACCCCTTCCCGAGACGACCGACACGGAACGAACCATTGGACGTACTTATTTAATTACAGTAATAAAAATTATTATATTTATCAAATATCCCTCATTATGTCCGGCTCAACGGCCTCGCGCGACAGTGCTGCAATCAATCCAGTCGTTGGCATGATTACCAAATACTACTAAATACGGATTTACAAACACCGGTGGTATCTAAACTCGCTGATTACTATAACGTCGATAACCACTGCCGGTGGAGTTAAGGCGATGGTCGCCGGATCCGGGACCATGACCGTCGAGGAGATAGAGCGCGTGACGGTGCTCGGTGCGGGGAACATGGGCCACGGGATCACGGAGGTGATCGCTCTCGCGGGCTACGACGTGACGATGCGCGACATCAAGCGGGAGCTCGTCGACGACGGCTACGGCTCGATCGAGTGGAGCCTCGAAAAGCTCGCCGAGAAGGGGCACCTCGAGGAGCCACCCGAGGCGGTGCTTTCGCGGATCGATCTCGAAGTCGATCTCGAAGCCGCCGTCGTCGGGGCCGATCTGATTATCGAGGCCGCACCCGAGCGCATGGCGCTCAAACGCGATATCTTCGCGGAGCTCGACGAGTATACCGACGACGCGATCCTCGCGACGAACACCTCCTCGCTGTCGATCACCGAGATCGCGAGCGCGACCGCGCACCCAGAACGGGTCTGTGGGACCCACTTCTTCAATCCGCCCGTCAAGATGGACCTCGTTGAGGTCATTTACGGGGCTGGGACGAGCGACGAGACCGCGGAGACCTGCCATGCGTTCGTCGAGTCGCTCGGCAAGACCCCGATCTACGTCCGCAAGGACGTCAACGGCTTCGTCGTCAACAGCGTGTTGGGACCCTTCGGCGACGAGGCCGGGTGGATGGTCTCGGAGGGGCTCTACGAGATCCGCGAGGTCGATGCTGCCATGGTCTTTCAGAGGGGCTACCCGATGGGGCCGTTCGAACTCGGAGACCTGACCGGGATCGATGTCGGCTATCACGTCCGTAAGGAGGCGGGCAAGGAGGTTCCACCCATTGTGGAGGAGAAGATCGAGGCCGAGGAACTCGGTCGGAAAACCGGGAAAGGCTACTACGACTACGAATCCGGCGAGGGTGCGGACTACGAACGCGGTCAGGGCGAGAGTGTCGATACGCTCCGGATCGAGGCGAGGATGATCAACGAGGCTGCCAAACTGATCGGAAACGACGTCGCGACCCCCGAGGCGATCGACACCGGGCTCAGACTCGGCGCGGGCTTCCCCGAAGGGCCCTGCCGGCGGGCCGACGACCTCGGGCTGGATCGAGTACTCGAAAAACTCGAGAGCCTGCACGAGGAGTCCGGCGCACAGCGCTACGAACCCGCCGACCACCTGCGAGAACTGGTCGAATCGGGTCGGACCGGGAAGGCGGCGGGCGCGGGGTTTTACGAATATGGCGACGAGCGCGAGTACGCGACCATCGAGACGACACTCGAGGAGGGTCTACTCGAGATCACCCTCGACCGGCCCGAGCGACTCAACGCCCTCAGTCAGGAGATGGCCGGCGAGATCGTCCACGCGCTCGACGACGCCGACCTCGACGAGGTTCGGGCGGTCACCTTCGAGGGGGCTGGCGACCGGGCGTTCTGTGCCGGGGCGGACATCACCGGCTTTGCGGGTATCGAACCCCACGAAAAGGAGGTCACGCCGGTCCACAAGCACGTCGCCGAGTTCCCCCGACCCACGCTCGCGAAGATCGACGGCTACTGTTTGGGTGGTGGATTCGAACTCGCGCTGGCCTGTGATCTGCGGATCGCTACGGAGGGCTCGAACTTCGGCTTTCCCGAGATCGATCTCGGGCTGATTCCGGGCGGCGGCGGCACCCAGCGCGCCATCAGAATGCTTCCGGACGCCCGCGCGAAGGAACTGATCTTCCGGGGCGACCACATCGGCGCCGAGCGCGCAGCAGAGTGGGGGCTGATCAATCGCGCCGTTTCGGAGAGCGATTTCGAGGAGATAGTCGAGGAGTTCGTCTCGGATCTCACGAGCGGTCCGCCGATCGCCCTGCGGAAGGCGAAACGGGTGATGAACCGGGGGCGCGACGCGGACTTCGAGACGGGCCTCGAAATGGAGTCACAGGCCTTTGGCCTGCTCTTGGGAACGGAGGACGTCGCCGAGGGTACCGCCGCCTTCAGTGAGGACCGCGAACCGGAGTTCCGGGGCGAGTGACGTGTCGAGCGACCTCGACACCGCCGGATTGCAGTCGTTCATCGACGAGCACGGCTATCTCTCGTGGCTCGGTCTGTGTCTCGACTTGATCGAGGAAGGGCGCGTTCGAATGAGCGTTCCCGAGACGGAGGAACTGCGCAACCCCGGTCCCGGCAGGTCGGTCCACGGCGGGATCGCCGCGACGCTGATCGACACCGCGAGCGGCTTCGCCCTCCGAACCACCTTCGAAAAGCCTGCCGACGCCCGCCTCGTGACGACCGACCTCGACGTGTCCTATCTGCGCCCGGCGACGGGGGCACTAACGGTCGATGCCGAGGTGCTCCGGGCGGGCGGGACGACGGGCGTCACCGACGTGACCGTCGAGAGCGACACCGAAACCGTCGCCGTCGGACGAACCACCTACCGGCTGTTCCGCGAGTCATGACCCGGTTTGCCGAGATCGAGGTCGGCGACGTCATCGAGACTGCCGGCCGGACGGTCACCGAGGCCGATCTCGCGAACTTCGCCGGGGTGAGCGGCGACTTCAATCATCTCCATACGGACGCTGAGCGAATGCGTGACTCGAGCTTCGGCGAGCGCATCGCCCATGGCGCGCTCGTCTTCTCGATCGCGACGGGACTGCTCTGGCAGGCCCGCGAGAGCCCCTCCCACGTCGTCGCGTTCTACGGAATCGACCGATTGCGCTTCGTGTCTCCCGTGTTCGTCGGCGAGACGATCTCCGTGAGAAGCGAAGTCACAGAGAAGGAGCCCCGCGACCATCCGACCGCGAGCGGGACCGTCCGCTACGGGACGACGGTTTCGAACGGGGAGGGCGAAACGGTGCTGTCGTGTGAACTCCTGTCGCTCGTCGAGTAGAACGCTCGCTCCGAACCGACCCTACTCGCCCGTCTCCGAGAGGTCGTTCAGGAGTTCGGGGTCGGTCCGGAACTTCAGGACGTTGTGGATCACCGAATTCCTGATGTTGTCGATGACCGCGCCGTGGGCCTTGTAGAACTCGTGGATCCACTGTGATTCGGAGCGCCGGTCGGGGAACATCATTACCGACTTCCACTGGTACTCGCCGTCCGAAAGGAAATAGAAGAGGGTGTGCTGGTCGTCGCGGATGTACTCCATGGCGTCGCGCCAGCCTTCCGCGAAGTTCTCGGTGTTGAACCGGAACTCGAAGAGGCCGAAGATGAAGTACTCCTCGTTGGGGACGATCGCCTCGCGAAAGACGCCCTGCTGGCGCATCTTTCGGATCGACTCGCTGACGGTCACGTGCGAGACGTCGATGTCGTACTCTTCATCGAGGATTTCGGTGAGCTTTCGCGAGGATATCTGTGGGTTCGACGACAGCTCTCTGAGGATGACGATGTCGCGTTCCTTGAACTCCCAATCGGGCGGGTTTTCGGGCATGATCGTGGATCTCTCGCCTCGAATACTGGTCCTTTCGGTTATAACAACTGGTCGGCGATGATGTTCTTCTGGATCTCGCTGGTCCCCTCGTAGATCTTGGTGATCCGGGCGTCCCGATAGTAGCGCTCGGCGGCGTGGTCGGTGACGTAGCCCGCCCCGCCGTGGACCTGGATCGACTCGTCGGCCACGTCGACGGCGTGCTCGCTCGCGAACAGTTTCGCCATGCTCGCGAACTTCATGGCCGTGCGCTGGTCGCCGTCGGTGACCTCGCTCGCCGCACGGTAGGTCAGCGACCGGGCGGCCTCGACGTTCGTGGCCATCTCCGCGAGCTTGTGCTGGATCGCCTGGAACTCCGCGATCTTCTGATCGAACTGTTCGCGTTCGCCCGCGTACTCGAGTGCGGCGTCGAGTGCGCCCTGTGCCGCACCCACCGCTTGGGAAGCGACGCTGACCCGCCCGGAACTGAAGAAGTTCATCAACTGGTAAAAGCCCTCGTCGACCTCCCCGATGACGTTCTCCTCGGGGACCCGCACCTCGTCGAGGATCAGTTCGGCGAGATCCGAGGCGCGGATCCCGAGCTTGTTGTCGATCTTCTCGGCGCTGAACCCATCAGTATCGGTGGGCACGAGGAAGGCGGTGATCCCGCGTTTGCCGGCGTCGGGATCTGTTTTCGCCATCACGACCGCGACGTCCGCGACCGTGCCGTTGGTGATCCACATCTTGTTGCCATTGATCACCCACTCGTCGCCGTCCTGCTGTGCACGCGTCTCCATCCCCGCGACGTTGCTCCCGTGGGCGGGCTCGGAGATAGCGCTCGCACACGCGGAGTCACCGCTCGCGATCCGGGTGAGCCACTCGTCTTTCATCCACTCGTCGCCGAACTCGAGGATCATGTTCGAGCCGAAGCCCCGCGAGCCGATCGCGCTCCCGATGCCCGGATCCGCACGCCAGAGTTCCTCGGTGACGATCGTACTCGAAAGGGTGTCCATCCCCGGTCCGCCGTATTTTTCGGGTATGTTGGGCGCGACCAGGTCGTAGCGGGCGGCCTCCTCGATCAGGTCGTGAGGGTACTCCTTTCGTTCGTCGTGTTCGCGTGCGACCGGCGCGATCTCGTTCTCGCCGAACTCCCGGACCGCATCGCGGATCGCCCGGTGTTCCTGGGACAGGGTGAATGCCATACCGGCGAGTCGGATTCCACTGTAAAATATCTTTGCCACTATACCGAAATTCGTTAACCAATAGGCCGGTCGGAACGCCCCCGTTTAATACCGGTGCGGTCGTGGAAGGGGTATGCACGCGATCGCGCTCGGCAACGAGGAGTTCGAGGGACGCAACACGGTCTATCTCATGGAGGGCGAGCCCCTGACGCTTCTCGATACCGGGATCGCGACCGACCGAACCCGAACGCAGCTCCGCGAGGGGCTCGCCGAGTACGGCTACGAGTTCTCCGACATCGAGCAGGTCGTCCTCACGCACTTTCACCCCGATCACGCCGGCCTCGCCGGCGAGATCCAGCGGGCGGGCGGGGCGACCGTCTACGCCCACGCCGCCGACGCCCCACTGATCGAACAGCGTGCCGAGGCACTCGCCGATCTCGACGAGCGGCGCCGTGAGCTGTTCGTCGAGTGGGGAATTCCCGATGCCGAGCGCGAGGAACTGCTCGCCTTCCTCGATAGCCATCAGGAGATCATGGGCGAGCCCGCCGAGGTCACCGCAATCGAGGGCGGCGACCGGATCGAGACCGGCGAGATGGTCCTCGAAGTGCTGCACACGCCGGGCCACGCCGCCGGACTCTGTTGTTTCGTCTTCGAGGGGAGCGAAGCGTTCGTCGGCGATACGATCCTCCCTGTTTACACCCCGAACGTCGGCGGCGCGGACGTCCGGGTCGAGGCACCCCTCGAAAGATACCTCGACTCGCTTCGGACCCTGATCGAGCGCGACTTCGAGCGGGTCTGGCCGGGCCACCGCGACGCCATCGAGGAGCCGACCGAGCGCGCACGCTACATCGTGTCCCACCACCGCGAGCGCACCGAACGCGTGTTGGCGGTGCTCGAAGACGGTCCCGCCGACGCCTGGACGGTGAGTGCCGAACTGTTCGGCGGTCTGGAGGGGATCCACGTCATGCACGGTCCCGGCGAGGCCTACGCCCACCTCGATCACCTCGAACGCGCCGGTGCGGTCGAACGCGACGGAAAACAGTACGTCCTCACCTCGAAACCGAACCTCGAAACGCTGATTTCTCTTTCCTGATTCACTCGGCCTCGACTTCCCGCTCTTCGAGTTTGAACTTCTGGACCTTGCCGGTCGTGGTGCGGGGCAGTTCCTCGACGAACTCGACTTCGCGCGGGTGTTTGTACTCCGCGAGGCTCGATAGGCAGTACTCCTTGATGTCGTCCTCGCTCACGTCGGCGTCGGACGTCGGTACCACGTATGCTTTGATCGTCTCGCCGCGGCGCTCGTCGGGGATCCCGACGACGGCGGCGTCCGCCACGGCCTCGTGTTCGAACAGCAACTCCTCGACCTCGCGCGGGTAGACGTTGTAGCCCGCGGTGACGATCATGTGCTTTTCGCGATCCACGACGTAGTAAAAGCCGTCCTCGTCGTGATAGCCGATATCGCCGGTGTGGAACCACTTTCTACCACCCTCCTCGGTGAAGGCCTCCTCGTTGGCCTCGGGCAGGCCGTAATACCCCTTCATCACGTTCGGCCCGGCGATGACGAGTTCGCCGGTGATCTCGTTGAGGTCGACTGCCTCCTCGTCGACGGGACCGCGCTCGACCGGCGGTACGTCCGCAAAGTCCTCGGTGACGACCCGCGAGTCGATCCCCGGCAGGCTCTTGCCGATCGAGCCGACCCGACGGTCGTTCGGGCTGTTGAAGTGTGTCACCGGCGAGGTCTCGGTCAGCCCGTAGCCCTCACAGACGGTCACGTCGTAGAGCTCCTCGAACCTCCGGAGGACTTCGATCGGGATGCCCGCGCCGCCGACGCCAGCGAGACGGAGCGAGGAGAGATCGAACTCCTCGGCGTCCGGCTGGTTGATGACGTCGTTGTACATCGCGGGCACGCCGTGCATCAGGGTGAGTTCCTCCTCCTCGATCAGCGAGGTCGCCTCCCCCGCGTCCCACGACGGGCGCGGGTAGTACGCGCCACCGGCAAAGAGCGTCGCGTTCATCGTCACCGTCATCCCGTAGATGTGGAACAACGGGAGGACGCCGAGCATCGTGTCGTCCGCGCGGATCCCGTCGGGGATGACCGCTACCGACGCCTCGGCGTTGGTCGCGAGGTTCTCGTGGGTCAGCTGGACGCCTTTCGGCTGGCCCGTCGTCCCCGAGGTGTAGGGTTGGACCGCGTCGTCGTCGTCCGCCCGCTGGGCCACATCGAACTCTTCGTCGGCGAGGAACTCCCCGAAGGGAATCGCGCCCTCGGCTCCCCCTCCAACGGAGACGACCGTCTCGACGTCGGTTTCCTCGCGGACTTCCTCGACGAACGGGACGAGATCCGACAGCGTGACGACCGCCTTCGCCCCGCTGTCGGCGAGCAGGTGGCCGATCTCGCGGGCCTTGTACTGGGGGTTCATCGGGACGACCACGCCGCCCGCTCTCAGGATACCGTGGAAGGCGACGGGGAACTGCGGGAGGTTCGGCAGGTACACCCCGACCCGGTCGTCGGCCCCGATCCCCCGTTCGTCGAGGGCGGCCGCAAAGCCCCCAGTCCGTGCCCAGAACTCCCCGTAGGAGATCTCCCGGCCCTCGTAGCCGATCGCCGTCCCATCGGGCGTCTGCTCGGCTACCGCCCCTACCTCCGTGACAAGGTTCGTCATGTTCGTTCACGATATTGGTCTTCCCCGTCAAAAAGATTCCCTCCGCCGGCTACCAGTTCTGGGGCGGATGTCGTCGACCACTAACAGTAGTCGTCTATTCGCGAACATCCTTTACGGCCGAAACCGACGATCGCGGCGACGATTCTATCGGGTATTATGTAGCTGCTGTCTACAGGGCGTGTATGCGACTGGTTCGGGTGCTCGTTTCCGAGGCCCACCGCGAGGAGTGGCTCGACGCGCTCGACGAGCGCGGGATCGATTACGTCGTGACAGCCGAGGACAGCAACGGAGACGGGGCCGTCCTCGTCGAGTTCCCGCTGCCGACGCCCGCCGTCGAGGTAGTCATGGACGACCTGCGCGATGCCGGCCTCGACGAGGACTACACCGTCGTCACCAGCGCCGAGACCGCGACGACGCGGAACTTCGCCGAACTCGAGGAGCGCTTCGCCGAGGAGGGCGACACCATCGACCGCGCCGAGATCCGTGCGCGTGCCGACGGCATGACGCCCGATCCGCGGACCTACTACGGGTTGACGCTGATCAGCGCGATCGTCGCGACCGCCGGTTTGCTGCTCGATTCCCCGGCGATCGTCGTCGGCGCGATGGTGATCGCCCCGCAGGTGGGCGCGGCCCTGACCGCGAGCACCGGGACCGTCCTCAACGACCGAGAGATGATCACGACGGGGTTTCGCGCGCTCGTGGTCGGGCTGGTCGTCGCGGTCCTCGGGGCGGCGGTCTTCGGCTGGCTCATCCGTGTCACCTCGGTCGTCCCCGCCTCCCTTGACGTCGACACCGTGACGCAGGTCACACACCGGATCTCGCCCGGCATGCTGACGGTCGTCGTCGGCGCCGGGGCGGGCGGGGCGGCGGCGTTCGGGCTGGCGACCGCGTTTCCCATCTCGATCGTCGGCGTCATGATCGCGGCGGCGCTCATTCCGGCGGCCGCCGCCGTCGGCGTCGGGATCGCGTGGGGGATCCCGTCGGTCGCTCTGGGGGCGTTCGTTCTCCTGGCCGTCAACGCCGCCCTCGTTACGCTCGCAGCCATCGGCGTCCTCTGGTGGATCGGCTATCGCCCCGCCGATTGGGCCGAACTGACGCTTCGCGAGCGGTTCTCGCCCGAGTTCTCCGCCCCGCTCGTCCTGCTCGCCGCGCTGGTGGTCCTTCTCACCGGACTGGGCGTCGTCATCGGCGGCGAAGTCGCCTTCGAGAACGAGGTCAACCGCGGGGTCGAGGAGGTCCTCGCCGAGGACGCCTACGACCGGGTCGAACTCGTCGACGTCCAGACGCGCTTCGCCGACGGCGACCTCTCTGCGGGCGACCGGCAGGTTTCGGTCGTTCTGAGTCGGCCCGCAGACGAGGCGTACCCCGGCCTCCCGACGGCCCTCGCCGCGAGGATCGAGGAGCGAACGGGGACGGCCGTGGTCGTCGAGATCGAGTATCGCGAGCGGGCCTCGACGAGGTCGTAACCCACAACTATGTGACTCGCCGTCCAATCTCCGGTATGGCCTTTGCACGTCACGGGGGAGGACTGCGTGAGGATCTCGCGGCCCTTCTCTCACAGGTCCACCCCGTGTTCATGCTGCCGCCGATCGCCGCCTCGTGGTTCGGGAGCGTCCTCGCCGGGACGTTCTCGCTTTCGTTGGGTGCGCTCCACATGACGGCGATCTTCGCTGCGGTCTACACCGCTCACGTCAAGGACGGCTACGTCGATTTCTACCTCCGGGGCGAGGACTCGGACCATCCCCTCTCAAAAGCCGGCTGTAAGCGAGCGCTCGTCGGGGCGTCGGCCCTGTTTTTCGCCTGTCTCGCGGGGCTGTGGTATCTCGTCGACCTCCCCGCCGCCCTGCTCACGCTCCCGACGTGGCTCATCGCGTATCACCACGCCCCCCAACTCGATACGAACCCGATCACGACCACCACGGGCTATCCGACGGGGATCGCGCTCGCCATCCTTGGAGGGTTCTACGTTCAGGCCGGCACCCTCGAACCGATCGCACTCGCCTTTTCGCTGGTCTTTCTCGTCCTGCTTTCGGGGGTGAAAGTCATCGACGATCAGCAGGACTACGCGTACGACCGCTCGATCGAGAAGCGGACCGTCGCCGTGGCGCTGGGCCCCGCACGCGCCCGAAGCGCGGCCTACGGGCTGATGGCGCTCGCACTGGCGCTGGTGGTCGGTTTTGCCCTCCTGCGGGTCTTCCCGCCCGAAACCGTCCTCGCAGTGGCGGCGTTCGGCGTCGTCGCCGCGATCTCCCGGCGGGCCGATTCGGAGATCGCGACTATGCTGCTCGTGCGGGGCGCGTACGTCTTTCTCGCCCTCCTCCTTGCGGCCGTGTGGTTCCGGCCGCTGTAGCCGGCCCGGGTTTTACGTCGGTCGTCCGTGAACCCCGGCATATGACGGACGACACCGCCCGCACGACGGCGATCGAGACCGATATCGTCGCCCGGACCGCCGAGGACGCCGGAATCGACGAGGAGGAGCTGGCCGACGCGCTCGAACTGCTCGACGCCGACCTGAAGGGGTATCACTCCGAGTTCGAGGACAACACCTACGTCACCGTCGAGGACCGCCGGGCCTACGCCGTCGACCCCGACGAGTGGGAGTCCCTGTTCGAGCCCCATGACCTCGGGGAGTCGCTCGAGAACGCCACACGCCGCGCCCACGAGCGACAGGCTGAGGCGCTGTTCGTCGCGAGCAAGGGGGACAGCACGTCGTTGGAAGACGGTTCGGGCGTCGTCGCCGGAATCGACACCGCGGAACGGTTCGACTGATATCGGTAGTGCTCCCGACGCCGGCGTGGATCGACGTGACGACGAACGGCTCGATTATCGCCTCGTTGACGACCCGGAAGTTCGCACGTCATCCGGTCGCGAACGGCAGGGACCACGCCCCACCCGAATTCGGAGAGTCGGCGCCGTAGCGTACTCTCCGTCTCTCGGTTTCTACCGTGGTGATCCGACCGTCTCATCTCCCTTCGACCGGTGTCGACTCGGGATACTCCCGTACGAGTAGCTCGATCAGGAGTTTCGTTATTCCGAGGACGATCGGCCCGATAAAGAGCCCGACGAACCCGAAGAGTGCGATCCCGCCGAAAATACCGATGATCGTGAGAACGGGGCTGAGTTGTGTTCCACGACGCATCACCATCGGACGAAGGAGGTTGTCGACCGTACTGATCACGAGCGCTCCGAATACGAACAACGCGATGGCAGAGAGGGGTCGACCGACGACGAGCAGGTAGATCGACGCGGGAATCCAGACGATCGACGCTCCGAGGAGCGGGATCATCGCCGCGATGAACGTCGTGACGATCCAGAAGACGACGTTCCCTAGACCGAGAACGACGAACACGACCCCGAGCAGCACCGCCTGTGCTCCAGCGACGACCGCGGTACCGACGAGTGAGTTATACAGCAACAAACCGGTCTCTTCGAACAGTTCCTCGCGAACGTCGGGTTCGATCGGTAGCACCCTCCGAAGCCATTCGACGGCGGACTCGCCGTCTTTGAGCAGGTAGAACAGCACGAAAAACAGGACCGTAAATCCGAGAAAGAGTTCGGGGAGTCCACCGATGATGCTGAAGAGGTTTCCGATGAGGCCTCGTGCTCCTGTTTTGACTGCACCGCTGAACGCGTCGTGTACGGTCGCTGTATCGACTTGAACGCCGAGCCACTCCGCGATCACGGCGTCGATCTGGGAGACGTCGTCCAGGTCGAAATCCACCGCCAGCTGGCGTGCCTGATTCGCTGCAACACCGAGGATGACGAGGATCGGAAGGACGACGAGAAAGAGACCTCCGAGTATCGAAAGACCGGCCGAGAGCCCCGGACCAAGCCGCTTCGAGAGGCGATCGTCTATCGGACGGAGAACGTACGCGAGTACTACGGCGATCAGTATCCAACTGAGAAACGGCAGAACGATCAGTGACGAGAGGATCCCGACTCCGATGCCGACGATGATGAGGAACGTTCTCGAACGCTCCGACCGTGTACTCATGTCTGCGTGATTCTACTTGCCCTTCGTTTCGGTACTCTTTCCGGTGACCGACCGCTCGACACGGTGGACCGAGTGGGTCACTCTCAGGCCCGCGTGCGGGTCGTCTTTCGAGTGGCCCGGCGGTGTTTCGCCCACGATCCGACTGCGCCACCCAGCGCGCCGGGAATGGCGTAGAACGCGAGTAGGAGTATACCGAATACGAGCACTCCCAACGTTGGGATGATACCCGCAAACAGCAAGGTAGTGAACGCCGCACTGACTAACACGAGGAGCGACCCGAAGACGGTCGCGATACCGCCGTGGAGCGCACCGGAACCCACCGTACCGCCAACGACGTATCCGGCTGCAAGACCACCGAGCACGCCGACCGTTCCCCAGTACAGTACCACGACCGTGGCGTCCGAGCCCACATAGATGAGACCACTGATGAGTCCCAGCGCGAGGGTCACGGCGAAGCCGATCAGTACAGCTTTCCAGTCAATCTCCATGATTAAACAGTTACTACGTTGTCTGGATGGATAAGCGAGACGGTGGTATACCAACCCGAACGCCTATCCCGTGTTTCACGACGATACTCTCGTGCTGTTGCCCTGCCATCCGTCACCGACTTCATGTCTGCGACGGCCGCCGGCCCGTTCCGGTCGGGCCGCACCGGCCTGTAACGCGTCATCGAGCGAATCGACCCCGTCCATCGGCCCCGACGCCCGCCCCGTTACTCCCCCGTGGACGTCGTCTTCTCCTCTTCGGGTGCCGTCGTCGGGGCTCGGGATCCGCTTCGTCGCGGCCTCTTCAAGGGCAGGAAGCTCGAGACGAGCAGGGTCACCAGAACGAATAGCACGATGACCACGAGCACGATCTGCTGGGCGGTCACCATCGCATCCAAGATGATCTGACTGAGCTGCTGCTGGAGGTCGGGTGACAGGCCGCTCTCGAACGCCTCCTGTTGGGCCTGCGTCGTCGTCTCGAGGGCATCTTCTAATTTCACGGCGAGTCGTCTCCGTTCGTCCCCCGAGACCTCCTCTCCACTCGAAACCAGCGTCACCCCGTCGACGACGCTCCCGTAAAACACCCCGAGCTGGATCGAACCGGCGACGGCCGTCCCGAACGCGTAGCCGAGCTGGCTCAGCGAGTTGATGACCCCCGACGAGACTTCCGAGAACGCCTCCGGCACGGAGGACATCGTCAGGTCGACCAGCTGCCCGGTGAACAGCCCGAGGCCGATACCAATGATCGCCATCGGTAGGATCATCCCGGTGATGGTAAGATCCGGAGCGGTTCGTTGGGTTAACACCAGCAGACCGGCCCCGATGAACACGAGACCGAGCTGGATGAGGCGCTTCTGGGCGACGTACCGCCGCCAGCCGGTCGATCCCACCGCCACAACGAGCGTAAACGCCGAGAACGGCAGCAGTGCCACCCCGCTGTCGAACGCCGAGTACCCCAAAGCTGACTGGAGGAATACGGGGACTGTGAACATAAACCCGGATAGGATCAGCGACTGGCTGGCGAACGTCGAGATGCCGGCAGTGAACGTTCGGTTCCGCAGGACGGCCGGCGGAATCAGCGTCGGTCGGCGCGCTCCTGGTGGAGTTCCCAGTGGACGAACGCCGTGAGGATGGCGATGCCGAGCCCGATACACCAGATGGCGGGCGAGAGCCCGAGCGGCTGGATCAGCGTTCCGCTTATTTCGAGCGGCCGAAGCGGGGTGATCCAGCCGTAATTCCCGGCGAGCAGCGACCCGCCGATGATCCCAACGATCCCCAGTATCGACAGGATCGTTCCACCGGCGTCGAATTTGATGGCTTCGTCGCTCAGTTGTGAGGCCAGGTACCGGAGAGTTAGCGCGACGATCACCAGCACGACGAGAAATTCACCGACGAACCCCCAACGCCAACTCGCGTACGTCGTGAGCGTCCCGCCGATCATGGGCCCGGCGGCGACCCCGACTGCCGTCACGCCACCGAGGGCCCCGAAGGCCTTCGCGCGATCACTTCCCTCGTAGTTTTCGACGACGATCGAGTAGGTGATCGGAAGCAGCAGAGCGGCGGCGATGCCCTCGATGACCGACCAGCCGAGAAACAGCACCGCAAAAGTCGGGCTGAGCCCGGCCATGAGCGTTCCGACGCTGTAGATAGCGAGTGTGACGACGAGAAGCCGCTTGGTATCGATGGCCGCCCGGAGCGTCCCGAGGGGGATAATCAACGTGGCCATCACCATCGAGTAGACGGCGATGGCCGATTGCATCGAGCTGACCGTCGTGTTCAGGTCCTGGACGATCGAAGGGACGGCGACGTTCATCATCGACGTGTCGAGCACGCCGAGGAACATGCTCATCGAGGCGATGACCGCCGGCATCCAGAACCGGGTTCGTGATGGCGTTTGCGGTCCCCCCGGATCCGGATCGCTCATGAAACAGTCTAGTCGTGACACACTATCAAGGTGCTCTGCGGTCCCAATCGGTGAAACTCCCTTCGCCGACGTCGGCGGCAGTCGGTCAGCCGGCCACCTACCGGGCTATCGAAAGAGTTCGCTGGGGCTCTCGCACCCGACGCCCGCGACCCGACAGAGGTCCCACAGCGTCGCTCCGTTGCTCGTCACCACCGGAACCCCGAGATCACTCTCGAGGGATTCGACGGCCGATAGCGTGGGGTAGTTCGTACACGAGACGAAGACGGCATCGACCTCGGTGGGATCGACCGTCCTGACCTGCTCGCCGGCGTTTTCGGGGGTGAGCGCCCCGATCCGCGTGTTGTCCTCGATTCCGAGCCCGGAAATCGAGGCGACCTCGTAGCCCGCGGCCTCCAGGTACTCGCGTTCGCGGGCGTTCAGCTCCTCGTTGTAGGGCGTCCGGACGGCGATCCGCTCGGCGCCAAGTCTCTCCAGAGCCCGGTCGACCGACAGGGCCGTGGCGACGGCCGGGCCGCCGATGGCCGCCGAGAGTGCGTCTTCCAACTCGCGGTCGAAGCCGGGGCCGTGAAGCAGACTGCCGGTCGTGCAGGCGTAGGCGACCGCGTGCACGTCGGCGTGCGAGAGCAGTTCCGCGCACTCGACGGCCCGGTCGCTCATCGAATCGAGCGCCTCCGCGGTGACCGATTCGAGCGGCATTCGGCTGGCGTGAACCGAGACGATCTCGGGGACGTACCTCGGAAACTCCCGTTCGACGGCCGTGTTCGAGGAGGGAATTATGGCGCCCAATCGACGCCAGTCGCTCATTCGGCCACCCCGTCCTCGCCGTCGCGCTCGGTTAGTTCGGGGTCTCGTTCGTCGGGATCGCCGTGACCGCCGCCGCCCGGCGTTTTCACGGTGATCAGTGTCCCCGCGGGCACGTCACGGGTCGTCTTCGCGGGGACCGGCTCCCCATCTATCAGGTTCTCGCCCGGCCGGCCGTCCTCGCCGCCGGCGACCCCGCGGGGACCGTACCGGCGGCGTTCGGTGAGCAGCGAGACGGTCGCGGGCTCCGCGAGGCGCACCGAGCGCACGAGGCCCAACCCACCCCTGTACCGCCCGCGCCCGCCGCTTCCCTCGCGAAGCGAGTACTCCTCGACGCGCATCGGGTACTCGGTTTCGAGCGACTCGACGGGCGTGTTGAGCGTGTTGGTCATACCTACTTGGACGCCGTCCATGCCGTCCTTGTCGGCGCGCGCGCCGAACCCGCCGCCGATCGTCTCGTAGTAGGCGAACTTTCCACTTCTCCCGCCGACAGTCAGGTTGTTCATCGTCCCCTGGCCTTGGGCGGGCACCCGGTCGGGTGTGGCATTCGCCAGGGCGAGGAACACCGTATCAGTAACCCGCTGGCTGGTCTCGACGTTCCCACCCACCACGGCCGCCGGCGGCCGTGGATTCAACAGCGAGCCCTCAGGGGCGTGCACCGAGACGGGCGCGTAACAGCCGTGGTTCGGCGGGATCTCGGGGTCGGTCACACAGCGCACGACGAAGTAGACGGCACTCTTCGCGACGGCGAGCGGCGCGTTGACGTTGCCCGGGACCTGCTCTGCAGTCCCCGAAAAGTCCACGTCGATCGACTCGCCGTCCACCGTGACCGTCGCCGCGATCTCGATGTCCCCGTCGGTGACCCCGTCGCCCTCTAGGGCGTCCGTCGCGTCGTAACTCCCGTCGGGAAGCTCAGAGATTTCAACTTCGATCCGCTCGCGCGAGTAGTCAATCACGGCGTCGAACCCCTCGCGAACCACTTCCTCGCCGTGTTCGGAAAAGAGGTCGTTCAACCGGTCCTCGGCGCGGTCGTTCGCCGCGAGTTGGGCGCGCAGGTCCGCGCGGCGCTCGCCTGCGTTCCGGACGTTCGCGAGCAGGAGTTCCATCACGTCGTCGTTGGTCTCGCCCGCGCGCTGGAGGCGAACCGCCGGCAGCCTGAGTCCCTCCTCGTAGATCTCGCGGGCCCCCGCGGGCATGCTCCCCGGGGTCGAGCCGCCGACATCGGCGTGATGCGCCCTTGAAACGGCGTAACCGACGATCTCGCCTCGCGCTGTGAGCGGCGAAACCATCGTGATGTCCGGGAGGTGCGTCCCGCCCTCGAAGGGGTCGTTCAACACGAAGACGTCGCCCGGCCGTGGATCCTTCCTCCGGACCGTCTCGACGGCCTCGGGCATCGCGCCCAGGTGCACGGGGATGTGTTCTGCCTGTGCGACCATCCGCCCCTCCGAATCGAATAGCGCCGTCGAGCAGTCCCGACGTTCCTTGATGTTCGGGGAGTACGCCCCCGTGATCAGCACCTGTCCCATCTCCTCGGCGATGCTTTCGAGCTGGTTTCTGAGTATCTCCAGTGTTATCGCGTCCATCAGTCCTCCCTCCTGCAGACGAGCGTTCCGTCCGCCTCGATCGTCCCGACCCACTCGGGAGGCAGGACGGTCGTGCTTTCTGCCTGTTCGAGTACCGCCGGCCCCACGACCCGTTCGCCGGGCGCGAGCCGGTCCCGATCGTAAACCGTCGCCTCGCGGCGGCCGGCGTCGGGGAAGTACGCCTCGCGCTCGCCGACGACGGGATCGCCGCCGCCCGCGTAGTCGACCCGGGGAGCCTCCCGCGGGACCGTCGCCGTCGCCCGGAGGTTGACGAGTTCGACCGCTTCGTCCATCCGATACCCGTACGAACGACCGTGGGCGTCGTGAAACCGCTCTTCGAGTTCCGCGGCGTCGAATCCGCCCACGTCCACCGTGAGTTCGAAACTCTGGCCGACGTAGCGCAGGTCGGCCGCCCGCTGAATCCCGGGCTCGCCAGTCGCGGTTTCCGCTCGAACTCGGTCCTCGAGATCCGAATAGACCGCCTCGACCTCGGTGGGTTCGGCTTCCGCGAGCGGGCTCCGGTAGGTCCTGACGGCGTCGTGTTTCTCGTCGGCCGAAAGCAGGCCGAACGCCGAGAGCACCCCCGCGGGCCGGGGGACGATCACCCGTTCGATGTCGAGCGAGTCGGCGAGGGAAACGGCGTGCATCGGGCCGGCCCCGCCGAAGGCGACGAGCCCGAACCCGCGGGGATCGTAGCCCCGCTCGACGGTCACCGAGCGCACCGCCCGGGCCATGTTCGCGTTCGCGACGCGGTAGACGCCGCGAGCGGCTTCGAGGGCGTCTTCCAGACCGGTCTCGTCGGCGAGGTCGGCTAACGCGTCGTGGGCGGCCTCGACGTCGAGGGTCATCTCGCCGCCCAGTGCCGTCTCGGAACCGATGTAGCCGAGCACGACGTTCGCGTCGGTCACGGTCGCCCGTTCGCCACCCTTGCCGTAGCAGGCGGGCCCCGGCTCCGCGCCAGCCGACCGGGGGCCCACACGCAGCGCGCCGCCCGAATCGACCCACGCGATCGAGCCGCCGCCCGCACCCACCGTGTTGACGTCGACCATCGGCGTGCCGATCGGGAGGCCGTCGATCTCTGCACTGGTGGTGCGCTCGATCTCGCCATCGCGGACGAGGCTCACGTCGCTCGAGGTCCCGCCCATGTCGAAGGTCACGAGCCCCCCCTCGTTTTCGACGGTGGCCCCCGCCCCGACGACGCCCGCCGCCGGTCCCGAGAGCGTCGTCGTCACCGCATGTTCTCGCACGGTATCGGCCTCGGCGGTCCCGCCGTTCGACTGCATGATCCGCGGGACGGGGACGCCCTCTTTCTCGGCGCGTTCCGCGAGCCGCCCGACGTAGGAGTCGATCGCGGGCGTCACGTAGGCGTCGACGGCGGTGGTCGAGGTCCGCTCGAACTCGCGAAATTCGGCGAGCACCTCGCTCGAGGTCGAGATCGGAACGTCCAGCTCCTCGCGCAGCACCTCGGCGACCCGTCGCTCGTTGTCGTCGTGGGCGTAGGCGTGCAGCAGACAGACCGCGACGCTCTCGACGCCGTCGTCGATCTCCCGGGCGAGCGCGCGGACCTCGCCCTCGTCGACCGCCCGCTCGATCCCGTCGGGGGTGGCACGCTCGTCGAGCTCGTAGCGCCGTTTCCGTGGGACGAGAGCCGGGGGTTTCTCGGCGTCCAGATCGTAGAGGTCGGGCCGGGCCTGCCGGCCGATCTCCAGCACGTCGCGAAAGCCCTCGGTGGTGACGAGCGCGGTCTTTGCACCGTTCCGCTCGAGTAAGGCGTTGACCGAGACGGTCATCGCATGGGAGAATGCGTCGATCCCCTCGGGGCTGATCCCCGCCTCCTCGCAGGCCTTCTCGATGCCGGCCATCACGCCGACGCTCTGATCGTCAGTGCTCGGTACCTTCGCCGTCGTGAGGTCGTTTTCAGTGTACAGCGCCACGTCGGTGAACGTGCCGCCGACGTCGACCCCGATGTGTGTATCCGTCATAGCAACAGTACGTCGTAGATCGTTCGCAACCCGATACCGATCACGACGAGCGTCACGATCGCCCCCAGTACGTTCTGTAGGGTGGAGTTCGTGTGCTCGCCGAGCAGGCCGTCGTTGTTCATCGCGTAGATCAGGAACACTGCCAGAACCGGGAGCAGGATCCCGTTCGCGACCTGCGCGAAGACGATCACCTGCACGGGATCGTAGCCCAGTCCCGAGAAGACCGTGCCGGTCCCGAGAATAGTCAGCCAGATCGCGCGAAATCGCGTGGATTTCAGGTTCACGTCCCAGCCGAGCGCCCCGGCGGTGGCGTACGCGCCCGCAAGCGGCGCGCTCATGGCGCTCGTAAAGCCAGCGGCGAAGAGGCCGATCGCGAAGAAGGTGAGCGCAAAGCCGCCGAAGACGGGTTCGAGCTGGTTGGCCATCTCGCCGACGTCGCCGATCTGGGTGCCGGCGGGGAAGACCGCGGCGGCGGTAATGACTATGGAAAGGGTGATCGCGCCGCCGAAGATCACCGAGGCGATCGTGTCGATTCGACACTCAGTGAGGCCGTCGGGTCCGTCCCAGCGTTCTTGAACCGTGCTCGCGTGCAAGAAGAGGTTGTAGCCCACGACCGTGGTACCGATCAGCCCGGCGATCAGGTAGGCCGAGCCCTCGGGGACGACGGGAACGAACCCGCGACCCAGCGCACCCAGGTCGGGCCGGACCATGATCGCGTTCGCGACGAACGCCAGCCCCATGACGATCACCAGCGCGACGAAGGTCCGCTCGATCAGCTTGTAGTTTCCCGTCCAGAGGAGTCCGGCCGCGACCAGCCCGATCAACGGCCCCCAGACGTTCGCCCCGATCCCGGTGATCGTCGCCAGCCCGGCCGCGCCGCCGACGATGTTACCCGTTTGAAAGGCCGCGGTGCCGATCCCGATCGCGCTCACGACGAGGACGACGCTCGCGGTCTTCGCGGCGGGGTTGTCGAACTCCCCTCTGAGCGCCTCGCCCAGCCCCGCCCGCGAGACGAGTCCCAGCCGGGCGCTCATCTCCTGGAGGACGATCGTCGCGACGATCGAGAAGACGATCGTCCAGACGAGTACGTAGGCGTACTCCGCGCCGATGACGCTCGCAGTCGTTACGGTGCCGGGGCCGACGAACGCCGCCGCGACGATCGCCCCCGGCCCGATCGCTCTCAGCCGGTCCATCAGTGCCATGCGTTCTCTCCCATGCTATGAACTCACGAACCCTTCCTGCGGTATCAACCTTGTTGAGATCGGTTCATACGCGCCTCATCACGCGTATGAATCGCTCACCCGTCCGAATCGCCTTGAGTAAGCAGCGCCTTTGCGACCCCGTCCTCGATATCGACCTCGAAGGGCAGGTCTGCCGTCGAGCGCACGAGGAACCGAAGCATGAACTCCTTGGCCGGCTCGGAGGGGAAGACGACGTGGTACGCCCCGTTTTCGACCCCGCGGACGGTCAGGAAGCCACACAGCGAGAGCCATTCGAGGATCTCGCCGAGATCGGAAAACCGATCCGCGTACTCGGCGGCGTGAAAGTCCGCGACCCGGTCCGCGGCGGCCCGGAACTCCGGGTCGGGCTCGCCCTCGCGGTAGACGTGATCGAGAAAGCAATGCAGGAAGTCCACGTCCAGCAGGACGTGTTCGCCCGTCGAGAGCAGGCGGTGGTACTGCTGGAGGTCGGCGCTCACGTCCGTCTCGGCGGCTTCGAGGTTCGCGGCGTAAAACGTCAGCGCGCGACGCATCACCGCGCTCTGGCCCTCGCCGGTTTTGGCGAGCAGCGTGTCGAGGGCGGCACGCGACTCGGGGTCGAGCGATACCGTCACGCGGTCGGTCATGGTGGATACTCGGCGTCGGCGGGGATATACCCTTAGAACGAGCCACGCCGGTAGAGGAGGAGATCGATCCCAGTGAGCAGGAGTGCCAGCGCGAGGATCCCTGCTCCCACGATCGGCGCGCCAAGCGAGAACGCGTACAGCGCGACCCCGAACAACAGCACATCCAGAAACCCGATCATCAGGAGCACGCCGCCGAGACCGCCGCCCGTTTCGTCGTCATTGCTCCCGTCGCTTGCGTCCTCGCTCATGACCCGACCTTCGACCGAACGCTACTAACGGTTCTGCTCGCTCAGTTCGCCGTGCTGACGATCTTGATCACGTCACCCTCCGAGAGCTCGTGACCCTCCCCGATCCGGCGGTCCGAGCGCGCGTCGACGGCGTGGAGGTAGCCCTCGCCGATGTCCGAGTGGACCGCGTAGGCCAGATCCTTCGGCGTCGATCCCGCGGGGAGCAAGAAGGCGTCGGGAAGCACGTTACCCTGCCCATCGGTCCACTTCGTCTCGTTCTGGACCGGGTAGGCCGTAAAGCGATCGAGCAGGTCGTAGACCGCGCCGTCGAGCGCCTTCTGCACCCCTGTCCCGCCGTATTCGATCATCGTCTCGCGTAATTCATCCAGTTTCCCCCGCTGGGCGCCGCTGAGATCGCCGAGGACCTCGAAGTCCGGGTCACCCGGATCGTATTCGATCAGTCCCGCCTCCGCACCCTTCCGCAGGGCGAGTTCACCCTCCGCAGTAGTGGGGACCACGTGACGGCCCGCCTCCTCGCCCACGTCCCGCAGGCGCTCCAGGTTCTCCGCGGGTGCGATGTCGGCCTTGTTCGCGGCGACGAGGATGGGTTTGGTCCGCGCGCGCACCCGCCGGGCGAGCTCCTCCCTGTCCTCGTCGGTCCACTCCCGTGGGTTCTCGGGATAGTCGAGTTCTCTGAGAACGATCGCGACGTCTGCCTCGCTCGTCCCGAACCCGGTCAGCACGTCGGTGATCGCCTCGTCGATGTCGAAGCCCGGCGATCGGGACTGGCGCTCGACGCCCTCCCAGTTGCGCTCGACGATCCCCGCGAGCCAGCGGTCCATCTCCTCCTCGACGAAGTCGATCTCCTCGACAGGATCGTACGTACCGATATCGACGGGCTCGCCCTCGGCGTTGGTTCCCCCGGAGGCGTCGACGACGGTGATGATAGCGTCGGCGTCGGTCAGCGCGTCCAGGAACTGGTTGCCCAGCCCGCGTCCCTCGTGGGCGCCCGGGACCAGTCCGGCGACGTCGATCAACTCGACGGGGACGTACCGCTTCCCCTCGCGGCAGTGTTCGTTGCCACAGCGTTCCTCGCGGGCGAGACAGGGACACTCCGTACGGACGTAGCTCACTCCCCTGTTGGGATCGATCGTGGTGAAGGGGTAGTTCGCCATGTCGACGTCGGCGCGGGTCGCGGCGCTGTAGAAGGTGGATTTCCCGGCGTTCGGTTTGCCGGCGAGCGCGAGCGTGAGCATGGTTCAGGTATCGCCGACCGGGGCAACTGCCTTTCGGTGGGCGCTCAGTCGTCGGCGGGCGAGTCGCGCTCGCGCCGGACGAACGGCGTCGCCGAAAGCCCCTTCCGGCGCGCGTCGAGTTCCGAGAGCGCGTAGACGACCGCGACGAGGAGCGCGATCCCGACGGGAATCAGAACGATCTGGGGCAGGCCGGTCAGCCCGTAGAGCAGGTAGCCGACCGTCGCGACGGCGGCGACGGTCAGCGCGTAGTAGATCTGCGTGCGGACGTGGTCGATGTGGTCCGCCCCGGCGAACGTCGACGAGAGGACGGTGGTATCGGAGATCGGCGAGCAGTGATCGCCGAAAATCGCCCCCGAGAAGACCGCGCCGGTCGCGACCGCGAGCATCTCCGAGGAGCCCCCCGAGACCTCCCACGCCAGCGGGATCGCCACCGGGGTGACCAGTGCCATCGTCCCCCACGAGGTGCCGATCGAAAACGAGATGAAGGCCCCCGCGACGAGGATCACGATCGGCAGCAGCGCCGGCGTGATGAATCCCGCGGCGATCTCGGTCACGTACGCGCCGGTTTCGAGCGCCCCGGCGACCGCTCCGATCGACCACGCCAACACGAGGATGGCGATCGCGTGTAACATGATACCGAACCCATCGAGCACCGTCTCCATCCCCTCGTCGAGCGAGAGGATGTCGTAGACCAGCGAGAGCACGAGCGCGGTCGCCGCCATCGCAAAGGAACCCCAGACGAGCGCGCCCATGAAGTCCGCGCTCTCGGCCATGTCAATGGCCGATGCCCCGGGCGAGTAGCCGCTCCAGACCACGCCGACGACGACGACTGACACCAGCGCGAGGATCGGGATCGTGAAGAACCGAACCATCGGCGAGTCGGTTTCCACGTCGCCCAGATCGTCCTTCATGCTCTGGAGGGGCTGTGCGCCGTCGCGGTTCACCTTCCCCGTGCTCTGGGCGCGGTGTTCCGCATCGAGCATCTCGCCGAAGTCCCGGCGCATGAGAACGATGATTCCGACCATAACGATCGCGAACAGACAGTAGAGGTTGTAGGGTATGCTTCGGACAAAGGTGAGAAACGCGGAGGGCGCGACGTCGCTGATCCCCGCGGCGTCGTATCCCGTCTGGATCATGCTGATCTGATAGGCGACCCAACTCGAGATGCCGAAGGTCGCGACCGGTGCGGCCGTCGAATCGAGCAGGTAGGCGAGTTTCTCGCGGGACATGTTCATCTCGTCGGCGATGTCCTTCATCGAGGAGCCGACGATCGCGGTGTTGGCGTAGTCGTCGAAGAACCAGATCATCCCCAATATCCACGTCGCGAGCCCGACCTTCCGGTGTGAATCGAGCCGGCTGGTCGCGTAGTTCGCGACCGCGAGCGACCCGCCCATCCGCCAGATCAGCGCGATCCCCGCCCCCAAAAGCGAGACGAAGACGATGATCTGGGCGTGAAAGACGTCTTCGCCGATCGCGCTCACGATCCAATCGAACGTCTGGACGATGCCCAGACTCCCCGAGTAGATGATCCCCCCCGACCACACCCCGATGAACAGCGACAGCAGCGCCCGCCGGGTGACGATCGCCAGTACGATCGCGACCAGCGGCGGTGCGAGCGATAGTGCCCCGAACTCTGTTGGCATACCCATCAGTTGCCAAGCTAGGTGTTAACGCTTTCGCACCCACAACCGTCTCCTCCTTCGAACCAGCCATCTCGAAGTGAACGAATCGCGGGGAATTTTATATATCTGTATGCTCTTCTGCACCGTACACTCGGCCGGAGCCGGTCGTCCCATCGGTCGGTTTTTGCTCCGACGGGTCGATCCGTCGGTATGGCAACTCGATTCCTCGACCACGACGATCTCCTCGATCAGGTAGACGAACGGGAGTTCGATCGCCCGCCCGCGATCGTCTGTAACGCTCACATCACGGGATTGGGCGTCGCCCGTGCGCTCGCCGCCCACGACGTGCCCGTGATCGCCGTCGACCGCAACGGCGACGGGGTCGCCCCCTCGTCCGACGCGGTGACCGTCGCCGGCGAAGTGACGTACCCGCTCGACGACCTTGACGGCTTTTGCGAGGACATGGAGGCGATCGCCCGGGCCGTTGAGGGTGAGCCGGTCGCCTTCGGCTGCATGGACGAGTGGGTCCACGCCTTCGCCGACGCCGCCCCCGAGGGCGTCCGGTTGCCCTTCGCCGAGAAGGGCGTGGTCGACCGGGTCCTCGATAAGGAGTCGCTCTACGGCATCGCCGACGACCTCGGCGTCCCGTATCCCGAGACCTACCGGATCGCGGGAATCGGCGAGGGGTCGCCCGACGCCGCTCACGCGCTCGGCACGCCTCTCGACCCCGAGGACGTCCTCGACGAGCTGGAGTTCCCGTTCGTGATCAAGCCCGCGCGCAAGCGCGAGTTCGAGGAGGCGGTAGGGACGAACGTCATCGAGGTGGGTAGTGGAAACGAGTACGCCGACGTAATTGAAACGGCCCGCGAGGCCGATATCCGCATCATGGCCCAGGAGAAAGTCCCGATCGCCGAGGGCGAGGACTGCTCGCTCGCCTCCTACGCTCCCCCGACTGGCGAACCCCTCACCTTCCTCGGCAACCCCCTAGTCAGGTTTCCGAGGGCGTTCGGCACCTCGTGTGTTGTCGAGCGCGTCGAGCGCCCCGAGATCGAGGAACGCGCCCTCTCAGTGCTCTTGGAGACGGGTTACTACGGAATCAGCGAATCCGAGTTCGTCTACGACCGCGAACGAAAGGAGTACGTCTTGCTCGACATCAATACCCGCCCGTGGAAGTGGATCGGCCTTCCCGTGGTGGCCGGCGCGAACCTCCCGATGGCCGCCTACGCGCAGGCGACGGGCGTGGAATCCGAATCCACCGAGGTTACGGACGCGCGCTGGGTCTACCTACCCGACTACCTCGAACTGCTCGCGACCGACGAGAGCTTCGGCGACGTGATGAGCGAAGCGCAGTGGACCGCGCTGATTTCGGGCGCCTTCGAGGAGAGCGACGATCTCGCAACCGGCGTCTACTTCCCCTCCGACCCGGGGCCGACCTACGACGTGATCCGCACCGAGTTCGGCGGAATCGAGTATTATTGTTCCTGCTGAGGGACCTTTTTACTCCTCGGGGTCGCTTCGCGACCCACTCGGAGCAAAAATCTCCCCCGAAAAGCCGGCGCGGCTCCGCCGCGCCGATCCACTCCGTTTTCCCAGCAAGGGTCTCACAGCGCCCGATATCTCCATGCTGATTTCCTCGCCGCTATCAGGCGGCTTTTGGCTGGGGCGTCCGACTTCCCGGTATGACAGCGGAGCGAATGGGGCTCAACCTCTTTACGATGAACTCGGTCGAACACGTCAGCGCCGGGTCATGGCGGTATCCGGGCGATCAATCCCACCGCTATATGGACAGAGAATACTGGACCGAGGTCGCACGCACCGCGGAACGCGGCGGGTTCGACGCGATCTTCTTCGCCGATGTGCGGGGGATCTACGACGTCTACGACGCGGATCGTGAAACGGCCATCGAGCGAGCGGTCCAGACGCCCTCGAACCACCCGCAAGCGCTGGTCCCCGCGATGGCCGAGGTGACCGACCACCTCGGATTTGCCATCACGCGCTCGACGACCTACACCCACCCCTACCAGCTCGCCCGCGAGTTCTCGACGCTCGATCACCTCACCGACGGCCGGGTCGCGTTCAACGTCGTCACCTCGTACCTCGAAAGTGCCGCCCGAAATCTCGGACTCGACGGGCGCATGGATCACGACGAGCGCTACGACCGCGCGGCGGAGTTCATGCAGGTCTGTTACCGCCTCTGGGAGGGCAGTTGGGACGACGACGCGGTCGTGAAGGACCGTGAGGCCGGCGTCTACACCGACCCCGAAAAAGTGAGAGAGATCGGCTTCGAGGGCGAGTATTTCGACGTGCCGGGCCCTCACGGTTGCGAACCCTCGCCCCAGCGGACACCGGTGATCTATCAGGCCGGTTCCTCCGAGCGGGGCCGGGCGTTCGCCGCGCGGAACGCCGAGGCCGTCTTCACGAGCCAGCCCACCGAGGAAGGAGTCACAAAGTACATGACCGACATGCGCGAGCGAGCCGCCGAGTGCGGTCGGGACCCCGATTCGCTCGACTTCTACATGGGGATCGTCCCGATCGTCGGCGAAACTCGGGAAATCGCCGAGGCCAAACACGAGAGCTACAAAGAGACCATCGACGTCGAGGCGACCCTCGCGCTACTCAGCGGGTTCATGGATATGGACCTCTCGGAACTCGACCCCGACCGGAAGCTCGAACATATCGAGACCGAGGCGATTCAGGGTGCCGTGAACGCCTTCACGAAGAGCGACCCCGATCGCGAGTGGACGGTGCGGGAGATGGCGCAGTTCGCCGGGCTCGGGACGACCTCGCCCGTGGTCGTCGGTACTCCAGAGGAGATCGCCGACACTTTCGAGTACTGGTTTCGCGAGATCGGCGTCGACGGGTTCAACGTCAAGGAGGTGATCAGGCCGAACAGCCTGCGTGATTTCGTCGACCTCGTGGTGCCCGAGCTGCGAGCACGCGGGCTGGTTCGCGAGACGTACGAAGGGAACACCTTGCGCGAGACCATGACCGGTCGCTCGGGACTTCCGGACGATCACCCCGGCAAGCGCGAGGCGCTCTCGGCGATGGGGCTGGGTGAGCTATAGCGAGACCGCCATCATCACCTCGTCGACGTACTCGCCGTCGATCTTGTAGTGGCCCTCCCGGACGGCCTCGACCTCCCAGTTGTGATCCTCGAGGAACTCGACGGCTCCCTCGTTCGTCGAGGGGATGCTCTGATAGACCCGCTCGTAGCCCTGCGAACCGGCCCATTCCAGACCGCGTTCGAGCAGGTGGCCGCCGAGGCCGTGGCCGCGATACTCCTCGAGGACGCCCGTCGTGAGTTCCGCGGTGTGTGAGAGCTTTTCGATCTCCGGCGACTGGAGGTGCGTCCAGCCGACGACCTCGTCGTTGACCGTCGCGACGAAGAAGACGCGGGACTCGACGTCGTTCTGCCGGAGGAGTTCGCGCTCGTGGTCGAGTTCCTGGGCGACCGTCTCGGCGACGATGTAGGTGCGCTTCTCGGCGACCTGTCGGAGCACGCCGAGGATCCCCGAAAGATCGGCCTGTCGGGCGGGTCGGACGTGGAACTCGACCCCGTCGCGGGTGAACTCCTCCTCCTCGCCCTCGAGTTCGGGGACGACCTGCAGCCCGCCACCCAGCGCCTCCTCTACCAGTCCGTTTCGCTTCAGGATCGCGACGTGGTGGCGAAAGCCGCCGGGGTCCTGCGGGAAGGTCGCCTCCTGGACGCTCTCGTAGTCCGTCGGGCCGTGGTCCTTCAGGTACGCGTAGATGCGCTCGCGGTCGCCGTGGTCGAGGTCGGGCTCGGTCTGGGCGTTCATGATCTGTGATACCACACCACGGATCAATAATCTTGCGTCGATCTATCGACGAGCCGGGACGTGCGTGAGCAACTGTGCAGTGTCTCGGATGTTGTGCGTCTCGACGAACAGTTCGGCCGTCTCCCGCACCGAGAACTCCGAATCGATCCCGACGCCGTAACACAGCGCGTATAGCTCCAGCCACTCGTTGAGCGCGTCCTCGAGCGCGGCGTGTTCCGCCCGCGAGAGGCGCTCGCCGGAAGAGCGCGCTTCGATGTAGACCGCCAGTACGGGCCACAGCCCCTCCCGGAGGTACGAAAGTGCCCGCTCGTCCGGGTCCGAAGGCGGGTCGAACCGCTCGCGCTCCTCGCGGGCGCGGTCCCCGAGCGCCTCGATCCGGGCGTCGCGGTCCTCACCCTCTGCGCTCATCCCTCGCGGAACTCGACGCCCTTCCCGCCGCGCGGGTGCTCCCAGCGGGTGTCCGCGACGATCGCGCAGGTGCCACACTCGACGCAGGGCTGAGTGTCGAGGCTGACCAGTCGCTCCTCGTCCCCGTTGGTTTTGACCACCTCCTCGCGGTAGCAGCCTCCCCCAAAGTCGCGGGCGCTGACCGGACAGGCCGTCACCGCCGCCCCGCTCGCCTCGACCGACGAATCGAGCAGCTCGATGTGTGGGTTGCCCACGTCGGTGTCGTAGGTGAGCTCGCCGATCCGATCGGCGAGGCTCGGCGGCTCGATGTCGTTCTCGCCCTCGACCGGCTCGCCGAGCTCCTCGGCGATGACGGCCGGAAGCGTCACGTAGGGCGTCGCGGTATCGGGCACCATCATCGAGAGATACGGCGAGCCGTAGAGCCGTTCGAGTCCGTTCGCCCGCGAGAGCGCGCGAAGTACCGTCCGGCCCGCTCGGGAGTCGACCACCCTGTCGGTGAGGTTCGCGACCGGGGAGCGCTCGCCGAGGACGCTCGCGGCCTCGTAGCGCCGCGGTCGGAGTTTCGCCATCACGCCCTCGTCGCGCAGGCGCTTGGCGTAGCGCTCGCCGGCGAGGGTGGAATCACCCCGCGAGCGCGCCTCGACGAACGCTTCCGCGGCGAGCGCTCCCGCGGTCACCGCGTGGTTCATCCCCTTGATGATCGGGCCCTGGGCCTGCATCTGCCCGCCCGCGTCGCCCACGAGCACGAGCCGCCCCGCGTGGGGCTCCCGGAGCGCGACCTTCTTCGAGTCCGGAACCAGTTTCGCGCTGTACTCGCGCTCGTGGTACTCGCCGTCGAGCCACTCGCCCAGCAGCGGGTGGGTCAACAGGGCGTCGAGCAGTTCGTGGGGTTCGGCCTCCTCGGCCACCAGCGAGTCGAGGTGAAAGACCGTCCCGATCGACAGCGACTCCTCGTTGGTGTAGAGGAAGCCCCCGCCCCGAACGTCCGAGAAGAGGTCGCCCGAGAAGAGGTGGGCTTCGCCTTCGTCCTCGCTGATGTCGAAGCGGTCGTCCACATCGGGGAGGTCGACGACCGCCTTTACGCCCTGGAACCATTCTTCAGGGCGCTCCCAGTCCATCAGCCCGGCATCACGGGCGAGTTCGCTGTTCACGCCGTCGGCGGCGACGATCAGGTCGGCGGTGATGGGGTCGAGTTCGTCACAGGTGACGCCGACGATCTCACCCCCGTCCCGCAGGAGTCCGTTCACCCGGACCTCGGTCAGCAGGCCGCCGCCGGTCTCCCGCGTCATCTCGTGGACCCGTTCTGCGAGCCACGAGTCCATCCGGCGGCGAAGGACGGCGTCGGACCACTCGGTGTCGTGTTCGTGCAGATCGGTGATGTCGAACGTCTTTACCCTGTTGCCGGCGACGTTGTGCAGGTAGTAGTCGGTAATGGGACGTTCAGCTGTCGCCTCGCGAAACTCGGGGAAGAGGTCGTCGATCGTGTAGGGTGCCGACTCCTCGGCGTAGAGTAACCCTCCGGAGACGTTCTTCGAGCCAGCGTCGACCCCGCGTTCGAGCACGAGCGTCTCGACACCGTTCCGTGCGAGCGTCGCCGCCGCGGCCGCCCCGCCCGGGCCGCAGCCGACGACGACGGCCTCGTAGTGTTCGTAGTCGTCGCCGTCGGCGACGCTCGCGACCTCGCCCCGGTCGATCGCCTCCGCGGGCGCGTCGGCGGTCTTTTCCTCGGGGTCGGTGTTCGCGGCCATCTACTCGTCCCCCCGTCCGTCGGCGGCCATCGGAACCGGTTCGCCGCGCTCGATCGCCTCGGTCAGCTTCGGAAGAACCTCGAAGAGGTCGCCCTCGATGAAGTAGTCCGAGAAGTCGCGGATGTCCGCCTCGGAGTCGGTGTTGATCGAGACGATCGTTTCCGATCCGTCCATACCCACTTTATGCTGGATAGCGCCGCTGATCCCGGCGGCGATGTAGAGGTCGGGCGCGACGACCTGGCCCGTCTCGCCGATCTGGCGTTCCTCCTTCGCGTAGCGCTCGACGTGGCCCTCGAACTGGTACGAGGAGGTCACGATCCCGCGGCTGATCCCGAGGTCGGCGTCCCCGAAGGCGTCGACCAGATCGAGGCCGAGTTCCATTCCTTTGGTCGGGTCGTCACCGATCCCGCGCCCGAGCGCGACGATGACTTCCCGACCCGTGAGGTCCACGCCACCTTCGAGGCGGTCGTGGTCCTCGATGGTAACGCGGAACCACTCCTCGTCGAGGGTCGTCTCGAACTCGACCACCTCCCCCTCGCGCTCGGGGTCGGGATCGGGGAGGTCGAAGCTACCGGGTATCACCGACGCGCCCTGCGGGTGGAACTCTCTCCCAGGAGCGTCGAGACAGAGGATGGTCGAGTACTCGAACCCCGAGAAGTCGGGGCGTTTCATGTGGAGCACACGCTCGAACTCCTTTTTGTCGCCTGCTTCGCCGGTTTTGGCGGGGTTTGAGATGACCGTCTCCTCGATGTAGAGGCCCGAACAATCGCTCGCCAGCCCGCTGTCGAGTTCGGCCTGGACCTGCGCCGAGAGGTCCCGGCCGTTGTTCGTCGCCGGAAAGAGGACGTACCGGGGCTCGTCGTAGACCTCCCCATCGATCGTCTTCCAGTCCGTGTCGGCCTCCGAGCGATCCCACTCGCTTCCCGACCCGGCCCGGGCCATCTCACAGAAGGCCTCGGTGTAGGGCTTGTGGTAGAACCGCTCCAACCGGGGGTCTTCGGTGTAGATCGCCACGTCGGCACCGTAGGCGATCGTCTCCTCTGCGACCTCCTCGATCGAATCGCCGATCACGACCGCGACGACCCGTTCCTCCGCGTCGTAGGAATCGTTGTAGCCGTCCATCAGCTCGCGGGCCTTCCCGAGCATCTCCTTCGAAACGTCGATCAACTCGCCCCGCTGGGTCTCACAGTAGACCCACATGTCCCGGTAGACGCCGCCCGAAAGCGCCTTCACGTACTGCTTGTCGGCCGTCGGGTGGTCGAGTTCGGGGTACTTCTCCTCGGGCGGGAGCTGCTCCGTAGCTTCGCCCTCCTCGCTGCCCTGAACCGACTCGAGTTGGCTCTCGATCAGCCGCTTCGCGGTCTTTCGGTCCTGTCCCTTCTTTTCTTCCTCCAGCAGGACTTCGAGTTCGTCGACCTCCTCGATCTTCCGCACGACGTTGCCAAGTTCGGCGACGGTGAGTTCGCTCGGGTCGACCTCGCCGGGGGCCTCCTCCTCGTCCTCCGCTTCGAGCTTCTCGATCCGGCTGACGAGCAGGGTCTTGACGTCCTCGCGGTTCGGCCCGCCCTCCTCGAGTTCGAGCATCTCCTCCAGTTCATCGAGGTCCTTGACCTCTCTGAGCTTGGGTCCGAGCTCCGCGATCTCGTAGTCACGCGGATCCATCTCGACCATTCTCAGTCACCCCCCGCGGCGGCGCGGTTAGTATACGGAAGCAGTTCGTCGAGCACCGATTCCATCCCGGCCTCGTCGCCAGGGTCGACAACTGTCGCCTCGCGCTCAGAGGGTGCTTTCGGGATCGGGTCGACACCGGAAACGATCGTCGGCGAGCCGTCGAGCCCGATGTAGTCGGGATCGAGGTTCAACTCGGCGTGGTCCCACGTCGTGAGGTGCTCCTCGTAGGACTCGGCGCGTTCCGTCGTCTCCTCACGCAGGTCCTTGAACGTGAGGCGATGCTCGGCTTTCCGGTAGGTGGGCTCGAACTCGGGGTCGGTGACGATCATCGCGGGTAGGGGCGCTTCCACCGTCTCGATCTCTTCGATGTCGCCCTCGACGAGTCGCTTTACCCTGATCGTTCGCTCGGTTTCGTCTATATCGAGCGCGATGACATGGGTGAGGATCGGCCAATCGAGACACCAGCAGGTCTGCGGACCGGTGTGGCCCGTCTCGCCGTCGGCAGTCTTGAACCCCGCGAACACGAGATCAGGCTGTTCTCTCGTCTCGGCGATCCTCTCGATCCCCGTCGCGAGGGTGATCGATGTCGCCCACGTATCGGCGGCGGCCATCTCGCGGTCCGAGAGCAAGAACAGTTCGTCGGCGTACACCGAGGACATCGCTTCTTGAAGGACTTCGCCGTAGCCCGGCGGGCCCATGCTCATCACCGCGGCGGTGCCGCCGTGTCTGACCTTCGTCTGGAGGGCCGCCTCCAGTGCGAACCTGTCGTTCGGGTTCATAACCGTCGGGGTCTTGCCCCGTTCTAAGTGTCCGTCCTCGTCGAACGACACCGCACCCTCGCTGAAATCCGGTACACCCTTCGTTAGCGTGACTGTATACATTCTGATTTTCCTCCTGTGATTTCAGGTTCGACCCGCCCGTCCGGCGTCGACGTCGATGGCGTCGACCGGACAGACGTCGACACACAGCATACAGTCGATACACTGGGCCTCGTTGGCGGGGTCGGCCTTGATCTCGCTTTCCGGATGACCAGGGGTATCGACCCACTCGAAGACGTCGACTGGACAGTCCTCCAGACACGCGCCGTCGGCCAGACAGATGTCGAAGTCGACGGCGACGTGGGTGCCGTGGATTCCCAGTTGCTCGGGTTCCTCGACCGGTCCCCACACGTCGTGGCCTTGATGGGTGTCTACCTTCTCGCGGTTCTCCTCGAACGTCGAATCGATAGGCATTGGTATCTATACCCACGACAACACTTCACTTAAATCACTCGGCAAACATCATTATCGTCAATCGGGTTACTGCGGCGAGCCGTCGGGATCGGTAGAGAGGCCCGTGTTCACCTCGCCACGCGCGCGGATCGTCCCGTCGACGACCCCGTCTCGCGCCAGATCGAGGTGTTCACACGAGATGTTTCCCCACACCCGCGCATCGTCCGCGACGGTGACGGTCCCGCTCCGGGTGGTGACGTCCCCGTGGACGACCGCACCCGGTGCGATCTCGATGTCGTCGCGTGCCCGGAGGCTCCCGAATATCTCGGTGGCCTCGCCCACCGTGATCGATTCCGCCCGCACGTTGCCGTGGAGCCGGCAGTCCCGTCCGATCTTGGCCGGCGTCGAGACCCGCCAGGCGTCGTCCGAGACGGTTGCACCCTTCGGGATCGTCAGCGGCTCCGCCCCACCATCCTCGTCGAACAGTTCGTCGACGAGTTCCTCCGCGGCGTCGTCCTCGCCCATTCGCAGGAGGTGGGTGAGGTACATGAAGAGGAACACGACCGTCGGCATCGGGTTGCGGATGACGATCCAGCCGCTGGCCTCGAACCCTTCCGCGATCTGGACGTCGTCGCCGATGTCGAGATCCCCGCCGACGACCAGCTGGCCGTCGATCTCGATGCGCTCGCCGAGGTACGCGTCCTCGCCGACGAGAACGTTATCGCCCACAGAACACCACGTATCCAGTCGACAGTCGCCTCCCGCCTCGATGTGGCCGCCGAAGCGAACGCGCTCGCCGGCGACGACGTTCCGGCCCCTGATACCGAACTCGACGGTGCTCTGGGCGCCGATGAGCACGTCGCCGTCGGTCACGAGGTCGTGTTCCTCCACGACGGTGTCGTCGGGGATCGAGAGCGTCGAGAGCGGGTCCGGTCGGACTGACACGCCTTCCTTTCGGCGGTCGGCCCCCTTAAACCTCCTGTGGTCGTCCGACGACCGTCAGACGACAGGATCATGGGTCTCGGCGGCTTCCTCCCAGGTATGACGACGATCTCCATTGACGACGAGGGCGTCGACGCCGTCTACGAGGGAACGGAGTTCCGCCTCGAACGCGAACTGATCGAGGAGGCCACCGAGAAACGCTACTGGGACGTCACCGACCACGAGATCCTGCAGATCATCGAGCGCAACCCCGAACTCACCGGCGAGCCACGGCGCGTCGGCGACATCGTCCGGTAGCTTTTAGCCCGCCCCGTTCGACCGGGTCGTATGAATCGATCGCAGTTTTCCCATCCCGCATTTCGGACCGCCGCCGGCACGCTCGCGGGCTACGGACTACTCCTGCTTGTACTGACCGTCCTGCTATTTTTAGTTCCGTATGCGATCTTTGCGGGGTTTTAGTTCGGCGTCCCGAGCGTCACCGAGTCGTCCTCGGCACAGTCCCCGGCGAGTTTCGCGGGATTGCCCACGACCGTGCAGTTTCCGGGCACCGAATCCAGAACGACCGACCCGGCGCCGACGCTCGCGCCCTCGCCCAGCACGATCGGACCCAAAAGGGTGGAACCGGCTCCGACGGTGACGCCGTCTTCGAGCGTGGGATGACGTTTCTCGTCCGCCAGCGAGTCCCCGCCGAGGGTCACGCCGTGATAGAGCATTACGTCGTCGCCGATCTCGGCCGTCTCACCGATCACGACGCCCATGCCGTGATCGATGAAGAAGCGCCGCCCGATCTCCGCGCCGGGATGGATCTCGACGCCGGTGAGAAAGCGGGCGTAATGCGAGAGCAGCCGCCCGGGGAGTCGAAACCCCGCCGACCAGAGTGCGTGGGCGATCCGATACATCCAGATCGCGTGCAGCCCCGGATATGCCAGCAGAACCTCGAGGGTTCCCTTCGCTGCCGGATCCTTCGCTTTCGCCGTCCGCACGTCCTCGCGCACTCGATTGAACATGTCGCTGTCTGAATCGACTACCGCGTGTAGAATGGTAGCTGTTGTGGTAGCGGTCAGGCGAACGTCTTCGAGATCTCGTCGTCCTCCTCTTCGGCCTGGATCTTCGCCCACGCCTCCTCGAAGTCATCCATGCAGACTTCGGTGCGGTCGTCACGGATGGCGAACATCCCTGCCTCGGTACAGATCGCCTTGATGTCCGCGCCGCTGGCCTCGATCACTTCGTCGGCCAGTTTCCCGAAGTCGACGTCGTCTGCGACGTTCATGTTGCGCGTGTGGATCTCGAAGATGAGTTTCCGTCCCTCCTCGTCGGGTTTGGGGACCTCGATGAGGCGGTCGAACCGGCCGGGTCGGAGGATGGCCCGATCGAGCATGTCGAAGCGGTTGGTCGCCGCGATGATGCGGACCTCCCCGCGGTCCTCGAAGCCGTCCATCTCGCTGAGCAGTTGCATCATCGTGCGCTGGACTTCCGCGTCGCCCGAGGTCTTCGAGTCCGTTCGCTTGGAGGCGATGGCGTCGATCTCGTCGATGAACAGCACGGCGGGTTCGTGGGCGCGGGCGACCTCGAAGAGGTCACGGACGAGTTTCGCACCCTCGCCGATGAACTTGTGGACCAACTCCGAACCGGCCATCTTGATGAAGGTCGCGTCGGTCTCGCTGGCGACGGCCTTCGCGAGCATCGTTTTCCCCGTGCCCGGCGGTCCATACAGGAGCACGCCGCTCGGGGGTTCGATCCCGACCTCCTCGAACATCTCGGGTTTGAGAAGGGGCATCTCGACGGTCTCTCGCACCTCGTTCATCTGCTCGTCGAGGCCGCCGATGTCGGTATACGAGACGTCGGGGCTCTCCTCGACCTGCATGACGCGGGCGCGTACGTCGGTTTCGCCCTCTAGTTGCTTGACGATCGACAGGGAGTTGTTGACCGCCACCCTACTATCCGGTTCGAGTTCGGTGCGCATCTCCTCGGTGACCTCGGTCAGGGCCTCCTGGTTGTTGCCGTGCTGTTTGATGATGACGCCCTCGTCGGTGAGTTCTTGGACCGTGGCGACGAACAGCGGGGACTGCTTGAGCTTCTTGTTCTCGTGGGTCAGGCGCTCGAGTTTCTGCTGGTACTTGTTGTTCTCGGCGTTCGCGTCCAGCAGCTTGTCGCGCATCTCCTCGTTTTGATCCTCGAGGATGTCGAGTCGGTCGCGGAGGGATTCGATCTTCTCCTGTTGTGAAGTACCCTCCTCGTAGGGAAGGTCGACGTCCTCTACGGTATCGGTCATTGGCGGTATTTAGGGCGCTAACTCATAAGAGGTTTCGGGTCAGTTCAACCCCTGTAAAATTCCCACAGGTAATATTACAAAAGAGGAAATATTATTACGTTGTATCCGATAGGGAGAGACGAGATGAGCACGTCAGAGGCAATAACGGCCGAGCGGGAGGAAACGGGGTGGGACGCAGTTCGGGAGCTGCCGCCGAGCGCGAAACTGGTCGCGAAGGTGCTTGAGTACAACGAGACGCTCACCCAGAGCCAGCTCGCAGAGGAGACGCTCCTGCCACCGCGAACCGTTCGCTACGCGCTGAACCGGCTCGAAGAGGAGGACGTCGTCGACTCGCGCTTCTCGTTTTCGGACGCCCGGAAACGCCTGTACACGCTCGCGATCGAGTCGCGCTGACCCCACGTCCCTTATACGGCTCCCGCGCGAACCACGGGGTATGACACGGGTGATTCACACCGGCGATACCCACATCGGCTATCGCCAGTATCATTCGGCCGAGCGCCGGTCCGACTTCCTCGCCGCCTTCCAACGGGTCGCCGCCGACGCCATGGAGGAAGACGTCGACGCCCTCGTCCACGCCGGGGACCTCTTTCACGATCGACGACCCGATATTCAGGACCTGCTCGGCACCCTCGACGTCCTCCGGGATCTCGACGCCGCGGACGTGCCCTTCCTCGCGATCGTCGGCAACCACGAGGGGACCCGCGAGGGCCAGTGGCTCGATCTGTTCTCGCGCATGGGGCTTGCGACCCGCCTCGACAGCGACGGGATCGAGATCGGCGGGACCACCTTCTACGGGCTCGATCACGTGCCGGTTTCCCAGCGCGACCGACTGGAGTACGACTTCGCTCCACCCGAGACGGAACACACGGCGCTGGTCGCCCACGGGCTGTTCGAGCCCTTTCCGTACGCCGATTGGGACACCGAGGAACTGCTCGATTCGGCCTCCGTCGAGTTCGACGCGATGTTGCTCGGCGACAACCACCAGCCCGATCGGGCCGAACTCGGGGGGACCTGGGTGACCTACTGTGGCTCGACCGAGCGCGCGAGCGCGGCCGAACGCGACGACCGGGGCTACAACCTCGTGGACTTCGCCGAGGGCGAGGCCCACATCTCCCGTCGGGGGCTCGACACCCGGGAGTTCGTCTTCGTCGACGCCGAACTCGCCGAGGGCGAGGGAACTGAACGAGTACTCGAACGGGTCGGCCAGTACGACCTCGCCGACTGTGTCGTGATCGTCACCGTCGAGGGCGAGGGCGGGACGGTCACGCCCGCCGAGGTGGAGTCGTTCGCCCGCGAGCGGGGTGCGCTCATCGCGCGGGTCAACGACAAACGCGAGGTTGAGGAGAGTGCGAGCTTCGACGTCTCGTTTTCGGATCCCGATACGGCAGTCCGCGCTCGGTTGAACGAGATGGGGCTGTCGGGCGCTGCGAGCGAGATCGACGAAACGGTGCGTGCGAGCAAGATCGCCGATTCCAACGTCCGCGGGGCGGTCGAGGAGCGGGTTCGGTCGCTGATCGAGGAGGAACCCGAGGCGTTCGAAACGGCCGAGGCGGTCGAATCCGAGTCGGCAGCTGAAGGGACGGAAACGGCGGAGGAACCCGCTCACTTCGAGTCCGGGTCCGATGTGTCCAGTGAGGCCGACGGGGTCGGTACGGACGAGCGAAACGCGGTCGGTCCCACGGAATCGACCGACCGACCCAACGGGGCGAGCGCCGAGAGTCAGGACCAGTCCTCGATGGAGGAGTACCTGTGAGGATCGAGCGGGTTCGATTGAAGAACTTCAAGCCGTATCGCGATACCGACCTCCTACTCGAACGGGGTGTGACCGTGATCCACGGGCTCAACGGCAGCGGGAAGTCCTCGCTTTTGGAGGCGTGTTTCTTCGCGCTCTATGGCTCCTCGGCCCTCGACGGTACCCTCGAGGACGTGATCACCAACGGCGAAGAGGAATGCGAGATCGAACTCTGGTTCACCCATGCCGAGGGTTCGTACCACGTCGAGCGGCGGATCCGGCTGTCGGGCGAGCGCGCCCAGACCGCGACCTGCGTCCTCGAAACCCCCGACGGAAACGTCGAGGGCGCACGCGACGTCGAGCGCTACGTCGAGACCATGCTGCGGATGGACAGCGATGCCTTCGTCAACTGCGCGTACGTCCGTCAGGGCGAGGTCAACAAGCTGATCCACGCCACGCCGGGCGAGCGCCAGGACATGATCGACGACCTCCTTCAACTCGGAAAGCTCGAGGAGTACCGCGAGCGGGTCAGCGAGGCTCGATTGGGAGTCAACGACGTCCGCGCAGACGTCCAGGGTAGCCTCCGAGAGGTCGAGTCCCAGATCGCCGAGAAGGAGGAGAAAGACCTGCCGGCGCTACTGAACGAGCTCGAAACGAAGCTCAACGAACTCGAAGACGATATCGAACGCTTCGAGGAGAACCGACGGAACGCGGAGCGAACCCGCGAGGAGGCCCGCGAGATCCTCGAGTCCCACGAGGGGATCCGCGAGGAGATCGCCGGCCTCGAAGCCGACATCGAGGAACTCAGAGAGACGATCGCCGGGACGGAGGCCGCCCGCGAGGAACTCAAGGGCGACCTCACGGAGACCAGAGGGAGGATCGACGACCTCGAGGGGGACCGCGACGACCTGCTCGCGGACTCGAAGATCGAACGCGCCGAGCGCTCGGCCATCGAGGAGCGCCGCGAGGCGCTCGAGGCCGATCTGGAGGCGTGTCGCGAGTCGATCCGCGAGGCGAGCCTCACGGCCCAGCAGGCGAAAAGCGACGCGAAGACGAACGCGGAGGCCGCAGACGACCGTCGCTCGCGGGCCGAGGAGGCCCTCGAGGAGGCCGAGGCGCTCGAACGCGGGATCGAATCCGGCGAGTCGGATCTCAAGGAGCGCCGCGAGGCGCTCGCGGACCTCGAAGACGGGATCGAAAGCCTGCACGAGCGGTTCGCCGACGCCCCCGTCGACCCCGGCGAGGCCGACGGCTGGCTCGCCGAGTTACACGAGAAACGCGAGGCCTTGCGCGAACGCGAGACGGAGCTCCGGGCGTCGCTCGAAACCGCCCGCGGGGCCGTCGCCGAGGCCGAACGCCTTCAGGAAGCCGGTAAGTGCCCCGAGTGTGGCCAGCCCGTCGAGGGGTCCCCTCACGTCGACGCCTTAGAGGAGCGCCGCGAGCGCGTCTCCGAACTGGAGGCCGACCTGTCGGAACTCCGTACGGAGATCGACACAGTCGAGGGACGGATCGACCGGGCGGAGTCGCTCTCGGAGGCCGAAACCGAGATCGACCGGAACCAAGAGCGTCGCGGGACGCTCGAGGAACTGCTCTCGGACCGCGAGACACGACTCGACGAGAAACGCGAGCGCGTACGGACCCTCGAGACGCGTGCCGAGGACCTCGACGCGGAAGCAGCGAAACACGACGAGAAACGCGAGGCGGCCCGAGAGCGGGCCGAGGAGTCCCGAGAGGAGATCGCGGACCTCGATAAGCGAAAAACGGCACTCGAAACGGATATCGACCGGCTCGAGAGACTCTCCGAGACGCTCTCGGACCTCGTGGACGCCCGTGAGACGCTTTCGACGCTTCGCGAACGCCGCGAGGCGCTCGCCGAGTTGAACGATGAACGACGCGAGCGTCTCGCGGAGAAACGCGACCGGAAGAACGAGTTGGCCGACGAATACGACCCCGAGCGAATCGAGCGGGCCCGCGAGAACGAGCGCGAGGCCGAGGCGTACCTCGAGAAGGTCGAGGAGAAACTCGAAGAGCTGGGCGAGGAGGAGGCCCGACTGCGCGACCGGATCGGTGGCGTAAAGAGCGAACTCGACTCGCTCGACACGCTCAGGGAACGCCGGGAGGTGCTCTCGGCGCGGGTGGCGGCGCTCGATTCCCTCTACGAGGAAGCCGAGCAGCTACAGGCGATGTACGGCCGACTTCGGACGGAGCTCCGCCAGCGAAACGTCGACCAGCTCGAACGCATGCTCAACGAGACGTTCGATCTGGTCTACCAGAACGACGCGTACGCGAAACTCGAACTCACGGGCGAATACGAACTCACCGTCTACCAGAAGGACGGCTCGCCGCTCGCGCCCGAACAGCTCTCGGGGGGCGAACGCGCCCTCTTTAACCTCTCGCTTCGCTGTGCGATCTACCGCCTGCTCGCGGAGGGCATCGAGGGGGCCGCACCGATGCCGCCGCTCATTCTGGACGAGCCGACGGTCTTTCTGGATTCGGGCCACGTCTCGAAGCTCGTCGACCTCGTCGAGTCGATGCGCCGGCTCGGCGTCGAGCAGATCGTGGTCGTGAGCCACGACGAGGAACTCGTGGGCGCGGCCGACGACCTCGTGACGGTGCGAAAGGACCCGACAAGCAACAACTCGACGGTCGAACGCGGCGAGGCGCTACTCGCCGCGGAGTGAGGACAACGCCTCGCTCGCGGTCTCCGTCACGCCGTAGCCCCGATCGCCCGCGACCTCGCGCTCTTCTACCAACCCCGCCGCTCGAAGCTCCGCGATCGTTCCGTGAAAATCGCTCTCACAGAGTGCGTCGAACGAGAGGAGGTCGCGCACCGAAAGCGGCCCTCGGGAGTCGAGAACCAACAGGAGGCCGAGGGTTCGCTCGTCGTGAACGCCACGCAGGAACGCTCGGATCGGGCCGTCGATCTCGCTCGCGGCGGTTTCGAGCGCGGAGGCCCCCTCGACCGGTGACAGTGTCCCGTTCTCGACGTAGCGCTCCTCGCCGGTCTCGGGATCGCACACGAGACTCGATTCGCCCGAGCGTTTGATCAGGAGGTATCGCGAGCCTGCCTCGTCCTCGACGGTCTGCATGTCCTCTACTACTTTCCTCGCGGATTAGTCGCTGTCGGTGCCCAGTTTGTCGAGGTCGAGCCTCCAGTAACTATAGAGCCCGCGAGCGAGTGCGAGCAGGCCGACCGCGAGCAGACCGCCGCCGAGGCGGAGTCGTCCCTCGAAGAGGACGAAGAGGACGCCGAGACTGGCGGTGATGAGCCCGACATTGAACAGGACGACGAGCTTCCAGAAGGCGCTCAGGAGCTCTTTGGGGGCGTCTTCGGGGCCGAAAAAGCCACCATCCGGGGGTTCGACGTTCGGGATGTCGGGACCGAGGTCGGGCTCTGCGGGTTCGTGCTCCGAGCGCTCGTCGGGCAACACACTCGAACGTCGATCGGAGGGAGCAAAAGCGATTCGACACGGCTCGCGCGTCGGATCAGAGTTGATCCGGCAGCGAGACCGTATAGCTCGTTTTGACCCACGCGAGCGGGTTCCGAACGTCATAGAACACGATGTCCCCGCTGGCCTCGTAGGTCTCGACCGACTCGACCGCGTCGAGTTCCAGTTCCTCGTCGGTGCCGTCTTCTCGCTCGTGATCGGCGCTTGACATCGTCGTCACCACCTTCTGTTATGTGTTAACACGATATATGTCTTGTTGCCCGGCCGTGGGCCCGTTCGAAGTCACGGGATCCGCATCTCGGCCGGACGAACGGCTACTTGTGGCGTCTCGCCGCGATCCGTCGGCTGATTCGTCACGGCTCGTAGGGTCCCCGTCGAACCCCGGTCACAACGAGTCGTTCCGCGGTTTCGCTCGTCGAACCTCGGTCGTTTCGCTCCGCTTCACTCCTTAGTGCGCCTCGCTTTCCTCGGCGAACCACCGGTGTTTTAGCCTCCCACGACCAACGAGCGGCTATATGGAGCAATCGGGACTCTCCGCGTACGCGGACGCCGACGACGAGCGTCCGGCCGCGGAGGCGCGCGCCGTCGCCGGCAACGGCGGTACGGAGACGGGCGAGGTCGTCGACGTCGACGAGCGGCGGTTTCCGCCCGTCGAGGGGACGATCGACCTCGGGGTCACGCAGGTCAACTACACTATCGAGGAGGGCCCGGACGGGGAACGGCCCGTCATGCACGTCTTCGGCCGGGACGAGGTGGGCGAGGTCCACCACGTCCGGGCCTACGAGTTTCGCCCCTACTTCTACGCGCCGACTGCCACGCTGACCGACGAGGACCTGAGCGACAGCCGTATCACCGGCTCCGAGGAGGGCTACGAGTCGATCCGGGGCGAGGAACTCACGAAGATCTTCGGGCAAACCCCACGTGACGTCGGGAACATGCGTGATCGGTTCGACCACTACGAGGCCGACATCCTCTTTCCAAACCGCCTGCTGATCGACAAGGGGATCAACAGCGGGATTCGGGTTCCGGACCGGCGCGACGACGACGGCTCGATTCGAGTGCACCACGAGGAGATCGAACCCGTTGAGGCAGAAGCCGACCTCCGTGTCCACAACTTCGACCTCGAAGTCGACGACCGCTCGGGATTCCCCGAGGACGGCGAGGAGCCGATCGTCTGTCTGACCAGCCACGACTCCCGGCGCGACGAGTACATCGGCTGGCTGTACGTCGCCCCTGCCGGCGACGGAACCGCCCCCGAGGAGCTACCGGAGTACGCCCCGATCAGCGAGGACGTCGAGATCGACATCCGCGCCTTCGAGAGCGAGGAGGCGATGCTCGATTCGTATCTCACCTACCTCACAGAGACCGACCCCGACGTGCTGACGGGCTGGAACGTCGACGACTTCGACGCGCCATACCTGATCGACCGGCTGGATCGTCTCGATCCCGCGACCGAGTTCGACCTCTCGATGGAGCGCCTTTCCAGAGTGAACGAGGTCTGGCGTTCTGACTGGCAGGGACCGAACATCAAGGGACGGGTCGTCTTCGACCTGCTCTATGCGTACAAACGCACGCAGTTCTCCGAACTCGATTCGTATCGATTGGACGCGGTGGCCGAAACCGAACTCGGGGTCGGCAAGGAGCGCTATTCCGGCGATATCGGTGACCTCTGGGAGCAAAACCCGGAACGCCTGCTCGAGTACAACGTTCGCGACGTCGAACTCTGTGTCGAGATCGACGCGCGCCAGGGGATCATCCCCTTCTGGGACGAGGTGCGCACGTTCGTCGGCTGTAAACTGGAGGACGCTCCCACACCGGGGGATACCGTCGACATGTACGTCCTACACAAGGTCCACGGTGACTTCGCCCTGCCCTCGAAGGGCAGAGTCGAGAGCGAGGACTACGAGGGCGGGGCCGTTTTCGACCCCATCACGGGAGTGAAGGAGAACGTTACCGTCCTCGACCTCAAATCGTTGTACCCGATGTGCATGGTGACGATCAACGCCTCGCCCGAGACGAAGGCCGGCCCCGACTACGAGGGCGCGACCTATCGCGCGCCCAACGGGATGAAGTTCAAACGCGAACCCGACGGGATCATCCGGGAGATGGTCGACGAACTGCTGACCGAGCGCGACCGCAAGAAGTCCCGGCGGGCCGAACACGCGCCGGGAAGCGGCGAGTACGAACGGTTCGACCGCCAGCAGGGCGCGGTGAAAGTCATCATGAACTCGTTGTACGGGGTGCTCGGCTGGGAACGGTTCAGACTCTACGACAAGGACGTCGCAGGGGCGGTCACGGCGACGGGGCGGGAGGTCATCGAGTTCACCGAGGAGTCGGCGAACGAGATGGGTTATCAGGTCACCTACGGCGACACCGACAGCATCATGCTCGAACTCGGGGGCGACGTAGACAAACAGAGCGCCATCGAGCAGTCCTTCGGGATCGAGGACCACATCAACGACTCGTACGACGACTTTGCGAGCGAGGTCCTCGACGCCGATGACCATCGTTTCCAGATCGAGTTCGAGAAACTGTACAGACGCTTCTTTCAAGCGGGTCGCAAGAAACGGTATGCCGGTCACATCATCTGGAAGGAGGGCAAGGACGTCGACGACATCGACATCACGGGCTTCGAGTACAAGCGTTCGGACATCGCGCCCATCACGAAGGAGGTCCAGAAGGACGTCATCGAGATGATCGTCATGGGGGAGGACCTAGAGGAGGTCGAGTCGTACGTCCACGAGGTGATCACGGAGTTCCAGACGGGGGAGGTCGACCTCGACCGGATCGCGATCCCCGGCGGGATCGGAAAGCGCCTCGACGCCTACGACACCGACACCGCACAGGTCCGGGGTGCGAAGTACGCGAACGAACTGCTGGGGACGAACTTCACGCGCGGAAGCAAGCCCAAACGCCTCTACCTCAAGAAGGTCCACCCGAAGTTCTTCCGGCGAATGGAGGACGAAAAAGGGTTCGACCCGCAACGAAACCGTCTCTACGGCGAGTTCAAGCGTGACCCCGACGTGATCTGTTACGAGTACCCCGACCAGATCCCCGAGGAGTTCGAAGTAGACTGGGAGAAGATGCTCGAGAAAACGCTCAAAGGGCCGATCTCGCGCGTGCTCGAAGCGCTCGACATCTCGTGGGACGAGGTGAAATCGGGTCAGCAACAGACCGGACTGGGAAGTTTCGTGTAGCGTCCGCGTTACGAGCTAGCAAAGGAAAGTTTCCGTTCCGGAAAAACCGATTCGCGAGAAGACGAAACCATTATGGACGCCACGACCCTTCGTCTAGCCGATTGAGGAGCCACCATGGCAACACTTGAACTCAAAAACCTACACGCGGAAGTAGCGGGCGACGACGAGGTAGAGAAGATCCTCAACGGGGTGGACCTCGAGGTCAACTCCGGGGAGATCCACGCGCTGATGGGGCCGAACGGCAGCGGGAAGTCCACCACCGCGAAGGTCATCGCGGGCCACCCGGCCTACGACGTGACCGAGGGGGAGGTGCTGATCCACCTCGAAGAGGGTGACTTCGGCGAGGACTTCGAGATCCCCGAGGACAAACGCACGTGGAACCTGCTCGATCTCGAACCCAACGAGCGCGCCGCACTCGGCGTGTTCCTCGGCTTCCAGTACCCCGCCGAGATCGAAGGGGTCACGATGTCGAACTTCCTCCGGACGGCGGTCAACGCCAAGTTCGAGGGGCGCGAGGAGCTCTTCGAGGACGAAGAGGGCGAGGAACCAGAGCGAACCGAGTCCGAGGACACCGGCTTCGACACCAGCCCGATGGAAGGTCCGGCCGACGACGGCGAGATCGGTGTCGCGGAGTTCCAGCAGCTCCTCTCCGAGAAGATGGAGATGCTCGATATGGACGAGAAGTTCGCCCGACGCTATCTCAACGCGGGCTTCTCGGGCGGGGAGAAGAAACAGAACGAGGTGCTACAGGCCGCACTGCTCGAGCCCTCGATCGCCGTGCTCGACGAGATCGACTCCGGGCTCGACATCGACCGCCTGCAGGACGTCTCGAAGGGGATCAACGCGCTGCGCGACGAACAGGGCACCGGGATCCTCCAGATCACGCACTACCAGCGTATCCTCGACTACGTCGAGCCCGATCACGTCCACGTGATGCTCGACGGCCAGATCGCAAAGAGCGGCGACGCCTCGCTGGCCGAGAAGCTCGAGGACAAGGGCTACGACTGGGTCCGAGAGGACGTCTACCAGACGGCCTGAATCGTATACGACCAACCTACCATATCAACCAATGAGCTCAGAAGAACTCACGAAAAACCAGGAGCGCTTCGACCACAAAAACGAGGAGCGATCCGCCTTCCGCTCCGAAAAAGGACTCACCGAAGAGGTCGTTCGCCTCATCAGCGAGGACAAAAACGAACCCGACT